>NZ_JACJTU010000115.1 GCF_014698835.1 Nostoc paludosum FACHB-159 | reverse complement strand
ACTATCACTAACTATATCAAACCCTTATGACTCCGTTTTTACGAAGATATCAAAGTTTTGTCTAAAAGCTTTGAACAGTCTGGCTTTGGAGTTTTCGGACAAGTCTAGTACAACCGAAAGCTAAGGCAACCACCAAATCCACTACTAAACCAAAATCCACCACAACCACCAAATCCAGCAAACCCACTAACAAAGCCGTCACTCAAAAGAGTTCCAAGTCTCGCAAATCTGCCGCGGCTTAATTCTACAGCTTGGTTCTGAAATTAAGCGATGGCGCTGTCCCAAGACCAAGGGCGAACGCACGAATAGGGCTGCGATCGCTTCTGTGCTAAAGCAAATTTAAGCTGCCTATTAAACCAGTTATCAGTTATCAGTCCTGAAGGCGTATGGTGGGGGATTTAAACCCACCACCAACGCACTCCACCAATTGGTGGGGGACTTCAACCCATAAAAGAACTGATAACTGGTCACTGGTCACTGGTCACTGTTAAAGGAGCGATGGCTTTGCCAACGCCAGGGGCGAACGCAGCCCTATTCGTGGTCGCTCTAATTTTGGTTTCAACAGTAATACCAATGCAGGCAGCGCACTGTGGTTTAGTAATTGCTTTCCAGTACGCTCTCAAGAGGAGGAGAAACAAGAGCGTTCGCCAGCATTTGCAAAGGGCGATTGTATTGTCTGGAGAATATTACAAGTAGTCGTGAATAGGTTTATTGGTAGACTCGATTGTGGTAATCTCTACCAAGACCGGAGCAATTGCGTTCGCTACTACTAAAGACTAATAGGCAAAACATAGCATAGGGCAACAATGCAGAAACTCCTTTTTAGTGATAGAGATAGTTTTAAAGCACAAGCCCTATTTCTTGGTAAGAAGATTGATCTACAGAAATTGGAAAACTATGATTGCTTGGCGACTATGCCAGTAATGGTGAAAGTAGCTGAACAAGGTTGCGCGGTGCTGCTAGGCTATGGTGCAGTTGTTTTGTTTAACCTCGATCCTATAGAAAAAGCAGCCTTCTTGAGGGGGCTATCTTCTCTAGTTCATGACTTATTTAGCAACCCTGAGACAGAAGAAGTGGAAGTTCATCTCAACATTGTCGAGAATGAGCGAGTTAAGGAAGGAAAAATTTTTCTTTTGTGAATTGAGTGTAGAACGCTTGCAGATTGTGGCTGATATTTTGGCCAAAAGTGTTGTTCTTTCTCATTATGAAACGAGCCTAGCAACTGTATTCGATCAAATTGAACCGTTTGCGGCTAGCCTCCAGAGTGAAAATAGAAGCCGGCGGCAGAGTCGGGAATTACTGCGTCAACTAGGCACAACGTTGTTAGTTCAACATAAAATAGTAGGTCGCGTTGAGATTATCGATAAGCCAGAGTTGCTTTGGGAATCCCCACAGTTAGAAAATTTATATCTGCGCTTGGAGGATGAATATGAAATCCGTGAACGCCACAATGCCTTGGAACGCTTTCCTAGAGCTAATTAGCCAAACCGCACAAACGGTACTGGAGTTCATGCAGCATAGTAGTAGCCAGCGAGTAGAGTGGTATGTCGTGATTTTGATTGTGGTAGAAATTCTGCTGTCACTGTACGACATAATATTCAAACGTTGAAAACTTACTTAATACAGCTTTAAGTTTTCCAAGGATGCCATTCGGTTTGGGATTATATACTCTGGATAAATATGCACTACACTCCTGCGCTTTGAAAACTATGCCAAAAAATTGGGTTTTGAAAGTAGACCAGTTTTTCAATGCAAACCCCCACTGCATTATCGCTACCGTTCACGTTGACAGCTTCCCTGCCGACTTACCGTTAGAACCTAATATTCGAGAACCCAACCGCAAAAGCTCAACATATAGACAAATCTTCGACTCATTGACCACTGAGCCGGAAAAATTCTTCTCCAGGCATAGCGGAATCGTACTGTGTACCAACAAGGTCAAGCCCAACAGCAAAAAGACACAGCTAGAACTAGAAATACTGGAAGCTAGTGAAGGCGGTAGCGACGGCATTATCAATGGGGGACATACGGTTTTAGCTTTTCAACAGGCGAGGGAATATAAGTACGACCTTACCGAAGCCAGAGTCAAAGTTACAATCCACATTGGTCTAAGTGAGGATGAGGCAAAAGACATCGCCCTGGCTTCCAATACATCTGCCCCAGTGGATGCGCGTTCTAAAGTTAACGCTAGGGGTGACTACAAATTCATCAAACAGTTTTTAGCCCAACTGGAGCGCGAGGAAGAAACAAAATTCCGCATCGCCTATTACCAGAACCAAAGCGGTGCGCCCAAGAGTCCCCAGTGCAATGTCAATCACCTAATCAAATTGATGAACTGCCTGGACAGGAACAAATACAACCCAGACTCTAAAAGCAGAACCAAGCACCCCCCTGTTAGCAATACCCCTTCTTTATCCGAAGCTGAAAGGCAAAGGTTGTCAAAGCTGTTACCGTTACTGCCAAAGGGGTTGTGGATTGAGCAGAGGCTATTTCAGATAATTGAGGAACATATTACTAAGCCCAGAAAAAAGGGAGTAGTTGACCTCGCTTCAATCGACCCGCGCAAAAATACGTTGTTGCCGGATAGCCGATACTCATTTGGTTTTGCTGCGCCAGCTGATATCGCCATGCCGATTGTCGCCGCTTATCGGGTATTTTTGGATGAACAGTACAACTGGATAATTCCTTTTGATGAGTTCGCTCTTGATTTTCTACAACATCTGTGGGCGAACTATTATAAGAAATACTTGGTGTCAGAGAAATTAGCAGGCAATACAATTGGTAGCAAAATCTGCCGTAACCCTGTGATTTGGGATAACCTTTACGTTTCGGCTCAGAGTTACTTGAATCAGCAGTTGCTCAAAATGGTTGGTTCAAACACCAAGCGTGAAGAATTGAAGCTGGTAAATTAATGCAACAAAAATCTGGTGGTGCATTACGATGTCCTGCCCACAAAGCACCAACAGATTCGTACACAAGAAAGAATACGAATTCTGAATTTTTTTATAGCTGCTGACGCAAGCTATTAATCAATTTGGTAATTTCTTTTTCTCCCTCTTTCTCTTCTACTGTTCTCAGCATTTTTAAAGCTTCTTCGGCTGTGCGTAATGCTTCACGAATTTTGCCACGTTTTTGTTGTGTGGTAGCAATTAGATAAAGACTATAGGAATCTTTTCTTACATCTGGTCGCGCTAGCTTTTTCTCAGGTTTACGCTCTACATCAGCAATTCCAGAACCAAGTGAGCCTATGCGAATATTTTGTATTTCGGCTATTTTTCTGGTAATTTCTAAAACTTGGGGATAATTCCCCTGATCTGCATAAATAGTTCCTAGAGCAATTAGTAGTTCAGGTTCAATGAAAGATTTTTTCTCTGCCGACAAATTTGACTGATTGAGTTTTGTTTGTGCTAATTGTAAATATTCGAGTGCTTTTGAGTATTCACTCAACTCAGTATAAGTAATCACGATAGTATTTAGTATTCTGATTTCTTGCTCAATATCACCATTATTTTGATATTTTTTTAAGTCTTGTTCTAATGTCGCCAATTGTTGTCGCCACTGATTTTTTTGAGCTAATGAATTGGTTGTTCTTTGGGTATTTTTTGGTTCTAAATTGGCTGTTGTATTTAAGTTTAAGGGATTTTTAGCCTCTTTTTCAACCTTGTTACTGCTACTCAGTAATACTTGACTCGTTAAAAATAAACTCCCTGTGATAATCGCAGCTATGGAAAAGATAGTGATATAGTATTTACTCATTCTTTTATCTATCTTGAGAAATGGAATATGTGCCAGAGTATCTTTGAATACTCATTGTAATTGGCTGCTCTCCCAATTTTATTCGTAAGCGGATAGAACTTACACGAACTTATCTGCGTTACTTCTGTTTCCTCGCCCAATCAAACCAATCCTTGACAACAGATTTAACCTGCGCGGACTCTGGTTTGTGTCCCTCCTTGCAAGCAGCAACAAATATAGCTTCAGGTGACTTGACCCCTTTTTAAGGGGTCACCACAGGTGGGGTATCTTAAATGAACCGTATTCATGTGTAACTATTTTCTATAACAAAGAAGTTGCTGCACTAGTTGTTCTTGAAGCTTTTTATCTTGAATAACTTGAGCCACAACCAAAGCTTGATTATAATCACCAGTTTTTGCTTTTAATAAAGCAATTTTTTCTAAAGAACTCGCTCTATCACCATCATCATCTACTACTGTAATATCTGGTGGGTTACCAAAAGTTAAAACCCGTGATTCTGGGTTAGAGATAGTTTTAGCTGCGGCAAAAGCTAAGTCTGAAACTTGTTTTGCTGATTGGATTTTTTGAGCGCGAAGATATGTTTCCGCTATACTTATTAACCCTCTAGTTTTATTTTCAGGGTTTTTGGTATTTTTAGACAGTATATTAACAATCTCACTAGCATCATTACCATTTTCGATAACTAATTTAGCTAACTCTGGCAGCCTATAATCTCGTGTTGTTGTAGGTATAGCTTGTATAATTTGCAAAGCAGCATTATATTGTTTAGCTGCAATCAAAGGCTCTGACATTCTTTGTAAAAGATTATCACGCACTGAAGAGTCTTTCTCTGTTTGAACTGCCTGTATTGCTTCGGCTAACAATTTATTGGCTTGCGGTTGATTACTAATTTTAAGAAATGCCTGTGCAACACTCGCCAAAGCAAAAGCACGCTGTTGTGGTGCTAATTTCCTCGCCTCAGCAGTTGCTTGATTTAACAGTTTATCTGTTTGTGCAGTTTTACCAAATGCAGTTGCAACTAAGGCTAGTGTTTGCACTTTATAAGGTGAATTACCAGAGTTGTTAATCTGCTGAACTATAGACAAAGCGCTTTCTAGTTGTTTGTTTTGGGCATAACCTTCAGCAACTTTTTGCAATAAGCGATTGCGCTGGTCAATATCGGCTTTATCCAAATTTTGAGCAATCTGCAAGGGTAATTCAATATTTCTGGCTTTAATTGCTGCATCGGCAATTCGTGACAGCCAATCTTCTCTACCCATGAAATCATTTCGTTTTGTCTTACTTACTAAGTCAAAAGCGAGTTTGTATTGTTTTTCAGCTAGGGAATTTGCCAAAATATTTTGCAAAAAGCCGACATTATCTATAGCCTCTGGTGTTTGAATTAAAGGAGTAAGTTCAGTGATAATTTGCTCAATTTTTTGTAACTGTCCTGCTTTACTATATTCGTTTGCAATGACTCCCAGAGTTAAGGCTTTTTGTTCTACATTTTCTAATTGTTGTGCTGCTTTATAAGCTGCATCTCTTTGTCCACCTTTAGCATATATTTGAATCAGTGGTGCTTGAAGGTAAACTGCATTACTATCATTACCAGTTGCTTGCAGGGCTGCGGCAAAACTTTGGTCAGCTAGCTGCTGTTGGTCTTTATTACCAGCAGTGAGAGCAATTTCTACGAAGCTTCTACCTTTAAACTCTGGTGTTTCTATATTTTGTGCTAATTTTTGGGCTGCTTCTAGTTGGTTTGTCTGAGTTAATTGCTTAACAACTTCAAATCTAATTCTAGAACGGTAATAAGGATCGGATATTGAAGTAACTAGTTGTAAAGCACGTTCAGTTTTACCTAATTGAGCGTAAATAACAGCAATGGGTTCTAATACCAAAACTCGACGAATTGGTTCTTGAGGTTGAATTTGTTGGGCAAACTCAAGCGACTGCGCCAAAATTTGTTCTGCTGGCACTGTTTGTTTAAGTGCTAAATATTCTTGAGCAATAGGAGTTAAAGCTTTAGTTTGAAATTCTGCACCTTTAATAGACTGACTAGTTGTTAATGCTTGTGTCAACAATGATAAAGCTTGCTGTTGTTCGCCAATTATCCGAAAATAATTAGCTATTCTAATTAAACTTTGAGTTTTTGCAACACTGTAACTACTATTCAAACTCTGGGTTAAGCTTGTTAACGATGTCAACAATTGGCGTAGCTGTGGTTTTTGGCTAGGTTCAATTTGTTGCGCTAATCTTCCTAAAAGTGACTCTTGGGGTAAGTAACTATCGACAAGCTGACTGAGAAAAGTTCTTGTTAATGTTGGATTTTGGGCTTTTAGAGCAATTTGTATAGCTTGGTTAATACGCGAAATTGCTTGTTCATTTTTACCAGCAGGAATATCTTGTTCAAAATCTGACACAAGTATATTAATTTGAATTTGGGTATCTTGCTGCTGCTGTTGTTGACAAGTGGTGGTTTGGGCTAATGTCGGCGAGAAAAATATAAAACTAACAGTATCTAACAAAGTTAAAAGTGACAAGGTTACAATAAAAACCTGGGGATAAAATTTTTGCATACAAAAGATTGTGCTGTTTTAGTTAAGTCTTCTTTTTGTTATACAAGCTATCCTGCGGTTATTACGTAAAAATTATAAAAGACTTGTTGATGACTCGAACGAAATTAAATCGCTCAACTCTCACAGAGAAATTGCGATAGGTGAGACGGCATCGATCGCGTGTGTACAAGATGACCACTTGCGAGGTACTCAAGTTCTTCAGGGGTTGATTGACGTTCTAAAGCTTTATTACGATGAGGATGGCGACCGAATTGCATAAGTATATCTCGATGTCGGCGTGCTTGCGCTGCGGAGAACTCTAGTAATGCACGATACTCCTGTGGTGCCTCCTGCACAAGGTTGTCCCCAAGTTTAATTGCCAGTTCCAAGTTGCTAAGATCCTCAGAATGTCCCAATGGCAGGAAGAAAAAGGTCTTCTCCCAAGGGGTTTTGAGTTCTTCATAGTGCCCTACATTGATGCCTTCAAGCGTCAGATCGCAAGCTTTCGAGTCCTGTGCGAATGCTTGTGCCGTGCCCGCATATATTGAGCGCGAGAACTGGTCGAGGACGAGAATTAGTGCTAGCCGCGATCGGGACTGACCAGACCAAGCATCTAGTTCACATAGTATGGCTTGTTCTAGCAGTGGTGAAAAATGCTCGATTACTTCCACATTCGCCCCACCGCGAAACCACCATTCCCAACGACGAACCATCGTTGCTTGATCGGGGCTTGGTTGGCTTGGAAACCAGAACTGAAGCACATCTTCGTATTTTTCGGTTATCAAAGTAAACCTGCCTTAGCTGTGCCGTATAGTTTAATTATCTGGTATTGTTTGAATGTCTAAATCACTATTATGAGTATTTTGGGGAAATTTGAACCGAAACTGTAGAGTACAAGAAATCTCCCTCAACAATTAAACTATGAAGAAAGTCAAAATAACAGCTTGGCAGATGCGTTAAGCGTGTAGTTTAGGGAAAAAGACTCAGTTGAATACGAAATATTCCAGGACTTACGCAACTGGCACAAAAAGGGGGTAAGGTGCAGCCCTACCCAGCGACAATTCAACTCAAACCAAGCACATAAAAATACTTGGGCGTTTTAGTTGCTGAA
>NZ_JACJTU010000114.1 GCF_014698835.1 Nostoc paludosum FACHB-159 | reverse complement strand
AACCTAGTGAATCTTTCTATACAAGAATAGAAAAGCGGGCTGTTAATCACAAACCGAATCTTCGGGAGTTTTGGCTAGGTAGTAAGCGATTGCCCTCAATTATTGAAACGTCCAATGATAGTGCCATTCCAGCAATTTTAATCAAGAAGGAAGGAGATTTCCCTGCTTTCTGGCAAAAAGATAGTTCCTTTATCGAGACTATGGAGGAGCTTTATCAACGTGTCAAAACTAAAAATCAAAACTTGATTTAGCTGATTGATAGGCAATCTCTTTCTCACCGCAATAGGCTAATTCATATCTATAAATCAAAATCTAGGGAAAATGTTTCATTGCCTGAATCTTCTTGTTCAGGGTTGGTCAATACGCTTGTAACAGACTGACGGGATGCTCCCGAATTAATATCTATTCCATTGAAATCGGATGTATAAGCTATTGGTTGCGGTATATTCAACACTCCTTTTTTGAATGCAAAATAACAGTCAATGATGAAATGAACCGTCTCCAAATAGCTTTTGTCTAATTGTTTAGCCTCTGCTATTATGCGCTTACGATAACTATTTCTAATGCGTACTTTGTCTGAGACATCATCTTGATTATTAAACATGGCTTTATCCTACTGGCTTTTTAAGAATTCTTGTTGACTATTGCTTTGGCCATCTCCAATAGCCCGGCTGCATTAGCCTCTACCGGATTGTCTAGAACTTTAAATCCATTTTTTTCTAGCAGCTTTTTAAATCCTGGTAACAAACAGCCGCCTCCTATTGCCCAGATTTCATCGCCTTGGTGTTTGGCATCCAGTGCCATACCTACTACTTTTTTCAAATATTTTTCATACCAATCTTTAAAACAAGCCATGTAGACATCTTTGATATCAATGTCACGACTATATCTGGTGTGTTCGTTTTCTAAGCAAAATCGCACCTTTGATGCGTCCCCAACTTTACCTCCATTAAGATGTTTCATTTTTTGGGCAATCTCATCGATGAGGACTTCTACACCGATTGGGTAAGGTGTGTGTACTTCCCGCTTTCCTTGAGTGTATCGAGAATACAGCGTTGTGCCATTGCCAAAGTCAATCACTGTTAACTTTTTGGGAAGGGAACGCCCAAACAAAGCTCCCATTCCTTCAGGAACAACTTTCAGAACTTCTACTTTGACTTCTGAGGGTTTGCCAGCAAGGACAGCAAGGTATTCTCCACTAAGGACTTTTGTTAAGTCTTTTGCTAAAGCGATATCATGTAAGCTGACGACTAACTTCAAATGCCAAGCTTTGCGGTGTGGCAAATGTGCTAATGCTCCCAATAGCGTCGTCAGAGCATTCTTGATTTTGTTTTCATTGTTGTCTGTGTTGCGTTCAAAATGATTTCCAGCACGAAAAGCAGATTCACCAACTGTGTAAGCTGTCCCGTTAAATTCTACGCGTCCGGGAACGTCTTCCATATCTGCTGTGGAAATGTAGCTGGGGACTCGCACAACTTCAAAGCCATCGACTAACAGCTTCAAACTGCCATAGCCATTGTCAAAGCCTGCGGGAAAAATTTTTTGCAGTGCATGGATGTTTGTCATGTCGCTTTGCTCCAATTCAAAATTCACGCATTCACGCATTAAAGACAACTAGTGTCCGATTGAACTCACGACTAAGAGTGTTGACCGCCAAAGAAAGCATATTGTGGCGATGGCAATGACTTGAAGTATTGATTAATTCAAAATTATTTCCATTCTTCATTTTGAATTTTGAATTTTGCATTTTGAATTCAAAAAAAGTCATCAGGGTTAATTGCGGCATAAAATCAGGACTTTTTGAGGATACCCTAAATGAGGGCTAATTGTAACCTATTTAACCACTATTTAGCCCCTATAGCATAATTCAAGTTTTTAGAGGTTATATGACCCCTATTTGATACCCATCTGTAATTTTAAAAATTTTACTTTTGCTTCTTGTAGAAAACACAGAAACAGTTCGTTCAAGCAAAGACCACTACATAGATAAACATCAATACTAATTTATGGGTTATACCAATGAGGGTGTTTACTTTTTTGTTAAGAAAAAAGGCAAGCAATAGCCGTAGGATCTACTGTTGAAATAAATCTGAACCTTGGTGGAAATTTTGACAACCTTGCAGCAGCAAGTTGATAGCCTTTATTTACTTTGATCTATCACAATTGCTTCTAATTGCTTAAGTAACTGCTCTATTTGCTGAGTTTTATTTGGATCGCTCCATAAACTCTTATTCTTGCTGGCTAGTTGAACTGTCTTGGACAAACGTTGCTTTAGGCTAATAGCATCAGATAATGTTTGTGTCTTACTACTAGTTAATATCTTGAGCCGTTGCTTAATTTCTGTAAGGCTTAAAGAGTTTTTAACAGCTTCTTGTAAAAGGTTGTGTCTTACATCTTCATCTTTGATACTAGCTAGTAAAATCCCCTTAGTATAATGAATTTTTCCGTGACGTATAGCATTTAAGATATCTACTGGTTTTTTTAATAAGGGGAGTCGAGTCGCAACAAAAGATTGCCAACTGATTCTTCCGAAGGAATCAAATACTTGACGTACAATTTCAGCTTCTTCACTAACCAAAACGTTTTGGTTAGTATTGCTTTTCGTAGCATTATTCATTCGGTAGAGTAAACTGACAACTTTTTCAGTGTCATAGCCTAGCTGCAATTCCAACAATCGTAAAGTGTTATCTAATTCTTCTAAAGCACTAAAATCACGACGATTTGTATTCTCTGATATGGCAGCGTGAAAAGCAGTTTGGTCATCCCAATCAAAAACCTTAACTGGGACAGTTTCTAATTTTATAATTGCTGCTGCTTTTAGTCGCCGAAGTCCAGCAACTAATTCATACTTCCCAGGTTGGTTGGGATGAGGACGAACCCACAGAGGAGAACGAATTCCATTAAGCTGAATATCATTTAATGCCCATTTCTGTAATTCTTCAGGATCGTAATAATGGCGGACTGGTTTACCATCTGGAATAAAGGTAAACGTACAAACAATATCTTTGGCAGATAAAATCTCTTCTTTAGTTTCTTTTGTTGTTTTGATAATTTCTTGAGTAGTAGTTTTACCAAACACAAAGCTCAGTTCTTCATTATTGGCAATGTTATCTTTAAGTTTTCGTCGATTCATGATTCGGTTTCAAATAGCTGTAAAGCTTCTGTAAGGATTTTGATATAAGCTTGTGCGGCTGCTTTAGGAGCTTCTCCTTTCATACGAAAGACTGTACTACCTTGCCCAGGCGCATCTTTAATACATTGTCGATCTGGAAGCGTAGCATTCAGCAACGGTATGAAACCACTTTGCAGCGCTTCTCTAGCCTCTCGTAACAAAATAGTATTGTCTTTAACTGCATTAAGATAAATTGCTGCAATCGGGAGTCCTCCTCTAATTTCTTTCGCTTGACGTACAAACTGTACAATTTTGCCCGTACTTGCTAGGTCAATCATGGAATCTCTACAAGGAATTAGCACTAGATTGGAGCGAATCAAGATTGCTTTTGTTACTTCACTAGCGTTGCCTGGCCCATCAACGATTACTACATCGTAAGATTCTGCTAACTTTGGTAGCTCATCAAACAAAATTTCTGGATCGCTGATCACCTTGCAAGGTAAACTCAAATCTTTTAACCAATTAGATGAGCTTTCTTGCCCATCTGCATCAACTAATACTGTAGAGCGTCCCATTTGAGTAAACCAATCGGCAGCATGAACAGCACCTGTTGATTTACCTGCTCCGCCCTTTTGATTAGCAAACGCCACAATTTTGGGTAATTTTTCAGGTTTCGTAATAACTTTTGTTGATCTGGATTTTGCCATATAAGCAGTTCTCACGTTGCAATGATTACATTAGTTCCTACACAACCATTTTGGAGTTAGATTAGGTAGCCAAAGTTTTTTCATAAGAACTTTTATTATTAGCATAGGTTAACTAACCAAAGCATATAGTTCGTTCGATATTATCACTAATTAAGAAAAAGGCAATAGCGTTATTATCTAACCAAAACGTTTTGGTTAGATAATAACGCAAACTAGAAAATAATATTTTTTGTTAAATTTTATACCTAATTTTCTGCTCTATCTAAATATCTGCCGTTTAACAAAAAATTTCTCACGCAGCTTTAAAATATTCTCTCAGCAGATTATATGTTTTAAACTATTTAACTTTTGGTTAAAATTGAAGCTTTGGTTCTTTTTGCAGCTAGTTATCAGTTTTATATCTATTTTTCTAAATGTCAGATTTCGCAGAAGAATGTTTAACATTTTTGAGCCTTGAGAAAAGCGATCGCACTTTGCCAGTCAATTGTCTGGTTCAGCAAGTACTGGGTGAAAGCCGCTTTGAGCCTTTCCAATTCTTCCAATGTGAGTTTTTTGCCCAGACGTTGTGCATAACTTGGTCGATTACCATTAGTAGTAAACAAACGTTCCAGAAAAACACTAGTGATGTGCATTTGCGTTAAATTTTGTTCAACTCCCATATCTACTGTTAACCCTGTTGATGCAAAAGCATCATGTAAGTCATTAGCATCCCAGTTGAGCATGGGGTCTGATTGATCGGCGTAGATTGCTTCTTCTGCATCAACTAATTGTTCGTACAACTTTTTATCTAAAGCGTTTGCTGGGAGTAAGCGATATAACCTTTGAGTAAAGCGTGGTAAAGTCTCTGCCAGTACCAGCTTTCCTCCTGGCGGTATTAGTTGAGCTAAAGTTTGGGCTGCGGGTAATTTGTCAGGCTCCGACATCAAGGCATTTCTTCCCATGATGCAATCAAATTGAACATTTGCCGCCTCCTGGGCCAATACCTCAGACAGTCGAGAGATTGGCGCAGCCAAAATGACCGGACGCATCAGTTGTGGTAGTGCTGCTGCTTGCTCTTGTAGAGCATTAGCATCCACAGGAGTGCGAACACAAGCATATATTCCACCTTCTGGCGCTTGCCGAATCGCTTCCCAAGTCAGTAAACCTGTGCCAGCGTTAATATCTAACACTAAATGATGCCGCTGCAATTGGGCTAAATCAAAAATCCGCTCTCGAACATTTGCTAACTGTGTCCCTACCTGCGAAAGTGTACGCTGTAACCAACGCTCACTAGCTTTGTCGCTACTTCCGTAAGTTAGTATTTCTAGCGGCGCAACAGTACTACCTTCTACCAATGCAGCTAGTTGGGCTTCCCGGCGACGCAAGACTTGGGTGCTAATTTCTTTTTCTTTGCCTTGGGCTGATGGTTGGTAAAATACTTGCCCTTGCAGGCTGGCTGGTAAATATTGCTGTGCTACCCAGTGGTCACGGTAAGCGTGAGGATAAAGATAACCTTGCCCATGCCCAAACCCTTTCTTATCTCGATTCGCATCCTTCAAATGATTAGGTACATCTTTTTCTTTTTCTTGCTCTACAGATGCTAGTGCATCAAAAAAGCCCATGACGCTGTTTGACTTCGGCGCAGTTGCTAAATATAGTGTTGCCTGTGCTAAATGATAACGACCTTCCGGCATCCCCACTCTGTCATAAGCTTCATTGCAAGCATTGACAATTACAATCGCGTTGGGGTCAGCTAGACCTACATCTTCACTCGCCAAAATCAACATCCGGCGAAATATGAAAGAGGGGTCTTCTCCGGCATAAACCATTTTCGCCAGCCAGTACAAGGCAGCATCCGGGTCAGAACCTCGCAAGCTTTTGATAAACGCACTGATTGTATCAAAGTGGGCGTCACCTTCTTTGTCATACAAGACTGCACGCTGTTGAATTGACTCCTCTGCTATTGCCAAACTAATATGTGTGATTCCTTGTGCGTCGGCTGGCGTTGTTTCTACCGCTAATTCCAGAGCATTCAGTAAAGAACGTGCATCACCATTGGCAACATTTACTAAGTGTTCTAAAGCTTTATCCTCAATTTCTACTGACAACTTTCCATAGCCGCGCTCGCTCTCAGTTAGCGTTTGTTGAACAATTTTGTACAAATCTTGGTCGTTTAGTTGCTTTAATTGAAAAATCCGCGAACGGCTTACCAATGCTTTATTAACTTCAAAGTATGGATTTTCTGTAGTTGCCCCAATTAAAATTACTGTCCCATTCTCTACCCAAGGCAGCAGCGCATCTTGCTGGGACTTGTTAAAACGATGAACCTCATCCACAAACAGAATGGTTCGTGAAGAGTACAATTTTCGCTGTTGCTGCGCGGTTTCTATCGCAGCACGAATTTCTTTGACTCCTGACAATACCGCATTGATGGCAAGAAAATGGGCGCTTGTTGTATTCGCTATCACTCTTGCCAGTGTCGTTTTTCCTGTCCCTGGCGGCCCGTAAAAAATTACTGACGATAGTTGATCTAAACTAATGGCACGTCGTAATAGCCTACCTGGGCCAATAATATGATCTTGACCAACAAATTCATCTAGTGTCAAGGGACGCATCCTTGCTGCCAGTGGTGCAAGGGTTTGTTCTATTTCCTTTAGATGTTGGTCAAACAAGTCCATCTATCTCTTATTCACTAAATATCTAGGGCCAATCAATCGCAACCACTCCTCTGTGATAATTTTAACGTAACCACGATGATTAGGTTGACGCTTTAACGCATCATGATGCACATTTCAAGACTATTAAACCCAACACCTCAAGCCAAATACTCTCGCATCTGCGGTTGCTTGCGATGCAATACCTTAATTGCCCGATTCTGAACTGTCTTCATTTTCGACTCTTTGATGTTGAGCCTCTGAGCAATTTGTTTCGTGGTCAGCTTGTCCACACTGCCCAAACCAAAGCGAAACATCAGCACTTGTTTTTGCAGTGGCTTGAGGGTTATCAAAGAATTCGCTAAATCTTGCCGCAGAAATCCTTCGTCTAAATACTCATCTGGGGAAGTGGTATCAGCAGGCAGAATCTCCAAAAAGTCAACTTCATCCTCCTGCCCCATTGGCCGATCTAAAGACAGTGGTTGGCGAAACGCAATTAAACATTCTCTCACTTGGTCTGGGCTAAGTTCGGCAATTTCTGCTATCTCTACAATCGTGGGATACCGCCCCAGCATTCTTGCTCTTTCTCGCTGTATTTTTTTGAGTTTAATCAAGCGATCGTTCATGTAACTCGGTGTTCTGATTGTGGTTGATTTATTAGCGATCGCTTTCGTGATTTCCTGCCGAATCCACGCCTTTCGCACAGGTCGAAAACTTATAACCTCGATTTGGATCAAATCTCTCGACCGCTTTTTGCAACCCAATAGAACCTTCTTGTACCAAATCCAGAAATTCTAGATGACTCCACCGATGCTTTTTGGCGATTGCTACCACCAACCGTAGATTCGCCGCAATCATTTTTTCTTTGGCCTTCTGCCCTAACCGCAGAATCTGGGATATTTCAGCTTCGCTTTTTCCCATATCAACAGCCAGTTGCCGTAAAGTTAACTGTTGATGTAGTTGTTCTTCGAGAACTTGTTTACGTTGCTGGACTACCATCATCTGCTGTACCTGCCGAGCAAAAATAATCTCTTGCTCTGGAGTCAGCATTGGATATTTAGAGATTTCCTTGCGGGGGGACAAAATGGTCTAGAATGCTTATATTACAAAGAGTGTAGCAATTTGTGGTAAAAGAAAAAGAGCCTTCATTCGCAACAAGCTCTATTTAATGATA
>NZ_JACJTU010000113.1 GCF_014698835.1 Nostoc paludosum FACHB-159 | reverse complement strand
TTCAGTTGCAATTAATCCTGGCTGAAGCGTAATTATAGTTGCAAATAATCCTGGTTTGTAAATGTCTTGATTGCAGGTTTGAGCGATTAGTATTGCAGGTCGTTACACATAGCCGGGTCACGCACAATCTGAGTGGGCATTCCATCATTCTGCCACTGTTGCCAATAGAAGGGGGTCATTCTGAAAGGTCGGTTATTCTTGTCGTTGCACACCAATGTTTTCTTTGGAGTTTTGATGCAGAAGTAAATTCTGTCGCTGCTCGTTCCTTGCCATGCCATTGCAGCCGAGCTAATTCCTACAGTCAAACTCAGCCCAATGGCAACAGCTTTCTTGTCCATCGGCAACTGACCAAACCACTTCATGAAACCCGATTGTTGGGACTCTTCTAACTCTTTATGTTTCTCGCTTAAATAATTCATTTACTCTTACCACCACAAAATATAAAAATCATTACTATCGCTAGAAATATGGCCACTCCTGCACTATCCATCCAACTTGATGATTCAGCAGTTTTTGGCTTATAAACCGACTCAATAGAAGTCTTAACTGTACTAGTAGAAATTCTCGATTCATTCCACTCACCAATGGGTTCATTGAGCGCACACAATAGGGCTAGTGATGCACTGCAACCAGTCATTAAATTAGTGACCAAATTGTTAAAACCTTCACCTGTTGCAGTGGCAGTAAAATACAGGTGTGCAGTTCCCACAGCTAAGAACATTCCAACGGGGTGAACCTGCAACAAATGAAAGGTGAAAATTACTGCACTGTTTAAGCAACTGCCAGCGACAATTTCACAAGCATTACCAGCACGTCTAAATGTTCTAACTCGATTGTTTTCTGGTAATGGTTGTGGTTGTTCTGGTTGCTTAGATTGTTGTGGTTTTTCTGCCAGCCCTTCATACAAAAAAGGGCTGACGTTAGTTGATGAATCACTTTTTCTAACTAACATCAGCCAAGTCCTTTTTACTAATTAATTACCTCTCGCCCAATTTCTGCCACAAGTTACCCAACATTGCACCCCAACCGCGAACTGTTCCTGTTGCAGAAACGCTTGATGTTGGTGCATGATTTTGGGATTGAATTGGTATTACTGACTGGGGTGTTTGATTTGGCTCTAATGCCCTTGAACCATATCTCGCACGGGCTAAAAGTTGTTGGCGTTTCTCTCTTAATCCTGTAGTAATTGCTTGACGTTCAGCCTGCACTGTTTGTCTATTTTCTATGCTGCTAATTTTATTTTCATGTCTCCACAATTCCGCCTGCAAATCGTGATGTAATTGTGCAGCAACTTCAGCTAAAGCATGTTTGCGTTTTTGGTCAATTCGCAATAGATCTGCTCTATCTTGGGCATCTATCTTACTCATTTCTGAATCAAATTCTGAATTGAGTTTGCGAATTTTGGCGATGGCAGTTGCAACATGAGAACCGTATTGTTTCCTTAATTCTGTCCAAGTTACCTGGCCTTTTGTTAACTTCTCCATCGCCTCAAAGACGACCTTGGCGTTGTCTAAGAATGGCTCTAATCGGTCAGATAATTCTTGGGCATTATTGGCATAATCCGCAAACTGTTCGAGCTTATTTATATCGGAGAGATAGCCCAGAATATCAGATTCAAACCCTCCCCAAGTTTGCGCTTTCTCATCGATATGGGAACTATGACCAACTACCGGATTACGTATTGCAAAATCCATTGCGCTGTTCTCCTTAGCGTTGGTATTTAAGTTGATTTACTAAAGCTTCTGCTAGTCCCAAGTGGTCGCCTATTGGCGTGTACTGGTACAAATCCTCTTGAAGTTTTTGAATTGTTTGGGCTGATTCTTCTAATAAATATTGCCCTTGTGTAGCGATTTCGGAGGCAATTAAGTTGTCAGTTATCGCTTTCAAAAAATGCAGTTTTTCGATACGGTTAATCCCTTCAAGGCAAGAACCATAAGTATCTTGCAACCAGTCTAAATAGGTTCCATCTCCAGGCGTTAGAGCGCAGTAGTATCCAAGCGGTTTCGTCATGATTTACAATCCTTTTGTGTCTATAATGCGTAGATGCCATTCGGGGCGGTCGCTCGGTGTCCAGTCAAGCGATCGCTCTTCTTATCACTGAAAAAAGCCTTCTCTTGAAACATCCACAGTTGAACCTGTGACCGACCATTGCAGAGTATTGAAAAACTGGCTGACATCCCCAAGGGTGACATCGCAATCAAAACGCAAGTTTTGATATTGTGGATGCTGCCGAATTTGGGTTACTAATTGTTGGGCTTGTGCAACTAATTCTGGTAGTGTTTGAGTATTCATAATTCACCTCAGAAAATCGATAATTGCAGTGATTCAGAGCTAATAACTGAAGCATTAGTAGACATCCCTGACACTTCGTAACAACGAGTAGTCAAAGCCTTGTGATTGAGCAATAAATCAGCTTTCTTTCGTTGTCCAGATAGAGGGCGAAAATGGTACTTTGGATGCTGGATTGTGCCTGTTCTAAATAGGTACTGGTATAGCGTTCTATCGATTTGGTAAACCTTAGAATTGGTTAGTAGGGTTGAGTCATAGACTCTATTTAGCATAAGTTTTTACCTCAACTTGAGAGTAAAACTCGATATCTAGGATTGCTTCGTGAATCTCTAAGAGTGCTTGAATGGCATCACCCAGACGGAGGTCATTTGACGTAGTGAATCGCTCTGATGCCTCCAATTTCATGTACTCTGGCCTTGCCCTCAACATCCTCAAACTCTCTTCGTACCCTTTGAGCATTGCTAAAATTTGCTCTACAGTCAAAATTTGCTGCATAGATATATGCTCCAAAGAAACTAGGAATTGTGATACAAGTTATTAGAAGGACTGGGCGGATTTTGAAAGCAAGCCACTGATAATCAGCCTCTAATTTGTGCCTATCATTGTCTGTTTTGGTTGACATACATTACTAATCCAACAGTAAATAACCCAACTCCCAAAGGCGATATAACTGCTGCTACACCACCAATTAAGGAGAGGGTAGCCACACCGGAATAAAAACAAACTTCAGTCAGTAAGTGCATTTTTCTTTCCTTTGAAATGAAGTGCAAGAGAAATAGAAATCTGGCATCGGATAATGCCATCCTTGAAGCAATATCTAGGGGTTTGCTGCTAGGTGAAGAATCTCTTGCAATGACTTTTGAGCAGTGCGCTGTTTCTGGGTTATTCCCCGTTGGGACAAAAAATCTTTGGCGTTCACTCCTTTGATCGAATGAGCAGCAGTCACAAACTCGGCTGCAAACTGGTCTAAATAGCTTTCTAAGCCATCTCTGACAGTGTTGGAATGAATTTCTACAAAGTTGTCTACAACTGCTTGACCACTTAAATAAGCCAGAGTCGAAGCGATTTTTTCAATGGTCAGCACGTAATTACCAGCAAATTCTTGAAGGGCATTGACAGTACCATCAATAATCTGTTGCTGTTGTTCTATTGGTAAAGGACTATCGCCGTTTGGAGCAATCGCAGCTACTTCCCCCGTGTTTTGTTCAAGAGCCTTCTGCTTGAATGTGTTAGCTAGGGTTTCAAATTCTGCCAAAGTTATTTCCTTGAGGCTATCAAAATCATCGGGGTAAGCTTCAGTAAGGCTGAATCTGATAATCTCCTCAGCAACTCCCAAACGTTCGGCAGATTCTTTAATAGAAATCATTTCTGGCTTATTGGTTTTAGTGGAATTAGGATTCATGCAGCTGTACCTCTTTGAATTACTTGGGCGAACTGTGCTTGAAACTTGGCTTGACTGAATTCCTGGGGATACTTTTTGATGTAGTTCTTTACCCGTTCGACAGAACGCAGATTAGCCATCACTCGTCCAATGCGGGACAGAACCCAGCTTTGGTACGGAGATAAAGGGCAAGAGCGATCCGTACTGCCATCGGCTTTGACTGGGTAGGCTTGGCGATAGCCATCTATGCGGTAAAGGGCTATCCCATCCCAACTGACCAAAGTTGAACGGGCAACGTTAAGAATTCTTGCAAGTTCAGATTTTGTAACATAACTTTCGCAGAACAGACCAGGGGAGTCTAAATCAAGTCCCCGTGAGGAATTTGACGCTTTCATAGAGCATCTATTGGTTAATGGTCAAATAGTGATTGATGGTCAGCATTAGATACTGACATACATAAGACAAGCATCTGATAGTTACTGCTATTTTGTTGTATCCACACGCTAAAAGGGTTGATTTATATAGCTTTTCCTTACTCGGTGGACACAAATCAGTTAACGGTGGTTGCTGTTTTCCTGTCTTATCTGTTATGTTAGTCCACAGGTGAGTCACCTGTCAATATTTTGATTCACCAGTGGAAAATAAGACTCAAAGGATGAATAATTAGGCATGGTATTTTAATTTGACTATGCCTTCAAAAAAGCCACAATTGACCATTCGTATTGAGGAGGATGAGTATTCATATTTACAAGAATGGGCCCAAGAAGAATTTATGACTCCTCCTCAACTAGCAAAAATCCTTCTGAAAAAAGCTATTGCATCAAAAAAGAAAGAAAAAGAAGGTAATAAACGAGAAACAGCATGAGGAAGGAGAATCAATCAGATGATGTAGAGCAACAAAAGAGGAGGCTTGATCCAATTACAAGTAAGAAAAATTTGTTAGTGGCAGTTGTTAACCAGATTGCAATATGTGCCTAGTGTTACTCAATAGGATGCTGACTCCCAGACAGCTTTTTAGTCCCAACCGAATAACTTGAATAACTTCTATTTATGCTCTTTAATTACCTATTTCTACCTTTAATCACTGAAATTTGAGTCCATAAATGCCAAGAAGTCTGCGAGCTGGAACTCACAGACTTTGACTCAAATTTTTCATTTGATTTTGCTCGTATTTTGTGGATTCGGTGCTGGAACACCTACCACACGCACACCCCGCCAGGAAAGACAGAGTGTAAAACCCCCACTGGAGAAGGATCAAGTGGAGCCTTTCTTTGATTATAAGTGTCTGTCAGTTGATTTCCAACAGATTGAGACGAAAAAAATAGGCATGAAGGCTTTACCAAAACTGCTTGATTCTTAACCATCTACCGCACAAGTTACGCCAACTGTTCTGTAGATAAAAGTTGAAATTCTGTCTTTTCTAGGCGAGGGCAATGTCACCTCAGCTTGGAGAAGGAAATTGAAAAATCTATCAAGTGTTCTACCATCTGCTCAAAACCTGTTGCCAACAGAGAGCATTGAGGAGTTTACCAGCCGAATTGAGAGAGAATTTATTGCCGGGAGCGCGATCGCCGTTGAACTCTACAGAGAAAACATCCGCATCATCAGCGACTTAGAAATCAATGCCGGCGGGGAGGTCGCCACCCCAATACATGATGCCCTCAACTGGAAATACACCCGATTTGGGCATCAAGCCAAACCCACACTCCACGCCGCACTGCTGCTCTCGGAAGACGGTAGCCCCTGGCAAGCCAAACTCAGTACACCCAGGACTGACCCGAAAAAAGACAAGATTCAAAAATACGAAACCCCAATTGGCAACTCGTCAAGGGCCTATCTCCCCGCCATTAACCGAGAAACTAGACGCTTAATTGCCAATCGCTACAGCGTAGAAGTTCCACCGCCAGGAGAAAGTTTCTGGAACTGGCTAGAACTTCACCCAGAAATCCCGATCGTAATTACAGAAGGCGGTAAAAAATCCTTATGCCTGTTGTCAGAGGGATACGTAGCCATTGCCCTTTACGGCGTTAACGGTGGCTACCGCACCAAGGACTCACTAGGAAACCCCATCAAACCTTACCTCATAAAAGACATAGCGCGATTTGCTGTAAAAGGCAGACACCTGACCCTAGCCTTTGACCAGGACACAAACACAGCCACCCAGAAACGGGTGAACGCTGCCATATATCGCTTTAGCCGATTACTGATTGCAGCTGGCAGCAAGGCTGATATCGCCATCTGGAACGGTCAGCAAGGACAGTGTAAAGGTGTTGATGACCTAATAGTTAACGCTGGAATGAAGGCTTGGTCAACAGCCTTAAACCAAGCCCTACCACTAACACACTGGCAGTTGTGGCAACGCTTAGAAAATCGTTTAACTTACGAACCCTCATTACAACTGACCACAGCTGACCTATCCACCCTGGAAATCAAAGACTTACCCCAAGAGGGAATTATTGCCATCGACTCCAGCAAGGGGACAGGTAAAACTAAGTTTATCGCCAAAACCACAGCCTCTTCTTCCAAAGTCTTAGCCGCCAGTCACAGAATTGCCCTAGTGCAAAATTTATGTGCCAGGGCTAACTTAGATTACCGTGGTGATTTAGATAAATTCAACGGCAATTTTATCAAAGGATCTGCTTACACCCTAAGAATTGGTTTTTGTGTTGATTCGCTCTTAGCCATCGACCCACAAAAATTTGTCGGCTGCGACTTAATCATTGATGAAATTGTCCAGGTAGTGCGTCACTTACTCACCTCTAGCACCTGCGACCAAAACGGCAAACGCCCCGCATTACTGGCCAGGTTTGCCGAAATAATTAGAGTCGCCAGGAGGATTATTGCTGCTGATGCTGATTTAAATAACCAGACCCTACACTACCTTAGAGAACTGAGAGGAGATGGTACACCCATTTTCTTAATTCGTAACGACTATCAACCCCAACCGTACCATGTAACATTTATTCAGGCTAAAGATAAATCTGCGATCGTCAACGATTTAATTACTGATGCCCGTCAACTACAGCCTGGGAAGACGCTGTATGTCACCACAGATAGCAAAGCCACTAGCAAGGCAACAGCGCGACTGCTGCTTAAAGCAATTCCAGGAATTAGAATCCTGCTAATTAACTCAGAAACCAGCGGCAATACAGTTGAAAAACGGTTTATGAAAACACCCGATGCTGTATTGGCCGAAGGATTATATGACGTAATTATTTGTACTCCCACAATCGCCACGGGAGTTAGCATTGAACTCAAAGATTTCATCGAAAAAGTCTATGGAATTTTCACCGGGGCATCATCCACCGACGCTGATATGTCCCAATCTTTAATTCGCGTGCGCGACACAGTAGAGCGTGTGGTTTGGTGTGCCGAACGTGGGACAAACTTCTGTAAAATTTCTCGCTCGTGCAATTATCTCGAAATTAAAAACCAATTACAACAAAGAACCGATGCCACCGTTAGCTTAATTCGTTCCAACCTTAGACCAGATATTGTTGAAGGTATTGCTAATTTCGATTGGCAATCAAACCCCCATGTAAATCTCTATGCTCGAATTAGTGCCGAGCAGAATTATTCGATGAGGAATCTAAGAGATGCCTTATTAATTCGGCTCAAACACGAAGGGCATCACATAAAAATTGATGAGCGACAATCCCAGTCAGCAGTCAAAGTTTTGTTAAAGCAAGCCAAAGAAGAAATTCAATTAATTGAAGCTCAAGCTATAGTTGCTGCTGCCGATTTAACTTATGCAGAAGTGGTCGTTTTAGAATCTCAGGAAAGCATTTCCCCAGAAGACGCACTCTCCTTGACCAAATTTTATCTCAAAGACTTTTACTGTTTAGACGAGCTAACAGTAGAAGATGTGCTTTGGGATAAAAGCGGCCAGCGACGCGGAGAACTGCTCAACTTAGAGGCGCAACTCAACTTTTCATTATCACTCGATAGAACAGCCAAATCATTAGAAAAACAAGCTAGTTGGAATCAAGGTGTTTGTCCGTGGGACATTTCCGGTACAGCACTGCGGCGACGAATTCGAGAAGCATTAGGATTAAACGATTTTTTAGATCCCAATAAAGAATGGAATCTAGCCGACCTGAAACCCTACGCTGATAAGATACGGCAATATGCGCCCCTAATACTTCAACATCTCAACCGCACCATCAGCGAAAAAATGAGTG
>NZ_JACJTU010000112.1 GCF_014698835.1 Nostoc paludosum FACHB-159 | reverse complement strand
CAATACAAGGATACACGCCCGACATATCGGTACGCTCTTTACAGTACCGCTTCTTGCGGGCAACCGGATTAACCCAAAAGACAATTCAGCAGATCGAACGCGCCCACCGTGCTGTCTGGTTGCTTGAGCAAGGTGCATCCATTTTAGATACTTCCTTTAAGCTAGGCTATTTCGATCAGGCACATCTGACTAATTCGCTCAAGCACTTTATTGGCAAAACTCCCGCGCAAATCATTCCCACAAGCACGGTTCCATAGTTTGCGTTTTTTTCCAAGACTGCGTTCTCTTGCTTGCACCATAATTACGGTAGACAGCTAATGGCAAAAGGAAAAAACCATGCGAAAAGTAGTCGTCACTGAATTTATGTCACTCGATGGCGTTATAGAACCCACATTCCGCACCCCTAACTATCACAGTGTGAAATTACGGAGAAGAAACATCAAAGTGAGAATAAAAACAGACATATTGATTGGAAAAAGACATTTGAGTAACAGTAAATCAGCAAAAATGGCATCAAAACCTATTCTCAATAAGTACCAATAAGAACTAATGGAACAGGAAGGAGTGAGAGATAAACACAAAAAGAAGTTGAAAAAGAAAATGATAAATTAAACTCATAAATCCCGCGAAAAACCTAAATTATTGGTAGAAGAAAAAAGAGCTATAAATCAAAGAGATTAGCTCATGATATTGTAGAAATAAAATTAATAGAGAGAAGAATTACGTGGCTAATTGATAGTAAATCAAACAATCATCCGGTAAAAGATTTAAGATAAAATCTCTTTCTGGATTCCAATTAGAGATGTGTTTTTCATTGTTAAATTTAACTAAATGAATAGACTCAAAGCATTGAAAAATCCAGCGTAAGGTGGGGCGGTCAGTCGGTTTACCCAATTGATTTTTAATTGTTGATTTAGACTCTTGAAGGGCAGCTCTTATTTGCCTTTGAGCCAATGTATAAACCAGCAGACATAAACCCATAATCATTCCTAAAGACTCAATTCTTTCTGGACTTTTAAGGAAAATACTGTCGGCGAAAAATAATGGGTCTTTGAGAAAAGCAAACCCTCGTTCACATGAGTGTTGAGCTTTGTATTCACTCAGCATTGAGTCGTCACTCAGTTCACTTATTTTTAAAACATTAGTGGCAATGATAAAACGTCCTGCACTCAGAATTTCTGTGTTGATTTTACTTTCATTTTTGGAGACTGTAGCTGATATTTGGTAAGATGTTCTCGTTGGATTATCTTTTCTATTAGATGTGATTTCAGTAACTTTACTCTCTTGAATTTGGTGATATTTAAATTGTTTTGATAGTTTTGATAATGCTTGAACAGCATCAGCCTCACAAGCAAATTTATCCTGTGATAATTTTTTCAATTCAAGAACCGCTTTTGATTCTGCCTTGATAATTCTCTGTGAAAGCTTACGCAGGTCTGATTCTCTTCTCTCTTGGCTTTGTACTACTAACCATCTTTGTTCTATTCCTGCATAATTTCCTGTCTTTGAAGCAAATTTATATCCTTGTATTTGACTATCAATAAATTCTGATTCTGGTAATGTTGATATTAATGATTGTGCTGATTTTATACTTAATGGTACTCGACATAACCAGCGTAAATCCAACATTAATTTCAGATTTGATTCTGTGTATAAAGCCGAGTCTGCAACTATGAGACTGTTAACTTCTAATTGTTTTTGATACTCTACTGCTATTTGACCAAAGCATGATGAGTCAGCTTGATTCCCGGATGCTAATTTTAAAAATATTGGTATATCCCCATCTCCCGAACATATTAGTTCTATGATAAATTGTTTTAAGTCTGGTCTATGGTCACGAGAATAGCCATAAGTGATGCTGATCTCTTTTGGTGATTTTACTACTAATTCTTCTGATTCTTGGGTATTTCCTACTTGTTTATTCTCAAATATTACTTCTGGTAATCTGGTGTTGTACTGTCCATGTACGTGCATTGATGACGAATCTAGATGTGATGATGACAGAGATACACCAAATTTTTTAGCAGCTTTTAATGCAATAATTAAAAATATTGTATTTAGCCCTTTTATAAATAGTTTATCCATGACTCTCCCCAGTTTATCGTCGTTAAGATATTCTGGTTTTACTCTGGCTCCTATTAAATGCTCACAGGCTATTGTTTCAAAATATTTGGGAAACATATATAAAGGTTTGGATACAAATCCTAACCCGTTCAATATCATTGCTTTAACAACATGACCAGGACTGACTTTTTCTCCTTTTTCCTGACCGATTAATTCATTGATTATTTCTACTATTCCTATTGCGTCTATTATCCCTGCTACTATCCCTAAATGATCTATGTTTTGAATTTCCATTTCTTGAGTTAAATTACAACAGATTTCTCTACTACTTCTGTTGTGATTCTCTCATTTCCTTTTCGGTTATCAATTAATTTTTACTGGGCAAAGTTTTTCTTTCTTTTATCTTTGTTACATAACTTTTATTTCTGATACCATACCCAGTTTAATGCTATATCTTCTCATTAAGCCTCTTAACTCTTGAATTAGCTTTAGTTATTTTGTACTACTTTGGCGGCTTTTTTTTGATGTGTGACAGTTAGGGTGCGGAACAGGGGATCACAGGCTACTATTTTCTAGCGATCGCAAAAGTTTTCGGTCTACTGAATTTGAGCGATCGCTTGTGCATAATGTTGAGCGATCGTGGCATCACGATATTCATCAACGAATTTCATAGTAGTAAATTAAAACTTTTAACCAAAGTAATACGATGTGTCATGATCGGCTTTCCATTCAGGTTTATAGGTGCTAAGAGAGCGCATATACTGGGCACGTTCAAAGGCGCTAGGATTCGGGCAATGTTTTTGACTCATACTTCCTTGCATTTGTTGTACTGATTCGTATTCGTGTTTTTGCATCCATTCGCGCATTTCCTGCTCGATAACTCGAATCTGGTTGATCCCATGTCGTAGCAGTACCGAGCAAAGCATCGCAATCTTGGCACCAGCCATGAGCATTTTTAAAGCATCATCGCCCCGATGAATACCGCTAGTTGCAGCCAAATCAGCATGAATGCGACCATAGAGAATTGCAATCCATCGCAGAGGTAATCGCATTGATTGCGGTGTACTTAACAGCACATTGGGTTCAACTTCCAGGAGATTGAGGTTAATATCCGGCTGGTAAAAACGGTTAAATAGTACTAAAGCATCAGCACCCGTCTCATCCAAACGTTTTGCCATATTTGCCATATTGGTGAAATATGGGCTGAGTTTGACTGCTACAGGGATACTTACTGCTGCTTTAACTGCACGAAGAATATTAATATATGTCTGTTCAATTTCATTACTTGTTAATTCGATATCGGTAGGAACGTAATAGATATTCAATTCTAGTGCGTCTGCTCCCGCTTGCTGAATTTGTTTGGCATAGTTTGTCCATCCACCAACAGATGAGCCGTTGAGACTGGCAATAATCGGAATGCTCACCTTCTGCTTGGCTTTGTGGATATGTTCTAAATAAGTTTCTGGCCCCACCCGAAAGTTGATTGAATCAGGGAAGTAAGTCAAGGCTTCAGAAAAACTTTCACTACCTTGGGTAAGGTGATGATGGAGTTCATCACGTTCTAGGTGCAACTGTTCTTCAAATAGTGAATGCATCACCACTGCTGCTGCACCTGCGTCTTCCATGCGCTTGATGTTGTCAATATCCTCAGAGAGAGGTGATGCAGAGGGAACAAGAGGCGATCGCAATTTCATCCCCAAATAAGTTGTAGTCAAATCCATAACAACCTCCAAAAAAATTGCTAAGTTCTGAGTACTAAGTAAGCATTCTATAGTTGCCGTGCTGCCAAATATTGATACATTTGCCAACGAGTTTTCACATCTGCTTGAGCTTCTTTAAGTAACTGCTGTGCCGCTTGTTCGTTACTCTTAGTCAACATTTTGAAGCGGTTTTCTAGATACATATATTGCTCTAATGGTAACTTTGGTGTGCGCGAATCCAGTTGTAGTGGGTTTTCTCCTTGCTTAATGCGGTCTGGATTAAACCGATACAGTAACCATTGACCTGAATCGACAGCAGCTTTTTGATTTTGCATTGCTGTACTCATGTTGATACCGTGGGCGATGCAATGGCTGTAGGCAATAATTAACGATGGCCCCTGATAAGCCTCAGCTTCTAGGAAAGCTTTAAGAGTGTGTTCATCTCGTGCGCCCATTGCGACGCTGGCAATATAGACATTGCCATAAGTCATCGCCATTAAACCCAAGTCTTTTTTAGGTGCAACTTTACCTCCAGCCGCAAATTTAGCTACAGCTGCTTTGGGTGTGGCTTTAGACATTTGTCCACCCGTGTTGGAATAAACCTCAGTATCAAGAATGAGAATATTAACGTTGCTTCCACTGACTAAGACGTGATCTAGTCCACCGAATCCAATATCATAACCCCAGCCATCACCACCGATAATCCAGACACTCTTTTTCACTAAGTAATCAGCAATACTCAGGAGTTGCTTGGCTTTGTTTGTCAGTGGTGATTGACTAGTGATAATTGCTTCTAAATGTTGCTTCAGGATAGCAATTCGTTCGCGTTGTTCCCAAATATCAGCCTCGTCTTTTTGTTCGGCATTTAGAATACTATTTGCCAGTTCTTCACCCACATCTGTTGCCCGTTGTTTGAGTAATTCAGAGGCAAATTCTGCTTGTTTATCAATTGAGATACGAAAACCAAGGCCAAATTCAGCGTTATCTTCAAATAACGAATTTGACCAAGCTGGGCCGCGTCCTTCGGTATTGTGCGTCCAAGGTGTGGTGGGCAAATTACCGCCATAGATAGAAGAACAACCAGTAGCGTTGGCCACTATCATGCGATCGCCAAACAGTTGTGTTGCTAACTTAATATAAGGTGTCTCGCCACAACCCGCGCAAGCCCCAGAAAATTCAAATAATGGTTCTTGCATCTGCTGTTGGTTAATATGAGTCAGTTTCAGATGATTTCTATCTGGATTGGGAATATTCAAAAAGAAATCCCAATTTTCCCGTTCTTGTTCGCGTAATGGTAATTGCGGTTCCATGTTAATCGCTTTACGGCGTAGTTCTGATTTATTCTTGGCCGGACAAACATCTACGCAAATACCACAACCAGTACAATCTTCTGCTGCCACTTGGATAGTATATTTCAAACCTTGCCAATCGTGGTCTTTGGCATTGGCACTCTTAAACGTTGATGGTGCGTTTTCTAACTGCTGCGGTTCGTAAACTTTACTGCGGATGACACTGTGAGGACACACCATCACGCACTTACCACATTGAATGCAGACATCTGTATCCCAAACGGGTATTTCTTGGGCAATGTTGCGCTTTTCCCATTTTGCTGTACCTGTGGGATAAGTACCGTCTACGGGTAAAGCACTCACTGGTAGTTCATCTCCTTGACGGGCAATCATTTTACTTAAAACATCACGGACAAAAGCAGGTGCAGCATCAGAAATTGAGGATTGTTTTTCTTTCCCATTTCCTATTCCCAATTCCCTATTCTCTACCTCATACAAATTCTCCAATGTAGTATCCACCGCTTTGATATTCATCTGTACAATTTCGTCACCCTTCTTGCTGTAAGTCTTGCGGATGGAGTTTTTGATGTAGGCGATTGCTTTTTCTCGTGGTAGTACATTCGATAAGACGAAGAAACAAACCTGCATTACCGTGTTGATTCTTCCTACCATGCCTGCTTGACGAGCGACTTTATAAGCATTAATTACATAAAATTTCAGATGCTTTTTAATAATTTGCTCTTGTATTGATGGCGGCAGATGATCCCAAACTTCATCCTTTTCATAACGAGAATTTACCAAAAATGTACCATCTGGTATGATGTCTTCCAATATAGGAAATTTTTCAATAAATTCCCATTGATGACAAGCAACAAAGTTAGCTTTACTGATTAAATAGGTCGAGAGAATCGGTTGTGAACCAAAGCGTAGATGAGAAACTGTGACCGAACCTGATTTCTTGGAATCGTAAACAAAATAGCCTTGAGCGTAATTGTTTGTTTCTTCTCCAATAATTTTGATTGAGTTTTTATTAGCACCGACTGTACCATCAGCACCTAAACCATAAAAAATAGCTCTTATTATATTGTCTGGTTCAATGCTAAAATCGGGGTCATAATTCAAGCTTGTGTGGGTGACATCATCGTTAATACCGATAGTAAAATGATTTTTTGGTTCAGCCATAGCCAGATTATCAAAGATGGCTTTAATCATCGCTGGCGTAAATTCTTTGGAAGATAAACCGTAGCGACCACCAATAATTTTGGGCAGAGGGCAAGGGAAAAGAGCCTCCCCTCTGCTCCCTGCTCGCTTTTCCCTTGCTTCTTTTCCCCATGTTTCATGAATTGCATTTACCACATCTAAATAGAGAGGCTCACCAGATGCGCCTGGTTCTTTGGTGCGGTCTAAAACTGCGATGGTACGGATAGTTTCTGGCAAGGCGGCGACAAATCGCATAGCATCAAATGGACGATATAGTCGTACTTTCAAAACGCCGACTTTCTCACCACGGGCGTTTAGGTAATCTGCTGTTTCATGTACAGCTTCGCAACCGGAACCCATCAGCACAATAACTCGTTCGGCTGCTGGGTCGCCGTGATATTCAAATAGTTGGTACTGTCGTCCAGTCATGGCGGCAAATTCATCCATGACTTTCTGAGTGATGTTTGCACAGGCTAGATAGTAAGGATTGACAGTTTCCCTGGCTTGGAAGTAGACATCAGGGTTTTGTGTTGTACCGCGCAAAACTGGTTTGTCGGGGGTAAGGGCGCGTGAACGATGAGCGAATACTAATTCATCAGGAATAAATTCTCGCAGGTCATCTTCTGTTAAAGTTTCTACTTTGTTAATTTCGTGGGAGGTACGAAAGCCATCAAAAAAATGTAGAAAGGGTATCCGTGATTCTAAGGTTGCTCGTGTTGCTATCAAAGCAAAGTCTTGTGCTTCTTGCACTGATGCAGCACACAACATCGCAAAACCAGTGCCACGCGCTGCCATGACATCGCTGTGGTCGCCGAAAATAGAAAGAGCTTGCGCGGCTAGCGATCGCGCGGCAATATGAAATACTGTAGGTGTTAATTCTCCAGCAATCTTGTACATATTGGGGATCATCAACAATAATCCCTGTGATGCTGTAAATGTGGTTGTCAGTGAACCAGTTTGCAAAGCACCATGTACAGCACCAGCCACACCTGCTTCACTTTGCATCTGTACTACCGAGGGAACAGTACCCCAAATATTACGTTTTTCTTCACTGGCCCAACCATCGGCCCACTCAGCCATTGGTGAAGAAGGAGTAATTGGGTAAATTGCAATGACCTCATTCACTCGATAGACAATTTGAGCAACAGCCTCATTGCCATCTATAGTTGCAAAGCTTCTCTTGTTCATCTTCTTGCACCTGTGAGAGTCTCTGAGCGCTAGTCATAATTCAGCTGAATCTACTTAGACATTAGGACAAGAAGTTGAGAAACTTGTGAAGAAGTAAAAGGGATTAGGAACTGGTTGAGCGCTTTGTTATAAAAATGTTTATTTATACACCGTTGATTTCATGTCCAACCGTACTTTAAAAAATGATACCTTTCAGCAGACCCTTAGAGAATGAGTTCAGGTTGGCATCGGTTGTAAATAATTCAGTGTTTCTTGAGCTTCTTTAGGATCAGCAATACTAAGAGCAAAGCCTATATGTACAATGACATAATCATCAACTTTTACTTCAGGGACGTAAGCAAGACAAACCTCTTTTACTACTCCACCAAAACTAACTTTTCCTGTTCGCATAAGTAAGCATTTGACCGTTCAATTACCCACCGAGTCGCCACTGGAACAAATCCAGTTTTCCCTTGTGCTACTTTTTCGGCAATGGTAGGCTTGGGTGCAAGTTGAAACCGGAGCTTGTTCATGATTTGAGGATAGAGCTTTTGCAGTTCGAGAGCGAGTTTGTCTCGATGATAACCGTGGTCAAGCAGGATAGTAACCTTTGGGATATTCACGAGTTTGGCTCGGAAGTAATCCAGGTTATTGCTCAGTAGTTCAATTAAACCCTGGTCATCGGACAGATTCGCTTTAGTACAGTTCAAGGGGCGACAATTGCCCCTAAAGCAAGCCAGATAAAGGTTTGAGAGGCACAGACCCCTTGAAAAATTTGGGTACTTATTGAGAATGAACTGTACAGTTATTAAGCAGCTACCTGTAGTGTACAGTTTAATGGTAAAAAATAACGGTCTCGTAATTTAACCAAGACCGTCATAATAATGCTGGCATCATTCTACCAAAACTTCTTAGAAAAATACCTGAATAAAGCACAGTTAATTACCCTGAAGATGTTGGTGTGGTTACTACAAACTCAGAAACAAGTGAAGTTAGAAAGATTAGCAGCAACCTTACCTCTACCAATAGACTTATCCTTAATATAAATAGCATGAGATAATAAAAAGCTGGAGTAGAAATTATGTGGAAAGAATATGACAAGTCCTTTGGCAAGAATTGAATCGTATCCTCATG
>NZ_JACJTU010000111.1 GCF_014698835.1 Nostoc paludosum FACHB-159 | reverse complement strand
TTCAGCAACTAAAACGCCCAAGTATTTTTATGTGCTTGGTTTGAGTTGAATTGTCGCTGGGTAGGGCTGCACCTTACCCCCTTTTTGTGCCAGTTGCGTAAGTCCTGTCTATAAAGAAAATCCCACTTGTGTGTACACCGTAGCCCTTAGCAAGGGGGGACTACAGGGGGGTCTTGATTATGTGCATCTTTATACAGAATTGGTATTAGAGGCTATTTATAAAGTAAATATTAAGTAGTAACGCACCATGTTTCTCGGTGCGTTAAGCGTTGCTATAACGCACCCTACAATTTAAGGTTTACTTTATAAATCATCTTTTATGTATTGCCTTGTTCTACTTGATAGCAAAAGTATTGTTCAGGATACTGTATTTTCAACTATAACCACACCCAATTTATTTTAATTATGCAAAAAATTATGGGCTTCATTGAGTTTGTTGGCTGATTCTTCTAATAAGCGTTGTTCATGAGCATTTCTTGATAACAGCAGTTGGCGCTCAATGCCTGTTGAGCCAATGATACATGGAAGTCCAAGAACAACTTCACTGCCAACTCCATAGTTAGAATCTGCTCTGGCCGATACTGGAAATATCTGCTTTTCATCTCGCAGGATGGTATCAACTAACTGACAAACTACTGTTGATATACCATAGCTTGTATTTCCTTTGCGTTCAAAAATGTTATAGCCTCGTTTACGAGTTAACTGTGCGTACTCTTGCTGAATTTGTTCTAGCGTTACTCCTTGTGGTATGGGAAATTCAGTTAACAGAATTCCCCCAATAAATGCACTAGACCAAACGACAAATTGACTGTCTCCATGCTCTCCAATCACATAAGCATGAATGTCTTGTTTGGCGACATTCAGTCGCTTTCCAAGTTGATATCTCAGTCTAGCAGTATCAAGAACGGTACCCGAACCGAAAATTAGGTTTTCTGCTCTGGTGGAAGTAGCTTGAGCAATCCGCGTTAGTACATCCACTGGATTGCTAACGATAATTATGATTGAATTCGGTGCAACTCGATCCAATTCTTTGATTGTCGAACGTATAATCTCTGCATTATCGCTCAATGAATCTAATCGGGTCTGTCCTTGTTTTGGCTGCACTCCAACAGTCACAATAATGATATCTGAATCAGCTAGATCTTCATACTGATTTGATGGTAGAATTTCCATCTCTTTAAGTAGGGGAATGCTGTCTTCGATATCCCATACTTGCCCTTCAGCTTTTGATAAGGTTCGGTCAAAAAGGACAACCCTTACACATCTACCGAGTAGAACTAAAGCATTTGCAACGTCTGCACCTACATTACCTGCACCAATAATACCGACTTTAGATGTTTTACTCATCATGCTATATCTACTTTTTTCAAGAGTGAAATGTCGTTTATTTGGTAAGTCCTTGGATCTGCAATTGCTGTCTCTTTACAACTTGGAAAACAATATATTTAACCCTTCGGTCATCGTGGGATGAGTCAAAATACCATCGCGCAGAACGGTGTAGGGCATCTGAGCTTGCATCACCATCTGCACCGTTGAAATCACTTCACCTGCTTCATGACACAACAGGGAACACCCTAGAATACGACCTGTAGCTGTATCCACGATCGCCTTCAGAAGTCCATCGGTTTGACCGAGTGTTCTTGCTCTGGGAACGGCTGACGCATCCACCTTCGCCACGCGGATAGCATATCCTTGTTGCTGTGCTTGAGTTTCAGTCAAACCCACATGAGCCAGTTCTGGATCGATGAATAGACAAGATGGAACCAATCGATCCCGTGTACTCCGGTTGCCCCCATCAATTAAATTAGCTTTGATAATGCGATAATCATCGAGGGATATATGAGTGTATTGCGGGCCACCGTTGATGTCGCCTAACGCCCAAATCCCCGGAATGTTCGTCTCTAAGCGATCGCTAACTTGAATAAATCCGCGTGTATCGGTTGCCACACCAGCAGCAGCTAAATTTAAGCTATCGGTATTGGGCGCACGACCAACGGCGACAAGCAAATGCGAACCCTGGAGGCTGAGGGAGCGATCGCCAACTTGGATTTGCAGGATGGTTTGATTACCAGTGCGATCAACCCTTAACACCTTCGCCTTCAGCAAGAATTCAATACCGTCTCGTTCTAGCAATGTTTGAACTGCGATCGCTATATCTGGATCTTGCTGTGAAAGGATTTGCTCACTTTGCCCAATGACAGTAACGCGAGAGCCAAAGCGCCGAAACATCTGGGCAAACTCTAAACCAATGTAGCCACTACCGAGAACGATCAGGTGTTCAGGCAAGTATTCTAGCTCCATAATCGACTCACTCGTTAAAAACTCAACTTCAGTGAGTCCGGGGATAGATGGAATTAACGGTCGTGTGCCTGTATTAATAAATAAGCGTTCGGCGGTAAGTAAGCGATTGTTCCCAAGAGCCGTCGTTACTTCAATTGTTTTAGGAGCAACAAACTTTGCTTCGCCAATAATCAAGTTGTTATCCAGAGCCGTTTCTAAATTGTGCAAGTTCATTTCACGCGCAGATTGCACAACCGATCGTTTTCGTTGGATCACCTCTGCTAAATTAACGATGGGTGTATTGGCTTTTACACCATAAACGGCACTGTTTCGCACTGTGTTTGCTACAGTGGCACTCGCCACCATAGTTTTAGTAGGAATGCAGGCAATATTAATGCACCCGCCACCAATCATATTTAAACTGCGTTCAACCAGCGCGGTTTTACGTCCGTCAGCAACCAGTGCTGGTGCAAGTGTTTTACCCGCTTTGCCGCCGCCGATAATAATATCGTCATAGTGTTGAATGTCCACTTCCATATCTTTTGAGTTTGTGAATACGATGTTTAGCAGGTGTTATGAACTTCAATAAAGATTAGCTTTCTGAGAAAGTTTTAACGATGATATATTTAACGAGTTTAAATCAAGATACTTCTCCTAAATATGTTTAAAAAAGCGGATAATACCTGCTAGAAAATTCAACTTTTCGTACAAGCTTGCTGCATCAAGATACGATTGTTTTTATACACCTCTAAAGTTCCAGACTGCGGGTTATCTAACGTGCCATCCCACACCCAATATTCATAAATTCCATTCCGAAACTTATACACTCGAACACCTTCTGTTGCTTGGCTAGTTCCTTTGCCCAAGCTTAAATTACCGTTGGCACTGGTCGCGCGATAAAGCAGTTCACCGGAAGTATAATTCTGCCAAATATTGATGTTGTAGCCACCCTGGCATTTTGTACTCAGGATAATGCCAGCAGTAGAATCAGCAGAAGCTCTTAAGGAAAAATTAGCTAAGATACTTATTGGCAGAACAAGGAGTAACGCCGATATTTTCAGTAGTGTTTTCATTATTTTCAAGAGTTTTGTAATATTAATACTTGTTTAGCATTCCAGCAAGCCTTTATTTCACATCCTGACGGCGACTTTGCTCTTGGAAGTAGTTGCGCCAACTTTCCGGTAAGGCTTCAAGTTGAACAGCTTGGTGAAGTAACTCTGGATTGTTCTGCTCACGAGTATAAAGCTGAGTGATATTAGCAACAGTAATATTGTTGTCATCCCGGCTCACCAACTCTAAAGTGTCTCCAGCGACTACTTCGCCCTCTTGCAAAACACGAAAGTAAAATCCGGTGCGGCGACTTGCAAGAAATCGTTTCACCATATCAGGTCGCCCAAACCGAATGCCGAGTTTGTAACAGGGTAGGCGAGGTTGTGTCACCATTAGTTCCACACTGCCAATTTTGAAGCGATCGCCAATATTCACGTCTTCTTCTCTCAGTCCGGTCGTTGTGAAATTTTCGCCAAAGATGCCTAACGGTAGCTCTGTGTCAGGCAATTCACCTCGCCAATAATCATAATGCTCGAATGGGTATGCATATACTGCTTTGTCTGCTCCGCCATGAACGGTGAGATCGGCTTGTCCGTCACCGTCTAAATTGAGTACGCGCACCATGACGCGATCGCTAACTGGTTCTTTAAAAATTCCAGTGCTAACTGTTTTCCCTTTCCAGGTCACTTCACGCGGCAGTCCGACATTTACAGAGATGAGTTTCATAAGAATTTTAAATTGGGTTAATAGTCAAGTATTTAAATTGAATCAACAAATAAGTTAATTAAAGCACTGCTTGATGGATTAAAGGTGCAATGATAGCGATGTTCTTCACCAACTCATCGGCAATAGAAAAACGCTGTTTTAAATAATTAGGAAACTCAGCCACACCTTGCCGTCAGCCGCCTCCCATACCAGTATCTCAACTGCGTGATATTGTCGTTGTTCGGGCTTCTCAAAGATTAAGGTCGGACAATCCGGGATGATCTTCGGGACGACGACCCAATATCCAGTGGAATTTGCGTTCGCTCTGGTGAATTGGCAGGTCGTTGATGCTGGCAATACGCCACCTCATAAATCCATGTTCGTCGAACTCCCAATTTTCATTGCCATAGGAACGGAACCAGTTGCCGGAATCATCATACCATTCGTAAGCAAACCGGACAGCAATTCGGTTGTCCCGAAAAGCCCAAAGCTCTTTGATCAGGCGGTAATCTAATTCTTTAAGCCACTTACGGGTCAAGAACTCTACGATCGCCTCACGACCAGAGAGAAATTCTGAACGGTTGCGCCAAAGGCTATCCGACGTGTAAGCGAGTGATACTAGTTCCGGGTTACGTGTGTTCCAAGCATCTTCTGCAATTCGGACTTTTCGGATAGCGGATTCATGATCGAAAGGCGGCAGGGGTAGTCGAGGATTTTCGGGGTTGTTCATAGGATGTAAGTGATAGGATGGCGATTCTCGTTCCGAGAGGCAACTCTTGGAGACGCTCCGCGTAGCTTGCTTCCACGGAGTGGTACGCCAACATCTCAGCATGGTTAAATTAAAATTACAACATTTAAGTTGGTGAAGTATACAAACTAAGTCCCAAAGCCAGGTAAGAACCCTGTTTTACTTCTGGATTCTGCTGTAAGTATTACCTCAAAAGCAGTTTGATACAGTTCAATGAATACCACCCGCGATGTGCAGCGTTTCCTCAGATGCCCCTGTCATAACTACAATTTTTCCGTCTAGTTTTTTCATGATGATTTCTGAGGATCGGGCAGCGTGAACTTTACAGTTTCACTTGTGATTACTTTGTGCATGGGGTCAGCTAGTTCGATCAGCACCTTGTGCGCGCCAGGTTCCAGTCCGACCAGGATCACCGTTTCTCCACTGGCATCGACAAAATGCCACGGCGCGTCGTCAACGGTGATGTGGATATGACCGATGCGCGGCGATACTTCGAGGGCACCTTTGCCAAACACTGGCAACACACGCAAATTCTCCGTCCGGTACTGGATAAAGACGCGACCCTGGGCTAGTGGTTCGGGAAGCGGTGGATCGACAATCAGCTTGGGCGGTGCTTCGTTTTCAATCGCAATTAACGGTGATGGCCCGATAATGTCCCTAGCGCTCGGTGTGTGGCTGTTCATAGCAGGTAATACCATTTCACGAAAAATATGATACAGATGCAAACCCACCAAAGCTTTGCTGCATCTAAGTTTTTTAATTGCGTACAGCCCTACGGGCATGAAAACAGCGTAGGCTATTGCGAATTGGTATAACTCGGTAAGCAGCAAAGCGATGGAAGAGCGTCTTTCCCCTTCCCCAAAAACATCGATCGCATCCTATTGCAGATGTTTTTTCAATTCAGCAGCAGCTTGAACAAATAGAGAACGGGTTTCTGGCAACTCGGCTAAACCATTCAGTAGTCCGAAGTCATGAATCATACCGTTGTACTGCACAGTTGTCACCTCAACCCCAGCTTCATCGAGCTTGCGTCCATAGGCTGTGCCTTCGTCATGCAAGATATCGCTTTCTGCAACCACAATTAACGCCGGAGGCAAGCCTTTGAGTTGCTCAACCGTCGCCTGTAGGGGAGAAGCATAAATGTCTTTGCGCTTTTCTGGGTCAGCGATGTACATATCATACATCCACTTCATTGTTGGTACAGTCAGAAAACGCTGATCGCCAAATTGGTGATAAGAATTCGTTTCAAAATCCGCATCTACAATGGGCCACATGAGGATTTGCAGTTTGATGTGTGGTCCTCCTTTTTCTTTCGCCTTCAAAGCAGTAACAGTTGTCATGTTACCGCCGACACTGTTGCCAACGACTGCCAAATTCTTGCCATCCACGCCAATCTCCTCGCCATGCTCGGCAACCCATTTGGTTACAGCATAAATCTCATTGATTGCCTGTGGGTACTGAGCATCTGGCGTGCGAGTATAGTTAACAAAGACACCTGCAAACCCTGAAAGCACAACCAGATCGCGAACCATACGCTTGTGTGTTGGGTAATCACCCAGCACCCAACCACCACCATGAATAAAGATGAAAACAGGCAATGTGCCTTTGACCCCTTCAGGTCGTACAATATCAAGGGTAATTGAATAACCATCAGCAGTAATCGTCTTTTGGGACTCTTCAATGCCTGAAAGGTCTACTGAAACCGAAGCCTGTGCATCTACAAGAACTTGGCGTGCTTCGATTGGAGTCAGTTTCTCCAGTGCCACACCCCCTGAATTCAGCACTTTCAAAAATTCCTTCGTTCCTTTGGAAAGACGTGGATCATCCGCAACTTCCAGAATTTTTGCTGCTTGCGAATTTGCTTGAGCAACCATAACATTCTCCTTTGATGAATGGTAAACTATGTGTTGAAATGGCACTGTCGATCGGTTAACTTGAAAGCACGGGTTATAAATCGATCACGATTTTACTGACAGCCGTACCTTGCTCCACCGCTTCGTGGGCAGACAATGCAGTATCTAAAATGAAATGGCGAGGGTCAACCACTGGACGCAATTGATTGGCTTCTGCCAATTGCGTTGCCTGCCGCAGAATCTCACCATGATGAGCACGACCTTTACCAGTCAATAGAGGCAGAAGTACGAACACGCCCGAATACGTCGCAGATTTCCGTGAGAGAGGCATCAAGTTATGCTGTCCCCAGCCGTAGCTACTGACGACGTGACCGTAATTGCATACTGCTTTGAATGCATCATCCAAAGTGGAACCCCCAACCGTGTCGTAGACCACATCAAAGCCTCGACCATCCGTAAATGTCTGCACGATCTGCTCGATTGATGTGGTGCGGTAGTCGATTGGCATAGCACCGAGTTGTTGCACCATGTCATGCTTGGCAGCCGAGGCAGTCGCGAACACTGTGGCACCATGCGCTTTCGCAATCTGCACAGCGATATGCCCTACACCGCCAGACCCACCGAGTACAAGAACCTTCTGACCGTCGCGCACATTAGCCCGATCGACCAACCCTTCCCATGCAGTCAAAAATACTAGGGGTAATGCAGCGGCTTCACGCATACTGAAGTGAGTCGGCTTTTTTGCCAACAGATCGGGATCGACGGCAGCAAATTCAGCCAGTGAACCTTGAAGTCCACCAACTCCACCCGTCAGTCCATAAACCTCATCACCGACTTTGAACGTGGTAACATCCTGTCCAACTGCTTCAATGACCCCAGCTAGATCGGTTCCCAGTACAGCAGGCAGAACAGGTTTAGCATGGGGCGCTTTACCTGTGCGAATTTTGCTGTCGAGCGGGTTAACACCACTCGCCTTGATTCGCACCAGAACCTGGTTGGCAGTGGGTTCCGGTCGCGGAATTTCGGCAGTGCGAAATGTTGCACTTTGAAAATCATCTACAATCAACGCACGCATCTTTGATAATCGTTCCATCTTCTAATTCGCTATCTGTAAAATTAATGGACTCACCTAGAGTTCGCCCCATTGCTTCTACAACTTTATGCGTTCTGCAATGCGAGTGGTCATAAACTGTCGGATCTGATCGGCGATCGCATCCCCATCCTCTTCCAGGGCAAAATGTCCGGTATCGAGTAGATGGAACTCAACGTCTTTCAAGTCACGCTGGTAGGGATAAGCACCCTCAGCAGGAAAGATGTAGTCGTTCTTGCCCCAAACAATCAGGGTAGGGGGTTGATACTGGCGGAAATACTCTTGCCATTGGGGATAGAGAGGTGGATTGGTGCCATAGCTATACAGCAGTGCCAGTTGAATCTCACCGTTTCCGGGGCGATCGAGGAAATGTTGATCGATAGTCCAGGTATCGGGGCTGATCGCTTCTAAATTGCGAACACCGTTGGTATATTGCCACTTTGTTGCTTCTAAGCTGACAAGATATTTGAGCTTTTCAGTATTTTCAGGCGATCGCTCTTGCCAGTATGCCTTAATCGGCTCCCAAAATTCGCGTAGACCTTCCTCGTAAGCATTGCCATTTTGAACAATCAGAGATTGCACGCGCTCTGGATATTTAGCGGCAATCCGATAGCCAATCGGTGCACCGTAATCCATCACATAAAGGCTGTACTTTTTGAGAGCGATCGCAGCAATGAATTTTTCCACAATCTCAGCCAAGCGATCGAACGTAGACATCTCCAAAATAGTATGTTTTGTGGTAAAAGAACATCATGAGAAGTTTTTTGACACTAAAATATGAGTAATATACTGAATCACATTGAGGAGAATCCGAAAGAAACAAAGCGGTTAATTGGTATGGAGTATG
>NZ_JACJTU010000110.1 GCF_014698835.1 Nostoc paludosum FACHB-159 | reverse complement strand
TTAAGTATTAATACCGGTAAAATTGTAGTTAATAAATTTGTGTACTGAAAAAACTAATTAGCGATCGCACTTTTTTTGGGGTCATCTAACAAAATCGCATTGCTCCCTCAGTGAATGACCATCTCAAAAATATATGCCAAATAGAACACTCTCGGCATCGTAGCCCTTTTAACTTTCTGGTTAATTTGATGGCTTCTTTAGCTGCTTATACCTATTTACCTCAAAAACCATCTATTGATATTTACCCAAAAGACCTGCCTGCTCTACCTCCTGCTGTTTTTTAGTTCGTCGAACTCACGTTATTTTACTAGCATTGGGAGTACACGAAAAGAGTAAAACAGCCAACACAGCATCTCACAATCACCCACTGCATTTTTCTACTTTTGCTAACTTGAGCCGGGAATACTGGATTTTGGTAGTAGTTGCACTATTGTTTAATTTAGGCAACTCTAGCGATGCTTTTTTATTACTTCGTGCTTCTCAAGTTGGGATTACAGCCGCTTTCGTGCCATTGACGCTACTGGTGATGAATTTAGCTTACTCTCTTAGTGCTTATCCAACTGGTGTCCTGTCAGATCGCTTGGGACGTGTAAAACTACTATTGGCGGGATATTTACTGTATGCCCTAGTTTACTTGGGCTTTGCTTTTGTTCAAGCTGCTTGGCAAGTCTGGGTTTTGTTTGCTCTGTACGGTTTGCATTTGGGTATGAGTCAGGGCGTATTGTTAGCACTGGTAGCAGATAAAGTTCCAGCTGCATTACGAGGTACTGCATTTGGATTTCTCAATCTAGCAGTAGGCATAGCACTTTTACCAGCCAGTATTTTAGCTGGTGAATTATGGCAGCACTTTGGATCAACAAGTACCTTTATAATTAGTAGCATCTTTGCATTAGTGGCGGCACTGTTATTAGTGTTTAATAATTCAAATCATTTATAATTAATTACATTGTAAAAGTTTGTAACTAAAATCATCCCTAACTTGATGTTACCAAGCTCTATAAGTTAAGAGATGAAGTACTATGAGAATTTTGATAATTGAAGATGACGATCGCATTGCTAAACCATTAGCCGAGTATTTAAGGCGACAACACCATATTGTAGATATCACAACCGATGGGCTTGATGGGTGGGAATGGTCGCAATCAGGATTATATGAGCTAATTTTATTAGATTTAATGCTTCCTAATTTAGATGGCATTACTCTATGTCAGCGTTTACGTGCTGCTTCATCTAATGCTCTGATTTTAATGCTGACAGCACGAGATACAACAGGCGATAAAATTATTGGACTCGATGCTGGTGCTGATGATTACTTAGTCAAGCCATTTGAGCTAAAAGAGTTAGCAGCACGTATCAGAGCTTTAGCACGAAGAAGTCCACAGATACGCCCATCAATTTTAATCCACGGTGATTTGCAATTAGATCCGGCCAGCCAACAGGTTACTTATGCAGGAAATATTCTGTCATTAACACCTAAAGAATACATGATATTAGAGTATTTTTTGAGACACCCAAATCAAGTTGTGACTCGTTCAGCAATCTTTGACAAGCTGTGGGAATTTGATAAATCTTCGGGGGAAGGAAGTATCAAAACTCATATTACAAATTTGCGGAATAAACTCAAAGCTGCTGGAATTTCAGAAGAATTGATTGAAAATGTTTATGGCATTGGTTATCGTTTACGACATCAGTAAAATGGTTTAATTAGAAATACTGGTCTCAATCATTACTTATATGTGTACCATCCTAAATTTTAGTGAATAACCAATAATTTACTATCCGTAAAAATGTGTTTCAAAAAATTCGATATCGTTTATTGTTGTCTTACTTGGTGGTTTTTGCATCACTGCTAGGAATATTTGCGCTCGCAATCCGAATTGTTTTCGCTCATAGTCTGACTCAACAAATTAAAGATAAACTCACAGCTATAGGACAAGGTGCATCTGCAAATGTAGAATTTGAAGCAGGTCACATTAAAGTTGAAAGTGATTTTCGTCCACAAGACCTAATTGCTAGTCATCAAGCATTACAGTGGTTTGATACTCAAGGACATTTAGTTACTCAACAAGGAAAAACCGTCTTAAACTCACCATTATTATTTAGCAAAAAGGTAGAAGTTAAGAGCGACAAAGTTCTTATCCAAGCTGTAACTATACCAATTATTAATAGCGACAATAATCAGTTGGTTGGGTATGTGAGGGTGAGTCAATCTTTAGAAGAATTTGATGAAACTCTCAAAAAATTAGACTGGGGATTAGGCGGTGGAATTCTTATAACTTTGGTTCTTAGTGGGATTGGTGGCATTTTCCTAACTCGTCAAGCGATGCAACCTATTGAGGAGAGTTTTCAAAGGCTCAAACAGTTTACTGCTGATGCTTCCCATGAACTACGTAGTCCTTTAATGGCAATCAAAATTAATGCTGAGTTACCGTTAGAATATCCTATGGAAATCGGGCCAAAAGATGCAGAAAAGTTTCAGGCGATCGCCAGTGCTACTAACCAGATGACTCGCCTCACAGAAGACTTACTGTTCTTGGCACGTACCGATAAAGTTCCGAATGGGGATTGGGATAGTCTCAATTTAACGTCAATCTTGGAAAACTTATTGCTACTTTATAAACCTCAAGCTCAAGCCAAGGAAATTAATTTGATCTCTCAGTTAACAGAGAATCTTTACTTGATAGGTGATTCAGTCCAACTAACGCGGCTATTTTCTAATTTGATTGAAAACGCGCTCCATTACACACCATTAAAAGGCGTGGTTGAAATTAAAACCACTCGTGTCGGTTCTCAGGTTTATGTCAAAGTGCAAGATACAGGCATAGGAATTGCACCAGAGCATATTGACAAAGTTTTTGAGCGTTTTTGGCGAGCAGATAAATCACGTTCTTATAATTATGGTGGTTCTGGTTTGGGATTGGCGATCGCTCAAGCGATCGCCCACAATCACAGTGGATTAATTACTGTCACTAGCCAATTAGGATTTGGTAGTTGTTTCAATGTCCGTTTACCAGCTTCTATAAATTAGGGATTGATAAAGGTTAACTTCATCAATCCCTGTGTATTAGATGTTTAGTTAGTATGTGCTAAAACAGTTTTTACTTAATTAAGCTCCCGACTTACTTACTATCATCATTGGTTTCGCGCTCACTATCACCAGTATCTGGAACTTGAATACTGCTCTTGGGACGATTAGCTTCATTTTTTTCATCTTCTTGATTGTCATTTTCGGCATACAAAACCTTGCCATTACCAGCATCAACTTTCACATCTTGCTGACCAATTTTTACAGAGTAAACTAAGTTGCCATCTTCGTTTTCAAGTTTGACGCTACTGGCCTTAGTTCCTCTGGATGCTTCAGCTACTTGCTGTGCTTGTTTTGCTGTAATTTTAGCTAGTGGTTGCAGTTTTGCTGCTTCTTGCTGTTCTTGTACATCATCGTTTGTTTCACCATCACTGGCTTGGGCAACTTGGGTAGCAATATGATGCTGATGTACAACTGCTACCGGAGATTGTGGTTGTTTTGCTCCTACAACTCTCGACAATCCAGCAAAGCCCAAAATACCAACAAAAGCTGCTGCACAAATGATTTTTGTTGAAGTTTTCATACTTGTAGAATCCCTAAAATTCTGGGTTTGTAATTTCACAATAGGTAATAAAAGTTCAGAAATAGTCAAGATTAAATTGAATTTTGTAGATTAAATATTAAATAGCATAATTCACTTTGAATTAGAGATTTTAGCTATTTTAAGTCTATTTCTCAGAAATAAACGTCATTAAAAATCAAATCTTGACTTTTTCTTGACTTTTGCTGTGTAAAGTTTAATCATTCTGCACATAATTCAAATTATGAAAAAATTGACAGAATAAGTAGTTGTGTCACCAATTTGGGATAAATAGCAGGACATTTGTTATTAAGGACGCTAAATTTAGGCTAGAAAAATAGGTTTATCGCGTATTCTCTAATTTCATTTCTACCGAAAATCAAGGATAACAAATATCATGGTAAATATTTTAAATAGAGTTCCAGAAGTAACAATTTACTTCTGGATTATTAAGATTATGGCAACCACAGTAGGCGAAACTGCGGCTGATTTTTTATCAATAACGCTCAACTTGGGTTTAAGTATTACATCATATATTATGAGCGGCTTATTACTGATTGCACTTATAAATCAGTTTAGGCTAAAACGGTATGCTCCACTGAGTTACTGGTTAGTCGTCGTTTTGATAAGTATCGTTGGGACATTAATTACTGATAAATTGGTAGACGATTTTGGAGTTAGTTTGGTGACAACTACCATAATTTTTAGTTGTCTATTGTTGGCAGTTTTTGCGTTTTGGTATTTCAGCGAAAAGACATTAGCCATGCACTCCATCAACACAGCTAAAAGAGAACTTTTCTACTGGATAGCTATTTTACTGACATTTGCCTTGGGTACTTCAACAGGAGACCTCTTAGCAGAGTCTTCGGGATTAGGTTATGCACAATCAGCATTAGTATTTGGAACGGCGATCGCAATCATAGCTAGCAGTTATTTTTACTTGAAGATGAATGCAGTTTTGACATTCTGGTTAGCTTACATCTTGACTCGTCCATTTGGCGCATCGATAGGTGATTTACTATCCCAACCTACTAAAAATGGTGGTTTTGGCTATGGTACGGTGGGAACGAGTATGCTTTTTCTTTGTATAATCATCAGCCTAGTAATTTACTTAAGCCTTAAGCGTAAGAAATCAGGCTTAGTGCCGATTGACCGAGAAGATTGATAATTTGCGCTCGCCTGACTCATCTGTTCACTGTTCAATAGCTTTTAAAGCTGTAGTGCCTATGCGACATAGCTTAGAGCTTTTCTTACTGCCAATGATGACTTAGTATTTTTTGGGAAACATCAATGAACAAAGTTGCAAAAGTCACAATTTACTTCTGGATTATGAAGATTATCGCCACGACGCTCGGCGAGACCGCAGGTGACTTCATTTCAATGACTCTTGGACTGGGGTATTACATAGCTTTTGCTGTAACGTTCGCCATCCTAGCTATTCTCTTATTTTTTCAAATTCAAGGAGATAGATATCGTCCAGCCCTTTATTGGGTGGCGATCATCGCTACAACCACAGCCGGGACTGAAGTTTCAGACTTGATGGATCGATCTTTCGGGCTGGGATACGCAGTGGGATCGCTGATTTTGGTAGCCTGTCTCTTGAGCGTTCTTGCCATCTGGTACTATCGAGATCGAGACCTGAGTGTTTATCCCATCATTAGGAAAGATGCAGAGACCACCTATTGGCTGGCTGTGGTGTTCTCTAACAGTTTGGGAACAGCTTTTGGTGACTTTCTTACCAGCAACTTAGGACTAAGCTATATTCAGGGCGCATTGGTGACAGCCAGCGTCATTGGTGTTGTTATCGCCCTTCACTACATGACAAAGTTGAGCGATGTTCTCCTATTCTGGCTCGCGTTCATCTTTACACGCCCCTTTGGAGCCACTTTCGGAGATTTTTTGACTAAGCCAATCAAAAATGGTGGTCTCTCACTACCAAGGGAATATGCGTCAGCGATCGCTTTTATCTTGCTAGCACTTGTCCTATTCTTTTCTGTGCGAAAGGAGAAAAAAGTACGTCATCCACTTGAGTAGAAAACGAATGCTTATTTTGAAAAATTTTTCCCCATTTTAGCTAATAACTGTATTTCCGCCGACCTACGCTAGCAGTAGGTAGGTCTTTTGACGATGAATAACATTTAAATATGCTACGACAACTTTCTCATTTCTGGTTGCGTTATATACATCCTCGTTTAGTTACATTAATTGCTGCTATTGGTATTGTTGGACTTGTTAGTTGTCTGCTGATTCTTTTTATTTTAGCAAAATTAGCCCAAGAGGTCTTAGAGCGAGAGACTTTTGCATTTGATACTAATTTTTTGTTATGGCTACATCAGTTTGCCAATCCCAACTTAGATAATTTCATGTTGTTCATTACAAATCTTGGTAATCCTAAAACCGTAGTTGTGGTTGCAGGAGTTACTTTGTTATTACTTTGGTGGCGACGTTATCGAGAAGATGCAAAAATTTTTGTACTTGCTTGCTTGGGGGCATTGATTTTAAATACAGGGCTAAAGTTGTTTTTTTCTAAACCTCGTCCTGAACTTTGGCATCGCTTGATTTCTGAAACATCTTTTAGTTTTCCTAGTGGTCACGCACTAGGTTCTATGGTGCTTTATGGTTTCATTGCTTATGAGTTGGCAACTCACTATCCTCCGTTTGCCAAAGTTATCTACAGTTTGACAGTCATTGTAATTGCTGCTATTGGTCTCAGCCGCTTATATTTAGGAGTCCATTGGCCTACGGACATAATTGCCGGTTATGGAGTCGGTTTTTTGTGGCTAATGATATGTATGACGATGCTTAAATTGCAAAAACTAAGGTAAAAAATTTAAGAAAATGGTTCTGCTATAAATCCACACCACAGTGACTCAAGCAACTCTTAACAAATAGGCGGCGTAGCGGAGTGTCTGCCGATGCCCGCGACAAACTAGGTGGCTCAACGAGTCAATTCGTGGCAGTGGCAGACACCGCCTATTTGAGCGAAGCGGTTAAGAGTTGTGTCACTAACTAGCGGGAAATACCTTCAGTAGACCGAAAAATTTGGCGATCGCTAAAAAATAGTAGTCTGTGATACCCTTTATTCAGGAATATACAAAAGCCGATTTTGAGATAGTAATTATAAGTTGAAATTATACAAACACTGCCAAAACGACCAAAATCAGCCAGAGGGTAAATAAACTTCGCAGGCTACCCCATAATTACGGTCTACGGCTTGACGTAAAAATTCAAGCATCTGTTTGAGGGTAAATAGATGAGAAAGAACTTGCCTATAACTTCTTTTTAAAAGGCTGAGATAATGCCAGATTAGATAAATCCAGATATTAATAATTAAAAAAGATAAGGCTACAAATAGAAGCCGAATAGTAGGATTTTTAATAGTCGTTTTAATTCGGCACTGATTTTTCATGCGGTAGCTACTTTCAATACCAAAACGAAGACGGTAGTCATCATGTATTTGATGTAATGACAACTTCACCTTATAGACAGCATAAATAAAAAATTCTCTTCCATGCGCTCGTCTTTTACCGTTTTTATAGGTACAAACTATCCATACTGGAAAAGTTACTGAACCATATTTATCGCTGTTTAAAGTGTAACTGGTCTTGTAACTACGCCTACCTCTAATCAGTTGTTTAGTCCCGCCATGTTTGCCTCTAATAACAGCTGGCATTTCAAATGGAATATCCAAAGCTTGCAACCATCTGATTACAGGCACACAAAAGAACTCTCTATCCAAATATAATCGCTCAATTCTCAGATTTAAAGGCTCAATTATTGCCAAAAGATAGGTGATAATTGCAACCAAAGTGTTTTTTTGTTGAACAGCTTTGATAGCTAAGGTGACTCGCTTGTTCTTTTTAATTACATAGACAGTAGCGTAAGCATAAAAAGAGCAAGTACCATTTTTAGCTTGACTTCTGTAAATATATGGTACTTCTAATGGTGACGGTTCGCCATAATAAGGGATTAAATTAAAGTCAATGGCTATTTTTTGCTGTCCTTGTCGTATGCCAGTTGGCAATCGGCTTTGAAGTGCTTTATTTAAATCCTCTTCCAAAGAAGCGAGGTCTGAATATTTTTCCAAATGGTAACGGATATCATTACTGGTCGGAACATTTTTTAGAACTTTAGTAGTATTTTCAATACTATCTTTCTGTGTGGCTGCCCGAACTAAAATTTCAAAAATATTCTTTTGTTCACAGTTACCTTGAGACTTTATCGGGATGTTTTCTGTTAAACAGTTCACTACTTCGTTCAAGGTTTTACTATCAGTTAGAACTGGGGTAGTTGCAGTCATAATCGAACCAGATATTCTTCTAGCTCAATTTTCACCAGCAATTCTCATTTTGAAAAAAATAGAGTATTAACCCCGATTTGGGAGTTCCAAAAATAGTACAAAGTAACTATTTTTTCAGGCATTGCCTCTGGCTAAAAAAACAGATGGAGGAAAGAATAAGTATAAATACTTAATAAAATAGAGGGATTACCTGACAACGAACGGAGAAAATCCAGTTCATCGTTCGGTTTTAATTGAGGAATTCAAGGGAAATAAAAATTTATAATTATTGTTAGATGATGTAAAATCGGTGAGTCAAAAATCCGACAGCGCATCAAATTACTCAAACATGGCACACTTAGCAGCGACCATAGAAATTCCTGAATTAATACAATTTTTACGGTCATCATTAAATGACTTACCTGATGAAAGGAAACCTGGAAATAATACGAAATATCAGGTGGAAGACGCTGTGATGGCAGCATTTTCTATCTTTTTTACTCAGTCAGAGTCTTTCTTAGACCATCAACGATTAATGAAAAATAATAAGGGAAAAGATAATGCAGAAAGTTTATTTTCAATTGAGAAAATACCCTGTGATAATCAAATAAGAAATTTGTTAGATCCGGTGCCGGCTGCGACTATCTTTATGGCTTTTCAAGAAGTCTATGAATGGTTAAATAAAAATGGAGTTTTGAAAAAGTTTCTCTACTTAAATGAAGAAATTTTAATCGCTTTAGATGGCACAGAATATTTTTCATCCAAAAAAATTAATTGCCCTCATTGTAATTGTCGTAATCATCGAAATGGAACTACAACCTATTTTCATGGCTGTGTAACACCTACAGGGCTATTTCATTCTAAATGTAGGCAGTATATGGTAAGATGCAGCGCAAATTCTATATTAATGCATCTGTCCCATGTCTCAAATCGCAATTATAGAAGCCTTCGC
>NZ_JACJTU010000011.1 GCF_014698835.1 Nostoc paludosum FACHB-159 | reverse complement strand
GTACCTCCACCAGGGTTTTCATTACCTGTACCTCCACCAGGGTTTTCATTACCTGTACCTCCACCAGGGTTTTCATTACCTGTACCTCCACCAGGGTTTTCATTACCCGTGCCTCCGACGGGGTTTTCATTACCCGTGCCTCCGACGGGGTTTTCATTACCCGTGCCTCCGACGGGGTTTTCATTACCCGTGCCTCCGACGGGGTTTTCATTACCCGTACCTCCAACGGGGTTTTCATTCCCCGTGCCTCCAACGGAGTTTTCATTCCCCGTACCTCCAACGGAGTTTTCATTACCCGTACCTCCAACGGAGTTTTCATTACCCGTGCCTCCAACGGGGTTTTCATTCCCCGTGCCTCCAACGGAGTTTTCATTCCCCGTGCCTCCAACGGAGTTTTCATTACCCGTGCCTCCACCAGGGTTTTCATTACCTGTATTTACAACGGGGTTTTCATTACCAGTACCTCTGACGGAGTTTTCATTACCTGTATTTACAACAGGAATTTCAGGTCTGGTGGTGGTTCCATTAGAATCAACAGAAACATTATTATTCGGTCTAATTGTGTTGTTATTGTTACTGCGAGTATTCCGCTGCTCAGTATTTGAGAGGATTTGCCCCGTTTCTTCAAAGGAGTTTACTGGAGAGTCTTCTGCTATAGGAGCTACTGAAGAATCATTTGTCACAATGTCGTTAGTTGCAGAATTAGCAGGGCTACTAGTTAACTCTAAGAAAGATGGGTTTTCAACTACTCCCTGACCTGTTATTGGGGACTGTGCTTGTAAAGCCGCAGCAGTTTCAGCTTGAACGCTGGCGATCGCTGGGTCAGGACTAGGCGTAGCATTTTGCCTATTTAAATCCAGTCCTCGAACCAAATCGCTAGTTTGATAAAAATTTCTCAGGTCAAAATCGTATAAACCCTGAAATTTGCCTTTGACTATAACCATCAGCTGTCCTGCTTGCAGCACCTGAGTTTGAGAAGCTTCTTTGTTAGCAACTTCAATGCCGCTATTTGTCAAGGCACCTACAACTGTAGTATCTGTTTGTTGGTCGTAGCGTACAAATAATGCTGAACCACGAATTGCCGCTGCTGCACTTGGAGTTTGTATACGTGTTTGCCCTCTTCCTGGTGGTATAAGCAACAACGCGGTTCCATTTGACAGTCTAAAGCTGCGAGTTTTGGGTAAAAATTGAAAGATTGCCTGTTCCCCTACTCTTGCCAATGAACCGTCGTTAAATCGCAAGTCTGCTAGAGAAGCTCGACCAGTTGACAAACCATCTCCAGGAATCATTGCATCTGATTTTTGTGCAGGACGCTTCTTGAGTTTGTTTTTGGGTATTAGTTGTACCAAGTTACGGAGGTTCTGAATCTCAGCTCGTGTTAGAGGAGTTACAGCACTTACCCGATCTGGTAAAGGCAGTACCACAATTCCCCATAAACCAATTACTAATAGTGGTAACGATCTATTAAACATAATCTGATAAATTTTAAACTTCATGTAATACCAAATACACTAATGCTTTAACATGTGACTAATTTTTATAGCCAGTTATTTCAGGTAAATTTTATTTGCATTTTAGTCTACATTTAAAAAATAAAATGAACAACTAATAAGTATATGTTTAGTTTATTTAAATTTCGACTCTAAAACACAAGTTTCATGCAATCAATTCCATAGCGAGTTTAAAGGTTGATCTTCAATATCAATAATTAAATGAACAATAATTTAAAAAAATATCTTGGTAAATTATTGAAGATTTGGGCACATTAGCCAACAGCCCCTTAAAAGATAGTAAAAAACATCTAAAATCGCTTTTGGTAAACGTGACTTTTGGCCTACAGAGAAGTGTTGATACAACACCAACAAGCTCTCAGACATCCTTATAACAGATAATTATTTCTCATTATCTCAACCAATGACAATTTGTTAGATACCGATTATGAGCTAAATGTCTAGCCGCGCTTCATTGTCGTTCTTCTATTACTCTCATAAAAATATTATGAGAAACTCCCATAAATCCTTTGCTAGATTCTCTTCAAGCTAAGAGAGCCGATGATTAGCATTAAATTTATTGAAAATTACTGTCAAACGTGAATGGTACAGTAGATAATTTCTAAAAACTAGAAGTTTCAACGTGATAGAAGAACGGTAAGTTAGGTCAGCACAATGAAAATTAATTTTTTATATTCATAATTTGTCATTCTTTATGAGTAAGCGTTTGAGGAATGTTTACATTTTGTAATCTAGTTCTGTTGGCTCCTGTGTATGTTATTAAACAATAATTGAGGAAACTTGTATCAGAACAGATGATTATGGCAAAAAAATCTGGGAGTAAATCCGAAAAACAGGAATTTAGCTTGGTAGATATCAGTATATACCTAAAAAGCTGAGCTAAATACACTCAATTGTATTTTTAAGTAGGAACTTATGATACAGCTTCTAGGTCTACATTCGCCAAACGCCCTCAACGCAATCTAACAGATGCGATTCAAAAACTGGAAAAATTTGTTTTTTTGGATTTTGTTAGCTTCCACAACTGGAAGCTGGTTTTGCATCAGAGTAGATGCGGCAGAATCTCCAAATCATGATTTGGTATCAATCGACCGCACCCATTCTTCCTTAACTTCTCCACAAGACGCTATGCTGACAACACAGCAAGTAGGGAAAAAATGGCTGCCACAGGATTGGGTACTGGGTAGTGGGTATCGGAAAAGAAATTCTTTGAAGGTTTGGTTGGGGTATGAATCTCCAGTTTCGAGTTCAAAAATTACATCTTTAGCAACCACACAGCTAACTTATCAGCAATGTCAGGATTTAGAACAAGACATAGTTAACTTTTTGTGTAAGGACTTGAGTCAGTCCCAGAGTCTGGATTTGCAGATGCCGTTAAATTTGGCACAGAGAATACCAGAAGTGACACAAGCACAACCAACACCAAACCCAGAACAGGCGAATACTCCAGAAGAAAATGACCCGCCACAGCTAGAATCTCAGCCAACTAATTTGCCTACGTCTGTTCCAGACTCAACAGACCAATTGTTGAATTTACCTGAGATAAATCGTTCTCAAAAACTAGAAAGGCTAAGAAAGCTACTACAACAGCCAAAACAACCGCTTGAGTCTGATATCGATCGCGAATTGGGATTACGAGTCCGGTTACGACCCCTAGAACAACAGCCACTTCCACCGCAGCCTGTATCTAAGTTTAAGCCCATCGGCTATCTACAGGCGCGTGTCGGTTACTTCCAGACGACTAATATTTTTTCCTCAAAAAACGATCCCACAGAAGATGGTTTAATTATTTCTGGACTGACACTAGCCTCTGCATATTTACCTATAGGATCTAAAACTTTTTTGAACGGCTCTATTGATGGCAATATAATTCGTTATCTAGAGCAATCACAATTTCATTACAACCAGCTAAGATTTAATCTCAGTCTTTATCAGCAGCTATCGCGGCGGATGTATGGAGAAATAAGTTTCAGCAATCAGCAGTTATTTTATGCCAACAATAGCGATCGCCCCAATAGCTTCAAAGCAGGCGATCGCTTTTTAAACGAAAACTCCGTGCAACTCTCTTTCGGACGGCGAGATCCCTTAAGCTCAAAATTAATGCTAGATAGCTTCTACGAACTGAGCGTAAATTTTGCCGATCCTCAAAGTCGCAGTCGCATCATCAATTCTTTTTGGTTTTCTCTAAACTATTACTTGCAAAAGCCTCTCCAAGTTGGTATCGACTACCAAGTCAACTTTTCTGACTTTACACAGCGCGATCGAGAAGACCAATTTCATCGACTATTCGCACACTTAAATTACCGGATATCTGATATTAGCAGCATGAATGTCCAGACTGGGTTAACTTTGGGTAGTTCAACCGCTCAAAACATTGATTTTGATGGCTGGTTTTTCAGTATTAATTACAATTTGCAATTAGGTCGGTTTTGAAAAAAGTGAGGAGAGTTGGGAGTTAGGAGTTAGGAGTTAGGAGTTAGGAGTTAGGAGTTGGGAGTTGGGAGTTGGGAGTTAGGAGTGAGGAGTTTTGATTCTTAACTTATAACTCCTCACTCCTAACTATAAATAAGAAATCCAATCACTCCAGCTACCAGCATAAAGTTTACCTTTGTTGATGTTGGCTAATTCTAGAGAAAGTAAATTCACACAAGCGGTAACGCCAGAACCGCAATAAACTAAGATTTCTTCGGCTGTTCCTATATTTTCCCAGCGACGGCGTTGTTCTGCTTGGGGGAGTAGGTAACCTGAAGAATCTGTAACTTCTTGCCAAGGATAGTTAACCGCACCAGGAATATGTCCGGCAATTTTATCAATTGGTTCTCGTTCACCTCGGTAGCGATCGCTTTCTCTCGAATCTACCAACACCACATCTGGTCTATCTTTACGGCTTTTTACCGCTGTAATATCTACAACTTTTTCTGTTTGTACTTCAGGTACAAATTTCGCCATTTGCGGCTCAGGAATAACATCTGTAACAGGATAGCCAGCTTTTTGCCATCCGCTAAAGCCTCCATCGAGTACTGCTACTTGTTCGTGCCCTAGATAGCGCAACAGCCACCACAAACGAGCTGCAAAGGCAAAGCGCGAATCATCATAAGCTACAACTAGGGTTTTTTGGTAATTTATCCCAATTGCTGCAAATTTGTTAGCGATATCATTAGGATTAGGTAAAGGATGTCTCCCACCATGCTTACCCACTGTATTGGAAAGATCCTGATTCAAATCTAAGTAATATGAACCCTTAATATGACTTGTTTGATACTGTTGTTTTCCAAGTTGTGGATCGGCTAGAGAAAAGCGACAATCCACAATGATTACTTGCGGATCTTCTAGATGTTCAAACAACCAAGTTGGGGAAACAACAAATTGGAAATTGGGCATAGGATGTCAGGAGATGGGGAGACAAGGGGACTAGGGGAGTAACTCCGAGCGTCAACAGTCAGCGCTCCAAATGACCAATGAATAATGACTAAGTGACTAATGACTAACTTAGAAAATTTTACACCTAAGCTCACGGCAGATGGTTCGTTCACTTTTGTTTCTCAAGAGTTTGGTGAATCGTTCCACAGCCATTATGGTGCTAAGCAGGAGAGTTTTTTCAAGTTTGTAAAACCAACTCAACTGGCTACAGCAGCGCAAAAACCAGTTTTGCGGTTGTTGGATGTTTGTTATGGTTTGGGATACAACACTGCTGCTGCTTTGCAAACAATTTGGGCAGTGAATCCTAATTGTAATGTTGAAGTAATTGGTTTAGAACTGAATCCAGTAGTACCACAAGCTGCGATCGCTCATAATTTGTTCGACAGCTGGAACTACAACTACATTGAAATTTTGTCCGAATTAGCTTTTGAGCATCAAGTACAAACAGCTTGTCTGAAAGCAAAATTACTTATTGGTGATGCAAGATCGGCGATCGCCATAGTACGTGAGTCAAATTTCTTGGCAGATGCAATTTTCCTCGATCCATTTTCACCTCCACAGTGTCCCCAATTATGGACTGTTGAATTTATTAAACAACTGTCGTTGTGCTTACACGAAGATGGTTTATTAGCCACCTATTCTTGTGCTGCTGCGGTACGCACAGCACTTTTGTCTGCTGGCTTAGCTATCGGTTCTACGCCACCGATGGGTAGGCGATCGCCTGGTACTCTAGCAGCACAGATAAAAGGATGGAAAGCAGAACAGCAGGGGAGCAAGAAAGAGGAATTTCCCTTATGCCCTTCTTCTTGTCCTCTCTCACAAGCGGAGAAGGAACATTTACTAACTCGTGCTGCCATTCCCTACCGCGATCGCCAATTGACCGATTCCAATGAAGTTATACTCAGGCGACGACAACAAGAGCAGCAAGCCTCTTCTCTTGAACCTACTTCCCATTGGCGCAAAAGGTGGCTCTCAGCAACGCAAGGTAGAGATTTTATCGGCACTAATTTGTAGCGGCTAGCGATGTCTACGATGGGTTAAGCCTACGTAATTAAAGCTCTTGTCCTCAGTAATCCATTCCACAAGACTTAGATACTTGCCCAGAAATTCTGATTTCGTTTTTTAATATCCAAGCAACGAGTTTTTTCGATCCAAATAACTTAAACTATAATAAGTAGCTAATATTACATCTTTCTTAACAGTATTTAACTGTTGCTATAACTAAGTAAGTAAAAATGTCTATACCTAATGATTACCATCATCACTACCAACTACCAACCGGGGATTCTGCTCGAAAGCAGCAAATCACAAGCTTTGTTGACGCTGGTACGTAAAAAATCTCCGTAAAAAACCTGATTTAACATTTGTACTAATTTATGATACTGGAATTAGAACTAAAAAATTTGACTACAAAATACTCTTTATTCGTAACATAAAAAATACATACAGTGAAAAATACCCCTCGGCAGCTCCACATCACACATAACCTCTATGGAAAGCCTAACTAAAATACAGTCAAATACTAAATTTCTTTTTCTAATCTGACACTGTTAACTTGCGAAAATAATTGGAGTGCCTTTGTGATTAAATGGAAATCCAACCATAGAGGCTTGAGAGAAGAAATTGTTAATGGGTCAAACCCCCTGAGCAAAGTGAAAAGTATCGGTTCAAATCATGCCGTAGGATCGCAAAATATAGAGGGTTATTCTTTAGGGCTATCTCAAGAAGATTTGATGCTTGAAGATAACCAAGCAGTATCTTCTTGGATAAAAAATGATGTTAATTTCGATCGAGATTCATTGGTCTCTAAAACACTACAAGCCAAGGGTTCCAAAGTGAATGGGTTTGATTTAGATCCACCAAAGGTTTTAGTGGTTGATGACCATGCGGCCAGTCGGATGACTGCTGTTGCCCTCTTGGGGATGGAAGGATACGAAGTGATTGAGGCCGACACTGGTTCTATTGTTGTGGGATTGGTAACGCAAAAGCAACCAGATTTGATTTTGCTGGATGTGATGATGCCGGGAATGGATGGATTTGAAGTCTGTCAATTACTGAAACAGGATGAACAAACCAGACTGATACCAGTAATTTTTATTACAGCATTAAACGACAGGCGATCGCGTATTCGAGGTATTGAAGTTGGCGGAGATGATTTTCTCACCAAACCTTTTGATCGTGTGGAATTGGCAGCGCGTGTCAAGTCCTTGGTACGGCAAAAGCGTCTCAACGAAGACTTAGATCATGCCGAACAAGTACTGTTTTCCATTGCCATGTCTATTGAAAGCCGCGATCCCAACACAGGCGGCCATTGCGAACGACTGGTAAAACTGGGACAAGCTTTTGGTGAATACCTCAATCTCTCACGCTATCAAATTCGGGATTTGATGTGGGGGGGTTATCTCCACGATATCGGCAAGGTGGGTATTCCCGATGCAGTGCTGCTGAAAAAAGGCCAACTCACCCCCGAAGATTGGCAGATTATGAGGCAACATGTTTTAATCGGAGAAAAAATCTGCCAGCCACTACGCAGTATGCGGGGTGTAATTCCCATTATTCGTCATCACCACGAACGGTGGGATGGGTCAGGCTACCCCGACCAACTCAAAGGGGATGATATTCCTTATTTGGCACAAGTCTTTCAGTTAATTGATATTTACGACGCCCTAACCAGCGAACGACCTTACAAAGAAGCTATGACCAGAGAACAAGCACTTTCAATAATGCTAAAAGAAGCTGATTCTGGTTGGCGCAATCCCAAACTAGTGCAGCAGTTTGCTGAGTTTATTCTTTGTGCTGACGAAGATATGGAGTAACTAGGAAGTAAGATCTATAGCTACCGCAATCAACTTAATGCTTAATTAGTACTATTATACTCTAGGCTTTTTATCAGTGACTTCTTTTGAATTCTGAATTCTTATACCAATTTGAGAAAAGAACGCGACAGATACACAGGGCCAAAGCCTTCTCATATCTGGCTTTCTTAATGCAAAAATTTTGAATTGGTATTACTCCTTTGCCCATTTCAGTGTTCTATGATTAGCTGGTATGATTTGAGCCTACATCTTGAAGTACCAACAGCATTAATCACAATTTTAATGATAGCTGATAGCTAATTATGGTAATTGTAGCAATTTTAGCAGCCGGACGCGGCACACGGATGAAATCAAGCTTACCCAAAGTTTTACATTCTTTGGGTGGGCGATCGCTACTAGAGAGAGTTCTCGAAAGTGTAGAACCTCTTTCACCCTCACGGCGAATCGCCATCGTTGGGTATCAGTCTGAGGAAGTGAAAGCTGCTTTGGGTTCAATCCCCAACTTGGAGTTTGTCGAACAAACTGTGCAATTGGGAACAGGTCATGCTATCCAGCAATTACTTCCCTACTTACAAGATTACAGTGGCGATTTGCTCGTACTGAACGGCGATTTACCGTTGATACGTAGCGAAACCCTTCAGCAGATGTTACAAACTCACGCCCAAAATCAAAACGCCGCTACTATTCTCACCTCACACCTAACCGACCCCACAGGCTACGGGCGCGTTTTTTGTAACGATCAAAATATCGTTGAGCAAATGGTCGAACACAAGGATTGTACCCCTGCTCAAAGAGAAAATCACCGGATTAATGCCGGGGTTTATTGCTTTCGCTGGGAAAATTTAGCTAAGGTACTTCCTCACCTAGAAGCAAACAACGCCCAAAAAGAATACTATCTCACAGATGCCGTGACTCAGGTCGGGCAAGTCATGGCAGTGGATGTGAAAGATTATCAAGAAATTCTCGGCATCAACGATCGCCTGCAACTGGCAACAGCCTACGAGATTTTGCAAAGGCGAGTCAAGGAAAAATGGATGTTAGCAGGTGTCACCCTCATCGACCCTACAAGCATCACCATTGATGAAACAGTGGAGTTAGAGACAGATGTAATTATTGAACCCCAAACTCATCTGCGGGGAAATACAGTAATTAAAACCGGAAGTCACATTGGGCCGGGAAGTTTAATTGAAAATAGCCAGTTGGCTGAAAATGTCACAGTCCACTATTCAGTAGTGACAGATAGCACTGTAGAAGCAGGTAGCCGAATTGGCCCCTATGCTCATTTGCGCGGTCAGGTACAAGTGGGTGCTGGTTGTCGTGTGGGGAATTTTGTGGAATTGAAAAATACGCAGTTAGGCGATCGCACGAATGCGGCACATTTGTCCTATTTAGGTGATAGCGTTATCGGCGAACGGGTGAATATTGGTGCTGGTACAATTACTGCCAATTACGATGGCGTTAAGAAACACCGGACTAAAATAGGCGATCGTACTAAAACTGGTGCCAATAGCGTTTTAGTAGCTCCAGTTACTGTGGGTAATGACGTTTACATAGCTGCTGGTTCCACCATCACAGAAGATGTTCCTGATGATGCTTTGGCGATCGGCCGTAGTCGTCAGGTGGTCAAAATAGGTTGGCGTCGGAAAAGCTAGTAAAGCGATAATTAAATCATCAGATTAGCTGATTGAACTAGAGGTAAAACATGAGCAAGACAAAACAATTTACCGCAATTATTGAGCGTGAGGAAAACGGCTATGTATCGCTTTGTCCAGAACTCGATATTGCTAGCCAAGGTAATACCATTGAGGAAGCACGCAGTAATTTAGTTGAGGCATTGGAACTATTCTTTGAGACAGCTGACCCTTCAGAAGTCCAAGCTCGGCTAATAACAGAAGTCTTTATTACGCGTTTAGAGGTAAGTGTTGGGTAAGCTGCGTGTTCTTTCAGGTGTGGAAGTATGTCAAATTTTAGAGCTGCATGGCTTTGTACGAGTACGCCAGCGTGGTAGCCATATTATTATGCAACAGCCAACACAAGGGTCAACTATAACTGTTCCTGTTCCTAATTATGACGAGCTTCGTGTCGGCACTTTACAGTCCATTATTCGCCAGTCAGGATTGCCACGCGCTCTTTTTGAGGTGAATTAGCAGAAGTTGTACATCGATCAATGTGATGGTGGATTAGTTCCTAACGCACCCTTGTATCTGAGTTATTTCACCGCTCAAATACAATCAAATTGCTTTTATGGTTTTAGCTTGTCTCATTTGAGTCATCGAAACAAGACAAACAAAATTTACTATGGAAGAACTGCTAGAACTGAGGCAACTTCTAGAACAGAACAAAATCCATGAGGCGCTGGTGTTGGTGGATGAGTTAGAAGAAATCAGCCTGAGTGGCAAAATCAATAAAATTGATAGTTATGGCGTAATTCTGCTCATCCATTTAATTAAACAAAAGTCTGAAAAACGTTCTACTCGCTCTTGGGATGTTTGTATTGAAAATACGGTGCGGGAAATTAACAAAATAAACAAGCGCCGCAAATCTGGTGGTGTGTACTTGAATCCCTCAGAATTAATGGATATTCTGCAACAAGGATATCAAGTCGCACTCAAAAGAGCAGCGCTAGAAGCTTTTGTTCGCGTAGCGTTCCGCAGGAAAGGGCGTTATGAAGCCCAAGAATTAGCTGGAATGTTTGACCAGCAAGACATTTTGTCCGAGGCGCTGAAATTAATTCAGCAATAGCCTACTAGTTCATTGTCTGTCCATTCCAACGTGTCACCAATATTTTCGCCGTTGTGGTAGGCGGCGAGTAAGATTTCGCTAGTTTTACCCCAAGCGATCGCCCCACTAGCATCTAAAGCGATCGCTCCCAAATCCCGTTTATTCTGGTAGGCTTCCCCAAAGGATCGCTGCATCGCATCCTTGAGAGACATCCCATCTGTAACACGCACCACAATCTTGGCTGCTAAACACTCATCAATAATATCTTCCCCAATACCAGTACAACTAACTCCAGCTTCTTTAGTAGCATAATTACCTGCTGGCATAGCAGAATCACTTACCCGCCCGATGCGCTCAAAGCCCTTACCGCCAGTGGAAGTACCAGCAGCTAGTTTACCATAGGCATCTAAAGCTACTACGCCGATGGTACCCCGACCAGCATTACTGGTTTCTACTAGTTCCGGTTCTGCGATCACATTAGCCATCGTGCTTTTAAAATTATCCTGGCGTTCTTGAATCCACTCTTGCAATCGTAAATCAGTTAAAGCGTTATAGCTGGGAATTTGCATTTCCCGTGCTAATTCAGCAGAGCCGAAATCTGACAGCACCCTATCTGGCGAGTTTTGTAAAAATTGTGCCAAGTCAATGGGATTTTTCACCCGCGAGACATTAATTACACCACTAAATCGCCCTAATGCACCATCCATCAAGGAAGCACTCATACGGATTTGGCCATCAGATTGCAGTACCGAACCAGTACCAGCATTAAAGCGGGGGTCATCTTCCAGCATTTGACAACCCTGTATTACCGCCTCTGACGCAGTTATTCCGCACAATAGCAGAGAATAGACTTGTTCTATTACTATGTGGAGCGATCGACGTACCGCTTCCAATCCTCCTTTACCCTGGAGAGAACTACCAGCCCCGCCATGAATAATTAATTTAGGTTGCACCTGTGACTTCATCGATCCTTTGCGCTATTTGCGTCTGTGTTGCAGTTGATTTGATTGGGTATGGGGCATGGGGGATTAGAGGTGTGGGAAGAGAGAGAGGTGTGGGAGGTGTGGGAGGATCGGGCAAGCTCATTAGGTGTGGGAGGAGAGGGAGGTGTGGGAGGAGAGGGAGGTGTGGGAGGATGGGGAAGTATTAATTCTCTTTCCCCCCACACTCCCCACACTCCCCACACTCCCCACACTCCCCACACTCCCCACACTCCCCACACTCCCCACACTCCCCACACTCTCCACACTCCCCATCTCCCTAGTCCCCAGTCCCCAATTCTTTATTCGCTTCAGAACGGCGACGACGACAACGTTCTGAACAGTATTTCACATCTTCCCAGCAATCTTGCCACTTTTTACGCCATGTAAAAGGACGTTGACATACCGGACAGATTTTTGTAGGTAGGTCAGATTTAGAACGAACACGTCCCATATAAATACTGTGTAGATGAGAATCTGATTTTTGAGAGGGATGGAAAATAATTATAACCAGTTTGCTACGAAGGGAGGATATATTGGGTGAATAAATGTCATGTCAATCTCTCCCAAGACTTATTTCTGGATTATACTGGTGCGGTAGAGTCCTGTATTGAGATTTGTACCATAGTCCGATTATTTACAAACTGAATAGATGATATCGCCTGTATTGCGATCGATTAGTAATAAATTTTCATAGCCTATGCTCTGAATTAAATTTTGAAACCAAGGTTGATATTGAGCATGAAAGCGACTGTATGCAATACCATCGCCAGCATCTAAAAGTTGAGGTTTTTGTTCCAAAGGATAACGATTAGCAGCAATGTAGTAATGCTGGAGAGATTTAGCAGGTTGGCTTACAGAACGATAATTGCTCAAAAAAAGTTCTCTAGAAAATTTGTCATAAATATTGGAAAAAATTTCTTTTCCTAATTGTTGGGTAGAGACTTTTCCCAGTCTGGGCAATTGATTTATGATTCAATTCTTGAAATCCTTGATGTAAATCAAATATTCCGGCAACTATCATCAGATTTTCAATGATTTATCTTTTAGGAAACTAAATCAGAGAAAGTACTTAGTATATTTAGGTTGCAGGAATTTTACTAAGGATTTATAAGGTTTTTTAGCTATAACTAGGAAATTTAGGTCTATCCATCTGAGTTTTGCAATTGGTGGAGGAAGAGAGCGATCGCTAAATTCTAAGCCAATTACACCAATGAAGGGACTATTTGTTACAGAGTTTAAAGGTATTCCCTGCCCATTAGCATGGCTGTTATGCTGTCAATTTTTCTGGGAAAACTAGCCTTAATAGCAAATTATTATATTTCCGAGATTGTATGGAAATTCTTAAAATATCTGCCTTGGGAAATTTTTTGGCAGGGCAAGCGCATGAAATTAATTACTCCCTTGTTTTGATTGCTGGAAATTTGCAACCCACTCAAGATGAGGTGTTTCATGTCGGCAATTAGCTTGAGAAAGATTCTTAATAAAGAAGAATTACCATCTCTCCTTCGGGACTTAGTACATCAACTCAACATCGCAATTGATATTGAGCTGGTAGACGGCACGAAACTAATTAGTATTGGCAAGCAAATATTAGAAAATCGATATCCAATTGAGGTTTCAGGGGAAACCATCGGTTGGGTTCTTGGCGACGAACAGGCAACTTTAGTGGCAGCTTTGCTCTCATTTTTGGCAAAACAAGAGACTGAGAAGAAAATACTTGCCAAAGAATTGCTAGAACGATACCAGGAAATTGATTTATTTGAAGATATTTCGACTCAGCTGACAACGAGTTTGGATAGGCGACAAATTGCCCAACTCGTGCTTCAGGAAATGAGCCAATTGATTGAATCGTCAGCAGGCATGATTTTACTGCTAAGTCACGATGCTGCTGACTTTGAAATCATTGCCAAATTTGGAGTATTTTTTGGGGCGAATCAGCCAAAACCGGGCCAGGGAATTATCGGCACTATTGTGCAATCAGGACGGGCAGAACTCGTCAATGACGTGCAAAGTGATTGTCGATTATGGGGAGAGAAAAACATCAACGCATTGATTTGTGTACCTTTAAGAGCAAAAGAGCGGGTAATAGGAGCGATCGCCATTGGCACAGACAAAACTTATTCCTACAGGGCTGAACACCTGAAACTTGTGAGTATCTTTGCCTCTCAAACAGCGATCGCCATCGAAAAAGCTTTGCTTTACGAACAAAGCACTCAAGCAGCTATGGAAGCAAAAGCCCAGACACAAAAACTTCAACAAGCTCTCCAAGACTTGCAACTGGCACAAACTCAGTTAATCCAAAGCGAAAAAATGTCTTCTTTAGGGCAACTCATTGCTGGAGTCGCCCACGAAATTAATAACCCAGTGAACTTTATTTGCGGCAATTTAAGATATGTTGCAGAGTACGCCCAAGACTTATTACACCTGCTGCAAGATTATCAGAAATTTCTCCCTGTGGCTCCCCCAGATTTGCAATCAGAGCTAGACAATATCGATTTGGAATTTATCATGCAGGATCTTCCCAAACTGCTGGATTCGATGAAACTGGGTAGCGATCGCATCGTGGAAATTGTCCAATCCTTAAAAAACTTCTCCCGCCATGACGAAGCCCAAATCAAAGCTGTCAACATCCACGATGGTATCGACGGGACGCTGATGATTCTTCGCCATCGTTTGAAAGCCTCTAGTCACCGTCCGGCAATTGAAATTGTCAAAGACTATGCCAAACTTCCCCTGATTGAATGCCACCCAGGACAGTTAAATCAAGTTTTTATGAACATCTTGGCAAATGCCATTGATGCGCTAGAAGAGGGAATGGGGAATAAGGAAGAGGAAGGGAAAAACTTGTTGCAATTTGTCTCCCCTTCTGGCGACTCCCTACAGACACGATTAATTGCGTCTGTACCCACTCCCCAAATCACCATTCGCACCCAAGCCTTAGACAACGAATGGGTTGTAATTCGCATTGCCGACAACGGCCCTGGTATGAAGGAAAGCCTCATCCAACGCATTTACGATCCTTTCTTCACTACTAAAGAGATTGGCAAAGGAACTGGGTTAGGCATGGCAATCAGCCGCCAAATAGTTGTAGATAGGCACGGGGGAATTCTCAAGTGTCGTTCTCAATTGGGTGAGGGTACAGAATTCTGGATTCAAATTCCGGTGAGCTATTCAGTGGTAGAAGCTTCGCCAGGGCAAAGTGAGACAAATTCTGCTTCATCCGCTCCTACAACGGAACTATGCCCCACTGCCGATCCTGAGGGCTTCATTCCATCAACAATACCAATACTCAAACCAGCGGATTTGCTCATCCGCCATACTCAACTTATCCAGCGACTTTCTCAACATAGTCCAGACCTTGGTAATGCACCACCCGATCGAATTTACCAACTGTTTCAACGCCACCCAATTTCCTTAAAGCTTTATGCCACCTTGCTGTCTTGGTTCTGTTGCGATCATCCCACCCACCTAAATGACTGAGGAAACCTCAACCATGTCTACCCAAGTTGATGAATACTACCGTCAGCTATTTGAAAAATGTCCAGTTGGTTTGGTACTGTGTCGGCTCGATGGGACACTGATTGACATGAATCCTGCTTATGCGGCGATCGCGGGGCGGACTGTCCCAGAAACCCTGAATCTGAACTACTGGGAGATGACGCGCCAAGATTATGCCGCCAAGTCAGCAACCCTAGAAAGCCTAGAACGGACTGGCCGCTACGAACCTTGTGAGAAAGAGTACATCCACAAAGACGGGCATTTAGTTTCAGTCAGGCTTTCGGGAGTGTTGGTTGAGCAGAATGGGGAGTGTGTAATTTTCTCAACTGTGGAGAATATTAGCGACCTCAAGAATACCTACCAAAACAGCCAAGAGTCCGAAAAAATCTTGAAACAGAACGAAGCGCGATACCGTTCTTTAGTAACAAAGAACACACAAATTATTTGGGTCAGCACGCCAGAAGGAATTTGCTTTGAACTGGCAAGCTGGATTGCTTATACAGGTCAAAGTTTAGCAGAAGCTGAGAATGGAGGCTGGATTAATGCCGTTCATCCTGGCGATCGCGCCCATACCGCAGAAGTCTGGAATGCTGCCGTCGCTAACCGCAGTCTTTATCAAACTGAATACCGAATTCGTGGCAAAGATGGTAATTATCGTTACTTTTGGGTCTGCGCTGCTCCGGTGATCGAAGAAGACGGCAGTGTTCGGGAGTGGATTGGTACTTGCACCGATATTCACAATCACAAGCTGGAAGAAGCCGAAAATCAGCGTATTAAAGAACGATATCGCACTTTAGTAACTACTACTTCACAAATCATCTGGGGGGCTACTCCAGAAGGGCTGGGAATCGGTAGTGAAATGCTGACTTGGATAGCCTACACAGGTCAGACGGAAGAGGAAGTCGGAGGTTTGGGCTGGTTAGATCCAATACATGTTGACGATCGCGCCCACAGTGCAGAAGCTTGGAATACCGCTGTGGCAAACCAAGGCATCTACCAAACCGAATACCGACTACGTGGTAAAGATGGCATATATCGCTACTTCTCTGTTTGTGGTGCCCCTGTGTTGGAAGCAGATGGTAGTATCCGGGAATGGATTGGCACTTGTACTAATATTCACGATCGCAAATTAGCAGAACAAACTTTGCGACAGAGTGAAGAACGGTTTCGCTCTCTGGTGACTACTATCTCACAAATTGTCTGGGTCGCTACACCTGACGGATCGGGGGTTCCCAGCGAAATGCTCAGCTGGATGGCCTACACTGGTCAAACTGAAGCAGAATTTCAAGGAGCGGGCTGGCTCGATGCTATTCATCCCGATGACCATACCCATACCGCAGAAGCTTGGAATACGGCTATGGTAAACCGCAGTTTATATCAAACCGAATTCCAATTACGTGGTAAAGATGGTACATACCGCCATTTTTCTGTTTGTGGTACCCCTATTTTTGAACCAGACGGCAGCATTCGGGAATGGATTGGTATCTGCACTGATATTCACGATCGCAAGCTAGCAGAAGCAGAAAATGAACGGTTAATGGATATGTTAAATCATTCCAGTGATGCCATCATCGTCCGCGACATGACCGATAAGATCTTGTACTGGAATCAAGGCGCCCAAAGAATGTACGGCTGGACGCGTGAGGAAGTAAAAGGCCAATACATTCAGACATTTCTGAAAAAAACTTTTCTCCAACCAAAAGAAGCAATCATCGCAGAATTATTACAGCAAGGCAATTGGGAAGGAGAAGTACAACACCTCAGCCGCAATGGTCAGCTGATTACGGTTCAAAGCCGATGGACTCTGCAACGGAGCATTTCTGGTCAGCCTTGCGCTGTGCTAGAAATCAATACTGATATTACTGCCCGCAAACAAGCAGAAATGGCTCTGCGACAACTGAATCAAGAACTAGAAGCCAGAGTTGCAGAACGGACTGCTGCCTTGGAAAATACCCTAGCAGAAGCCCAGGGTTTAAACGCCATTTTAGACAACTTAGCAGATGGTTTGATAGTCACAGACATCACCGGACAAATTACCCATTTCAATCCTGCCTTTTTAGCAATGTATGGATTAACGAGCAACGCCCTCAAAGGTAGCTATCGGGAATTACCAATATTTGGTTTAGCAGATTTAGTTGAAAAAACTCAGTCCCATCCCAGCGATGTGTTTGCTGCTGAAGTTAGCTTAGCAAAGGAACGTATCGGTCAGGCAGTAGCTACCGCCATCTTTAAAAGAACCACTGACAATGAACCTCAGGCCTGCTTTGGTTCGGCATTGCTGATTCGAGATGTGACTGCGGAAAAAGAAATCGACAAGATGAAGACCGATTTCATCTCTACAGTTTCCCACGAACTACGGACACCACTAACTTCTGTTCTTGGTTTTGCATCCATCATTAAAGAAAAGCTAGAAACCGATGTGTTTCCTATGCTTGCTAGCGAAGACCGCAAACTTCAGAAAACAATCAAAAGGGTAGGTGACAATCTCAACATTATTGTGTCTGAAGCAGAACGGCTGACATCTTTGATTAATGATGTTTTAGACATTGCCAAGATGGAAGCGGGTAAAGTGGAATGGCAAATGCAACCCCTCGATCCAACTGAGTTACTAGATTGGGCAACTACTTCCACAGCAGCGTTGTTTGAAACCAATGGCTTAGAGTTAATCACCGACATTGAACCAGAATTACCCCAAATAATAGGCGATCGCAATCGTCTACTCCAAGTCTTAATCAACTTGATTTCCAATGCTATCAAGTTTACTGAATCCGGTTCTATCACCTGCCGCATTAAACAACAGAACAACGCCATTTGCATTAGCGTTCTTGACACAGGCGTTGGCATAGCACCCGAAGACCAGCCGAAAGTGTTCGAGAAATTCCGGCAAGTTGGCGACACTCTCACTGATAAACCCAAAGGCACAGGCTTAGGATTGCCCATTTGCAAACAAATCGTTGAACATCACGGCGGTAGAATCTGGGTAGAAAGCGAACTTGGCAAAGGTAGTACGTTTTCGTTTATCATTCCCATTTACACCAGCGATCGCAAAAGCAGTGCCAAACTAAATCTAGATGCCTTAGTAAAACAGCTCAAAGAACACGTCATCACTACAGCTGCTGTACTCAACGAAAATCGCAAAACCATTTTGGTGGTGGATGATGATGCCAACATTCGAGAACTACTGCGTCAACAGTTAGAAAACGAAGGCTACAACGTTCGGGAAGCCAAAGACGGTATGGATGCAATTCATCAAATCAAAACAGCTCGTCCCGATTTGATTCTTTTAGACGTGATGATGCCTCAAATCAACGGCTTTGACGTAGCAGCTGTCCTGAAAAACGATCCTCATACCGCAGATATTCCCATCATTATTTTGTCAATTATTGAAAACAAAGAACGCGGTTACCATATTGGCATAGATCGCTATCTCACCAAACCCATCAACACAGAAAAACTGCTTGGTGAAATTGGCTTACTACTTTCTCAAGGCACTTCTAGTAAAAAGGTATTGGTAGTTGATAAAAATGCCTCAACTTTAAAAACCCTATCAGATGTGCTACAAACTCAGGGATACAACGTAATTGAAGCTTCTAATCCTCAAGAATGCATCCATAAAGCTTTGTCAGCTAAACCTGACATGATCATTATTGATTCTATCTTTTCTCAAGAAGCCGATTTGGTGAAAACCTTACGCTTTGAGAAAGGCTTGGAGAATGTATTCTTCATCATGCTGTCCGATCGCTAATTAAAGCAATGGGGAGATGAACAGGGGACGCAGGGGAAAAGGTTAAAGGTTAAAGGGAAAAGGAATAAATTTAATCTTTCCCCTTTTCCCCTTACCCCTTTCCCTTTCCCCATGCCCCATGCCCCATGCCCAATGCCCGATATCCCATACCCCAATCCTATGACTCAAAAAATTCTCATTGTTGACGATGAACCCAATATCTTGATTTTGATGGAACAAGCTCTAGAAGATTTAGAAGATGAAGGGGTTGAACTTTTAACTGCTAAAAATGGTGAAGAAGCTCTGGAAATTATTAAAACTGAAAAACCAAACTTAGTTTTTCTTGATGTGATGATGCCTAAAATGAATGGTCTGAAAGTTTGCCAGATTGTAAAACACGAACTGCAAATGACTGACATTTATATCATAATTTTGACAGCAAAGGGACAGGAATTTGATAAACAAAAGGGAATTGAGGTTGGTGCAGACTTATATCTGACTAAACCATTTCGCCCTAAAGAAGTACTTGAAAAATCAATAGAGGTTTTGGGCTTTTGATTACATAAGAATTCAGGAGCAAAGACGGAGATGCTCTGCCTGCGGTCAGAATTCACAATCAATTAGGAGAATTTTGAATTTATATGACTCGTGAATTCTACTGTTTAAGAGTCATTATTTGCTAACGGCAAAAGCAATCGGCTGACTACCCGATTATCGGGTAATTGATAGAAATTCAACTCGCCTCCTAGTTCTTGCATGAGGTTTTGGCAAATTAGCAAGTGTAAGCCTGGTGGTTGGTTGAGATTAGAGGGAGCAAGGACATCTTTGAGTGGATTTTTATTTAACTCTGTTAGTAGTTGTGGTTCGATCGCACCGTTGTGTGTAATCGACAGTTCTAAGAATGTCTGATGACCATTCGCCACTCTCACACCGGAATCTAGCCGAAGTTCCGATGGATTTCTCTTGGCATCTGCGGATTGATGGTCAGTTAAACGCCGACACCAAATGTCAATTCTACCACCGATTGGAGAACGGTTACACGCATTAATCAACAATTCATGGATTACTAATTCAATTTTCATGATATCGCCTGCGATCGCCATTGCCGATTGAGCGTTGGCGTTAGGAACATTTTTAGGTAATAAACAGCTTTTTGGCGATTCTCCATCTTCAATTGGTTGTCCCAAACCATGCACGCCAATCCAGAGTTTTTGTTGTTTGAGTAAATTGTCGATGCGTTCGAGCGATCGCTTTAATAAACTGGCTATGGGCATAGTTTCCCAACTCTTGTGTAGTTGCCATTGCTCTAGTTTTAGCAATCCACTCATGGAGGTGGCTGTATGGTCTAACTGTCGTAGTAGCAACTGGTAGCGCATCTGAGCTAGTTCGTTTGCAGGAATGCCTAAATCGCGTATTTGATTGAGAGACACCGCTGTTATTCTTTGGATTTCTTCTAGACGGCGATGTTTGTACCAGTTAAGTTGTCGTAATTCCTCGGTGGTAGACTCTAAAAGTTGATTAATGTGCTTTTGGCGACGCCACCAAGCTAATTGAGAAATCAAAGTTGCTGTGGTATTTAGGCTTTGTTCTGACCAGCGACGCTCTTGAGTGTCTGCCAACAAAACTACACCTGTGGTTTCATGTTCAGTATTAGTACGTAACGCCATAATAAAAATTTGTCCTTTATCTGGCGTATTTAACCATTTCCGAGTTTCTGGAGGTAAATCATCTACCTTCAGGGCCAAGTAGCCTTCTGTATCGAGTGCCCACTGAATTAGTGCCTCATTTCGGGTCGAAATTGATGCACCAGCAAAAATTCCAAATTGGCTACTAGCTGTTACTCCAGGTATAATTTCTGCCCAATCTTCACCAGCCGTCCAAGAAAAGAGTACGGCTAGCGGACAGCCCAAAATTGTTGCTATTTGTTCTAGTACTTTAGATTCTAGATCCTTTTTTCCACCCTCGATTTTTCTGTTGTAGGATTGTGGCAAAATCTGTAGGCATCGCTCAAATGCTTGGGAAATTTTTTGCTGGTGTTGGGTGCGGTTGTGCAATTGCCACTGACGAACAATTACGCCTATTTGTTGACTTACAGCCCAAAGTAATTCTTTTTCTTGAGTTGTCCAACACCGATGGCTTTCGTGAGCGATGATTAAAATTACTGGTGGTATTTGACCGTGGAGGCATTTGCAAATAAGTAGCGATCGCATCCCATTTTCTAACAACAAAGCACGCCAATTAAAAAAGCGTAAATCTTCATCTAAGTTCTCAATTTCTACGGCTTCATTTGAACGTTGCAACAGTTGTCCATCTAATTCTTTAAGAGTATCGAGGGCAAATTTCAACGGTCGGCGATTATGTGGCTGACTTTGATAAATAAATTGATAATTATTCTGTTCTGAGTCGTACTGTAATAGCAAAAAGCGGGTAGCAGCGAATCGAGTTAAAACTTTTTTTGCAGAATTTTGTAAGGTTTCCTGAAGCTCATATTCGCTATAAATACCTTGGGCGACTTGACTAGTCAGTTCAGCATCTTCTTGAATTTGTTTGATGGTGCTTTCGCTGTTTTCGATGGGAACAATTAGCGAGATTAATCCAGCTGCACCTTGGACAAAATTTTTATCTGTCTCTGTCCAAATGCGGGGTTCATTACTTTCCACTGCCAAAAAACCCAGCAAGTTTTTTTGCCAAATAATTGGAGCAGCCAAGAGCGATCGCACTTTTAAACGTTGTAGCAATTTTGCCGTAAAATGACTTTTTAAGGAACTGCGGGCATCGCCAATGGAAACAATTTGGTTAACTGACAAAGCATAATAAAAATCGCTCAATTCCTGCACCGTCATTCCTGCTGCTGGCTGAGTACTAGAGTTAGGATCGATTTTTACAAGTTGATTGCTCATCCGACACCAAAAATAGCGCCCTTCCCGCTCAAACCAATAGATATTTGTGCGGTTGGGAGAGACAAATTTATGGGTTGCTTGCACCGCTGCTTCTAGTTTTTGATTTAATTTACTGAGGTTGCGTAAATTTTCTAGCAATTCTAATAATGGCTCATCAGTTCGCTTTGCTTGCTTTTGCTGCAACTGTATTTCATGTTGATAAAGCACTGCGCCAAGTTCGCCTAAAACCATCATCAAACGTGCTTTTGCTTCCCCTGCCAGCAGGTAGCCCCAGCGTTCTGAACCTAGTAACAGCAAACCTAAGCAACGGTCTTTATAGCGAATTGGTATAATAATCGTTCCTTGAATTTGGAACTTTTCTGCAACTTTCCGCCATTCAGGAGCGCGGGTTTCAGCTCGCAAATCAGCTACTCCCAAGGGATGCTGCTCAATAACTACTTGCTCTAATAAATCCCCAGGACTAATAACAATTTTTTGGTGTAAAAAGCTTGTATCTTTGTTAGGAATTATACCGCCTTTCCCAAATAATATGTGATTCAGGCGATCGTAAAGAGCAATCCAAATTAGTTTGTAGTCAAACTGTTCTTGAAGATAAGAAATAATAATTTGAATCAGAACATCAACATCATCTTCTTCCCTGAGGCTCTGGAGGACACGCCCCAATGAAAGGATCTGCTGTTCAGCGGCTATAGTTTTTTGCGGCTGCCCCATCTGATTTATCGTTTTACATAACTTGTAATATATAAGATGCCCAGAAAAGCACTCTGAATAATATTGCCACAGGTATTAAACTAGTTACGAAAACAGTTATTAACAGCTTAATAGTGAAATACAAAAGGTTTTAATTATGAAACAACGCAACTTTCGTACTATTGAGACAAACGGAGTTAGTTTGAGGACAGTTGTTGAGGGTGAAGGGCCTCTAGTAATTTTGCTTCACGGTTGGCCTCAATGCTGGTATTTGTGGCGTCACCAAATCGACCCGCTTGTGGAAGCAGGCTTTAAGGTGGCTGTTCCCGACCAAAGAGGTTACGGTGGCAGCGATGCTCCAGAAGAAGTCAATGCTTATGACATCATTCATTTAACTGGAGATGTTGTTGGCATTGCTGATGCCCTTGGATATGCAACCTTCACTGTTGTCGGCCATGACTGGGGTGCGCCTGTCGCTTGGAACACAGCATTACTACACGAAGAACGAGTCAATGCTGTTGTTGGTATGAGCGTTCCCTACTCTCGTTACCCAGTGGGAGAATTGACAAAACAAGAAAATTTTGGAGATAACTTTTGGTACATGGTATATTTCCAAAAGCCTGGGATTGCCGAAGCTGAATTTGAAGCCGACATCCGTCGTTCTTTGCGGATGATTTATAGTATGGGTAGTGGCTCTAATGCTCAAGAAATTTTCTTCAAACCTAAACCATCAACCTCCGGTTTTCTAGACGGGTTAATCGATCCTCTTGAGCAACCTCCGGGGATAACCCAAGAGGATCTAGATTATTATGTAGAGCAATATAAACGCAGTGGTTTTCGTGGGGGATTAAATTGGTATCGCAACATTGACCGGAATATGGAAATTACCCCTCAACTGGAAGATAAAAAGATATCACAACCTGCATTGTTCATTGCTGGTGAAAAAGATGTGGTACTAAAGTTTCCTGGAATGAATCTTGATGGAATTAGCAACTGGGTTCCTAACTTGAAAAAACAAATTATCATTCCTGATGTCGGTCATTGGGTAAGCGTAGAGTCTCCCGAAATAGTTAATGAAGCCTTACTGAGCTTCTTAAAAGATTTGCGTTCTCAAAACTAAATCCTCTAAACCCGTAACTGATTCCAAACAAATTGCTACTTGGGTGAAGTGAAGACGCGATGAATCGCGTCTCTACAAAATGGTCTATTTGTCGCATTGTGTTTTTAAATTCGTATAAATTCAGAATTCTGACTTCTGAATTCTGAATTCTCTCTAAATAAAGCTAATGGATATTTATCAAGTTGCAATTCGTCCACTGTTTTTCAATCTGGTAAAAGCAGACCCTGAGTGGTTACACCAGCAGACTATTCGCAGTTTGAATTGGCTATCACAAACAAGCACTTACCCAGCTGGAAGTTGGGTAAATCATCGTCTACAACAATCTTTGTGTTTGTATGATTCACGCCTAGAACAAAATTTGTTTGGGCTAAAGTTTCCCAACCCTGTAGGTTTAGCCGCTGGGTTTGACAAGGATGGCGTTGCTGCTAATATTTGGCCTAGCCTGGGTTTTGGCTTTGCAGAATTGGGAACTGTAACTTTTCATCCCCAGCCGGGAAATCCTCGCCCCCGTTTGTTTCGCTTGCCGTTGGATAAAGCTGCTCTCAATCGTATGGGGTTTAATAATAGCGGTGCAGCCGCAATGGCAGCAAGATTGTCACTAGAAAAACAGGAGTTAACTCGGTCAATACCCATAGGAATAAATTTGGGTAAATCTAAGGTAACTCCTCTGGAAGCAGCCGCACAGGATTATCTTGATAGTTTTCGCCTACTCAAGGATTTGGGAGATTATTTTGTTGTTAATGTCTCTTCCCCAAATACACCAGGACTACGATCGCTCCAAGATGCTGTCATGCTCGGTGCCATCTTAGAATTATTACAAACAGAAAATACATCACAAAAACCGATTTTTGTCAAGATAGCGCCAGATTTAGAATGGGAAGCGATCGCTGACATCATAACTCTTGCTAAAACCTACCAACTAGCCGGAATTATCGCGACTAATACTACTATCAGTCGCGATGGACTCAAAACCCAGGTAATTGAGCAAACCGGGAAATCACCCCAGTCAGAAGCCGGCGGAATTAGCGGTGAACCATTGCGCGATCGTTCTACTGAGGTAATTCGTTTTATTTGGCAGCAAACTCAAGGACAAATCCCCATTATCGGCGTTGGTGGCATTTTTTCCCCAGATGATGCTTGGGAAAAAATTATTGCTGGTGCTAGCTTGATCCAAGTTTATACAGGGTGGATTTATGAAGGCCCACTGATGGTAAGCCGGATTCTTAAAGGTTTGCTTTCCCATTTAGAACAAAGCGGATTAAATTCCATCAGCGAAGCTGTGGGTTTAGAAGCAAAAAGTAAAGCCTGAAACTTCTTTACCAAGAAAGGCAGAAGTACAAAGGCAGAGGGCAGAAGGAAAGAAGTATTAATAAAAACTTCAGTAGTGGGTATAAAGCCCACTTAAAAACAAAAATTATACCGAGACTGCTTGCAGCGAGGTATAAAGCGTCCTTGTTTCAATCCCACTCTTTTAACGGTCGGTTGCCTCCTGCCTCCTGCCTTCTGCCTTCTGCCTCCTGCCTTCTTATTCTTCCAGAGGGAAAAACTCTTTAGTTTTTTCCGAATACGACCAGGCGATACCATCAGGGTCTCTGCTGCGACTCCACTCTGGAAATTCCGGGTCATTTCGGCGTTTATAAACTGTGCTGGAATAGACATTTAGCCGCTTGGCTAGTTCAGATTGAATTAGAGAGCCAAAAACTAATTGTTTTTCAAGCGTTCGTGTAACTTCGTTATGGGTTGGCTGTGGCGGTGCTTCAGTTTCTGGTTCTTCCTCCTGTGCTATGGGTGGCGGTGGTGCTAAAAGCGATCGCGCAGTTTTGGTAACTGGTTGAGCAGGAAGTTGCTTGACAGGCTCACTACTGTCAAGAATATTGCCTAAAATACTGCCAGTTATAAAGTAATAATACTGGTTGTCATCTTCAGAATTTACGATACTAGCGCCAAATTCCTGAGCTTTAGTATCTAAGTAGCGTTTTGCCGTTGTTCCAGGAAAATTACCCCTGATTGCCAAGTCCATTGGCGTCAGTTTGCCTTGATTTTCCCGAACCAACTGATGAAAAATCGGGTTAACTCGCTTAGTCCACTGTTGCCATTGATATTCCTGCCAAAGCCTGAAGGCAATTACCAGCACAATTGCTGCTAGTAAAATTCTCCACGTGGCAACCAGGAAAATAATCAAAAACGAGAGGGGCAAAAGTATAACGAGAAAAGCCTTACCGTTACCTTCTATGGATTTTTCACTCATGCTGATTTTTGCCAAGTGAATTTTAGAAAATTAATACTATCTATCTTGGCAAAAATTTGGACTTTTTTTGTATCCGTTGGCAAATTTTCTGGCAAAAACTTTACTTGATATGGGTTGCAGTTACCAAAACCCAACAAATTGAACGTTATAAGTTAAAAATCCGGCAAAAATTGTTTGCCTGGTGTGATGAAGTGTGGCGATGGCTGCGGCGGGCTACGCCTACGCACCAGGGTAGACTAATACAAATAAATTAGCTTGCCAAACACTTGACATCTAATACTACAAATACTACATTAATAATACAAGCGATGTTCATCAAGGAGTTAGCTTTCCTTAGTAGTGGATAGCTCAAATAATAGAGTGCCCACCTTGCCTGTAAAGGCCGACACATCGAGGGTTATCGCATACATATAACTAAAACACCCTTGATACAACTTCTGGAGATGCAGGTAAAAATCCTGCTCCACTACACCAAATCTAGTGCTGAAATTTAAATTTTGAATTTTGAATTTTGGCGTTGCTGAATCAGAATATGAAATGCCAAAATTACCTTTCCTTTTCTTTGTACCTTTGCGCCTTTGCGACTTTGCGTGAGACAAATTCATATTTTCAATCAGCAACGCCTGAATTTTTATGTGGTGGATAGCTCAGCGGATAGAGCGCCTAAATATCCTTATTCACAACTTGCCTGCAAAGGCCGACGAATTGAGGGTTATCGTTTGCCAAACGGGAGGTCGCGGGTTCAAATCCCGCTCCACTACACCAAATTGAATTTTGAGTGAAGAGTTAGGAGTTAAGAATTAGGAGTTGAAAGTTTTCAATTCAAAAATTTCAAACTCCTAACTCCTCATTCCTAACTCCTAACTTTATATGTGGCGGGTAGCTCAGTGGCAGAGCGCTAAAACATCCTTGTTCACCCCTTGCCTGCAAAGGCCGACGAATTAGGGTTATCGATTGGGTTCGAGAGGTCGCAGGTTCAAATCCTGCTCCGCTACACCAAATAATTTTAGATTTTAGATTGAATTTAAAATCTAAAATCCAAAATCCAAAATTTCCATGTGGCAGGTAGCTCAGTTTGGTAGAGCGCCGAAAAACATCCTTGTTCAACCCTTGCCTGAAAAGGCCGAAGAATTAGGGTTATCGCATTTTAAGCCGGATGTCGCAAGTTCAAATCTTGCCCTGCCACCTTTCATTTTTGCCTGCAAAGGCCGGGAGATGAAGCGATGAATTACAACTTCTTCACTAAAAAGAAAACAACTACACCACAAAATCAGCCTATCCCCGGACGGGAAGCCGAGATGATTCAAGGACGTTCCGGTGGTTGGATGTTTGATGCTGGTATTTGGAAAATGCTGCGCCGTTGTCTTTTGGTTGGCACAGCAAAAAGCACTTACTATGCTGGCAAACAAGAATTAACTGAAGATTTTGTAGCAGTTGTCAGACAAGCTGTTGCTGAAAATCCCAGCCGTGTGGCAGAAGAAATTCTCTATGCCAGCGATGGACGCGCCATCAATAACAGTGCGCCTATCTTGGCTTTAGTTTTGCTGTCAATGGGTGAAGCACCAGAAGCAAAACAAGCGTTTGGTGAAATTTTCCCCCAAGTTGTCCGCACAGGTAGCCATTTCTACGAATGGCTGAACTACACCAAATCTCTGCGGGGATTTGGCAAAGTCGTGCGAGAAGCTGGTAAAACTTGGCTCTCACGGGAAGATGTCAAAGGCTTAGCTTATCAACTGTTGAAATATCAACAGCGTCAAGGCTTTACCCACAGAGATGCATTGCGGTTGTTCCATGTCAAACCGCCTACAGAAAATCACCGTCAACTATTTGAGTGGGTAGTTAGAGGCTGGGAAGAATTGCCAGCAGACATTCCCTCAGAAGCATTGGCGCAGATTTGGTGGTATGAGTGGCTGAAACGCAACCCTACCGAAACCCATGAAGCTATTTTGCAAGGACGCTTAACCCACGAAATGGCTGCACCCGTCGGCAAAATGGACAAAGCTGCTTGGCAGTTATTATTTCAGGAAATGCCAATAGGTGCAATGCTGCGTAACCTGGGTTCTTTGACTGAATTGGGTGTGTTGCGAACTGACGAAACTGCCAACTTGCAGCGAGTGGAAGCAGTTCTCAACAACAAAGAACATCTGCGTAGAGGTCGCATTCATCCGATTGATGTTTTGAAAGCACTCAAAACATATCAATCTGGTGGTAGATTAGGACGCAGCCAGAAGACTTGGAACCCAGTTTCTCCGATTGTGGACATTTTAGAAAAGGCGGTTGAACTGTCTTTTGATGTTGTGCAACCCACAGGTAAAGTTTTCATGCACGCTGTAGACGTTTCTGGTTCTATGGGTAGCTTGGTTGCAGATATGGGGCTGAGTTGTTGTGAAATTGCCACCACAATGGCACTAGTAACAGCAAAAGCAGAGAAAAACTATATGATTCGCGGTTTTGCTACGGAATTCCGAGAATTGGATATCACTGCCAAAGATAGTTTTAGTTCTGCTGTAGCCAAAGCTAGGAATCAAAACTTCGGCGGAACAGATGCCTCTGTGGCTTACGACTGGATGATTAAGAATAAGTTCAAAGCAGATGTTGTCTGCTTTTGGACTGACTCAGAAAGCTGGGCTGGGTATAAGCATCCAAGTCAAGCACTGAAGGAGTACCGCAAAAAGGTAAATCCTGAGGCTAAGGCGGTGTATGTCACCTTGACGCCTTACCAGATTACCTTGGTAGATCCTCAAGATTCCTTGTCTTGGGATTTAGCGGGATTCGATCCGGGTACGCCTCGCATTATCCAAATGCTGGCTACGGGTGAGTTGTAGAGATTTATGGAGGATAAAGTTTTCCTTTATCCTCCTTACTTCATGGCGGGTTACCCTTGTTCGCAACTTGCCTTTCGGGGACGATGAATTGAGGGTTATCGGTTACATCTCCACCATTTTGGGGATTAGCGGGTTCAATTCCCGCACCCGCCTTTTTTATCTCACGCAAAGGCGCAGAGGCGCAAAGAAGAAAGCGATTTAATTTTTAAATGGTCGTTTTTCTATTTCAGCGATGGGTAAGAGTAGAGTGTCTTCGATGTGCGATCGGACTTTATCAGAAGCTTGATTGAGGCAATCCACAAGTAATTTATTAGCATTGTAATACTGTTGAATTAAGTACCATTGCCTCTTTGTAAACTTCCAGTCATGCCCAATATTGCGATATTTAATTAACATTAATCTTAGTTTTCCTGCTAAATCCTTTACTTCATTTGACCAATCATCTTGCCAAGAGTTTTCATATCCTCCACCATACAAGAAAGACATGGAAGTACTGTAGTCCAGAATCTTATTCTCCAAGGTTTGAAGTAAATGTACTAAGTCTGGTTCAAGGTTATATTGTTTAATATCAGCCTTTTTGGGAGCATCAGCAAAAGCATAGGCTAATTCAATATCAAGATAAACTTCATTATAATATTTGTCATTTATTGTTAATTCTAAACCTAAAGCAAAAGCTATTTGCGGATTAAAATCATCTTCAAAGAAAGCTACAACTGGATTAGGGCATAAATGATCAATTGTATGATTAAGCCGGAGCGCTAAATAAAAATAAAACGCTTTAATACTTGGTTGAGTGAAATTACAATTAACCGAAATTGATTTTTGTTGTACCCATATAAGAAATGACTGTAATTGCTGTTGTGATTCTAAAACTTCATCAATTTTTTGTTTAATTAAAACTAGTTGAGTGTTATTCCTATTATCAATTGTGCTGAATTTTTCTACCAATGCTTGACGAATAACTGGATGCAGGTAATATTCCTCATTATAATCTTTTATTAAAGAGCGATCGCATAACTCATTAATAATTCTCTGCTGGCGATTTTTTGGTACATCCCACAGCAAGCAAAATAGCCATACTTTTGGGAGCATAATATCCTGATTAGGATAACAAGCCAGACGACACAATAGTTGATAAGCTTGTAAATTATCATTCTTTAGTTTATTAAATTGTCGCTGTACGAGTTTTTCTAAAGTCGGATGCCTCAATAAATCATCCTGATGCTCCTGCCAATAATTTTTTAAAGATCCTTGTGAAGTTGTAGCGATATCACCACTTAGGATATACATAACCTCAGCATTTCCTCCATAAGCTCGATGCATTTCACGGAGAGCATCAGAATCTATTTGAATTTTTATACTCTCAAAATAATGTTTCCATGCTTCTTCTAATAAACTTTCCAAACGATAATTTTTGAAATTAGGATTACTTACTAGTAAAGGTTCATAAATTAGCTCCCGGCTTGTAATAAGTGTGACTGAATGTACACTATAATGCGCTAGTACATTTAATAATTCTATATAATAGCTGTGCTGGAGTTCTATGAACTCGCCATTTATTAAAGCAGTTTCAAGGTTATTAATCAATACACCAATTTTTTTCATCTGAAGCTGGGTTTTCAACTGCTCCAGCATAATCATGAAATTTTGTTCTGGATTTTCCTTAAAATAATATCTGAGCTTGAACCTTACCCAATCTTCTATTGAGTTTAAATTTTGAGGTGTACTTCCTACACGCAATTCAAGACATTCTAAACCTTGAAGCTCAAACCATTTTGTAGCCAAAGTTGTTTTACCTATACCTCCCTCTGCGTGAATTAGGATAACTTTTGCGCCTTCATTAACTAGTTTATCGAGGTGTGCGATCGCTTGCTCACGACCCACAAAATCAGAGTTGTTGGATATTGATACCTTAGAAACTGACTCTTGAGGCTGAGATTGCACAGCTGATTGAGCAAAGATTCTTGTTAGTTCACCCAGTTCAACCCCCAAGGCAGCTGCTATTTTTTGAAGTGTGGTTGGTGTAGGATTAGCAGTTTGTCCAGTTGCTATCTTGCTAATGACGCTTTTATCCAGACCAGTTACTTGCTCAAGTTTGTATTGGGTAAAGTTTTTTTCTTTGAGTAATTTTTTAAACGCCTCTCCAGCTTCCTTATTCTTTTTAGCTCTTGCCACTGGGGATAAACCTCTATGTCTAACCTTATTCAACGGTTGCACGTTCAACTAGTTGCACAACTACAACTATTCAAATTTTAGAAGACAAACAAAACTAGTTAATACCAAGTAAATCCATAAGTTCAACGAAAATTTGATATGAGTCACAATAACTTACAGCAAGAAGCAATTCAACTTGAGTTACTTAAAAAAACTTTGCACGGTTGGCAGCCAGCTTTTCCAATAGTTGAAAGCTATGAATGGTCAACCGATCGCCTGGAACATCACTTCGGCATTTCACGCAAAGAGTTGTACAAAATCAGGAGTAGACCCCATCCTTGGCGTTCCTCAATTTTGGTTTTTTTACATCTTGGAAAAAATAAATGGCGAGTTTACAGCCTCAACCCAATACAAATTCCGGAATAAGGTAAAAGTCGTTGCCTAAGAATGCGATCGCATTCTTCTTTCTAAGATTAAGCGATCGCCTTTATCATGCCTTAGCTGTATAAATATATACTTATTGCTACGATACAAAAATCTTTATTAAGAATTAGCAAGTTTTAGCCAGAATGGGTTATGCGTAATTTGAGTAATAAATAGCATTTTTTGAAAATCATTCTGAAGATGAGGCTGTTATTTATTGTGGAGGGGATAGACTACGCCCAGGGAAAAGCGATCGCCAACATCGACCTCTTGTAGAATGAGTATGTTGTCTGTTCCACAACAAAATGTCATGTAACTTAGCAATAATGGGGCGATCGCTGTTATTTTTGTAGTAATTGCAGTTCAAGCGGCAATCTGCTACATATTAGCGTGTTTCAGTATCGATTTGTCCACCCAAAGACAGTAGATCAAGTTTTGTCTGAATAACTATAAGGGATTAAATAGCTCTGCTTTCCAAAAAGTTGAAAAGGAACAGATTTTTATGACATTTGATTATGATTTGTTTGTCATTGGTGCTGGGCCTGGGGGATTGGCAGCAGCTAAAAAAGCAGCTAGTTACGGCGTGCGTGTTGCCATTGCCGAACGCGAAGCCCTTGGTGGAACTTGTGTAAATCGTGGCTGCGTTCCTAAAAAACTGATTGTTTGTGCTGCTGACTTCGCGCTGCACAATAAAATGGCATACAGTTATGGGTGGAGTGATTGTCCAACATACTTTGACTGGACATTATTTATTAAATCTGTATACAAGCATGTTGACAGCATTAACGAATCCTATTTTCAGCAATTGCAGAAAGCTGGAATTGAAATAATTCCTGAACGTGCCAGTTTTATCGATGCCCATACTATCAGTGTTGGCGAACGCAAAGTTACAGCAGACAAAATTTTAATTGCTGTGGGTGGCCAACCCCTTAAACCCAATATTCCAGGTATAGAATACGCCATCACATCCCGCGAAATGTTTCAGCTGCCCTATCTGCCGAAACGTTTGGCAATCATTGGCGGTGGCTACATTGGTGTAGAATTTGCCAGCATGATGCACGCTTTTGGCTGTCAGGTGACGCTAATTGAAAAAGAGAAGATGATTTTATCGGGGTTTGATGATGACATTCGCTCTAATGTGCAACAAGCTTTGAGTAAACGCCCAATTAAGTTATTCACTAACACTACCGTTCAAAAAATCAAATATTCAGAAGAGTGTTTGTTGTTAACTATTAATAGTCAAAGCCGAGAAATAGTCGCAGCAGATACTATTCTAGTTGCCGCAGGTTACACCCCAAATACTAAAAATTTAGGTTTGGAAAATGCCCATGTTGAACTTGGCGAACATGGTGCAATCAAAGTAGATGAAGAAAGCCGCACCAACCAAGAAAATATCTTTGCTGTCGGTGACTGTACCAGCCGCATCCAATTGTCTCCTGTGGCTAAGGCAGAAGGTATTGCCTTTGCCAATACAGTTTTTGGCAACAAGCCACAAAAACTAAATTATGATTATGTTCCCTCTGCTGTTTTTTGTCGTCCAGAAGCGGCTAGTGTGGGCATGACTGAGGCCAAGGCACGGGAAAAATTTGGTGAGTCTGTAAAATGCTACTACAGTGAATTTCAACCACTGTTCTATCAGCTAACTGAAAAAGATAAGCAGGCAAGCATCAAGTTAGTAGTAAATGGTGATTCTGAGGAAGTTTTGGGCGCTCATATGGTGGGTGAAAATGCAGCAGATATCATTCAAAGTCTTGGTGTTGCAATTCGCAAAGGCATTACTAAGCAGGATCTAGATGAAACAATAGGCATTCATCCCACGGCAGGAGAAGAATTCTTTTCGTTAAATTAAAATCGATGTAAAATTGAGTAAAATTACGTAGGTTGGGTTTGACTTGTTAACCGACAGAATCTTGCGATCGCGCAACCTACGTTTATCTTTCAATCTAAAATCTAAAATCTAAAATTCCTTCAAGTTGTTTCTGACGAGCTTGCTGGGTAAGATTTTGTAGTAACGTTTAATTCGTCTAAAGTACTCATCGATGAGTCATGTTGTAGCATGGGGTATCCGCTTTGGGGATTGAGCAAATCGCCAGAAGCAATAACTTCGATAGCTCTCAGAGCCTCCAATGCAGACTGATATCGCTCTCTGAAGTCATCCTGCACCATTTTATTGAGAATTTGAGCTAAAGGCTGACTCACGTGCACTCGATCGCTCCATTTTACCTGTCCTTGGGCATCTCTCTCTAACTCGCGCGGTGTGATACCAGTCAAGGCTTTAATCCCAAGCATACCCACTGCATAGATATCACTACTGTATTGTGGACGGCCGAAACATTGCTCGGTTGGTGCGTAACCTTGAGTCCCAATACCGATGGTGAAGGCAGTTTGCTCTTGAGTCTCTAGCTGTGTGGCGGCGACTTCTTTAACTGCGCCAAAGTCAATTAGTACGAGTTTTCCGTCTGAGTGTCGCCGGATGATATTGCTAGGTTTAATATCCCGGTGAATCACGTTGTTTTCATGAACAAATGTTAATGTTTGCAATAAGTCTTTGATGATTTTGATGACTGCTATTTCTTCAATTGCTCTGCCTGGTGGCAATTCGTGGCCCAGAGGATGACCAAGTATGTATTCTTGTACTAAATAAAATTCTTCATCTTCTTCAAAATACGCCAAAAGTTGGGGAATTTGAGGATGAGTTCCCAATTTTTCTAGTGTTTGTGCTTCGGAATTAAATAAACGTCTGGCAAGTTGCAATCCTCCTGGTTTGGTGTTGCTTGGTTTTAGTTGCTTGACAACACATCGCGGGTTACCAGGACGTTGGGTATCTTCAGCAATGTAAGTTTCACTAAATCCCCCTGCACCAAGAACTTTCACAATTCTGTAGCGTAGAGCCAACATTTTACCTGATAAAGCTAAATCTCGTTGTTCAATTAGGTCTTGCAGGTCGTCTTGTTGGCTGATAATTTCTTGAACAACGGGAGAAGTTTTATATTTCTGAAATATGTCTACTAATTGGCGTTTTCTAATGTTTTCTCTAACCACTGAGGTTCCCAGGTAACTCAGTCCGCAAAAAGCGATCGCCACCATTGGTACGCTAGTAGGGAAAATCAACCCATCGTGGACAAATAACCCATAGCTAATTCCTAGCCAAGTACCAGATAAAACTAGACTATAGAGAAATCGATTCAGACTATGCTTATTTCTACTGATAATTAATGCTGAAGTGCCTACTAAAACTAACACAAACAAACCACGTAATGGCGGAGTTTGAATTTCTTCGTTGATAGCTTTACCTGTCATTAAAGTTGCGATCGCATTGGCGTGAATTTCTACCCCCGACATCGGTTCGGGACTCTTACTAGCTGCTACTGGATAATAATCATTGTTTAACTTATCTGTTGAACCAATCAAAACAATCTTATTTTTAAATACTTTTCCCTGCTGCAAATAAGTGTTCCAATTTTCTGGATCGAGTACGTGCCAAAAGGGTATTTGTTCAAATGTTCCCGCAGGCCCCCAAAAATAAATGCGATCGCCTTTTGGTCGCGGATAATTTATTTGTGCTGCCCTCAGCACTGCTTCATCAAAGGAAGGTAGCTTATTTGTAAATAAATTTTCTTCATCTAATAATTTGGGAAATTCACTAGCCAATCGATGAACTTTACCATCTACCTCCACAGGGAAATTAACTGAACCAATGGACACTGACCCTGTGTGAAACATCTGTTGTGGCGGTGTCAGTTGGGTAAACGACCCTTGGTGCGTCTCGAAATTTTCGTAGAGGGCTGCTAAAGCAACTTTGCTACCATATTTTTTCAGTGCTGCTTGCAGTTGGCGATCGTCATTAGGCCCATAACTACTCGGTGTATCAAAAACAAGACCTAACCCTACAGAACGAACACCTGCTTTCATTAATTTTTGAATTACCTGGGCATAAGCAGCACGTTTATAAGGAAAGGATTTCAGTGTTTCTAGGTAGGCATACTGTTGCGGATCTGTTTTATAGTACTGTTCTGGAACTGATATTGACTGATCGTCTATTGCTAAAATTACGATGTCTTCTGGAGGAACAATCGACCCGCGTACTTGAAAAAAGTGAGAAAGTACCTGATTCTCCATCAATTGAACTAAATCCCAACCAGAAGCAGTTAGTAATGCTGCGCCTATTGCCCAAGTCCCAGCCAGTACATGACCTAAGCGAACTATCCACCTAGACTGTCGTGCCGCTGCTGTAGATGTAACTTTCGTCGGTTTACTGGGTAATCTGTTGGCAGCAGAGACAGAGTTTTTGGTTAAGGTAGATGTAGATTCTTCTGCCATATCGTGTTACTGATTGATTTAAGTCCAACATTTTTATTTATTCAGACCACCTTCTTACTACAAGCACATTGAAATAAGACTTAAAATGTTAATCTTATACATTTGTAAAGTATCTTCTATTCTTCAAGAAACTTCGCTTAGCAAAGTTAGCCCCCAAGAGATTATTTCTCAGGCACTGCCTAAGTTATTTCTTGTCTGTTGAGTGAGTTATAACTAGTGATTGTCCCACAGATCGGAACTAATATACTCTACCTGTACACTTGTTTGCTGTGAGATTTTACTCCAACCTAACCAACAGGTATACTCTCAACTGGGTGCTTTACCAGAAAGTGTTACAAGTGTGTCTTCTGCCTTTAGCGGAACTATTGATATTCTCTAGAAAGTATGTCCTGATACTAAAAGCTTTACTTATAGATAGGCATCAACTTATATTCTCCCTTGAGCTTATGCCATACCTCTTTAGGAGTAAACTTTAGTGTTATACAGCTATGAATGCTGTTAATGGGACAATTTTATTGGTAGATTTTGATTACAGGGTGGCTCTTGCAGTACCGGAGGTGAATAAGGCTTAGCACCCAAGTTCTCAACTCTAATGTTGCAGCCGTTTTTATGCTTTGAAACAGGTAGCATTAAAGCTATAGATGAAAAGCTACTTTATAGATATTAGCAAACAAGGCATTTGAAAATTGCTATAATCTATTGTTCCATCTAAATTCATTTATATTATTAGGTGTAAATTTGTATGGGTTCTCCAATGAATCGTCTGTCTATTTTTGTAGACGGAAACAATATGTTCTATGCTCAACAAAAAAATGGGTGGTTTTTTGACCCGCGACGAGTCTTAGAATACTTTAAACACGAGCAGTCAGAAACAACATTAATTAATGCATTCTGGTACACTGGCTTAAAAGACCCACAAGATCAACGAGGTTTTAGAGATGCTCTAATTAGTCTGGGATATACAGTTAGAACTAAAATTCTTAAAGAATACTATGATGATACTTCTGGTCGTTACTCACAAAAAGCTAATTTAGATATTGAAATTGTTGTCGATATGTTCAATACAGTAGACCAGTACGATCGAGTGGTATTATTTAGTGGTGATGGTGATTTTGAAAGAGCAATAGAACTATTACGTTCCAAAAATACACATATTACAGTAGTATCAACAGAAGGAATGATTGCTAGAGAACTACGGAATGCTACGGATAGATATATAGATTTAAATGATATCAGAGATCAAATAGAAAAAACCGATGGCTAATAGATTTAACAATTATTTACAAAGGTAAAAGTAAAAATTAAGTTTGAAGATATTTTGCTCGATAACTAAAAACTAAACAAGAAAGTGCAAATGACAACTAAAACTGATAAAATCCTGATTTTTGATACCACATTGCGAGATGGAGAGCAGTGTCCGGGAGCAACCCTGAATATAGACGAAAAATTAGTCATTGCCAAGCAATTGGCAAGGCTGGGCGTGGATATAATTGAGGCGGGGTTTGCCTTCGCCAGTCCGGGAGATTTTGAAGCCGTTAGCAAGATTGCAGAAATTGTAGGAACAGAAAATGGGCCTGTAATTTGCAGTTTGGCAAGGGCAATTAAGGCGGATATTGAAGCTGCTGCCCAAGCATTAAAACCAGCAGCTAAAGGTAGAATTCACACATTTATTTCGACTTCAGATATTCATTTAGAATATCAGTTGCGGAAGTCACGGGCAGAAGTTTTAGCGATCGCCCAAGACATGGTAGCTTATGCTAAATCCTTCATGGCAGATGTGGAATTTTCGCCAATGGATGCAGCTCGTTCCGATCCGGAATTTCTGTATCAAGTTTTAGAAGCTACCATCGCCGCTGGTGCAACAACAATTAATATCCCCGATACAGTTGGTTACATCACCCCCAGTGAATTTGGAGCGATTATTAAAGGCATTAAAGAAAATGTCCCCAACATCGACCAAGCGATTATTTCAGTTCACGGTCATAACGATTTAGGCTTAGCAGTTGCTAACTTTTTAGAAGCCGTAAAAAATGGCGCACGCCAACTAGAATGCACGATTAATGGCATTGGCGAACGCGCTGGAAATGCATCACTAGAAGAATTAGTGATGGCGTTGCATGTGCGGCGACAATATTTTAATCCTTATTTGGGAAGACCAGAAGAATCTCAAGAATCCCTGACAAATATTGACACCCGTGAAATTTACAGAACTTCACGCCTAGTTTCTAATTTGACAGGAATGCTAGTGCAACCAAATAAAGCGATCGTTGGGACAAATGCCTTCGCCCATGAATCAGGCATTCACCAAGATGGCGTATTAAAAAATAAACTCACCTACGAAATTATGGATGCCCAATTGATTGGCTTAACAGACAATCAAATAGTTTTGGGCAAACATTCAGGCAGAAATGCTTTTCGTACCCGGTTAAAAGAATTGGGTTTTGAATTGTCGGATAGCGAATTAAATAAAGCATTCGTCAGATTCAAAGAAGTTGCAGATAAAAAGAAAGAAATATCCGATCGCGACTTAGAAGCGATCGTTAACGATGAAATCCAACAAGCGCCAGATTTGTTCCGTGTAGAACTGGTGCAAGTTTCCTGTGGTAGCAACGCCCGTCCCACCGCTACAGTTACTCTGCGTACCCCAGAAGGGCAAGAATTAACCGATGCAGCGATCGGTACTGGGCCAGTGGATGCAGTCTACAAAGCAATCAACCGTGTAGTAAACGTGCCCAACGAATTGATAGAGTTTTCTGTGCAGTCAGTAACAGCAGGTATTGACGCTATTGGGGAAGTAACAATTCGTTTGCGTTATGAATCCAGAGTGTTTTCTGGTCATGCAGCGAACACAGATATCATCGTGGCATCAGCGCAAGCTTATGTAAATGCCCTAAATAGGTTGTATGCAGCATTGCAAACTCAACAAAAACCAGAAGGTGTATCTGCACAGAAAGTGTAAAAACACTTGTGTTTTAATTTGCAGTTAATTGAAAAGCGTAAATAGGGTAGCACAGTTAGCTGTGCTACCCTAGTTATTTTATGTATCCTGAATTACTAGCTATTATGAATATTTTTTAATTTATATATTTTCTGATTTGTTTAATATCGAGAAAATTTTATTCTTAAAAGCGATGTTTATTATCAATCAAATTGTATGGTTAGCGAGAAAACGACAGAATTGCCACTTTGGGTACAAGATAGAGAGATAGTCATTGCTCATGATGAAGAAGTACAGTGGCGGGAAGGAAAACGTCCAGATTATTCAGGCACCAATGAAGTTCTTCATCAAGAGAGAAAATTTCATCATCCCGAAGGTTCTTTAGAAGCGATCGCTCAAAATTTAGTCCGCACTTTTGAAATGGAAGCTTCTCATAAATCTAATCCCCAACAATGGCTTTCCATTGTTACTGATAAATTTAAAATGAGTAGCAATGGTGGAGAACAATATACTGCCCAAGAAGTTGCAGAACAAGGAACTTATAACTTATTTATTGGTGAAACAGAGCAGTATAGCTCCAAATCTGAAACCTTTGAATCTTCATTTGAACTTTTTCACACAGCTTTTCCTAATGGCTTTCTTTGGGAATTAACAGAAGTGCTTTCGGGGCCACCTAGTGTCACCTTTAAATGGCGACATTGGGGAACATTTAGTGGTTCCTATAAAAACTATGCACCTACTGGCGAAACAGTAGAAATAGTAGGAGTTAGTATTGCTCGTGTCACTGATGATTTGAAAATTGAGTCTTTAGAACATTATTTTGATAATAATGTTTTTCTGCAAAAATTAACGAGTGGTGGTTGTCCCTTCCATTCCTAAAATTAGAATCATTCCTAATTTTGATTTAGATGCCTTTGCTCTGGGGGCAAACCCCCCTCCAACAAAACTTGTATACTAAGAACATAAGTGTAAAAAGCATCGATTTACTTCACTAATAGCAATAGCACGATGACAGTAGCTTAATGCATCTTTACGTCGCCCAAGTTTAATCAAAGTCTCAATTAAAACTGGAAGTACAATTTCAATCCCTCTTTGGTTTCTAATTTTTTCTTCAATTTCAAAGCCTCTACCTAGTTCTTTAATTGCATCATCAAGGCGCTTTTGTTTCAAAAAAGCCTTACCAAGAGTAGTATGAACTATGGCAGAACTTCGTTCATCATGCAAAGTTTCCTCAAAGATACTTATACTGTCTTTTAAATACTTCAAAGCTAAATTAAATTGATTTTGCTGTAATAACAATCTGCCAAAGCTATGGAGTTGAATTGCTTTTCCTTTAACATCTCCAACTTCTTCTTTAATACTCAAACTAAGTTGAAAATTTTGTTTTCCTTCTTCTATATTGTTTAATTTTATTTGAACTTCTGCCAAGCTGTTTAATACCATCCCCTCACCTTTTCGATTTTTCCTTTCTTTTTCAAGATTTAAACTTTCTTTGAAGATATTCTCTGAGTCAGAGTATTTCTGTTGTTGATAAAAAACTCCACCCAAAGTAGTTAATGCTTTTGCTAAGTGCGCTTTATTGTTTAAACGCTTACCAATTTCAACACTACGGCTAATATTAGCTATACCATCATCCCACCTTTTTTGTTCAATCTGTAAAACCCCCAAGCTATTATATGTAATACCTAATCCCAATAAATCATTTAATTCTTCTTTAAGGTGGATACTGTCTAAAAACTTCTGCTCTGCATTATGAAATTCACCTTGTCTGTGCAATGACACTCCCAAAATTTGAAAAATTTTTGCCTTAGCATGATTACGAAAATCTAAATCATCAACATCATCTAAAAGATTCTCAGCAAGCTGTAGTATATTTTGAGCAGTTTTATGGTCGCCATCAAGGCTCAAATATTTTGCCTGCTGCATCAAAAGATTAACAGCAATTTTATCGTGCTTCAAAAATCTTGCTAATATCTGGAATCCTTCTATAAGCTTTACGGCTCGTTTCCAATAGCCACGTTTTTCAAAATACGGTAAAAGAGCATCAATAAGCTTATATTCTGGGATTTTATATTTGAGAAACCACTCAGCAGCTTCCAGAAAAGACTCAAAATTCGTTTCTATATTGCTCTGACTGCTATGAGTGCTAAGATGTTTATATTTTTTTAACTGGGTTAAAAATTGTAAATATCTTTTTTTAGAAGATTCAATAATAGTAGGTTCAATATTTAATTCATACAAATTAGGATATCTTGCAATATCTTGAGTAAATTTGTGAATTAGTGGTTGAAAAACATAATAATTACGTCTTCTTGATGAAGTTTTAATCAATGAAAGCTGTTCCAAGTATTCCAAATAATTCCCTGTTATTTCTTGGTCACAACCAATTGCTGCTTGTGCTTCATACGGTGAAAATTCTTCATGTTGACAAACGCTTAGTCCTACTAAAAAGTTGACTTCTTCGGTGGTTAAGAATCGCAAGCTCAAAGAAAATGAAGAGCGAATATCAAGATAATGGACTCCTGAAACACGAATTCGTAACTTTTCAATTAGTTTAGCTTGCTCCTGAGCGAGTAAATCTGCATATTCAATTAATAAGTTTATTTTTATATCTTGAGTTAGTAACACTGCATTACTATCGCGATAACGTACAAATCTTGCGTTGAGTTGTCTACCAGCAATCTCTAGAGCTAATGGTAAATTATTCAGTAACTTAACAACTTTTTTGATAGGTTCATCATCTGATAAATCTTCTTCTAAAAGCTGCTTGAAAAATTGAATAGCTTCCTCTTCAGAGAATTCCTCAATTCGAGGTAAGATACCTCTCCACGGCTGAGGAATAATTGAATTGAGTAGTTCTCGCTCACGAGTTGTTACTATAATTGCACATTGATTTCCGTCAGGAAATAAATCTTTAATTTCTGTGTTTTCTGCATTGTCAAATATGAGTAACATTCGGCGTTCTCTAAATATGTCTCGCATCATACGAACAACATTACGTTGCTCGCTTAAAGTAAATTGAACATTAGGACATTCTGCGATAAAAGCTTTGGCAATTTCATTCAATTTATCTCGACCTTTGTAATCGTTGTAAAGTCTTAAGTCAATTGCAATCACTCCCTCTGGAAAAAGTTCTTGCTGATAGTGTTGAGCAAAAAAACAAGCCAGTGCAGACTTTCCAGAACCAGGGGAGCCATATAGTCCAGCAATTCTACACCAACCTGGGTATTTTCTCAGCATTTTGCTAAGGGATTCTAAAGAGCCTTTTTTACCTACAAAGTTTGGTGTAATTTGTGTGAGCTTATAAGGTATATTCTTGTTTGCTTCAATTTGTTGCTGAAGTATTAATCTTTCTTCTTTATAATTTTGAACTCTTTGTTTAATTTCCTGAATTTGATTTTCATACTCTGTCAGTAGATGAGGCAGTCGCTCCGTTCGTCTAGCATCTTCACATCGTTTAAGTAGTTCTTGGTCTTTATGAATATTATCTTCTATATCCCTTAATCTTTGTTGTATGTGCGATGGCGGACGATCTAATTCTTCAATTAGGCTGTGCATCAACCCATATTCTCGATCCTGCTGTTTATTCATTAGTTACGATCGCCCTACTTTTAACATTACCCAATCCCAAGCATTTTTTTCATTACTGCTACTTCTAAATTCAAATTCACCGTCATATCCAATAATACCTGGAATAAACGGTATTGTTAGCATTAATTTATCCTTAATATCAATTCTTTGGTTTTGAATTACTTCCTGACTTAAGGTTGTTTGAGACAAGGAAACAGCCGGAAATTTATCCTTTAATAAAGCTAGTATTTGCTGCATTTTGAGGAGAGATTGCTCCTCCAATTCCTCAACTAGAATTTGCGCCATGTATACTTGGTTTTGATTTAACTGTTGAATTATGCTAGAAACTATTGTCCGTTGAGTAGTATCATAGTATGCTAGCAATGCTTCTCTACATTGCTCTAGCCGATTCAGAATGTCTGTTTGCCCTTTCTGTAAGATTTTAATATTTTCAGAAATATCATCTAATCGGTTATTGATGCTATTTTGTTCTTCAAAAGCTAATTTTCCTGATACTCGTACTATTTGTTCACGCACCTCATCAGCTTCCTGTTTATGTTTAATAGCAGAGGATTTCAAATCCTCAATATTTTTTTCGTAGTTTAATTGAAGAACCGGACTACGTTCTAACCTTAGAGCATCCTCGTATCTTTTGAGCAATTGAAAATCTTTATAAATATTATCTTCAAGGTCATTCAATCTTTGAGTTAAATAAGAAGGAATCATAAAATTCAATCTTAGGGTGTATATTTTGTTGTCTCAGTATAGCTTACTTATTTAGTTTCAATACAGTTGCCTTAAGCTCTAAGGAGTATTGAATCTAATATTACTCATAACTAATGCAATGAGCTACTAGCCGTGTACCAAAGCTAAAATAATCCATCAGATATTAGGTTAGCTAGGTAGTGGGTTGGACAAGTTTCCCGGCTTATACATTAGGATTGAAACGTATCATGATTCTTTCCGGCTCAGTCAAATTTTTAAACCCATAACGCCGATAAAGTCCATGAGCATCTCTTGTGCCTAACATCCACCTTTGAACATCTTGTAATTCTGGATATTGTAAAATATATTCTACAAACCATTTGCCTAAACCCTGTCCTCGGTAAGGCTGCAAAATAAAAACATCTTTTAATAACGCAGAAGTCGCATAATCAGTAATGACTCTTGCAAAGCCAACTTGTTGTTCGCCTTCATACAACCCAAAACATAAAGAATTTTTGATTGACTTTTCTACAATCGCTAACGGGATATTTTCAGCCCAATAAGAAGTTTGTAAAAAATTATGAATCATTTCAATATCTAATTTAGACTTATCGGTATTGATATAAAATCTATGTTTTAACTCTTCGTTCATATTATGATTTAATACTTGCAAACTTAATAATTAATTATATAACAATCTTAAATCATTCGTAAAAACAACCTATTGCCTATTGCCTATTGCCTATTGCCTGTAGGTTGCAATATTCAGATGATGAAACTACTGAACCATTAGCTGCAAAGCAAAAGCTATATTCAGTGTTCAAAGATATGGGTGCATATATTGATTATGAATCAGCCAACCACAAAATCTTGGCAAGAAGTTCTCGCTGCTTTTAAAAAAATTTGGGGTTATGAAGATTTTCGACCGCCACAGGGAGAAATTGTCAGCAGTTTGTTAGCACAAAAAGATGCGCTGATTATTATGCCCACAGGTGGAGGTAAGTCAATTTGTTTTCAACTTCCCGCACTACTACAAACAGGGTTAACTTTGGTTGTTTCGCCCTTAGTGGCGTTGATGGAAAATCAAGTACAGGAACTACGAGAAAACCACCAAAAGGCAGCACTTTTGCATAGTGAATTACCTTCATCTCAACGCCGTGCAACTCTGCAAGCTTTGGAACGCCAGCAGCTAAGATTACTGTATTTATCGCCAGAAACTTTGTTGAGTGCGCCAGTGTGGGAAAGATTATCTCAGCCGCAATTGCAAATTAATGGTTTGATTTTGGATGAAGCCCATTGTTTAGTGCAGTGGGGTGATACTTTTCGCCCAGCTTACCGCAGATTAGGGGCGGTACGTCCGGCGTTGCTAAAATCAAAACCACCAGGAACGAAAATCTGCATTGCAGCTTTTACCGCTACTGCTGACCCCCTAGCGCAAAAAATTATTCAAACAGTTTTACAATTACAGCAACCAGAGATTTTTCGATTGAATCCCTACCGTTCTAATTTGCATCCCAGCGTTCGCATTGCTTGGACGCCACGAGGTAGAAAACAACAATTATTAAAGTTTATTCAAAACAGACCGCAACAATCAGGCTTAGTTTATGTTCGCACTCGGCGAGATAGTGAAGATTTAGCTCAATGGTTAGCAGACATGGGTTATGCCACAGCGAGTTATCATGCAGGATTAGGTGCAACAGAACGCCGTGCAGTGGAAGCTAGCTGGCTAAGTGGAAAAATGCCCTTTGTGGTTTGCACCTGTGCGTTTGGAATGGGGATTAATAAAAGTAATGTTAGGTGGGTTGTCCATTTTCAGCCGCCACATTTGCTTTCAGAATATGTGCAAGAAATCGGCCGCGCTGGAAGAGATGGAAAACCAGCCGAAGCGTTAACCCTGGTGAGTGAACCTACGGGGTGGTTAGATCCTGAAGATAAGCAAAGACAGCAGTTTTTTGAACAACAAATGCGATCGCAACAACAAATAGCGCAGCAACTTGTGAAAAAATTACCAAAGCAGGGAGAAGTGAACCAAGTAACTCGACAATTTCCCGAAGCTGCTACAGCCTTAGCTTTACTCCATAGCAACGGTCAGCTAAACTGGCTTGACCCTTTTCACTATACCATTGAGGAAAAAGCGAAACATCAGTCAGCGACGCAATTACACGCCGCCAAACAAATGCAACAATATCTCACAAGCAAACAGTGTCGTTGGCAGTTTTTGTTAAACGCCTTTGGTTTTGGCAAAGAAGCAGCCAGCTGGCGTTGCGGACATTGTGATAATTGTCGCTAACCTTAGTTTGGTGTCACCTGTCGGAATATTTCCCAATACACTTGGGTTAATGACACTTGTCAGAAATTTCGTGTTTGTACAGATATTGCAATGCAACCTCTCTACTTTGGGAGTATTGCGTATTTTTGAGTATCAAAGACTCGTCGCCGAGTATTAAAGACTCGTTGACGAGTATTAAAGACTCGTCGCCGAGTATTAAAGACTCGTCGCCGAGTATTAAAGACTCGTCGCCGAGTATCAAAGACTCGTCGCCGAGTATCAAAGACTCGTCGCCGAGTATTAAAGACTCGTCGCCGAGTATTAAAGACTCGTCGCCGAGTATCAAAGACTCGTTGACGAGTATCAAAGACTCGTTGACGAGTATCAAAGACTCGTTGACGAGTATCAAAGACTCGTTCGCGAGTATTAAAGACTCGTCGCCGAGTATCAAAGACTCGTTCGCGAGTATTAAAGACTCATTCACTAGTAAACGACTACGCTAGACTGGACATTATAATGCCCACCTTAAAAACAACTCATCTAAATTAAAGATACAAATCATTTTTCCGTCTTTGTTTGCCTCTTTTATTTCCCTGCTAGTTTCACCCAATAGGATGAATTGTCATTTTCAGCAGCAAGTAACAATGGGGTAGTTAGCATAATTCGTAATTGCTACCTCACTGATAAATCCGTTTCCTCGAAACTAGGAAAAATATTTGTCTTTTTCTCTAAATTTATTTAGAGGCATGAAACCTGAATAAATTAATTACGAATTATTCACTCAAGTAGAGGATAAAATATGTCATCTGCAACAGCAACCTCACTGCCACCGCTGATTCCGCGTGAAATTCTCTTTGGAAATCCCGAAAAAACTAGCCCAAGACTCTCGCCTGATGGCAAATATTTGGCATATATCGCCCCTGATGACAAAAATGTCTTGCAGGTATGGCTGCGTACTGTGGGACAAGAAGACGATCGAATACTAACTGCCGACAAAAAACGCGGTATTCGCGTTTTCTTTTGGACTTATAACACCAATGAGTTGATTTACATGCAGGACTCAGACGGTGATGAAAACTTTCACCTCTACTTAGTTAATATTGAGTCAAAGATTGTCCGCGATTTAACACCATTTCAGGGTGTAAAAGTAGGCTTTGTAGATATAGACCCTAAATTTCCAGACCAAGTACTGGTAGGTTTGAACTTAAACAATCCGCAAAAGTTCGATGTTTACCGGATCGACTTAAAAAATGGTGCAGTAGAATTCGACACTGACAATCCAGGTAATATTATCAGTTGGACAGCGGATGCTGATTTCCAAGTACGTGCAGCAATAGCTAGTACTCCTGATGGTGGTTACGATTTGTTATTACGGGAAACCACGGATAAAGAGTGGGATGTTCTCCGTCACTGGGGACTAGAAGAACAAGGGAATTCTGTTAGCTTCTCGGCTGATGGCAAAACACTTTATATTGAAGGCAGTCACGATGCTAACGCCCAACGTCTGCTAGCTGTTGACTTAGATACCCGTGAAGAAACAGCGATCGCCCAAGATGAGCAGTATGATGTTATGGGGATAGTCATTCAGCCTGTAACACGAGTTATCCAAGCAGTTTCTTTCTACAAAGATAAACAGGAGTGGCAGGTAATTGACGAAAGTATCGCCGCTGATTTTGAAGAAATTGCCAAGGTACGTTCTGGGGAGTTTTCTTTAATTAGCCGCGATTTGGAAGATAAAAACTGGCTATTAGCTTATAACACAGACGATGGTCCAGTTTATTACTATGCCTATAACCGAGAATCAAAAACTAGCACTTTCCTCTTTAGCAATCAACCCAAACTCGAAGGGTTGCAGTTAGCTTCAATGCAACCGATTTCCTACGAGGCGCGGGATGGTTTGACTATCCACGGTTACCTCACAACCCCTGTGGGAATACCTAGCCAAAATTTACCAACAGTACTGCTGGTTCACGGCGGCCCTTGGGTGCGCGATACCTGGGGTTTAGATCCGGAGGCGCAATGGCTAGCTAACCGTGGTTACGCTGTTTTGCAAGTCAATTATCGGGGTTCCACTGGTTATGGTAAAGCATTCTTGAATGCCGGAAACCGGGAATGGGCTGGCACAATGCACGATGATTTGATTGATGGTGTTAATTGGCTAGTGGAAAAAGGTATTTCTGACCCGCAAAAGATTGCAATTATGGGCGGTTCTTATGGCGGTTATGCGACCTTGGTGGGGTTGACTTTTACACCAGAAATTTTTGCTGCTGGTGTGGATATTGTCGGCCCTAGTAACTTGATTACTTTAATCCAAACTATACCGCCTTATTGGGAACCACTCAAGGCAATGTTTTATCACCGTGTTGGTAATTTAGAAACAGAAGAAGAGTTTTTGAAATCGCGATCGCCTTTATTTTTCGCTGACAAAATTCAAAAACCTTTACTCATCGGTCAAGGTGCAAACGATCCGCGAGTCAAACAAGCAGAAAGCGACCAAATTGTCAACGCAATGCAACAAGCTGGTTTACCAGTGAAATATGTACTTTATCCTGATGAAGGACATGGTTTTGCCAGACCAGAAAATCGGTTGCATTTTTTTGCGATCGCTGAAGAATTTCTCGCTAAATATTTAGGCGGCAGATTTGAACCTTTGACAGAGATTCCAGGTCATTCAGGAATAGTTAATTAAGCTCATCCCACCCGTAAAAAGGTATGGGGTTTTAGGTTGACTGTTGACCGTCAACATTCAACCTGAAATACAATTAACTTTGAGCAAGAAACTCAGTGGGGTCAACGCCCCAATTGACCCAGCAAATTGCCTCGCGGGCAGAAGTAATCTGTGGTGGTACGCGCAACACATGGATAAAGCCAGTACTGGGGCAAGTCATTTTCAACAAGTGTATAGGTTCGACATCAACCTCAGACTCAACTTGCATTAACGTGTACTCTTGCCAGCGATCGCATTCTTTGGCTTGCAACTCTTGAGAAATGCGATCGTAACCAATGCCTTGAATCAATATGCGGCGCAATTCAGCATTCCGTTCTGTTAGCAGCCACTCAGATTGCCAGTTGCGTGGATGTACTCTGCCATACTTTTCACTCAGTAAGACTCCTTGATAAACGTAAATGTTGAAGTCATCAACAAAATGAATTGCAGGAATTCCTTCGGCATGAATTCGCCCTGTACTACTCCAGCTAATTTGAGGACGGTGAATAGCGATCGCCATGCCTTCATAGGGAAACATCCAACCAACGTGTCGCATATAGCTGCAAAACAAACTGTATCGCTCTTGTTGCAGCGTCACTCCTAGCCGATGCGCTGCTTCAAACACCGCACCCGGATTTCTCACAAACTCTGAGAAAAATGGTGTAATAAATTGTTAGAATGTATATATGGTAAGTATTTCAGCAGTTATAAAGCATGACCCAACAAGCTTCGCGATCGCTCCCAAAACAGTTCAGATTTGAACAGCCAAAATCACCCCCAGTCGTAGTTAATTTCAACGGGGGACAGGTAACATCTGATGCGGGGTTAAGCTTAATTGCGGAACTAGACCGAAAACTGCAAATAACATCACGATTAGCAGGATGTTTCCAAGATTACCGTCAAGCAAACCGAATGTTGCATCCAATAAAAAGCTTAATTGCACAACGGATATACGGGTTAATCATGGGATATGAAGATTTAAACGACCATGAAGAGTTACGTCATGATCCGATGTTTGCTTTAGCATTAAAAAAAAGAATTGGATTAGAGAATGAGCCAGCAAAATTGGCCGGGAAAAGTACATTAAATCGGCTGGAACATTGTCCTGAAGATGTAGAACAAGGAGCAGATAGCCGTTACCATAAAATTGGACATTGTTCATCAGAAATTGAAAGTCTATTTGTGAAAATATTTCTAGAATCTTACGACAAAGAACCACGAAAAATTATTTTAGACTTGGATGTAACTGATGATTTAGTACATGGTAATCAGGAGCAAGTTTTCTTCAATACTTATTACGCAGGATACTGTTACGCTCCACTTTATATTTTTTGTGGTAAACATTTATTGGCAGCCAAACTACGTCCTTCTAATGTAGACCCAGCATTTGGGGCGTTAGAAGAATTGCAGAGGGTCATTAAACAAATACGTCAACAATGGCAGAATGTCGAAATTTTAGTACGAGCAGATAGTGCCTATTCCAGAGACGATATCATGACATGGTGTGAGTCACAGACTGGGGTTGACTACGTTTTTGGATTGGCGCAAAATAGTCGTCGAGGTAGATGACTACCACGACTAAAAATAGAGCCTCGCTTGAGTATGAGCAGAAATTATCAACAGTAGTTTCATTTTTAGAAACTGTATTTAAGGCAGATGAACAACTTCCGTCTCTTGGTTCTGACTTGATTGATAACTCAATTTGGTATAAGTCGTTAGACTATCAAACCCGTGAATCTTGGAGTCGTAGTCGTCGTGTTGTTTGTAAGGTTGAGTATGGAGTAAAGGGGACTAATATTCGTTTTATTGTCACTTCAATTCCTACGAATAAGATAGCTCCAGGTGAACTTTATACCCAGAAATATTGTCCGAGAGGTGAGATGGAAAATCGCTTTAAGGAACAACAACTGGAACTTTTTAGTGATAGAACCAGTACCCACACATTCGCGGGGAATCAATTACGTTTATGGTTCTCTTCTATAGCTTACGTTTTGATGAATGCATTGCGGTCACAATGTTTAGCAAAGACGGAATTAGAAACCGCTCAAGTCGGAACTATTCGTACCAAATTATTAAAACTCGGAGCGCTGATTACTGTCAGCGCACGGCGAATTTTAATTGCGATTAGTAGCTCAAGTCCTTCCAAACATATTTTTGCTGCTGCTTACAGATGCTTAAAAATGCTCCCGAATACTGCTTAATATAAACTCAAATTGTATTGAATTTCTCATAATTAATAATACTTTGGACTTGGTTTGATCTAAGTCTGGTAAAAAAAATGCTTATTTTTCTGAACAAAGCATTTTGTTTTCAGTATAAAGATAAATATAGTGATTATTCTAGCTTCATAAGTACTGGCTTATACTTAATTTTTACACCACATAAATTTGAATTCATGATGTATCAAAAAAATGTCTTATATCAGGTCATGTAAATTGATTTTTTATTGTTTGTGAGAAATGCGGGCGCAGCCCAACAGATACCCCATTCTGGTAACAAACACTCTGCAACGAAATCTTCCAAAACCTCAGACAATGCATTCAACATTAAGGTTTGAAACGAGCCTTCCAATGCCTGAGACAGAGGATTTCTCAAGCTATGGGTTAATTGATTTTGTAAACTTCCTAAGCTGTTATATAGCGATCGCCATAAGTCATCTCGTAACACATCCCATAACTCAGGTAGCAGACAGTCAGATTGCATATGTTCTTGCTCAACCTGCTCCCTAGCTGCTGCTGGACTCTCAAAAAAGCGAATCTCTGGTTGCGCCAGTCCCGCAAACTTATACAATGCTCGAATTGCGATTGTTGCTTGTTCCAAATCTAGGGGAGTACCGCTGACATCCCGCCATTGATTTTGAGTCTGAGAGATAATAAGTTCTGTTTCTGACGATGACAAGTTTTCAGTCACACTGTCTCCTTATGCGTTCAGGAAGAACTTTGCAGCCAGCCAGGTAAAGATAGCCGCACAAAACGGACTAATTATCAATGCTGCAACCAACCATATACCAAGCCATGCCACGCCACCCATCGACCCTGCCCCAGCAGGTGGTGTGTTGAGATTACTTAGCCACTCAAGTACCCCAACAAGATACATTGCAGCGATCGCCCCGAATATCGCGCCAGTTAACCAGGCGATCGGTAGCAACAGCAACATCCACGCCCAGCCCACTTTCGCCCATGCTTGATAGCCGATCCATAAAGATGGCCCCAAAAATAGCACAAGCAATACAGCTATTAGACCTAAATGCATAGTTCTTTATCTCTTAAGTAACTATCATGAACTGCGTACACCAGAACGCATGAAAAAACTTCCTTCCCTTAGAGCCTCCTGACCTCTGCCAACGCTCGCGGATTCGCTAACGCTGCGCTATCCTGCCTTCTGCCGCCTGCCTTCTGCCTTCTGCCTTCTACTTAAAATGCGCTGTCATGGACGTTAAATTCATCTTTATGCTCGGCACACTGAAACAGCAGCACAACATCATCAACCGAATATTCCAATCCCCTATTGCCTTCGTACTCAATACCCATACCTAATTGGTAGAAAAACTGCATAGGTTGAGCGCAGATGTGACAGTATTTATACTCGACGTGTTGTCCCCAGTAGCCCCACCCCGAAAGCTTATCTGCTTTTCTATTCCAAGCTAATTGAATATCTGTTTGCGTTGGTCTGTCTGGGTCGTCTTCATCATAGTAGTCAAAATCTTCCTGAGTAACATGGAAGACCAGCAGATCTTCATATTCACTGTATTCAGTGCCATAGGTTTCTTCTGCGTCTTCAGGAAAAGGGTAGTCATCAAAGGGTTGCCATCCCATAATTTGCAGCATATAGCGACCATTAAATTCATCAAAGCCATTGGTTTTAATGACATCGGCTGCCCATTTACTTAAATTGGCGGCATCATCTGTACTAATTTCTGGCTGTGATGGTGTTGGCTGACTTAGTTCATCAAGCTTCACAATTTGAGGGAAGTGTTTGAAGCAATCCCAACAAGTAAACAGTTGAAATAGCCCAGTCCCAAACTTGCCTTCTAAGCTTTCAGGGAGTTCTTGCAGATTTAGCTGAAAATGATACTTTAGGGGCTTTCCACAGTCATAACAGATAGGATGAGTTGCACCAGGACTGAACCAAGGTTTACCAAGATACTTAGATGCTAATGGAGTATCAATAGTAGGTTTAATGATGGGTTGCCAACTAGTGCGCCGGAGATGATTTAGCCCAGCGATGCGGCGATCGCCTCTAGAAATCGGTTGCTTAACGCGGTTACCCATTTCTGCACGCTCATAGCCCTTCTTGAGCTTAGAATTAACGAGCTTAGTAACTTCTGCTTCCGCTTCTTTGGCAGTATCATACAACGTGACAGTCGTTTTGCCTTTATCCCCAATTCGGCCGTAGCGTACAGTTACTTCTACATCACTAATTGTCACTTCATAGAACTTGTGCGACTTAGTATCTGAAAACTCCAGATATGTCGTTTCTTTTACCATCTGATTGCTTCTCTTTGGAGAAAAGATGAGGGTGAACTGGTTGAAAAAACTGTTTGTAAGCATGAATACCTAAGTGTAAGTATTGCACTTAGGGTTTACAAGCAATTTCTATACAGTTCTGTTATAACCAGCCCAAACAATTTTTACTAAAACCTGTTTCAGTAATCTGGGACACTGGCATAATCCGCATTGCTTTCTCCAGCGTTGAGTACTTGATCTGCGGTTAGCTGTAATTTTATTAAGGTAGTAGAAGCGATCGCTAAAGAATTTCTCGCTCAATATTTAGGTGGAAGATTTGGACCTTTGGCAGCTATTCCAGGTCATTCAGGAATAGTTAAATAAAAGTCTCAAAAGGGTGGTTAGTGTAATTCACCGACCACCCAATAACTTTCAATCTTAATACAATTGATAGTTGCATATAACTGAGTTTTATTAGGGTTAAATGATATTTAAAATATTTTATATCCCCTAATACTAATATACTACAATTACACTTATAGTTCATACTAACTTACATGTTTAAAATAAATATTAGGGATTATTCAAAGATGGACTTTGGCAATAATGTTTTGTAGCTGCACAGTTATCTATTTGATTCCGGAAATCGTCCATTATTTGTATTACTTGAGTATGTAATTCATCGTATTGCTGCTCATCTATATCAAGATAGTTACCATGAGCAATCATATTCCTTTTTTCAAGCAATTTTTTATCAATTAAAACTTCTTTTGATTGATAAAAACCGTAGTTTAGACCAAGTGTACATACTATTTCCCTAAAAACTGATGATGATAAATTAGATGTAGTAATTCTATTTTCATATTTAATTATGCTTCGTTCACTAAGCTTCGTTATAAAAAATTCAGCAATCTCACTATATATTGTTGCTTTATTTGTTTCCCTTGCTTGGTCTAATTTATCTTTCATTGCTAAAGCTATAAAATTTTTAGAAAGTTGGTTGTAAGGTAGACTCTGCATTGCAACAAATTCTAAATAACTATTAGCTGCTACTTTAATAAATCCCTCCCAATGGGCATAAAGCATAGTAATTCCACTACGAAGTAATGCTTTTTGTTTACCTGATGAAAATGATTTTGCATCAATTAAGGCTTTCAATGCTGAGAGTTCTATCTTTCGCCATGCAAGTTCTTCTGCTAGCTTATCACTTAACTGCTCTAAAGTACGTATTTTCATTCTTGGAACATTTCACGACCAAAGGGAACTAGTTTTGGAACTCTTCGTTGTGCAGTAGTACCTGAACCCGACCAATTTGTATATTCAGGACTTACCCAAATTTTCTTTACTCTCTCTTTTACATCAAAAGATAAGTGCGATATATTTTCGTAGTTATAACCAATTCCTAAAGCAATTACTTCATAAGCAGAAACTAGAAATCCTCCTAAAAACTTGTCTTTAGTAGGAGAGTATCTCCGAAAACTATCGCTTCCCATTTGCTCATACAAAATTTCAAATGTTTTGTTAAATGCAGCTTCTTCTTCAAGATAATTATAACTTTCGTTCTTTGCCATTTCTACCATTTTATCAGTCAAAAACCCACTTAAATCATTACCTATCTTCCTCATATCTTTTTCTTCAATAGTACGGAATACTAAAAACCTTAGTAGTAACTCCATATCATATTGTTCTTCAATAGGTCGTTCACTAAGAGCTATACACTCTCTAAACATTTCATTTTGGCTCAAACTTTTCATCCAATGAAACATATCTCTATTAAACATTACTAATATGCAGTTTCTTACTTCCTGCGGAGTAGCTATTGAACCACCAGTATTTAATCTTTGAAATAGTTCGTACTTTGCAATTTCGTCACTTTCTTTCAAAAGAATAGTTGCATCAATCTTTGCTCTTTTGATTAACAAACGTTGAGCTTGTGTTAAAGAATTTGGTATATCATACGGATCTTCCCATTTTTTACCTTCTAGATTGGGCAAATATTTAGTTTTTTCAAGAACCAATGGATCTAAAGTTTTTTGGTTTTCATCTTTTAGTTTGCCAATAAATTCATATATTGTAGATAACCTTTGAAGACCGTCTACAACATCCCAAACACCATCCTGACGTTGAGAAACAAAAATCGGGGGAATAGGTATACCAAGTAAAATAGATTCTATTAATCTTGTTTTTTGACTGGGCTGCCAACGAAAAAACCTTTGAAATTCAGGGTGTATGTCGATTTCCTGGTTTTCGTAGAGGCTGATCCATTCACCGATAGACATTGAATAATTATCAGCTCTGATCTCTTGCCTCATTTTGTCAATTTCTTCCTGAAGTGCCATATCATTTACTCCCAATACTTTTAGATTTGAACGTTTCAGCCAGTTAACCCAGTGAGTAATTTCCGCCCTCGAAATTGAGCATGTTGAACTTTATTATTAGTAGCTAGAGCAAACAAGGCTAACCATTGGAGCTAAATAAAAAAATTTCCAAAGCCTGCTTTCACAGGCTTTGTGAGTAGAATTCCAAGTTTCAAATCTCAAGACAATTAGTAACTTAGGCCGCAAACCTACTTTTTTGAAACCAAAACTTTAAAATTGCTGCAAAAATCGCAAATCGCTGGCATACAAACGACGAATATCATCGATTTGATGTAATACCATTGCAAAGCGTTCTACACCAAAACCAGCAGCAAATCCAGTGTAAACTTCTGGGTCATAACCCACCGATTTAAGTACATTTGGATCGACCATACCGCAGCCCATTACTTCCAACCAGCGACCATTCCACTGCAAATCGACTTCAGCCGAAGGTTCAGTAAACGGGAAATAACTGGCGCGGAAGCGAATAGGTAAATCGCCAAATATTGCTTGTAAAAATATTTTAATTGTGCCTTTGAGGTCTGTAAAAGTTAATCCTTCGTCAATGGCTAAAAGTTCTATTTGATGGAAAACTGCTGAGTGAGTGGCATCTACATTATCTCGCCGATAAACTCGCCCTGGAGCTACAACCCGAATTGGTGGTTCCTCTCTTTCCATGTAGCGAATTTGCACTGACGAAGTGTGAGTCCGCAGCAGATTGCCGTCTGGCAGGTAAAAAGTATCCTGCATATCACGCGCTGGATGGTCGGGCGGGGTATTAAGCGCCTCGAAATTGTAGTAATCTGTTTCCATCTCTGGCCCTTGAGCCACGGTGTAGCCCATACCGACAAAGATATCCAACGCCCGGTCAATAATGCCATTCAGGGGATGAATCCGACCTTGGGGGCGGTAAATTCCCGGCATACTGACATCAAGAGTTTCAGCCTCTAGCTGGGAACGAATTTGCGCGGCTTCCAAGGCGGCACGTTGTTGGTCTAGACTAGTTTGCAGGGACTCTTTGACTGTATTGGCGATCGCCCCAATTATCGGTCGTTCCTCTGCACTCAGCTGCCCCATACTTCGCAACAGCGCCCCCAGTTCCCCTTTCTTGCCCAGATAACTAACTCTGAGTTCTTCTAGACGTTCTAGGGTATCAGCGGCGGCGATCGCTTGTTCTCCTTGGTGCCGCAGTGCTAAAAGTTGAGCTTCTAAATTGCTAGTCATTAGTTATTAGTCATTAACCTATAGTCATTAGTCTATAGTCCAGTGCTTCTGGACTGCTTACAAAATAATTCTAGTGAAGATGCCGTCGATAAACCAAAGGCAACAGTCAGAATTACGCTTGTTTTACCAGTTTAGATGCCATTGGGCAGGTGAGTACATTGTTTTTGCTAATACTTGTGACGAGTGTCATTGACAAATAATAAATGACACATGACAAATAACTAAATAATTCCCAACGCCTATGAAATTACTAATTAGCAACGATGATGGTATTTCTGCTATGGGTATTCGTACCCTAGCTAACTATTTAGCACAAGCTGGTCATGATGTGACAGTAGTTTGCCCAGACCGAGAGCGATCGGCAACTGGGCATGGATTAACTATGCACCAGCCAATTCGCGCCGAAATTGTGGAGTCATTTTTCGATCCGGCTGTAAAAGCTTGGGCTTGCGATGGTACGCCTTCAGATTGCGTCAAATTGGCACTGTGGGCTTTGCTAGATACTCCCCCGGATTTTGTTCTCTCTGGCATCAATCAAGGTGCCAATTTGGGAACTGAAATTTTATATTCTGGTACTGTTTCTGCGGCAATGGAAGGTTTAATTGAAGGCATTCCCAGTGTAGCGATGAGTCTTACCAGTCATACCTCAAAAAACTTTCAACCTGCTGCTAAGTTTGCCAAAATTCTCTTAGACCAGTTAGCCCAAAAACCACTACCAGATTTGATGTTGCTTAATGTCAATATTCCTGCTGTTGAGTGGGAAGAAATAGCTGGCGTGACTCTCAGCCGTCAAGGAGTACGGCGTTACATAGATGTATTCGATAAACGAGTCGATCCTCGTGGAAAAACTTACTACTGGTTAACTGGAGAAGTGATTGAAGATGTTGAACCGCCAATGGGGTTAAATTTACCGCAAAATGTACCGATAGACGTGCATGTTGTCCGTAATAACTACATCAGTATAACTCCCTTGCAGTACAATCTTACCTACGCAACTGGATTAGATAAATTATCTCAATGGGAATTCAAATTTCCCTGAATCATTGAATTATTAGGAAAGAATTGGAATTAATTAAATGCATCACATGAAAATGTAGGCTATAACTTAGGGGCACCCTAGAGATAACGGATACACATACATCTGAAAAAGTTAAAAATGATAGCTTAGAGTACCTCATCGATATTTACACAATCCGCCGGAAACAGGGTATGCTGTTTTACCAAGAAATATTCCCTTTTATCGTCTCCCTAACAAATTCGGCCAGACAGCATAAACTCAAACCAAACACGTAACAATTTTTTCATTTATCGCCCGCTCAGTCCAGCAAGCAACACCCATGTCTAGGATAGAGAATCAATTTACCGTGCAATTTTGGGGGGTTCGCGGCAGCATCCCCAGTCCAGGGCCACACACCGTTCGCTACGGCGGTAATACCCCTTGCGTTGAGATGCAAGTGGGCGGTAAACGCTTAATTTTCGATGGTGGCACGGGACTACATGTATTGGGGCAATCTTTATTGCGCCAGATGCCGTTAGAAGCTCATATATTTTTCACCCACTCCCACTGGGATCACATGCAAGGTTTTCCCTTCTTTGTTCCAGGGTTTGTGAGGGGGAATAACTTTCATATTTACGGCGCGATCGCTCCTGATGGTTCTACCATAGAACAGCGCCTCAACGACCAAATGCTCCACCCGAATTTTCCCGTGCCTTTACAAATCATGCAGGCCAATTTAAGTTTCCACGACATTCGACCGGGGCAACCAATAGATATCGATGATATTACCGTGGAAACAGCACCTTTAAATCACCCAGGTGAAGCTGTAGGCTACCGCGTCAACTGGCGCGATGGTGCTGCTGTTTATATTACTGATACCGAACATTTTCCCGACCGACTCGACGACAATGTGCTTTGGCTAGCTCGTAATGCCGACATTCTAATTTACGATTCCACTTACACTGACGAAGAATATCACTCACCAACATCCCCGAAAATCGGCTGGGGACATTCAACCTGGCAAGAAGCTGTGAAAGTGGCACAAGCAGCTAATGTCAAAACCTTGGTGATTTATCACCACGACCCAGCCCACAATGATGACTTTTTGGATCGTGTAGGAAAACAAGCAGCTGCGAAATTCCCTGGTGCTATCATGGCACGGGAAGGAATCGTACTTCAAGTTTCCACCTCAGCTTCCTTATCAGAATCTTTTCCTGTTAGCAAATTTTCTGTGTAAAGGTTGCGATTGCAGCAATAGTAGATTTTAGATTAGATTGGCGATCAGAAGCTTTCAGCGTGAGAGCGTACCTGTTGGCTATAAATTGGTCATTGGCCAAACAGGGCATAGGGCATTGGTTATTCACTAACGATCAATGACCAATGACTGATGACTGATAGCTAAAATAAACCTAAAATCTCAAAATCCACGTGCTAAATTTGTCTCAAAATGGGTGTTCTGTGTGGGTTGCTTCTTCCAGCGAAGGGCTACTAACGCCGACTGCTGTTGCACTTGGCAAATTTGATGGCGTACATCTTGGTCATCAAAAGGTAATTGAGCCAGTATTGCACGCTGGTGGTCAGTTGTTGGTAGCTGGTAGTCCACAGTCTAATGAAAATGAACAACTGGCAAATCAACAATATATTTACTCGACAGTTGTCACCTTTCATCCCCACCCACAGGAATTTTTTACGGGGCAACCCCGGACTTTGCTAACACCACTCGATGAAAAAGTCCAGCAATTGCGATCGCTTGGAGTAGAACAACTGGTATTATTACCCTTCGACAAAGAATTATCTGCTTTGACACCTGAAGAATTTGTCGAAAAAATTCTCGTCCAACAACTCCAATGCCAGCGAATTAGTATTGGGGAAGATTTTTGTTTTGGCAAAAAACGCAGTGGTACTGCTAAAGATTTGCAATTCTTTGCCGCCAAATACAATATTCCTGTCACCATCGTTCCCTTACAAACTTATACAGGTGACTCACCTACCCAAAGCAGTTGTACCAATGATGCTTCAAGTCAGGATGCCCGCATTAGCACTTCATTCATCCGGCAAACCCTTGAGTGCGGGGATATCGAAAATGCAAATCTCTTACTAGGACGCCCCTACACCCTCCTTGGTTTAGTCGTTCAAGGACAGCAACTAGGCAGAACCATTGGCTTTCCTACCGCTAACCTCCAGCTACCAAAAGAAAAGTTTTTACCCCGCCAAGGAGTTTATGCTGTGCGAGTTTTCACTCTCAGTGAAACGCCAGATGTATCCCCCAGTAAGAACTTAGGCGTCATGAATATCGGTAACCGCCCAACTGTCAACGGTGTTTGTGCAACTGTGGAAGTACACTTGTTCGATTGGTCTGGTGATTTGTATGGTAAAAAACTGGCTGTAGAACTAGTCAAATTTTTACGTCCCGAACAAAAATTTCCCTCTCTCGAAGCCCTGAAAACACAAATTCAACTCGACTGCATAGCAGCTAGACAAGTTCTGAGTGTTGAGTGGGAACAATAGATAGGGCATTGGACATAGGGCATAGGGCATTGGGCATTGGGCATGGGTTATTAATTCATCTCTTCCACTCCCTTATCTTGCCCACTTCTCATTTCCTATTCGCTATGCCCGATGCCCCATTCACCATTCCCCACACTCCATGAGAGAAAAAATTGACGCTTTAACACAAAATCTGACTCTTACCATTGTTGGTAAAAGTGAGGCAATACGCTTAGTGCTAGTAGCGCTGTTAGGTGGCGGTCATGCCCTTTTAGAAGATGTCCCTGGCGTTGGTAAAACCCTGCTTGCTAAATCTCTAGCTCGTTCAGTTGATGGCAAGTTTCAACGGTTACAATGCACTCCCGATTTATTGCCAACTGACATCACTGGTACGAACATCTGGAACCCAAAAAGCGGTGAATTTACTTTTCTTCCTGGGCCAGTCTTTGCTAATGTGGTACTTGCTGACGAAATCAACCGCGCTACACCCCGCACTCAGTCGGCTTTGCTGGAAGTTATGGAAGAACATCAAGTAACAGTCGATGGTGTCTCTCGTGCAGTTCCCCAACCGTTTTTTGTCATCGCTACTCAAAACCCTATCGAGTATCAAGGTACTTTTCCTCTGCCGGAAGCGCAAATGGACAGGTTTATGCTGTCCTTGAGTTTGGGCTATCCTTCCGAATCAGAAGAACTCCAGATGCTGCAAAATCTCCAAAATGGCGTCAAGGTAGCTGATTTGCAGCCTTGTATTACTTTGGCAGAAGTACAGGAATTGCGTTACCTCTGTTCTCAAGTCAAAGTGGCAACCTCCTTGCAACAGTACATCCTCGAATTAGTGCGGGCGACACGCCAAGATGAGGAAATCGCCCTTGGCGTCAGTCCACGTGGCACCGTAGCATTACAACGAGCTGCCCAAGCACTAGCTTTTCTATTAGGGCGTGATTATGCTATTCCCGATGATGTGAAATTTCTCGTACCTTATGTTATTTGCCATCGCCTCATTCCCAGAGGAGGACGCAACGCTAGAACTGTTGTTGAGCGATTATTGCGCTCAGTTCCTATTCCTTAAAAATAATTTTACAGATATAGCAGGCAATAGGCTTAAAGTCCATTGGTGTTGGGATTTAACCATCGTTTTATGTCCTAACGTAGCTAGCAACTGCTATATCTTTGTAACTTTTTTCAACGCAAAGGTACGCTGAGGTTGGCGCAAAGGTACGCTGAGGTTTTCTAAAGATAATTCGCTATATCCTAAAATAATTAGCCGCATCTTCATACAGAATTGGTTAGTTAAAAACCCGATAGAAATTTTGGTTGTTGGTTTTGCGAACCTCCTGAGATTTAGCCGTGTTAAAATATCCTACAAATTCAGGTGGATAACAGATGAAAGCGATCGAAGTTACTGGCAAAATTGACTCTCAAGGAAACTTAATTTTAGATGAGCCGATTCAAGGAACTAATTATCCTCATCAGGTTCGGGTAATTGTGTTGGTTCCAGAAGCAACAAACGTAGAAGAAGTTGATCCTGACGATACACCTATTGAAGAGATTAAAGCTAGTTTGAGAAGAGCTTTGCAGCAAGCAAAAGCAGGACAAACTAGACCAATTAGTGAGCTATGGGACAGGATTGATGCAGAGTAATAATCCGGTTTCGATTCGATTTGCTGATGAATTTGAAGAAGAACTTTACAGACTATCCAAGAGATTTCGCAATATTCGCACTGATGTTCAGGCGATTATTGAGCAATTACAACAGGGAAATATTCTTGGAGATAGAATTGCTGGCATTGGTGAAGAGTATGTTGTTTATAAGGTGAGAGTTCGCAATAGTAATATCCAAAAAGGTAAAAGTGCTGGTTATCGATTGATTTATCAAGTTGAGTCAACTACAAGTATTTTGCTATTAACGATTTATTCCAAGTCTGACAGAGAAGATATTGGTGTAAATGAAATTATAGATATTTTGGCTGATTTTTCTAGTGAGTCAGGTTAAAACTGCCAAGAGATTTTTTCTGGGATAATCAGCAGTAGTATGCTGTAAAAATATTTATATTAAATTTGATGTACCCTGGAAATGCGATCGCTATATTTATTCCTGAGCAAAACTACTTAGACGTAATTTGAAACACTTCTAATACTCCGTAAGTCCTATGATTAACACAAGCGCCACTTCTAAAAATCTGGGAATGTGAGGAATGTCAATTTTTGTTAAGCGGAAATCTCGTGATGGCGAAAAGCGATCGCCCTTTAGCGATAGTCAAGTGCTACGACAAAGCGCCGATCGCGAATTCAAACGCCAATTTTTCGGTTTACTCTTGGTAATTATCACCTGGAGTCTAGCTATGGGCTGGCTTTTAGCATTGGTAACTAACGCCCAAAGTGCCACTCCTCCAGCCGAAATTGGCACAGTTGATGTCATACCTCCACAATATCAACTAGGACAAGAACTGTATTTAGAAAATTGCTCCACATGCCACATCGCCTTACCACCAGGCATTTTTCCCACCCAAACTTGGAAAAATCTTCTAGAAGACTCCCAGCACTACGGCGCACAACTCAAGCCTTTAGTCGATCCGCCCCGCATTCTAGTGTGGAAATATCTTTCGACTTTCTCCCGCGTCAAACTCAACGACGAAGAAATACCCTATCGCCTGAATAATTCCCGTTATTTCAAAGCTTTGCATCCTGGTGTTAAGCTACCACGTCCTCTCGAAATTGGTAGCTGCGTGAGTTGTCATCCCAGTGCTAGCGACTACAATTTCCGCCGCCTTAGCCCAGAGTGGGAGAAATGAGGGGGATGAAGGGAGATGGGGAAGTGTGGGGAGTGTGGGGAGAGAGGGGAGAAAGATTTTTTCACCATCCTCCCACACCTCCCACACCTCCCACACCTCCCACACCTCCCACACCTCCCACACCTTCCACACCTCCCACACCTCCCACACCTCCTGCTTCCCTCATGCCCAATGCCCCATGCCTTGGCCCCATCTGGAGGCAAAATGATACTATGAAGAAAGAGTAAATATAAGATAAGAGTTAAAACCAATCATTTAAGAAACTGATTGACTAGTTTTTCTCCTGTTTTTGAGCGAATTCTCATTTTATACCCATCCACAACTAAGACTGTTGAGTGGGTTAAATGTTTATAATCAATGCCAAATCTTTAATTGCCATCCCCCTTGATTCAGTTCGATAACCTGCCATGCTAAAACTTTTGTTGGGCGATCCCAACGCTCGTAAGCTGAAAAAGTACCAACCTTACGTTACTGAAATTAACCTTTTAGAGGAAGAAATTAATACTCTTTCTGACGAGGAGTTAAAAGGTAAAACCGCAGAATTTAAACAAAGACTCGCAAAAGGCGAAGCTCTGGATGATATTTTGCCAGAAGCTTACGCCGTTGTCCGAGAAGCAGGACGCCGAGTCTTAGGCTTACGGCATTTTGATGTCCAACTACTTGGCGGTATCATTTTGCACGTAGGGCAAATTGCTGAAATGAAAACGGGTGAGGGTAAAACATTAGTAGCCACCTTGCCAAGTTATTTGAATGCCCTTACTGGTAAAGGTGTACACGTTATTACTGTGAACGATTACCTGGCTCGTCGGGACGCTGAGTGGATGGGACAGGTGCATCGCTTCTTGGGGTTGAGTGTGGGGCTAATTCAGGCAAGCATGACTCCCACTGAACGCCAGAAAAACTATAACTGTGATATCACTTATGTGACGAACAGTGAAGTCGGCTTTGACTATCTGCGGGACAACATGGCCACAGATATGAAAGATGTGGTACAACGCCCGTTTAATTACTGCGTCATTGACGAGGTAGATTCGATTTTAATTGATGAGGCGCGGACACCCCTGATTATTTCAGGACAGGTGGAAAGACCTACAGAAAAATATCTGCAAGCTGCTGAAATAGCACTGACTCTTAAAAAAGATGAGCATTACGAGGTAGATGAAAAAGCCCGTAACGTCTTATTGACAGATGAAGGATTTGCAGAAGCAGAAAATCTTTTGGGAGTAACAGATTTATTTGACCCAGAAGATCCTTGGGCGCACTTTGTTTTTAATGCCATCAAAGCCAAAGAACTTTTTCTCAAAGACACAACCTACATTGTCCGCAATGGAGAAGTGGTGATTGTGGATGAATTTACCGGTCGGGTACTACCCGGACGGCGTTGGAGTGATGGACTACACCAGGCCATTGAAGCCAAAGAACATGTAGAAATTCAGCCAGAAACTCAAACTCTAGCGACAATTACTTATCAAAACTTGTTCTTGCTGTATCCTAAATTGGGTGGAATGACAGGAACGGCAAAAACTGAAGAACCAGAGTTTGAAAAAATTTACAAACTTGAAGTTACAGTAATTCCTACTAACCGTGAAAGAAGACGCCAAGACTTGTCTGATATGGTCTTTAAGAAAGAAACAGGCAAGTGGGGAGCGATCGCCAGAGAATGTGCCGAAATGCACGAACTCGGTAGGCCAGTACTAGTAGGAACCACGAGTGTAGAAAAGTCTGAGTATCTCAGTAGATTACTCAAACAGCTAGAAATTCCCCACGAATTACTCAATGCCCGACCGGAAAACGTGGAACGGGAAGCAGAAATCGTCGCCCAGGCAGGGCGCAGAGGTGCTGTGACCATTGCGACGAACATGGCGGGAAGAGGTACAGATATTATCCTTGGTGGGAACTCCGAATACATGGCGCGTCTGAAGCTGCGGGAATATTTCATGCCCCGCATTGTGATGCCAGAAGATGAAGATGCCTTTGGCGTTCAAAGACCTGCGGGATTGCCTACAGGACATGGCGGCGGTCAAGGTTTTGTCCCTGGCAAGAAAGTTAAAACTTGGCGGGCTTCACCAGAAATTTTCCCCACCCAGTTGACAAAAGAAACAGAACAGCTCCTTAAAGACGCAGTAGAAGTTGCAGTGCGGGAGTATGGCGATCGCAGTTTACCGGAACTCGAAGCTGAAGAAAAGGTAGCTGTAGCCGCCGAAAAAGCTCCCATCGATGACCCTGTAATTCAGAAATTGCGGGAAGCTTATAAACGCGTGAAGCAGGAGTACGAACAATTCACCGAGCGAGAACATAATGAAGTAGTAGAACTCGGTGGCTTGCACGTCATTGGTACAGAACGCCACGAATCGCGGCGGATTGATAACCAGCTGCGGGGACGCGCCGGTAGACAAGGCGACCCCGGAACCACAAGATTCTTCCTCAGCTTAGAAGATAACTTACTGCGGATTTTTGGTGGCGAACGTGTTGCTGGTTTAATGGAAGCCTTCAACGTCGAAGACGATATGCCCATCGAATCGGGGATGCTAACTCGCAGCTTGGAAGGCGCACAGAAAAAAGTCGAAACCTACTACTATGACATCCGCAAGCAGGTGTTTGAGTATGACGAGGTGATGAATAATCAACGTCGTGCTATTTACGCCGAACGCCGTCGGGTGTTAGAAGGTCAAGACTTGAAAGAACAGGTAATCAAGTACGCTGAAAAAACGATGGATGACATCGTTGACTATTACATCAACATAGACTTACCTTCCGAAGAGTGGGAGTTAGAAAAGTTAGTTGAGAAAGTCAAAGAATTCGTCTACTTGTTATCGGATTTGCAGGCTAGTCAACTAGAAGATATGTCTGTGACTGAGATTAAAGCCTTCCTCCACGAACAGGTACGAATTGCTTACGACCTCAAGGAAGCACAAATTGACCAAGTTCAACCAGGACTCATGCGTCAAGCGGAACGTTTCTTTATCCTGCAACGCATCGATACTCTGTGGCGAGAACACCTGCAACAAATGGATGCTTTGCGTGAATCGGTGGGATTACGCGGTTATGGTCAAAAAGACCCATTGATTGAATACAAGAGCGAAGGCTACGAGCTGTTCTTGGATATGATGGTGAATATTCGCCGAGATGTAGTGTATTCGTTGTTCATGTTTCAGCCGCAGCCGCAACCCGTGGTACAAGCGTCCTCAGAGATGGTGTAATCAACATTGTAGAGACGGCGATTCATCGCGTCTCTCGCTTTACATAAGTAGTGAAAACATTTCATGCACAAAAGACGCAGAAGCAGTAAAAGAGCTTTTGCGTCTTTGTTTTTTATTATTTTGGATTTTGGAACAAATCTAAAATCCAAAATTGTTAGACTAAACCGCCAGCAGCTTGAAAACGAGCGCGGGCACGTTTGAAGGCTTGATTTGCTTGGATTTGTGCTTGGCGATCGTCTGCTGACACTTGACTAAGACGAGCTTCTGCTTGGTTATAAGCAGCACGGGCTTCTTCAAGGTTAATTTTGTCACCACGCTCAGCACCGTTAACGAGAATTGTGACTTCATTCTCTTCTACTTCGGCAAAGCCACCCAAAAGAGCGATCGCTTGCCAACTTTGATTTTTAGCGGCACGGACTCGCATCACACCTGTATCCAGGGCGGTTAACAGAGGCGCGTGTCCAGTTAAAATACCTAACTGACCGGTAGTGCTAGGCAAAACTACTTCTTCCGCTGGGGCATCCCAGACTGTTTTATCTGGGGAAATTACACGAACGGTTAATGTCATTTGTCTTTTGTCCTTTGTCCGTTGTCTTTTGCAATTGCCATTAGTCATTAGAATTTGCACTAATGACTAATGACTAATGACTAATGACTAACCTTTGATTTTTTGAGCTTTGGCGATCGCTTCGTTAATATCGCCCACCAAGTAGAAAGCCTGTTCTGGCAGGTCATCCAACTCACCAGACAGAATCTTTTGGAATCCTTTAATGGTGTCTTCCAACTTCACGTATTTACCAGGAGAACCGGTGAATACTTCTGCCACAAAGAACGGCTGAGACAAGAAGCGCTCAACTTTCCGCGCCCGTGCTACTACTAGACGGTCTTCTTCAGACAATTCATCTAGACCAAGAATAGCAATAATGTCTTGCAGTTCTTTATAACGTTGCAGAGTTGATTGCACAGCGCGGGCAGTATTGTAGTGTTCGTCACCTACAATGTTGGGCTGTAGCATGGTGGAAGTTGAACCCAGGGGATCTACCGCTGGATAAATTCCCTTAGCTGCCAAACCGCGAGACAGTACTGTTGTTCCGTCCAAGTGAGCGAAGGTAGTTGCAGGCGCGGGGTCGGTGAGGTCGTCCGCAGGTACGTACACCGCTTGAATTGAGGTAATGGAACCCTCTGTAGTGGAGGTAATCCGCTCTTGCAGTTCGCCCACGTCAGTACCCAATGTGGGCTGATATCCTACCGCTGAAGGCATCCGACCAAGGAGGGCTGATACTTCTGAACCTGCTTGCACAAACCGGAAGATGTTGTCAATAAACAGCAACACGTCTTGTTTGTTGACATCGCGGAAGTACTCTGCTACTGTCAATCCCGACAGACCAACCCGCATTCTTGCTCCGGGTGGCTCGTTCATCTGACCGTAAACTAGAGCAATCTTCGATTCGTTGAGGTTGTCTTTGTTGATAACCCCAGATTCAATCATTTCGTTGTAGAGGTCATTGCCTTCACGGGTACGTTCGCCCACACCAGCAAAAACAGATACTCCACCGTGCTGAGTAGCGATGTTGTTGATCAACTCCATCATGATCACGGTCTTACCAACACCAGCGCCGCCGAACAGACCAATCTTACCGCCGCGTCGATAGGGAGTCAGGAGGTCAACAACTTTAATCCCAGTTTCAAATACTGAAGGTTTGGTTTCCAACTCAGTGAATTTGGGAGCAGAGCGGTGGATGGGTAAGGTGGCCTCAGCATTTACAGGCCCTCTATTGTCCACGGGTTCGCCAAGGACGTTGAAAATCCGACCCAAGGTCGCTTTACCAACTGGCACGCTGATGGGAGCGCCTGTATCGACGACTTCCAGCCCACGCACTAAGCCATCGGTGGAACTCATAGCAACAGTCCGCACTTGGTTGTCGCCCAGCAATTGCTGTACTTCAACAGTGAGGTTGATTTCCTGTCCAGCTTCGTTAGTGCCTTTGATGGTCAAAGCGTTGTAGATTTGAGGCAATTTCCCGCCGGGAAATTTAACGTCTACAACTGGACCAATGATTTGGGTAATGTAGCCTATGTTTGTTTTTTCTGCGGTTGTGACCATGCTGCGCCTAATGATTGAAGCTATATTTCAGATAAGGTCGTTGAAGACATAAGATTAAGCAATGTCATCTTTCAGGTTAGCACTGAACGCCCCCCCTCTACGCCATAAATTGATTCTTAAGACTGAGGTTGGGGATCAAAAATTCGCCTCGCTTGTAAAAATGGCTTGGAGGGAACAGAAAATACTTGAAATTGCAACTTTTTTAAGTATCAGAATTAAAACTGCCATGCCAACTCAGTATTGACATGGCTGTGATTGAATTAAATTAAAACTTTTTCTTCCCTTCTGCCCTCTGCTCTGGAGCCTTCTGTCTGCCCCAAGGACAGATAAAAAATTACTTTGTCAGGCGATCGCTGAGACGGCAGTAATATATAAATTTTTAGTAAATTTATATACAAGCAAATAATAATTACCTGCTTTGTGTAGGTGCAGTTCCTCGTAGACATTGCCAACACAGCAGTCCATAAAGTGAAGTTGGCATCAAATACTTATACAAAAAATCTGCTCTTTGTAGCGATCGCCACAAAGAGCAGTACGATGCCATTTCATTCAAATAGTTAATACAAATGCTCTCAATGAAGTTCCGCAATTGGGTAAAGCAATAATTATATAATTGTGGTTTTATAATATACATTTCTACTGGTATTAGCGAACCAAATTCTCGATACTATAAATATGTATTTAAGTCAATAACTAAAGAGCTATATTAGCTTATTTTCATACCTTGGATAGATCGATTTCATGAAATCTATGCATAAACTACATTTGCAAATTTCGTGAATATTCATAAGATAAAAATATGTACAAAAAGCGGAAAGTCCCAGCAGCTGGCTTTTGGCGAACATAACTTTTCAAGAAACTGTTTTTAGTTCAGCCAAGCCACTTTCGCTTTATCCTCACACCTCCACCGAGCAATAGCTTATGAATTTCTCGTTAGCGCGACAATATTTTTATCAGGAGATTCAGCAGTCTGACGAGGAGATTGATTTAGCAAAAGCAGCTTTATATATTGCCCAAGAGGAATATCCAGACTTAGATCCAGAAGAATATCTCAATGCTCTTGACACAATGGCATGGGAGTTGCAAGAACGCCTACCCCAACAGCGATATCCTCTGCGGATGATTCAAACTATTAATCAATATATCTACGATGATTTAGGATTTTCTGGTAATAAAATTGACTACTACGACCCACGCAATAGTTATTTGAATGATGTAATTGACAGACGATTGGGTATTCCCATTACTTTGGCGTTAGTTTACTTAGAAATTGCGCGACGGATTGATTTTCCGATGGTGGGTATAGGAATGCCAGGACATTTTCTGATCCGCCCCGATGTTCAAGATATGGAAATTTTTGTCGATGCTTTCAATGGTGGTGAAATAATATTTGCCCAAGATTGCCAAGAAAGACTATCTCAACTTTATCAGCAGCCGATGACGCTACAACCAGAATTTTTAGCTGTGATAAGTCATCGGCAATTTTTGGCAAGGATGCTAACAAATTTAAAATTTATTTATCTGAGACAACAAAAGTTAGAAAAAACACTAGGAGCAGTTGAACGAATTTTACTGCTGTTTCCTGATTTAACTTTAGAATTGCGCGATCGCGGTTTGATCTATTATCAACTAGGCCACTATCCCCAAGCCCTGAACGACTTACAAACTTATCTAGTAAAAGTTCCTGATGCCAAGGATGCACCCGTAATTAGGCGGCTACTGGCTGAGTTGGGAAAAGATGGATAGGGCACGGGAAGAGGACAAGGGGACAGGGGGACAAGGGGAAAGACTTACTCTAACTTCTCCTCTGCTCCCCTGCCCCCCTGCCCCTCTGCCCAATTCTATTTTTGTTCTTCTGCGACTCGTTTGAGTCGGCGCAGCTGGGCTTCCATGTCTTGTTTTGTCCAAGATGCGGCAAAGGTTTTGAAACCCCAACTTACTAAGGGGTTAGGAATATCGAACTCAAAGCGGTTGAGCAGGAGTGTTCCTTTTTGTGTTGGTTGACATTCCCAGCGATCGCGTCCTTGAAAAAATCCCTCAAATTTCCAGACTACCAAACCCGGTTGTCGTTCCACAACTACGCTTTTCAAAGTTGGTTGAAGTAGAGGAATTTGAATGATAAAACGACTTTGACTGCCTAAATCGGTACTCCAGACTTCGCCCACAGGTTCGCAACGAAGGACAGGATTCAGCCAACGGTGCATAAGTGCTAAATCGGTAATACAGCGTTCGACTACCGTGGCTGTAGCGTTAATTTGAATCGATTGTTCCAGTACTTGGGACATTCCAGATCTTTTAAGCTGTTGCTGCAATTAGGGTAACGCAAAATGGGGCATTGGGCATGGGGCATGGGCATTAGTTATGATTCTTCTGCCTCACTCCCTCATCTCCCTTGTCTCCCGACTCAGTTTTTGACATTTTTTTTGATAAAACGAAAAAATCTTGACTATATCAAACAGACAGTGAGTTTACAGGTAATTTGCTGGTAAATTGATAGGCAAAACACTAGTAAACTTACTGGGATGCAGAATTATGCAACAGGTGACGCCGATTTCGTCCCAATTTCAGTACAAGGAGTTGGGGAGGAGTGGGCGCTATGGGGCTGGGTAGTGGGTACTGGCGAAGAAATTATTTGACGGTAATTTTCAGTAAATAGACCCTGCTGTAGGGGTATAGTAATCCCTACTACAAATGTGGTTGAAATACATGAAAACTACTGTCAGGTTTGGTTCAGATATAAATCAACATACTTATTTTCCCAGTACCTAGTCCCCAGTCCCTAGTTCAAATCAAGCCACCGGATAAGTATTTCAAGTGTTTTTGGTGAATTAAAAGCTTAATACTGGAAAACCATGAACACAACTTGGCAAGGAATAACCCAGTTGATAGATATTGGTTTATCAATAAGGGGACAGCAATTTTTGGCACAATCGCCGAGTCTGCAAACAGGTCAAACAGCAGTAAACGAAGGTGTCGCTAATGTGCAAGGAATTGTTGAACAGTTGATTCTGTTTATGCCCCGTGTGCTGGGGGCTGTGGTAATTTTGTTTGTAGGTTGGCTAATTGCAGCGATCGCAGCCACAGTAATACAAAAAATCCTCAACCGCACAAACATAGATAACAGGATTGCAGCAGGCATAACAGGTCGTCAGGATGTTCCTCAGGTGGAGAAGTTAATCTCCGATTTGGTTTTTTGGAGCATTATCTTACTGACTGCGGTAGCTGTTCTACAAACACTGAATCTAGAGATCGCATCTCGACCGCTGAATAGTTTTCTTGAGCAACTTATTGGCTTTTTGCCAAAGTTAGTTGGTGCTGGAATCCTTTTAGCAACTGCCTGGGTATTAGCCACTATTGTCAAAATTGTTACTATACGTTTAGTGAGGACATTTAACCTAGATGAGCGTTTGAATCCAGAACCCGCAGATAGTGTGCCCAGTCTTAATCAATTGTCTCTCAGTGAAACCATTGGGAATGCTTTGTATTGGTTTATATTTTTACTGTTTCTCGCTCCGATTCTGGATACTCTCGGACTCAGGGAAGCTTTACAACCAGTACAAGCTTTAATTACAAAGATTCTGGTAATTCTGCCAAACATTTTAGCAGCGGTGCTAATTGCGGCAGTTGGCTGGTTTATAGCTAATGTGGTGCGGCGGATTGTGACAAACTTGCTAGCAAGTGCTGGTATTGATGGTTTAGGTAGTCGATTTGGATTATCTACGGCTGCGGGAGTGCAATCTTTATCGAGTATTCTCGGTACGATTGTCTATATTTTGATTTTGATTCCTGTGGCGATCGCAGCCCTTGATGCTTTACAAATTGCAGCAATATCAGTGCCTGCGATCGCTATGCTGCAACAGGTTCTCAACGCTGTACCTGCAATCTTTACAGCTATAGCAATTTTGATTATTGCCTATTTCTTGGGACAATTTGTAGCAGATTTAGTTACAAGTATCCTGACTAATTTAGGCTTTAATAACATTTTCACTGTATTGGGTCTGACAACACCTACTAGGCGAATTGTCATTTCCACGGAATCAACAGAACCAACACCCCCTCCAATTCCCACCCGTACACCGTCAGAAGTTGCAGGCATTGTTACCTTAGTGGGTATTATGCTATTTGCAACGGTAGCGGCGGTAAATATCCTGAATATTCCAGCCCTGACAGCATTAGTGTCTGGTATTTTGGTTATATTCGGGCGGATTTTGGCGGGTTTGGTAATATTCGCCATTGGTTTATTTTTGGCAAATCTGGCTTTCAACATTATTACCAGTTCTGGCGATCGCCAAGCACAGATTTTAGGACAAGTAGCGCGGATTTCTATCATTACTTTAGTCTCAGCAATGGCACTGCAACAAATTGGAGTTGCTAGTGATATTGTGAATTTAGCCTTTGGACTTTTATTAGGTGCGATCGCTGTTGCTATTGCCCTAGCTTTTGGCTTGGGAGGTCGTGATATTGCCCGCGAACAAGTTCAAGAATGGCTCAATTCTTTCAAAGGTAGAAACTAAAAGTTCATGAAGGCGAAATTTCGTCTGTAAATTTGAGAAAATGCACCCGTAAGTATCAATAGTGGAGAAAATCTATCGATAATTTTGGCTAAAAGGTTGAAATTTACAGTTTAAAAGCTCGGAGTTTGAGTGTAGAACTTGACATTTTAAGTTCTGTAGCTCAAGTTCCGAGTTTTAAATATAGCAGGGAACAGGCAATAAGCAACAGCCAACAGATTTACAAGAATCAATAAAATCAGGTGCAATTTTGATAGATGGCAGAATATGACAACCTTTGTAAAATACTCGCAGAAAAATATCCCCGTGATTTTATTCGTTGGTTATTAAATCAAGAACCCCGAACAATTGAAATTTTAAAAACTGAATTGAGCATCGAACCTATTCGTGCTGATTCTGTTACCTTTCTGCAAACAGAAAATCGGATTTTACACCTGGAATTTCAAACTAGAACGCAATCCCAAAAACCAATTTCTCTGCGGATGCTAGATTACTATGTTCGATTGACACGAAAATATCAAGTTCCTGTGACGCAGGTAGTAATTTTTCTGCAACAGACAAATGACGAAATCGCTTTTACTGAAGAATATATTAGCGAGGTTACAACCCACCGTTATCGAGTTATACGGATGTGGGAGCAAGATTCAGCACTATTTCTTAGCAATCTGGCGTTATTACCTTTCGCACCATTAACACAAACAGATTCACCCCAAGTGTTATTATCGCAAGTTGCCCAGGAAATTGCTAAAATTCCAGATGTTGAGACTAGACAAAATACAGCTGCATACACAGAAATATTAGCGGGGTTAAAGTTTAAGCAAGATTTGATTCTGCAATTATTACGGGAGGCAACTATGCAAGAATCAGTTATTTATCAGTATATTTTGCAAAAGGGAGAACAAAGAGGAGAGCAAAGAGGAGAGCAAAGAGGAGAGCAAAAAGAAGCTTTTCGCTTTTTAAACCGTCAATTAAATCGGCGATTTGGAGAAATCGATTCGTTAATTATTGATAAAATTCGAGTATTATCTACTGAACAATTGGAGCAATTGGGTGAAGCCTTTTTAGATTTTTCAAATATATCTGATGTAGTTGCTTGGCTGGAACAAAATACAAGCAGTTAAGTAAGCGGTGGCAAAAATTAAATGTATATTAACAAAAACAAATTGTCAGTAGGTATCTTGAATTGTTGGTGTGCGTTGCGCTTGGCGACAACGCACCCTACATTTATAGGCATCACTTTTTCAGTTTTACTTTGTGGAGCAATTCATCTTTAATGCGGTTGAGAATTGAAGTTTCATCAAGGTTTGTCAAAATCCGATTAATCACTGCTTTTGGTCCATCAGGCCCCCAAGTCGCGCCGTTGGCTAAATAAACTTTGGTAACTTGTCCAATACCGTAAGAAGAAACACCAGCAACTCCGGCTTGGGTCAGGGCTACGGATATATAAGGAGCAAAAGCAATACCAGCAGTAGCGGTTGCAGAGATACCAAGTAAAGTTTTTAATCCACTTAAACCTAAGTTTGCTAAGAGTTCGCTAGCTCCAATACCGCCCATACTCAGGGCAATTTTTTGTAGCAATTGTACGGCTCCTGCTTCGGTCATCGAGAAGCCATAGAGTTTAGATAAACCTAAAATTAGAGCAATATCAATTACGACACTACTAAGAATATCTACCACAGTTACGGGATTAAGAGCGATCGCCACTGCCTTAGCCATCACTGCTTTCCAAATCAACTGATTAGCATTTTCCTCACGAATCATCAATTTTCGCTCTATCAATTGCTCATTTACAATGTCAGCATAAAGCATAGTATTGAGAGCAACTAAGGCTTTGCCTTCGCGGTGCAAAATCTCCAAAATTTTCAGCTTCAGTTCTTCGACTTGGGCATTACCTGGACGCAACTGTAGGCCTCTAGTACCATCAGGGCGAAAAACCGCCGTCTTTACCAATGGCGATGCAGCGGCCATGACAATTTCTAAAGGTGTGAGTAATTCCCGTACCCTTTCATCGCGGATTTTGTGATAAATTGCCATGCGATCGGCTTCTGGATATTGGTCTACTTTGTTAAACACCAGAATTATCGGTTTACCAGCTTCCCGCAATTGAGAAAGGGCAGCATGTTCTATCTTCGTCATATCACCAGATATGACAAACAAAATCAAATCCGCTTGTTTAGCAATCTGTTCAGCCAGTGCAGCGCGGGTTGCACCATCTACTTCATCTAACCCTGGAGTATCAATTAATTCCACCTGCGATTGACCAACACCAGGGAGGGTGACTCGCAAAGCACGTTCAGTTTCCCCAACTGCTTCTTCGCTAATACTCCAATTGACTCTTTGTGCAGCACGGGTAACACCATGCAGCGGCCCGGTTTCAAATACTGTTTGTCCAACCAAAGCATTGAGTAGCGAAGACTTACCACGTCCCACCATCCCAAAAGCCGCAATCTGCACCACCATCCGGTCTAACTTGCCCAGCATGGTTTCCAAATCAGTAATCTGGGCCTCCAGTCCCGCTTTTTCTTGAGAACTGAGGTCAAGATTAGTCACCAAATTTCGTAGTGCCGTTTGTGCTTGTTTATAGTTCAGTTCCGTTTGAATATCTTCAAAACTGAAAATGGCACTATCTAGTTCTTCCTCCCAACTTGGTGAGTTGCTGTGATGAGGTTCGGGTAATGTGGAAGTCATAATTTAGATTCTCGGTTAACCTCGCTATTCGATCCTAGTTATTTTTAACAAGGAATGGGGAGTGGGGAGATGCTTTCAAGAGCTTGATGAGTTTTTGCCAATGTCCTTTCTAACTTCGTGATTCATTGGCTAGTACAACAGACCATACGATGGCAATTCCACATCCTGCTAAGGGTATATTCCGCCATCGGACTACGAACTTATTGCCAATCGTCGTTGCGTCCGGTGCTAAATCTACACCCGTCAGTTCGCTTCTAGTTCCATCCTATTCCCCATTCCTCATTTAATTACTTCTCCCCGTCGTGGATAGCCCTTCGACTATAAGAGATGGAGTATAACAAGAACCATTCCAATCAGCATCGTTGCCGAGTGTAACTAATTGCTTGAGAGCTGCGTAGACATTACCTGCAACCATCGTATCCTTAACGCGTCCAATTACATGACCATTTTGGACGCGGTAGCCTAAATCAACATTGATCGAAAAATCTCCAGAAATACTGCCGCCATTACCCAGCATTTGATCCACAATTAAGCCATCATCCAGCTGTTCAATCAACTCTTGTAGCGATAACGATCCTGGCTGGATGAGAAAATTAAATAAACCAGGGGTAGGATAACTGCCTAAACTAGGGCGAAAACCGTTTCCAGTAGTGTGAGTACTTAGTTGGCGACCGGTGGTGCGATCGCCATAGAAATGCTCTAAAGTTCCGTTTTGGACGAATACTAAAAATTGAGTCGGACTCCCTTCATCATCAAAAGGGCAACTGTAAGGGCCGGCTTGGGGATCTTGATAGAGGGTGAGGCTTGGTGCCATGACTAGGCTCCCTAAGCGTTCTGCCCAAGGGGAAGCTGCTTCTAAAACTCGTTTGCCATTTAAAGCTGCTTGCACAGTACCCCAAAGCATATCGGCGGCTTTAGAAGTAAACAAAACTGGGACGCGGCCATTGGGAGACGGAACATTTTCTCTTGCCCAAATTAACCGCTGTAAAATTTGGTTAGCTAATTTGTCTGGGTGGAGTTCGCCGCGCTGGGTTTGACCATCAGAAACACTCAAAAAATCATCGCCGCGCACCCATTCTGCCGATATGTAGCAACTGAGGGTAGTGTCAGTGTAGTGGCAATCTAAACCTTTAGTATTGACTAGCCTAGTGGTTTCAACATCACATTCCCAATCGCCATTGCAGACAACATCAGGATAGGCATCGCGGATGAGTGCGATCGCTTCCTTGCCCCAATCTACCAAAACCTCTATCGGCACACTTTCCCCTAAATTTGGGTAAGATGGCTGAAAATTAGAGCCTAATTCCACTGCTTCCGGCTGATTTAGTTGACTTAAAGCCAAAGCTTTTTCCACCATCACTGGGGCTGGGACAGAACCGTAAGCCACCGTCAGCCCTGGACGCCCATTTCGCCAAAGCCGCAGCGCTGTACCTTCAGATTGGCTGGTTTCTAGCTGCTTGAGTCGGTTTGCCTCAAAAAAAACTGGACGAGAAAGCGAATGCGACTGATACACCTCAGCGGCTTCTGCTCCAGATTTTATGGCTAGTTCCAGCAGTTCTTCTGCTAGTGTATCTTTTGACAAATTTTCAGAACCCATGACCCTTAGTGAATTGTGGATTTTGAACCGCATATCAACGCCAACAGACGCAGATAATTATCCAAAAAAATCATCAGCGCGTCTTTGCAATTGCAATTTTCAACCACAGATCGACGCTGATAGACGCAGATAATTATCCCAAATCATTGCCATGTCTCAACGTTTCTTGGGCGATCGCAATTTTCGATCGTTGGGCATTGGGTATTGGGCATTGGGCATGGGGCATTGAGAAGTGTGGGAGGTGTGGGAGGATGGGGAAGAAATCTTTCTCCCCACACTCCCCACACTTCCCTATCTCCCCATCCCCCCATCTCCCCATCTCCCCATGCCCCATGCCCTATGCCCTATGCCCCATTCGCTATTTTCAGAGATTAACCTCTTGCAACAGCCAAAAACCAGCAAATGATTCGGCTTGGGGGTTGGATTGTACGCCTAGAAAATGCACTCCATTAGCTTTTTGCTTGGCTTCTTCAAAACCTTTGGCTTCTGCTAGAGGTTGAGATTTTTTGATATTTGCCAAAATCCAGCTTTCAGTAACACCAGTTTCTAAAAGCAATCTTGTCTCTTGGTTGGTGTCAACTTTCAAAAAAGCCAACTCTAAACCAGACATCCAGCCCGCTAAAGGCAATGCTCTAGGTGAGAAAATCAAAACACCAGGAATACGAGTTTCAGGTGATACTTTTGCCAACTCTAGCGGGAAAGCTTCACCAAAGGCAATTTCCCACTCTGGCATCTCTGCCAAATCCTCAGCTGTTAAGCTCACAAATACCCACTGCTGTCCTTCCAAAGCATCTGGTAAACGTTGCGGCAAAGGTTTCTCCAACCGGACTGAGGGATTAGTACCCTCTTGATATCCTGCTTCTTGAGGATAGACTTCCTGCATCCGCTGTTCTAACCATTGGTTGAGAATTAAAGTACGGCGGCTGGGTTGGGCGGGAATTCCCAAGTCTTGGCAAGCTTTCGTAATCATATTGTTCATTTGGCGGCGGAAAAAGCGAATTTTAAGTGGTGCTTTTCCAGCTTGGTTAATAGCCTCTTGCAATGCAGTTCGCAACCAGCCCGAATTTACTTGGGTACTGGGGCAATATTGAGCATAGCGAAACAAAGAATCTGCTTTTGTGTTGGTATCCAACGGACTTTCACAGACTAAGACTTCCCAAACTTTTTTTTGATTGGTGTCTAAAATCGGACGAGAGTAAAAATCGATTTCCCAAATACTGCCCATTTTTTACGGTAAAAATCTGGTTGTTATATTTTTCTGACATCTCGATCATACGAGTGTTAGGGCAGCATTGGGCATTGGAAATTGGGCATTGGGCAAGCAGGGAGTGTGGAAGATGAGGAAAAATCTTTTCCCTCTCTTCCCACACTTCGCCATCTCCCTAGTCCCCTTCACTCAACCAACCGCCAAATTTTAATAGTATTGTCATCGCTGCTGCTGACAAGGGTCTTGCTATCAGGACTGAAGGTAACAGATGTTATGGTGTTAGTGTGGGCTGCCAATGTGAGAATTTCTTCTCCTGTAGCAATATTCCAGAGTTTAATGGTGCGATCGCGGCTACCACTAGCAAGAATTTGACCATCAGGACTGAAAGCTACAGTTGTGACTGTGTTGTCGTGTCCCGCCAAGGTGCGAATTTCTCTGCCGGTGGCTATGTTCCAGAGTTTGATAGTGCGATCGCGGCTACCACTGGCTAAAGTTTTACCATCTGGGCTAATAGCGACGTTTGTTATTGTTTGAGAATTTCCCGCTAGTGTACGGATGGAGTATCCTTTTGCCAAATTCCAGATTTTGATGGTTTTGTCAAAGCTGCCACTGGCAAGAATTACGCCATCGGGGCTGATGGCTACTGACCGCACCCAAAATGTATGCCCTGTCAGTGTCTTAATTTGCTCTCCGGTTGCTAAATCCCAGATTTTGATGGTGTTATCATCACTACCACTAATTAAGGTCTGGCTATCGGGGCTGATGGCTAGGGTATGAACTGAGTCAGAATGCCCTGTAAGAGTCCGAATTTGTCGTCCTGTTACCAGATTCCAGATTTTGATGCTGCTGTCATCATTACCACTTACCAGAGTTTTGCCATCTGGGCTAATAATCACGACATTCACATGTCCAGAATAGGTGTTGAGTGAAGAGATTTGCGTTCCTGTTGCTATATTCCAAAGTTGAATTTTGCGGAGGCGTAGCCCCTCGTAGCCATCGTCGCCACTGCTGGCGATGGTTTTGCCATCGGGGCTGATGGCGATGGATAAAACTGAGTTTTCGTGTCCTTGGAGGGTTTTAAATAAGGAAACTTTGCTTAAGTTAATTTTTAGGGCTTGACCCAAAATAGGGTTATTTTTGCTCGGACTATTATGAATTAGCCTAGAAGACAAAGTAGTTTGAATGCGGCGAAAATGTTTATACCAAGATTCGCTAAATCCAAACAACATAATAAAAGCACTTCCCAAGACTAGAATTCTCAGTAAGCCATAACTTTTTGGTAAATTTGATGCTTTAGTTACCGGGATTGTAGCAGTTGATTTTCCAGCTGGTGGCAATGCTAGTGGTTGTTTTGGCATCAAGTCTCTGAGAACTTCATCGGCTGACTGATAACGTAGTTGAATGTCTTTTTTCAAAAGCTTGTCAATTACCCAATCCAATTCAGCATTTAATGGAGTGCGTAAATATTGTCGCCAATTACTCACCCAGGCATAGCCGCATTCCATCCACAGTTGAAAGGGAGAAGTTCCTGTCAGCAGGTGAAAGCAGGTAGCACCTAAACCGAACAAGTCACTTGCCGCGAAAGCTTTACCATCTCTGATTTGTTCTAGGGGAGAATAGCCGTGGGAACCAATGGATGTACCAGATTTATTTTGAACTCTGGCTGTGAATTGCTTCGAGGAACCAAAATCAATCAAGCTTAACCGTCCATCGCTTTTATGCCGGATAATATTTTCTGGCTTGATGTCTCGATGAATGACATTGCGATCGTGGATAAACTTGAGTACAGGCAGTAAATCCAGCAAAATCGCTTGAATTTCCCTAGCAGTATGCGGCTTCTTGCGCTGTTGCAACTCCTTTAATAAATTGTCCCCATTGATAAACTGCTGCACTAAGTACAAACAGCCCTCTTGCTCAAAGTAAGCCAACAAAGTCGGAATTTGCGGATGTTCTCCAAGTTCTTGTAGTCGCTGCGCTTCTTGGGCAAACAACTCCATCGCTTTTTTTTGCGACCAAGTTCCTTGGAATTTTGGAGCTAATTGCTTGATGACGCAGCGTTCATTGAGTTTATCTATGTCTTCTGATAGATAAGTTCTGCCAAATCCCCCTTCATCTGAAAGGACTCGGATAACACGGAAGCGATTTCTCAAAAGCGACACCAGCGGGGTGCCGCAACTTTGGCAAAACTTCTTTCCATTGGGATTCAGGGGGTTTGGGCAATCGGGATTTAAGCAGCAGATCATGATCTGACAGGCGCGACTGCATGACAACTTAAGCTAAGTTTGCCCCGTATTTACCCTTAAAATAATTGACTCTCGCTTACTGTGGTAGAAAAACCCTGTTATGGGGATTGGGGAATTACTTAATATATATGGTTAGCCTTTGTAAATAGCATATTTGGTCATTAGTCATTAGTCATTAGCCATTAACCAATGCCCCATGCCCAATGCAAATTTATGCTATTTTCTAGGGCACTAGTTTAGTCAGTCTTCCTCATTTGTGGAAAACTACGAGAGCCATAGAATTAATTATTCTTTCGATTATATAATAATCTGAAAAAAAATTTTTGGAACTCCTAGCTTTAGTACTTTTTCTTGTATATTTGCAATCAATAAATGACTAAGTATTAAAGCCTGAGCCAGATTAATTAATTATCACTGACTCTCGAATCTAGTCAAAATGCTTACTAAATTTGTTTTTGATATTTTCTATTTTCCCCGATTAATTATTCATTTGATACTTTGTCAACTCAAGTGTGTGACCTTGTTTATTTTAGCCTTGCTCTCCATTTGCGAATGGCAGTGGCAGTTCTCACTACAGGAGGCACGTATACATCAGAATTTTCCTGTTGTGTAATTTGCGGATGCTTAATTTGGCAATCAGTAATTTCCCAATCTGGAATTTCGTGATGTATAAGATTTTTCTTTTTCAACTTTTGGTTAGTTAGGCAGTTCGCCAAGTTAGGTAAAAAGTTTTCCTTACCTAAAGCTTTTATTACTTCATCCGCAGTTTTAAAGCGATCGCGTAAAGAAAATTTCAACATTTTTTCTAAAACTTGGGCAAAATCATCGCTGATATTTACCTCTTTTTGCCAAGAAATTTCACCAGTAATCGGATCTCGGTCGAATTCTAAAGGACTTTTGCCAGTCAACATATAAATACAAGTAACACCGACTGCATAAATATCACTGGCATAAACTGGACGTAAAGAAAACTGTTCTGGTGGTGCAAATCCCATAGTCCCGACAAAATTAGTGTTTGCAGATAAATTGGCTGAGTTTTCACAACTATCAATTAATTGTTCTTTGACTGCACCAAAATCTATCAGTACTACCCGTTTATCATGTTCACGCCGCAATAAATTTTGTGGTTTAATATCTCGATGAATTACGCCATTTTGATGAAGATACTGTAATACTGGCAACAATTCTTGTAAAAATTGTTTAACTGAGGCTTCACTTTTAGGCCCAGTTCGGCGCACTTCCCGTGCCAAAGTCAAGCCGGGTATGTATTCTTGAACTAAATAAAATTCCTTATTGACTTGGAAATAGTCTAATAACATGGGAATTTGAGAATGGCTACCGAGTAAAGCCAAAGTTTGTGCTTCTTTTTCAAAGCGTGTAGATGCCTTTTGCCAGCTTTGAGAACTAGTCACTTTTGGCGATAGCTGTTTAATTACGCATAGAGGATTTCCCGGCAATAGGGCATTTTTGGCTAAAAATGTGATGCCAAAACCACCTCTACCCAAAACTTGGAGTATTTTATAGCGATCGCGAAGTAACTGCTTACAACCAGACACCTGGCTTAACTCAACCTGTTGTGAAATACTATCGTAAGAATCCGTAATTTTTTGAGAAAAGCGATTCATTAGTGGAGAATATCTGCTCTGAAGTGTTTTTAATTCTACGACGAATCTTCTATGGCAACAGTAACATTACTGATTCTTTGTCAAATCATTACTACTCTATAAGCAAAAATTTAAAAAGCAAAATTCAAACAGTTACATAGATTTTCAAAACGTGATAAATCGCTATAAATCCCTGTCTCTATGAAAAATTGACTTTTACAAAGAGTTTTGACCTTAACTGAACCGTATTGGGCTATGTAACCCTACTTAGTTATAAAAAACAAGATCCCCGACTTCTTACTAGAAGTCGGGGATCTAAGACTTGCAATTTGCACAAATCAAAAAAGTTCTAAGGTACCTCAATGGGAATCAAAGCATTTTCTGGGAAGTAGTTACAAAAACGCCCTTCATCGGCAAGCACCAAAATTAGGCGTAGGGGATAATCTGGCGGAACTTGCAAATCTGCCCAGGGTACTGCCAACTCTAAACAACTATTTAAAGCTGCTTGGGCACGACTAGTGCGGGGATGCCATTGATAATTGTCTCCAGCTTCCCGAAAATAAATCGATTGCGTCAGCAAATTTATTTCCAGCAGATGGTGAAAATGATAATTCGCTGGGGCTGTATCTGGGACATCTGCCAAGGGAACTGGGCTGTTGACCATTGTTTTGTCTGGATAGTACCACAGCAAATTCAACTCTGTCGGCAAATCTCGCCCTGGCACAACACCACTTTTAAAGTCCACTCGCAAATAGAAATTGAGGTGATCCACCCCATACCAAAGTCGCTGGACGAGGCTGGTGTTGTGCATTGTTCCCCGCGCCCCGCCAATTTCTATGCGTCCGGCTTTGTCCCAATCTTGTTCATCACCTTTGCCATCAATGACTGGATGAATAAAACCTTGTGGGCGGTGGTCTGCTTGTGCTTGGTGAACCTCTACTGGTTGTTTGAGATAAGGTGGTGCAGGTTCATTTAAGGCTTTGTAAATACCAAGCAGATGTTCTCGAAACAACTGGTCAAAGACGGCATCTTGATTTGAAGAGTGTCCTGCACCAAACCACCAGAACCAATCGGAACCTTCGGCAGCATACAAGGCTTCCCAAGCTTCTGGGTTATTTTCTTCTGTTGCTTCTGGATGACTCGCCAACATATTCCTGGCTTGTGTGAGGTAATCCCAAGCACGATTTTTAGCAGGATCGCCGATCCAGGTGGTGAAACTGCCATCGACCCAAGAACCGCTATGTAGTTGTCCTCCAGGGATGGTGGCTGTGGGTGGAAATTGTTCGAGAAATTCCGAGACAGTGACGAGTTTGAGGTGGGGTTCGTTGCTGAAAGATTGATACAAAGCTTCTAGGAAGGGTTTGCCGTCTTGGGGGTAATATTCCCAACAATTCTCGCCATCCAAAGCGATGGTAACTAGCCAAGGTTGTTGACTTTGGCTGTCTCTTTGCATTTTCGCGATCGCTTGCAAATGTCCCACTAAGTCTGCTGCTGCCTGTTTTGCTGGCATGGCGCTGTAGGTAAAGCCAATCAAATCTGATAATCTGTGGTCGCGAAATACAATTGACAAGTCACCTGTTGCGGTTTGTAGGCGATACGGTCGGTACAGAAGTTCTGGTTGCTCTACATTCCCTGCCCCATCCCGGTGGAAAAAGTGTTTCAGCGTCCATCCCAAAACTGCTTCATCTGAGCATATCCACTTAAATCCTTGGTCAATAATATAAGGAAGTATCTCTGGGCTGACTGACTGTTCCGAAGGCCACAAACCGCGGGGTTTCTGCCCAAAGCGGTCTTTATAAAAGTTCCAAGCTTTCTGTAAGTGACGCGGGATATCTTCTGCCCACTGAAAACGCTGTTTTGGTAGTGTCATATTTGGCACAGCTACCCTACCAGAGTTAGTATCAGCCAGCAAAGGTAAAATCGGGTGAGTGTAGGGCGTAGTTGTAATTTCTAACTGTCCCGCCTCCTGCATTTTCCGATGTTGGGGGATAATGCGACTGAGGATTTCTCGCTGTTTGGAATAAATGCGCTGGCGATCGCTTAAAGTAAAATTCCGACCCTGCTTTAACCAAGTAGCAATTTGCGGGTCATCCCAAAACAGCGGATCGATCCAAGCCAAATTGTGCCAAGCAAGTAAATCACCATAATCTGACAATTGCCAATTTGCCAAACACCAACTTGCCCCTTTTTCCTGCCTTTGGTGATACAACTCGGCATACCGAGGATGAGGATCGATTAGGGTATGGTGGTTAGCATCAAAAAAGTGTTGAATAATGAATTCCCGCTGTTGCTGGCTGAGTTGTTCATCCGGTGTCAGACTAGCTGTGAGGTAAGGGTCAAAAGCAGTGCCAGCAATATAATCTTCTAGTTGTAATATCAGCGATGGTACTAAATTCACCGTTTGGTGTAACTTAGGATACCGTTCTAGGATTAATATCAAATCCAAATAATCTTTAGTGCCATGCAAACGTACCCAAGGTAAGCGGTACTGCTGGCTAGGAGATAGCGAAACGCCGCTGCCAGGAGATTTGTACAGCGGCTGATGTTGATGCCAGATAAAAGCGACGTAGAGGGGATGGGACATAAGGAGTGATTGGGGATTGGGGATTGGGGATTGGGAACTAGGTATTAATGATAAATTATGAATGAATAAATTCATTCTTCTCCATTCAGTACCAATCGTTAATTATTCCTAATACCCAGTCCCTAGCCCCCAGTCCCCAGTTCCTAAATAACTTGTTCAACTTCTGCAATTTCGGGAATCATTTCCCGCAGGCGGCGCTCAATACCCATTCTCAAAGTCATTGTAGAACTTGGGCAAGAACCACAAGCGCCTTGCAACCGCAGTCTGACAATAGGGCCATCGAGTTCTACAAGTTCCACATTACCGCCATCAGATATGAGATAAGGGCGCATTTCATCTAAGACTGTTTCAACGTTGTCAGTTGTTAGTTCCATAGTTTTAGACCTACTCAGTTAGGGATGGGTATAGGGGATGAGGCATGGGGCATGGGGGAGCCACTGCGGTCTTGGGGTCTCCCCAAGTGGAGCAAGTGGCGTCATGGGGCATTATAAGCGCCCACTGCGAAGTGAGGAGTTAGGAGTTAGTATATTCCTCTGTCCCTCTGCTCATGGGTTTCCCACTCCATGTACGCTAAGAATCGCCACTCATTACCCATTATCCAAAATTTTATTTTCCAGTTTGTTAAATCGATCCTAAATCTAATTGCGCCTAGATTGTTAGTTGTCAATTTTTAATGACTGGAGACTGGGGACTGGGAAGTGGGAGGAGAAAGAGAATTTATGCTTCTGGCTTCTCCCACACCTCTCAATGCCCAATGACGGCAGTTGCTTCAAGTCGGGCATTGCCCGCCCAACGCACTGGCTCCCCAATGCCCAATGCCCATTCCTAACTTAACACTTCTTAGCACTAGACATTTTTTATAGAGCTATTATCACTAGATGAAACTATCACTGGTTGTTGATATAGTGGCACAGTGAATGTAACTGTGGAACCGAGTCCTTCGCCGAGACTGTAGAAATGTACTTCACCACCCATTGCTTCCACTAGCTTCTGGGAAATTGCTAGTCCTAAACCGGTGCCGCCGTATTGGCGAGTACGGGAACCATCCACCTGGGAGAATAATTGAAAGAGTTTATCTTGCTTGTCCAAGGAAACACCGATACCAGTGTCGGCTACGCGCACTCTCACCATCCCTGGAAATTGCTGTCCTTGAAATTGCGGCTTTGACTTTTTGAGTACTAAATCGGCACTGACTGTGATACCGCCTTCGTGAGTAAATTTGATGGCATTGTTCACCAAATTCAGCATTACCTGTAGCAGCCGTTGGTAGTTACTTTGGACGATGATTTCATCGGAGGTAGCTGGCATTTGCATCTGGAAGCTGAGGTTTTTCATCTCTGCTTGCGGACGCATGAAATTTTCTACATCAGTAAACAGTTCACCTAGCTTGACTGGAGCGTAAGCTAGTTCCATTTTGCCAGCTTCAATTTTAGCGATGTCTAAAATATCATTAATAATATTTAATAGATGTATTGATAAGTGGTGAGCTTCTTGTAAAAACTGGTTTTGTTCTTCTGGGTCGTCTGCCATGCCTTCCAAAATCAGCTTTAAAAAGCCAATCATCCCGTTGAGGGGGGTACGAATTTCGTGGGATACATTGGCAAGAAATTCGCTTTTGAGGCGGGAAGCTTCTTCAGCTTTTTGACGTGCTTCTTCTAATTCTTTATATAAAGTAGCATGAGCGATCGCTGTTCCTAATTGATCCGCTGCTTCTTTAGCTAATTCTAGTTCCGATTCTGTTAACGTGTAGCATTCATCTTGCCAACTCAAAATAACCAATCCATTGGCTTGGTCTTGATAGCAAGTGGCAACTACCAAAGTTTTATGCTGCCTGGAATCATTGTATCCAGACACATTCATCACAACGGGTTCTAAGGTTGTTAATGCCTGAGTAAAGGCTGGTTCAGAAGCTATATCTATTTCTGAGCCAATCATTGAGCGAAGTTCTGGCTGGTGATACTCAGCCTTAACTTCTATTTTTGTACTACAAGGTTGATAAGGACAAATAATGCACCGCTCTAACCGCAGTGCTTTTCCCAAACTATCAACTGTTTGCTGCCAAATAATGTCTAAATCCAATGTCCGCCGAATATTTCTCGTAATCCGATTTACCAGTTTTTGGTGTTGCTGCGAACGTAAAGCCGACTCTATTTGCGCCGGCGTTTTTGCTCCCACACCCACTTGTTTTTTGTTAAGCGTGGCTTGCAATAACCGTCCCATCACTAACACTGTAGTGGCAGCCGTTCCTAAACTTGGCATAATCGGACTGATTATTAAGTCCAACTCAAATAATTCCTGATGATGACTAAACCAGCACTGAAACCTTTCTGGCACCAAACTTGTCAAAATTCGGTGTAATCGTTCCAAATAGGCAACCTTATCCACAGGAGCAAAGATTTGAGCCTGGTTGAGTTCATCAACTATTTTTTCGGTCTTTAACCCCAGGAGTTCGCCGTGCTGCCAACAAAAGGTCAGATAGCGCCCTGCCCCATCTTGCGTATACACTAACTCGGCACCGAGAGTTGGCAATGAGCCATCAGTCTTACTGGTACTGGTAATAGATTCCAGATTTTGAGAAAAAATATTCGGCAATTGGGATTTGGCAGTAATAGTCATTAATTGAGTTGGATAGACAAAGGGTATCCGACCGGGATTTTACCAAAGCTGTTCAAATTTTGGCATAAATTTTTACAGCTTTTACATTTTTGATTGGGTATTTCTTGGTGTTTTGAAATTCAAGTTGGCAAACTTTACTTTTGTTAAGTAAGATTGACAGCTAATTGATGATGTCAATCGTTCCATTCACCGCGAGGAGGAACGGGAGTACGCACGGGGGTGCGAGTCAGTTCATCATCTCTTAGTATTTCGCCCCTTAACCACTGGCGAATTGCCACCTCAATCACTTTACTAGGATCGTTAGTGAGATGTTGAATTTGTTCTAGTAATTCTGAATCTAAGCGGACGGCAATTTCTACCTTATCGGCTCGTGTGTTATCCGCGTCGGTAGGTTTGTGTTGCATATTCATAGGTTTATATACTCTGAATTGGTTTTGTTTAAAGCTTTGTAAAGTAGTTATATTCATAATTTGGGCCGATCCACTTAAGAATCTTCGAGGGTATAGTTACATAGTTCCCCGAAACAGCACCAAAATAACAGCTTTAAATTTTAGGTCGCATTTTTCATATAACTGACTAGACAAGAGCTTTCTAGAAGTTTTGCCGATGAATCAGTGACTCCGGACAATTACGGGTGGCAATTGCCCACGATCCCTACATGTACTTATTTACATTTATTGTACGCTTCCAGCTGATGAATACTAGCACCGACAAATAGACTTTCATAATATTCTTAAATGTCCACCTATTTATCTGCAAAGTTAAAGATGGGGTGAAGAGGGGACTGGGGAGATGGGGGAGTGTGGGAGGTGTGGGAGGTGTGGGAGATGGGGGAGTGTGGGAGGTGTGGGAGGTGTGGGAGGTGTGGGAGGATGGAAAGAAATCTTTCCCCTTTCTCTCCCCACACTTTTTGATTTCCCACACTTTCCAGTCTCCACAAAAGCAGGAGCGTCTTGGCTAAGAAAGCATTAAAATACATTAAGTAAATTGGTCTTTTAACTTTGGTTGCTGCTAAGGCAAAGATAGTATATGACTGACGTTCCCGCAGTTCGCATTCGCAATTTCTGTATTATTGCTCACATTGACCACGGGAAATCAACCCTCGCCGATCGCTTGCTACAAGCTACTGGCACTGTTGAAGACCGACAGATGAAGGAACAGTTTCTCGACAATATGGATTTGGAACGGGAGCGCGGCATTACCATTAAGCTGCAAGCTGCCCGGATGAATTACACAGCTAAAGATGGTCAGCAATATGTTCTGAACTTAATTGATACTCCAGGGCATGTGGATTTCTCTTATGAGGTCTCCCGTTCTCTTGTTGCTTGTGAAGGCGCATTATTGGTAGTAGATGCGTCCCAAGGTGTCGAGGCGCAAACTTTGGCAAATGTATATTTGGCATTAGAAAATAATCTGGAAATTATCCCGGTTCTGAATAAAATCGATTTACCAGGGGCAGAACCAGAAAGGGTAATTGGCGAAATTGAAGAAATTATCGGTCTAGATTGTAGTGGCGCGATTCTCGCTTCTGCTAAAGAAGGAATTGGTATTGATGAGATTTTAGAAGCAGTTGTCGATCGCATACCACCACCGCCCAATACGATAAATGAACGCTTACGGGCGTTAATTTTTGATAGTTATTACGACAGCTATCGGGGAGTAATTGTCTATTTCCGGGTGATGGATGGCACATTGAAAAAAGGCGATCGCATCCATTTAATGGCATCCGGGAAAGAATTTGACATTGACGAGTTGGGCGTCCTTTCTCCGACTCAAAAGCAAGTTGATGAACTCCACGCTGGAGAAGTAGGCTATTTGGCAGCGGCGATTAAAGCTGTAGCTGATGCACGGGTAGGAGACACAATTACCCTAAGTAAAGCAAAAGCAGAGACACCCTTACCAGGCTACGCAGAAGCCAACCCGATGGTTTTTTGCGGCATGTTCCCCATTGATGCTGACCAATTTGAAGACTTGCGGGAAGCCTTAGAAAAGCTAGAACTCAATGACGCAGCACTGCATTACGAACCAGAAACTTCTAGTGCGATGGGGTTTGGTTTTCGTTGCGGCTTCTTGGGCTTGCTACACATGGAAATTGTCCAAGAACGTCTAGAGCGAGAGTATAACCTAGATTTAATTATTACAGCGCCCTCGGTGGTTTATAAAGTCATAACCGTCAAAGGAGAGGAACTGTACATCGATAATCCCAGCCGTTTACCTTCTCCCAACGAACGCGAAAAAATTGAGGAACCCTACGTTCAGGTAGAAATGATTACACCAGAAACCTACGTTGGTACGTTGATGGAGTTATCACAAAACAGACGTGGCATTTTTAAAGATATGAAATATCTTACCCAAGGGCGAACTACACTTACGTATGAGTTACCCTTGGCGGAAGTTGTCACGGACTTTTTTGATCAGATGAAATCGCGATCGCGCGGTTATGCCAGTATGGAATATCACCTAATTGGTTACCGCGAAAATCCGCTGGTGAAGTTAGACATTATGATCAACGGCGATCCTGTGGATTCTTTGGCGATGATTGTCCATCGAGATAAAGCTTACAACGTTGGGCGATCGATGGCAGAAAAACTCAAAGAACTGATTCCCCGCCATCAATTTAAAGTGCCAATTCAAGCTTCTATTGGAAGTAAAGTAATTGCCAGCGAACACATTCCTGCTTTGCGGAAAGATGTGTTAGCAAAATGCTACGGTGGTGATATTAGCCGTAAGAAAAAACTTTTACAGAAGCAGGCAAAAGGTAAAAAGCGAATGAAATCTGTAGGTACGGTAGATGTACCTCAAGAAGCCTTTATGGCAGTACTGCGCCTCGATCAAGGCTAATTCAATTGTGCTTAATCTTCAAAGATGATTGGCTGCTTGCGGCTACATCTAAACAGCCAACAGCAAGCTAAAGTTTAGGTTTTTTGGCTTGTTGTTGGCATTTATTTTTAGAACTTAGAGTTTTTAGAAGATACCCACCATCACCCTGAGACTGACTTACTGTTAGCTGGGCGCTTATTAAAAGTGCTTTTAATGCAGGATTTCTAACATTGCCAATTATACTTTATTGTAGAAATTCAAAACATTATGAGTCACAAGCAGGCGGAAGAAAAAGTCTCTGAGGCAGAGCAAAAGTACCGCACCCTAGTAGAACAAATTCCGGGCGTTGTTTACATTTCACCGCTCAATACTACTGCCAAAGTTGCTTATATAAGTCCGCAACTGCAAGAATTATTAGGCGTAGCTCCCAAAGATTGGAATCCTGCTTTCTTCAATAGTTGGCTAGATTATACTCATCCAGACGATCGCCATCGCCTTTGGCAAGCTGTAAATACTACAATCTCCACCGGAGAACCCTTGAGCATTGAGTATCGAATGATTAGGCACGATGGTAGAATAATTTGGGTACGAAATCAAGCCAATCTCATTCTCTGTGTTGATGGGCAAACTCAACTACTTCAGGGTTTAGTGTTTGATATTAGCGAACGCAAACAAATAGAAGCAGCGCTACAGCAAAGCGAAGCTCGTTATCGTGCTATTCTCGAAGACCAAACCGAACTGATTGCTAGAGGCTTACCTGATGGTACTGTTACCTTCGTTAACGAAGCTTTCTGTCGATTTTTTGGAATCAAGCGAGAAGAAATTATCGGGCAGCACTACGAACCGGTTGTATTTCAAGAAGATAAAGAATATGTGTTTAATTTAGTCAATTCCATTAGCTTAGAAAATCCCGTTGTCACTTTTGAAAATCGGGTTATGGCTTGCCAAGAAGTGCGTTGGGCGCAGTGGAATGTTAGAGGTATATTTGATAATCAAAATAATCTTGTAGAACTGCAATCAGTAGGACGAGATATTACCGATCGCAAATCCGCAGAACAGGCTTTAAGTAAAAATGAGCAAAAATTCCGTGCTATCTTCAATCAAACTATTCAGTTTATGGGATTGCTTCAGACCAATGGAATTGTCTTAGAAGCCAATCAAACAGCACTGGATTTTGCTGGAATTACACGAGAAGAAGTCGTCGGTAAATTATTTTGGGAAGCAAAATGGTGGACAATTTCTCCAGATACACAAACACACTTAAAAAGTGCGATCGCCACCGCTGCTAATGGTGAATTTATTCGCTATGAAGTTGATATTTTGGGTCGAGACGATCGAGTTATAACTATTGATTTTTCGCTACGTCCCATAGTTGATGAAACAGGGCGCGTTACAGTGATAATTTCAGAAGGACGAGATATTAGTGAATGGCAAGCTGCCCTGCGCGAACGCTACAAAGCTGAAGAGGCATTGCGCTCAAGTCAGGACTTTCTCGAAAAGGTTGCTAATACTGTACCGCATATTTTATATTTATTTGACTTGTTACAAGGAACAAGCATTTATCTTAATCAGCAAAGTTTGAAAATTTTAGGCTATTCTCCAGAAGAATTTTGTCAAGCAGATCCGCAATGGTTCGTCAATTGTTTTCATCCAGATGACCAACATCTATGCTATGACATACCAAGTCGCTTCGTTAACTTGAAAGACAATGAAGTTCTCTCCACCGAATACCGATTTCGGCACAAAAATGGCGAGTGGCGTTGGCTGAATACACGAGAAGTTGTATTTGCCAGAGATGGTAACGGTACTCCAACGCAGATTCTTGGTTCGGTAGAAGATATTAGCACTCGCAAGCAAGCCGAAGAAGTCCTGCGACAACAAGCAACAGGAGAGAGGCTAATTACTGAAGTAACTCAACAAATTCGGCGATCGCTAAATTTAGAAGATGTTTTAAATACAACTGTAAATAGTATTCGAGAATGTTTGCGTTCAGATTGTGTAGCTATTTACCAGTTAGCAGCTGACGACAGTGGTTATTTTGCAGCGGCATCTCTGGCTGATGGCTATCCTCAGCAATTAAGACATAAAATTTTGCCATTTTGCATTAGAGAAAATTTTAGCCATTATTACCAGGGATTACCCACAATTTTAAATGAGATTCAGCAATCTGATTTTTCAGCTGAAGTTTTTGAGTTATTGCAACTTTATCAGGTGAAGGCTGCAATGGTGGTGCCGATTTTGAATGGGCAGCATTTGTGGGGTTTGCTGATTACTTATCAGTCTGCCACATCTCGTAACTGGCAGCCATTTGAAGTTAATTTGTTGCAGCAATTAGCTTCTCAAGTTGCGATCGCTATTCATCAATCAGTACTTTACCAGCAGCTACAAGCCGCCAACGAAGAATTACAAAGATTAGCTACCTTAGATGGCTTGACTCAAATAGCCAATCGCCGCCGATTTGATGAATATCTCGAAACTGAATGGCATCGACTCAAACGCGAGAAAGTACCCTTGTCGTTAATTTTGTTTGATGTTGATTTTTTTAAACCCTACAACGACACCTATGGTCATTTAGCAGGAGATAATTGTTTACAAAAAGTTGCCAGTGCGGTCTTAAGTATTGTTAAGCGCCCAGCGGATTTAGTAGCCCGTTATGGTGGAGAAGAATTTGCTGTGATTTTGCCGAATACAGAGATTAAAGGCGCAATTCATGTAGCCCAAGCAATTCGACAAGCAGTACGCAACTTAGCGATTCCCCATACTCAATCTAGCGTGTGTAACCATGTAACCGTCAGTCTCGGCGTTGTCAGCACTGTGCCAAATAGCGAAATGTCGCCCCAAGAGTTGATTAATGCAGCCGACAAAGCACTTTATATAGCCAAACAAGAGGGACGCGATCGGGTTCGTGCTGTTTGCTGTTCACATCTTTAGTGGGCATGGGGCATGGGGGAGCCACTGCGGTCTTGGGGTCTCCCCAAGTGGAGCAAGTGGCGTCATGGGGCATGGGGGAGATAAGCTTGAACGCTGAACCTCTGAGCTTGAAACTTCCAGTTTTAACTCTCCTTCATCATTTCCATTCCCAATGCCCAATGCCCAATGCCCAATGCCCCATACCCCATACTTGCTATCCTTTGATAAGCTTTAACAAAATAACTGTTAAAAAATCTAAAAATATGAGTAAATGCACTCAATAAGATTGGCAGACTTGTATTTTTAGATAAATCTAGTTTTTTAGATATTTGTAAAGTCTCAGGGAATCTAGCAGATGAAGATATTGGTACTCAGTTGGGAGTTTCCACCCAGGATAGTTGGAGGAATTGCACGTCATGTAGCTGAGTTGTACCCGGAACTAGTCAAATTAGGGCATGAAGTTCATTTGATTACAGTGGAGTTCGGTCAGGCATCGATGTACGAGGTGGTGGAGGGAGTAAATATACATCGCGTACCGGTAGGACATAGCAATGACTTTTTCCACTGGGTGGTGAATCTCAACGAAAGTATGGGAGATCATGGCGGAAAGTTAATCTTGGAAGAAGGACCGTTTGATTTAATTCATGCCCATGATTGGTTAGTCGGAGATGCAGCGATCGCTCTCAAGCATACTTTTAAAATACCACTAATTGCCACAATTCACGCTACGGAATACGGTCGTTATAACGGTATCCATACCGATACGCAACGTTATATTAACGGAAAAGAAACATTACTGGCTTACAACGCTTGGCGGATTATTGTTTGTAGCGACTATATGCGACGGGAAGTAGAACGAGCGCTACACAGTCCTTTGGACAAAATCGATGTTATTTATAATGGTATCCGAGCGGAAAAAAAACGACACCACGAAGATTTCCACGCTCTGGATTTTCGCCGCCAATTTGCCAGCGACGATGAGAAAATCGTTTACTACCTCGGTCGCATGACCTATGAAAAGGGTGTACCTATATTACTAAATGCTGCACCCAAAATTCTTTGGGAAATGGGAGGTAAAGTGAAATTTGTCATCGTTGGTGGTGGAAATACTGACCATCTCAAACGCCAAGCCTGGGATTTGGGAATTTGGCAGCATTGCTATTTTACTGGTTTTCTCTCCGATGAATACTTAGATAAATTTCAAACTGTTGCTGATTGTGCCGTATTTCCCAGTCTTTACGAACCCTTTGGAATTGTGGCTTTAGAAAGCTTTGCTTCTCGTGTCCCCGTAGTTGTTTCTGATACAGGCGGTTTTCCTGAAGTAGTGCAGCATACCAAAACAGGTATTGTAACTTGGGTAAATAACGCCGATTCATTAGCCTGGGGAATTTTGGAAGTATTGAAAAATCCAGATTATCGGCAATGGCTGGTGGATAATGCTTATGAAGATTTAGAGCGACGCTTTAGCTGGCCGAAACTAGCCAAGCAAACCGAAGATGTATATGCGCGAGTTGTGCAAGAGCGATCGCAAATTCCCTGGTAAGGGGGATTGGGCATTGGGCACTTGTACTGAGCGTACCCCTACGGGGAAGCAAGCTACGCGTAGCGTCTCGTAGAGAAGCCGAAGTATTGGGCATGGGGTATGGGGCATTGGGCATGGGGCAACCAGGAAGTGTGGGAGGTCTGGGAATATGGGCAAGAAATCTTTCTCCCCACACTCCCATCCCCCCTGCGCCATCATCCGCTACTCCCCCAATTGAAAAGTTTTTTTGAATTTGCATAAATTCTTAATTCACCTTTGATAAATCTACAAAAGGCGCTACCCCGATTTCTGGAGTAGCGCAAGTTAATGCGATCGCGGATGAGATTTTGTCAATTTCGTAATCAATAAAAAACAGTAAAAAACCTAATTGTTCGAGGATGACTATATGAAACTGCTCCCTTTAGATAAACTAGGAGCTAGAGAAACCAATGGTATTGTTGATTTTGGATTATTTCTTCCTTGGGTTTCTCGAAGTGATGGGAATCGACTCAGGGTTAAAGTTATCCACGAAAAAGATCAATTTATACAAGACATTCAGCCTGTAGAATTTGAACTAAACCATTCTATCGATCCAGAGTATGGCGATTATTGGTCAACTCGCATAGATATCAATACTCAACCAAAACCTAGCCCCAAATCTGCATGGGGAGAACCAGGCAGATATGTTTATCGTTATTGTTTACAAAACCCCAATAAGGGAGAAATAGATTGGATTATTGACCCTTTTGCTAGAGAATTTGGTGTAGGTAAATTATCTGCTTTTACACTCGGCTATCAACCATACGAGTGGAGCGAGAACGAAAAAAATTGGAAAACTCCAAACTTAAAAGATATTGTTCTGTACGAATTGATGATTGATGAATTCGGCGTTAATATTGACGGAACAATTGAAAAACTCGGCTATTTGCAAGATTTGGGAGTTAACTGTTTGGAAATCATGCCACTTTCCAATGTGGCATTAACAGTAGATTGGGGTTTTTTACCACTCGGCTACTTTGGTGTAGATGAGAGATTTGGCAAAAGAAAAGATTTACAAAAGTTGATTGATGCTGCACATGAACACAACATTGCTGTCATTGTAGATGCCGTTTATGGTCATACTGGCGATCATTTTCCTTACTCTTATGTTTACAGAGAACTAGGATACCGTGACAATCCTTTTATGGGGACATTTGCCAAAGATTATTTTGGCGAAAGTACAGACTATAATCGCAAGTTTACCCAAGATTTTTTCTATACAGTCAACTATCATTGGCTAGAAGTTTATCATGTTGATGGTTTCCGATATGACTGTGTACCCAATTACTGGGACGGTTCTACAGGAGTTGGTTACGCTAACTTAGTTTATACTACTTACCAAACTGTTAAAGAAAAGAAAGAAGCTGGTGAATATTGGCAGAGATTCTTTAACAATAACACTATCAATTTGATTCAATGTGCTGAACAATTAGAAGGGCCTAAGGAGATTTTGGCACAAACTTATACTAACTCTACGTGGCAAAATGAAACTTTAGGTGCTGCTAAAAGTGTAGCTAATGGAAATCAAGCTGATTTAGCTAACCTTGGCTTTAAACTGGGTCTTGATGGCTATCCCACAGAGGTTACAAAAAATGGTGACAAAATCGCTAAGACGGGGCTTCAATATATAGAAAATCATGACCACTCCCGCTTTGTTTGTAACTTTGGTACTATTGCCCGTGATAATGATTTATTACAAGAAGGAAATCGTAGTCTGTGGTACAAAGTTCAGCCTTACCTGATTGGAATTTTAACAGCTAAAGGTATTCCTTTGTTGTGGCAAGGTCAAGAATTTGGTGAAAATTATTACCTTCCAGAGCAAGGTTTTGGCAGAGTAATGTTAGTTCGACCTGTACGATGGGATTATTTTTACGATTCCATCGGCAATAGCGTAGTTGCTTTAGTACGAAAACTGATTAAATTGCGTCTTCAGCAACCCCAGTTTACTGAAGGCGAACATTTCTTTTACAACAATTATGACCGCTATCATTCTAAAAATGTGCTGCTATTCTCTCGCAAACACGGTAACAAGTTTAGCCTAGTAGCGCTTAACTTTGGTAATAGCGATCAAAGTGTACCTTTCTGGTTCCCAATTGCTGGCGATTATCAAGAAGAACTGCACGGACAAAATAATTTAATCGGCGTTCCCAGTTATTCGGAATATTGGGTAAATATTCCCAGCAATTACGGAAGGATCTGGACAGTGACAACCAATACCTAATCCTAATTTATTTTTGTTTGCACTGAACAAAAATTAAACCACATAAATAATGTGGATATTTTAACAAAAAAACGTAGAGAATAAATAATTACTCTGCGTTTTTTTGTGTGAAAAAACAGTACAAGTCCTGTACGCTGGAATTTCAAGCTTTCTGATGCCAGAGTTAAGCTAAGGCGCATCTAAATTGCACATTTTTTTTTAGAACTGTCATTGTCCATTGGTCATTGGATAAAGGAAAAATGACTAATGGCAAAGGACGATACTCAAGAGTAAATATGCAGTTTAAATGCGTAGCAGCTTAGCAACATTTGGAGTTTGTATCACAAGTTTAGTATGACAAAGGCATTCCCAAATGTATCAAGGCGCTTGAAGAGTAGAGTAATCAAGTTGTTTAAGATGGGAATCTTCGTTATAACCCGTTTTATAGCAAACTGGAAACGCTATTTTTTGGGCGACATTGTTGATGTTCACCCCTCCCCCTCCTTCGATGTCCGTTCTCCTTCCTTGGCTGGCCCGGTTCTTAGCTTAGGTGGGGGAGGCCCCGATGTCGATGATGCTATTCAGTGGATGATTAACGAAGTGAGGGGAGGTACTAATTCCGCCACGAAAGTTAATGTTGTTGTAATTCGGACTTACGGTAATCACGATTACAATCGCCTAATTTCTGCTATGAAAGGCGTAAACTCAGTAGAAACTTTGATTGTTAGCAATCGCCAAGAAGCGAACAAACCTGAGATTGCTGAAAAAGTCAGAAATGCTGATGTGATTTTCTTTGCTGGTGGCGACCAATGTCAATACGTTCGCAGCTGGAAAGATACGAAGTTGGAGGCTGCTGTTAAGTCAGTTTATTTGAAGGGAGGTGGTATTGGTGGCACCAGTGCGGGTGCAATGATTCAAAGTGAGTATGTTTACGATGCTTGTGCTTCTTCGGAAAAAGGCATTGAAACTAGAGATGCACTCGAAGATCCTTATCGAGACATTACTTTTACTTACAACTTTTTGAACTGGGGTTATTTGAAAGGAACCATCGTAGATACACACTTTGACAGACGAGAAAGAATGGGTCGAATTATGGCTTTTATTGCCCGTCAAATTAAAGATGGTGTATCTAGTAGTGTTTTAGGTATTGCAGTTAGTGAAAGTACGTCGGTGGTTATAGATAAATACGGTCTGGTGAAAGTGATAGGTAGGGGCGCAGCATACTTTGTACTAGGCGATCATATGCCGGAACTATGCGAACCGCGATCGCCTTTGACATTTTCCAACTACAAAATTTGGAGGGTTCCCCGTGGCGACACCTTCAACTTAAGAAACAGACCAACTTCTGGATACTATCTCAGGAGTGTTAAAAGAGGACGGATTGATTCAAATCCTTATTGAATGGGCATGGGGCATAGGGCATGGAGCATGGGGTATGTATGGGGTATGGGGAGACAAGGGAACAAACAAAACAGACAAGAGAAAACTTGCAATCAGTCTTTCCCCTTGCCCTCTTCCCAATGCCCAATACTTCGGCTGCGCTCAGTACAAGTGCCCAATGCCCTATGCCCGTTTACCAAGGAACCACGCCATTCTCGTCAAAAAATCCTCCGGTAGAACCATCATCAGCGAGGGTAGCAAGTCTGACTGCTGCTGTGGCTCCCTGTTCTATGGTGCGGTGACCTTGATTTTGATTGATGTCGGTTGCTGTGTAACCAGGGTCAGCGGCATTGACTTTTATTGGGGTATCTTTTAACTCAGCAGCAAACAAAACTGTGAGGGCGTTTACTGCTGTTTTTGATGAGTTATAAGCAACAAGCTTAAAATTGGCGAACTCATAATTTGGGTCAGAGTTTAGAGTCAGAGAACCTAAGCCACTGGAGATATTTACTATTCGCCCTGCTGTTGACTTCTTCAAAAGTGGCAACAGGGCTTTTGTGACTGCAAATACTCCAAAGACGTTTGTCTCATAAGTATGTCGCAGTGTTTGAATATCAACTTGACTAGGTGGAAGGCGATCGCCATCACTTAGTATCCCAGCATTGTTGACCAGGATATCAAGTTTTCCGAATTCGCTCTCGATTTGTTGGGTCGTGGAGTCGATTGTCTTTTGGTCTACTACATCCAGTTGAATTGCTTTGCCTTCGATATTATTTAAACGAAGTTTATTCGCCGCTTCTTCACCACGTTCGATATCTCTTGCACCGACAAGAACAGTAGCACCTCTAGAACCTAGTTGGCGTGCGATTTCATAGCCAATACCTTTGTTTGCACCTGTAATAAGTGCAATTTTGCCTTTTAAATCTTCTGACATATTATTCTCTGTATTTAACTAACAACTGCTACTATTTACAAGCCACTCTAGTGTATATGTAGTATGCTCTCAACACAATATTTAGCATTTAGTAATGCTACACAAGTGTGATTAACTATAGTGTTTACACTAGTAGTCATTCACACCTGAGATAGCGGTTGATACAATATTGGCAGCCTAAACTACTAATTGACTCAAAAATTCTTGGAGAAAAGTAGATATGCAAACCAAACAGCTTGGGAATTCAGAGCTTCACATTACTCCAATTGGCTTTGGTGCTTGGGCGATCGGTGGAGGTGACTGGGCTTTTGGTTGGGGAACGCAGGATGACGAAGAATCGATGGCAGCAATCAATCGCGCTCTTGATCTGGGCGTGAATTGGATTGACACCGCAGCTATCTATGGTCTGGGACATTCGGAGGAGGTTGTTGCCAAGGCGCTCAAAGGTCGAGGCGATCGCCCCTACATTTTTACTAAATGCTCAATGATCTGGGATGAAAACCGCAAAATAGGTAACAGCCTCAAGGCTGATTCTATACGGCGGGAGGTTGAAGCTAGTCTGCGCCGATTGGATATTGAAACCATTGACCTTTACCAAATCCATTGGCCGAACCCAGATCCAGAAATTGAAGAAGGGTGGACAACTCTCGCCAAGCTAAAAGATGAAGGTAAAGTTCGCTATATCGGGGTTTCAAACTTTAATGTCCAACAGTTACAACGTGCCCAGAACATTGCGCCAGTCACTTCATTGCAACCGCCATATTCACTAGTCAAACCTAATGTTGAAAACGAGATTTTGCCTTTCTGCAAGGAAAACAATATCGGTGTAATTGTTTATTCACCAATGCAATCTGGCTTGCTTACAGGAAAAATGACACCTGAACGTGTAGCCAATTTCCCAGATGATGATTGGCGTAGGAACAGCAGTGAATTCCAAGAACCGCGTCTATCTCGCAATCTCAAGCTGGTGGAAGTATTACGACACATTGGTGAAAAACACGGCCGTTCGCCTGGTGAAGTGGCGATCGCTTGGACTTTAAATAATCCGGCGGTGACTGCGGCGATCGTTGGTGGACGCAATCCCCAACAGGTGGAAGGCATCATCGGTGCTGGAGATTTTCGCCTCAATCAGCAAGAACTAGATGAAATTGAGGCTTTCATCCGCGAAAATCCGTAACTCTTGTACAGACGCGATTCATCGCGTCTCTACTCCTAACTCCCCAAATTCACAAAAGCGGAATTACGCAAACTTTGAATTGTGGCGATCGCATGTTTCGCTACAATATCAATTTCTTCTTGTGTATTAAATCTGCCAATACCAAATCGTACCGATGCATAAGCAAGTTTTTGGGAATGTCCCAGTGCTGTGAGAACATGGGAGGGTGCGGTGGTTGTCGAGGAGCAAGCAGAACCAGAAGAAACTGCCATTACTGGCTGCAATCCTAGCAAAAGTGCGGCTCCATCCACTCCCTCAACGCTGATATTCAAGTTTCCCGCCAATCGCGCTTGTGGATGTCCGTTGAGATGAACTCCTGAAAGTTGCGAAAGTTGTTCCCACAATCTTTGTCTGAGTTCGGTGAGACGTTGCGTTTCTGTGGCTTGTTCTGCCAAAGCGATTTCTACGGCTTTGCCGAAGCCGACAATTTGCGGTGTATACAATGTGCCAGAACGCATTCCCCGCTCGTGTCCGCCTCCGTGCTGCTGTGGAGCTAGTTGTACTCTGGGGTTGCGCCTACGGACATATAGCGCCCCGATGCCCTTCGGGCCATATATTTTATGTGCAGTGAGCGACATTAAGTCAATTTTCATCGCTTGCACGTCCAAGGGAATTTTACCAATAGCTTGGGCGGCGTCGGTGTGGAAAATGATTTGGCGATCGCGGCACATTTCCCCAATTTCTGCCAATGGTTGCAACACACCAATTTCGTTATTTGCAGCCATCACCGATACTAAAATTGTCTCTGGACGGAAAGCTTTTTCTAGCTCAGTTAAATCAATTAATCCATCTTTTTTAACTGGCAAAATAGTAATTTCAAAACCCAGAGTTTTTAGATAATTACAAGGGTCAAGAACAGCACTATGTTCAGTAGCAACAGTAATAATATGTTGACCTTTTTTAAAATAAGCTTCCGCAACACCTTTAATAGCTAAATTATTCGCTTCTGTTGCACCGCTAGTGAAAACAATTTCTTCAGGAGTCGCGTTAATTGCTGCTGCTAAAATTTCTCGTGTTTGTTTAACAGCAGCTTCCGCTTCCCAACCGTAAACATGACTAATACTAGCTGGGTTGCCAAAGTGTTCTGTAAAATAGGGGAGCATTGCTGCTAGTACCCGTTCATCTACAGGTGTGGTAGCGTGGCAATCAAGGTAGATAGGGCGAATAGACATAAATTAACTCAAAATTTGACTCAAATTTTTTAATATACTTAGAACCTGATACAATTCATTTTTTCGTTTCAAAAGTGTAAATTGGTCAGATATAGCATACTGTGGCTGATTTTGTTTAGTCAGTTTCAAAAAAATAAAATCACTACCATTTGTTACTAATCCAAAAGTAGGTTTATCTTGACTAGGATTCGCTAGCATATAAACAAGTGCTTGAGGTATTGCTTCTAAAAGAGAAAAACTAGACCTTTTAGATTCAATTACTAACACCCAGAATTGTTCTTGAATAACTAAAATATCAATTCTGCCTCTAATAATTTCTCCTTCATCTTCCGCAGAAATTTTTATTGATTGTTCGCCTCTTATATAAAAAGGCTCATCATAAAATCCAGCTAAGCTGAGTAAAGGAGATAAAACTACTAATTTCACCGTTTCTTCTGACAAAGGAGGATGTTTAGCTAAACGGAGAAAATGAAGTTTTACTTTGTCTAAAGCTTGCTTTTCTAAATCTGTAATTTCTGGTAAATTTTCAAACCATTCTGTGAATAACGCCTCATCTTCAGCTAGCTGTAGACTAAATTTTTCCTCTAAATAGGCAAGCCCGACATTTTGAGCTTGAATAACTTGAATCATAGTTCATGCAACTGGATATCCTACTATAGCAATCCTAAATCATTTGTAAAAATTACATTTCTATTTCTTCCCTTTGCGTACTTTGCGTACTTTGCGGTTCGTTTCCTTCTCTATATTTTTCACAAATCAAATAGGGCTGCTATATAGCGATCCTATCTTAGTTGTAAAAATTAACGCAGACCCGCTACAGGCTACCGCCAAGACGCCTTCTCTACGAGACGCTTTCACAAAAAACTTAGCACTGCTATACCCGCATCCAGTTGCATTTATGTGGCTGCTAATTCCCGTAATTTAGTTAAAACTGCCTGAGCATGACCTTTAGTTTTCACATTAGGCCAAGTATAGGCAATAATTCTATCAGGTGAAATCAAAAAAGTTGAGCGAGCCACACCCATATATTCTTTGCCCATAAACTTCTTTAAGCGCCAAGCACCATAAGCTTCTATCAAAATATGTTCCGGGTCGCTTAAGAGGAGAATTGACAAGTTATGTTTGCTGATAAATTTACAATGGGATTTACCAGAATCTGGACTTACACCTAAGATTTTGGCTTCGAGTGCGCTGAACTCTTCATACAATTCGCTGAAATCTTTGGCTTCAGTAGTACAGCCGGGGGTGTCATCTTTGGGGTAGAAATAAAGCACAACCCATTTACCGCTGAAGTCAGAGAGAGTTATTGGATTGTCATTTTGGTCTGGTGTGGAAAAATCTGGTGCTGGTTGACCGATTTGGGGAATGCTGCTCATGATTGCACTGTGAAAACCGTTTTAGAATTGTACATAGGTTAGGCGATCGCTGTTCATGAATTAACAATGAATCCAGATGTAGAGACTAGCAATTGCAACGTCTCTACAAAGATTTTGATCTCACACACAATCGTTTTCAGACATGAAACGCCATAATAATGATTTAGCCTACTGTTATTTTTAATTTGTCCATTCCCACCTTTCAAAATTCAAATGTCTAAAGATATGCAACGCGAATTTACCAACCGCGATGAGTTGGTAGCTTACCTGTGCGAACAATTTCCAAATGCAACCCAACGCGATGACCACATCAGCGAAACTGTAGGAGGGCGCAAAGCGGCAGAAAAGGCGCTGCAAAAAATCGACCCAGTACGCTACGCACAAACACGCAATTTCTTCGCAGGTGCAGTTACGCGACTTTCGCCTTACATTCGCTATGGTGTTTTGAGTTTGCGAGAAATTCGAGATTTTGTCCTTGACCGGGTACAACAGCAAAATGATGCTACTAAATTAATCAACGAGTTGGGCTGGCGGGATTATTGGCAGCGGTTATATGTAAAGTTAGGGGATGGAATTTGGAAAGACCAGGAAGAATACAAAACTGGTTACACTGTGGCTGAATATGCATCGGAATTACCGCAAGATATCAAACAAGCAACTACAGGTAGAGTTTGTATTGACAGCTTCAGCCGTGATTTACGAGAAACTGGCTACTTACATAACCACGGACGGATGTGGATAGCCGCTTACATTGTGCATTGGCGGCGCGTTCGTTGGCAAGCAGGAGCTAAATGGTTTTTAGAACACCTTTTAGATGGCGATCCTGCTAGTAATAATATGTCGTGGCAATGGGTAGCCAGCACTTTTAGTCATAAACCGTATTTTTTTAATCGCGAAAATTTAGAACGATATACCAAAGGTATTTATTGTCAGAAATGTCCGCTTTATGGTCATTGCGATTTTGAAGGTAGCTATGAAGAATTAGAACAGCGACTTTTTCCCAAAGGGAAATTTAGCAAGCAACCTAATAGCAAAAGTTGGCGGTAGATTTAGCTATTATTCATTGTTAATAAATCTGCTTTTTTAGGGCGGGCGAGACGCCATCGGTTGTCAACTTAAGCTCAAGCTCTTGCCCCACAATCGTTTTACCCCACCCCCAACCCCTCCCCTTGCCAAGGGGAGGGGAGGTTTTGGCTTTAGACAAAACCGGGGTGGGGTAACGGGGATCGAACTCGTAAATGAGTGAATTCAAAACTACGTCATGACAAAGGTTTCACGTTAAGTTGACACTAATGGCAAGACGCCCACCCCACAAGAGTTAGTTGGATATTTTTTATTGTCAGTCTTTAATAAGAATAAGAAAACTAAAACTTTTATTACTATTGCCTTATTGCAAAAAGAATTTTTAGTCAGTCATAGTTGATAATATCATTGAGTCGGACAAGTCTTCGGTTTTGCAACCTACCAAGCTATCCGACTCGGTTTGATATTCGGAGGTTGTCGCCTTCCTCGCTGGTTCAGGTCTGGACTCCTTGGTGTACGCTCGATAAATTCCCATTTACCGACTCTGACTTTGAGGAGTACTCACGCCACAGCCACCGCCACCACACGAAAACCAACATTGTTGTTGCGATTCGCGCGCGCGTTCCTATTGCGATTGGCAGAACGGCAATTCCTAGCGTTGTTGTTCCAACTACCGCCACGCAGCAGCTAAAAACGACCTGCCCCATGCTCAAATTCTCAAACTAACTGAGAAATTTGATTAAACGCAGTGTATAATATTCTTGATGTCAAGACACCAATTTTTTTAAAAAATTTTTTATCCGCCTGCGGCGGAGAGGGAAGAAGAGAAAAGAATAAGAAGTGTAGAGGGCAAAAGGGGAAGAGTGTAAAGGGCAAGGAATCCTCACGCCACACCCACCACGCGAAAACCAACATCGTCGAAGCGATTCGCGTCTGCGGTATAATCGCGATTCGCACAACGGCAAAATCCTGCACTGAAGTGCCAACTACCCCCACGCAGCAGCTTTTTGTTATTATATTTACCAGTTAACCACACACTACTATCTTTTGGCGCACTCTGGTAATTGTCATTATATACATCTTGACACCATTCCCATACATTACCATGCATATCGTATAAACCGAAAGAGTTTGGCGGAAATTTTCCGACATATGTTGTTTGATCGCGATATTCACCTTTGGGTACAGAGCCGTAGGGATAGTTACCGTCGTAGTTGACTAAGTCTGTGGTAATGGTTTCGCCAAAATAAAACGGTGTCGTTGTCCCAGCGCGACAAGCATATTCCCATTCAGCTTCGCTAGGTAATCTGTAAGTACGTCCTGTCTTCTGACTCAGCTTTTTACAAAAATCTACTGCATCATCCCAATTCACCTGTTCTACAGGTCGTTTCTCACCTTTGAAATTGGCAGGATTTGTCCCCATAATTGCTTGATACTGTGCCTGGGTAATTTGATATTTTCCCATAAAAAACCCAGGAACTTTTACCTCATGCTGTGGACTTTCATCTGAATATCGTTGCGCTTCTGTTTCCAGTGAACCCATCATAAAGGTTCCCCCTGCTATCTGCACCATTTCTAAGGTGACACCATTCCCCAAGTCTTCAACAAAATATTTCGCTTGACGGTTACTGCGGTTGGTGATTTTCGCGGTTGCGTCTACCGTTACGACTTCAAATTGAAAGGTTTTTAAAGGATTTTTTTCAACTGTAGATGCTCCTTTTGTAGAATTGTCAGCACTAGGCTTAGGTGGTGGTGAAACTGGCTGTTGAGGTTCCCACCGCAACCTTTCAATTCTTTTAATTGCTTCAATTGCATCCGTGTCTTGTCCTGAAGCCGCAGCTAACACCCTTATCCATAATTGTTCTGCTAAATCTAGATTTCCTTCATCTTTTGCGCGGTAAGCATCATTTTTCAAAGTAGCAATATCTGCTAAAGTTGCATATCGCGGTACAAGTATGAGGTGTGATTTATTTACAGGTTCAGCAATTATATAAGGAGTTTGCCTCGTATTTTTATGGTGACGCACAATTTCCGGCACGCGAAAGTTGAGATACTGATTCAATCTTTCAACGGTGGCGCATTGTCCCCGAATTCCCAACCCTTCTAATAACGCCGTAGTAAAAGCACCTTGTTGTAGCGCTTCAATTTCATAAGAATATTCCTGCGGACTACAAGAAAAAATGCTGATAACTCCTTTTTGGCGTGCTTGTTCGGCGGTTTGTTCCCCAATTCCTTCACCTGTTTTTTTGCCTTCATTGCGACAAGCATCCAGAATGAGGACAACGTTATCAGCACCGCAGCAACGCAGGCGTTCGGTGACAAAGTTAATGGGAATGGCTGTTTCTTCTATGTCTGCTGGATTGCCATCCAAGGGCATGAGATAATCGCGTTCAGCATGGCGCATCCCGTGTCCGCTAAAAAAGAACCAAAAGTTATCTCCTGCACCCATGTTTAGTCGTTGAGGAAGGTTTAGTAATACATACCGTAAGTTGCTACGGATGGGTAGACTTGAGAAAGCCCGATTTTGAAAAGAAAAATCAGGGGAATCATCGGAGAATAATATAACCTCATCAAACCCCGCCTCATTGCGAAGAAACTGCTGGATTAACTGTGCATCCCGCTTGGCATAGTTTAGCGGTTGCAGATAATCATACTGATTAATTCCAATTGCGATCGCCCAATTTTTTGCCATCTGATTATGGTTCTTGGCGCTTGAACTTCAGCTTAATTGCTCCTTTACTCCCAGCTTTGGCACCATTACCAATTAATTTAACTTCCCCTTCGGCACTAATTTCTATGGATAACTCAATTTCATCTAGCTGCATTCCGACGGAGTTAACTTTTGCTTGCCGTTCAGCTTGACTAAACAAATTTGTTACTAGTTTGAGAAAGTGAGTCATATTTTGCTCTAATTTTTGAGCGCTAACCTTAACGGCATCTGTGACTCCTTTGCTACCAGTGCTTTCGGTGATGGTTTCGTCTCCCCAACTGCGTGTAATAGTATTCCCGCCTTTAACACCGTCAGGAATTGCTATTTGAGGTGTTTCATCGGTCACAATCCAAATGCCGTCTTGAGGCGTTTCTAGCATATTACTTTCAGTATTTAGATGAAATTGTGCCATAAATACAGATACAGCGATAGATATGGCGATTCCGATTAGTAAGAAATTTCACACAAGCTTAAAATAGTCTTGGCGAATGGAATTCGCGGCTACACAGGCTTTCGTCCGCCTATCGCGCTTGCGCTGCGCTTAGCGCACCACGCGGAATAACAGAAAATTAAGGCTTTTGAAACCTGCGTAGGCAGGTTTTGTTTGTGTAGACGCGGTTTATAACCGCCCGTTTCGCGTTAAGTTGACTGCCCGAATTCAATAAACGATATCCCGAATTCAATAAACGACACCCCGAATTCAATAAACGACATCCCGAATTCAATAAACGACATCCCGAATTCAATAAACGATATCCCGAATTCAATAAACGATATCCCGAATTCAATGAACGATATCCCGAATTCAATAAACGACACCCCGAATTCAATGAACGATATCCCGAATTCAATGAACGATATCCCGAATTCAATGAACGATATCCCGAATTCGATGAACCGTGATGAATTATAAGACGCGATGAATCGCGTCTCTACATGAATAATTGGTTTATGGGGGTTGCAGGAAAGACAGATCCCCGACTTTTTTAAAAAAGTCGGGGATCTTGATAGTGGTTATTGCATTAAAATTTGACGGATTAAAATACTCATCATCTCGTCGGCGTTACCTGTTGGTACTAATGGACTCCAGTCACCAACGTTAGCGTAGCCAATAACTTGTAGATAATGAATTGTGCTGATAATGGCTTTTGCAGAACCTATCAATGTATGTTTAATCGGTTCTCTTTTGGGTAATGGATTTTCAGCAGGTTGATTTAAAGCAGGTATATTTAAGTTTTCGTTACCCAAGTATTGTTGCAGTTGCGATCGCTCTTGTAGAAACTCTTCTTCTTGTGCCATGATGGTAATTATCTCTCAGAATGAGGGTTTAGGGAAAGGCGATCGCAAGCTCTTGCCGGAGGGCGATCGCCTTTCTTATTCTCATGTTAAAGTATAATTTTATACTTGTAAAGCACTTTGAGAAAAATAATTAGCATTTATCAGTAATTTTTTCAAGAATTTTATCTAAACTTGATATTTTCAAGAAATTCAATCAGCAAAAGCTGTAATTGCTTTCTCTAAAACAGGTTTTACTTTCTCAAAACAAGCTTTGGCTTTCTCGTTTTGGTATTTTCCGCAAGCAAAAGCAAGTTTTACTTTTTCAAAACAAGCTTTTACTTTCTCGTTTTGGTGTTTTCCGCAACTCAAATAAACTTTGACTTTCTCAAAAGAAGCTTTTGCTTTATGATTTTGGCGTTTTTCTCAAGTCAACTTAGAATTAAAGCGAATACAAGTCGCCGCTATACATGCAAAGTTAACCTGCAAAGACTAAGTAGTCGGACAGAATTACAATTTAATTCTGTCCGACTATTTAACAGCCTGCATGAATAGACCTCTTGCAAAAATCCTTGAATTACCCCTCCCCAACCCTCCCCTTGTGAAGGCTACGGTGTACACACAAGTTATGGAATCACTATCAGTCATTGAATTACCCCTCCCTAACCCTCCCCTTGTAAAGGGGAGGGAACTAGATTTCTTTTTTCCCCCTTTCCAAGGGGGGATTAAGGGGGGTAATTGACTTGTGTGTACACCGTAGCCTTTATAAGGGGGGATAAAGGGGGATCTATTCGACTTATGCAAGAGACTCCATGAACACAATTCACAACGAAGGAATGAAAATATTTCTTTCCTAGTCCCCAGTCCCCAGTCCCCAGTCCCCAGTCCCCAGTCCCTATTTTCAAGGCAGGTCTAATAAACACTTATTCCTGTGGAACCCAAATCCCATGAAACCCATAAGGTACGCGCTGGGGAATTATCACCCGCGCTACAGGTTCAGCAGTTATATCTTGGGCATTCACTACTACTAATTCTGAAGCATCTGAACCTTCATCGTGGAGGAAAGTCACAAGCCAACCATCATCCTCAGCCGTTGCACCTGGACGCGGCGCAAACACAGCTTCACTGCCGTAGCGTCCTTCTCCGTATTCATGGATTTGGGACTTTCCGCTGTTGAGGTCGTATTTGATGATACCTTCAAATAAAGGTAAGGGATTGTTGGCCATTTTGTTAGTGTAGCCATATCGGGTTTGCCGCCCCAACAGGTTTTCGTTGACGCGGGGAAATTCTGAAGCTACATCATCTAACATTTCTTCACGCACTGTCCCAGTGCTGAGGTTAAATCGCCAGCGATACAGGCGAGGAATGTTTGCTTCTGGGTCGGGTTGGGAATCATCAACAATCAAGACTGTGGTAGAACTCATGCGGCAAGCAATCAGCACTACTTCGTCTCCCTCTTCGTAGGCGTTGAGGGTATGGAAGACGTAGCAAGCAGGACTTTCAAACCAGCGGATATTACTGTTGTTACCGTGACGTGGTACAATGCCGAAACGACTGGGGCGATCGCGCTCAAACATGATTACAGATTCTCCCCGTTGCGCTCTTTGGGGGTTAAAAGTCATCGGCAAATCCATGAAAATGGTGTAGTTCTCAGTGATGGCGAAGTCGTGCATCATCACCCCTATTGGCAAGTCAATTGGCACTGTCCATAACAGCTCACCTTGTGCGGAAACTACACTATATTGCAGGTACGGCGGCACAAACGGAGAGTAGCCAAAGAAGATCATTTCGCCGGTCACCGGGTCTACCTTGGGATGAGCTGTGAAGCTAGAAACTAGTTTGCCATCGTAGGTGTACTCGCCAATGGTTTCTAATTCCGGAAGCTGGATGGCGTGAGGACTACCGCCCTCGTTCAGCGCCAACATTTGACCAGCGTGCCACACTAGGGCGGTGTTGGCTGTGTTTTTACTGGGGCCGTAGGGATTATCCATTTGTGGTGGTTCTAACAACCCAGTCCAAATAGCCTTACCCACTTCTTTTTCTATTTTCCATCCCCTTGTCTGGATGTAGCGGTTGCGATAAGTTGCCACACCGTTGCTGATTTCTATACCGTGCAACATCCCATCTCCATCAAACCAGTGATATTCACCGATTGGCGGCCATTGAGGGTTAGGGCCATTGCGAACAAACATCCCCGATAAGTCAGGAGGTAGTTCGCCAATAACTGACAATTTGTCAGCGGTGATTTCTTGGCGGATTGGGGCAAAATTGCGATTGAGATAGGGGTTAACTGCTATTGTTGTCATTCTTCTGATTGATGAGAGTTAGAAAATTTGATATTCTGATGAATGTGGATCTTGCTGACTAATAACTTTGATTGCTGTCTTCAACCAATCAATATAAGTCTGTTCTCTACGAATCACCAACTCCAGCACCAGCCTTTGCATTACCTCCTCACGGCTAGCAGACTCGTCGCCTAGTACTGGCAAATTGATATTTTCACATTTGGCAAGCTTTTCGTTTCGAGCCGCCAATTGCTGCTCTAATAGATGAATAATCATTTCATTAGGCAATCGATCTGCAAACTGCAACTGAACTAGCAATGGTTCCCGTAGAATCGGTAAGGGTTGGTGAGTACCAAGCCATCTGATTAATTCAGCTTTCCCTGATTCGGTTATGGTGTAGACTTTGCGGTTAGGGCGATCGTGCTGAATCTCAATCGTACAGGTAACACAGCCTTGCTCAACTAGCTTTTCCAGGGTTCTATAAATTTGTGCCTGGTCTGCTGGCCACAAATGGCCAATACATTGGTCGAAGCAGCTTGTTTTTAGGTCATAGCCCGTCATTGCTTGCTGCTGAAGAAGACCGAGAATTACATGTGCTAGCGACATGAAAACGGTTTTTCCATAATTTACTGTTTACTCATAGCTCCTATCTACATACTTGCTATAACTTTATGCTAATATATGATTAATCAAATATGAGATATGACACTATAAAAAGAGATGTTAGCTATAGTGTGTCCTACTAAAAAAATCGATACAGCAGCTCAAGCATAATTTAGGGCATAAACTAATCGTAAAACCCTGACATCAAAAGATTTTCAAGCCCATTGCCCATTGCCCATTGCCTATTGCCTGCTACACATGAACTTTAGTTGATAAATACCAAAGCAGAAATTATTCAAGCTATTAAAGACTATCGTAACGAGAGGATGGCTAACATTGACTTCCAACACACTTCTACAAAGAATCCGTCAACATCAATATCTGCGTGATTTGCGAAATAAATTATTGTACCTCCACAAGATGTTACTGGAGACAGAACGCATCGCCTACGAACAGGTTAGTGGACGGGTATCAAGTACAGAACTTCTGCAACTAGTCATCGGTCACGAACAATTTGCTTGGCTACATCGGATTTCTGAGATTGTTGTGCAAATTGATGAAATGCTGACAGCAGATGAACCAATAGCCCTGGATTATTTACAAAAGTTGATTGCCGATGTCCGCAGTTTAATTGTGCCCTTAGAGACAGGTAATACCTTTGAAAGAAAGTATTATAACGCCCTCCAGAGCGAACCTGCTGCTGTGTTGGCACATGCGGAGATCTCAAAGCTTCTGATGTCTAATGTTGAATGATAAGCTGTCGGGTGCAGCATATCTTTTTGTGTTGGCGGTTGACTGTTAACCGTCAACACTCAACAAACTTAAGAAGTGACTGTGCAATTTTCAAGCTTAGTAGCTTAGCACTTGACGTATAGTTTAGGACATAAACTAATCGTAAAACCCCAGCCCCAATAGACTTTCTTTGTCTATTGCCTATTGCCTGCTATAAACAGCCAACGATCATCCCAGCAAGTAAGATAAAACCAATCCAGACATTTTGTCGGAACATCTCACCATAAGCAGGGTTAGGTAAGTTTTCCTCTCTTAATCGGAGAGATTGCCAAATCCAGCCGATGCTGGCTAGTGCAAGGCTAATCCAGAAAGGTAGGTGAAGGTTTATAACTATGCCTAACCAAGCTAATAATAAGATTGTGCCAGCAAAGAAAATTCCAATAGCCACAGGCGCATAGTTACCAAAAAATAGAGCGCTAGAATTAACACCAATGCGGCGATCGTCTTCTTTGTCGCTCATGGCATAAACTGTATCAAATCCCAATGTCCACAATACAGTTGCGCCCCAAAGTAACCAAGTTGGCTGGGAGATAGTTTGGGTTACCGCACTCCAGCTAATCAATACCGCAAAACCCCAGGCTATGGAAAGTACTAATTGTGGAATAGGAAACACCCGCTTTGCCCCTGGATAAAGTAGAATTACTGGTACCGCTGCCACAGATAACCAGAAACTCAAGGGATTAAGATAAAAAGCCAGAACTGCTGCACAAGCCATCGCCACGATCGCGACGACAATCCCAACTTTCACTGATAAAGCACGAGAAGCAAGGGGGCGATCGCGTGTTCTCTCCACTTCTGGATCGATATCTTTATCCCACAAATCATTGACAACACAGCCGGCTGCACTTGTGGCTAGAGTACCCAATACAATCACGCCAACCAGAGGTAAAGGCGGTTTCCCCGCAGCTGCCAAAAATACAGCCCACAGGGCAGGAATCATCAATATTAATCGTCCTTCAGGTTTATGCCAGCGCAAAAGCCGGATAATCACAAGCCAAACTGGTTTTTCGTCGCGTTCAGGTGTCGTTAACATAACTATTGGGCATGGGGCATGGGGCATGGGGCATGGAAGCAGGGGAAAAGGTTAAAGGTAAAAGGGATAATTTTAACCTTTCCCCATTCTCAATACCCAATGCCCAATGCCCGAATCTATAATTCACACATCTTTACATCTATAGAATAACGTTATTTGTTATTTGTAAAAACATAACCCCAAGTGGCAACTTTAAAGTTATTTAAGTAGTCACTGGAGTTGTAAGCAGTAGGGTGAATATACTTAGCTCAGTTAATCTCGACCAAACTGAGTAACCAATGCTAAGTGAGTAATTTCACTTGTTGACTCAAAACTCAGCACTGAATTTGAGCAAGTATGTTGCAACAAATACCAGGTCAGCTACCCCGACATACCACCGTTTGCCATCACTAATACAGAGAGAAAACTAGATGCAGAATTTAGTGACTAGCTGGGAGAGTGTTCCAACTCAACCAGTTGAGCAACACCGGATTATTGCTGCCATTGATTTGGGGACAAATTCTCTACACATGGTAGTGGTAAGAATCGATCCCACACTACCAGCTTTCAGCATTATTGCCAGAGAAAAAGAAACCGTCAGATTAGGCGATCGCAATCTTGCTACAGGGGAACTAAAACCAGAAATAATTAGAAAGGCGATCGCTGCTTTAGGACGCTTCCAAGAAGTTGCCAAAACGATGAATGCCGAAACAATCATTGCTGTGGCGACTAGTGCTGTACGCGAAGCCCCCAATGGTAAAGATTTTTTGCACGCTATAAAAGCGGAGTTGGGTTTAAGCGTTGACTTGATTTCTGGTCAAGAAGAAGCGCGACGAATCTATCTTGGTGTACTGTCGGGGATGGAATTCCACAACCAGCCCCACATCATTATTGATATTGGTGGCGGTTCCACAGAATTAATTTTAGGGGACAGCCACCAAGCTCGTACTCTCACTAGTACTAAAGTCGGTGCAGTGCGACTCACTAGCGAGTTGATTACTACCGATCCCATTAGCAGTACTGAGTTTCAATATCTCCAAGCTTACGCACGCGGAATGTTGGAACGTTCTGTAGAAGAAGTACAAGCAAATCTAGAGGTGGGAGAATCTGTACGTTTGGTGGGTACGGCTGGCACCATTGAAACCCTGGCGATGATTCATGCACGGGAAAAGTCTGGTGGTATTCCCTCTACTCTCAATGGCTATCAATTCAGTCTCAAAGATTTACGGGAGTTGGTAAATCGGTTACGGAAACTGAGTAATGCCGAAAAGGCTACTATCCCTGGAATGCCGGAGAAACGGTCAGAAGTCATACTGGCTGGGGCAGTAATTTTACAGGAAGCAATGACCCTTTTGGGTATTGAGTTGGTGACAGTTTGCGAACGTTCTCTGAGGGAAGGTGTAATTGTAGACTGGATGCTGACTCACGGTTTAATTGAAGATAAACTGCGCTATCAAAGTTCAGTTCGGGAACGCAATGTTCTCAAGCTTGCTAATAAGTACCACATTAATTTAGAACATAGCGATCGCGTCGCTAAATTTGCCCAGAGTTTATTTGACCAAATGCAAGGTGTTCTACACCATTGGGGAGCCGACGAGCGACAATTACTTTGGGCAGCTGCAATACTACACAATTGCGGGCATTATGTCAGCCATTCCTCTCACCACAAGCACTCCTACTATCTAATTCGCAATGGTGAATTACTCGGTTATACAGAAACTGAGATTGAAATTATTGCCAATTTAGCCCGTTATCATCGCAAATCGCCGCCCAAGAAAAAACATGAAAATTACCAGGGTTTGCTAACTAAACATCAGCGACAAATAGTCAGCCAATTGAGTGCCATATTAAGATTAGCTGTCGCATTAGATAGACGACAAATTGGGGCGATCGCTCAGGTACAATGTGAATATTATCCTCAGTTTCGGCAAGTCAATCTGTTGATTTTTCCATCTCAATTGGATGATGATTGTGCCTTAGAACTCTGGAGTTTAGATTACAAAAAAGGAGTCTTTGAAGAAGAATTCCGTGTGAAATTAGTAGCGACTTTAGAAAAATCTGCTGTTGCTCGTTTCTCCTAGAAGGTACTAATCAGGTGCATTACAAAGCGTTTATGCACCTGTATAATACAGTATAAGCGCACAGAAATACGTTAATACCTATTAATTTGAATTCAGGCATCTATCTTTATAATTCCATTACATTTTCATCCTACTTAAGGAAGAATATATAAATCTCCTTAAGAAGTATTTAAATAACCAAAATTAGCTATTAAAATGTAGTTAACAGTTTAGTTACTGTTAGGTTATGTTGCAAGGGGATATCTAGGCTTGAGAAACCGAGGTATCCTCATTCTTATATATTCTTATATATATGTAAATTTGTTGGTATTCTGCACTGAACAATACCCAGATTTCAGCGTATTAGTTGTTCCATATTGTAAGAAAGCACAACTTATGTAATTAAGTTCTTAACTACTGTTCATCTTCGTAAGAGTACTTACAAAAGTCATTGTTTTCAAGCTCTTGTTTAAGCTACACTGGCTGATTAAGAAACGAAAGCTAACAATAAAACATAAAACTTCATATCTGCCTTGAAAATAGTGTTGACTGTTGACTAATGACAGGGAAAGAAATATTTTTATGTCTCGGTTGTGGGATTTTCTTGTGATTGACTAGTTTGAAAATAGAAACTAAAGAGCAGGGAAAGAAACCTTTTTGATACTTGGTTGTGGGTTTCTTCTGGGAATAGCTGTTTTCAAAAGTTGAGAGTCAAAAAAGCCTTATTTTGCAAACCTTTCGCATTATGGGTTAAGTATTCATTCATTCACAAATTTTGTATTTTTTAATATTCAAAAGCACTTCAAATCAACACACCTAGCAACTAGCATCAGGTGTTTAAAGGTACAAATATAGCAGTAGCCAGTGAGACTAGGACATCAACCAATACTTGTCGGGTTTTGGGGAAAAGGGGAAGGGGAAGGGGGAAAGAAAAAACCTTTACCCTTTTCCCCAAACCAAATTCCGAGTTCAACATGCAAAACCCGACAAGTATTGGGACATCAACTGATTGTTAAATATGGCCATCAGAACAGTTTTAAGCCTATTGCTCTTGCCTATTGCCTCTTGCCTGTTGCCTACCACAAGTATTTTTACTTCACAAAACGACATAATTCGGTAAAATTGGGTAAAGCAATTTTTACGCTTGTTAAATAAAAGCGCCTGCAAACCCATGCAACTGAAACTCAGTGCATTACGACTGACATTCGCTCCTGTTTTTTTAGTTGCCCCCTTTTTCCTATGGGGGACAGCAATGGTGGCAATGAAGGGAGTGATACCCCATACAACACCTTTATTCATGGCGGGTGTGCGTCTGTTACCAGCTGGAGTGTTGATTTTGATAGCAGCAGCATTTATGGGTAGACCCCAGCCAAAAAGTTGGGCTGCATGGCTATGGATTGCCTTATTTGGCTTAGTAGATGGGACACTTTTTCAAGGATTTTTGGCAGAGGGATTAGTCAGAACTAGTGCTGGGTTAGGGTCTGTGATGATTGACTCCCAACCCTTGGCTGTGGCCTTGCTGTCATTGTGGTTATTCCAGGAACGCATTGGTTTGTGGGGATGGCTGGGATTAGGCTTGGGAGTCACGGGTATTAGTTTAATTGGCTTACCAGACGAGTGGATTTTTCAGCTTCTGGACTCAGGTGCAAATGTCACAATTGGTAACTGGCAAGATTTGTTCGCTAGTGGCGAATGGTTAATGTTGCTAGCAGCCCTATCAATGGCAGTAGGAACAGTGTTGATTCGATTTGTGTGCCGACATGCTGACCCAGTAACCGCTACAGGCTGGCACATGATTTTGGGAGGATTGCCGCTGTGGGGAGTTTCATCAGTTGTAGAATCCCAACAATGGCAGAATTTAGGAGCATCTGATTTAGCGGCCTTGGGTTATGCTACCGTATTTGGCAGTGCGATCGCCTACGGATTATTCTTCTACTTTGCCTCCAGTGGCAATCTCACCAGTCTAAGTTCCCTCACCTTTCTTACACCCATCTTTGCCTTACTATTTGGTAACCTCTTTCTCTCAGAATTCCTCAGCCCATTACAATGGCTAGGTGTTTTCCTAACTTTAATCAGCATCTACCTGATTAACCAACGTGATAATTTAGCAGGGCACAATGACAAGATTAATACTGGCGAACAAGCCAACATACAGCAATCGGTTTTAGAATCATCTGCTAAAAAATTTAATCCTGTGGGCACTAGGGAGTAGGGAGTGGGTACAAAGAGGCACAGGAGAAGTTGCAGTAAATCTTTCCCCTTGTCCCCTTGTCCTCTTCCCATGCCCCATGCCCCATAACAAATAACAAACAATACTTAACATTTGGGCATCTTGAAGGTATTGTAATATCGATGACTTCAAAAGCACGTTCAGGCTGAAACTTGCAATATGAGGCTATGCCGTTCCTCAATCGTGGTATTTACCTGTTTTTCTTGCTTGGGTTTTTATACAAATACCCCAAGCACAGCTACATCTAACCCTCTACCTGAAGTTTTAGAATTTGCACAAGCTAATTCCAGGGTTGCTGCTAGTCCACCTGTTTTAGGACTAGGTAGCCAAGGGTCGGATGTACAGAGACTACAAATCCAATTAAAAAAATTAGGATACTACAGTGGCGCAGTAGATGGGAAGTATAGCGTTACTACCGAAATCGCTGTAGCTAAATTCCAAAAAGTCAAGGGCTTAAAAGTAGATGGCATCGTTGGTTTAGAAACAAAAACAAGACTGCAAGCAGCCTTAGCAGCCAAAACTCAGCTGTTTAGTTCTCCAATTGTTAAATCTCCAATTGTTATCTCTAGTGCTGCAACTCCCAAGCCAACTGCAAAACCCCAGCCAACCGAAAGAGGTTTTCTCTGGTGGTTAATATTTGCTGTTGGTGTTCTTGGAAGTTTTGGGGCATTGATTTTCCTGCTGAGGTGGTTTCGTCAAGTCAAACAAGTACAAAGGTCGGAAATATCAAATACTAAAAGTTTAAGTCCAGTGAAAAAAGATGCCGTTACAGCACCTTCCTCAGAAAATTTAACTAGTTCCCAGAGAAATAAGCTACCAGCAACTACACAATTGCTGCTACCAGAAAAAACTTCCCGTCTTGCTAAGCTCAATATCGTTGACGAATTAATTCAAGACTTACGCAGTCCTGACCCAACCAAGCGGCGCAAGGCGATTTGGGATTTGGGTCAACAGGGAGATTCTAGGGCAATTCAGCCAATGGTTGACTTAATGATTGATGCTGATTCTCAAGAAAGCAGTTTAATTTTGGCAGCTTTAGCCGAAATTGGCGCCCGCACACTCAAACCAATGAATCGTGCTTTGGCAATGTCCATGCAAGATGAAAATCCACAAGTGCGGCAAAATGCAATCCGTGACTTGACTCGTGTTTATGACATGATGAGCCAAATGAGTCAGATATTGTGCCATGCACTAGAAGATCCTGATGCTGAAGTACAAGCAACAGCACGATACGCTTTAAGTCAAATGAATAGAATACGTGCTTTGCCAGAACAAAAGAATATATCAGAAGATTTACATAGTAATTCGTAATTACAACAGAGTTCTAAATTCAGGAGTCACAATTCAAAAGCTGTCATTAGTGCCAACTTCAGCTTAAACGCTTACCATAACCTGCAAGCGGGGCTACGGTATACACACAAGTCGGAAATATTAGTCTGTCAAGGAATAATTGACGAGTAGATTTTCTGTAGAGACGACGATTTACCCAAGTCTTTCTAACGAGTCAGTCTTTTAGACGCGATAAATCGCGTCTCTACATGACGGCTTTGGAGCTTATTCCAAGGGTATTGGGATAAAACTGGATCTGACTTGTGTGTAGACTGTAGCCATTTTTCTAAAAATATTTCAATTGAACTTGGATATTAGTGTTCGGGCCTGCTACCAAAAATACTGCTTCGCTAAATTTAGGCGCACTTGTCCTAATTTCTGGGTTTCTGGAAAATCCAAAGCCTTCGACGGGCATACCAAAAGTATTACGATTGAGAGTGCGATCGCTATTTTGATCGTGGATCACAGCAACGGCATAATTACCTGCTTTTAAGTTATCAAAAGTCATCAATAAGGGAGTATCAGTAATTTCAATACACTGTTTTTGTAAAATGCGATCGCGTTGGTTAGGAAATCCTTGACTACTAGCAAATATACTCGCACAAACTTGTCCTTGTTTATTTTTCAATCCATCAATTTCCACGGTGAGTTTGCCGTTATAACCTGCCTTAGCAGTAAATGACCATGCCAAATTTCCCAAGACTGCCAACAGCAGCATACTAACTCTCAATCCTCTCACCATAAAATTTGTCCTTTGTTATTAGTTATTAGTCATTAGTCATATCAAGTTAGGCTAATAACTTATCATTAAAATTTATCGGGAAAGGCAGAGGGCAGGAGGCAGAAGGCAGAAGGGAATTCTGATTTCTGCCCTCTGCTACGACCGTTCGCGCAGCGTCTCGTAGAGAAGGGAGTAGGGGTTTAAGACCCCCACCAAATTGAAAATTTGGTGGCTCTTGTTCAGGTGGGGTATGTATCCCCTTCTGAACAAAACTTTCTGCCCTCTGCCTTCTGCCTTCTGCCTTCTGCCTTCTTCAATTGTCTCAAAGCGTTTTCGCGTCTCCCGCACCCCTATGGGAAGCAAGCTAGGCGTAGCGTCTCCACCAAAAGAAGGTTAGCCATGACTATGACTTCTGTTTACGCCAGCTTAAATGATAAGTCTTTCAGCGCACATGATATCATTTATTTTTTGTTATTTGTAATTTTTTCTTTGTCTCAAACAAATAACTAACGACTATTAGAAACAATGGGTAATGTAAACCAGAAAGTCGCGCCTGTTTCGGAAGTGGCATTAATACCAATTTCCCCGCCATGAGCATTGATAATTTGTTTGCATAGATATAATCCTAATCCCAAACCTACGGAATTGCGGATGTTATTGCCTCGAAAGTAAAGCTCAAAAAGTCGATCGCTTTGTTTTTGACTAATGCCCACACCGTTATCGCTAACAGTACAATAAATTTTGTCATCTTCAGGAGTGGCGTTAATTGTCAAAAGCAATCCAGGCGGATTGTGTTTGAGAGCGTTGACAATTAAATTAGAAAAAACTCGCCATAGTTGAGTTGGATCGGCATCCACTAATGGCAAATCTGCGGTTACCAAATTTGTCAGAGTAGCTTGGTTTTGTACTAGTAATGGCTCTAAATCTGCGATCGCCGCTTCGACAATCGTCAACAATTGTACTGGTTGGCGTTGTAAAATAATACCTTGTAATTCGCTGACATGAGCTTCCATCAACGAATCAATTAAGTTAAGTTGGCGATCGCTACTTTGAATCATTCGCTCTAAAATTGAACGCGGTACAGGAATTGAAGAAGACGTGGGGAGAAGGGGAGTGGGAGACGCGGGGAAAGAATTCTCCGTGTCACCGCGTCCCCGCGTCCCATTCCCCACTCCCTGATTTAACAAATTCTTCAGCACCATCAAAGTACCCAGCACTGGGTTGCGTAAGTCGTGGGAAACTGCATGAAAAAACACTCGTAGTTCTTCTTCAGTTTGTTTGCGCTGTGTAATATCTTCAATTAAACCTTCGTAGTATAACAATTTTCCCTGTTCGTCACGGACTGCATAGGCTTTTTCGGAAATCCAGACAATACTGCCATCTCGGCGATAAATTTGGGACTCAAACTCGGAAACTCTGCCATACTTTTCCATTAAGCGCACAAATTCGGCTCGGCGGTTTGGATCGACATACAATTGGTGTTCTATGTCTGTGAAATTTGCTGTGACTTCTTCTGGTAACGAGTAGCCATAAATACGTGCTAAAGCTGGATTTGCTGTGATGTAGCGTCCATCGGGAGTGCTTTGAAAGATACCTTCAATGGCATTTTCAAAAATGGTGCGATATTTCGCTTCTGCAACTTTGAGTTTTTGATAGGCAGATTCCAGTTCTTGACGGGCGAAAAACTCAGAACGTTGTAAGCGATCGTAGAGATAAACACCTATATCAGATATCGTACAAAACCAAAAAATATATAAAATAAACGTTACATTATATATCTCTGGGTGTTCTGGAATTGGTGTTTTTAGTCCAAGTATTGTATTTACACCAAAATAGTAAATCAGCACAGCTGCTTGAGACAACAAGTGAAGAGTCCAGCACACTGGCATTAATATAGCTTGACTCAAGAACAGCAGCGACCAACCAATACTATCGGGTAGTGCGAAACCTCTGAGGGTTGCAAATAATTGTGATGCTAAACTAATTGACCAAGAAGAACCCAAAAATAATAAATCTGGACGATGGCGGCCGAGTTTAGTTCTATGTAGAGCAAAGCAGACAAGTATATTTAGAAGCATTGCAAAATTAATTACAAGGCTTCTTGGCTGAAATAATTCTGGCAGCTTTTTGAACTCTTGGAAAGGGAAAAACAAGCCATAAATGTCGCGCAAAGTAAAAGACAACAGACAAATCAGTGCCAGCCACAACCATAAACGGAGTCTCTGCCACAAAAATCTGTTGCGCCAAGCTTTGTAAAGAATATTGGTTTCATCTGTTTTTGGTGCAGAAAGGGTTTTTCTCCACCAGCTTTGCACTGTTGTAAATGGGGTAGCCATCTGGCATTGCTTAGCAGTCTTTAGTAATACTTAGCATATAATTAGCTAGTATTTACTGTCCCATTTTTCGGTACTTTATGAGCGATTTATTGCGGATGCAGTTGCTAAAGGTAATGTAAACCAAAAAGTTAACCCGCGCTTGCGGTTATTAATCACACCAATTTCGCCGCCATGTGCCTTAATAACTTGCCGACAAAGATACATTTTTAAGCCAATGCTTGTGGAACAACAATCTTGGGGATCGCGGACATGGAGATCGAAAAGCCGATCGCACTCTGATTTACTCATTCCTACACCGTCATCTTGAATCTGAGTGCGAATCATTCCAGCTTCAACACTGGTACTGAGGGTGAAGTTTAATCCCGGTGGATTATTTTGCAAGCTATGTGTTACTAAATGCGCCACAACTTTCTGCAAGCGAGTTGCATCTGCCATTACTAATGGTAAATCTGCGCGAACCAAGTTTTTCAAAGTCGCTTGGTTTTGTGTCAGCATGGGTTCCAACTGAGCGAAGATTCCTTTAAGTAGGGTGCTAAACTTTACAACTTCGGGTTTAATTTCAAGACCCTCTTTTTCACAAGAATTAATTTCTAACAATGAGTTAATCATCGTCAGTTGGCGATCGTTTCCTTGAATCATCCGCTCGATTATTGAACGAGATACGGGAATTGGGGATTGGGCATAGGGCATTGGGGATGGGGCATGGGAATGAGGTAGAGGTTTAGGGATGGGAGGAGACAGAGGCGAAAAACTTGCTGTAACGTCGCGGCTGCCCCTCTGCTCCTGTGCTCCTGTGCTTCTCTGTTCCGCAGTTCCCAGTCCCCAGTCCCCAGTCCCCACTCCCTGATTGAACAAATTTTTTAATACCATTAAGTTACCCATAACAGAAGTTCGCAAATCATGAGTAACTGTGTGTAAAACTACATCTTTGAGGCGATGTAATTCTTCAACTTCTTGGATTTTTTGTTGCAATTGTGCTGTACGTTCTCGGACTTGGTGTTCTAAATTAATGTTGAGTTGTGCTAATTCTTGGTAAATTCGGCTTTGGTGAATGGCGATCGCTACTTGTTCTGACATTTGTTGTAGCAAATCAATTTCTATTGGCTGCCAATTACGTGGTGCTGAGCATTGATTGGCAATTAACGCACCAAATAATTCTTCATTTAGCATAATTGGTACAGCTAAACTAGCCCTTGTTTGAAATTTTTGGCAGTGTACTCTTACTTTGGAAGATTGGGGCATTTGCGTCATATCTTCCACGACACGCACAACATTATCTTTTAAAAAGTTTCTTAATTCTTGTATATAATCTTCATCATTAGTAGACCAACCATAAACTGATGGATATTTGGGATCTACTGATTCAGCAAGAGTTTTGATTCCTGAATTGGCATTATATAGACCAATAAAAACCCGGTCGGCTTGCAGAAATTGTCTGACTTCATTGACTGTGGTTTGGAGAATTTCTTCTAAGTTTAGCGAAGATCGAATTCGCACTAGGGTTTCTGCCAACAAGCGATCGCGTTGGGCACAGAGGCGTAATTTAGCTTCTACTTGCTTGCGTTCTGTAATGTCGTGATGAACTGCGAGTAAGGAAGGAATACCATCCAAATCAATGACTTCAGCTGACAGCAAGGTTGTAATTATTTTTCCAGATTTTTGCTTAAATTCTATTTCTAAATTGCGAATTACTCCCGTGGCTTGTAATTCCTGTATTAACTTCAGGCGATCGCTTGCATTTACCCAAAGATTTAAATCAAATGAAGTTTTACCAATCGCTTCATGTCGCTCATAACCAGAAAGTTTGACAAAAGTGTCGTTAACTTCTATAAAGCGTCCTTCTTTGAGCGTACTAATAGTAATGGAATCGGGACTGCAACTAAAAGCTTTAGCAAATTTTTGGGCAAAATTTTGCAGAGCGATTTCTGCTTGTTTGCGTTCTGTGATGTCTCGAACAATTGCTAATATTTCATCTTGGCCACTCACCACCAACCGCGCTTCATAATCTCTGATTCCCAAAGGTGTTGCTAGCTGATATTCGCAAGTTTGTAAACTTCCAGAATCTAAAGTTTTAGCGATCGCTTCTTGGCTAATGGCCGCAACATCACTCGGCAATAATTCCTGCAAATTCTTTCCCACTATTTCTTCGCGATCTAGTGTGACATTGGCTCCCTCACTTTTCAAATCGAGATATTCGCCATCGCGGCTAATGCGAAACATCAAGTCTGGAATAGCAGACAAAATTGCTTTATACCGCGCTTCACTCTCTTGCAATTTTTCTTGGACTTGTTTTTGCTCTGTGATATCCATGACTAGGCCATTCCAAAGCAAATCGCCGTTAGCTTGTGGTTCTGGAGTAGAACTACCTTGAATCCACTTTATGCCGCTAGGTGTGATGATACGGCCTTGCCAATGCCAAGGTCTAAAAGTGGTACTACAAGCGGTTATGGATTCTGCAAAGCCTTTTATATCCTGTGGATGAATCAGTTTGCATAACACGCGAAAATCTGCCTGTATAACTTCTGGTTCTATTTCATACAACTTTTTACAATCAGAACTTATATAAAGAACACAAACAGAACCATCCTGTCGTTGCAGAACTTGGAAAATTATTCCTGGGAGATTAACAGCAATTTTGGAGAGCAGGTTAATAACCTCTTGCTGGCAATCCGGTGTATGGGCATGTACAACAGTTTCATCCACTCTTTGACCCTTTATAAACAAGTTATTGATGTATGATTAAAAGCTACAATAGCCAACAGACCAGTTTGGATTCTGTTAGCGATGATGCTCCCAGAACCAAGACTGCACCTTCTCCCAGAGTAGTTCGTGAGCAAGCGATCGCATTCACCCAATCGGGTGAACCATTTGTTAGAAGGAAGATAAAATTGTTAACAAGTTAATGAGAATTAGCGATCGACAATACTTTTTTTACACAGCGATCGTCTTCAGTTAACTCCTATAACTCTACACTGATACTATCTGAAGATCATTGATTATAAAGATAATGCTGATAGTTTATAGAGTTTCCTAAAAGCTTTGATGCTTGCGGCAAGCCTACGCCGGAAGTCGGTGCTCAAACTTTTCGCTGTGTAACTTTGCGCTTGACTCTGCGCGACGGCAGTCGCTACAACTCTTGGAACCCCCGCAACGCGCTGCCTCCCCTTTGCGTTAAAAACAAAAGTTTGTATACCTCACTTAACTGGGAATCGCTATATCAGAATTTAATTTCATAAATAGCCCAGGCAAGTACTTCTAAAATTTGCCTGAAAACTATTTTATAATTAAGACTAGTAAAAGATTAATAGCGCAAAAATACTAATTTTATTGCGTAAAAAGATCGCTCTCAACTCTGAAACGCTGATTACTTATTTCCCTATTCTTTAGTTAGATCGTAAATTCAAAAATTAAAACTAGCTAATATAATTTATTTTATTTATAACTATATAAATAAACAACTAAGTAGAATTAAAAAGAAATTATTAAGAATAAATTATTATGATTTTTTTAATGATATAGACGGGCGAGTAAAAGTAATTCTTGGGTTACCAAATACAAAGCTACCTGGCACTACAAACTTAGTATGCAGTAAGGCAAATCGCTATTTAGCAATAAGTAGCTTATTTTAAGTACCAAATTTAATTATTTGGTATTTAACAGTACTAAAAATATCATTTTTAGTATCACTACGATACCGTTTATAGACACTAGTTAGCAACTTAGGTCGATACTCGTAGCTCAGCTAGTAGATATACTGAAGCCTTCTTTGCTTTGGCCTAGCTAGTTAGAAAATAGACGTTGTGAGAGTATTAACTGCATGGATATTGCAGAAATTTGGCTAAATTTGGCTAATAAGAAAAAAAAATTAAACGCCCTAACCTAGTCACAGAGTAGTTTTGATTTTATCGGAGATATTTACTCAAAGAAACTACCCTTGACTATTTTTACCAAAAATTCATAAACTGTACTCGCTTATAAAAAAACGAAAAGGCGAGTGAATTTTACTATTTTTTATATTGGTAAAATCGCTTAATTATTCGCGTGCAAACATATTGCCATGCAGTAATTTGTGTTCCCTGTGTGGTGCTAAGGAGACTTAATGAAAAAACTTCATCTAGGTTCGATGCGCTCGACCATTTCTTCGGCGCTTAGCTTTGCCATGACTCTGGGTATGGTAGTTAATACCCCAATATATGCTCAAACTCTCACTTCACAATCGACTCCACTAGATCATCTTAAAGCCGCACCTCGACCTGTATTTAAAAAAGGCAATACTCTATTACCTTTGGGTCAAGCGCATTGTGGGCTATCGAAAGAAACTTACATAGAATTAGCTAACTATTGGGGCTATGGACTACCAATACAGAATGCTGATCTGGCACAAGTGGCCCAAGCTAATCCTGGTCGTTACCATTTGATCGCATCCGTAGGAGAGGTCTATAGATTTTATGACAACTATGATGGACGCCACCCTGAGCTACCGAAGCTCCCGCCGAACACATGGTTACGTAACGCAAATGGAAACATCATTCTCAACGGTGGCCGACCGATAGTAAGTCCAGCTGCACCAGATCAGGCATTTCAAATCATCGGCGACTACTACGGAAAATCTATCAGACAATTAGAGATTACTGCTGGCCAACCTATCAAGCTGGTACAGAACCAAGGAGAATCTGGCTTGTGGGTTCCCCTGGACAACGATCCTGCACAGTTATACGGACAAGACCCTCAAGTAAAAGCTGACTTCACTAACTCTGGTCTGAATGACTGGTTCGCCTATATATCTCGCAACAAAGCACGACAGGAAGGAGCACTCAAAGAAAAGTTATTTAGTAACTTGCAGTCTCGACCTGTATACTCTTGGTATCAGGAACAATACGGTACTGAGCGGGGACGTTGGGCTGGATGGCCTTGGTATATGTTTAAATACGAAAATTTCCTGAATTCTCTTCAAAAAACAATAGTGTCTGATTATACATCTCCAGAGATGTATTACAACTTTCACAACTCTGGCTGGACAGGTATAGAGTACAATAGCGCCGTGCCGTGGGACGCATTGACACAAGCCTTGAATAATATTTCTGGCGCAATCAGTCTCGGACAGAAGTTCACATATCCTTGGGTAACTATGGGTTGGGAAACACCAGGCCAACCAATCTCCAGTCCAGATACCTTTATGGGGATGATGAAGGCTTACTACACCGCAGGAGCTATTGGATCTGTGGGCGGGTATTTTGTATGCAGTGGGTCATTGTGGGAATCACTCAACTACAACAAGCCGATTGGTGCCACAACTCCCACACTAATTAAGCAGTTAACAATCCAAGGTCATGCTCATGCGTTGTTCTCACATTTAGAAGAGTACTTACGTAAGGGTGACCTTTTACCGGGGCCAAATCAGCATCCCTATAAGAGTTGGACTAAGGTATTGCCCGCAATGGAGTTTCCTGCTCAAGGTCAGACACAGCAAGTACAAAGTAGATGGGGGCTTGTTAGCATACCGACTGCTCGTGTGTTGGCACGCAAAATTAGCGGCGAAGATCGTTGGCTAGTTACTGCTTGGGCAAATGTGGGTAGCGATCGCGAGGTGAAGGTGAACATCGATAACAAACTCGGAACTCTGACTTTACTTGCTAGGAGAGCAGGCTCTGTATATGTTGTCAAATATATAAATGGTCTGGTTGAAAAGACTCTGATAGATACTGATGGTATGAACCCGACTAAGTACTTGTCTCCTTAATATCAAAATGGGGAGTGGGTACAGACGTGATTAACCCTTGTCTGTACGGAGTAGGGAGTGGGAGTGTCAAAAGTGTGGAAAGTGTCGAGAAATGGGGACAATAATAACTCCTCAGTCAACATTCAACATTTAACCAGCACTCTCAATACCCAATTTCCGTTGCTTTATAGCTTGAGCTGGATTACCTGCATAAATTGTCATGGGTTCTAAAGAACTACTAGCTACTCCCCCTAAGGTAAGTACTGCTCCCCGACCGATAGTAACTCCTGGGCCAATTACTGCTTTGGCTGCAATCCAACTACTCTCTTCAATATAGATAGGTGCAGTAATCAATTGGAAATTAGGATGGCTCCAATCATGATTACCGGTACACAGATAAACGCCTTGAGATAGACATACATGACTTTCGATAGTGACTAGAGCAAGGTTATCAATCCAAGTATCTTCTCCAATCCATACATAATCGCCAACTATCAATCGCCAGGGGAATTTGATGCGAACTCCTGGCTTGATACGGACGCCTTGACCAATTTTTGCTCCAAAAGTACGAAGTAGCAAAACTTTTAAGCCTGACATGGGAAGCAAGCGACTTTGTACTAAGGGTGAACCGAAAAAGTACCACAGAAGTTGCTTCCAATAAGGTGCGCCAGGAATATAATTACCGACTGTGTAGCAATCTAGACGCATACTAGGGTAAATCAATAACAGACTGAAGGCTGGTTCCTGTACGACCTGTGACAATCCATAGTAGGGAGCGTCCTAAATCGCGAATAATAGGAGAAATAGTTTCTTTTTTTGCTTTTTTTGCTTGATCTGGAGCTGATGGTACAGAAATTGGAGTAAAGGCGATACCCTTGATACCAAGAATCATAGTGGCGATCGCTTTAGCTCTAGGCATGTGGAAATCTGAAGTGATTAAATAAATATGTTGTATACCTTTATCCTCAAACTCCGGCACAATTGTAGTAAAGTTTGTCACGGTATCAACAGCCCGATAATCCAAGTGAAGACGACTGTCTGAAATGCCAGCAGCTTGAAAAATCGGTCGTGCTATTTCAGGGGGAGTACCAGAGGAAACCCAAACTTCCAAAGAAGGGTACCAACGAGCTATGTCCGCAGCAGCCTGTTCGCGATCTGTCCAAGCGCCAAGAGTGAGGATAGCTTGGGGTCGGGGGGCTTGGTAATGGGCTATGGTCAAACGCACAGGAATTATCAGTACTAATGAGAGGAAAAAACTTGCTAAAGCTAAAATTAAATATTTTTTGCGTAGCCATTGAAATTTTCTCATCATGCTTGTTCTTTGAATTCCTCGGCTTCAATTAAACGAATTGCCAGAAGAATTTCTGCTAATATACGCTGAAATGCATAGTACCAACCGTGCCAGCCATCAAGAATGCCGCCTTTGAAAATCAGGCAGTAAAAAAGGATGATAAAAGGAGCAAAAAGTTTTTGTTTGCGGATGCGATCGCCCCAACTTAGTTCGCTTGTTGGTGTATCCAATAGCTTTTTGACTTCAATCACCATGTAACGATCCTGTGCCCATAACCAACGACTCAGAGGTTTGCGATCGTCGTGGTATATGTAACTAGAGAGCATCGCAGATTTACCCTCTACCCAAACTCGATGAGCATGTCCATCATCTTTGTAAGTTGCTTTTTCTTTTCTGTAAAGTACTTTCCGGGGTGGAAGTAGAGTACCACGCAGAGGCTTGCCAAACACACAATACTTGAAGTTGACGCTATAACTATCTACATCAGACTTTGATGCCAGTGATTGAATTTCATTAATCAAACCATCAGTTAAAACATAATCAGCGTCTAATGATAGTACCCATTCAGATTCTATTTTTTCTAAACCATAGTTACACTGACCAGCAAAAGAATCAAACTTTCTTTGAAAGACTTGTACTTGAGGATAGGAGTACAAAACCTCTAAAGTTTCATCTGTACTGTAACTGTCAATAACTACAATTTTCTTAGCCCAATTTACTCTTTGTAGTGTGCGATCGATGTTGCTTACTTCATTAAATGTTAGGATTAATGGTGTAACATTTTCTGCTATTGAAGTGAAAACCATTGCATTAGGTATAGTAAATTTAATTTTTTTCTAAAGTAGCAGAACACAAAACTGATTTCCAAAAGTAAGGTACTCTTCCTGCAAATTTAAAGTTAATATCGGTAAATCCTTCTTCTTCTAATAACTTAGTTAGGGTTGCAACTGAAAAAAATTTTATATGTCCTCCATCCCAGAGTGGATTTAAATGTCCATCCATTTTACCAAGGAGTGCCATTGCCAGATTTTTCCAATAGCCATGAAATGGGGTTGTGAGGATAATATAACCTTTTGGCTTTAAGCATCTTTTTGCAGCTCTGAGTAATTCTCTGGGATAGAACAAGTGTTCAATTACTTCCGCAGCAATAACTATATCGAACTCTTTCTCTAACTCAGCATAGGGTAAATTGTAGATGCTTGCCTCAATAAAGCTACATTCAGGAATATTCTGACGAGCAAGTATAATTCCTGATGCGGAATTTTCTACTCCTACCACTTCATGTCCTGCGCGAGCAATTTGTTGACTAAATCTACCGTTACCACACCCTAAATCTAGTACTCGCAGTTTTTGTGTCGGATTACTTGTGGTTCGAGAGATTAGCTCCAATACTGGAGGAAGTAAATATGCGTGATGATGTTCATTATCACCATCTATGTAAGTATATTCGTAACCGCCCGTAGTATGTTGCACAGTAGATTTTAATCCTTGATAAAAAAGAACAATTTAAACAAATATCATAAAAATAAACTAACTATAAAATTAGTTTTTCTATAAACTAATTACGAAAAAATTAGGATATAATTATGAATTTTGCTGAATAATTAACTTATATATTTCTAGCAAATCTTGAGCAATATGATTCCAGCTATATTTATCCGAAACCAATTGACGAGCGCGATCGCCCATTTTTTTTGCCTGCTGGGGATTGCTGAAATAATTCTCTAAAGCATCGGTAATCGCTGCTATATCTAAGTCTGGAACGTAACCTAGTTGGTTTTGTTTGACAACAGAAGCTAGAGCTACACCAGGAGTCACAAGAACAGGAACGCCTACAGCTAATGATTCTAAAACTGAGACAGCAAAGTTTTCTGAATAGGAAGTCAGAACAAAAAGGTCAGAACCTTGCATCAATATATCTTTGGTTTCACCTTGGACAAATCCCACAACAAGGGTGCGATGGCGCAATCCACTAGAGATAAGCAAAGATTCTATTTCAGCTTCGTAATCCGGAGCGCCGTTGCCTGCAAGTATAAAAGTAAAACGGTGGTGAGCCAGTTTGCTCAAAGCCGGAATCAGATACTCTAAACCTTTTTTATAATGCAGCCGAGATAAAAACAAAATCACTGGTTCGTCTGGGGTAATGTTAAACTGTTGCCGCAGACGGGAACGAGCATCAGAAATTTCGGTTGGTAAAGATATTCCCAGAGGTAATACAAAATTAGGTTTTTGCAGTCCAAGTAAAGATACTTCTTGCCGTTCCTTTTCGGAGGTAAAGTGAATTATTTGACTGCTGTCAAGATTTGCTTGTTCTATAAGTTTCAGATAAGTTTGCTTTTTGTGCGTACTTTGTTGTAAAGACCACTCACATAGTAAACCATGTGGAGTGACTATGTAAGGAACATTTTTCCGACGGGCGATGGCCATAGCGATAGTTGATGCATAGGAAAAAAGAGCGTGGACATGTACAAGCTCATACTGAGAAATATTTTGCCAAAGCCATTGTGTCAATCCACCACTGAAGGCATATTCTCTTACTGGTTTAAAATTCGGTGAAAAGCGGTGGAAAAACCAAACTGGAACATCATTATATTTAATAAGTTTACGGAGTGGAACATCAAGTAAGTCATCGCCATCATCATTAGTTGTGGCAATTTCGGCATCGACATTAGTTATTTGCAATGCCTTTACCATATCTAAAACAGCTTGACTAGTACCGCCACGAACTTTTGTGATAGAAGGAGTAACGTGAAGAACTTTCATTAATATTAAATAATAAATTCAAAAAGTTATATATATTATATATAAAAATTAATCCTATTTTCCAAAGCTTAATTTTGCATTATCTGTGACAAAAAATACTTCTTTTGTATACGATCTAAATCAAGTAAATACTTTCCAAGTGATAAATACATCAGCAATGAAAAGACAGGAAAAGATAGATTACCTAAAAGAATAGCTTCTGAAAAGCTTCCTACCAAAAGACCTGCTAAACCGGCTATAACAGCACTGCTATGCAAAAAATAAGTAGATTTTGTATTACTTAATTTATGCAGTTCAAACATCATCTTCAAACACCCTAACCCCATCATAACTATCGGTATAAATCCCATCAATCCTGTAGTATCTCCAGCAGCTAACCAAGAATTTTCTCCAAAAACCAAACGTCCTCCGTACAAAGGAGAACCAAAAAATGGATTACTCATAAAGCCGTTCCACATACCAGTCCAAGCTCCTTCACGTGTATTTCCACCTGAAATGAACCTATTACTGACTGATGTGTTTTCGGTAATGGCATCTGGGCTTATAAACCAAAAGATGGCACCTAACAAGACACCAATAAACAAGCCTAAACGTAATAAAGAGCCAGCTCTATTGCGATAAAAAAATAAAATCGAGCTGATTCCCATAATGGCCCCAGTCCGAGAACCAGTGATAAATAAAAAGTATGCAACAACAAGTAAAATAGCGATCCATAAAGCTTTGATCCAGTCCCATTTTTTCCGGCTTTCAATGAGAAACATGAAGCAGGGAACTGTGCCTGCTAACAGTGCAGCAGCATGTTGTGAATTACCAGTTGTTCCTAAGAATCTACCTTGCACAAATGTCATTGCAGACATATTAAATTTTGCTTGATAAGCACAGCCGATAGCAAAGATGACACCGGCCATTGCCAGCGACCAAACACCTAAGTGAAAATTGCGTTCATCCTGCAACCACCGAGAAGGGCCTAACTTAAACATAAGCACAATTGCCCCAAATGTAATTAGCGCAAGTAAGGCAAAACCTACGTCACCATAAATTAGAATCTTAAAAAAAACTGCTACCTGAAATGCGATCAAGTAATAGACTGGCTGTGGAATAATTATCCGCCGCCATCCATTCTGTGTTTGCATTCCCAATAAGATAAGTAAAATTAGGAGAACTATTGTCAGGGGACGACCCATATCGCGTAGCTGTTGCAACGGAAAAACTAAAGGTGGTGGTTCAGTTATCCATTCATCTTGATATTTTCCTAAGGAAGTTGTATAACAGCAAAATGCGAATAATAGCCAAGCTAAACGTCGGGAGCGTGTAGCTTTATCCAATATGAAAAGACCGATGATAATACCCAATATGCCATAAGGGCTGAAGATGAGGTCAAGAAATTTGCTAATAAAATCCGAAGTCATACTTAAAAATTTTCAGTAACCAGATTACTTATATTTTGCTTAACTGTTTTCATCTGGTGTGCATTTTGTAACAATTCCTGCCAACGGGTTGCCCAGATATTAGCAGCGTAAGGAGCTGCTAGTTGTTGCGATCGCTTTCCCCAAGTTGCTAAATCACAATAGTGCTGGTGTAAAGTCACCATTGCCTTGGCTAAAGCGTTTGGGTCTTCTTTAGGTACAGTTAAGCCATTATACCAAGGTCGAATTACCTCAACCGCAGAACCACAGATATCAGTACAAATAATAGGTAACCCAGCCGCAGCAGCTTCAACTAAAGCTAGCGGCCAAGGATCGAATCGACTGGGTAAAATAAAAGCTCCTGCCGACCGCCATACAGCTTGCATTTCGGATGGTTGTAAAAATCCTCGATTTTCGATTCCTGGTTTTCCCTCAAGATGTGATTCCAATGCTCCTTGTCCACAACATACCAAAGTCCAAGGATTAGAAACTTGAGAACGGTAAATTTGGTAAGCTTCTACAAGGACATCAATTGCCTTAACCGGAACGTAGCGACCGACAAATAAAAATGAACGCGGCCATTGGGACTGAAGGCGTTGTTCCCACAATGGAGACCAAACATTATAATCAATACCATAAACTCCATGTGTTATGTTTGCTCTTGCAATTCCTAAACGTGAAGCATATTGCCAACTACGTTCTCCAGCAACAACAACACTATCTATACATCGCAGGTAAGAACGAAGAAACCAGGGAGCTAAATGTTGTTTCCACGTACCCCACCAAGGCGTATCCATCGTCATCACAAAGGCGGTTTTAGATAATTCATAAGCAAACGCCAGCTGACGATAAGGTTTATGCAACCAACCGCAAAGAACAACCACATCTGGTGATTCTGCAAGCACCAAATCTTTGATTAAATTTGCATCTTGTCTTTCTTTGATATCCAAGAGTCGGCAAGGAATTCCTCGCATCAATTCATCAGCAAATGCCGTTTCAGTACGAGCTTGAAAGGCAATGACAAATACATCAATTTCTGGTATTTGGTGCAGAGCTAGCCAACAGGCTGCCATGTAACCAGAGATATCAGACCAGCAAAAAACAACTTTTAAAGCCATAAGGATTTGTTGATGTTAAGCAAATTCCTGTAAAGCAGTTATTACTCTGTTTACACATCGTAACCAAGTATGTTCTGCTGCATATTTGCGGCCTCGTTGAACATATTCTTCTGCAACACTAGGATTTGCTTCTAAGTTTATAAGTATTTCGGCGATCGCATCAGTTTCTTCTGGATTAACAACAATCCCAGCATCGCCAACAACTTCGGGAAGAGAAGCTCTATTAGAAACAATTACTGGAGTCCCTACAGCCATTGCTTCTAGCGCCGGCATCCCAAAGCCTTCATAAAGAGAAAGAAACAAAAGTGATGATGCTTGGCGTAATAATTTCGGTAGATCTTCGTCAGAAACCATGCCCAACAAGCTGATATTAGAGTGAGCTTTAGCTGCTTCAATGTAATCAGCTTCTAATTCACCAGCCACAAGAATCTTTAAATTACTTTTGCGCTCAAGGAGAGCTTTTGCAACAGCAAGAACATAATCGCCTCCTTTTTTTTGACGCAAACCACCAATAACCAAAGTGTAAGGTGCTTCCACCAGTGGCTTAAAATCTAAAGAATTAACTGATGCAATATCAAAAAAAGACTGCTCAACGCCATTTCCAACTACTACAATCTTTTGCGGATCGGCTCCTAATAATTCCACCATCCGTTGCTTAGAAAATTCCGAGACAGTAAAAACCACCCGACATTCAGACAATGCACGACGCACCCAACGCCCCCACTTATAGCGAAACCATTGATGCTGCCAAGTACGCGACCAAGGCAAATTTATTTCAAATGCTTGTACGTCATGAATTGTAACAGCAACCGGACACTTGGATACTGGGATGTAAGTTTCCATCGGCGCGTAAAGCCAGTCTGTCTGTTCTGGCAAATATTTATCCATGCGAGGATAGCCAAATAGTTTCCATGTCCGTTCAGTGGGGTTTTCTAGCCCAGGAAAAGTACTCTTAGGTAGTTCCCGTAAGGGACAACGTGGGTTAAGCTTACCGTCAGCCTCCAACCACTGTTGTGAGAAAAGCAGATTTAACTCAACGCCACTTTGCTCTGCCAGTCCAAGCAAAATTTGATTTATATGCCGCCCTACTCCCGTACAAGGTAAGTATGTGCGAATGGGATGAATGTAAGAAACTAATTTCACAAATAAATTAAAATTATAGTATAAAAGTTTAGCTAACTAAGCAATGGTGCTTTGATGGAATAAACCCTCGGTATCTAGCCGTGGGTTCAATCCGTTCAATCCAAAATCTCAAATTATCTGACAAGCTTATTGAGAGCTAACGGCTGAAGGAGATAATTGAACTACAACCTTTTCTCCAAGTATTGATTGCACAAAGTCAACACCGCCCAACGCTCGGTAGAATGCACTACTACATCCTGGTAATACTGCGTCATGAAACTCTATTAAATATGTATTGACTGAATAAATCCAATCTTGGAAATTTAAAGAAAATAAATCTTTTTCAGAACCTTCTATATCGATTTTCATAACATCTATTTTGTTGATGTTATATTGGCGCATTAATTCTTTAATGGATATAGCTTTGACTAAATCGCCAGTACTATTTTTGCTTTCACCAAACCTTAAAGCCCAATCTTCATCTTGAGGATTTTGTAAAAATAATTCACAGTTATCGTTCCAAACAGCTGCTTGTAAACAAACAACATTTTCGTAAGATTGAGTATTTTTCTTTAAAAGTTCAAAGCTTGCTGACGAAGGTTCCAATGCAATAATTAAGGCATGAGGATATTTTTCGGCAAAGTAGGCTGTTGAAATTCCGATATTAGCACCACAATCAAGAATTACACCTTTTTCAGAAACAGAAAAATCCGACTTAAATTCATTAAAAGCATAAACTGATGTGAAGACGGCAATATCTGACGTTCCTTTGCGGAGATAAAACTTTTGTTTATTACCAGGAATTTTAATTTCTGCTAAACCTTTCTTACCAAATAATTTGATAAAAATATTTAAACCAGCAAATTTGTAGAAGTATATTAAACGTAAACATGTCAGTACTTGAATATAAGCTAAATTAATTAACATATTTAATCTTCCTTTGATTATTCTAAGTTTTTAGATAAACAGCATCATGTATCTCTACACCACAATTTAATGAGCATTGGGTATGATTTCTGGAAAATATTCAAATCCAAAATTATCAATATGCTGTGCTGTTAACGGTCTAGCACTAACTGTCTGCCAAATTAATTTCTTGAGAGACCGCCAGTTAGCAAGCGAGTGCAGCATAATACTTTCAGAATGACCAATAGTGTAAGCTGCTGCTCTAAATGGCATTGGCTGTAATGGCTTGCCTAATTGTTCGCAAACTTTCTTCATTTTTAAATGTTCCCAGAAATCTACAAAAAACTCATTATCTGGAGTTTCCATAGACTTGGGTAAATCTTTTTCAGTTAGCCATACAATATTTGAGGTAGCTGACCAACAATAAAAGTCGTTGCGTAGATATATCCATTTCATGCCTTCTTGATACACAAAGCCTTTTGGAAAATACCATCCATTGGAGCCATAATTATTTTTCACAAAACTGACAAGTTCTTGATGAATAAAATCGTCTGCATCCATCCGCATGACATATCCTTCACCAAAACCTTTGCAAGCAACCATACCTCGTTTAACTTTAAGTTTTATGTCAAGATATACTTCCCCAGTATTTTTGGGAATGGGAAAAGAATCAGTTACTATTTCTATTCTCGAATCTTGAGGACAATTTTCTGGTGGTTCATTGCAGACTAAAATTATTTTGAAGTCAGGACAAGTTTGTCGAAGAATGCTATTTAATGTTCGGGAACAAAGCCGAGAGACAAGAGACCAGTTTTTACTAACTTTGGGACTCTTTAATGGAACAATAAAAGTAAGAATTGGCGATTGCATAATATAAATAAGTCGGCTTCAATAATTGTCGTTGAAATCAGGCAAGAGAATTAAATTATTTTTTTCTCAGAATATGATATATACTATTAATAAAACGATTTTGCCGCAAAGTTTCCAAAGGATTTCTCCATAAATAATCTAAAGTTTTGTATAAATAAAATATGCAAGATTTGAAAATAGGTTGTCTTTTGAGGTAAAATTTATCAAAGAAATTTCTATAAGGCATCAAAGAATTAAGTTGATATCCTGCCCAATGTAGAAGAATAACTTGTTTTTTATGGTCTAAACTGCCATAATTCCACAGGAAGTATTTTCCACTGTTCTCGAAAATATTACCTGATTGACGTGCCCAACCGTTCTGACAGATACCTCCGATTACTTCTGCAAAATGCCCATAGCATACGGGTTTCATATCGCAGCAATAGTTAATAAAAGCTTGATCTGTATTTCGGGGATTAAGTTGGTTACGTATTTTCAATGCGCTTTCTGCTAGTTGCTCAAATTCTTCTATTGAAAATAGCCCTTTTCGGGAAGCCCAACGACCAGAGTTAAATCCACGTCCTCGTCTTTGTTTTAATAGTTCTTGGCGAAATGTTCCTTGTTCATAAACTTGGTCGATCGCACAGTCATAATGCAAAAAGTCAAAACCAAAAGTTTCTATTGCCTCGATAAATGGTTTAATATCTGCTAACACAATTTGCCGAGCATCTAAGTACATAAAATAGTCTAGTGGCCCCCAAAAAGATGCGTAGCGTCTGAACCAATAGGGACCAGTAGGGGTATAGCCTAGCTCAAATGCTTGACCGATCGCTTCGAGCCGCGAAAAAGATGAATCAGTATATACCTCGAATTTATAAGTATCGGTTAATTTTAATAGGCGATCGCACTGTTCGTTAAAAGGAATCAGAATCAGGCGTAAATCTGGGTTGAAGGTTCTAAAGCTGTTGAGAAAAGCGATCGTCCATTCATAAACTGCATCATTCGCTGAAAAATAGACTCCAATATTTTTAGAATGAGCCATATTAATCAATATATTTTTCTATATTTACGTAAAGTAAGAATCCACTCACTAGGAACCATCTCGCGTATTTTACTAATGATGTTTTTTTCCAACCAAAAACTTTTGTATTCATTCATAAAATACAACTCTTGTTGCAAAGATTTGCCAAAGTATCTTCTACAAATAGACCAACGCTCTTTAGTAAAGCTCAATAAATCTCTAGATGCTCCTCCTGAAACGTCAAATCTAGAAATAACTACAGGAACTTCTTGAAAGCGATAGCCAGCAACGTAAATTTTGGCGACTAAATCATGATCTGCACACCAAGTCAACAATGTATCAAAAGGATATTTAACTTGTAGTTCTCTTTTAACAAAAATACTTTGATGACAACTAGGTATTTCACGCCAGATTATAGATAGATCATATGGCTGACGTTGATATGTATGATACCCATATTTATCATTAACAACATATTCAGTTCTGCCATAAACAACATCGACTGAATTATTAAGATATTCTGCAACTTTAGCTAGTGTATCCTCTGCAAAAAATTTATCGCCGCAATTCATAAAAATTATCCAGTCTCCAGTGGCCGCTAAGGCTCCTTTGTTCATGGCATCATAAATTCCGGCATCTTTTTCGCTCACCCAATAGGATATATTTGCACTGTTTTTGTTTAGGAAATCTACAGTGCCATCCTGAGAACCACCATCAATAATGATATATTCTACATTTTTGTATGTCTGAGAAATAATGCTGGAAAATGTTTCGCGTAGTCCTTCTAACCGATTAAAACTTACTGTAATCACAGAAATTTTTGGATATTTTTCCTTCAAGGACTGCTCTTGAGCAGCAAAATCCTTGAATCCATCATATTTGCTTACCATCAAAACCTTTATTTTTGGTTAAAATTCTACCAGTAGCAACCATTTTCAGTTCCATGAGATTGCACAAAATTATTAACTGTTGCCGGCTTTTCTGAGGGAAGGGGATGTACCCAATGTTCGTTAAATAATTTTTGGTAATAAGGTCTTTCATCCCATCTTGCACCACGAATACCAAATAAAATTTGAGTACCTCCTCCAAGGTGAATAGCCTTTTTGCCAATATTCTTGACAAAAGCAGCTAATGGCAAACCATAGGCTCCTGCGCCGATAACAGCTATATCAAAATCAATATTGGAAATGCGATCGCACATAAAATTAAGAGCATCAAACCATGTGGGAAAATCTACACTATTTCCTGCAATAGATTGAACTGCTGGCATGGTTTTTAGTTCAAATTCTGGTAAAACTTTGCTATCCGCAAATAACAAATGTCTTTTATTATACTGTTGTTTGATACTTTCTTCAAAAGGATATATTACTAAAACTGTTTTTCCTTCTAAAGCTGCTGACCAAGGCCGTTCATGGCGATACGGTTCTAAATCTGTTAGTAATACTTTTGTTGCATTTATTGTATTAGGTAATATTTGGCTAAATCGCTCCTCTGCTTCTAACCAGGAACCAAGTACATCAATATTTTTGATATCACGAATCATTAATTCACAAAAACGATTTAAGTTAGTTTCGTCAGCGGGGAAAAAGCCAGATAAATTTATAATTTTTTTCTTGACTGATTCATCCCACCAAAACCAACCAAAATCGCCATTGATATATTTAATGCTTTTCAGTAAAAGGCTTGATTTATCGATGATATTTAAATATACCAAAATAGTATCAAGTTCTGTAGAACCTAGTCTACTAATCATACAGGGTTTATCTCTCGATAAAATATCTTTTATATAATCTCCTGCCTCTTGCCCTTGGATATCAAAATGTGTTTGGCATTTGTCTAAAGTTTTGTCAGAAATGCCAGGTCTTCTTCGAGAAATTAAATATCTACTTATATTCAAAAACGAACTAATTATCGTATTCATATAAAATTGAATATTATTTAATAATAACTAGATAACGGCATTTTCTTGCATTTTAATCTCTTTCAGAGCCAAATTTTTACCCTTAATTCCTGCTTGATGGAAAGAGTATGTTTTTAAGCCATATCGTAAAAATAAATATAGCGAATATATTTTTGAGCTTTTCCAAAAAGATTGGGGCACAAGAACACCTCGAAAATATGCGAGGATTGTTTGCGAGTAAGCCAGTCCTTCTACTAAACGCAACAGATAGTCTTCTTGTAAACGATTAGCAGGTATTAAGTGAGTCAGTTTTAAAGATGCAAATAGGCCTGTACCTAAACCGATATCACAGGCTGTAAATGCTAAGTCTGAGTCTCCACAAGAGGTAAGCATTTTACCTTTGCGATCCATATTTGCTCGTTGAGGATTTTCACGAACTAACTCGCTGTACTTTTGTGCAACAACCTTACGGATGCAAAGCCCAGCCCCACATGGGGTTGTTTCATATTGCTCTGTTAAATTAGACCAGCGATCGCCCTGAAATTCTCGAATTGCCAAATTTCCTAAATAAGGTTTTGCCCAAGATGGAGGTGGTACTTCAAATTCAGGTTTAATTTGCCCACCCCAAGCACCAATAAATGGAAAATCTTTACTAATCCGCCATGTGGTTTCTAAATAATTTGAATCTAAAACGTTATCATCATCAACAAATACTATTACTCCAGCTGTAGCTTCTCGAACTCCTCTCAGCCGAGCCGCAGTCAGCCCTAGCTGTTCTTCTCGAATATGGCGAGCTTGGGGATGCCAACTTAAATCAATTTCCAGAGCTAGAGGGCGATCGCTAGCATTATCAACTAACAAAAGTTCCCAAAAATCTTTAGATAATGTTTGAGATTTCAGCGCTTCTAAAACCCTCTCCAAATAATTTCGCCGAGGATTGTGAGCACAGATAATGATACTAAGGGGTAGTTCCATATAAAATGACTTTGGGCTTTGTTTTAAAATGCTGAATGTTCAAATTCTAAACAACCTTTTTCTACTTTACGTAGCCAAAGAAGATTATCAACTTGTCCGCCAAATTTCCATTTACCACTAGCAAGAGCTTCACCAATTGTTCTAGCTACACCTTCAAAAGCAATACAATCATGGAATGCAAGAATACCTCCTCCCACAATCCAAGGAGTTGCTTTTTCGTAATCATTTTTGGCTCCTTGGTAACTATGATCGCCATCAATAAAAACAAGATTTAGATGATTATCAAGAAAATCTGAAGGTATCAGTTCTTGGCTATTCTTCCTAATCATAGTGATGTGATGAGCTACTGCTTTAGTATTATTTTTAAACTCCTTGAATGTATCTCTTTCACCCTCCGGCATAGTTTGGTTTTCCCAAGTATCAACACAAAACAAGTGTCCGCCTTTTGGAGCCAAAGCAGCCGCAATATAACAACTAGATGCTCCTAAATAAGAGCCTATTTCTAAAGCTTTTGCAGATTCTCCAAGTTCCTTAGCTAATATGTAGAGCGTATTTAGTTCGCGAGCAGTCATGTGTGTGCTTATGTTTTTCTTATTTAAGCAACTTAGTTTGCTAAGTTCTCTATTAATTGAAGAACTTTGGAAATCAGTTAATAATTGTTCTGCTCGCCAAACCAAGTGATATGATGCTCTGTAAGAAAAATCCTTCATTTGCATTTTCATTTTCTTAAATCTCCAAAAATCTGTTTTCCTCAACACTGACAACGAGTAATGAAAATTTATATTCTCTACTCTTTACTCACCATTGCCTAATTACTATTTTTCCAGTAGATTATTTAAGTAATTTGCTCAAAAATCGCATAACCGTTACGTAATTCTGGATTTTCAGTAAATACTAAATAATTGGAATCTAAAATGAGTTTTTGATGATTTTTGTAGTTTTCAAATGTATTTATGTCATCAAGTAAAACAAATTTATAGTCTTCCAATTCATTGTCTAATTCTTCAATACTTATGCTTAATTGAGAGCCATCAATTAAAACAATATCAAAAAAATTAACATTGTTTTCCTCTTTAATATTTCTGATAACTTTAGTGGTTTCTTTAGCTAATTCTTCTGAAGAACTTGGTAGAATATCATAAAATTTAACAACATCACCGATAAAACGCTTTTGCAACTTATTAAATTTAGGACTAGAAATATTGATACAAAAGGCGGTTGGCTTGTTTGGATTCTCTCTGATGCCTGTTAAAAGTGCTTCGGTAATCACCTCTCCACTAGACGCTCCAATTACTAAAGCTGTTTTGATATCTTCTTCCTTGACTATTTTGCGGATTGTTTGAAAAAATTCATCAGATTTTATAGTTGAAAACTCGTAAGGCAGGAAGTAGCCAAATCTAGTTTCTAAACGAGATAGCGGCTTACGTAGTAATGTTTTTAAATTTAAAATCAGCCACTGCTTTACCGAACTTTTATAAGTTTTGAAACTGATAAACTCAATCGATTTATAAACCAAATTAGATGATTTGGCAAAAGTTTTGGTTTGTTTGTTTAATGATTGAGATTTTAAATAAGCCGGATCGCTCAACAATTTAGCAAATTCAAATTGTTGACATGCTGTAAGCAGCATACAGATTTCCTTGAGCCAGTCTTGGAAGTTTCGGCTAGGCAATCGGTGAGCGCTATAGCGGCATTTTAATGAGTCACTGTAGGGTAAAACATCTCCACTTATGAGAGTATTAACAACCCAACGAGTCCGATCTAGTTCGGGATGGCAAAGAGACGGAAACTTATTAGCATAGTTAACAGCATCATTTAATTTTCCTTGACAAAGGAGAGTAATAATTAAATAAGCCCACTCTAATGGATCGGGATCTGTAGCTTTTAGTAGATCGAGAGTCCATTCAATTGGCTGAATAATCCAATAATGTGCCGTTGGTGCATTTCCTTTGTAGAGGTTACATAATGCCAGCCGGAATTTTGGTTGTGCTTGAGAGTCTACAAAGTTTAAGCATTTGAGATACAAAGCTTCTGCTTCATCATATTTACCCGCCCAGAGTTTTTCATCTCCTTGACGCAGCAGCGCTACATCCGATGCGTTCACAACAATATGTGAATTTTTAATTGCTGATGAACTGTCTACAACCGTCAAAGGCTCAAAAGGACTTTTTTGAACAATCCTTTGATTTGGTTTTAGAGCTTTGTGTAAATGAAACCATTGCAAAATTTGATCTCGTTGTTTTAATGTATGTTGGGAATGAACTAGTTGATAACCAGCATTAGTAATTTTCTCTAATTCTTCTCGATTTTGAAATAAATAATCCAGTTTATCTAATATGTCATTTTCATCAGCAAAGACGCAATTTTCCATATCAACAAAACCTGCTGCTTCAACAGTTGCATTTTTTTCTGTGATCAAACAGGATTTAGAACCAGGAATTTCTAGAAATTTGCGAACAAATTCCCTTGCCATTGTGCCGCACGTAGGTGAAAAAGAAGAAGCATTAATCATCCGAGCATACTGTTCGCCAAAAAGCATTCTTGATGTTTCTCGGTTTTGCATATATCCTAAGTGCGGACAAATTAGAGTGGGGTAATATTTAGCAACAAGTCTATTAATTTTTTGTCGCCAAGGATATAGTGATGTTTGGCTGCCAGTAATCAGCACTGGGATATTTTTAGGCTGATTATAGTCTCTAAATATGTCAGAATCTATGAAATTTGGCCAGATAAATAATTTCTCGGCAATCTCTGGAAGATATTCAGCTAAAGGAATTGATATTGTAAAGACTGTCTCTATTCCCCAATGTTCGATATCGGAAAGAAAGGCTGAATGAAATCCACAAAAAGAATCTCCGTTATAGAAAGCTAATTTTGGTATTTCTGGATAATAATGAGTATTTTTAACCCGTCGTTTATCAGATGAAGCATTACCAGTTTCAAACAATGTTAAATCTGGTTGATATTGTTCGCAAATTTCTTGATAGTCACTTTCGTCGCTAATAACAATTACTTCAAAAAATTCTGATAAGCACTTAACATGCTCTTGTTTATGTACATTATAAAATTTGGCTGATCCTTGATTATTCCATTGAAAAAAAACAAGTTTTGGCTTATTAATATTATTCATAATTCTCCTTTATATAATTTTTTTTAACTCTAATTGCTTAATTTTATGTGTTATGTATGTTTTAGAATATATCGTAGACTTTTAATATTAATATTACCAATTAATCTATTTTTTGAAGTTATCATTTTTTAGCAAGAAGGGAAGCGATTGCACAAAGGTTTTAATTCATGCGATCGCTTCTCGCTCACTAACACCAATTCTCTAAAATTCACTAACAGATTCAACTCTTGAAATCTAGATCCAATCTGAATTTATTAACTGTGAATCGCGTTAGCGCGGCGGTGCTAGAACTTACGCACTGAAGTCTGAAACCGAGATCCCCCCTAGCCCCCCTTAAAAAGGGAGGAAATTTAAAAGCCTCCCTTTTGAAGGGGGTTGGGGAATCTGAGTGCGTAAGTCCTGGCTGCGTACTCCTACAACAAGCAAGCTACGCGATAGCGTCTCGTAAAGAAGCCCATCGCGAATTAGTATAAACTTCTAATTCTACGGAGCGAATGTAAACTTTTCAGATTCAAAGTTCCTCACTCGCCCCAGCTTGCCGGTTTTCACGTCTACTGTAAATACGGCATTGTTTTTTCTATTAGTATCAGCAGCAACCGCATACAATTGACCAGAAGGAGAGAAAGCCAAGTCTTTAAGATCGTTAGAAAGAGGGCGTCCTTCAAATATCAGTGGCGCCAGTCTCTTAATTTTCACCTTGCCAGTAATTAGGGCTTTCTCTTGTAAGTTGATTGAAACTAAAATCGGGATACCTTCTGAGCCGATCTCAGTTGCGAAAATATTTCCCTTAGCATCTTGGCAGAGGTTAGCGAATCGATGGGTGGGCGGTAGTGAAGGTAGATCCAAATCGTCGCGGTCAAGAACTTTACCTGTTGTGAAATCTATCGTTCTGAGACTAAAAGGCGGGATGCCCTCAGTTCCTACCAGACACAGAAGTCGATTATTGGGAAGGCTCAGCAAACTTTCAACGGTTTGATTGGATTTCTTAAAGCCTAGTACTTTTTTCGCTTTAAATACAGGGACAGCAGCATTACCGACAGTAAAAAGCAGATGGTTGAAAAAACCATTTCTCGTGCTAGACACAGTAGAAATTACAAGACTTCCATCTTTAAGCGCGATCGCTTTTGTAACTCGGTTCGGACTAGCAACATAGAAAGCTTTTGCTTTTTTTGGTACAGACAAGGGGTTGTCAACGAACAGAGATAGGCGATTGAGCTTAGAAAGAACTTTTCCTGTTGCGAATTCGGCAGTACTCAGCTCTATTGACGGAGTTTGATCTTCGGGGTTTTGATTGTTGGGTGTACTAAGAGGCTTTACTCCATAAAGAATTTCCTGCTTGAGTTCGCTCTTCTGAGCAATTGCCTTATTAGACAAACCAGCCACAACAGTAGAAGTCAAACTAGCAGCAGCCAGCTGGCCAAATTGTCGGCGTTTCAATGATGGCATTACGATACTCCTTGCGGTGTGCTTTAAGGAACAACCAGATTTGCATTTGGTGTCTGGGGTTTAGCCCCCATATCTGCTAAGATGTTGACAGTTATTTGCTTGGCGCGAATATCTTCCCGAAATGGGCTAACGCCGTCACTGTCTAACCCCCATGCCCACTGAATGGTACCGGAGGCAAAAACTTTAGCCCCACTACTAGCTGTGTAGCGGACTGAGTGAGATTTAGTAAAATCCTGATTGGCAGGAAGTGACTGTTCTCCAGGGGGTTCGTCAAAGGTGGGCAATACAGTGGAGGGTATGGTTGCCGACTCAGACAATTTGACGAGTCCAGAAGGAGTAGACCCATTATTAACAATAAAATCCCATTCATAACCCACTAACATAGCCAGCTGATCTCCATTCTGGAGTCCTGTGTTCGCGTAGTAAGGATCGTTAGCGTTGGTGACGGTAAAATTAAAACCACCGTAGGTATCTAGGTCGCTACCGTACATCACTCCGAACAAAGCGTTTTCTGGCCGCTGGTTCTGGACGCTGCGGAATTTATTAGTTGCGGCTGATGGTCCCTGCTGCTGGGCAACTGGATCTAGTGCCCAATCTGCTTTATAACAGGTCATCACCCGGTTAGGTCTGACTTGTCCCGCAGCAGTAGTAGAACTTTCAAACCTCACTCGCCAATAACAACTATTAGCTGAGAAAATTCCTAAATTAATTCCGGCATTGCGGGCAGCCTCGACGCGATCGCGCATTTCTTTAGACCAGTACTCATCGTGACCTACAGAGAGGAATACTTTGTGATTGAGCAATTGTTGTCCGTTAGTATGAACCTGCATACTGTCGATGTAGGTAACATCGTAAGCTTGAGATTCTAGCCAACGCACCATATTGTATTCCCATCGCAGAGGTGTGTCTGCTTCGTTGGAATTTTGATAAGTCGCCTGGGCAAAGGGTCGGTCGTAGGAAACCTGGAAAGCCCGCTGGCCGTTAATGCTGTTAGAACTGTACAAGCTGTAGCCCCCCGTGGAGCTATAGGCTAAGACAGTAGAAACGGCACTCTGGAATAAAACATCAGCCGTGCTGCTATCATCGCGGACTACAAACCACACATGTGCCACCACGCCAGTTGCCTGGTCAGTGAGTTTCGCTACATAAATACCACTAGTCCAGTTACTGCCTACCTGCAAGACGTAGGAAGTTGTCCAGTTACACTCAACTAGTCCAGTATCATAGTTAACACTACAGGCGGGTTGGGTCGTGCCATTGAGGGAACCGCTGCTTGCCATCAACCTTCCTCCCTTACCACCGTAGTAGCCTAAGCGATACACATCGATGGTATATTGTCCAGGTTGTCCAAGAGAAACCTTAATGTCTAGTGTTCCCCCTTTATTGACACTGGTCGCCGAGGCATAACCCGCGATCTCGCCATTACCCCGGTTGTCGAGCTTCCAGTTAGTCGTGCCTGGATTGAGGTTTTCCAAATAGATCGGATTCGGGTTTGTGGGAATTGCCGTAGCCGAAAAGGAGGTAGTGCCAATACCTATTGCCGTCGCCCTGACTGTCACGCCTCCAGGTGCGCTAGGAGCCTGTCCCAGAGTTACAGTTGTACTTGCTTGACCGCTAGCATTAGTTACTGCACTAGTAACCGAGAGCGATCCCCCACCACTGATAATATCAAAGTTCACCGTCACCCCTGACTGAGGAGTGTTTTGAGCGTTTACAACTCGTACAACTAGGGGGTTGGGCAGAACTGCTCCCGTTGTGGCACTCTGATTGTCTCCACTGACTTTAACCAAGGCACTGCCGACGATAAAGCCAATGTCGCGATAATAGTTAGTATTCCGGTAAGAACTCGTTGGGAAAGAATTTGGATTTAAGTTATATACCCCATTACTGCCGTCTGCTACTGAGCTAAGATTGCCATTAACTATCGGGCTAGCCAGTTCATCATAAGTGGCCACGTAATGGCTGTTTACGTTCACAGAAACCACATAAGTCGTATTGGCTTGAATATTTATCGGTGTTTCTAAAATCTGTTCCTGCCAGCCAGAAGCCGTTTCGTTAGTAAAAACGACACTTGCTAATAGAGTTCCCGTTGCCGTCCAGATTTTGCCGACATGACTTCCTGTCTCGCTAGCAGCTTTCCAGTAGCGAATGGTGGCAACTCGTCCGCCTTGAGCGCTGCGGAATTTCAAGCCTAATTCATAGGAAGAGTTATAATCTGTAGAATTTGGAAAATCTGGAACTTGATTTGTAAACAGAGTTTGACTTTCCCCCGAAGGACTGGCATTAGCAGAAAAGATAACGCTGCCTATGTTTTCTGCTGTGGCAGTTACAGTATTAATCACACGACTTGTAGCGCCAGGATTTGCTCCAAGGGTTAAGGTGGTACTAGCCTGACCATTAGTATTGGTGACTGCACTTAAAGGTGATACCAATCCCCCCCCACTGCTAACGGCAAAGGTTACCGTAGTTCCTGACTGGGGATTGCCAGCTGCATCTTTGACCTGAACAACCAAGGGATTGGGTAAAGCAGTTGCGGCTGCACCAGTTTGATTGTCGCCGCCGATCTTTTTAATCGTCGGTTGGGGAATAGCTACAAAGTCGATGTCACGGAAATAGTTCGTATTCCGGTAAGAACCATTGGGGAAAGATCCAGGCGTGAAATTATACACACCATTTTGACCGTCTGCCACCGAGCTAAGATCTTCATTGACGATCGCACTATCGAGCTCGTCATAAGTAGCAACGTAATAGCTATTTACGTTGACAGAGACCACATAAGTCGTGTTTGCTTGAACGATCAATGGTGTGTTCAGAGCCTGCTGCTGCCAGCCAGAAGCGGTTTCGTTAGTAAAAGTAGTGCTTGCTAACAGAACTCCGGTTGCTGACCAGATCTTGCCAATATGAGTTCCTGTCTCGCTAGGGGCTTTCCAAAACCGAACGGCCAAAATCTCTCCCGTTGCGGTGCTGCGGAATTTCATCCCTAATTCGTAGGGAACGCTATCACTGTAATTTCCAATGTTTGGAACTTGATTGCTGAAAATGGTAGCCATAGTTAATTTTCCATAAGGTTTAATGACTACGGAAGATAAAAAGTAACTTCTCTAAACCTGACAAGCCACTTTCAAAACTTCCACCACATAGTCCTGTTCCTGTTCAGTCATCTGATGAAACAGAGGTAGCAGGACTGTGTGGTCTTGTGCCTGTTCACTCTCAGAAAGGCGATCGCACTTTCCAACTTGACACTCACAAGCTTTCGGCTCAACTCCACATGACCAAGCTTGTGTTTGATAAGCACTTTCACGGTGAGCGCACATAATTCCGCGTCGTGTGGCAATGCCAGCATCTAACATTCGCTGCATTGCTTGAAGCTGGTCGTATCTCTCTGTAAGCCTTATACAAAAACTTTGCCAGTTACTCTTGGCCCAACTTGGCTCGGTGGGTAACTTTAATCCCGGCACATCTTGGAGTTTTTCCTGATATTGCTGTGCCAAATAACGCCGACGTTTCACAATCTCTGGAAGGCGTTTGAGTTGTTCTCGTCCAACTGCTGCTTGAATATCAGTCATGCGGTAGTTGTAACCTAGCATGGGGTATGACTCAAATATCACCTGTTTTGCACCGTGGCGCACAGTATCGGGAACGCTCATCCCATGTTGCCGCCAAAGCCGAAACTGCTTGTCCCATTGGGGATTATTTGTAGTCAGCATCCCACCGTCACCAGTGCTGATGATTTTTCGGGGGTGAAAAGAAAAGCAAGCGATATCTCCATGCGGCTTGCCAATTTTCTCCCACTGCCCATTCCAGAGAATTTCACTACCGATGGCACAAGCCGCATCTTCAACTACTGGCAACCCGTGGCGGTGGGCAATATCCAAGATGGCTTTGAGGTCGCAAGGCATCCCGATCTGGTGGACAATCAAAATCGCACGGGTGCGATCGCCAATGGCCTCCTCAATTAATATCGGGTTGATGTTGTATGTCTGTGGTTCAATATCCACAAACACTGGTATTCCGCCGCAGTAGCGAATACTATTAGCAGTGGCAATATAAGAATGGCTGACGGTAATCACTTCATCCCCTGGTTGCACGCCTACAGCTAATAGCGCTAAATGCAATGCTGTGGTGCAGTTGGAGACGGCACAGGCGTAGTTTGCTCCTACGTAAGCGGCAAATTCTTGTTCAAAAGCAGCTACTTCTGGCCCTTGTGTTACCCAGCCAGACATGATTGGACGCTTAGCTGCTTCAGCCTCCGCTTCGCCCATCCAGGGTTTGGTAATTGGGATATTGTGCATTTTTCTTAATAGTTAAAATAGCTATTTCTTTGAACACAATCTATGATTAGCTCGAATTTTTAAAACCGAACAATGTTCTAACTTTTTTACTGCCTAAAGCTAAGCCGTCACGAATGTCTACGCGCAAGCACATACATATGACCATTCATAGGTACGCTTGGCAAACGTTTGGCAATACGAGCAAGCAAACCATCAATACGCCTTAAAGTCCGAAAAAACAGATTGGAAGGCAGAGATCGTTGCGGCTGAAGCCCAAGTAACCGACCTAGTGCATTTGGTGTATACAATAGGTCATTGAAGTCATCATCATGGCGCGGACTTAAGAAATCTAGTTCATACACTAGGCTTGCAAAAAGTTTTTCCATTACTCCCCAAGACTGTTGTATTTCGATACGTTCTATATTGAAGCCAAAGCGTGACAGCAGACAAATAAGTGCCTTCTTCGTAAACAAACTGATATGGCATGGTGCCGTGTAAGGTGCATCGGCATACCAGGGAAAGAAAAGACCAAGTAGGTTATCAACAGCGGGCGTAGCAATCAGTATGCATCCACCAGGTTTAACAAGACTTGCAATCTGCTTGAAGAAAATATCTGGTTCCGGAAGGTGCTCGATTACCTCAAGGAGTGTTACACAGTCATATAACTGATGCTGTAGCTCCTCAGGTGATAAGGCGATCGTCAAATCGTAATTACGCTTAGCAATTACTACACTTTGGCGGTTCAGTTCGAGACCTTCAACATTCAAAAAGTTGAACTTGTCACGCAAAAGTGACACAAAGGTTCCTGGACCACAGCCATAATCCAGAATTTTGAGCGATTTGTCGTTTCCCAACCAAGTTGCGAGATGGTGCATTGTATCAGTACCAATGCTGATGCTGAAATGATTTCCTTGGGCTATTTGCTTTTCTTCAAGCTGCCTGTAATTACAGTAGAAAGGGCTGTTATAGAAGGCACTAAGAACTTTGTCTGAAGGAACTGGATTTGCAAATCTAAAACCACAGGCGCGACAGCGGCTATATGGCATATGCCGTATTGTTGCGAACTTCGTAACAGACCGCATCTGGCACGCAGGGCAGATGTCGATCTGACGCCACGATTTTATTTCTGTAACAAGCTCTTTATTAAATGTACTCAGAGTTGGCGTAGTAACGTAGCCTGGATTACTTACTGGTTGTGAAATATTGTTGTTTAGCATAACTTACTAGTAATTATTTTTTACTTAAGTTTTCCTCTGTCTGCTTTTGAGAATGCCACCAACTAACTAATCTTTCTAATCCTTCTTCTAAAGATACCTGCGCTTTAAAACCCAAAAGCTCCTGTGCTTTACTCACATCAGCAAGTCGGCGTGCCACAGGGTTGACTTTGCGTTCTGGACCATATTCTGGCTGCAAATCTGAACCCATCACTTTAGCCAAACTATAGGCTAGGTCGTTCAAGCTGGTTTCCACATTACTGGCAATATTAAACACCTCATCAGTGACATCAGCTTTAGCAGCCAAGATATTTGCTCTGGCAATGTCTTCGATATACACAAAGTCCATTGTCTGTTTGCCATCACCGAAAATCAGTGGTGGCTGACCTTTAGCGATGCGCTCCATCCAGCGAATCAGTACTTCAGTGTATACGCCGTAAATATCCATACGCGGGCCGTAGACATTGAAATACCGTAATGCTACATAGTCCAGCCCATACATATCATAGAAACTGCGTAATAAACCTTCGTTAAAGACCTTTGCCGCACCGTAGAGAGTACGGTTATTGTAGGCGTGATGAGATTCGGTTGTTGGGAACTCCTCTGCCATACCGTATATTGAAGCTGATGACGCAGCGACTACCTTTTTTACCCCAGTTTTGACTGCTGCTTCTAACACATTGAAAGTACCATCTGCTAACACTTCCAAAGCTAGACGCGGTTCTTCGGCACATTGGGTAATTCGGATTGCTGCTTGATGAAAGACTATATCTACACCTTCCATGACTTCACTCAGGAGTTTTTGATCCCGGATATCACCTTCGACAATTACCAAAGGGCCGTGTTCCTTTGCCCAAGCAAGGTTTTTCAATTGTCCACGAGTGAAGTTATCTAGGATAATAATTTCCGAGACTCCCTCTTTTACCAGTAAATCGGCAATATGGGAGCCAACTAAACCTGCACCACCTGTGATTAAAATTCGCTTATTTTGCATATTCTTCCTTTAATGTTTCATATCCTTCCCGCCAGCGTAAAAATTTAGCAGGCACACCAGCTACGATCGCAAATGGCGGTACATCTTTAGTAACAACAGCCCCAGCACCAACGATACTGCCTTTGCCAATGGTCACACCTGGCAGAATTACTGCATTCATACCAATATCAGCCCCTGTTTCCACTTTTACCGATTTAATTTCTAAATCGGTTTGGATAATTGGCACATCAATCGGCAAGCCAGTATGTGCCGAACCTAGTACTTTTGCACCCGGCCCCCATCCCACATAATCTTCAATAATTAAATCGCGAGCATCAAAATAACTCTGCGGCCCAATCCAAACGTGGTTACCAATGATGCAAGTACCATCGAATCTTCCCTGAACGTAGCTTTGGGAACCAATAAATACCTGGTTCCCAATCTCAAAGGTTTCGAGATGTTTAAAGCCTACACCATTACCAATACGAACGTTATGACCAAATTTGCGTGCTACCGCCCGCCAAATGGCTCGTCGCATTAGCCCATCAAAGTCGCCGTCACTTGTAGCAAAGCGGGCGTATAATTCGATTAATGGTTTTTGTTCGTACTGAGTGCGTAAATATTCTGCTAGTTGAATTTCAAAGTCAGGGTCTAGCTTTTGAGCTTGTAAGCCGTGGACAGCTTTGACTATCTTAGTCTTACCTGGATCGGACATTGAACTCCTGGGTTATGTAAAGCTAATTACTGCTTTGGCAACTTGAGTTTGTGACTCTTTGCTTAGTTCTGCATACATCGGCAGAGATAATACTTCTTTGGCTGCCGCTTCTGAGTGGGGAAAATCTCCAGCTTTATAACCCAATTCAGCATACGCTTGCTGGAGATGAACTGGAATTGGGTAATGAATGCCTGTTTGAATTTCCAACTCTTGGAGGCTTTGTTGCAGGGCGTCTCTTTGTGGCGATCGCACTGCATAAACATGGTAAACGTGGCGGCTGTAAGGCATCACAGTAGGTGTGCTAACACCAGAGTCTGCCAACAGTTGGTCGTAGTATGCTGCGTGACTTCTTCTGGCTTCTGTCCAGGCTTCGATGTAGCGTAACTTCACCCGCAAAATCGCTCCCTGGATGCCATCCATGCGATAGTTATAACCTTTGAGAATGTGGTGATACCTGCGTTCTTGACCCCAGTCGCGCAGCATTCCCATAATCCGCGCATATTCGGGATTTTTAGTGACTGCCATACCTCCCTCACCGTAAGCCCCTAAATTTTTACCAGGGTAAAAACTAAAACAACCAATATCACCAATACTACCGATACGTTGGCCTTTGTACTCGGCGCCGTGAGCTTGGGCTGCATCTTCAATAACAGTCAAACCATAACGGCGAGCAATATCTAAAATTGGCTCCATGTCTGCTGGTTGACCGTATAAATGTACGGGCAGAATGGCTTTTGTTCGCTCAGTTATGGCTTTTTCAATTTGGTTGACATCGATTGTGTAGGAAACAGGATCGATATCTACGAAAACGGGTGTGGCTCCGGTGTAACAAATTGCTGCTGTGGTCGCTACGAAGGTGAAAGGTACGGTAATTACTTCGTCTCCAGCGCCGATGCCTGCTGCTAATAATGCTAAATGCAGGGCACTAGTACCTGTATTGACAGCAATGCCATAATCTGCGTTGCAGTAATCTGCAAATTCTTTTTCTAATGCTTTGACTTCATTGCCCAAAACGAATTGGGTGCTTTCCAGGACTTTTAAGACGGCTGTATCAATTTCGTCTTTAATACTTAAATACTGAGCTTTTAAATCTACAAATGGAATCATGCTGCTACCTCTGCCACATTCAGTTCAATTAATTGGCCTTGTTTTTTGAGAGACTGGGTTGCAGCTTCGAGAATTCTGACTACTCGCAGTCCTGCTTCTCCATCAGTCAGGGGGCGATCGCCTTTTTGAATACAATCAATGAAGTGTAATCCTTCTGTCTTGAGTGCCTCTGTCATATCCAACTTGGGCGACCACATATCTCCTGTGCGATAACCAATCATCATCTGGTAGACGCTTTCAGCATTGCCGTTGACTGTAATACCCTTGTCGTAAATTTTGAGTTTCTCACTCGGTTCTAAGTCATCGTAAACAATCATCCGTTGACTACCACCAATCAATGTGCGGCGGATTTTCACTGGCGCTAACCAATTGACATTTATGTGAGCGATGAGATTTTTTTCAAAGAATAAGGTCAAGTAGGCGAGATTTTCCGGTTCTCCAGGAACGTGGCTAACGCCTGTGGCCGAGACAGCATAAGGCTGGGATGGCAATACATAGTTCATAATAGATAAATCGTGGACTGCCAAATCCCAAATGACATTCACGTCATGCTGAAAAAGTCCCAGGTTGACGCGTACAGAATCATAGTAGTAAATGTCACCCAGAGAATTAGTGGCAATCAAATCGTGCATTTTGCGTACAGCACCGGTGTAAACAAAGGTGTGATCCACCATTAACACTAGGTTACGTTTTTCTGCCTCTTCAATCAGCCGCTTTGCTTGTTCGGAGGTAGTTGTCATTGGCTTCTCGACTAGCACGTGTTTGCCAGCCTGCAATGCAGCTAAAGCTAATTCAAAGTGAGTTGAAACTGGTGTGGCAATGGCTACAGCGTCAATTTTAGGATCTGTAAATATATCTCGACAATCTTGAGTAACTTGGATAATAGGATATCGAGCTTGCACTTTTGCTAGTAGTTCTGGTTTAAAATCGCTGACTGTTTTTACCTGAACTCCTGGCATTTCGACAAAATTTCTTACTAAATTCGGCCCCCAATAACCATAGCCGATGACACCGATATTTATCATGTTTCTTGTTGCTTTTAATTAATCAGAATTTATTTTTGAAGCACTATCAACTACTGCCACAGAGGCAATAATTGATAGTTGGATTGTAATTTATTTTCTATTTGGTCTAAAAAGCTTTATTTTTGCAAGGCTTAATAATTCGCTAAAAATTTAGCCAATGTCCAAAACTAAAATTGTTCAAACAGGACATAAGCAAAAATCTCATAAACTAGTAGCTGAAATTTGCAAGTTTTGGCCATCGCCTACGGCGGGGCGTAGGCCATCGCGCACATCCCCTATAACACGAGCAGGGACTCCAACTACAATTGCATAATCAGGAACATCGCGAGTTACTGTGGCTCCAGAACCGACGATGGCTTTTTCACCAATAGTTACCCCCGGCAGGATGGTAGCGTTACTACCAATAGATGCACAGCGCTTCACTAAAGTTTTGATTGTATACCAGTCATCAGCTGTTTTTAAACTACCATCTTCATTGGTTGCACGGGGATAAAGGTCATTAGTAAACATGACTCCATGACCAATAAATACTTCATCTTCTAGGACAACGCCTTCACATAAAAAACTGTGGGATGAAATCTTACACCGACTTCCAATGGTGACATCTTGCTGAATTTCAACAAATGCCCCTATTTTCGTATCATCGCCGATAACGCAACCGTAGAGGTTTACAAGATCGGGATGAAAAATCTTGACGTTTGTGCCTAATTTAACATCATTTTTTACAGCCATTATTTAATCTGCCTTCAAATTAATGCTTTTCCACTGTTTGCCAAATAGCATCTTCTAAATAAGTACACTCATCAGCTTGCCATTGATAATCTACACGCTCGAAGTTGTGCATAGTCACTTCAAACGGGCAAATTTCTCTCAAGTTTTCTAGCAGAGTATCGCTACGACGGTTGGAAAACCATGTCGTTAAGGTGTATGAACCCATATACAGTCTCAATTTGGGAATCTCACATCGCAGAATAAATATTCCCGGCTCTCGACAAAAGGGAGCATCAGAGTTGAAAAGCCAGAATATACAAATCCCTTGTTGTAAAAAATTGACTATCTGAAAGGAAAAACGCAGACTTTCATGAGGTTCACTTACATGTAGGGCAAACTCAAAGGTAATCGGTTCTCCCCAACAGTGAATTCCTTGCCCTTCAGAGGTGTGTGCCCTTGCCCAAGCTACATAATTACCACTTTTGTTGGTAGGAGCTTGGTAATAAGCTTGGGATACAGAATCATCTTTTTCCCCAGCCATGTATAACTGCACTGCTTTGCCAGTATCACCATCAAACTGAACGCTACCCTTAGAAAGTAGTATGCAACGTTTGGTGAGTTGGGCGATCGCTTGCATACTATGACTTACAAATAAAACTGTTCGTCCTTCTTTGGTGGCAACATCACCCATTTTCCCCAAGCACTTTTTCTGAAATGCTGAATCCCCCACAGCCAAAACTTCATCGACAATTAAAATCTCTGGCTCTAAATGGGCTGCAACAGAAAAAGCAAGCCGCACGTACATTCCTGAAGAATAGCGCTTGACTGGGGTATCTAAAAACTTTTCCACCTCAGCAAAGGCTACTATTTCATCAAATTTCTTTTTAATTTCGGCTTTACTCATTCCCAAAACGGAACCGTTGAGATAAATGTTCTCGCGTCCCGTTAATTCTGGGTGAAATCCTGTCCCTACTTCTAATAAACTCGCCACCCGCCCTTTGATGGCGATACGTCCCCTCGTGGGTTCGGTAATTCGGCTGAGAACTTTTAATAAAGTAGATTTACCGGCGCCATTGCGTCCAATCACACCAATGGCTTCACCTTGTTGAATCTCAAAGGAAATATCTTTTAAAGCCCAAAATTCTTCCCGCGCTGGGTTGGGGATTTTTTTGCCACTAGGTTTAATAAATGCCTTGGCAAAAGATTTAGCACCATCAGCAATTACATCCCTCAGCGCTTTGTAGCGACTTCTTCCTTCCTGCTGGTGAGCGATGATATATTTTTTGCTTAAATTTTCTACACTAATGATGTTCTCAGACATCTGCACAGATCCTTGCTAAATTACGTCAGCAAATGTCCGTTCCACTTTGCGGAAGTACCAAATGCTACTTACCAGCAACAGAGCAACTAGTCCTAAAGATAGCGTGAATCCAGCCCAATAAAGTTTGGACTCTCCCCCTAAAATAGCCCAGCGAAAGCCATCAATCACGCCTACCATTGGGTTTAAATAGTAAAGCAAACGCCATTGCTCTGGCACAATACTGCTACTAAAACCTACGGGCGAAATGTATAGACCAAACTGCACAATAAAGGGCACAATATAACGGAAGTCTCGATATTCCACATTTAAAGCTGCCAACCATAGCCCCACCCCTAATGAAGCAGCAAAGGCAATGGCAACAAATAACGGTAAGGATAATATCCGCCAACTGGGAACAAAATTATACCAAGCCATTAACCCTAAAAGGATCATCCCAGAAATGAGGAAGTCCACAAAGCTAACAATCACCGAACTAGCAGGCACAATCAGGCGGGGAAAGTAAACTTTAGAAATCAAGTTAGCATTGCTAATTAGGCTGTTACTACACTCACTTAGGGCACTGGCAAAAAATTGCCAAGGTAACAAGGCGGCAAATACCAGTATTGGATAGGGTGCTGTGCCTTCTGAAGGTAATTTCGCCAAGTTTCCAAAGATTACGCTAAAGACGACCATCGTTAAAAATGGTCGAATCAGTGCCCAAAGCATACCAATGGCTGTTTGCTTGTAGCGTACTAAAATATCACGCCAGGACAGAAAATAAAATAGCTCTCGATAGCGCCATAGGTCTTTCCAATATTGCTGCTCTGTTTGTCCAGCTTCAATTATTAACTCTGGCTTTGACGTAATTCTTTTACTATTCATAATATTAATTAAAGACCACGCTTTTGAGCGTTAAGTGACCAACTGAAAATCTCGGATGCTGCGATAATTTAGCACCTTTGCCTGCCTACGAGTGAATTCTCCCACGGAAGGGTTTCCCTGGGGATCGATCGCTCCTGTTACCTGTTGCCAAAGTTCTTGTGGCGCTAGAGAAACTTTATAGGTGTGTTCGTCGGACTTACAAATGTGATACCACTTTGTCTGCTGGCACTGGTCGCACCAAAAGGCCTCCAACCATTCTCCCTCCAAGGAAACTGTGGTTTGGTTGGCTACAAGCATCAATGCACTGCGGCGGCTCATACCTCGCTGTTGTAATTGTCCTGCTCGATGGGCAAACAATTGATATTTTTGACTCCTGCTTTCTAGGCAGCAGCCATGATTTGGACAGTAGATAGCTCGCCGTTTTGAACGTTTCCGATTTCGGTCACACCTTCTCTGCAATTCGGCCTCCCACTTGATTAAATAAACAACAAATTCTGGAAGGTTACGTTGGAGGAACTGAGATCGAAAAGACCATCAAAGCTCATCTCCTAAAGTTAAAAACTAATTACTATTTAATTAAAGTCAGCTGATTTAAAAAGATTATTAAATCGTGAATTTGTTTCTTGTAATGTAGCAACAAGTTTCACCTTGTTATTAGACAATAATATTGCCTATTTTTTTAATAAGTGATTATTTATCACTGTCAATCTGTCTTAGAGCATAACATACTCTGGCGACTTCATATTATCTTAATGAAACTCATTACAATCGAAACACAAAACTATTTTTTGCATTACTTGTGCGATTCTAATCATACAAATAAGTAAGACTGATAAAATACTTATCATCTATAAGCCTAACTGCTAACTGTTAGTATTGGTCTATTATGAGAATTATTTTTCAGTTCAATTACGCATTAAATACAATCCTCCAAAAATTAAATTTTATTCAAGATACAAAAGTTTTTATTTAAGCAAGGTGTCGGTCTAGCTTAAATAAAAAGGTAAATGTCTATGGTGAAACAGTATTTTGTATTTTGTTTGCCTATTGTGGCAGTGTTTCAAGATTGAGAAAGTACTGCCAAACTCAAAAGATGATAATAAATCTTACTATCAATTTGTGAGTGTTGACTGACTCTGCTAATAGGATTTCACTGGTGCAGAGGCACAAGCAAAGGACAAAGGAAAATAATTTGTACTCTGCATTTTTGAGGATTGGTATGAGGCTAAAGGGATTTTGAGCCTACACCAATCTGTTTCGATTATTTCGCAAATAACTATTTTGTATGGCTTTGAGACATAGCGATCGCATCATCAGATAAGATTGCTTGCTGCAAAACATCAAGGTATTGTTGAGAGATAATCTTGGGTGTGAAATGCGAACGCAAGTATTGACGGCCTGCTTTGCCCATACGCTCTCCCAATTGCCGATCGCGACTGAGTAAGCGAATAAATTGAGCTAAAGCATGACTATCTCCGTTGTCAAATGTGCCACCGCACTCAGCTTCAGCAACCAGTTCTCTCAAGTATGAATACTCCGAACAAATCACCGCTATTGGTCGTCCCGATGCTAAAGCTGAGTAAAGCTTGCTAGGAACGACTAAACTCTCGGTGGATGCATCCACACTCACTAGTGAGAGATCGCAAGCTGTTAATGAATAAGGAAGTACCTGCTTGTCTTGATATGGCAAAAATGTAAAATTCAAGAGTCCTAATTCATTCACTTGTTGAATCAATTCATCGCGTTTGGCTCCACCACCAATACAGACAAATTGAATTGGCTCATCTTGTAGTTCTTGAGCAGCTTCAAGCATAGTTGCCATATCATGGCAGCGTCCCATATTCCCAGAGTAGAGTACGGTAAATTTGTCTACTAGCTTATGCTCCAACGCAAACCAATTTTCTTGCTTCGGAATTGGCACAATCAATTCCGGGTTCGCCCAACTGTGGATTACTGAAATTTTATCGGCTACTTGCGGGCAGTTTGCTAGTACTTGCTGTTTCATGGCTGGACTAAGAACCACAATTCCCTTAGCGTTTAGCCAAACTTGTCTGTTAATAGCACGCCATAACCTTGCTATCCAATTATGCTTTGAGATCACTCCCAAAGCGATCGCAATATCGGGATAAAGGTCATACAGAATGCAAACATAGGGGATTCTAAACAGCATATGAGCCAGATATCCGATGACTGGCAAAAATGGTGGAGCCGTAGTTACCAACAATACATTGCTGCGCCGCCAAGCTCTGAGTAAATAGAGCGCAGCACGTAAGGTGTATAAGATTCCATTGACAGCTTTGCCGCGAATTCGTCCCGGCCAAAGTTGGGCTGTGCGCGATCGTTGAACTCGGATTCTACCCATACGTTCAACTGGTAAAGCAGCTGTATGAGAGTCAAACGCATATCCTGGCTGACTTGTAAAAACTTCAATATCAACTCCTTGCTGCCCCAATTGTTTCACCAGTTCCTCAATCAACTGTCCTGTGGGAGCATAGTCTGGTGGAAAAAACTGTGTGATCACAGACAATTTGATAGATTGCTGGCTTTTTAGAGAATAATCATTTTTTACATCTATCCGTGTAGAAATGGATTGCAAAAATTTTTGATTAATCCATTTATTGAGTCTCATCACTTGTATCCTATTGTAGAAATCTTATTCAATACACTACTGAACTGCTCAAGCCATTAATCAAACACCAAAAGTTATCTTAATATTAAGAAATATTTTCAATTTGCCTAAAGTAAGATGATTAATTTGCGAGTATACATAATAGTCTCTTCAGAAACGCACATATATAAATATATAAACATATATACAAGAACCGCGGTGCTAATTTTAACCGCTTAAATATGTCTATTAATATATACTCGTTTAACTTGTATACACGGTCTTTTGGGAACATAGGAACACAACAAAAAGCAAAAGTCTAAATGGCTACCGTCATATTAGACGTGTAATATCACTCTACAATAACACTTTTTACAGGCTTCTAAGCAACTTTACTTGATCTCTAGATAACTCTAAAAGCTATTATGTACTGATTTAGTCTAAAAAATAGAAAGTCTATGGTCATTGGCTTTAAGGTATTTTGGTTTACTTAATGGAGACTCAAACAAGCAATATTTTTTACATATAAATATTGGCTATTGTTTGGGATTCAATACTATATTTTACATGTAACTTGTTACAAGAATACCATGACAAAAAAATGTTTCAAATTTACTGAGACACTTTACAAAAAATTTATTTTTTTGGCAATGCACGTAAACAAAAGCTTCATAAACTAGTTAGTCTTTTGTAAGCAAATTTTGGTACATAAAAATTTGTATATTTATTTCAGTCTAGGTTAGTCATTTTCGTAATGTTACTAGTAACATATGTATCAATTTTTTTGGGCACAAAAGTAGTATCTAAAATTAAAATAGTATTAAATTTTACTCCACTAAAATATCGTAATAGTTTTGAAAATAATAATTGGCAACTCACCCACTGATATTTAAATTACTTTGGCTACAATTAATGTAAAAGACTTATCATCTGCTCGATCTAAACAATATTTTGACCTAATTGCAGATTGATTTTGAGTTCAGCTATGATATGGAACTAAAAAAATGTATACTTAGAAACAAAGATTTTCTCCTTGTTGCTTACTCAGCTAGAATCTGAGACAGGTAAAAATTGTAAAATTATAACAGTTGAAACTAAGTAAGCGATACCATAATAGAGGGTCAAAATTAACCTAAATGCTGCATTGATATTTACAAATTAACAAAATCTTGATTTATGCCTCCCTTTGATGATGCATTATACTAACGAGTTTGCGAGTTTGGCAGCTAAGAATAAACCTTTGTGTACTTGCTCCGTTAACTGAGAAGTACCGAAGCTATTACATACATTTTTGGTAGCGTAAATAAATTAATTAAGTATTTTTAAATAGATGGAGAATCATTCTTCTGAATCGTCAAGTTATGGCCAGAATATGAACTCTGTACCGCCATTTCTTCAGTCTCAACCTTTACCGTGGTCACCAGAGGAAGCAAATGATTCGAGTTTCGCACAAATTCTGAGTGTTATACGGCGACGAGCGCTAGTCATTGCAGGGGTAACTATTACTTTAACGACAGTTGTTTTTGCCAACTTGATACTAAACAGAGAGTTACCAGTATATGAAGGTAATTTTCGCCTATTAGTGGAACCTGTAAATGATGATTCCAAAGTAGTGGATATTGTCAAAGATCCTAATGCAAGCAAATCTGGTTTAGATTATCAAAGTCAAATTGAGGTTCTCAAAAGTCCTGAATTAATGGGACAGATTGTAAAGCACTTACAAACTACCTATCCAGATATTAGCTACAGTTCGCTGATTGCAGATTTAACAATTTCTCGGTTTGGTGAAACTAAGATTATAGAAGTTCGTTATCGGAGCCACGATCCAAAGCAAGTTAAAATTGTACTCGACCAAGTTGCTGAGGATTATCTAGATTATAGCCGGGAAAGACGACAAACTAAGTTACGCCAAGGAATTCAGTTTGTAGAAAGACAGCTGCCATCTATCCAAAATCGAGTCGATCAGCTTCAGAAAGAGCTGCAAACGTTCCGGCAAAAGTATGACTTTGTTGACCCAGATGTCCAGTCTGAACAAGTCGTGACTCGCATCAATAGCTTGTCTGAGGAACGACAAACAGTCAATCGGCAATTGGCAGAGGCTCGTGCCAATCTATCTTTCCTACAGGAGAAAGACGGTAAGGTGGCAACACTCAAGGATGCTGGTTTGTATCAACAGTTGTTGGCTCAATTACAGCAACTAGACGTTCAAATTGCTACAGAGTCAACTCGTTTACAAGATAGTAACCCAACTCTCCAAACATTGAAGCAGAAACGAGCAATGTTATTCCCATTGCTAAATAAGGAAGCACAACGTTTTCTGAGTACAAAAATAGCAGAAGTAACGACTCAGGTTCAAACTTTAGAAGTGCAAAGCCAAGAGCTTGCTAAAGTAGAGCAGAAACTTGAACTACAACGGAAGCAATGGCCAATTTTGGCACGACAATACACTGAACTACAGCGAAAGTTACAGGTGGCAACTGAGAGTCTGAATCGTTTTTTGTCCACTCGCGAAAATCTTCAAATACAGATATCTCAAACAGAACTTGGTTGGCAGTTACTTGAAGAACCAAGCCAGCCGAAGTTTCCTATTTCTGATTCAAGCGTCAAACGTTATTTAATACCAGGAGTGCTTGGAAGTATAGCCTTAGGAATTGGCGTAGCCTTACTGCTGGAAAAGCTTGATAAGACCTACCATAGCATTCAGGCGCTCAAAGAAGAAGTTAAATTGCCGTTGTTAGGAAATATTCCATTTGAAAAACAAATCGCAAGCGCTCAAAGCTACACAACTACCGGGAAAGTTGCCATCATAAAAATGCCAAGTCCTATTTTTAAAAGTATTTCTGGCTTAGGTGTTATCAGAAAAAAAGATTGTAGTAGCTATCAGGCAAAATTTTTAGAAGCTTTGCGGGTGCTTTATACAAATGTTCAATTGCTGAGTGGCGATCGCTCTATTAGTTCTCTAATTATTACTTCAGCTATGGATGGTGATGGGAAATCCACTATGGCCTTCCATCTAGCTCAAGTAGCTACAGAAATGGGGCAACGAGTACTACTTGTAGATGCTGATTTACGCCAACCCAACATTCACAACTTATCAAATTTAAATAACTCATGGGGATTAAGTGATTTAATCTCAACAAATGTACTGATGAATGAGGCGATCCGACAGCTACCCTCAATGAATGGACTATCTGTAATCACTGCTGGCGCCATACCGTCCGATCCGACAAAGCTACTTTCATCTGAAAAGATGAAGCGATTAATGATAGATTTCCATCATACCTTTGACTTAGTGATTTATGACGCTCCCCCTGTATTGGAACTAGCTGATGTTAGCCTGCTAGCACCCCATACTGATGGCATATTGCTAGTGGTAAGAATTGACAAAACGGACTCATCAATGATAAAACGAACTTTAGAACATCTAAAGACTTACCGGATGAATGTCTTAGGTATGGTTAGTAATGGTCATAGGAGCAATATCAACCCTAATTAACTCAAGCTATACCTGCAAAGCCGGAAGCAAGCTACGCAATTCTCAATTCAGAAAGTCAGATTGAATTGTAGGTTTTTACAGTAACCTAAATCAACTTCAGTTCTAGGGAATTTACCCCAATCCTCCTTTACGGGAGAATTGAGGAGAGAAAATACAGCAGATTTCAGGTAAATGAGGTACAGAAACACCCCACCCCCGCTATCGTGCACCTTCCCCGATGCCTTTGCGAGGGGTGTACCTCATATACTTGCAAAACGCTGTATTACGGGAATAAATAATGATACTCACTGAGATAAAATGCACGGGGTTCTCAATATATCCTTATAAATTCCCTTACCAAAATTAGCCGCCAATAGTTGTGCGTCCAGTTACTGAAGGTACACCAGAACCATTGCCCTCTGTCTCTCCAACTTTCGGCGTACCATGTAGTCGCAGATCGGGTTGGGGTGGTTGTGGTTCTGGCCCCAGTGGTTGGGGATTTGCCACATACTGGAATTCACCTTTGCCATCTATTGATTGGCCTTTCGCCCAGCGACCTTCAGCGCTTTCAGTTCCTTCAGAATGATTCCAGAACTGATAGGAAAACTCGCGTTTCTCCAAGTCTAATGGGAAGGAACTAGGAACTGGAGTCTTTTCTAGTCCAGAACTTTCTAAATCTTCAATGGCTGCTAACCACAGGTTTTGATGCATCGTATCGCGGGCGATCATGAAGCTCAAGGTGTCTTTCACACCAGGATCGTTAGTCATTTCATATAGTCGTATTGCCTGCAAACGTCCTTGACTTTCTGCGTGGAGATTAGAGCGAAAGTCTGCCAACAGGTTACCACTGGAAACAATAAAGCGAGCATTCCAAGGATAGCCAACGCTATCAGATGGTGTAGCACCCAAACCAGAAACAATAGCATGTTGGGGGTTCATGGCCGCCGCCATAATCGCATCTCGTGGATTACTACCACCCATCACTGCACCCACAACCGCATCTTTTACACTTTCTTCTTGCATTTTGAGCGGCGCTTTGTCTAAAAGATGGGCAATCATTGTAGCCAGCATCTCAATGTGGCCGATTTCCTCAGTACCAACATCTAGCAACATATCCCGGTACTTGGCAGGCCCTCGACAATTCCAGCCTTGAAACAGGTACTGCATCATCACAGTCATTTCACCAAAAGTCCCGCCAATGAGTTCTTAAATTTTCATTGCGTAGACTGCATCTGGTTTTTCTGGTGGCTTAAAGTACTGTAGTTTCTTGGTGTGATAAAACATTTGGATTCCTTTTTCATTGCAGATAGTAGAAACACAAAATCAAATTATTGCCAAAGTTTTATTCCATATTTGTGTTGCTTCTCTTATCTAGGAAACTAAGTAAATCTTTGATATTCATCAGCCTCTAGTTTGATAAAAATGTGACATAATTTCCCAAAATTTAAAACTATAGATACATATAAAAAACACAAATAATTTCTCATCTGTGTTTATCGTTGTTGCTGATTTAATGTAATGATTTTGTCTTATATCAAAATCATTGTAGAAACGTTGAATTAATTGTAACATCTCTACATTTGAATTCATCCCGCAATTCAGCAACGCCTGTTTATCCAAAGTTTGATTTTCAATTTCTAATTTTCATCTCGTCCGTGAACTTGAGCAGGGGGGCTTGTTGCCTCAACAGCAGTGAATGGTTCTAAAATTTTGTATGTGTGGCTAGCTCCTTTTGGTACTACCCAAGAACTCCCCGGTTCTAGTAAGATATTTTGTCCTTCAATGTGTAATTCTGCACGACCATTGATTACATAACCAACAGTTTCATATTCCCGTGCAGTTGGCTCTTTAGGTTCATTTGGTTGCTCATTTTCCCACAAACGCATGGAAATAGTTTTGCCAGATGCCAGATATTTTTGGCCTAGTTGACCTTTAGGAGAATAAGCAGAGTCTATTTTTGTAACGGTTTTATCAGCCATATTTTCTCCCTTGAATAATCTATGGTGTTTGTATCTAATTTGTGAATTTATTAAGTAGGCAATAGACAATATAAAATTGCCTATTGCCTACTCTGCCTTTACCTAAGGTATAGATAATTTGTTCACACAATCAAATCAGCATCGATATGTGAATCAAAAATTAGACTCAAGACTTGCTAAAATTCTAGTCTGCGCCTCTAACTGGTGTGTTAGGAGAATATTGGTAATAGCCTTGTGTATCTCTCTGTAATCGGCTAGTTTTATCTGCGGCTTTGTTTTTTGTAGAATCAAAAAACTCTTTTGTAGCTCGTGGAGTTTCTTCATCCAAATTTAACTTTTGGCGGACATTATCAACAGCGCTTTTTAGCTTGTTTTGGGTGTTTCCGATTTGGTTATCGTTTCTAATGTCACCTTGACCCTCTGGTACACCTTTATAATAAGTGCCTTCTGGAGTGATCGCATCAGCTTGTGCTATATTACCGTAGCTAAAAGCTTGACCGAGTAAAAACATAAATCCTACCAGAAAGACTACAATCATCTGACGGATACGAATATTTTTTAGCCAAGAATTCAGTCGATTCATAAAAATCCTCAATTACATTTATGTTGGGGTAAAATTCACAAAATTGAATGAGTATTTGCCATTCAATATTTGAGAACGATTTTGTTCGAGTTGTCTTTCTTTGAAGAGGCCAAGCCTCCATGTCTGCATTTCCAGATTGTTCCGAGAAACGAGATTTGAAGAAAGTCTGTTTTTGTAGGGAAGTACTGCTATGCTTCTCTACTAATGATTATTTACATCGATACAGCAGCGCCGGTAGTTGGTTTGGGAGGTTGAATTTGAGAGGCTGTTCGCGCCCGATACAACTCCAGTAGTCGCTGTTCGTATTTCAATAAATCCTGGTAAATTTCTTTAAAAATAGCAGTTGCTACTGGGTCAGTGTACATTGCACACAAATTGCCAATATCCCCAATACCTGTTTGCACATCTCCCAAAGCAGAACGTAATTGATAAATGTCGTCACTTCCTGTTAGGGCACTTTTAACTTTGGCATACTGATTAGCGATATTTGCACCTAAAGAGGGCTTTTCACCTAGTGCTTGAAGATATGTTTCGAGCTTTTCAATATGACGTTGTTTGTTGGCAATCATATCTTGAAAAACTAATTTGATTTCGGCATCAGATTCTTTTTCTGCGTATTTTTCTAAAGCTTCCAGGGAATAACGTTCTCCTGCAAGGGCAGTATTTAAGCCTCTGCCGATTTCACTTTTTGTTGAGCCATTCCAAGCATCAGCTAGTTTCCACCATTGGGCAGTTGTATCTTTTTCATTTGGCAGTGCAGCATCTTTGCCACCATAACCCAATCGGCTCAAAATGGCTGTGGTGAAAATTGCCAAGTCTCCAGGTTCACGAGATGTAATTAAATTTCCATCTACTATTAAAGGTTCATCTAAATAATTTGCACCTGCGTTAGTGATGTCTTTGCTAATAGCACTAAAACCAGTAACTTTTTTACCTTTAATTAAGTCGCCTTCAATCAAAACTTGTGGCCCGTGGCAAACCGCAGCAACTAATTTTCCTTGTTGTACAGCTTCTTGTACAAAGCGTACTGTGTTGGGGTTGCGTCGCATTCTATCGGGAGCCATACCGCCAGGAATTATGACTGCATCGAATTCGGCTGCGATCGCTTCTGTTGTTGTACCATCAGCTTGGACGCTGAGTTTACCGCGTTTACCCTTGTATTTTTCATTCATCCGGGAACCAAGGACTACTACGTCCATTCCGGCTTGTTTTAGCCCATTATAAGGAACTGAAAATTCTACATCTTCTACTCCATGTTCAATGAGAATAGCAACTTTTTTCTTACTAAAATGATTGTTATTTAGAGTCATAGTATGGTATCACCTGTTGATTTCTAGTATTTAACTAGCTAGTATTTTCAGTCAGAAGAACAATTAAACAACTAGGATTTATCCCTTATATGATGTTTGTTTAAATTGTCCGCTATGCAGGTACTTCGCCTGTTGGTGAAGTAGCAAACAATTCTTCATAATCGTGAGACAAATGGGCGTGAAAAGCAGCAAATGTTTGTGGGTTGATAGCGTTTTGCAACACTGCAAATACAGCCCGGACATGAATCGCAGTTGTAGTGGGTTCTATATTTTCTTTTTGACTTGCCCGGAAAATAAATTCTTGCAAGTTGAAAGAATGATCGCCATTTAATTTTTGTCCTCGCAAATAATCACCTAGTTGTTGAGGTAAGTTTGCAGCTAATTCTTCTGCCTCATCATTAGCTATCCGTTCTTTAAGAGTTTCTAATGTGGCACGGGTAGCGCGTTCTGCTTCTTCGCGAGAATCTGATTGAGCCAAGGTTTGTACATGTGTAATAAATTCGTTGTATTCCACTTTGCTACCTCCGCTGTGCAAAATCATTAATTGAATGTATTATTGTTGAGCATTCAGGTAGTTAAGAACATCAAAATGGTTAAATTAAATTCTCTTTTTTGGCTAATAAAAAATAGTTACGAGCGAGAAGTTGACTATCGAATAATTTCGCTTTGATAACTCCCAACTCATAACTAAAAACTTCAACTACAAGTTGCTTGACCATGAATTGATATTTCCAATTTACGCCGCGATCGCTAGTTTAGCTTCGTACTAAGGGGATAGATTATTTTACGACTAAAGCTATACATCTTTAGTAAGACAAGTTTTTAGGGAGAAAACGTTATTGTAAAAGTGCAGAAAATAGCTACTAATATGGCAGAAAAAAATCACAATGACGAGATAAAAACTGATGATTTGCCGCAAGAAATTACAGAATCTTACGGTACTGGTGTGAAAGACTTGCCAGGATACAATATTGGTGGGCGATCGCTGCGAGATGAAAGACGCGAGTACACAGAAACTAGCCCCGAACTCACTGGTGGCGATGTTGATGCTTATTGGCAGGATGCAGATGCAGTTGGAGATGAAGCTGTTGGCGGTACTGTTGCAACTCCCGATCAAAATGTCACCGAAGATATAGAAGCAGCAGTGGGACTGGAAATGGACGATTTAGCCTTCCTGCGTACCAACGATATTTTAGAGGAACGTGACGATCGCCGTTGGGAGTTAGATCCCATGTCTTCCGAAGATTATCAACAACGGCGAGAGTAAATTGGTTATGGGGCATGGGGCATGGGGCATTTGTCAGTTGTCTTTCATGCTTCCTGTGTTTGCCCCCTACACTTCCCCATCTCCCCAGCCCCCATTCCCTTCTACTTATTCTTCCTGCACATCAATCCAGATACTACCTTCTTCCACACGAATTGGAAAAACTGGTAGTGTTTTTTGCTGTGAAACCAACGAGAATACTTTACTTACACCAGGTGGCCAGGGACACCATTGTTTTACCTCACCAGTACTTAGGTCAAAACTACTGCGATGGAAAGAACAAACAATCGCCTTATCTTCAGTGATTTTTGCGCTTTTCATCGGCAATTTTAAGTGGGGGCAAATGTTATCTACGGCATAAAGCTGATTTTCGTGATTTAAAAGTAGGATTTTTCGGTTACCAACTTTTACCACTTGTCGCGCACCTGGCGACAGTGCTTCGACAGCAAGAACTTTAGTCCAGCTCATTCGGCTCTCCTTTCCTAACAGATCTGCTTTTAGTTTCTCGCAATTGTGACCAATGCGATCGCTTTTTAAGGATCAGAAGGCGGGAGTGGAGAGTGAGAACAAAACTTAAACCCAAGGTTTTCATTCACAGCATAAGCGGTATCTGGATAGTCGCTAAATACGCCATCAATACCTAATTTTAAAAATAGCTCATATTCTCCTTGGGGATTTCCTTGAAAATCCAATGGTAAAAAGTGGTCTTCATTGCGGAAAGTCCAAGCATGAACTAATAAATCAGATGCATGAGCATTGATAATTAAAGATGTTGGTGAGAGCAATTTACCAGTGCTGTCTCTAGAAACTAACAAATTTTTATGAATTCCGATCGCCTGTGCATATTTAGCAATTTCTTCTAAACCTGAAGTCGTTATTAAATCTGCATAGGTACTACCATTGCCAGTAACTACAAAATCATAAGGTTTACCATCATTATTCAGCAATTGCACCAAAGGCAAATCAGTTTGTGTAGATAAATATTGCAAATTACTCACTTCAAAAGACTGAATGAAAACACGTGCATTAGCTCCCTGATAACCGTTTGTGGTTAAACTTGCTAATAGGGGTTTTTCTAAGGGTAACCCAATAGATTTAAAATAAGTTGGGTGCTTAGTTTCTGGATAAATTCCGATCTGACGATTAATTTCGACGCTTTTATTTTTGACTAAATCGATGATTTCTTGGAATGTGGGAATTTCAAACAATCCATCATAAAAAATATTTTGTGGACGCAGTTGGGGAATTCGTTCTTTCGCCCGTAGTGTTTTCAGTTCTGCAAGGGTAAAGTCTTCGGTAAACCAACCTGTTTTTGATTCTCCATCAATTATTTTGCTGGTTTGACGGTGAGCAAATTCTGCATGTTTAGCAACATCAGTAGTTTCAGAAATTTCATTTTCGTGACGTGCAATTAAAACACCGTCTTTTGTGGAAACTAAATCTGGTTCAATATAGTCTGCCCCTAGTGCGATCGCTAATTCATAAGCAGCTAGAGTATGTTCTGGTCGATAGCCACTAGCGCCTCGATGTGCAATAATGATTGGGGATTTACCTGTGAATGTTTTAGTCACCTCGATTACAAAATCTTAGTTTTTATCTGGCCTCAAGTTAGCTTAATGTAAATTGCTAATTTACATTAATTTTAAATTATTCCCATTTTATTAATTACAACACAATGTCAGGTAAATCGTAATTTAGAGATTTTTCTTCTTCATTACCTATTCCTCATCCTCACGAACTAGTTACGTTGATATCTAGATATTTAGGATTTCACAATTTATTTATTGCTGACAAATTTATACATTTTAATATAGCGCCAACTTTGCTCGTTTTCTAAATTATATAACTCACTCATTTCACCTTTAAAAGTATCCTTAAATTTCCAGTAAAACTCGCGATTAATTAGCATAAAAACTGTTTTTGCATTATTGGTAGCTGTCTTAATTTTTTCTGCTAAATTTTTTCCGTTTGTTTTTTCGAGAATATATGGTGGTAGATATAAAGTCGATGAGTCGCCATAATACTTGAATAATCTATTCTGTCCCAACATTAATACAGATCTTGCAGATGCATCTCGATTTTTTACTAAATACTGAACAGCTGAGCGATAGTCATCTTTTCCATATATTGGATCTAAATAGTAATTAAAGTTGGAATAAATATTCATAATTACCAAACAAACAGTAGCTATTTTGGCAAACTTAGATAGTATATCAACTTTACTTATAGCTTGGTAGTTATGCAAAAATGCTGACGGGATCAAAATGAAAAATGGAACACATAAATAAAAAGAATGACGCGGTAGCCAATTAATTTTAGTAACTAGAGCAAACACCAAATTCAATGAAAATGATGTGATCAAAATCAATGCAAATAAATAGTCAGCACGCTGATATTTGTTTCTCTTTGAGTGCCTTAACAATCTCTTACCTAAAGCTATAAAAATTACAGTAATGACAATAAAAAAGATTAGGAAATGAGGCCAGTAGTTAAGTAAAATATTTATTTTATTATCACCGCGTAAGTCCTCAAGTGGCGGCCCATAAGATGTCCCGACTAATATACCGTAGACGACAAACATAATATTCAGAATTATGGGTAATCCAGTACGAGTTACTGCTGTACCTGTTGGATCGGATGCAGCAGGTGAAGATAAATAAAACCAAATCATTGGTGAGGAAAAAATTACTGAAGGTATCAACCATTTCAGCCATTCTTTAAAGTTTCTATAAACAATAGCATGAGATATATAAAGGGCGGAGGTAAACATTAGTGTTAAGACACTGCCAAAACTGGCTATAGCAGTAAAAATCCCAAAAAAGACTTGTGAAATAATCTTATTATTTTCGTCATCCTTGAGTGAATTACTAAAAAAATATATTTGAAGTGAAACTATAAATATTAATAATGAGTAAGGTCTGGCATCTTGGCTATAAAATACACTAAAAGAACTGACTGCTAAAATTAAGGACGACCAGAATGCGTGTTTTTTGCCATAAACACTTAGGCAAGTAAAATACATTATAATTACTGAAGCCACTCCAAACAAAGCTGAGAGCGATCTAATGGCAAATTCACTTTCCCCAAAAAATGAACGCCAATAAAACAATAGTAAGTAGTAAAGCACTTGGTATTTATCACCAGCTTCTCGATTTACAATTTTATAAAAATTTTCTTGCAAGCTTGTTGCATCAGATAAAGTTAGGCTCCAGCCTTCATCAAACCAAAGACTTTGATTTTGCAATAAAAATAAACGGGTAAAGATGCTAATTGTAATTACCGTAAAAAACACAAAATAATATTTTGACTCTTTCATGTCTATCTCCGAAGTATATATAGGCGTTTCCTAAGCAAATGAGGTAAAAGCAAATCTTTTTTGCCTAGCTCACCAGCTTTGAATACGTACCTGAACAGATTTGCAACCGCCATATATTAATATACGCAATATTTAAGTTTCAATTATCAAAATTCTATTTAGAATTGATTGAGATATTAAAAATAAATATCTCCAATTTGGGGCAAGACTAATTTGAGCTATGGAAGACCTTATCACATGAAGAAGTATTTTTTTGTGTTAATTCTTGTGTTAAGGAGAATAACCTATTCCTCAAATGATGCTCAAACTTGATTGACTGCACACTCTTATAAGCATTTCTTCGCATGGCACTAAACCTTTAAAATCTTTAGCAGATGAGTCGGTATATTGCCATGAGTGAAAATACAGAAACTATTTTCAGTAAAATTATTCGTCGGGAAATTCCCGCTGATATTGTTTACGAAGACGATTTGGCGTTGGCATTTAAAGACATCCACCCCCAAGCGCCTACTCATATCCTCGTGATTCCCAAAAAACCTATTGCTACACTAGCTGATGCGGAATCTCAAGATCATGCAGTGTTGGGGCATCTTTTATTAACTGCCAAACGCGTTGCCCAAGAAGCTGGGCTGAAAAATGGTTATCGAGTTGTTATCAACAGCGGTGATGATGGTGGCCAAACAGTCCACCACCTACATCTACATATCCTGGGAGGGCGGCAGTTAGATTGGCCTCCTGGTTGATAAAACCAGATGACGTTGATAAATGTGGGATGAATTAAAATTTTTGACGAAGTCTAAAGATAGATTCTTTGCGCCTACCCTAGGGGAACACCTAAAAGCGAATGCGTGAGGTTAAAATCATCCCTAGATTTAGCAATGCCAACCAGATGAATCGCATTTGCAAGTGCGATTCATCTGTGAAACAAATCGGTTTTATAATCAATACTTATTTAAAATTTCTTTACAAATCTTAATTTTGGTCTTAAGGTAGTAAATATAGGTAAGTAACTTTGCTTACTGAAATCATAAATTACCAACCGCACTTATAAAACAATGACAGCAACCATTCAACGTCGCGAAAGCGCCAACGTATGGGAGCGGTTCTGCAACTGGATCACCAGCACCAACAACCGCCTCTACATCGGCTGGTTCGGCGTATTAATGATCCCCACCTTGCTAGCCGCCACCGCCTGCTTCGTAATCGCCTTCATCGCAGCACCTCCAGTAGACATCGATGGTATCCGTGAGCCTGTAGCAGGTTCCTTACTCTACGGAAACAACATCATCTCAGGTGCAGTAGTACCTTCCTCCAACGCCATTGGTTTACACTTCTACCCAATTTGGGAAGCAGCATCTCTTGATGAGTGGCTGTACAACGGCGGCCCTTACCAATTGGTAATTTTCCACTTTTTGATTGGCGTATTCTGCTACTTAGGTCGTGAGTGGGAACTCTCCTACCGCTTGGGAATGCGTCCTTGGATCTGCCTAGCGTTCTCTGCACCAGTAGCAGCAGCAACCGCAGTATTCTTGATCTACCCCATCGGACAAGGTTCATTCTCTGACGGAATGCCCTTGGGTATCTCCGGAACCTTCAACTTCATGATCGTGTTCCAAGCAGAGCACAACATCTTGATGCACCCCTTCCACATGTTAGGTGTGGCTGGTGTATTCGGTGGTTCTTTGTTCTCCGCAATGCACGGTTCCTTGGTAACTTCTTCCTTAGTTCGTGAGACCACCGAAAGCGAATCTCAGAACTACGGCTACAAGTTCGGTCAAGAAGAAGAAACCTACAACATCGTAGCTGCTCACGGTTACTTCGGTCGCTTGATTTTCCAATACGCTTCCTTCAACAACAGCCGTTCCTTGCACTTCTTCTTAGCTGCATGGCCTGTGATTGGAATCTGGTTTACCGCCTTGGGTGTAAGCACAATGGCGTTCAACCTCAACGGTTTCAACTTTAACCAATCCATCATCGACTCTCAAGGTCGTGTAATCAATACCTGGGCTGACATCATCAACCGCGCTAACTTGGGTATGGAAGTAATGCACGAGCGTAACGCTCACAACTTCCCCTTAGACTTGGCTGCTTCTGATGTTGCTCCTGTTGCTCTAACCGCTCCTTCCATCAACGGTTAATTGCTAACCAAGTCAACTAAAAATTAAATAGAATCAAAAGCGCCCTCCTGAAAGGAGAGCGCTTTTGATAGCAACAGGACTTACGCAAAATCATGAAAAAACGTGGGCATTAAGCAGCTTGCCGCAGACTACTACAAAAAACACAAAGTTATTGCGTAAGTCCTCAACAAATAGGTATTGGTGGATAGAACCCATTTGGGATCTATATAAAATAAATCTTCAGCATAATTTCTCACTTGAGCGTGCGGTAGCGCAAGAATAACTCACTTCCAACCTGACGAGTTTCAATGAGTTCGAGTTTAGGCGCGACACTGGGAAGAAAACCCTTGCCCTCCACGGGAGTAGGCGCACTTTCTCCTCCATAAATGACTGGCAAAATGGTCAACCACCAATCGTCAACTCGCCCTGCCTCAACTAAAGAAGCTGTTAAAGAGCCACCTCCCAAAGCAAAAATTTTACGGATACCCTGCTCTAGCATTAAGTCATAGGCTTTATCCCAATCCAATTCCGTATCGCCCACTTCGATTAATTTGGCGAGTTGGTGTAGAGTTGTTGCATCAGAACTACGCTCAATAGCAGCCTTTGTCGTAAATATCCATCGCTCAATATCCTGACGGAAAAAATCCATATCCGGTGGTAGATTAAGCGAAGCTGTGACAACGCAGGTAATTGGCTGGGGAGACTGACCCCGAAACTGGCGTGCTGCCAACAATTCGGGATTCTCAATTGTAAAGGCTACTCCCTCATTGCGAGCCGTTCCGGCTCCCATTAAAACTAAATCGGATAGAGAGACTTGATACTCCAAGTGTTCTAGATCTACTGGATAGGAATTACGGGGTGCTTTAGAATCTACAGGACTAATTTTCCCGTCAGCCGTCATAGCAAGAATTACAGTTGTTTGGATAGTTGGCATAATTACGTTGTGAGAGTTAAGTGAAGTTTCAATTGATTGTGCGTAACATTGACTGTGGATTGGGTTGGAGGCTATTTATCCGGCCTGACAATTAGTTAATTCGCCAAACGATGATTTTGTTGCTCATGGAAACAAGGAAAAACGAAATTTTATTAACTGTTGCAATTGAATCTTTGAAGCATTAACCGTTGGCACTGTTAACAGAACTTGCACAAGATTTGTAATGGCAAAACCGATGGCAAACTGCGATGCGATCGCTTTGTCTGGCACTCAACACCTCCAAGGCAAGCTGTTCATCGCCAAATTTAGTTAGGGCAAACATTTTCGCTAGTAGCAGCTTTAGAAACTACATCACACTAAATCACAATTTTCTTTCAACTATTAACATTCGCCTATAAGATAACCATCCACCTAAAACCATCATGACAGCAAACACTACTAAAAACCAAAAGTGTGATGCAATTTTATCGAGTTCATCACCTTTTGCGGATACTGCTACCAAAGCTTCATTCATGTGATAAATTGGGTTAAACTTGGCGATATTAGTTAATGTTTTCGGAAACAATGAACTGGGTAAAAAAGCCCCTCCTAATATTAATAAAGGAACCCCAAAAGCTGCTACCAGAGCATTTACATCTTCAATTCGACGTGCTAATTGTGTTCCTAAAATAAAACCTAAACCAACGTAAGCAACAATACACATTAAAATAATTGTGAATCCTAAAAAAACTGAACCTTTGAAGGTAGCGCCCCAAAAGCCTGCAATAGTATAAACCAAAAGTGTTTGCCCAATGCCAATGCAGCTATGAGCGAGAAAAATTCCTAAAAAATAGGATGTACCACTCAAAGGAGAAATAAACAGGCGTTTGAGAGTTTTTTGTTCTCTTTCTGCAACTACAGTGGCGACGCTACCACCCAAGCAACTAAAAAATAGTGCTGCACCTGCTAAAGTCGAAGGTGCAGTATATTCAAAAGCAACATTGATTGATAATTTTCCTCGTTCTGCTAATATGAATCCGCTGAGAATTAATACTGAAATTGGGAAAATACTCCAAAAAATTAAGCTGCGTTTGCGGCGTAACAATTCAATTAAAATACGCTTAGTTACAGCTATAGTTTCACGCCAATACTTCATTTTGTAAGGGATTGGGAATTGGGCATTGGGCATGGGGTATTGGGCATGGGGCATGGTGTATGCTTACTTTTGAGTTAGGAGTTAAGAGTTCTTCTCGTTGTCCCCTTGTCCCGTCTGCCCCTCTGCTCCCTCATTGTCTCATTAGCGTAGTATATTGATTGAGGAACTGGTGATTATTGCTAGTTAGCTTACGCTTGAGAGTGGATTTGATTGGCACAGGGACGGCCTTGTTCAATATCGGTAATATTAGCAAAAGTTGTTTCTGCAATATTATGGAGAGCTTCTGCTGTAAAAAAGGCTTGGTGTCCGGTAATAAGTACATTGGGAAATGTTGTCAAGCGCTGGAAAATATCATCCTGAATGATTTCGCCAGACAAGTCCTCAAAAAACAATTCTGATTCTTGTTCGTAGACATCCACACCGAGATAGCCAATTTTACCAGACTTTAATCCTCCAATCACTGCTTGGGTATCAATCAGCGCTCCTCGGCTAGTATTAATTAGCATTACTCCTGGCTTGATTTGTTCTATGGCTTGGGCATTAATTAAGTGATGGGTTTCAGGAGTCAGGGGGCAATGTAAGGAGATGATATCAGAGTTGGCGAATAACTCAGGCAATTCTACATACTTTCCGCCTAAAGCTTCTAATTCTGAATTGCGATACACATCATAAGCGAGTAGGTTACAGCCAAATCCTTTCATAATCTGTCCCAAAATTAGACCGATTTTGCCAGTGCCGATAATCCCCACTGTGCGCTGATGTAAGTTAAATCCCAAGAGTCCATCTAGAGAAAAATTACTTTCTCGGACGCGGTTATAGGCGCGATGAATTTTGCGATTTAGGCTCAAAATCAATCCTACAGCGTGTTCTGCTACGCCATAGGGTGAATAGGCAGGAACGCGCACAACAGTAACCCCTAAGTCTGCTGCTGCTTGTAAGTCTACATTGTTAAATCCAGCACAGCGCAGGACAACTAGGTGAGTTCCCCGTGAGGCCAGAAGTTCTAAAGTTGCGGCATCAACCTGGTCATGGACGAATATGCAAACAGCGGGAAATCCAGCGGCGAGAATAGCGGTATCGCGATTTAAACGAGGCTCAAAAAATACTAATTCATGTTGAGTGGAAGAATTTACAGCTGACAAAAACTGCCGATCGTAGGCTTTTGTGCTGAATACTGCTACTTTCATCTCCTACCTCAAGCTGTATGCTGCATGGTGTTCGAGTAGATCGTAACTTGATATTCAAAGCAACTATGTCTACCACGGACTATGGCTGTACGTCTGCGATCGCTGCAAATTTGAGGAATGGCTTAATGTAAAATTTATAACTCAGTAAATTGGTGGACTGATGCGATCGCAGTTTTTAGCCACCATAACCCTAATCGACCTACACAAGCGATTGACACATTAATGTTAAGTAACGTCGATATTAGCTAAAGTACAATAAATTGTATTATAGGAAATTCTGATGAATCGTTCAAAATTAGTTGCAATTATTACAGGTGCGATTTCTGTTATTTTAGCGATCGCCTACCTCATCCTCGTCCAACTGTTAGACTACCGGGACATGAAACCTGCGCCCATTAGCCAATTTGAGCAAGCGCCTGAGATTATTTGTCAGTTTTGGCAGATTGACAAAACTGTCAAATTATAACATACATTCAGTTTATTTGTATCTGTTCTTAATTTGTGGCAGTTTTCGTTGAAATAGGGACGCAGTAGCTAGCTGTGCGTCCCTTGCTTAATGTCTATCGATAAAACTAATGATGACTATTGATTAATGCCAGGGCTAATTCATAGATAAATAACAATAGCTATTATTTATTGCTCAAATACTATATATATAAGATTTAATTACCATAATTATCTTAGATTTATTTAAATCAGGTAATTCCATTTGGACGCAGATAACGGTAAGCTGTTTCTAACAAAATTAAATAAATATAAATTCGCGTTAGTTGCGAGTGCTGAGTTTACAGGGATCAACGTAAGTTGATTGAAAACGGCACAATTGTGATGAAATATATAGAGGTTTATTCATGGCTCAGTTTCTATTGGAGACTGTTTGGCTAGTTCCGTGCTATGCCTTAATAGGGGGATTATTGGCCGTGCCTTGGTCGCCGGGGATTATTCGCAAAACAGGCCCAAGACCGGCGGGTTATGTCAACTTGGTAATGACATTTTTGGCATTCTTACATAGTGTCATTGCCTTACAAGCAACTTGGAATCATCCACCCCAACAAGTATTCATTCCTTGGTTATCTACAGCTGGTTTAGACTTGACTATCGGTTTAGAAATTTCTTCTATTAGTGTCGGCGCTATAGTCACGGTCACAGGGTTAAATTTGCTAGCGCAAATTTATGCCATCGGCTACATGGAAATGGATTGGGGTTGGGGACGCTTCTATTCCTTATTGGGATTATTTGAAGCCGGACTTTGTGCCCTTGCTTTGTGTAATAACTTGTTCTTCAGCTATGTAATTCTGGAAATCCTGACGCTGGGAACTTACCTATTAGTCGGCCTATGGTTTAGTCAGCCTTTGGTGGTTACAGGTGCTAGAGATGCTTTCTTAACCAAACGGGTGGGAGACTTGTTTTTGCTAATGGGTGTTTTGGGGTTATGGCCTCTGGCTGGAACTTGGAATTACACAGAGTTAGCCGAGTGGGCGACTACAGCCGATGTTAACCCAACAGCCATTGGATTGGTGAGTTTAGCTTTAATTGCCGGGCCGATGGGTAAATGTGCCCAGTTCCCGTTGCATTTGTGGTTAGATGAGGCGATGGAAGGCCCTGTTCCCAGTACGATTTTGCGGAACTCGGTAGTAGTGGCTAGTGGTGCATGGGTGTTGATTAAACTCCAACCCGTGTTAAGCCTCTCACCCATAGTTTCCTCAGCAATGGTGGGGATTGGTGCGGTTACAGCGTTGGGTGCTTCGTTAATAGCGATCGCTCAAATCGATATTAAACGCTGTCAATCCTATTCTGTCAGCGCATACATGGGTTTAGTATTCATCGCCGTGGGAGTGCAGCAAGACGAAGCAGCATTATTGTTAGTCCTCACCCATGCCATATCCGCAGCACTATTGGTGATGAGTACTGGCGGAATTATCTGGAATAGCATCACCCAAGACGTAACCCAACTTGGCGGACTGTGGAAGCGTCGCCCAATTTCCGCAATCGCCTTTATTGTCGGCAGTTTAGGGTTAATTGGTTGTCCACCACTGGGTAGCTTTTGGGCGCTGATGGAATTAGCTGATGGGTTATGGGAAACTCAACCTTGGTTAGTCGGCATCATCATCGGGGTAAATGCTTTAACAGCAGTGAGTTTAACCAGAGAATTTGCTTTAGTTTTTGGTGGTAAAGCCAAACAAATGGCTCAGCGATCGCCTGAAGCACACTGGCCTATGGTTCTACCGATGATGATTTTACTTGGCTTTAGTCTAAATCTGCCTTTTGTGTTGCAAAGCTTATCAGTTTTACCAGATTGGATAAATCTGAATAAAGATGTCGCACTACTTTTAAATTGGTCGAGTATTTTCGGTTGCACTATCACTGGTGTGATTTATTTGGGCAATATTCCCAAACCGATTCGTTTACCTTGGAAAGGTTTACAAGACTTAATCGCATACGATTTTTACACACCCAATATCTATCGGATGACGATTATTTTCACCGTTGCCCAAATTTCCCAACTTGCCGATATGATTGACCGCTTTGTAGTCGACGGCATTGTTAATCTTGTCGGTTTATTCTCGCTTTTGGGCGGCGAAAGTCTTAAGTACAGCACCTCTGGTCAAACCCAGTTTTATGCCTTCACCGTGCTTTTAGGAGTGGGTGTTTTAGGAATGTGGGTAAGTTGGCCATTTTGGGGCGTACAGTTTTTGGATTTGATTTTCTAAGTTTCCAGATTCGGGTGGTTAATACTCGTTTTTACAAGCTGATTTTAATAGTGTGAGGAGAATTTCATGAGCATACAAGATCCCCAAATCAATGTTTCCCGGAGAGGTTTACTGAAGTTTGGTGCAGGTGCGATCGGTACAGGTGTAGTAACCGCCGGACTTGGTTCCAACTTAGTTGCACCGGAAAAATCTGTAGCACAAGAACCTCCAGCAAAACCTCCAGCAAAAGAAGAAGAAATAACCCCCGATAAAGCATTGCAAGAATTACTAGATGGGAATGATAGGTTTTCTAAAAGCAAACGTAAAAATCCCCACCAAAGTTATTCACGTTTAGCCGAAGTTGCCAAAGGCCAAAAACCGTTTGCTTCTATTTTGAGTTGTGCAGATTCACGAGTTCCTTCTGAAATTGTCTTTGACCAGGGACTCGGAGATTTATTTGTCTGCCGTGTAGCTGGTAATATTGCTACACCAGAAGAAATTGGTAGCCTAGAATTTGGCAGTTTAGTATTAGGCACAAAAGTCATCATGGTAGTGGGACACGAAAGATGTGGTGCGGTAGATGCCACAATCAAAGGCGCTCAAGTACCAGGAAAAATTGGTAGTTTAATTGAGGCAATAAAACCAGCTGTACAAAAGTCAAAAGATCAACCAGGCGATAAATTAGAAAACGCTTGTAAAGCTAATATCTTGTTACAAATTGAAAAATTGAAATCATCATCAGTTTTATCTGAGTTAATCGATGCAGGCAAACTCAAGATAGCTGGTGGTTACTACGATTTGGATACTGGTAAAGTTAGCCTGGTTAGTTAGTTTTTTCATCCATTGTCATTGGTCATTAGAACAAAGTGAAACTGACCAATGACAATGGACAACGGACAACTGGCAAAGAACAAAGGACGAAGTTATCATGTTAAGTGTTTTAATTTGGCTACCAATTATATCTGCTATTTTCATAGCAATATTACCTGCAAATATCCCTAATCATCGCATTCGTTTAGCAGCACTATACTTTTCTGGAATAGTTTTTGCATGGAACATTGCCATCCTGTTGAAATTTGATATCAACAATCCAGCAATGCAATTCCAAGAGTATTTACCCTGGAATGAAACTCTTGGTTTGAGTTATCAATTGGGTGTTGATGGACTTTCTATATTAATGTTGGTGTTAAATAGCTTGCTCACTTGGATTGCTATTTACAGCAGCAGTAAAGACACTGAACGTCCCCGGCTGTTCTACTCGATGATTTTATTAGTGAGTGGAGGAGTTGCAGGTGCTTTTCTAGCAGAAAACTTACTGTTGTTCTTCTTGTTCTACGAATTAGAATTAATTCCCTTCTACTTACTAATATCTATTTGGGGAGGGGAAAAACGGGCTTATGCTGGGATTAAATTCCTGATTTATACGGCTGTTTCCGGAGCATTAATTCTGGCGACATTCTTAGGTATGGCCTGGTTGAGTCATTCTACCAATTTTGCTTTTGATGCATTCTCTACAGAAAATCTTTCAATCACAAAACAAATCCTTTTACTAGTAGGAATAGTATTAGGTTTTGGCATCAAAATTCCTTTAGTTCCCTTCCATACTTGGTTACCGGATGCTTACGTTGAAGCTTCAGCGCCAATTGCCATTCTTCTAGGCGGCGTGTTGGCAAAGCTGGGAACCTACGGACTATTGCGATTTGGGTTGGGTATGTTTCCCCAAGCTTGGAGTATTATTGCACCGACTTTGGCAATTTGGGGAGCAATCAGCGCTATTTATGGGGCGGTAGTTGCGATCGCTCAAAAAGATATCAAACGCATGGTAGCATACAGTTCCATCGGTCACATGGGTTACGTATTGCTAGCTAGTGCCGCCAGCACTCCCCTTGCACTTGTTGGTGCAGTCGCCCAAATGTTCAGCCACGGTATCATCCTAGCCATCCTCTTTCATTTGGTGGGAGTTGTGGAAGCCAAAGTCGGTACCCGCGAGTTAGATAAACTCAATGGTTTAATGAGTCCCATCCGCGGTTTACCTCTAATTAGTGCCTTACTCGTTTTAAGCGGTATGGCTAGCGCTGGTATCCCAGGTTTAACAGGATTTGTTGCTGAATTTATAGTCTTTCAGGGCAGCTTTTCTGTCTTTCCTCTCTCGACAATTTTGTGTGTAGTAGCAAGTGGTTTAACCGCGGTTTATTTTGTCATTCTTCTCAACCGTACATGTTTTGGGAGACTTGATAACTTAGCCTACTATCCCAAAGTCCTTTGGTCTGAAAAAATCCCAGCTTTAATTTTGGCAACTTTTATCATCTTTTTAGGAATACAACCCACTTGGTTAGTGCGTTGGAGTGAGTCCACAACTACAACAATGGTGGCTGCAATTCCCTCCATAGAAAAAACTACCATCTCTCAAGTAGCACTGGAGTATAAATAAGAGAGTTATGTAGACATTTATAAGGATAAAAGATGAATCTGACATTAGTTCCCAGCAGTCTAGTTTTATTTCGCTTTTTAGTATCTCCATTTCTGTTGTGGGATGCCCTAGATGGTAAAACTAGTGTTTGGTTCATCGTTGGTTTTGTAGCAGCCTTTGTTTCAGACATTTTTGATGGCATTATTGCGAGACGATTAAATGTTAGCAATGCCCAGTTGCGGCAAGCCGACAGTTGGGCTGATGTCTGTCTTTTTAGCTGTATCTTCATCAGTGCATGGCTAATACATCAAGATATTCTGATTGCTTACTGCGTACCTTTGTTAACAGTTGTTTTTGTACAAATGGTGTGGTGGCTGGTGAATTTAGTCAAATATGGTAAACCGGCCAGCTATCACACCTACTCAGCAAAATTTTGGGGAATTACTCTTTTTATTGCCATTATTGCCCTATTTGCCTTTAATTATGCCGGAGTCACTTTATGGATAACTTGTATAGCTGGCACAATTTATAGCATTGAAGAAATAGCGATGACGCTAATATTACCAGTTTGGACACATGATGTTTTAAGCATTTTTCACGCGTTGAATATTCGTCAAGAATTAATAACACCAATTAGCGACTACCATGACAGCAATTCAAACAGCTACTAAATTACCTCCTTCCAAACATGAATTTTCTGAAGTCATTCATCGCCTAGAAGCTGGCGGTGCCATGTTACCCGATACCCCAGAAAATTTGATGCAAATTATCGGGTTATACAAAGCTTATGCTGTGCCAATGGACTTTTATTGGCGAGACTTACTTTATATTGCTGAAAACGTATTTTTAGATCCTTTGCCTTTCTTTAAATACTTCTTGCCCAAAGAGTATTTAGAGTTACATAATCATTATGCTGGTGATGATGCCGATTTACGAATTTGGCGCGGCCAAGCCACAGCCCACCCAGAACTTTTGGCATTTATTGAGAAAGGCGAAACTTTCAAAATGCCAAAGTTATTGCATCACTTATTACACGATCGCATTAACATGGAATTTGCCGAAGCTTGTATGCGGGCAATGTTGTGGCACCGCGGTATGGGCGGGCAATTCGACCCTTACTTAGATTCCGACGAATATAAAGCTAACGCCGATAGGGCAATTAAAGCTTATTTCCAAGGCAACCCAGTGATGCTGGGACTTTACAAACTGTTCCCCGATATGTTTTTGGAACAGTGCCGCCAAATGTCATACTACGCTAATTTGGGTTTGTTCTGGGAAGTCATGGCACCGGTATTTTTTGAAATGTCCGACCGCTATGACGAAGGCACCATTAGCACTGTCCCAGAAGCGATGAATTTCCTAGTTAATGGTATATTTGCGATCGCAGGTCGTCCAATTTACCATCACGTTTATATTCGCGGCGAATGCTACGAAATTATTCCCAAATCTAAGGGTTTCATGTGGCTGTATGAAGCAGCCTTACCCTATGTAGAAGCTGTTTTCTACCGCACCGCACCTTTTAGGGGGACAAAATCTTATAATGCCCAAGCACGTCAAGTACCAGAAGACCAAAAAGACTTTCACTTTGGCATTCTTTACGCTGATGTATTTCCAGTAGGTACTGCTGGCATTCCCCCCACATTATTAATGCAAGATATGTTGCATTTTTTACCCCCCTATCTTGTTGATTATTACAAACAACATTGCCGGGGTGAAGAAGATATGTTGATTCAGTTGGGAGTTAGTTTTCAACGGTCAATGTATTGTGTTACTTCTGCGGTAATTCAAGCCTTAAGGGCTGCACTTTTATACCCATTAGATGACCCAAATCCCAAACATTTACAAGCCAATCGAGAGTTTTTTGAAATGCAGCTAAATCGCTTTACTCGTCCTGAATACAACATTCGTGATGCTGCACGTTTGGGGAGTATTCAAAGTCAAGATTATCGATAAGATATGCCCCAAGCCCCCTTTTTAAGGGGACTTTTTTTATTAGTGTATTTACTGTTTTATATCGTTTCTTTGTGAAGTTGCATATATTTACCCCCCGACTACGCCGTCCCCCCTTGCAAGAGCCAGGGCGGTCTTGATAGTGTGCATTTTCATACAGAATTGGTATTAGCCAATAATAACTTTAGGTTACGTGAAAATGGTGCTGTGTGTTTTTTGCGTCACACAACACGATTCCTTATTCAGACTCAATGTGATGTAGTTGTCTGAGAGCTAGATGAAGCTAAATTGTACTGTATCGTTCAGGTTGAGAGTACCGGGTGCATCCTGAACGATCGCAATCAACTCAAGTGGCTGTAAAAATCCTGTTTTCTTGAAGATTCCGACATCTGGAGTGCTACTTCCTTGCGCCAGAGAATTGCTAATTGTTTTCAATTCATAGTTACTGCGCGGGCCACTCAAGCGAATGAGATCGTCACTAAAACCTATGATACGAGCAAAATCTCCAGTGCCATCAATGCCATCGCCCAAGTTGCGTAGATCGCCATCTGTAACCAAGTTGCCATCATCATAGAAGTTGTCCAGGACAAACGTATCTCGACCTCCACCACCTATGAGTACATCCACTTCGCCCCGACCGAGATTGGATCTTGTAGCACCTGTGAGTGTGTCATCTCCAAATCCCCCTGCAAGGAAATCATTTCCTTGATCGCCAAAAAGAGAGTCATTTCCGCTACCACCTGAAAGAGTGTCATTTCCGTTACCGCCACCAGCAGCGAAGACTGCGGATGTAGAACTCACTAACAGGCTATCGTTTCCATCACCACCGTTGAATTGGATAAAGGAGACGCCACTCCCTAGACTCAGATTGCTAACTATCAATGTGTCATCTCCACCCAGACCATTAATGGCATTGAAATTTTCTATGCTCTGCGTTCTCAGGGTGACAGCAGTGAGATTGGTGCGTTGTAAGAGAATGTCTGTCCCAACTTGGCTAAGAGTAATTTGATCGCCCTCAGTGACAGAACCGTTGAATACCACGGTATCATTACCCGAGTCACCTTGAATGGTATCACTACCATCGCCATTCACCCATGTAAACTGGTCATCTCCATTACCGCCAATCATGGTGTCATTGTCTTTGTCACCCCTGAGCGAATCACCGCCATCGCCCCCTTCTAGTAGATCTACCCCATCGCCTCCCAAGAGTTGATCGTCGCCAGTTTCTCCATAGAGCGTATCCCTTCCTGCGCCTCCTAACAGGCGATCGTTTCCTGCACGTCCAAAGATCTGGTCACTGCCAAAACCACCATCTATAATATTTGCACTACCATCGCCCGTTAAAATATCACCGTTGTCACCGCCTACTAGGTTTTCAATGTTAGAGTAGGAATCACTGCCGCCAAAGAAAGTAGCTTTTCTAGTTTCTAATGAAGCAATAACGCTGTTACCTAAGCCAGAATAGCTAGCGGTATCGATTCCCGCTCCACCATCCAAAGTATTGTTTCCAAAACCACCAACTATACCATCGTTGCCACCCTGTCCATTAATCAGATCGTCGCCTGCAAATCCAAAAATATTGTCGCTATCCGCACCACCCAACAGAGTCTCGTTGCTATTTGTTCCAATAATGAGTGTCATATCGTTTTTCCTAGATAGAAGTAGAATTAGAGCGAAATCAGAAGAATTTGTTTCGATTCGCTATGTCACAATATTAGGAAAATGCTTTAGGCAATCCATCTGAAGAACGTCGCGATCGCTCATCAACGAAAGGGACATTCTCTCAGGGGCGAGGTACTCTAACTTTAGTCATACCCAAAGAAAGTCACATCAACGAAAGTTGTAAATTTGCGTGTTTTTCTGGAAATTCAGTGCAACTTGCAGTATTTGTTAAAAATATATAGATACAACTACTGGAAGCCGTTGCCATGACTGCGATCGCCTCTATATTCAAAACACAGCCTCAACCGTTTCGCTTTCTGCTGTATACCGAATGGACGATGTTAAGCTGTTGTGGGGTGATGGCAGCCATCGAAGCTTGGCAACGTCAAAATCTGCCGCTACAGCACATTCTGATTTTGGTGACATTGGGGGTAATGGGATGGATGTTGCCTCGTGGTAAAACCCCGTTTCGCTATTTCTATACAGCGATCGAAATGGGTCTGATCTTCTACGGCACAACTTTGGGATATCTACATATCCTGCCGACACTCTATTTAATTGTGTTGATTCGCAGTTGTTTTTTATTTGAAGCTCCTGGTCGATGGATTGTAGCGGCTCTCTCCCTTGTGCTGTATATGGTTCATCAGTTTCAATATCTTCAGATCGTGACTCCTTTGATGCTACCGAACGTTCAACAACAGCAAATTTGGATGCATCAGACAGCAGAACTGTTGATGTTTGGGTTGGGGTTGTTTTTTGTCTCGCAGTTAGTTAGTACCTTGATTGCAGAGCGAAGAACGCAAGAACAATTATCACTAGCCCACGAACAGTTGCGAGAGTATGCCCTACAAATTGAAGATTTAGCAGCAGTTCAAGAACGCAATCGAATTGCCAGAGAGATCCATGATTCCCTGGGACACGCCCTAACGACACTCAATGTCCAGTTGCAAACTGCCGTGAAACTGTGGCAGCACAACCCAACCGAAGCCAAACCGTTTTTAGAACAGGCGCAACGACTGGGTAAGGTGGCGATGCAAGAGGTAAGACAGTCGGTGCATACCTTGAGGGCAGATGTGGGAACAGAAGAGCCATTAGAACAAGCGCTCGCCTCTCTGGTGAAAGAGTTTGAGCAAAGTACAGGAATTCAGATTGCAGTCCACATCAATTTACAAACCATTCTGCCGGCTCAGATGGCAAAAACAATTTACCGAGTCGCACAAGAAGCATTAACGAATATTTGCAAACACGCCCAAGCTACTGCTGTACAATTCGATTTAATGCAAACAAGCGATCGCGTTCATCTGAGCATTCGGGATAATGGATGTGGTTTTCAGCCACAGAGCAAATCTGTTGGATATGGGTTACATGGAATGCAAGAGAGAATTGCCGCGCTTCAAGGCAGTTTTCGAGTCGAGTCAGAACCACAAGCCGGTTGCTGTATTCTAGTGGAGTTACCGTTACAAGAGGGACTGTAATGATTCGTCTGCTGTTAGTTGACGATCAGAATTTAATTTGTCAAGGATTAAAGGCGATGCTATCGCTGGAACCAGATTTAGAAGTTGTTGGCATTGCGAATAACGGTGAAGTGGCGATCGAACAAGTGGCAGCGTTACAGCCTGATGTAGTATTGATTGATGTGCGAATGCCCGTAATGGATGGACGAGAAGCAACTCGCACGATTACGCAACAATATCCCCAAGTCAAAGTATTAGTGTTGAGTACATTTGACGACGATGGGTATATTGCAGATGCGATGCGGGCAGGTGCGAAAGGATACTTATTAAAAGATATGCCCTCGGAAGAGTTAGCACAGGCGATTCGATTTGTGCAATTAGGCTACACCCAACTAGCTCCCGGCTTAATGGAAAAACTGATTACAGGATTTTCAACGGCTTCAGCCGCCCAAACTATAGAATCAACCGCATTAGCACAATTAACACCCCGCGAACAAGAGGTACTGCAATTGATTGGTCAAGGTTTAACAAATCGAGATATTGCACAACAGCTTTTTATTTCAGAAGGAACAGTAAAAACTCATGTCACCCATCTGCTGAATCGCTTGAATCTGCGGAATCGAGCGCAATTAGCTATTTATGCCCATTCTGCGGCTACACAACGTGGATCTCTACCTCATCCTGCTTAAACATAATTACTATGCTGTGAGCTTTTGAGCCTTAACGCTGAAAATTTTTCCGTATTTCTTAATAAGAAAACAATATTCTTGATATGTTAAACACTCAAATCCCCCCCTTTTTTAGGCTACGGTGTACACACAAGTTTCTTGGCCTGCACCTTTAGCAAAAATTAAACTTCTCCAAGTTACACAACAACTCTAAAAGACTTGTGTGTAAACGGTAGCTTTTTTAGGGGGGCTTTATTTTTTGAATTCAAAAGTAGACTTAAATTCTCTACATTGGGAAAGAGGAGAGCTTAATTACCTCCTATTTAAAGATGGTTAAGGAGAATGCACCACAGTTTGTTACTCCACTCTTTGTAACTGTGCTACTCTGGGGTCAACGATTTTTTGTCCCAAACTGGCAAATTTAATCGCTACAGACAACTTATTACCCGCTCCGAAAACATGGGTTATTTCACCTAGACCGAAAGTTTTATGTAATACGCGATCGCCTACTTGCCAATTATGCGTTGTCTCTTGCTTACCGCTAGAATTAGAGGCACTTTTAGTATAAGTTTGACGACTCACGCGTTGGGTAGCTAATAATTCTTCTGGTAATTCATTGAGAAATTGCGAAGGCATAGCTGGTTCGCGGGAACCATACAAACGACGTTCGCGTGCATGTGATAAATACAACCTTTCTTGGGCGCGAGTAATTCCCACATAACACAGCCGACGTTCTTCTTCCAAAGCTGCGGGGTCACTTAGGGAACGATAACCAGGAAATAATCCCTGTTCTAATCCCACTAAAAATACTACGGGGAATTCTAGCCCTTTAGAGGCGTGTAAAGTCATTAAAGAAACGGCTGTTTGTCCTTCTTTTAAGTTATCCAAATCGGAACTGAGGGCGGTACTTTGGAGGAATGCTGTCAGCGAAATATCTTCGTTTTCTTCTTGAAATTGTAATGCGGCGTTATAAAGTTCCTGCACGTTTTGTACTCTATCTGTGGCTTCATCTGTGCCTTGATTCATTAAGTCTTGAACGTAACCAGAATCTTCTAATATTCCTTGCAAAACTTCAGTCACCGGAAGCGTACCGATTTGTCCTTGCCAACGGCTTATCATTTCGGCAAAACTATTTACAGCTTTTGTTGCCCTTCCAGCTAATGTATTAACTGATGTTTCATCGCTGAGGATTTCCCATAAAGTCGTCCCTAATTGTTGAGAGGCATTCACCAAAGCATCAATAGTGGTTTTGCCAATTCCGCGCCGGGGAGTGTTGATAACTCGCAATAAACTTACTGTATCTGATGGATTGGCGATCGCTCTTAAATAAGCAATCACATCTTTAATTTCTTTGCGATCGTAAAATTTCATTCCTCCCACAACTGTGTAAGGAATTTGATATTTAACTAACAACTCTTCAAAGGGACGAGATTGGGCATTTGTTCGATAAAGTACAGCAAAACTACCCCAGTTCAATTCTGGATTTTGCTGTTCTAAAGTGCGAATTTGATGAATCACAAATGCCGCTTCTGCTAGTTCTTCATCAGCTTTATGACAATAAATTTGCTCTCCCGGCCCCCGCGTTGGTTTGAGAATTTTATCAATTCGTTGGGTATTATTTTCAATTAATTCGTTAGCCGCTTGCAGAATATTTTCACAAGAGCGATAGTTTTCTTCTAACTTAACCATTGTCCGGGTATCATCATCTGCTAAACCATCGCCAAAATCTTGCTGAAATTCTAGCAAGATTGTGAAATCGGCCATCCGAAAACTGTAAATTGATTGGTCTGCATCGCCGACAACAAAAACTGAGCGATTTTTCCATTCCCATTCGCTCTTTTTGGTTTCGCCATTAGTCACCAATAAGTTAATTAGTTGATATTGAGTCCGGTTAGTATCTTGATATTCATCTACAAGAATATGGCGAAACTTGCGATGCCAGTAATCCAAAACTTGCTCGTTTTGTTGAAATAATCTAGTAGGTACGAGAATTAAATCATCAAAATCGAGAGCGTTGTTTTCTGCTAACTTATCTTGATAGCGATTATAAACATCAGAAATTACCCGCCCGCGATAATTGGGTTGTTCTTGTTCAAATTCTTGGGGTGATAAGCCTTGGTTTTTGGCATTACTAATAGCGTAGCGTACAGAGCGGGCGTCAAATTTTTTATCGTCTAGATTTAACTGTTTGGTGACAATTTCCTTGATGAGAGTTTGAACATCTGATTCATCAAAAATAGAAAAATTGCGATTCCATTTGCGTCCTTTTTCGTCTTGATATTTTTCAATATCAAAGCGGAGAATCCGAGAAAATAGACTGTGAAAAGTACCGCACCACAAATCTTTAATAGTCTTTTTGTAAACTTGCGATCGCAATTGCATTTGTTGATATTCTGTCAACAAATCTAACCGCTGACCGTGTTGTTTCATTGCTTCTTCTTCGGCAAACAGCCGTTGAATCCGGTCTTTCATTTCCCGCGCGGCTTTGTTGGTAAAAGTAACCGCCAGGATATTTTCAGGATCGACACGGTGTTTTAGAATCAGATTAGCAATCCGATAAGTTAGCGCTCGTGTTTTACCGGAACCGGCGCCAGCAACAACTAGCAAAGGGCCGCAGTAATGCTCGACAGCTTGGCGTTGGCTGGGGTTAAGATGACTGAGAAAGTCAATGGTTGTTGTCATGGATGTGAAAAAGCGATGTCTACGACGGGCTACGCCTACGCTAGGCGTCACATCACTAAAAAAGTGGCTATTGCCCAGGTTACAATATCCTAGCGAAACTTGGTTAATAAAGATTGTCGGCCAATGTTATTAACCAAAATGATACTCGATCGCGATTGACGAAAGTAGACGCAGGATTAGCTTTCTACCGATAATCCTAGAATTGTAATCAGTGCGATCGCTAGCTCTTCCATATAGCTATCATCTAAATGACCAATTACCTTAACAATTCTGGATTTATCTACAGTTCCCACCTGTTCGGAAAGTATTACAGAGTTTTTATTTAAGTTCGCAAATCCCGCTGGAACAAATACATGAGAAGGCAAAATGGCACGTCTAATATTTAGTAGTAAAAGGCGTAATACATAGTGTGAGGGCTGGCAACATTAGCTCTATCAATTTTGCCTCTATGTTTATAGAGTAGCTTCATGCAGCTCTAAATTTACACATCTGTGGCAATACTAAAAGAATGTTGATTTTTTACAGTTTTTCTATGACTACATTCTTTAGTTGGTTTAGACAATTACTTCAATATCTGCGTACCTTAGCAGCAATAGGTATATTATGTTTTCTTCTTACCTGGTCACTTCCTTCACAAGCCGCTAGCCGCATCGATCCCCAACTAGAACAACAAGTATTACAAATTATCCGCGAACATCCAGAGGTAATTATCGAATCTGTTCAAGCATATCAGCAGCAACAACAACAGAAACTTAATCAAGTACGGCAAGGATTTTTACAGGATTTAAAAACAAATCCTCAAACAGTGATTGGTAACTCTCCAACTACAGGTTCAACTAATTCAAAAATTCTACTCGTAGAATTCTCAGATTTTGAGTGTCCTTACTGTGCTGAGGCGCATAAAACCTTGAAAGAATTGTTAACTAAATACCCAGACAAGATAAAATTAGTTTACAAAAATTTACCGCTTACTTCAATTCATCCTCAAGCATTGCCAGCAGCAGCAGCAGCTTGGGCAGCACACCAGCAAGGTAAATTTTGGGAATATCATGATGCCCTATTTACTAATCAAAAGCAACTGAGTGAAACACTGTATTTAGATATTGCTAAAAATCTAAATTTGGATTTGGTCAAATTTAAACGCGACCAGACTCTTGCTACTCCGGCAATTCAAAAAGATATCCAGTTAGCAGAAAAATTGGCTGTTGCTGGCACACCTTTTTTTGTAATTAGTAGTCCAACTATTTCACGAGTGGTGCAGCTACAAGACATTGAAAAGATATTGGCTAATACTAAATAAATTTGTGTATTTGCTGATGAACTAACATTGGTAAAATTATCTAGATGTAGAGACGTTGCAATGCAACGTCTCTACAAGGATTTTGATATCATACTCTAATAAACAGCAATAAACTGGATCAATCTATACTGAGTAACTATCTATATTCATACTATTGGTTTAGATATATACTTGATTATTTAACATAAATTGCTTCTTTAGTTAGAGGTTTCATACATCAGTAAACTGTTGTACTTGAAGCAAGTGTAAGGAGTAGCTTTATGAGGAGTAAGGGGGAGAGATTTTCCTAACTCCTCATGTTCTTAAAGATGCGATTGATTCACTGAGTTATAGAAAATTTAGTAAAATATTGCAATCATTGACTGATATTTCACCTCAAAAAATCGCGTATGACTTGTTATTTGCTCTTATTGTCTTTATATCTACGCAACCTCACCAAAGCTCTAACTCGCCCTTTAAATAGTTCAAATTCTTCGGCGCTCAATTTAGTTTTCTGCCATGCCGGACGTTGCATCAAGCGATCGCACCACTCATATATTTTGGTGTAATTATTAAGATTAATACCTAAATTAGGTAATGAAAGTACACCTATTCCTGCAACAATGTCTGCTAATGTTAACTGTTCGCTACCAAAAAAAGAGCGATCGCCAAGCACTTGTGTAAAAAATTGCAGTACCTTATCTATATGCTGCCTTGCTTGTGCAGCTTGTGGTGAATCTTGACTCTCATAAATTAGTGAAACGATTTGCGGAAATAATTCATTACTAGTGATTAATTGCACCATCCTCACCATAGCTAACGCTTGAGGTTCAGCAGGTAGCATCGCAGGTGTGGGATATTTAGTTTCTAAATAATCCATAATTGCCAGAGATTCCACAACTCGAAAACCATCATCCACCACAACCGGAATATGATGAAATGGGTTAGTTTCCACAAACTCTGCTTGTAACTGATCGCCATCTAACTTTATTAAAACTGGTTCAAAGGCAATCTCTTTTTCCAGTAAAGTAAGCCACACACGACGAGCATTTGGCGACATAGGATTGTAGTAAAATTTCAGCATGTTTAATCTTCGATAAGTAAAGTAAAAGTAGGGTGTGTTATGCCGCAGGCTAACGCATTATCTGAGATTTTTTATTTATGTTTCACTGAATTCTCACTCCTGAATTTTTAGATTCATCATGAGTCACTTGCTGAGAATGAAAATATTTCTTCTGTAATTCTTCTGGAATTCTAATCGGGCGACCATTTTGCAAACTAACAAAAGCACCTTTTTGTGTAGCTACTGCTGCTAACTCATCGTTAGATAAGATTTCAGCTTTCACAGTCCATTTCAAGCGACCTACATCACTCAACCATAAACGCCCAATTACGCGATCGCTAATTTTTATCGAACGTTTATATTCAATTTCTGTCCCAGCTAAAATAGGTGCATATCCTTGTTCAAGTTGTTGATTCAATTGCCAATGTTCATCTAAAAATTTTAAACGTAAATCCTCTAGCCATCTAATATAAACAATATTGCTCACAATTCCCACAAAATCGATATCATATGTCCTCACAGGAATTGCCAATACTACCTCTAATGGTCTATGCAAGTTGTTACCTAATACCATAATTTCTCCTAAATAAACTAAATTTTAAGACCAATCGGTCTGTAAAAAAGCAAAATTTTACCTTAGATAATTTTTGTCCACTTTTAAACTTGACTAATTAGAATAATTTTAAACTTCTACTTGGTAGTTTAAAGTTAACTCATCACCAGGTAAACCTCTAATTCCCCAGTTATATTTAGGGGTTTCAAAAATTGTAATTTCAATATCGTTAAGAGAAATATTCAACTTTTCATGAATATTTTGAATCAAGAGACGAATTAGCTGTTTTTTCGTTTCGACCGAGCGCCCCTCAAACATACTAATTTCGAGGATAAGATAATTTTCTGATCTGTCAGATGGATAATAGAAATCTGATTTTTCAAGTGGGAAAAAGCGGTGAAATCTCTTCTCAGGAGTAAGCTGTAAAATTTCAATAACACAGGCATGAATAATATTTGACAACTCTGTTTTAATAGGATTTAATTTATCTGCTAAACCATATACCTTGATTTGCGCCATATATTTAAAGATGAGTTTCTAAGTATTGATTTAGGTGATTAATTACCCTATGCATGTGAATTGAATCTCCATAAAGCTTGCTCATCATTATGGCTCCTTCTAGAGTTGCAATGATAATGGTAGCGGTTTCATCAGCATTCACATCAGGACGAATTTCACCTTTTGCAATTCCCGTTTGAATAATTCGACGAATCAGATTCAACCAAGAGTTCATCCCCTGTTGAGCGCGATCGCGCAGAACTGGATGAGTATCATCACTCTCAACAGCAGTATTTAGCAATGGACATCCTCCCTTGATGGGTGGATTTTCTGCAAAGCTACTAAAAACTCCAATTATCGCTTGCAGCCGTTCTACTGCATGGCGTTTGTTTCGCAGAGCCGATCTAGTATGCTCTTGAATGCGAGCGATCGCAAACTCAAAAGCCTGGAGCGCTAAATCATCCTTGCTTTGGAAGTGATTATAAATTCCTCCTTTCTGCAATCCAGTGGCACGCATGATGTCAGACATCGATGACCCTGCATACCCCTGCTGATTAAACAGTTCGGCTGCTTGCTGGAGAATTCTGGTTTTTGTTTCTTCACCTTTAGACATTAAATCTTTCAGACCGATTGGTCTGATTTAAAATACCATTCTAAACTTTATAAGTCAAGTATTTTTCAATATAGAGCATTAGGGGTGTTAACTGTTGACCGTTGACTATTTACCAAAAAGTCAAGAATTATTCCGCCCATGCCCCATGCCCCATGCCCAATGCCCCATGCCCCATGCCCAATGCCCCATGCCCCATGCCCAATGCCCAATGCCCCATTCACTATACAAAGCAAATACAGTAGACGTTTAACCATAATTCCTATTAAAATACGGTAAGTTAGTCGGATTACCGGGTTTTATGTGTAAAACTGCAAACAAATTAGTCAGGAGTCGTAATTCAGTAATCGGTGAACAGTGAACAGCTATCAAGGCTTCGTTTGGGGAATTTTAACCCAGCTTAATCTCCTCACTGATAACAAGACTGCGATCGTGCGGACACTTGATAACTGATTCTTGAAATTCCCGAAGAATATGCACTATCTACTATTACCATTTTTAAGCTTCTTCGTTGGCATCATTGTTGGTTTAACGGGAATTGGCGGAGCCTCTCTCATCACGCCAATGTTGATTTTTTTCTTTCAGGTTCCGCCTTCCATTGCTGTGAGTTCTGATGTTGTGGCTGCCACATTAATGAAGATTGTCGGTAGCGTCAAGCATTGGGAACAGAAAACCCTTGACACAGAAATTGTCAAATGGCTGGCATTCGGGAGTGTTCCAGGCTCACTGTTCGGTGTAGGAATTTTGCACTTCATTAAACTTACCGGCGAGTATAACCTGGATCGAATTTTGCTTCGTTTGCTTGGGGTGATGATTCTCCTAGTCACGTTGTTAGCATTAGTACAATTGTTGCTATTGACTTTTTTCCCCAAGTTTAATTTACCTGAACTACCAAAATTAGACTTAGAAACTAACTTTGGTCGTTTCCAAACAATGACTTTGGGAGCAATTTTGGGCTGCTTAGTTGGTCTAACAAGCGTCTCCTCTGGTTCAATGTTTGCCCTAGTAATGATTGCGTTTTTCCGCCTTGATGCGCGTAAGTTAGTCGGTACAGACATTTCACACGCAGCGATTTTGTTGCTATTTACCTCCTTTGGACACCTCAGCCTGGGAACAGTTGATTGGAGTCTAGTAGTACCTATCTGGTTAGGTTCTGTCCCAGGAGTATTACTAGGTGCTAAAGTCTGTCAACTAGCTCCACAACGCCCACTACGGTTTATTATTTATGCAATCTTGATGATGGTGAGTTGGAAATTAGTTCATCAAGTGTAGAGAGAATAGGCAATGGGCAATGGGCAATGGGCAACAGGAAGAGATTAATTGTCTTCTGCCTCCTGTCTCCTGCCTCTCCTACCTCTGTTGCCTTTCACTGATTACTTTTTCAACCACGGCAATAGGCTGAATGTGCCTCGTTCATACATAATAAATACACCCAAGCCAATTAATACAAAAGGTACGAGAGCGTGACCATAGCGACTTAATATATTCGCAATGGTAGGTTGACGGCTTAATAAATAAGCGATCGCACACCAAATCCCTACCATGATAAAAAATATACCCAAAATCACTGCCAAACTCGTTAGATTCTGACCAGCAAATAACGGGATATATATACTGATATTGTCACCACCGTTAGCGATCGTTACTGCTGCAACCTTATAAGTTTGGGGGTGCAAAACACTCAAAAGAAAAGCCAATATCGGGTTAGTAGGTGTAGACTGACTAAAATCAGTGCTTACTGTCTGAACCGTTACACTTTCTTCTTTTTTAGATATTAATTGCTGAACACCAATTCCTATTGGTAACAGCCCTAGTAATCCTATCCATTCTCGCTGGATCGCTAAGCCACCAAAAAATCCTGGTAAGCTAGCAATGATAATGGCTGCAAAACCTAAGTATTGACCGAGTAAGATATGCCGCCGTCGAAAATTAATATCTACCTGTGAGAAAAATACTAATAAGATAATGATGTCATCAATATTGGTCGCTGTAAAGCCAATGATTCCTTCAGTAAAAGCTGTTACAAGCTTACTCATGCTCCATGCAAATAATACACAATTTATCACTATACCAAGTTAATGTCCTGGCACAACTATGTTACTGCAATTAGTACAGGTGCAATTACGTTTATTGCCACTAACATTGATGATATTGTTATTCTGTTGTTATTTTTTTCTCAAATAAATTCTAATTTTCGCCCCCGGCATATAGTTACTGGTCAATTTTTAGGTTTTACATTTTTGGTAATTCTAAGTCTTTCTGGTTTATTTAGTGGGTTAGTTTTATCAAAAAGCTGGATTGGATTACTAGGTTTGCTGCCAATTGCCATAGGTATCAGCAGTTTAGTCAATCGAGAAGAAGATTCATCAGAAGAAGTGTTACAAGAAACGGAAGAATATCAAGAAACAACAATCACTAATTTGTTGTCTCCTCAAATTTACAGTGTGGCAGCCGTTACAGTTGCTAATGGTAGCGATAATATTAGTGTTTACGTGCCATTGTTTGCTAGCAGCAGCTTAGAAAGTTTTGTGGTCACTATAATAATGTTTTTTATCTTGTTAGGAATTTGGTGCTACGCAGCATACAAATTAACTAAGCAGAAAATTATAGCTGATATCTTAACTCGCTACATCAATCATATTGTGCCTTTTGTGCTTATAGCATTAGGCGCTTTTATTGTATTAAAAAGTGAAGCTTTGAGCTTAATTAAACTAGCTTTTAGTTGTTTTTGTTTGATGATTTTGGTGAAAAATAACGAAATTGAAGAAAATTCAAGTACTTGACCAAGACAATTTTATCGAGAAAAATTCATACTAAAGCACAACCCTGTGAAAAATATTACACAGGGTGTAAGACTAGTTTGTCATTGAAGAAGAATTCACAAGCAAAGCCACAGACGTTTTTGTTGCTCCGGTCAGAATTCATAAACACAGTAAAATCAAAAATTCGTTTATGGCATCAAACTTTGCTCAACCACTCATTTTCCTCTGGGTCTTTAAACAGTGAGGTACTGAGGTAGCGTTCGCCGAAGCTAGGCTGCACCATAACGATTAGCTTACCCGCATTTTCTGGTCGCTGTGCAACTTGAATAGCCGCATACAAAGCAGCGCCAGTAGAAATGCCAGATAGCAATCCTTCTTCTTTTGCTAGACGACGGCTGTAGGCGATCGCTTGCTCATCTGTAACCTGAATCACTTCATCTACCACGTCTGAACGGTAAATTGCTGGGACGAATCCCGGCCCGATACCTTGGATTTTGTGAGGGCCTGGCCTACCACCAGCTAATACCGGACTACTGGTTGGTTCAACTGCGATCGCTTGAAAACTTGGCTTGCGTTGCTTAATAACTTGGGATACTCCTGTAATCGTCCCACCAGTACCGACTCCCGCCACCAGAATATCCACTTCGCCATCGGTATCATTCCAAATTTCTTCTGCGGTGGTTTCGGCATGAATTTTCGGGTTCGCAGGGTTGCGAAACTGCTGCAACATATAAGCATTGGGGGTTTGAGCTAGAATTTCCTCTGCACGAGCGATCGCTCCTCGCATCCCTTCTACCCCTGGCGTTAACTCTAGTTGTGCGCCGTATGCTCTGAGCATGGCTCGTCTTTCCTGGCTCATTGTGTCAGGCATCGTTAGAATAAGATGGTAACCCTTCGCGGCTGCCACCATCGCCAACGCAATTCCTGTATTTCCAGAGGTTGGCTCAACTAAAACCGTCTTTTTGGGGTGAATCAAACCTTTTTCTTCTGCGGCTTCCACCATACTGGCACCAATCCGATCTTTGACAGAAGATGCTGGATTCATGCTTTCTAGCTTCACCACAATTTGAGCAACCGCTCCCGAAGCTTGGGGAATCTTGTTTAATTGAACTAAAGGAGTCCGTCCGATTAATTCTGTAATATCTCTTGCGATCTTCATATAAGTACTCCTTTGTCAAACAATTTTCGATGAAAGAATTTTAGATTTTAGATTGACTCCATACCCGTCTGTTAGGCGTTCGCGCCGTCTAGGTAGGGGCTTGAGTAAACAATTGTAGATTTGGAATCAAAGGATTTATTCCATAAATCAACTAAGCTTGCTCTGGAAACTCTTTAGATTTTAAATTTTGAATGAACAATCCAAAATTTAAAATCTAAAATCTAAAATTCGCTGACTAAATGTAATACATGGGACTCTGCTGGGCGCGAATTTCCCTTTCCTGGCACAAATCTTGGAGTGTATAGCGACCCAAAACTTCAATTGAAGCTGCATTGGCTTGCTCCCAGATTTCATAAACTAAAGTCCTTTCTAGAGTGGGAGATTCAGAGCTATCTTTCTCTTTGCGCTCACCTTCCACCAAAGTCACAATTTCTAGCAGAGTGATCTGCCAAGGTTCGCGAACTAAGATGAAACCTCCTTTAGAGCCTCGTTGACTCTGCACCACACCAGCACGCCGGAGGTTGGTCAAAATTTGTTCCAGATAGCGCTCAGGTATGGGTTGTTTAGCAACGATCTCACTCATGGTTAGGGGAACTTTTTTCCCGTGGTGGCTTGCTAGTTCTAAAAGTGCTAGTAGCGCGTATTCCACTTTGGAAGACAGATCGAGGAGAGAGTAGTTTTGGCTATTCAAGACTGTACTCAATATACTACGGTTAATTGAGGGATTTATCGCATTTTAGGCGAAATTTATTTTTCCAGGTGTCGGATGTGATAGCATCCCACTTACGATCCACAAAAACACTATAATCTATCGACTTACCGTAGTTTATCATTTAAGAAAATTCCCATGAATACTTGATTTTTGAGTGGGAATTATCTGAGTTTGGGAACTCCAAAAATCAAACAAAAACTCAAAAAAATATGCTACTAACTGATTTGCGAACCATTTTTGAGCGTGACCCAGCAGCGCGTAACTGGATAGAAGTACTATTTTGTTACCCTGGATTTCAGGCGCTACTGTTCCATCGAGTAGCACACTGGCTGTATAAAATTGGAATTCCTTTTCTACCCAGGTTTATCTCTCATATTAGTAGGTTTTTAACTGGAATTGAAATCCATCCTGGGGCATTAATTGGCAAAGGAGTATTTATCGATCACGGGATGGGAGTAGTGATTGGTGAGACAGCGATCGTTGGGGACTATGCCTTGATTTATCAAGGTGTTACACTTGGTGGTACCGGCAAAGAAAGTGGCAAGCGCCATCCAACTTTAGGTTCTCATGTGGTTGTGGGAGCGGGTGCTAAAGTATTGGGAAATATTCAAATTGGCGATCGCGTGCGCGTTGGAGCAGGTTCAGTAGTCCTGCGAGATGTGCCCAGCAACACCACAGTTGTCGGGATTCCAGGGCGCGTGACTCGTCAGAACAATTTATCTGGCGATGTTCTAGATCATGATAAAGTTCGGGACGTAGAAGCCGAAGTCATCCGGGCTTTATTTGAACGAGTCAAAGCTCTAGAAAAACACTTAGGCGAATTAGAAGATCGATCGAGCCTGTTTCCAAATGAGCTTGGCGACGAACAAACCGACAAACCCAAGTGCAATAATTCTGACGGAATGATTGAAGATTTTCTCGATGGTGCGGGAATTTAAGAATGGGGTATGGGGCATGGCGCATGGGGCATGGGGCATGGCGAGATGAGGGAGAGTGAAGAGGACAAGGAGACAAGGAGAATAATTCATAACCAATGCCCAATGCCCAATGCCCAATGCCCAATGCCCCACTTCATACATAAAAACATTAATAATTTCAATATACACATGCTTTTATAACCTGATATATATATACTACGGTTAGTTTACCAAAATACAGTATTATGCATTATGGTTTCTTTATACACAAATATTACTAATTTACCAAGTAATAATACTAAGCAAGTTTTTGCACGTCGTTCATTTTTGCCAGAGTATCAAAACGGTCTTTGGAAGATTGAAACGGGTTTTGTCAGGACTTTTACTTATCTGGAAGATGGTACAACTGTTGCTCTGGGATTGTGGGGCCCTGGGGATGTTGTGGGTAAAGCTTTGTCAAAATTAGAACCTTACCAGATGGAGTGCTTAACTAAAGTGGGGGCGACAGTCCTACCTTTAGAAGAGTGGACTGAACTAACAGAAACTCTACTAAGCCATATCCAACAGGCTCAAGAATTGATGGTGATTCGTAGCCATAAAAAAGTCGATACCATGCTCATCAAGCTGCTAGCATGGTTATCTAAAAAGTTTGGGTCGGAAGTTGAGAAAGGGCGTTTAATAGATATGCGTCTAACTCATGAAGACCTGGCAGAAATGGTCGGTTCAACTCGTGTAACCATAACTCGCGTTCTTGGTCAATTTGAGCAAGAAGGCTTGATCGATCGCCTCTCCTTGCACCGAATTGTGCTACGCGAAGAAGACATTTGGTACTACGAAATTTAAACTAATTATGAATTATGAATTATGAATTTAGCGATCGCCATAGACGCTAGACAAATCCAACCAAATCGGTAGTCCAAGTTTTTCTAAATAACTTAGGCTGGAGTAGAGTTGCTTTGTTCTACCCCATAAATCCAAATCAAACCAGCCGTCATCTTGGCTGTCGGGTTTAAGTATAGCGCTGGTGATATTAACTGTTAGTCCATAACGAGAAACTAACTTGGAAATCACCGGTTGTTCGTAGTAGCTTTTCAAGATGCACAGTTGCAAGCGCAATCGATTGGTCTGACCTAGAGAAATCCATTGTTGAAATTGTTCTTGCCATCGAGCTGCTAGCCATGCCGAGTCTTTAGGGTTGAGTTTGTAAGCTGAATCTGGAAAAGATAAGGAGTTATGGGTGGCTTGAATTTGGTTGGCGATCGCTAGTTGTACTAAATCTACTCCCAATCCTTGTAAGTAAGATAGGCTATTTGTCAGCTTTTGGGGATTTCCCGAAAGTTCTAAATCAAACCAGCCGTCGCTGTCACTATCTAATGTCAACGATGCAGCTTTGATATTGACGGTTAAATCATAACGAGACACCAGCCGCGAAATGACAGGTTGCCGATGATACCGCCCAGGCACGAGAATTCGACTGTGGACTGAAGCAGGTTCTACAGATTTAGTCGCAGACATAATACCATTATTGTGATTCCAGCCTTACAATGATTTTCATCCTTTTAGCTTTGATTAAAATACGGTAAACCGATAAACTTACAGTCTTATCTGTAATGTAAAGGAGACTCCCATAAAGTCTAGAAAAAAACAATGGGTGAATTTACGTAAAATATGCTCAATTTATGTAAAGTAATTGCCCGCTAAAGAATTGACAGATTAATTTATATGTGATAATGGTTTCTTGATAAGAATTAAGTGTTTCCAAAGATTGAAACGCAATTTTAAGGTTTTTTAATCGAAATTAAATGACTGGCTACTGAGCGATCGCATTAATTCTCATAGGTTGGCAATTTGATTGCCTATCAGAATTAATGATGATTGAAAAACTAGGAAGACTCACATCAAAACCTACTGGTGGAATTTGGATGTCTGATTTTTATTGACTTGATGTATCGCAGGAATCAGAGTCACCCCTTCAGTGTGCTGACTTTACAAGAACAAACAGCAAATCCGCCTGGTTTTGAAACTTTGGTGTTGCAGGTAAAGCTTTGTGCAGTGCGATCGAGTTCAGAGTTGCCTGATGCCGATATGAGCCACTCCCGCAATTACAAAAAACCCAGGAGAAAATCATGGCTAATTCATCATTTAATCTCTCAGATATCAATGGTAGCAATGGCTTCGTGATTAACGGCATTGCCGCGGATGACTTCTCAGGCTCGTCTGTCAGTAGTGCTGGGGATGTCAACGACGACGGCTTCGATGACCTGATTATCGGCGCACCCAATGCCGACCCCAATGGCAGCTCTTCTGGGCAGAGCTACGTGGTGTTTGGTAGTAGCACAGGCTTTACCACCAGCCTCAACCTATCAAGCCTTAACGGTGCTAACGGCTTCGTCATTAATGGCATCGCGGTGTATGACAACTTAGGCTACTTTGTCAGTGGTGCTGGAGATGTCAACGGCGACGGCATCGACGACTTGATTATCGGGGCACCTTTTGCCAGCCCCAACGGCGAGAATTCTGGGCAAAGTTACGTGGTATTTGGCAAGAGTACAGGCTTTAGCTCCAGCCTCAACCTATCGAGCCTCAACGGCACTAACGGCTTCGCCATCAACGGTATCGCGGCAGGTGATTTATCAGGCTTATCTGTCAGCAGTGCCGGAGATGTCAACGGCGACGGCTTAGACGACCTAATTATCGGGGCAAGAGATGCCGATCCCAACGGCCACTGGTCTGGACAGAGCTACGTGGTGTTTGGCAAGAGCAAAGGCTTTAGTTCTACCCTCAACCTATCGAGCCTCAACGGCATTAACGGCTTTGCCATCAACGGGATCGCGGCGTATGACATCTCCGGCTCGTCTGTCAGCAGTGCTGGGGATATCAACGGTGACGGCTTCGACGATCTGATTATCGGTGCCCCCAATGCCGACCCTAACGGCGACGCATCTGGGCAGAGCTACGTGGTGTTTGGCAAGAGTAAAGGCTTTAGTTCTACCCTCAACCTCTCTACCCTCAACGGTGCTAACGGCTTCATTATCAACGGCATCAATGCATATGACCAATCAAGTGCTTCTGTCAGCAGTGCGGGAGATATCAACGGCGACGGCTTCGACGACCTGATTATCGGGGCACCTACTGCCGGCCCCAACGGCTCTTATTCTGGACAGAGCTACGTAGTGTTTGGCAAGAGTACAGGCTTTAGTTCTACCCTCAACCTCTCTACCCTCAACGGTGCTAACGGCTTCGCTATCATCAATGGTATTTCGGGCTATAAAGGCTTAGGCAACTCTGTCAGCAGTGCCGGGGATGTCAACGGCGACGGCTTCGACGACTTGATTATCGGGTCATTCACTGCTGACCTAAACGGCGAAGATTCTGGGCAGAGCTTCCTAGTGTTTGGCGGTAGCACAGGCTTTAGCGCCAGCCTTAACCTTTCCACCCTCAACGGTGTTAACGGCATTGCAATCAACGGCATCGCCGGGAATGATTTGTCAGGTTGCTCTGTCAGCAGTGCTGGAGATGTCAACGGCGACGGCTTCGACGATCTGATTATTGGGGCACGCTATGCCGACCCCAACGGCTCCCAATCAGGGCAAAGCTACGTGTTGTTTGGTGGGACGAATATCGGCAACACTTCTAACCTTACGGGAACTTCTGGTGCAGATACTCTCATCGGCACAATTGGCAACAACATCATCGACGGCAAAGTTGGTAACGATATCCTCACAGGCAACGGCGGTCAAGATAGGTTTGTGATTCGGCGAGGTGATGGCAATGACACTATTACCGATTTTGGTGGTGTCGGTAAAGGCACTAGCCCATCAGCAACGGTAATTGCCAACGTTGACACACTGCAATTTATTGGGGCTGGCTTGACTGCTCAAAATCTGCTGTTGACTCAAAATGGCAGTAACTTAGAAGTCACTTTTGAAAATGTGTCTAATACAAAAGTCACTCTGAAAAACTTTCAGTTAGAAAATCTGGATAACTTGAAAGCTTCTGGAAGCAAACCAGCCATTGGTAATATCCTGTTTGATGGGCAAACTACTATCATTGACAATTTTAATGTCCTTGATGCCAATTCTACTGATACGGCGATCGGCATCCAGAACACTGTAACTTTCCTCAATGACCTCAATAACCAAATTACCGGTTTGGACAACTCGGCTGATGTTATCAATGGTCAGGGGGGTAATGACAAAATCGATGGTAAGAGTGGCAACGACTTACTGCGGGGTGGTGCTGGAAATGATAGTCTTGTTGGCGGTGCTGGAAATGATAGTCTTGTTGGCGGTGCTGGCAATGATACTCTTGTTGGTGGTGCTGGCAGCGATCGCCTCACAGGTGGTGTGGGTGCCGACTATTTTCTTTACAATACCAATGCTGCCTTTGTTAGTTCTGCTATTGGTCAAGATACCATTACTGACTTCAACCGCCTCCAAGGTGACAAGATTATCCTAGATAAAACTACCTTTAGTGCTATTACTTCTGCGGCGGGAACTGGTTTCAGTAATGCTAGTGATTTTAAAATCATTTCTAATGGGGCAACCAGCACAGCGAAAATTGTCTACGACCCTGTGAGCGGCCAGTTGTTCTACAACCAAAATGGCAGCGCAGCTGGTTTCGGTAGCGGTGGTCTATTTGCTACCCTTAGCGGTGTCCCCACTCTCACAGCTACGGACTTCATCATTCAAGCGTAGCTAAGTAGGCGGGCATAATTAAACGTAAGATGTCATTGGGAGGAACGAAGCAATCGCAAAGACTGGGATTGCTACCCTTCGCGAACATCGTTCCTCCTCTCTACGAGACGCTACACGTAGCTTGCTTCCCCACAAGGGTAGGCAATGACAAAACATATTATATCTACTCACACCGATCTACTTAACTGTCAACAGCCATTGATATCATGTCCGCTTGATTGCTTATTAAACCGGAAGAACCCCACCCCGCCAAAGCTACGCTTTGTCTCCCCTCCCCGCTTGCGGCTACCGTGTACACACAAGTCAATTACCCCCCTTAATCCCCCCTTGGAAAGGGGGGAAAAAGAAATCTAATTCCCTCCCCTTTACAAGGGGAGGGTTAGGGAGGGGTAATTCAATGACTGATAGTGATTCCATAACTTGTGTGTACACCGTAGCCGCTTGCGGGGAGGGGTTGGGGTGGGGTGTAATGACTGTGGTTAGCATAACTAATTATGTGCACATGATATGATTTTCAAGTTTTCGCCTGACGAATTGGCAGTTCAACCACAAACTCTGTGCCTTTGTAAGGTTCAGATTGGCAGTAGATCTTACCTTTGTGTTTATCTGTGACAATCTGGTAGCTGATGGAAAGCCCTAGTCCTGTGCCTTTACCAACAACCTTGGTTGTAAAAAATGGATCGAACAAGCGAGAGAGGATTTTTTCATCCATACCAAGTCCATTGTCGGCAATGCGAATGGCAATCCAGTCTTTATTGACCAGTGAGGTAGAAATTCGGATTTCGCTGGGGTTTGCTACTAACGCTTCAGGGGTTGCTTGGGCATTTCGTTCTTCTAAAGCATCAATGGCGTTAGACAGCAAATTCATAAATACCTGATTCAACTGACCGGGATAGCATTCTATTGGAGGTAAAGTATCATAGTCTTTGGTCACATGAATGGTAGAGCCATCAATTGACGACTTCAAGCGGTTTTGCAAAATCATCAACGTGCTATCGATGCCTTCATGAATATTTGCTGATTTGAAATCAGCTTCATCTAAGCGGGAGAAGTTCCGCAGCGAACTGACAATTTCACGAATGCGTTCAGTCCCAACCTTCATGGACTGGAATAACTTAGGTAAGTCGTCGAATAAAAATTCTATTTCCGCTTTATTTAAAAATTCTTGGATCTCTTGTGTGGCATTGGGATAACTTTGTTGATAAAGCTGGACACAACGCAGCAAGTCTTGGGTATATTGGTGGGCGTGTTCTAAGTTACCGTGGATGAAATTAACTGGGTTATTAATTTCGTGGGCTACACCCGCCACTAGTTGCCCCAAGCTGGCCATTTTTTCAGTGTGAATAATTTGCAGTTGGGCAGTACGCAGCTCATTTAGTGCTTGGGCGAGTTGATTTGCTTCTTCACGGGTTTGACCCAGCAAACTGGATTGTTGGAACAACTTGGCTTGACGTAGTGCTACACTTACTTGAGCCGCCACTTGGGTGACAAATTCTAATTCAGCTTCTTCCCAATCACGTGTATGTGTGCATTGGTGAATGCATAACAATCCCCAGAGATCGTCACCTTCCATCAGTGGGACAATAATCTGTGCTTTGACTTGGAATCGCTCAATTACATCAAGGTGAGGGACTTTCGAGCCAACACTGTTGACATCAGAAATTACTTGCACTTGTCCTTGGCGATATTGCGGTGCATACTGGTCACCAAAGCAATAGTCTTGCACCTTCACAGCGAGGGCAGAATCAAACTTGGGTAGCACATCTTCAGCGATAAATTCACCACTGCAAAAACCTACATCAGGTTCAAAGCGGAAGATGCCAGCTCGATCTGCTTTGAGCGATCGCCGCACTTCCTGTACTGTTGTCTTAAAGATCGTCTCTAAATCTAAAGATTCCCGAATTTTGACGACTAAATCGAATAAAATCCGTCGCTGTTCAGCCGATTTGTGCAATTCATCAGCGCGAGTTTGGATTTGCGTCACCATCTCGGAACTTTGCATTGCTACTCCGAGTTGGCTGGCTACTTGTGCTAAAAATTCTACCTCTACACTACCCCACTGACGCGGTGCAGAATGTTGATACGCAGCCAGCAATCCCCACAGATTCCGCCCCACAAAAATTGGGGTCAAGGCATAGGCACGAATCTTGAACTGCTCTAAAATATCGAGGTGACAGCGCGAGTGTCCGGCTTGGTAGATGTCGTTGACAGCAAAACTTTCGTTATTGCGGTAGCGCCCACCTTTGGTTTCTTGTAAGTGGGTATCCTCCCAAACTAGATTTTTACCAAATAAATTAATGCTGTCCCACTGTGCCTCCACCATGCCGAAATGGCTGACGAATTCGCCACTCCAGTCTTCATTAAAGCGATAAACGCCGACTCGCTCAACTCGTAGGAGTTTACAAACTTCCTGACAAGTAGTTTTCAGAATTAAATCAATATCTAAAGAGGAGCGAATTTTACCGACGACTTCGGTGAGTGCGCGTTGCCGAGCGATGGCATTTTCTAAAGCTGTGGCCTGTTGTTTCGACTGGGTTAAATTTTCGGCTTGCTGAATCGCCACTCCCAGCTGTGCCCCCACCTGTCCCAGGAACTCGACTTCATAATTTGCCCATTGACGCGCCCCTGAGTGTTGATAAGCTGCTATGAGTCCCCACAGTTTCGGCCCGATGAAGATTGGCGCTAAGGCATATGCCCGAATTTTAAATTGCTCCAAAATGTCTATATGACACCGTGAATGACCAGCTTGATAAATGTCGTTAACAGCAAAACTTTCGTTATTGCGGTAGCGCCCACCTTTGGTGTCTTGGAGGTGAGTATCTTGCCAAACAAGGTTTTTGCCAAATGGATTGCTTCTATCCCATTGCGCCTCAACCATGCCGAACTGGCTGACAAATTCACCACTCCAGTCTTCATTGAAGCGATAAACTGCTGCCCGCTCTAACTTCAGGAGTTTGCACATTTCCTGACAGGCAGTATCGAGAATAATTTTGGTGTTTACAGAGGAGCGAATATTTCCCACAACTTCTGTCAAAGCACGTTGCCGCGCAATTGCATCTTGCAATTCTGCTGTGCGTTGTTTGCTTTGTTCTAAAATTTCTGCCTGCTGCATGGCTACGCCGAGATGGCTGGCGGCTTGAGCTAAAAACTCTACTTCGTCAGGATGCCATTGCCGGGTTGTGGAGTGTTGATAGGCTGCTAGTAAACCCCAAAGTTTTGCACCAATGAAAATAGGTGCGATGGCATATGCTCGAATTTGAAACTGTTCTAATACCTCAATATGACAACGAGCGTGTCCAGCATCGTAAATGTCAGCTACAGCAAACGGCTCATTTTTGCGATATCTTCCTCCTTGAGTTTCTTGCAAATACGAATCTTCCCACACCAAGTTCTTTCCAAAAGGATTGAGTGTATCCCACCGTGGTTCTGCAAAACCAAAACTATTGATAAAACTACCACTCCAATCACTGTTGAAACGGTAGATCGCAACTCGCTCAATCTTCAATTGTCGGCAAATATCTTGGCAAGAAGTCGAACACAGAGATTCTAGGTTTACAGATGCCCGAATTTTCGCTAAAATTCTCCCCAAAATTTTTTGATACTGAACCGTTAACTGTAGCTGTTTTTGACACTCTTCCACATTTTGGACGTTTAAAGTTTTATAATCGTTCGTTGTCATAAAGTGTAGGGAATGACGAAATACCTAATTTCAGTATTCCCAGTTTCGTTTTGCGATCCTCAGCTGCAAGGAGAACTCAGCTGTGACTACGTAACTAACAAGCTTGTCAATGCGCCGCCCTTTCCGCACTTTTGTAGTCAGGTTGCCCTTCACTACCCATATTATTTTTAGTAAAAATTTATTTACTTCCGCTTAAGCTTCACATTAGCAACATACATTTACAGATATTAGTCAGTTATCACTGAAGAGGTACAGTTTTTAATGTATCTGATATCTACTTAAAGATAGATTTTCCCAACAGATTCTTTTGAAATTTATAACGATTGCCTTGTAAGCTAAAAGGAAAGTTTTGGAGCACTACCAGTAATCAGAGTAGTGACCATACCATTGACACCATTTATCTACAGCATATTGAAAGTTGCTAAAGTACGTGAGTTCGACGGAACTAAAAAATGGCAGGAGGTAGAGCAGGCAAATCTTTTGGGTAAATATCAATCGACGGTTTTTTGGGCAAATAAGTATAAGCAGCTAAACCAGCCATCAAGTTAACCAAAAAGTTAAATGGACTACGATGGCGGGAGTGTTCGATTTGACAGATATTTTTCAGATGATCATTGACCGACTCAATCACTGCTCGTTTGCGTAAGAGAATTTTATCAATCAGTTTGACCAAGCGATTTTTCATTCTTTTCTTAGATTTTGTGACTAACTGCAACCCTCGTTCATATAACTCTTCAAATAATTTTTGGGAGATATATCCTCGGTCACCAAATAATTTACCAATGAGGTCACGAGTCATATTTGGGACTGGTTTTCGGTCATCCACATTGGCTGGAGTTAGTGAAAATGCGAGTAATTCTCCACAATCATTAATAATCAAATGTAGTTTAAATCCAAAGTGCCAGCCCACAGAGTTTTTTCCCCATTTTACTAATCCTTTAAATACCTTGTGAGAATGCGCTCTACAGTTATGACAAACATTAATTGGAGTAGAATCTATAAAGCTAATCCCTGTAATTTCTCCTGTACGTGTATGTAAAAAGCAACATAGCAGCATTAAACACCAGGGCATCAGTTCCACAAACCGAGTATAGCTGACCAAATTTGGAAATGCTTGATGCCATCCTGGAAGCACATGCATTGTATAGAATTCCTTGAAAGTCTTATATCCACTGCCATGAAATGCGATGACTATTGTCATCACTTCTGATAAATGCATTCGGGAACTACTGCGCCGTTCTCCTTTTGTCGATGGCAATTGTGGTACTTGTGAACAGAGATTTTCCCATTAGTTACAGAAATCATCTACGTCGCAGAAAATTTGCGTGATATCCAGGCAAGATACAATGGTAGACATAGCCGAGACCTTGATTTTTCTTTGATATTTTTTAGTCTCGGCATTTTTTGTGAGTTTTTTCCCGATTCTCAATCAATCGTAGCGATTGCCTCCTCCTGTGCCCACCCTCAGCGATCCCCGGATTTCTCACAAGTGAAAAAAAAGTATTCACATAACCTCAATGACTAACAATTTTTTAATACATGAGTAATTTAGATTCAAAGGTAAAAGTCAAGTAAGCATA
>NZ_JACJTU010000109.1 GCF_014698835.1 Nostoc paludosum FACHB-159 | reverse complement strand
CAATACAAGGATACACGCCCGACATATCGGTACGCTCTTTACAGTACCGCTTCTTGCGGGCAACCGGATTAACCCAAAAGACAATTCAGCAGATCGAACGCGCCCACTGTGCCGTCTCGTTGCTTGAGCAAGGTACATCCATTTTAGATACTTCCTTTAAACTAGGCTATTTTGACCAGGCACATCTGACTAATTCGCTAAAGCACTTTATTGGCAAAACTCCCGCACAAATCATTCCCAAAAGCACGGTTCCATAGTTTGCGTTTTTTTCCAAGACTGCGTTCTCTTCCTTGCACCATAATTGCAGTAGACAGCGAATGGTAAAAGGATAACACCATGCGAAAAGTAGTCGTCACTGAATTTATGTCACTCGATGGCGTTATAGAAGAACCTGCATGGACTGCACCCTATTGGAATGACGACATCGCTCAGTTTAAAGATCAAGAGCAAGACACCAGTGATGCTTTGCTTTTGGGACGCGTGACCTATCAAGGGTTTGCCGCCGCCTGGCCAAACAGCGCTGATGTTGGGGCTTCTTACATGAATAACGTCCGCAAATACGTGGTGTCAACGACCCTGAACGCATTGGAATGGAACAACTCAACACTCATCAAAGATAATATCGTCCAAGAAATCACCCAAATCAAGCAGCAGTCCGGTCAGAACATTCTGGTCTATGGCAGTGCTGCGCTTGTGCAAACTCTCATTCGGCACGAGCTTGTGGATCTCTATCGGCTGCTTGTTTACCCGGTAGTTGTAGGCAAAGGTAAGCACCTGTTTCAAGAGGGTACTACTGCGACTTTGAAGCTTTTGGAATCACAGTCGTTCAGTTCAGGTGTTATGGCACTCGTCTATGAACCAGAGCGCAAATAATCACTACTATCTGTGCAAAAAATCAGCGTTTAGTGGGGTGGATATCAAACCTCACTAAACGCAAAAATCTATTTCAAGTTAACTTATACCAAAATGTTTTGAAATTTTTTAGTGCAATTTGATGCTGAATGCGCGTATCCTTCTTTAATATCAGCTGCACTCTTGGGCTTTGAAGACTATGCCAAAAAATTGGGCTTTGAAAGTAGACCAGTTTTTCAATGCAAACCCCCACTGCATTATCGCTACCGTTCACGTTGACAGCTTCCCCGCCGACTTGCCGTTAGAACCTAATATTCGAGAACCCAACCGCAAAAGCTCAACATACAGACAAATCTTCGACTCCTTAACCACTGAGCCTGATAAATTCTTCTCCAGACATAGCGGAATCGTGCTGTGCGCCAACGAGGTTAAGCCCAACAGTAAAAAGACACAGCTAGAACTAGAGATACTGGAAGCCAGTGAAGGCGGTAGCGATGGCATTATCAATGGGGGGCATACGGTTTTAGCCTTTCAACAGGCAAGAGAATATAAGTACGACCTTACTGAAGCCAGAGTCAAAGTTACAATTCACATAGGGCTAAATGAGGATGAGGCAAAAGACATCGCCCTAGCATCAAACACATCTGCCCCCGTGGATGCGCGTTCTAAAGTTAACGCTAGGGGTGACTACAAATTCATCAAGCAGTTTTTAGCCCAACTGGAGCGCGAGGAAGAAACAAAATTCCGCATCGCCTATTATCAGAACCAAAGCGGTGCGCCCAAAAGTCCCCAGTGCAATGTCAATCACCTAATCAAATTGATGAACTGCTTGGACAGGAACAAATACAACCCAGACAGCAAGAGTAGAACCAAACACCCGCCTGTCAGCAATACACCTTCTTTATCTGAAGCTGAAAGGCAAAGGTTGTCAAAGCTGTTGCCGTTACTGCCCAAAGCTTTGTGGATTGAACAAAGGTTATTTCAAATAATCGAGGAATATATTACTAAGCCCAGAAAGAAGGGAGTAGTTGACCTCGCTTCAATCGACCCGCGAAAGAACACGCTTCTACCGGATAGTCGCTATTCGTTTGGGTTTGCTGCACCTGCGGATATTGCCATGCCGATTGTTGCTGCTTATCGGGTGTTTTTGGATGAACAGTACAACTGGATCATTCCATTTGATGAGTTCGCTCTTGATTTTCTACAGCATTTATGGAATAACTATTACAAAAAATACTTGGTGTCGGAGAAACTGGCTGGTAATACAGTTGGGAGTAAAATCTGCCGTAATCCTGTGATTTGGGATAATATTTACCTTTCAGCGCAGAGTTACCTGAATCAGCAGTTGATGAAAATGGTTGGGTCAAAAAATAATAAGCGCGAAGAATTGAAGCTGGTGAATTAGTTAGAAAGCAATCATAAAGCATCAGTGCGATATATGGATTCAATCAACTCCTCAACTTCTTCTTCGCTCAAGCATTGTTTGACTTGAGTATTGAACCAGTTTATCTCTTCGGGTTCTGTGTTTTGGACTTGGTAAACCAGTAATGTTCCTGCAACACGGGCAAAAGTAAGGGGTGATGGGGAAAGGTGGCTCAGTAGTTCGGATGCATTCTGGTATATTTGCATGACTGATGTTTCATCCAGAGGAGATCCCAATTGAGCGGAAAGCTGTTTTAGGCTCTCTTGAATAGACAAATCAAAGTCTGGCTCTTGTTCATGTAAAATAGGGTTACTCATAAACGCTGACCAATTAATGCAATCAATTGAGGGTCTAGCCTGACTATTTCGGCTCGAATGCCTACCATATTTTCACATTTATCGGGTATCTTCATCGACTAAAAAGCATAACTGATATGATGTCCGGTAAATTACCCATAATTAAATCGCCAGTTTTGGCCACCAGTGAAAATTGGTTAAGCCATGTACAAAATCAGGCTGGTCAATAACTACAACAGGGTTTTATGTAATACACCTATGGATAGGTACTAATTTTTACTGACACTGAACTACAGCGATCGCCAGTTTCCTTGCAGCATTACTCCCGCACCGGAAACCACCGCATCATCGAGAGCAAGGCTACAGCCTCAGCCAAAGAGCGTATACACAACCTCACCTGACGGGAGCAATCACAATCCTTTGTTTCCTCGCCCAATCAAACCAATCCTTGACAACAGATTTAGGGAGATCCATAAAAATAAATCCCCAGCCTTGGTGGTTTTGAGTGGGGGTAGTCGGTTATTCGTTTTAATACGAAGAATGGATTTATTTCGGGTTTGTGCCTTAACCTGCGCGGACTCCGGTTTCCATCCCTCTTTGCAAGCAGCAATAAATACGGCTTTTGGAGATTCGATCCCAATCCTTATCCGTAACGCCTCCTTCAAGTAAGCGATCCCCCCCGCTATATTTTCCCAGTACGGCTTAACTGTGCGCCCAATCTCTGCATTTAGCCGAAACTGCGGGGTATTTCTATCACCAATTACACTATAAGAAAGCGAAAATAACTGCATAGGAGAAGTGTTAACTGTGTGGTTCTGGGAAAGAGACTCTGTTGAATACGAGGTATTCAAGAAATACGAACGAGCGTTAGTCAGTCTAGGCGTTAACTTTTCGCTCGAAGAAGTTCAGAATGCTTTAGAAGGCTGTACTTACGGGTTAGAGGATGCGTTCAGAAGCACAATTGACTATGTGCTGTGGCTACAAAAGCACGAAAAGAAATATTTCCCAAATGCAATTTTGACCAGTGCCTTGCAAGAGCAATGGAAACCAAAAGCATGGCGCGACGAGTACCTTGAACTGCCAAATCTAGAATCACCTGGCCAAAAGTGGTGGAATGCGGCAGCAAAAATGTGGGGGTACGATGTACGCAATCGCCTCGTTGCGGATGTTTTTTATGATGAAGGCACAGAATTTATTAAGTTCACCAACGGCAAAGAAATTACGGTAGATACTGCGTGGCGTTGGGAGTGGGAACGATTGCTGAAATATGCCAGTAGTTGAAGTGCCATCGCTCCCACCACCACTTGTCTATTTTGGGAATTATATTTACCTGAGCTAACCAAAATTCCTTTACTTTGGTTCCACTCTCAGATAAAACTGCGTAGCCACAAACTGAGTACCTCTGTTTGTTGGATCTGCGTTTTCTATTACCTCCGTTGTACCTACAGCAATCAAACCTTTACCAAAAATTTCGCTTGTTGCTGCCTCAAGTTGTTTTTGCGTTGCACCCGTTTGACTCAAATCAATTGACGAAACTTGAGAAACCCTTGGTTTATTCAAAACCAGTTGATTTGTGGAGAAACAAGGAGTAGTGATACAGCGAATGCCATTGTCTTTTAGTCCCACAAAAGTACCTTTTGGTGGGGCAGCTGTAGCGGCATAGAAGGCTTCTTTTACTCTCAAATTCCCAAACTCACCGAAGAGAGGAAATGTCACTGGCACTATGTTACCTAACAGAAGTAGACGGCTACCATCATCATTTTGGATTTTTGCCAGTTCTAATGGTGATACTTTTAGCGAACTCCAATCAATTGCAGACACATAGCATTCGGAGCGAAAAACACCATCTAAGCAAGGAGTAGCTTTCAAGTTTACTTGCTTGATGAAATATCCACCGCATATTGGAGAAGCACATCTGCGAAAATCTCTTCGTACCGTATAATATCCCCATTGGGGAAACTCTTGATTTTCGACACTGACGGCAATAGAATCAGTAGTGTCTGGAGCAGAAATGTTTTGAGCCGATACTTTGGAGAAAAATCCGTTGCCAACTATTATTGCACCTAATAGGGAAATAATTGAGTATTTGTAGTTAAGTGATTGTTTGTTCATAGTAGCTTGAGATTTTATTTTAGGAGTCAATACCTTTGTTAAGAGCAGAGTTTCTAGCAAAACCTGACAAAATACCTGTACCTTCGGATTTTAGTTAACAAGGTAGGTTGAAATAACCAGAACTTTTACACTACTGACAATAGGTTAAGACAACCACACGAGAAACTTTAAAGAAATTTTAAGAACTTATTGTTCCTGTTAAACCTTAGGGAAAGGGAGTTAATTAGCACGGATTTTGATTTCCTATCCTTTTTACAAGCAGTGACAAATACGAGTTTCAGCAACTAGGCTCTAATCTAGATTCGTAATGCTTCTTTGAGATTGAGATAAGCGATTTCTCAAGTGTAGAAATTCGCCTCAGCCATAGCTCCCGTTTGTTTACCCTTCATCACAAAATCTTGTGCGGCAGTCCGTAAAAGCGCATACTCAAATTGTATCTAGCGTAAACCTTCGCTTTTACTAGCCCTGCCATGCCCAAAGACTTCTCTGGCCAGAATCTCAGAGGTCGTTCATTTCAAAATCAAGACCTTGCTCTTGCAGACTTTAGCGGCTCTGATATCCAAGGCACAGATTTTAGTGGTGCTAATTTGGCAAGAGCTAATTTTTACAAAGCGAAAGCTGGACTCAATAGCTACGGAATATTTGTTGTCTCACTATTATTGTTTCTTGTAGCAGGGCTATCAGGATTCACAGCAGGTATTGCTATTACTTTTGCCACATATTTTTTCCTCTCTTTGAAACCTCGTATATTTCATGTTTTTATAGCTTCATTCTTGTTTATTTGCTTTGTTCGTACAGTTCTAAATGTTACTTATGGGCCGATAGCTGTAAATGTACAATTGGTAGCAGCCGTAGCTATTGTTTTAGCTGTGGTAGCTGTAGGCGCACCCGCAGCAGCAGTAGATGAACCAGAGGCTAAGATTGGAGCGATAGTTGTATCTGGGGTGATGTCTATGCTTTTTGTTTTGGCTGTCGCCCTGAATTCATCTGTAACAAGTAATGAAGCATTTTCTACGACACTCATTGGAAATGAACTACTCAGAAAATTAATTAAAGGTGGAGCATGGTTTGGAGGGGTTGTTGGCGGACTCGTTGGGGCAGCTTTGGGTTCTTATGTTGGTCAATTAGCTTTAAATGGGGATAAACGTTTTCGCTGGATTTGGAAGATTACTATTGCTTTCGCCAGTACAGAAGGCACCAGTTTTCGGGGTACTGACTTAACCAACGCTAATTTTACACAAGCAGTACTTAAAAGCAGTGATTTCAGAAATGCTATTCTGACTCATACTCGTTGGTATCAAGCCAAGAAACTTGACTGTATACGTTCAGGAACAACTTATCTCTCTAATGTACAACTACAGCAATGGTTGATAAATAAACACGGCCAGTGCAAAAACTTTAATCGTCAAGACCTACGAGGCGTCAATTTGCAAGGAGTTAACCTAGCAAATGCCAGTTTTATCGGTGCAGACTTGAGCCACGCTAACCTACAAGACGCAGACTTATCCAGAGCCAAGCTAGTACAGACACAACTCGATGGCACTGACTTCACAGGCGCAACTCTCACGGGTGCATTTATTGAAGATTGGGGTATTACTAATGAAACCCTTTTTGACAAGGTAAAGTGCGAATACGTTTTTATGCGCCTGCCCACTGCATATAACCCCGATCCACTTCGTAAACCAGACAATCGTCAAGAAGTGTTTGCTCTGGGCGAATTTGGAGATTTCATCAAGCCCATCTTTGACACCCTCGACCTCTACCATAACCAAGGAGTTGACCCCAGAGCGATCGCAATTTCGTTCAAACAGTTAGCCGAAAACCATCCTGATGCTGAACTTGAGATAGTCGCAATGGAAAAACGGGGGCAGGATAAGTTTCTGCTCCGCGCCAAAACAGCGATCGCCGCCGACAAATCCGAACTGAGTGCGGAATATTTCGCAACTTATAATCAGCTAAAAGCTCTGGCAGAACAAGAAGTGAAAGCACTAATCGCCGAAAAAGATAGCAGAATTGCTGATTTACAGAATATGGTAGTGACAGCACTACAGCGTCCCAGCTTTTATTCAAATGTTGAGCAGGTAGGTTTTATGAGTAATAACCCCGGTGGTTTTTCAGTTGGTGGTTCAGTGAGTGGTGACATAAATAACGTCCAGGGCGAAAATAATCAACAACGGGTGAGTAACAAAACTTCTAACTTCAACCTGCAACAAGCTCAATTCGGTGGCGGTTTAGTCAACGCCGACACCGTAAATGCAGGACAAATCGGCGGCAACATCACTAACTACAACCCCGAACAAAAGCAGAACCTCGCCCAAGCCGCAGCAGAGATTCAGCAGCTACTCAACCAACTGAGTCAGTCATACCCTACTGCAACTACTTTGCAAAGAATGACTGTTGTGGCTAGGGCTGTGGATGAGATTGAGAGTAACCCAACACTGAAAGCGCGGGTAATAGGTGCTTTGAAGGCTGGGGGAACGGAAGCATTTAAAGAGCTAATCGACCATCCTTTAGTGAATATTCTGTTGGCTTCAATTGATGGATGGCAGGAGGCGGAGTAGTTTGTTGGTAACAGGTGAGCAGAGGGGTTAGCTGCTGATGGCGAATGAGGAGCATTTGGCGATACTGAGGCAGGGAGTAGAGGTTTGGAATACTTGGAGAACAAAAAATCGTAGTATAAAGCCAAATATCGAGGGTATTGATTTAAGAGGAGCTAACCTTGGTGGTGCTGATCTGCGATGGGTAAACCTTAAAAATGCAGATGTAAGAGGAGCTAACCTTGTTGATGCAAATCTTTCTAAAGCTGACCTCAACAATACAAATTTCAGTAGCTGCGATGTCAATAATGCTAACTTAAGCGCTGCTTATATTAGGCAGGGTAATTTTGAAAATGTTGATTTAAAAGGAGCTAATCTTAGTCAAACAGACTTTACTGAGTCTAACCTCACCAGAGCAATTTTAAGTAAAGCTCAAGCATTAGGAACAAATTTTACAGCATCAACCCTTACAGGTGCTTGTATAGAAGACTGGAGTATTAATAATTACACGAACTTTAATAATGTAATCTGCGACTACATCTACCTCCGCCAAGGTCAAAAAGAACGCCGTCCCAGCAGTGGCAACTTTGCTCCCGGTGAATTCACAAAGCTGTTCCAAAAATCCCTAGAAACAGTTGACCTAATCTTTCGCAATGGTATCGACTGGGATGCTTTTGCTTATTCCTTCAAAAAAGTAGAAGTCGAAAACCAAGGCGCACAATTGGATGTCCAAAGCATTGAGAAGAAAGGCGATGGCATTATTTTAGTCAGAGTGGCTGTTGCCCCTGATGCAGATAAAGCCAAAATTCACAATCAGTTCATGCAGGGGTATGATTTTGCGGCTAAAGCACTAGAAGCACAATACCAAGCAAGACTGGAAGATAAAGATAAAATAATCAATCAACTATTTTCCACAATTAACCAGCAAAATAAGTTATTAGCTCAGACTGGCGATCGAGTCTCGATTTACTATCAACCAAACTCGCAGTTTGCAGGCGGTATAGTGGATGCTAACACAGCAAACATAGATCGGATGGGTGGTAATATTCATAACAACAATGCTTAAGGCCAAACCGATCCATGCCGGACTCCCAAGACCCGAAGCAAGTCAATAACAACGACTTAAGCAATGCCCAGTTTGGCGGTGGGTTTATAAATGCTGAGAATGTTAATGCTGGCAGAATCGGCGGGGACATTTGGAATATTTTCTTTGGGCAGCAGACAACACCAGTAGGCAATCCGGCTCGACCGAAGAACGAGCGCATACTACTAGCCGCAGTCAAGGAAGAAGTTACAGCACGATTAAGGCAATCTCTACACAATGCCGTGTTGATCAATCTGGGAAAGGAATCACAACCCCAGCAGGTAAGGCGGCCTTGGGATGCAGAAATAAAAATAGGTCTAAAGTCGGCTGTTCCTCTCACAGACACGACAACAATTTTAGAAGTTTTCGATTCAGAAGAAGTTACACGGAAGCTGTTAATATTGGGTGCGCCAGGGTCGGGTAAAACCACCATACAATTAGAAGGGAGCAATGCGATTTTGTGAGGTCTGGTCAAAAACAAGCGATCGCTAAAAATTATATTTAGGTACAAGGTGATTTTATTTGCAAATAAAATACTGGTTTGCACAAA
>NZ_JACJTU010000108.1 GCF_014698835.1 Nostoc paludosum FACHB-159 | reverse complement strand
CAATTTATACCGTGACCAGATGTTTGAAAACATGGCACAAGCTCAACGGCTCTGTTCTTTTGGGTTATACACACTTAAGCAACTTTTTAGAATGAAATAGCCCTGGCTTCAGGATATAGCCAAAAGGATAGGTGCGCTTTGCCCGCTCAAGGGTTGGGGCATCTACATAAGCTGTGAGATAAACGACTGGAATGTCGAAGCGATCGCGTACTTGTTGAGCCACAGCAATACCATCCTGTTCTCCCTTAAGTACAATATCCACTAAGACCAAATTCGGCTGAAGTTCAGCAATTTGTTCTAGGGCTGTTTCTCCACTCGCCGCAATTCCAACAACATGGTATCCCAAACTATGGAGATGCCCTTCAATTTCTCTAGCAACTAAAATTTCATCTTCTACGATAAATATCCTTGTGTCTACCATAGGTTTTATCCTCTAGAGACTCTTTCAGGTGACTTTGACTTGAAGACAGCAAGGAAATCACGAGTTAAAAAGCTTTATTAGTAAACTATCACAAATTCGAGAAAAAAGAGCGATTTCTTATCTGAATTTCACAAATATTTTTTGGCACTTCTCTATAATAAATTGTCTAAAATCGATTCCCATACTCCAAGGCTGAGAAGGTCAAGCGAAATATAGTACCATTGCTGGTATCAAGCTCTAATTTCCCCTCAAGTTGCAGAGCAAGGTCGTAGGCAATTTTCAGTCCTAAAGATTTCAGTTTCTTAATGTTCAAAGACTCCGGCATACCAACTCCATTGTCCTGAATTGTCAGAATATATTGAGAGTGAGCTTGAGAAGGCTTTTTTTTGGGGGGCGGTACATCCTGAAATGTAGATGAAGGGCAAGGCAATACTTGTTCTAGAGCGATGCAGATTTCTCCTGTGCGTCCATCGGGAAAGCCATGCTTAATGGCATTGGTAATCAATTCATTGAGCAACAAGCCACAGGGCATTGCCGTTTCCAAATTGAAAACAACAGGTTGCAGGCGAAAGCGCAGGTTAATTTGCTCTGGACGAATACTACAGAATGCTAAGATACTGCTTGCTAAACGCTGGATGTAATTATGAAAGTTACTCCGTCCCACATCGTCGTGTTGGTAAAGGGTTTCGTGAATTAGTGACATGGCTCGTAGACGATGGCGCGTGTCTTCTAACGCCTTGGAAACAGCTGGATGGTTAGTTGCTTCGGTTTGCAGCCACAGCATTGAGGAGATCACTTGCAGATTATTTTTAACTCGGTGGTGAATTTCTTTGAACAAAACTTCTTTTTGGGCTAACTGATTTTCTAGTTGCTTGTAGAGGCTTGCTTTTTGAGTGGCAATGCCGATTTGTACCCCCAGTTGTTTGAGTAGATTGATTTCATAGGGTTGCCATTGGTGGGGTGCATGGCAATCATGGACAATCAGCATTCCCCAAATTTGGTCAGCTTGCAGGATTGCCACCGCTAGGTTTGCCTGCACTTGTATTTGAGTTAGAAATTCGGCATAACAAGGAAGAATGTCTGGCGATTGTGTATCATGGCAAACAGTGATGTAACCTTGGCGATAGCGTTCTGCCCAATCTCGCTTGAAACAGGGATCTGCAATAGCTTGTCCGGACACAGACAACTCAGCTTGGGAAATAGCTTCTAGTTCAATAAAGATGTTGTAATCGCTATCAAAGCGACAGACAAGGGTACGATCGCACTGTAAAAATTGCCGAATCTGCTCCAAGCAAGTTTCTAGAACTTCGCCTAACTCGATGGATTGATTAATAGTTTGGGCGATGTTTGCTAAGAGTTGATCTGCTTCGGCTTGACGTTGCAAACGCAGTTGTGCCTGTTTGCGTTCGCTCACATCCCGCGCATTCGCCAGAATGACCGATTGACCATTCCAGATGATGGGGCTGAGTGTAATCTCGGAGTCAAAGAGGGTACCATCAATGGGTTTTCTGCTTTTCCATTCAAAGTGAACCGTTTCGCCAGCTACCGCTCTTTGCCAATATTCTGAGGCGAGATGGAAGTCAGCATCGGGGGCAGAACAGTCTTCTAGTATCGAAAGCTTGAGCAATTCTTCTCGCTTTATTTGCTGGAATTCCAATACGCGATCGTTGACATCCAGCAGAGTCCCATCCATATCATGCACCAAAAGGTGGCTGCTGACATTATTGAAGATGGTACGCAGGTTTTGTTCGGAAATTTGTAGGGCGGCTTTTGCGGCTTTGCGATTAGTGATATCCTCGGCGAGTCCTGCAATCCGGTAAATTTCCCCTTGGGAGTTGCGAATCCCAAAGGAGCGATCGCTAATCCAGCGAACTTCGCTATTGGGACGGATAATGCGGTATTCTATTTCTCCTTGACAGTGTTTTCGGAGAATGGGTATTTCCCTGATGATGCGATCGCGGTCTTCTGGATGCACGGTATCTAACCAGGCGCTTGAGTTGCAGTAAAGCGTGTCTACGGGTTGTCCCCAAATATCTGCATAGCTGGGGCTGATGTAGAGAATCTGTCCGTTTATATCTTTAATGTAAAAGACGTGATTGATGTTTTCAGCTAGCTGGCGGAATTTTTCTTCGCTCTCCTGTAATGCCGCAGTGCGTTCTTGCACCCGTATTTCCAACTCTTGATTTAGCCGCTGCACTTGTTGATAAAGATTTGCCTGCTGAATGGCGATCGCCAGTTGATCCCCAACCCGACGCGCTAAATCGATTTCATCCTCAGTCAACAACAGAGGCACTGGCGATCTATGGCCTGCTAGCGATCCCCAAACGACTCCATTCACTTCTAAAGGAAGGATTAACCAGCCACAGACAATTTTGGAAACTGCTTGAGCGACTTTTGAATTAACTGCATCCTTCAAGTTGCCCGTGTCCTCAATTACCAGGATTTCTCCTTGTTTCAACCGTTGGGCAATCGGATTATCCAGATCGCTAATCTCAAGTTCCAAGGTTGATAAACTCTGCGAACTTTGGAGATGCTCTGCCACAGGTTTCCAACATTGTCGCTCTGGCAGGTATTGAATGATTGCAGCTCCATCCATTTGTAACAAATCAGTGAATTCTTGGACGGAAGTTGTAAAAATTGTCTTTAATTCGAGGGAGTTGCGAATTGTCTGGATGACTCGGTTAAATGCTTGTTCTTGGTGAGTTTGCCGTTGTAGAGCAGTTTCGATAGACTTGCGATCGCTGATATCTCTCACGGTTCCAGTCATGCGTACAGGCTGATTGTTTATGTCATAAAAAGCTTGCCCGTTGCCCTCAATCCAGTGAATGCTACCGTCTGCCCAGATGATGCGATATTCCTGGTAATAGGTACTGTGTTGCTGGATAGCTGTTTTAACCGCCTGCTCTAGCGCGTCTCGGTCATCAGGATGGACAAAACGCAAAAACGTTTCATGTCTGCCATCAAATGTGCCGGGAGCCATGCCAAAAAGCTGTTCAGTTTCTTGTGTGCAGTCTGTTTCTTTGGTGATGAGATTCAAGTTCCAAATACCCATCTGAGCGGCTTTGAGAGCTAGTTGCAGTCTGGTTTCGCTTTCTTGGATTTGACGCACGGTTGTATCACCAACAACACTTTTTTGCCTCATCCGCTCCCATACCACACCCAGCGCCAGAGCGATGGCAATGCCCAACAAACACAGTTCCAGTGGCAACAGGTTATCTGAGTTTTCAGTGGGTGTCAATGAAGCGATCGCCACTACTGTAGACAGAACAGCTACCAACAAACCCAGTTTTAACATTTAGTTGCCTCCTGAACGTCCCCTAACAGCACTTATACTGGCACCATTTCACAAAATACCTAATACAAATGATTAGCCTCTAATTCTTTCCCCCTGCCCCCCTGCCCCCCTGCGCCTCTGCCCCCCCTGCCCCCTTTCTAAAAGTGCCGAAATTGTTTGGGCGTCACCCCCACAATTCGCTTGAAGTGAAGTGCCAGGTGACTGGGATTGGCAAATCCGCATTCCAGGGCAATCTCAGCAATTGTGAGATCCGATTGTCTGAGGAGGTGTTTTGCCCGTTCTACACGCTGATGAATTACATACTGGTGAACTGATTTTCCAGTGGATAGTTTAAACAATCGTGCAAAATAGTCACTCGTCATGCTAACTTCATTTGCTAGCCTCTCCAAAGTCAACTCCTGGGTTAGGTTGTCTTGAATATAGCAAAGGATGGTTCGGAGTTTAGTGGGCGGCAGGCCACCGGCCCCAGATGCAGGCAAGGTATCACCAGAGGTGATTGATGGCTCATTTCTAAGTGCCTGCTGCCGGAACAGTGCCAGTTCAATAGCCACGCGCAAATCTTGTTGAGTAAAGGGCTTTAGCACATAGCCAAAGGGATTAGTGAGTTTTGCCCGTTCTAGGGTGCTGTCATCGGCATAGGCAGTAATATAAATCACTGGAATTTTTAAGCGATCGCTTATTTCTGCCGCCATGTCAATCCCATCCTGACTCCCTTGCAAATTAATATCCATGAGTACTAAGTCGGGCATACTCTCTGTAATTTTTTGAATCACCGTATTCGTTGTAACAGCAATGCCAACCACTTCATACGCCATGCTCTGCAAGTGGCTTTCAATTTCCCTGGCGACTAGGATTTCATCTTCTACTATCAAAATCCTGGCACTTGCCATTCACTCTACTCCTACTGAATAAAACAGCCAAATACATACTTATCGCCATCCTCTCTAACATTTGTAAGTAGATGGAATTAACTTAGAAAAGCGTTAATTGACTATGCAATTTAACAGTAAATTTTAAACAAAGTCACTATTATTTTATATTTTAAAATTTTTGTCTAATTGATTCTCGGAATATCAAACAGATTCTCGACTGAAATTATGAGAATGTTCGATCTATAATTTTGAAAAATCTTCAAATGGTACAGTCAGTAAAGGAAAAAATTTTATAAATTAACGAAATAATAAGGGTTAGACTCAAATTTGTTGAAGTTGGTAATCACCGTGCCTGTTCTTTGGGAACGGACACCATCGGGGCTTAAGATTTGGTAAGATTCCTGAAAAAGTTTTCAGTTTAATAAATACGATTTCACAAAATACTTGATACAAATGATATCAAGTTCGGATAATCACTTGTTATTAAAATTTCTCCGCGTCAGAGCGTCCCCACGTCAGTCCTAATGATAAGTCTTCACCCGAACATGATATGATTAGTTCCTAACTCTCTCTGCCCTGCCGTCTATTTGGACCAATTTTCAAGGGGGCGTTGCATAAATGCGGGATGAATTAAGATTTTTGACGAAGGCTAAAGGTAGATTCTTTGCGCCTTTGCGCCTTTGCGTGAGGTAAAAATCATCCCTAGATTCAGCAATGCCTTCAAGGGAAACGGTATAACTCTGACTCTTCAACTGTTGTTCAATCTTGCATACGCGCAATCACACAATGTATAACTTTAACTTCATTAACAATTCGCTCTAGTTCTATGGATAGGGGAGTTTGTTCTCGAACAGCTTGTAATGTAGGAGTAGTGAAAGTGTTTGGATTTGTGGCAATCTCTGATAATCGGACAGTATGTAATTGTTGAATTTGGCCGTGAATTGCTTCGAGATAGTTATCCAGTGCTGGTAACTGTTGCGGTGGCTGTCCTTGTTGCAGCGCATTTGCTAAGTTTTCTAAAACTTGAATAATCGTATCAGTCAGGCGGTTGAGTTCACTAAATTGGTACTCGCCGCTAAATTCTCGCATATGTTCTGCCAGAGTTGTCACTGAACTGAAAAAGCTGCGAATGTATACCATCAAAGTTATTACAGGTTCGATTTCTCCCTGGACATGACGAGGTTCGCTGAACAATCTTTGGGCTGCGGCGGTAGCGTTGGCGTTTTCCAGTGCCGCTTGATGGCGTAGCATATTAATAGAATCAGTAGATGCACCGCGTTCTGGATGGAGATAGTTAGCTATTACCTGCTGAAAGTAAGCGAGATTTGCTCGAATTGTCTTTTCTAGTTGTGCCGGAAGTTGCTGTCGTTCCCAACGGGGAAAAAGCAAATAGCTGCCAAGCAATGCTAAGACACCGCCAACTAAGCTATCAACGATACGCAATATTCCTATCTTCCAGTCACCAGCACTAATCAGGTTGAGTAATAAAATAATGGCGGGAGTCAGCAGTATAGTAAATATGCTGTAGCTTAACGATCGCACTGACATTGCAGTAAACACAAGCAATAAGAAACAAACTGCAACTGCCAATTGATTCTTAACTAATAAAATCACACTTATGCCAATAATTCCGCCTAAAATAGTACCGATGACCCTTTGCACCGTTGTCTCGGAGGTTCCACCAAAGTTCGGTTTGAGTGCAACTAAAGCTGTTAGAGTTATCCAATAACCTCTAGGTAATTGCAGTACCGAGGCAACCAATTCAGCAACCGTTGTTACCAGTGCTAAACGCAAGGCATGACGAAATAGGACTGAATCAAAAGTAAAGTTATTTCGCAGTGTCTCAATAATTGTAGAATTCTCTGACTGAGTTGGAGGAGAAATATTTCGCTGAGAAATGGGGCGCTGTTTCCCCTGTTTGAAATCTGCAATCATCTCTGCATCAATATGAATTTGCTGTGCCAGGTTTGTCAAACTAGTTGTAATCTTTTTCACGTTGAGTAGTTCGGCATATTCATCTGTTTGAAGATTTATGGTTTGATTGAGGAGTTGAGCGCGAATAACTTGCCACTGGTGTTCTAGTGCTTCAATTATCCGGTCTAAATCTCCCAGGTGAACTAAGTTTTTTTCTTTGGCAATTCCTTGTGATAACATTTGCACAGCAATTGCTAACTGTTCGATCGCTTGCTCAATTTCTCTTTGTAGCTGAAAATATAGTTGGTCTGTGGATGCGATCGCTAACAATTCACTCAATGCCACAACAGAATTGAGAATTTGATTTGCATCCTCAATTAACACCAGTAAGTAATTTCCCCGCAGATTAGCTCCTTTTTGCCTAGTCCACATCGCTGTCCAGACACTACGAGCAAATGTCAAATCTTGAGTGACGATATCTTGAGCTTGCAAAAATCGTTGCGTCCATTCTTGCACATCCTGTGGATGTAATGCCCTCTCCCTTACCAAATCTACAAATTTGCTCAGCGAGTCATAACACCTAGCAACTACCTGCTTGACAGGTGCATCAGGACGCACCACCCACAGCAGTGATGATAAAGCAGTTGTCCATATTCCGCCAGCCAAACACAGCGCACATTGCAGGATAAGAGTAGAAAAATTAGAGAATGAAGCAAATCTAGCAAGGGCGATGACAAACATAATGGAAGTCACCAAGCTGACAGATGCAGCCACGTTGCCGTAGAGACTTGCTAAACCTGCAATAAATATTACCAAGAACGTCGCTGGGATAGCTAACCACAGATGACTGCTAACCAGACTCGCAATGAAGAATACCACAGTTATGCCAATGGTTGCTGCGGTCATTGCGATCGCTTTTTGGCGGTAAGTGCCCTCAACATTTACCATACCAACAAACCAAGCCGCCATAGTGGCAATTGCACTTGTAGCAGCATGACCAGTAATAATTCCGACTCCAATGGGTACGCCCAGTATCAAAAGGCTACGTAATCCAGAAAAAATGTCGGGTTTACCTGGCTTGAGTTGAAATTGCTGTAACAACCAACCCAGAGGGCGTTTATCTGTAAATGACATTATTTAGGCTAGGGACTATAACAAAGCGATCGGCTCTTACAGCATTTTACCTATATCTAACTACGTGGAGAATAAATATAATATCAAATGGTTACATAGCAAGCCTAAATCACGCATTATGTGGATTATACACTGAAACCCTTGATTTATCCTTGTAGAGACGTTGCACTGCAACGTCTCTACTGCCAATTCAAACATTCTCAAAGGCTGTTTATTTATGGGTTTATGCTTTTATAGTGTTATTTCTATCCCAACAACACTTTTCTTTATTCATCTAATCGCTGCCTACTGGAATTACTACGATATTGGCATCAATGCGTCAGCTAATTCGTTGAGTTTGATTTTCTTTGTCGCACCTATGATGCTTGTTTTATTTACCATCAGTGGATACATAATGTCCAATTTGGCACAGCGTGTCAGAATGAAAAAACGTGCATCAGTAGGCATGGGTATATTAGGGGTGATAGTTACTTTTATTATTGGGTTTATTGTTATTAGCGGCGAATTTTCTAATTATCCTAGACCGATACCGCATAATTTTCTAGAATTTTTGCGCTACTACTTAGGACTAGCACCAAAAAAAGATTATGGAATTTAAGCATTAATGAAAAATTAAAACTTTTTTATTTAGCCGATTTAGCTGATATAGAACTCCTATTTTATTTTTGAACAAAACTCAGTACACTTAATCTTCTAGAATCCTATTGCCAGTTGCCTATTGCCAAGAATTGAGGTCGGAATATTTATCTAAATGGTAACGGATATCATTACTTGTCGGAACATTTTTAAGGACTTTAGTAGTATTTTCAATACTATCTCTTTGAGTAGCCGCTCGAATTAAAATTTCAAAAATATTTCTTTGCTCACACTTACCTTGAGCATGAATTGGAAGATTTTCAGTTAAACAGCTAACTACTTCATTCAAGGTTTTATCATCAGTTAAAACTGGAGTACTAGTTGCAGTCATAGTCAAACCAGATATTCCTCTAGCTCGATTCTCACGCAACTCTTTGACAAAATTATCTGCAATCACAGCATAATCATATTCTGGTGCGAGATTTGCTCTTACCACTTGGTAATTTATTAGATTTACTTATGTTACCATATCCACTAACTCATTCAAAACTGGTACTTAAAATCACCAACTTTTAAACAAAATTCCACTTAGACCGATGTTCATCACACAGCGATCGCAGAACTTTTCGGTCTACTGACAATCCCTTTAGAGTTTGGTTTTTGAGGAACGAGGTTGTTGGTGGGTTAAGAGTAAAGTGCAAGCGATCGCGATCATCAGCCCCAAAACGTCGGCTGAAACCCTTATTATTTCGTCAACTTACAAAAGTTTTCGATCTACTGATTGTGGCAAATTATGTTTCTCGACTCGAATAAACGACTGCTAAGGGTTCTGGAAAACTTTTTGATCTACTGAATTTGCTTTGTTAATACTCTTTTCCCGTATTGTTGGTTTTGCAGTGCTTGTAGAAATTGATGCAAATAGTTTTTGCAGGGTTCTGACTAAGCTGTTCTTATTCTTAGGCGATCGGCTAGATTAGCCCAGATAAGTTTGGTAAGATAACCCTTAACTTAAGTTCAACTTAAGCAGCTGAATTCAAATCAATTCCTCAAAATCTAAGCAGATCGGTACACACTCGCTCCGAGTAATTTTAATGCCAATGCAAAAAAATAGACGCCATCGAGGAGTTGTCCTGACGG
>NZ_JACJTU010000107.1 GCF_014698835.1 Nostoc paludosum FACHB-159 | reverse complement strand
TTTCAAGTATTAGGAATGTTATTTGGGGTATCTAAGACAGAAGCCAACGATACTTTTCATTATTGGATACCAATATTGCGAGATATCTTACCCTCAAGTTTATTAGAACAAGTCTCAAGTAATGAAAGCGAATTACTCTTTGTTCAGGAAGTATTAACCAACTTTAGGCTATTAGTCGATAGCCTAGAACAGCCAATATATAGAGATTCTGACCAAAAAGAACAACAAAAATATTTTTCTGGGAAGAAGAGGCAACATACATTAAAAAGTTTAATGGTTGGAATACCAGAAGGTAAGGATATTGTGGAGGTAGAGGTGGGGGTTCCTGGGCCAACAGCAGATATAAAATTGTTTCGTAAATCTCAGAGAAAGTTTGATAAGTCTCAACCATTTTCAGGTGACAAGGCTTTTCAAGGTGGCGAAAACATCACTACTCCTCATAAAAGAAAACCAAAACGAGAACTGACTCAACAGCAAAAAGATGAAAATAAGGCTTTGTCTAGTAATCGGATATTTATCGAGCATTTAATTCGACTACTTAAAATATTCCGGATTGCTTCACAAAGATTTAGACTAAAACTTGATACTTATGAGCAGATTATTTTAACAGTTTGCGGATTAGTTAGATTAAGAATTGGTAGCTTAGTTCTGCCAACTTAGTTATTAGCAGTAATCATAAATTATCAAAAATTAGGAGTTGATTTTTATGCCTCTAAACTATCACTAACTATATCAAACCCTTATGACTCCGTTTTTACGAAGATATCAAAGTTTTGTCTAAAAGCTTTGAACAGTCTGGCTTTGGAGTTTTCGGACAAGTCTATTAGATAGATTGACAAAAGGAGAATTAGACCCCATATATCAGTGTTTAGCTAGCGAGAGTCTTATCCAATTGTTACCGAAAGTCCCACAAAAAAACAGCATCAAAAATTTGCTGACAAAAATCCTACCTGTAAAAAATAATGATGATATCGATCGCGGTTTAGGATTGGTAGTTATTGCAAGAGTTGCTCGATACAATCAAATCACGGTCTGTAGTTACCTTTTAGATATCTGGTGCTTGGGCGTTAAAGATACTATACCACCACGTACAGTAGACAGGATAAAATTTAAAGAATTTACAGAAGCACTATTCCAGCCATTTCCCGGAAGCCCGCAAGAGGTTCCCCTTGAAGTAGCCCAAGGGATGATATTTAGTGCTTGCGAATACGCAGAAAACTTAGGGTTTCAACCACACAAAGACTTTGAAAAATCGCGTTCGCACATCGGAGAATGGGATGGCGCAATACGTATTGAATGTGGTCGTGATGGGAAACCATTCTATGTTAGTGGCCCCCACGATAATCCACAAAAAATCATGGAAACATTAAAGAAAAGCAGAGGTGAAGGTAATTTTGATTTTATGATAGGGAGCGCTCCGTTCTTTTGAGCGATGGCGCTGTTTCGCCTCTTTGCGATCGCCAACCGCAAGCAGAGGCGAAAAATGCTTTTAAAAACCTCTTAGTAAGAAACTTCAGAACTTAAGTTTTTACTTGGGTTGCCACAATGGAGTTATATCAAGGTTTTCAGCAGCAGAGACGGTATTTCTAACCTACACCGGTACGGTTTACACCCCTTCATCTTTTGTAAAGCTATCGTAATATTTATTTATATAAAACAATATTTGCTTAACTTAGCAAACTCAAATAAAAGCTATGAACCAACCCATTGAATTATCTTTAGAACAAGAATTTAGCCTTAGAACTTTTTCTGATCAAGTGCAGCAGATGTCCCGTGAACAAGCTCAAGAGTTTTTGCAGATGCTGTATAAGCACATGATGATAAGGGAAAAGACTTACCAGGAATTACTCAAACATAAGTGGGAAGTTGGTTCAGGTTCAATCTTGGGCTAAAACAAACCTTGCTCCTGTTACTTTAAGCGATGAACAAGATAACGAACACACAATTGTTCTTTATCAATGGCTTGGTAATTGAGATTATTTGCTTACAAATGAGGAAACTGTACAATAACCGACGAAAAGTAACGGTTTTGATGGAACAGTGAACTACTTTGGCCTACACCGTCACCAACCAATCGCACCCCACCGACCGACAACCGTCCCCAAAGTTAACCCAGACTTGCCACTGGTTCAAATACCCATTCCATATTGGCTCACCATCAGCAACCCCAACAGCCTCACCCACTTTGGAAACTAGCTCTTGGTAGAAGGAACCAGCACTTTCTAACCCCTGCCGCAATTTCAGCTTTAGACCGTTCCAACCTCCAACAGCCTCATCCGATGAAAGGGGGGTATCGAGTGTGTCACTAACTTGAGTTTGTAACTCTATATTATTAGTGACTGACACCAAACAATTGGCAATTGTTTTATCTGCTAGTTCATTTCGGCGCAACCATTTCTCGAAAATACAAGAGCGCCCATCATCAGGAACCACAAACTGGTAAACACTCTCTCGCTTGCCCCGCGGCCCCAACCTTCCTACATAAGACAACCGCAAATCAAACTTGTTCAAAAGCTTTTGTGCGATCGCAACAGATGTTAACTTTTCGCTTATACTCACGTTCAAACAAGTTTTGATGAGATAACGATTCTCCAGTGCCGCCCGCTTCAACTCCTGCATTGCCTCTGAAGACCCTCGTAACCGTTCCCCAGATGTGAGCAACTGTAACAGATTCAGCTTTTCTAACAACAGCACCGACGATAACATCTGCCCCTTGTTGAAGTCGGGTTTCCAAACAGCATTCTCCCCAGCTTCCGCCAGCCCCTTAGCTCGTTTGCTGTCCCGGTTTACTAAAAACTGTCGCCCCACAGTCAAGTAATAGTGCAACCGCAGTTGGGGATACCAGCCGTCATCATCCTTCTCGACTAATTCAGGCGTAATGTCAACTTCATAACGCCGGGACAACTCACCCTTACGTTGCTGATACCGTTCTTCTTTTGTCTTCTCCCGCTTCTCCTGCAATTTCTTCAGTTCGGCATCAGATACATCTTCTGAATCCGAAACCCCCTGGCATTCACTCCTATATAATTCGTTGGAAGCTGCTTTTACCTCCTTAACAACTTCCTTGGTTTCGTCAGGATCAGAATCCGAGGCATCAATCACAGTGTAGCCATCAGCTTCCAGTCCCTTCAGTACAAATTCTTGATAGCGGCGCATTTCTACATTAATAACAGCACCCCGCTTGCCCCAGGTTTGTAAAGATTCGGGTTGAAAGTTCTGATCAATGAACGAGTAATCGTCATTATCAGCCGCAGACAACAGAGCGATATTAGCCTGGGTTGCGACGTGTTGGCTTCTGAGCAATCCCCCAATAGAAGTCGCTTCATTACCAACAGTTCCCATACCGTACTGGCTCACCCAAATATGGCGGTCAACTGTTTCTCTCAATCGTGCTAACATCTGCCGTACAGAGTCCACAGGCTGCACTCCCTGGAATATCCCCCAGACTGCATCGAAATGTCCCTTGATATCGATGGAGACACCAGTTTCTAGGCTGGGAGAAGCTATCACTAAATCATACTGGGTCAGAATTTCGTTGAGGTGGGCAATACACTCAAAAGCCGGGTGCTTTGGGTCTAAAACTGAATGACTGTCAATTCGTAAAATGCGTAAATGGGGAAATTTCTGCTTAAATCTTTGTTCCAGAGCTTGAGTTCCCCATTTGGATTTAGTTTTTTGAGCAGAACAACATAGTAAATGGTGTCCACCTTTGGCAATCGCCTTGTCTAATGCGGCAATCAAATTCTTGGGATTGCTGCCGGAGTAGTTGTAACATTTGCCAGACACAGGCTGGTAATTGTTGACGATGACAAAGGGATTAACCCGATATTCTCCAGCAAGAGAAAGAACGTACTTCACATCGGTATCTGATACATCAGCAGAAGACAGGTAAATTTTACCGCGATCGCTGCCCAAGACATTTTGGATCAGCTGCTTGAAATTTCTGAGTATGGAAACCCGCCGCTTGGCCACATCGGTAGTAGAGTTGAGCAAGTGCCAGAATACTTGGTCGCACTCATCAATAATAATGACATCGTTTGACCAATCCTTGGGGTTGAATCGGGCTTGACTATCTTTATGCAATGAGTCTACACAGACCCCATACCCCAACAATCCACCTGTATCGGATGTACGGATTTCTGACACATAATCCACGCCGAAGCGATCGCACAACGCCTCACCCAATTGAATGCGATGGGTGATGATGAGAACCCGTCGCCCCTGATCGTGGGCTTTAGCCACTTGAGAAGATAACCACTCTGTTTTCCCCGTTCCCTTTGGAGCTTTGAGAACAATCAGTTTTTCACCTTCGGGTACGAGCAACTGACCGAGGAATCTTTGGTTGAGAGCGATCGCCGGAGGATAAGTTAACAAAGTGAATAACTTGATTTCCCACAGCTCCAAAGTTTCGGCTGTATTGTACAGGGCGTGGAAGGCATCATTGCCTTGAGCAACGATGAAGTCGTCAACTCCTTTTTGTGTTCCTGGCAAGTCAATCACCCGTAGCTGACAGCCTTCATTTATGAGTAGTCGCCCCATACGACTGATAGCGGTTCTTACTCGTTGAACGGTTTCAGGTTTGGTATCGTTATCAAAGCAAATGTTAACTTGCCTGCCCTTTGTTGCGAAATGTTTCAGGTCGGGGATAAGTGATGGTTTACCAGTGGTAGTCCGGTAATCATCCTTTGGGGTGCGGTAGCCTGCGTTAACTCCAGGGATGGCGATTGCTGCGTAACCAGCACTCAATAAACAAGCGGCTTTCTTGGCTCCCTCTACGATAACGACTGGTACATTGTTCTTCCAGACCCAATGCCAGAAGGCACCCCTATGTTGCAGGTCTTCATCAGTAATAGGAATACCGCAACGGTTTGATATTTTTACCCAAATTTTCTTAGTGACGAAGAGGAAGAATGCGCGAGTTTGTTCTCGATATGGATGTTCGTATTTTATATGTTTGTGAATCTTTTGCGGATCGCGCCGGGGTTTGTCAGGTTTGAAGCATCCCCATAGCATTGATTGATAATTGTTGAGTAGATCGATACCACTACACCACCAGCCACCGTGTTCAATGTGTTGGTACTTCTTCAAATCCCTATCCCTCAATCTTCCATCGTTGCGTCGGGAGATTTTATTGCTGTACAAAAGGTAGTCGTAAGGGGTTGTGCCAACCAGGGATCGTACATTCAAGGCAATTAAATCTTCGTCAACACCACTGTTGAGCCATTCTTGTAAATGATGAGATTCGTTGTGCATATTTCCTCCTATAGACAGGCGCACGAAACAGTTAGCGGTATGGGGTCATACCGCTTTGGAATGTTCAAAAATAGTCACAAAACTAAAGAAGCGTTAAATGAATAACGAAGAAGACAAAAACCTGTTATCTATGTCTAAGCTGAACAAACTAGATTTGCTTGATAGTACTCTTGTATTGATTTCGGGTTAACATAACCGATTTCCAGAATTTAGAAAATCTATCGGTAATCTAGTTCCTGATTTGGAGAATCTAAAGCTATAAACATTGCTGTGACATCGTTTTAGAGTCCCTAAACTTTTGTTAAGCTTTTTATCACCACCGTTTAACTTGATACTTTGGGCTGATTGCATTGGTATACACAATTGAGTTTTAGAAAATCAGTTTCATCTACCCCCACCTATATGCCGTCGAAAAGGAGTGGCACGCTTGTTATCGGCAAATCCAATATTCATAAAGCTTTTGGGTTTAGGGTGTAGGGAATCAAGAAGATGTTGAACTGCTTGAGACAACTAAAATTTAGTTGTCTGAAACACTACACCTACAAGAGCCACCCCCAAGAAAGAGCCTGAGGATGTTTTACTTTTTCAAGCGTGCCATCCCAGCATAGTTACAATGCCGTTTTAGATTTTGAAAGTCTTTTAATTACGAATTGGTATAAGTGGCGCTTGGTTGCGCTTTGCCATGATACTTATAGTTGCAGATAACTATTGATTTTGTCAACAAAATATTGCATAATATGGCAATGCAAGAAAAAATAGAAGAGGTTGTAATGTTACCACTAACTGAGGTGGGGTCGATAAAGTGGACAAAGGAGCGTGGAGATAAAATGCGCTTGTTACGCGGTGAAATGGCATTGTTAGCTTTGTCTAAAAAGCTTGCTGAGAATGATGTAGAGATTTCTCGCCAGTATTTGCACAGAATGGAGACTTTTTCAGATGTTAAAGGAGCTTCCCCTGAGCTTGTCACAGGACTTTGCAAAGTATTTAACTGTACGTTAGCTGAATTATTGTGTTTGAAAGCAACTAAAATTGTTCAATTAGGGGTTGACAACTGCAACTTTTAGTTGCAATATAGTAATTAGGACAGAGGAAAGCAAACCGCCTGCACCAGAAAGCAATCAAGGGTTTGCACACACAGAAAAACGAACCGAATCATCAAGCATAAAATTAGCCGCCGCCGGGACAAGTAGCCGGAAGCTAAAACCGGGATGGACGGAAATAGACTCATAACAGCTTGAGCCGCCAGGGATGAGCCTGATGACCTAACTAAGTCTGAAAACTGGTTGAAAAACCCGAATGTGGATTAGTCAAATTTAGAAGTGCGATCGCTAACCCCACGGGGGGCGATCGCTTTTAACTAGTGACATCGGAGGTAATCAGCATCTTGGCTAAAGATCCGATTCAACAATTGAATGCAGTCAGAAACAAATGGATGCGAGTTACTGGTTATCCACCAAAAGTAAGTTTTGTTAAGATGTGTTTACCAGATTTTGGCTACTTTAATTTCGAGAATATTTCTCACTGGAGAAAGGCAATCGACCTTTTCCAAAACAAATACATCAAATCAAAAAAGCACTTGTTATTGCGCCCACTAACACCAGCACGTCAGGAATGGGTCAAAACTACTGGATTAAAAGCTTCTCTTCAATCTGTAATAGAGGTGTTACCAGAATGCAAGTTTCCTTTGAAAACAGAACGAGATTGGTTCTTAGTGACATCTCTCTATGTACAAAGATATCCCGAAAAAGTTCTGTCGCAGGACTCAACAGTTAAGGTAATTAAAGAAGAATACGAAGTTATTCAAACCAAGCCTCTTAATAAAACACCGCACGACTTTCAAAAACTTCAGCCTATTGCTAAACCACTACCTGTACTACAGCCGTCAACTCAATTTGTTTCACCGTCACCGCTAAAAGACCCAGCCGAACAGCGAATGTCTGATTCGTTAGCAGGAATATTAGGAGGAATTCGAGAAGCTCATAATCCATCCGGGCGAGTTGATGTGCTAACCAAACTGTATGTTATTGAAGTTAAAAAAGCTGCCAATTGGAAGCATGGTATTGGTCAAGCACTAGTTTATCAATTTTATTACCCTGACAAGAAACCCGTCTTATTTTTATTTGGTGAGGATGTTGGTTTATATAGGAATATCGCTAGGGAACATTGTCATCGCCTTGGTGTGATATTCCGAGAAGAATCGCACTTCGCACTACAAGGCAAACAATGAGGTTTTCTGATGACCAAGCCTAAATTTCTCGGAGCATTTCGATATTACTAAACCGAAAACCACAGTTTTAAAAGCTTCGCTAAATTCCTGTGAATGCGTTGTGGAAATCCACAACGTTTCGTTCGTAAAAACAAAGACGATCGCTGCACCTTGGACAGTCTAGCGATCGTCTTTCCCTTTTTTTAATAAGGATTCTGATTATGACGCAAAGTACACTAACACAGCAAGCCCTCCCGGTTGACGAACAATCCGTAGCACAAGAAGAACTCAACGACCTTCTTGCAACGCAGTCTGAAACGGTCGCCCCAACCCAAGACCCACTAACCCACCGCGATGCCTGCGGCGGGCGTAGCCATCGCCAAATCATTGCAACTATCATCAACAGCACCCCCGACCAAATTAAAACGATTTGGATTGAAGGCGGAATCACTGTTTGGGTGCAACTGTCCGACAGCGGAAGATTACCTTTTGACCGCACTTGGTTCGCGTCAAGAGTTGCTGAAGTTAAACCAACCATCGCTGAACCAGAAACCCCACGCCAGCGCAACGAGCGATTGTATGACGAACTTGAAAAAGCTTGTAGTAAGTTCAGTCTCTACCACAATCAAGTAAATTGGTTGTCGTTCAGCGCTAAAGTCTACCGTGGACAGCATTTGGTAGGCTTCGTCGGGTGCAACCAACAAGGATGGTACTCAAGACCCAGACAGTATGGTGTGAATCGGATTGCTCAGAGTGCGGAGGATGCGATTAAGGCGCTGGGGGTGAAAGCAGCAGTAGCAGCCTAATAAAGCAGCGGCGTGACATCCTTATAAGTCACGCCGACTAATCTCAACAGCTGCGCCAGAACTTCTATGACGTAAGGTCAAACATAAAATTAATTTAAGGCTAATTGCTTAAAATAATAACAGGGGAGGGAAAACAAATGACTGACGATGCCAGAATCAATGATATCTATCTACGCCTTAATGAACTTACGGAGGATGTAGCCACACTAAAAATTCAAGCGGGAACGATTGGAACGTCTCAAGTAGCGATCGCAAGGACAGTAACCCTAGCTACAGGTTTGGCGTCGGATATGCGCGAAGTAAAAGCTGATATTAGGCAAGTGAAAGCTGATATTCGTAATATTGATGCAAGTATAGAAGAGATATTACGGCTATTGCGAGATAGAAATAATCCCTCGGCATAGATTTAACAATTAATCGTTCCGCATTATCAAGCGTTTTTGTAACAGCAAGAGCGCTATTTTATTGCCGATTTTAAACTCTAGACATTTCTGATGAACGGCTATGCCACAGCGAGAGCGAAAATGTTGGTAAAAACAAATGACCCCTGAACAAACATCAGAATTATTTGCTGTCTTAATGCGTCAAGAAGAATTACTCAAGCAGCTTGTTGCAGCAATCAACAAACCAAAATTGGGATTGCACTCCGAGGCTGGCAGTTGCAAAATCTATTGCAATCGCCACAATGGTTCATTGTGGTACACCCTAAACAACGGTGAAGCAAGCGCTGTTGCACAAACTGCTTTGACTGGATATTTACGAGAAATCAAATTCGAGAAGTGTGAGCGCAGAGCAAAGGAAGTTTACAAGTTGCTGATTACAATTCAAGCAGACAGGCTATACATACTAGAAAGTGGGCATGATACTCACTTTGCTAAAGGTTTGTTGTCTGCTGTAGCACTACTGACACCACAACAACTTTATTCACCCATAACCCTACAACCGCAGCCAGGGAATGACGAGAGCGTGTTGTTCTGTCGGGTATGGGTAGGCAGTGAGTTAATAATGGCTAGCTACAACGAACAAACAGACTGGAGACAAACCAGTAAGCAGGCTCTAGCTGTGGTCAGGGCTGCGTCGGAGATGGTGTTTTAGTTACAGGACTTACGCAACTGGCACAAAAAGGGGGTAAGGTGCAGCCCTACCCAGCGACAATTCAACTCAAACCAAGCACATAAAAATACTTGGGCGTTTTAGTTGCTGAA
>NZ_JACJTU010000106.1 GCF_014698835.1 Nostoc paludosum FACHB-159 | reverse complement strand
GGGTCAATTTCATGGAAAATTCTTATGAGTTAGTCACTGAATTATTGAGATTAAGTCCTAATAAGCGTAAGTACTACCAGCAAGGAGAGAGGGCTATGAGGCTTATTCTATCTGCATCCTAGCCCTTTTTGTAGCCCCGCAAGGAATGCTGCCCTTTGGGTTAAACGTTTGTCTCCAAAGTTACACTCCCCATACAGGTTCTTCTCTAAGATTTTCATTTGCACCCATGTTACTCACACCTACCACGACAATATCTAAAATCACAAGTTAATTCTCTGTTATTGGTTCGCGTAAACCTTCCGCGAACCAATCCCTCTTTTCCACATCCCGTGAAAAGTCAGGATCGTTACCAAGAATCATGGCGGTAAGTTGATATGCGTTTCAACTCCTGGTAACGGCACTGGGTTTATCATTGAACTCCCGATTCAGCAAAAAGAATTTAAAAAGATTAGCTTTGATAACTGAAATTGTGATGAGAATAAAATTTGAATAACCCTTCTCTTTCAGTCTTTGAAAACATTTACCATTTTCTGAATTTTAGAACTTTTTATAGCAACCAATCATTTGGTTCTCTTTTAATAACAAATACAAAGCTCATTTTCTCTAAAAGTATAGCTTGTATTGATTGCCTGATAAAGCTTTTAGAGATTGACCTCCCTAAAAATAGCAAAAGGAGGTTAGGTTTATGATTCAGAGCTTTAACTGAAGCTATTTCTTTATTTACCCCTATTTACTCATTCCGTTTCCTGTAACGTGTGCTGATTTTCACGAATTTTGTAAAAACTAAGATGGTACTTGGGAATACTAAATAAAATTTCACTATGAGGTCAGTATAAATGGCAGCAGCAAGCTCCACTCCTGTGGTTCCTGGATATCAAATTAGCTCTCAACTTTATGCAGGTCAAAGAACCAAAGTCTACCAGGCTATTCGAGAGCAAGGGTCGCTAGCAGTCGTCATTAAACTTCTGACATCTGAATATCCCAGTTTCAAGGAGCTACTACAATTTCGGAATCAATACACGATTAGTAGAAATCTTCATATTTCTGGTATTGTTCGTCCTTTATCACTAGAAGTTTATGGTAATGGTTATATTTTAGTGATGGAAGATGAAGGAGAAATTTCTTTAAGAGAATACATGAAAACAACTAAACTCTCACTTGAGGAATTTTTAGAGATTGCAATACAGTTAATTCAAGTTTTGCATAATTTACATCAAAATTGTGTTATTCACAAAGACATTAAGCCAGCAAATATTTTGATTCATCCCCACACAAAGCAAATTAGAATAATAGACTTTAGTATTGCCTCCCTCTTACCCAAAGAAACGCCAGAAATTAAAAGTCCAAATATTTTAGAAGGCACACTCGCTTATATTGCTCCGGAACAAACAGGCAGGATGAATCGAGGGATAGACTACCGCAGTGATTTTTATTCTCTAGGTGTGACATTGTATGAACTACTCACAGGAGAATTACCATTTGAATCTGATGATTTACTAGAATTAGTGCATTGCCATATTGCTAGAATGCCACCAGAGTTAAAAAATAAAAAACAAATCCCACAAGTGCTTTCAGCTATTGTAATGAAGCTAATGGCGAAAAATGCCGAAGATAGATATCAGAGCGCTTTGGGTTTAAAATATGACTTAGAGAAGTGTTTAGCTCAACTAAGAGAAACTGGCAATATTATAGATTTTAAAATTGCTCAGAGAGATGTATGCGATCGCTTTGCGATCCCAGAGAAACTCTATGGAAGAGAAACAGAAGTTGCTACCTTGCTAGAAGGTTTTGAGCGCGTTGCTAATGGTAATAGCGAAATAATGCTAGTAGCAGGATTTTCTGGAATTGGGAAAACGTCAGTAGTTAATGAAGTCCACAAGCCAATTACTAGGCAGCAAGGATATTTCGTCAAAGGCAAATTTGACCAGTTTAATCGCAACATTCCCCTATCCGCTTTTGTGCAAGCTTTTCGTGATTTAATAGGACAACTACTGAGTGAAAGCGATGTGCAATTGATAACTTGGAAAGCCAAGATTCTCGCTGCTGTAGGCGAAAATGGGCAATTGATTGTGCAGATGATTCCTGAACTAGAAAGGATTATTGGCAAACAACCCCCTGTGTCGAAACTTTCTGGCAGTGCCGCCCAAAATCGCTTCAACTTACTATTTCAAAAATTTATCCAAGTTTTCACGACAAAAGAACATCCTTTAGTGATGTTTTTAGATGATTTACAATGGGCAGATTCAGCTTCTCTGAACTTGTTGCAATTATTGATGAGCGCTCGCAGTTCAGGTTATTTACTAATTTTAGGAGCCTACCGAGACAATGAAGTCTTTCTGGGTCATCCGTTGATGCTGGCACTGGAACAAATTCAAAAAGCAGGAGTAATTACCAATACCATTACCTTGCCACCTTTGAGAGAAATAACAGTGAATCAGTTAGTGGCAGATACCCTAAGTTGTACTGAGGAATTAGCTCAACCATTGGCAAGATTGGTGTATCAAAAAGCAAAAGGAAATCCTTTTTTCACAACGCAGTTTCTTAAAGCTTTGTATGAGGATAATTGGATTCAGTTTCAGCCACAACTGGGTTATTGGCAATGTGACATAGCGGCGGTGCGACAGCTGGCATTGACCGATGATGTGGTAGAGTTCATGGCATTGCAGTTGTTAAAACTGCCGATAGAGACACAGGCAGTGTTAAAGTTGGCAGCTTGTATCGGTAACTGCTTTGATTTAAGTACTGTGGCAATTATTTCGGAACAATTACCAGCAGATACAGCGATCGCTTTGTGGAAAGCGTTACAGGAAGGGTTAATTTTGCCGATTAGCGAAACCTACAAGTTTTTTCAGCCTCATGGTCTCCAAGAGGATGAACATACTGGTAAGATTGTCGTTTCCTATAAATTTTTACACGATCGCGTCCAACAAGCTGCTTATTCCCTAATTCCGCAAGACCAAAAACAAGCGACCCATCTGAAAATTGGTCAACTCTTACTCAAGAATATAAGTGCAACAGAGCGAGAGCAAAAAATCTTTGATATTGTTAATCAACTAAATTATGGTTCTGAGCTGATTACGCAAACTAGCCAACGAGAAGAACTGGCAAGACTAAATTTAGCCGCAGGTTTAAAAGCGAGAGTTTCTATTGCTTACACTGCTGCCACCGAATATGCAACTTTTGGAATTAAGTTATTAAAAGTAGATTATTGGCAAAGTCAATATCAGTTATCTTTAGAATTGCATAACCTGGGAGCAGAAGCCGCTTATTTGGCAGGTAATTTTGAATTGATGGCGGAATTGATTCAAATAGTATTAAATAATGCTGAAAATGCTTTAGATAAAATCAAAGTTTATGAAATACAAATTCAAGCTTATGGCGCACAAAATAAATCACTAGAAGCAGTTGGTTTGGGAAAAGAAGTTTTAGAGTCTTTAGGGATTAAATTTCCAGAGAATGCTAGCAGTGATAATGTACAGGCTGAAATTAGTACGACTATCTCTCTACTTGCACAAGAGTCTATTGAAGATTTAATCAATTTACCGCCAATGACAGATAAAATAGCTCTGGCAGCTATGAGAATTTTATCTAATATTACAAGCTTTGCGTATCAAGTAGATCCTAACTTATTTCTTTTGTTACCATTAAAGCAAATTAGCCTATCTCATAAATATGGTAATTCTCCGCAATCATCTTTTGGATATGTGGTCTATGGTATTATCCTGTGTGGATTAGTTAAAGATATTGAATCTGGCTATAGGTTTGGTAATTTAGCTGTCAATCTTTTAAGTCAATTTGATACTAAAGAAGTTACTTCAAAAACTATCCATACATTCAATTGTCTTGTCAGGCATTGGAAAGAACATATTCAAGAAACATTACAATCTCTTTGGCAAGCGTACTCTATTGGTTTAGAAACAGGAGATTTAGAATTTGCGGGTCTGGCTATTCGTTACTATAGCGCTCATTTATATTTTCTTGGCCAAGATTTAAGTACATTAGAAAAAGATATGCGAACCTATACCCATGCTCTTGGGCAAATTCAGCAACAAGGGGTGGCTAACTACAATGAAATTCAAAGACAAAGGATTTTGAATTTATTAGGAGAGGTTGATGATGTCTGTTGTTTGAAGGGGGAAGCTTATGATGAAGAGGTCACGCTCCCCGCTAGTCTAGCAAAGAACGATATGGTTGCATTGCTAGAATTTTATTTTTCTAAGCTGCAACTGTGTTATCTTTTTGACAAATATGAGTTGCTCCAAGAATATATTGTAAAAACAGAACAGTATTTAGCGGGAGGGCTGGGGCTAGTTATTTTTCGACAATGTTATTTTTACGCATCATTGGCAAGGTTAAGCATCTTTTCAAATGCCAATCAAGACATACAAACACAGCTGCTAAATCAAGTAATAAATAATCAAGAACAAATGCAACTATGGGCAAATCATTGTCCAACGAATGTTTTGCATCAATTTTATTTAGTAGAGGCTGAAAAAAATCGAGTTTTAAGCAATCAAACCGCAGCGATAGAATACTACGATCTTGCCATTGCAGCTGCCAAGGAAAGTGGTTACACCCAAGAAGAAGCCTTAGCTAACGAACTTGCTGCTAAGTTCTACTTGAACTGGGGCAAACAGAAGGTGGCTTGCGGTTATATGCAGGAAGCTTACTACTGCTATGCCCGTTGGGGAGCATTAGCCAAAACAGATGACTTAGAACAGCGTTATCCTCAATTACTGCATCCCATTCTCCAGCCAGTCACTCAAAATCTCAATCCCCTGGAAACTCTGGCATCGATTACTAATATCTCGCTTACCTCGACAAAAACTAGCCGCCCTTCTAGTACAAGCATCAATAACATTATTGACTTTGTTGCTATTCTCAAAGCTTTTCAAAGCCTTTCCAGCACAATTAAACTGGACGAACTAATCCATCAAATCACCCAGATACTTTTGCAACACTCAGGGGGCGATGGCTGTGCCTTAATTATGCCTAATCAGGCTTCTGGGTGGCAGCTTGTAGCTAGTGCTACACTAAACGCTATAGAACTCTGTTCCGAACCTCTTGAAGATAGCCACAATTTGCCAGTCAAGCTGATTCATTACATCAAAAATACTCAAGAACTGGTAATAGTTGACGATCTCAAAACTGATTTGCCTGTCATTGATGATTATCTAATTCAGCAGCAACCGAAGAGTGTGTTGGGTTTGCCAATTATCAATCAGGGACATTTAATTGCAATTTTATATTTGCACAGTTGTACAACCAGTGGGGTGTTTACCAGCGATCGCATCTTGATTCTCAACTTCCTTTGCACTCAGGCGGCGATTTCTCTAGAAAATGCTCGCCTATACCAGAATCTGCAACGTTCAGAAAGCAATGAACGCGAAAAAACAGAACAATTAGCACAAACCCTGGAATCGCTCCAGTTAAAGAATCGTAAATTAAGTTTCCGCTCAGACATAGATGCCGCCTTAACCAGCAGTGAGTGTTTAACCAAAATGCTGCAATCCTGCACACAAGCTGTTGTTCAGCATTTAAATGCAGCTTTTGCACGCATCTGGACACTAAATGCAGATGAAAATATGTTAGAACTCCAAGCAAGTGCTGGACTGTACACTCATCTGGATGGCCCCCATAGTCGTGTTCCGGTAGGAGCATTTAAAATCGGACTGATTGCCCAGGAACTTCGTCCTCATTTGACTAATGATGTGTTGAACGATCCGCGAGTCGGAAATAAAGAATGGGCAAAGGAGGAAGGAATGGTTGCCTTTGCTGGTTATCCACTCATCTTTGAAGATCGGCTGATGGGAGTGCTGGCCTTGTTTGCACGTCAGGCTCTAACTGATGAGCTTTTGGAGATGCTAAAGTTAGTCGCCGATGAAATTGCCTCAGGAATTAGGCACAAACAAGTAGACCAAGCCTTGCGTCAGTCGGAAATACAACTTCGGCACAAAGCACAACAACTGGAATCTGCTCTTCAACAACTTGAACAATCGCAACTCCAAATAGTCCAGAACGAGAAAATGGCATCTTTAGGCAATTTGGTAGCAGGTGTTGCCCATGAAATTAACAACCCCATCGGCTTCCTTAATGGCAGCATCAACAATGCCAAAGATTACGTGCAAGATTTAATTCAACATTTAGCAATTTATCAACAACATTATCCTCATCCAGGCACACCGATTCAAGACCATGCCCAAGAGATCGATCTAGAATTTTTAGGCGACGATTTACCTAAGTTACTCGATTCCATGCAAGGAGCGACTGCTCGCATCAAAAGTATCAGCACCAGTTTGCGTACCTTTTCCCGTGCTGATACCGAACACAAGACTAGTGCTAATCTTCATGACGGGCTTGATAGTACCTTGCTGATCCTTAAATATCGTCTTAAGGCTAATGAATTTCGCCCTGCTATTCAAGTAATTCAAAACTATGGTGATTTACCGCAGATTGAATGTTTTCCTGGGCAATTAAATCAGGTATTTATGAATATCCTTGCTAATGCGATCGATATGTTTGATGAAATGGCAAAAACTGGTTCATTTTCCCAAATCAGTGCCCATCCGCAACAAATCACAATTCAGACAGCAATACTCGATCGTCAAGTTCAAATTTGTATTCGAGATAATGGTAAAGGTATGACTCAAGAGGTTAAAGCCAGAATTTTTGACCATTTGTTTACAACTAAAGCTGTAGGAAAAGGGACTGGATTAGGATTAGCGATCGCCCGACAAATTGTTGAAGAAACTCATAACGGCAAGTTGAGTTGTCGCTCTGTTTTGGACGAAGGTACAGAATTTATAATTGACATTCCCATGAACCTATCGCACTAACGGGACTTAAACAAAACAGAAAATTAAAAAAGGCTAAAATGGTTAAATAGCACAGCTTTCACGTTGATATAAAGTAAATCTTTAGACAACAAGACGACGTAACATAATTCTAGTCATGACAGCATATATAGCAGTTTCACTCATTTGGTGGTAGGCGCTCATAATCCTTGCTGAGACGATGATATTGGTTAAACCACCCAAATGTTTTTTCGACTACCCAACGCTTGGGCAAAACTTGAAATTCTTGCTCGGTACGCCGTATGACTTCAACATGGGCTTGGATCATTAACCAAACCGAAAGACGTATTCCAAGACTGACAAATGTGCGTCAACCAACTGTCAGTTAATGCGAATCACTCCATCTTTAGAGCAGGTGCAGCATAACAGTTAGCTACTACTGTGTAGACGCAACCATTCTGAGAATGACTTAGCCATCAGATAGCAACCACCAAATTCAACACCGTTGAGCCAAGGGTGGCTATCATGCCCGTCGAGGACAACTCCGTAATGGCTGTGGTTTCGGTCGCAACACAGAAGATACTCATGTTTGTCTGACCAGCATCCAATACTCAACCAAAAGCCAGAATCCATCGGTGGTTCATCTTCTTCCACCTCGCTTACAAACAACCGAAAGTTATTCTCGGTGGCTGTAGTAACTGTCTGTGCGTCAAATAGAACCCATTCTAAGCTAAACGGCCATTTCCAACCGCCGCCTATAAGTTGCATGAAGACTTCATAATCCTTGGGGACTGAAAAACGCGCTGCTACAGATTCATATCCATAATGATTGGCAAAGAGTGTCTGTAGTGACTGGGCGCATATCAACCAAGATGTTTGTAATGCGGTAGGTTCGATATCCTCAATAGTCCGAACTAATGGCCCCGATCTGGCACAAAAGCTTTTGGCTACTTGCCACCAAGCTTCTCGTAATTGTGATTCCAGGTACACGAATAACTCTCCAACAATTACAATATTTGATTATACGACTCGTGTTTAGACTGTTGAATTTAAACTTACTTAACTGCTGTACATAGTGCTGTGAGCGATCGCCAAATGAGTTTAATTCACAAACAGTAATTGCACATGGACTTTCATCACTACAGAACGCTCATACATATAGCTTAGTCAATTAACTATTGTGATAATAAGTGAGACATAAATGCCAGCCAGAAAAAGCTAAATAGTAATATCCACGCTAGTACCATTAACGTCAAACGCAACCATTGAGTGTTTCGGTTGAGTCCCCATTTTTGCCAAGTAATGAACGTCAGATTGCTAGAAAGTAAAAAAGCTAAAATATTAGCTCCCCATAACCAATGTGACTCTGTGATTCCTCTCATCCAGGGAACTAATGAACCTCCGTTGCCGCTATTTGGTTGAAAGGTTGGTTCTCGTAATGGGGAAACTAAGTATACAAAAATTCCACTAGCTACAGTCAAAATCAGCAAAAACATCAAACTGATAATAGATTTGTGTTGAATTCTGGAAAAAAGCACTCCAGCTCACCTTTTGCCAATTTGTTTACCTGGCTTGATTTTAACTAATCATCGGTAAATATAAACTCTCAGAGCAACCTAAAAATTCGAGAGGTGAACCCCATTCAAATGGGACGCTGCCAAGGTTCACCGTACTGTTGATAGCCTACTCGCTTAAAAGCAGAAATCATCCGCTCGTTACCCACCTAAGTATCACAAAACACTCTCCAAACCCCTACTTCTTGTAATGTACGTGTTCCTTGTGACAAAATATCGTATGCAAAACCCTGCCCTCGGTACTCTGGAAGTACACCAATATCGTAGATAGTTCCTTCCTCTTTGTCTTCTTTGGCACATCCTGTAAAGATAACCGGAAGCACAAACCCTACAATGTCGCCATTTTGATTAATTCCAAATTGCCACCAGTCATCTTGATACCAGAAGTCATCCTTGGCTGAATTGAGATATTTCTCAACCTCTTGATACGGCGAGCTTGCTGAAATTTTACGTTGATGGCTGGCATCCATTGATGAAGCCATTACACGTGTGACGACGCTGATTAATAGATTGCCGCCCATTGCCTTAACAGGCTTAAAAGCTAATCGTCCAGACACTTCAATTAAAGGTTTCGGCTCCTCCCAGACAAAGGGGACTTTAAAATAAGTTTGCTGACTCATAAGTTATAGCAACAGATATCTGTAAGCTGTACCTTTTATCGAGAAAGGCAGAGGGCAGAGGGCAGAAGGCAGGAGGCAGAAGGAATACTGTTTTCTGCACTCTGCCACGACGCCTTGGGAGTAAGGGTTTAAGACCCCCACTGAAACGAAGTTCAGTGGCCCCAATTAAGGAGGGGTCTGAATCCCCTTCTTAATTGTCCCTTCTGCCCTCTGCCTCCTGCCTTCTGCCTTCTTCAAGCTACACGGTGCTACATAATCAGCGTGGCAGATGGTAATTGAACTTTCATTTATTCTGTAATTCAATTTTGGTAAATACCAACGAGCAATCACAAGCAAGGTAGTTCTGGTAACTGGCAGCAACAGAAGAATATTAGCTGATAGCTGTATTTTGCAATATTTATCCAAAGAATACAGCCGATAACGAGTTACTATACAGCAGTTACTCAAAAACAGGGAAAGCAAGATTATGGCAACAATTACAGGTACTGATGGGGATGATATTTTAATTGGAACTCCTGGGGATGACAGGATTATCGCCAGTGCAGGTGATGATACGATTACTGGTGGAGATGGTAACGATATTGTTGATTACAGCGACTTAGGGCAACCTGTAATAATTCAACCAGCAGGTTTCCAAAAAGGTGCAATTGGAACTGACACATTTAAAGATGTAGTTGAAACCCTGATCGGTGCTACTGGACAGGCTAACAGTATTGATGCAACTACTGATGCTACGAACGTATCAATAATAGCTGATTTATCTAAAGAAAAACTAGAAATCAGGGTTGCAGGTTCAACGCGAATTACAGTTAAGGTGAAGAATTTTGTTAATGTAACTGGTACAAATCAAAAGGACACTATTACTGGTGATGCTGTTGATAATCAATTATCTGGTAGCGGCGGCAATGACATTATTAG
>NZ_JACJTU010000105.1 GCF_014698835.1 Nostoc paludosum FACHB-159 | reverse complement strand
GCCTGTAATTTCGCTTCGATGCGGGATATTGCCCCGCTTGTAGATAATTACTTGACGTAAAAGCTTGGTAATTTCGGGCGCTGTCTGGGGTGATGCGGCGGCTGGCTTCTCTGACGCGGGTTTTGAAAATCCTTTCTTCTTTGTAACGAATGGGGCGATCGCCTGTTTTAATAAATTCTGGAAGCTGGTCAAGTCTTCCCTGACTCGTCCCAGTTCCCACTCTTGGCGGCTAATGACTCCTTGCTCGGTGTGGCGTGGTTCATACTGCCGTTGCGGAAAGCGAAACCCGTACTGCTTGGCAATGTGAAACAGGGTTCCAATCGAGATCCCTCCACGTCGGAAACTGCGAATTTTGGCGCGAATGTTCCAGGTTGTACCAGGAATGGAGGGCGACCACTTTTCAGCAATGATTTCGGCATCCGTTGGCCCGTAGTGATTGACCAAAGCCATCAGCACTTGGCGGCACTCATCGTAATTGCCACTGCCAGGGCTACGCGGTGGAATGAATGAGAGTGCTTGCTGGATCAGCTGTTCAATGTCCCAGCCTTCAACGTCGGAAATCTCCCTCCACTGTTGACGGCGTGACTCGATTTCTTGGATGCGCTGCTGGTATTCTTCCCTCTCATGGAGCGCGATCGCAATCGCTGAACTTACCCACTCTGTTGGTAGAGTAGCTTCGGGGTTGACTATGAGAAATTCCGCTTCAGTGTTGCCGTAGAATACGCGAGAAGCATCTTTACACGCAGGGTCATGCGGTAGCTGCTGCATCAGAGAGCGCGTACAAGCTTCTACTGTGTCAGCACCCTCAACGTATTGGGGCAGAAGGAAAATCAACCGGAATTTATGCCAGTCAGGTTTATGGCTCTTGGTGGTGTAGAGTAAAGCGCAGTGTTTTTGGATGAAGGGATGGGCTAGGGCTTCTTCAAGCGTTAATTGATGCTTGTAGACTTTAATAGAATTACCGTTAGAGTCCTTAATCGGCTTGCCATAAGCATCACGGGCGACATCAGAATTATCGATGTCTAGAGGTATCCATTGAGAACCGATGACATTAGCCTTACTGCGCCATTTACCATCTAACAAGCCAGCACAAACAGCGTGACCGGCTTTAATGTGTTGCTGGACATCCTCTATCGTGCCTTCTACGTCCCGGAAGTTGGCAGCTAGCTTTTTAAAGTCCCAGTCTTTATTAGAGCCACAAGTGTTGACAGCGAATTTAAACTTCGGCACAAGGCATTGACTTTTTGCCAATGCGCTGTTGTTGTTTATCACAGATGTACCCTCAAATAACTGTTTTTCAGCATTTCGAGGGGGTTAACGCACTGCTACACCTGATATCTATGAGATTTACTGCTTTTCTTGTTTAAACTTGGTTTTTATCTGGCAAAAAAATTGTTGAATTTATCTGCCAACATAACTTTGTAAATTGCCACAGCAACTCGTATAATATGAGTAAGCAGCGCGGAATGATCTCTGTTGCCAATTAGTGGTTAGAGCTTCCAACTTCGTTCCACTTCTTTGGTCTTTGAGAGATAAACCCCGCTCGCAGATATTTAAACCTTTAATTTTTACCGTCTGGCAAAGTGTTCACTACTTAGTAACGCTTTGTCTTTTTAGTTTTGGTGGTGTTGTGTATTTACCTCCATTACAACCTTCATTTGCCTTCATGCTTGATATTACAGAAATTCTGTCCGTTTTAGGTTTAACAAGACCTAATTCGTAGCTTGAAATTACTTAATAAAAGTTGATACTTTTTCAAGAGCCTGAGATTCTGTAAGTTGTTTTGATTTATGTCACCTCTCCTCAAATTTCAAATTGGGAGAAGTAACAGGTTTCTCATATATTATATAGCTCTAAAACTCCAAAATCTAAACTGACTTTTTCTTGTCTCTTTTTGTAAGCCATTCATTAATTAAATCCCTGATTACATCTTCCATAACTAAATCATCCTCCGTGCAAGCAAGCTTGAAAGCTTTGTGAATTTCTCGTGGTACTCTCGCACGGACAAAAACAGAGTCATCTTTATTGGTTGATGGTCTTCCTGGTTTTTTCTTTTCCTCCATAGCTCAAATACTCATTAATTAATTCTCTCAATTATCGCCAAAGCATAAGTAAAAATCATTTTCGAGTATTAGAGTATTCGAGCTATAATAATTGTGCAAGCCAAAAACAGCCACCCAACAAAGGCAACAGAAGCCAGAAAGTGATGTTTAGGCTTACCAAAACCTGGATGTGTGGATTATTGGCACTTCTGCCGATAAATTCTCCAAAGCCAGGATAAATAAGACTTTCACCAACCATCAGAACCATGACAACCACATACACCAATGCCAAAAACTGGCTCCTTCAAGCAGAGTTGCTTGCCAATTCCGGGCTAACTGACCTCACAGGAGGTAAGGACGCAGGAGCAGGTTACGGCAAGGCCATGATTGGTGATTTTTCTATCATGATGCCTGCCGCATACTCACTTGTTCGCAACCGCAACCTCATGCACCACGAAACCATATCTAAAGATGGGGTATGGGTACGGTATGTCGAAGGTTCACGCCTGGACTTAAAAGATATTCAATTTTTCTGGGGCAGTGCAGCTCTAGCACAGGCTGACCACACCCTACTTCATGACGACAAAGCTAAAAAAGCAGAACTGGCATTAGAAAGCATCCTTGCAGATTTAGCAGTTCTCAATATTCCCGATGGGTTCAAGCTTTCGATTAGTTTGAGCAATCACAACCCAGAACGCTGGGGACAAGAGATTAAACGCAGGGTATCAGGAATTCACACCTTCCAACATCTGCATCCTGTAACTCGTTCCATTGTCACTAAAACGGTTGACATAGAGGTTGCAGGCATTTACCCCGAAGGCTTTGGAAGCATTGCCCATTGCTTATTCGGTGAAGCATCCCTAATTCTTGACCCCTCGGAATTGGCGATCGCACTTGATATCGGTTCATCAACTTGGTTGGTGACTGTGTTTAACGGTAGCGGTGCAGTGATTGACCGCCATCTAATTGAGGGTGGAGCCGGTGAGTTGCACTCGATGATTGCAGAAGCTCTCGATAAGCGAAACGACAGAGTAAGTCTGCTTTCCAAGGATGTGAAGCACTCGCCTAGTCTCGTTAACCAAGGGATTCTCGAAGAAACCTTCACATACGGCGGCAACCACCTAACTGGTAAGAAGTTTGAAACCGAGTATAGCCAGTGCCTTGAGGATTGGTGGAGTACCAGAATTGAGAAATTCGCCAACTTTGTGACTGCTGGCAATTATCTAGACCGCGCTAAATACCTTGTCGCCTGGGGTGGGGGTGTTTCGCTGCCAGTGGTGGATCAGAACCTAGCCGGTTTAGGTTTTGTGGTCTTGAATAATCCCCAATTCATCAATGCTTTGGGGTTGAAGCTATTAACTCAAATTGCAAGAGGAGCTTAATCAATGAATTACGAATCTCGGCGTATAACCATCTCTTACTTAGCAGTAATTGAATTGTGCAAGATTTTTGAATTACCCCAAGATGCACCAACACAAGCACTTTCGGCAGGTGTAGAGAAGCTGATTTTTCAACACGGTAATCTGCAAACATCACCAAAACCCTCAACACCGCAATCTACACAGCCAAATAAATCAGCACTTAGCGCAATGGTCACTAATTTCAAAGGGGCAGCATGACCAAATCCAAAGTAAGGAATACGCTTTTTGGCATTGGTGCAACAGCCTTTGCTATTGCATTGGGCTACTTCGGAGTGCAGTACTTTGGCAAAAACAATATGTTCACTATCGCTGCGGTTGTGGGTGGTGCAGGTGCAATCAGTTATGTACTGCAAAAGCCAAAACAGCAGCCAGCCTCGACACAATTGGAGCCAGAATTATCCAAAACAAAAAAGAGGTCTAAGAAGGTATGAGCAACCAAGAAACCATGCAGACACAACCATCGCTAACCACTACCGAAATAATGACCATTCTCTTGGGTTGCGAACAGACTCTTAGGTTTGTGCAAGCATCCCCAAATTACAAACAAATTGAAGGCTCCGAGCGTTTCAGTACATCGAATGATTTGCGTTTGGGTGATGCCATTCAAGCACTTTTAGAGATTCACGAAGCAATCTTAGATATCGAGTTTTACTCCCAAGTTGAGGTAAAAACTTATGCTAAATAGAGTCTATGACTCAACCCTACTCACCAATTACAAGGTGTACCAAATCGATAGAACGCTGTACCAGTACCTATTTAGAACAGGGACAATCCAACACCCAAAGTATCACTTTCGCCCTCTTACTGGACAACGAAAAAAAGCTGATTTATTGCTCAATCACAAAGCTTTAACTACTCGCTGTTATGAAGTAACAGGGATGTCTACTAATGCTTCAGTTATCAGCCAAGAATCATTGCAATTATCAATTTTTTGAGGTGAATTATGAACACTCAACCACTGCCAGAATTGATTGCACAAGCCCAACAATTAGTAACCCAAATTCGGCAGCATCCCCAATATCAAGGCTTACATTTTGATTGCGATGTAACCATTGGCGATGTCACGCAGTTTTTCAACACTCTGCAATGGTCGGCCACAGCTTCTACTGTGGATATTTCGAGAGAAGGCTTTTTTCAGTGATGGGAGAGCGATCGCACTGGCCGGCAAGCACAGCGATCGCCCTTTCAGTGCATCAGGTAATACACTACAAGGATTTTAGCAACATGGCACTTGATTATAGAAACCCAAACGACTGGGGACGTTCACCCCTAACTGACTCCGCCTTGAGATTGCAGCAACTTTTAGCAGAAACTTCTTCTGATATTGAGCCAGTTGACCCAGACGTAGAAGAGACTTTTGATTACCCAACATTCACCGGAACTGAATTTTTAGCAACTCACTCTACCATTGACGATCATCCATACTCTGCTGCATTTGGTCAGTTCCTTGGTAATGGCATTGACCCAGACACAGCCAATCTCTTGGCACACGGACAAAACCGCTTTGACCTCATCAGTGATGACCTTGATTCTCCACTAAGGCAACGAGCAACCCGAATCTATGACCGTTTTGTAGAGATGAACTACTGGCCAGATGATGACGAGTCGGGGCATGAACCGGACAACTTTACTTGGGGTGAGCAGCCATGAACCGGACAGTAAAACTAAAACTAGATGCACCCATCACCTACGCTGCGTTACATTCCTTGAGTGGCATCAGCCAAGAAACTGTATTTCAAGCCCTCGACGGTAACCCATCAGCAGCAGCAACTGTAGCAGATTTCCGAATCAAGCAAACCCAACGCGCCCAGAATGCTAAGGCTGTATTCGGCAACTTAAACCAAGGGCTACAGGCAACTGAAGCAGTCATGGCAGAAGAAACCAAGTTTCTCACTGAGGCTGGTGCAAGCATTAACAAAATGGCTGATGGTTGGTCAAAAGTCAGGGTCAGCGATGCGCGTTTGGGGTACGGCTTAGAACAGAAGGTTATCGCCTCCAACAACCAATTAAGCCAAGAACAATTTCGACACGGGCGTACACTCAACCTACTTGGCGAATCGCACCGCGTCGCACTTCGGACGATTGAAATTGATTCCAACAAAGCGAAGACGCAGTTGTGGCAGCAGGTAAGGGACAAGCAGCAGGGACTATCACCAGCAGACAGAGCCAAAGAAACACTAAAAGACATCCACAGACACGGTTCAGCAGCAATGCGAGGAGTCAAAGGTTTCTTTAGACGGTTGATTGACTAACTCTTAAATCCCCCAGACTCACTGGGGGATAACCATTTGAAAGGTGTTCCTATGCTCATCAAAAATCAAAACCAGACACCCATCTATTTTGATGCAGAGATTGTAGACGAGCGTACACAGCATATTCAGGGCGAACAATACGACAGTGAACAAGTGCAGCAGGCGATCGCCCAAACCGATGGCGGTGTAACTGTACTTCGTGGGATTGCTCAAGGTGCAGTTTTGGCAGGGTTTCAAGTTGCGTCAACTCAATCTCTCTACCTTGCAGGATGTGTGGGGCTGTTCCCGGCAGTTGTGGCAGGCTTACCCGTTGGGCTTTCTGTGGCTGGGGCTTTGTGCTATCTACGTTTTGAAAACAGTTTCATTCCCACAATCAGCGACCGTCAAAAGTTTGGCCTTGGGGTAACTCGTACCCTCATGCTGGCTGCTAGTTCGTGGAAGTTAACCACTGATGCCCAACAGATGGATTTTGTAGCTCGTAGCAGTTTTTTGGGAGTCACCCAACAGGTAAAACAGTATGAGGGGATTGAGTCACCAAAACAAACTAATTTTCCCTTAATTCTCGGTTTTACCGCAGTCGTAGCAGTCATTCTAGCTTTCTATTGGCGTAAGAGATGACTATGGATACCAAACCATCTAATTTAAATCAACGCTCATACAGCTTACCACCGCGTCTAAATCTGGCAATCATGGCATCCATAACAGGCGCGGTGATTTGTGGTATCGCTGCCCATGTTGGCGACGGAATATCGAAGCGGGAACTATGCTTTTATCCACAGTCAGCCAGAATCCATGATGCACCAATAGAGGCAGGCGTTGGCAACCCTGATAAATTGCTTTTGGGTAACAAGTATTGTCGATATGAGCAGCGATCGCAAATTCCAGAACCTTACCTCAAGGCTAACCAGTACCGCACAAGTAACCCGAACTATAACCCTTGGGCATTTCTCCAGCACGATAGCCTGTACGTCTTTCGCTCATTGCCTGCTGACAACCCGTTTAAGATTCATCTGGGTATTGGTGCAATGGTGTTAGGGGCAATAGGTTTGTGGGCCACCAGCAGGGCAAGGGATTATCTAAGCGATATCAGACCACACTACCGAGCTACCAAACAATTTGAGGGAGTCAAGGCTAACTACTCTGTCAAACTGGGTGAGCAGTTGCTTGAACTATCTGGGAACGAATTACTTAAATACCTGCGTGGTATCAAAATCGCTGAGGCTAGACAGCAGTTTATAGCCAGCATCACCCCACAGCAAGTAACAGCCTTACTTATGGCGATGAATGCAGAGGACTATCAAGAGTTTGGGCATTTACTAGATGGGGGTGCAAGCTTCTCTAAGTTTGAGCCACCCCAGGCACAACTACCACACGGTGAACCGGGAACAGTGGAGGAGAAAGCACAGCAGCCAGTCATCGCCAACGGTGACAAATACCAATGGATGAAAAACGCGATTGGCTACCCTGCTTTACTGTTTGGGGGCATGGGTTCGGGTAAGTCGTGGACGACTAGAGAGATTGTCTGGCAGAAGGTTAACGCTGGTTGGGATGTTGTAGCTTTAGACCCTCACGGAACAGAAGTTGAATGGCGAGGGGTGAGGCTGATTACTGGCTATAGGGAAATCGCTGATTTCATGCAATGGTACATGGATGAAATGCGATTGCGCTACGCTGCTTACCGTTCTAGCGGCATGACTGAGGAGCAATGGACGCAGCATTTAAGGGCATCCGGTAAACAATTGTCGGTGATTTGCGAGGAGTTCACCACATGGACGGATCATATTATTGAGCCGATGCCATTAGATGCCCCCGACAACTGGAAACCTGACCCAGACTTCATTGGTAAATGGTTTCGCTGTGCCATGACTGAATCCCGCAAGCAATTAATGATTCCCCTATTTGTTGCCCATGACCGCACGATGGAGATTTTAGCCAAGGCTAAGGGATTATCTAAACTTAGAGATGCTGCCTTATTAGAGATTGAGTTAATTGCACAAGTTGACCCAATTACTACAGAGGCCAGGGCATCGGGTATGGGAAAAATTAAACTTCCAGGGCATGGTCAATGGTTGCCGATTGAACTGCCTAAACTTGACCACAAACGGATTGATTTTAGTGTTGATAAATCCGTCAAAGAATCGTCAGCGCCACCCATAGATAAAGCCACTTTAGAACGCATTTATGAACTGGAATTTAATATCGGTGGCAAGAGTGGTGATACCCATGATGAAAAAACAAAACTATCACCGATGGCGCAAAAGTTGTATGAATATCTCACCAGAACTGAGCGAATAGAAGCTGATGTAAGAGAGTTCAAAGGCAACTTTAAAGTGAACGGTGAGAGATTTAGCGTTGAGCAAATTAAGGGCTGGATGTATGAAATTGTTGGGGCAGGATTGGCGGATTGGATAGCCGAGGGTGTTATCAAGCTCAATCAAATTTAGCCGCTTTGGTGTCCGCGTGTCTGCTCCCCAAAACCCCCTTTTTTCGCGGACACTCCTCACCAGACACTACAGACACTAAAGCTTGAAAGCCTTATACAGTATGGACACGTTCAGACATTAGAGCAGACACACATCGGACACGTTTTGACACCAGATGTCTGTGACGTGTCCGTTGTGTGTCTACCAGACACTAATAACAAATCTGCCAAAAAATAGACAATTGATAAATTTTTCAAAATCTTGAGGGATTTTTCTCTCTTTTTATCGGTCGTAGTTATCCCAACGTCAATTCACCCGACTGTATATCAACGACTAACCGACGATTTGTTAACCATTGACGACCGAGTAAAACTTCTGTTAAATCTTTGCCAACATGTACAGGGATGTCAAACTCTTGACCATCAAATAGTACTTGACCAACATAGATGTCAAATTTTACATCTCCCCGTGCAGTTCGCATTGTTTGCTCTCGTAAACGCTCCCAACCAAGTGCATCTATATCTTGGTCATTAATCGCTAACCAATACGAAAAACCTGTATCAAACATCGCCTCAACAGGTAATTCTAATCCATCTGATGTTATTAAATTAATTTCAAAAAGTAGTGCTTCCTCATCACCAAAAAAACCGGAAATCGTCATATCGTGCCGCAAGCCCCAGACTCATTAATCCGAAAAGTATAGTGTATTTTGCCTGGATGCTGTTCGCGACATTGTAATGAAACTACTTCTAAATCTTTATCAACAAAATATTCTCCACTATCCGGTTCAACTGCAACAAACCAGTTGTAGTGAGTTTCAATTAATTCTGATTTGACTCGCTCAAAAATAGGTTGACAACGTTGGTAAAAAGCCTCGCGTTCGGCTTCACGTCGTGCAAATTGTTCCTCATTCCATTGGATTTCGGGAAATATTCTCCCCCTACGGACAACACGGGTAGACTTGGTTTCTGTCATGCTTTTTACCTATAAACCAATATCTATTATTTTAACGGTAAAGCTATCAAAGAGTGAACCTGGATTTCAGCCTCAGCTGCGTTTATTAAAATAATCATCGCTGTCGGGTTCAAGTAATTGGATGATACAATCCCGTTTTCTGATTAAATTCCCAGCCAATACCAGAAGTATCCTTGCGCTTAGACCATGCGAAAAAAAGCGGCGCGGGTTGACTTTCTCTTTCCTTACGAATAGTTTCTGGAGTTACCCCTAACCTTGAAGCCAAACTTTCTTCTGTAATTGGCTGAAACTTAACAGGTTGCCCTTGATTATAAGAATTGCCATAGTATGACTTACCCCGCCTTGGTTGATTATTAATATTACTTTGAAGCTGCATAATTACCTCGGCAAATTGTGCTAGCCGATTATTTATAGAGTCGATTTTTTGTTCTAAATCGGCGAGATGCTGGTTACTGGATGCATCGCTACTAATATCACCCGACAAACGTAATTCTAGATTATCCAGTCGTTCGCAAATAGCTAATATCGTTTGGGAAGTAGAGTTGGCGCTTCTACTGTTACTGTCCAACGCCAGTATTAATTCATCCAAAGAGTGAAGTACCTCGCTTGAGAGTCCTTGTCGGTGCAGCCGGGATAACTCCCTAACTGCTGGAATCAGGGGAGTGGGTACGCGGATCATCTCACTGGGTTTGTTAAGGTCAGGCATAGTGATATCGCAATTGATAGCAACAGCTATCGATATCAAGTAGATAGCAATGCTATCAACATATCAGAAATTGGATCGAGAAAGCAGTGTTCGCTCGACCATTTTTAATGCAGAGCAAGGCCCGAGAGAATTGCATTCGTACCTTGTGACTTACAGCACTTTAAAACAATTTAAGTCCAAATCATAACGACTGCGGATTAATGACGATGAAAAAGCCAAAGAATCGCGGAAAACATCCGTGAGAGGTTAAGGTAATTGCACATTTGTCAAGAGGGTGCAGGAAAAGGAGATAAATCCAGCCTGGAGACTGGTTTTCGTAGGGCTTTAACAACTCCTAAAT
>NZ_JACJTU010000104.1 GCF_014698835.1 Nostoc paludosum FACHB-159 | reverse complement strand
GCGAAGGCTTCTATAATTGCGATTTGAGACATGGGACAGATGCATTAATATAGAATTTGCGCTGCATCTTACCATATACTGCCTACATTTAGAATGAAATAGCCCTGACTTTTGGATTTCTGGTAAATATTCTCCATCTGTTCTTGCAAGTAAACACATTTCCCAATAGCTATTTGCATAATCTAATTGACCTAATGCTTCTTTCGTTTTTGCCAGCAAGCAATATACATCCACTCTTTGGGAATTTAACTCAAATGCCTTTTGCAAGTTTTTATCTGCTTGAAAATAATCTTTTTGCATTAACCTTGCCCATCCTAAATTCTTATACAATGCTGCTTTTAACTGGGTGTCCGAATCTAGGGTATTCTTTAAACCTTCAATTGCTAATTGCACTGCTTCGGAATATTTTTCTTGCAAGTTCTTCAGTCTAGCTAAATTATTAATGGCATTCGTAGCTTTATTATTACTATATTTAATTGCTAATCTATATTCTTTTTCAGCCAAATCATATTTATCTAAGGAAAACCTGTTAAGTATGAGTCACCCCCCAAAACGCCTAACCGCGTTACTTACTTCGACGTGACTAACCCCATCTGGGATAAGGTGGCACTACGGTATAACATTAAGCGATATCACTCACCCCTGGCTCTACGATTACAAAATAGGCTGACTCCACTGGTATTTTGGGAATGGATAATCGCTCATCCAGAAATCCCAGTTGTACTTTGCGAAGGCGAGAAGAAGGCAGCTTGCTTACTCAGTCTGGGGTTTGTAGCTCTAGCGCTACCGGGGATTTGGAATGGTCGTGTGGGCAAAAAGGATTTTGACGAGAGATTGCATCCAGACTTAATGCCACTGGCACAGCCGGGACGCAAGTTCATTATCCTATTTGACTACGAGACTAAACTGAAAACTCGTTGGTCAGTGTATCAAGCCACAGTTCGCACAGGTAAAGCAATTGTTGCTGCTGGTGCCGAGTGTGAAGTCGCATCCTTGCCGGGGCCAGAAAAAGGTGTAGATGATTTCGTGGTGGAACGGGGTGAAAACGCTAATGCACTACTGATGGCGCTTGTTGATGATGCTAAATCACTAGCTGATTACCAGCACTCATTCTTAATTAAACACCGGGGATTGAGAAAATATAAGCCTGATTTGATTGTCAACGTCAAATATTTGACTCAAGCCCTGTTGGTAAAGGGAGCACAAGCAGGCTTGGGGGCACAAGAACCTAAGAACAACACACACAAAAGCACACAAACAAACAGCAGTAGCTACAGGATTACCAAAACTGAGGGTGACGAGATATCCTCAACTCCCCAACCCAAGACTCCTAGCTCCATATTTGCAGCAAGTCTTTATAAAACTGACGATTCCCAGCCACAGAGAAAGTACAGACTTAAAAAAGCTCACCAAAATCAACCAAAATATTTTCTCTTCCCCCGCTCAGGATTGGTAGTACTAATCAGCGACATGGGAACTGGTAAAACTGAACTCATGCGCGCTTGGCGTGACGCTAACCCCGACCAAAAATTTCTCAACAACGGGCATCGAGTCAATTTGCTCAAAAATCTAGCACAACGTTTGAAAACCTTGATGTATTCTGACCTTGGTTATGCAGGCATGACCCAGGCAACGGCACTGAGCATTACCATCGACAGTTTATATAAGTTAAATACCCAGGCCCTAACTTATGGCTGCATTTTCATTGATGAAGCTTGCCAATACCTGACTCACCTATTACTGAGCAAAACCTGTAAGGAACATCGCGCCTTAATTTTGGAAACACTACAGTATATTGTCTACAATGCCCCCCTGGTAGTGATTGCCGATGCACACATGGATGACACAACCATAGAGTTTTTCAAAGCGATGCGACCAGAGGGTGAGCAGCCATACATTATTAAGAACGAATTCAACAACGGAGATCGCACCATCTATTGGTATGAAGGTCAGGATTCAAGTGCTTTGGTTGCTCAAATTTCGGCGGCAATCATGATTGGTCAGAAAGTTATGGTGGTCAGCGACAGTAAGCGTTTCATCAAGAAACTGGAAAAATCATTGTTGCTACACATTGAGTTATCTCCTGACGACGGCAAGATCTCCTCACCCGCCGCCATTGATTCTCCAACTACTGCTAATCACAGCAGACGTTTTCCAAAATTACGTATCTGGTCTGTACATTCCGATAACTCTGGCAGTGAAGAAAACGTTGCATTTATCAAAGACATTACCAACGCAGTCAAAAATATAGATGTGTTACTCACCTCTCCTAGTCTTGGAACTGGTGTAGACATTCCAGACTATCATTTTGATTTAGTGTTTGGGGTGTTTCATGCCGTCAGTCAAACTGCAACTGAGTGCGCTCAACAGCTGTGGCGCTATCGTCCAAAAGTGCCGATTCATGTTTGGGTGGCCCCCAAACCCCCATTTGGCTACCTTGACACCAACCCCACCAAAATCAAAGAAAGGTTACTCCAAACCAACGAAATCACAGCTTTTCTGTTGCGGATCGACCGCGAGACTGGTAAGCGCGGGGCTGAGAAGGATTGGGCATTAGATGCCTACTGCCAAATTCAAGCCAACCGCCATCAATCAATTAATAATCTTCGGGCGGATCTGCGCGATTTGTTAACTCAAATGGGTAATCAGATTGTACCAGTGGGTGATGAAAATGATGCTCAAGCTTTGGAATATTTGAAAAATGCTGCTGATGCTCTGGATACTGCTCACCATCATGCCGTCGCCAGTGCCAAAAACATTACTAAAACAGAATACCGCGCACGACAAACCAAGGATTATCTTTCACCTGATGAGATGAACGAATGTGAAAAATTCCGCATTCATGAAGCTTACGGTATGGAAGTTACGCCACAATTAGTCGAGAAGGATAATGGCGGTAGACTCGTTGGGGCGTTCGCTGCTCTTGAAGCCATCTTATCTCCATCACAAGAGATGATTGTTGATTCTCGTACCAATCAACAATACCCAGTACCACCAACATTCGTTACCCAACTAGACCGCGCCGAACGCGACAAACTTCCATTTTGCATGGATTGGGGAAATTATTGTGCCAAGTGGTTAGCAAGGGTAAACTTGGGGCTTCATCATATCCTGGGGCGTTTAGTAGCTTTTGAGGAAATTACGGCGGCTGACTCACATCTATTAAATATGACCCAGATCGCCACCGAATGTGCTGCTCACATCAAAGCAATTCTTGGTTTTACAGTTCCAAGTGATTGTCAACCAATTTGGCTGTTGGCCACAATGCTTGAACAGCTGGGACTAAAACTAGTTTGCCGTAAGCAAGGCCCTCGTGGAATGCAGGTGAAGTTTTATTCTCTGGCTAAGTCGGAATTGGACTTTGCACTGGCAGTTATCGCTCATCGTCAGCAACAACGTGCCGATTACCTCCACAACCAGCATTCGCAAGGCTTTGAGCCTATTTTACCTCCCGTATCCACCCCCCCCATAAATGGTATAGAAAATCCATTAGTTGAGGGGGCGGATACTACGCCATCTTTAGAGGCTCTTGAGCACAGGTGCTCTTGGGCACAGGGGCAAGAATCTTTCTCTCCTGCTCCCCCTCTCCCCTGCCCCGAAGCCTCTTTTCGCGATCGCACTACCCTACTTCATTGCGTGGAAATGCTTCGCTCTGGCATTTATCAAGGAGTCGATGCTATCAAAGGAATCCTCAAACGGTGGACAGGTGATTGGCGGTGGGAGACGGTGCTCCAACTTGAAGCGATCGCGGCAGATGAACTGCGACTTGTCGAGGCTCAAGTTCCTGAATTTTATGAATGGCTCTCGGAAAAGGTGTTGCCTATGGAGGGGGCTGGCTAGCTAAAAAATATCTTTGGCATTTGAAAGCAGTTTTTCTGCTTAGTTTCCAGTAGCAATTGATGCCACTGGTTCCTATTTGTGCTACATTCTCACTCATCCAAATCTTACGTTCGTGTAAATCTCAAAGATCCATTAAGTTTAAAGCGCTACTGTCATTAGGTCTAGCCTTGAGATAGCGATCAGTGATGGCTAAATTGGCATGACCCAAAGTTTCTTTCACCAGTACCGGATTAGTTCCGCGCTCAATGGCGTGAGATCCATGAGCATGACGTAACCAGTGCGCCGAAACTTTATCGCTTAACCCAGCAGCAGAGGCTATTTCCTTAATAATGGGGTGTAAGTTTTGACGGTCGAGGTGTCCCCCTTTTTGACTTTGGAACACTGCGTCTGTAGATAAAGCCTGACCTTTGAACTCCATTAGTTCCGACCACAGCTTCGACTTGATGAGAATAGTACGATTTTTGCTGCCCTTGGCTTTACGAACATATACCTGACCACTGTCACCACGGGGTGTCAAATCTCCCCAGGTCAACTCACAAATTTCACTTGCCCGTAATCCCGCCTGGTACAAGAGTTTGATAATTAACAAATTTATTTTTGCGATGTTCTGCCGTTTGGGAGTTTTTGCATCAGCTAAATGCTTAGATGCTGCTCGTACTAACAATTTAATATCAGCCTCATCTAGATAGCGTTCGTTGATTACATCTGGCAGTTCCCCCAGTTTTAATGCCATACCCACATTAAAAGGTAAATATCCAATTTTATGAGCGAAACTAATCAAGCTTTTAGCTGCGGCAATGTATATGCGCTTGGTACTTTCTGCATTGCCCCTGAAGGAGCTAGCGTATTCTACCAAATCTTCATAAGTCACTTTTTTGAGAGGTTTGTCCAAGAATTCCAGAAATCGTCTCGTGTAGCGCTGGTACGCCCGAACAGAACTTGGCGCTTTCCCCTCCAACCACAGCCCAATCAACTTCGCTTCTGCCTGGGCCCAGGGCAAGGAAGCGATCGCCTTTCTGTGCGCCGTTATGTGGACAACAGAGAGCGTCATTTTTATTACTCCCTTGATAATCAGACACAATGGTAGTTTCGTCTGGTTTTATAGTGTCTGATTTCTATTGTCTCTTAAAGAGGGCGTTTCAACTTACGCTCAAGCAATTAAAATTTATCAATTTTTGCGTATAGTACACCTCTAATACGGAAAGCGATGCAGTAGTAAATACATTAACGCGCTGGCTTCGAGTAGTAAGGCACAAACCCGAAATAAATCCCCAAGGATATAAATGTCAACAAACCAGGAAACGGCAACTGAGCATTTGCGGCAATTGGAGGAGTTAGTACCGCAGTTCTACGCCTTGTTATCCCAAGAAGTGTTGCCAGTAGAGGAGGCTGGTTAGGTGGAGATTATTTGATTGATTTAATCCTCTTGAGACAGTTGCACCTGTAACTGCTGTACTTGTTCTATATTACTTCCCCCTTAAGGCATAAACTCTTTTAGGAAAGTCTAACAGGCTGTAAGTTAGTTTAGGTATAGTTTTCAAGAACTTTATTAATCCCCTAGCTGACAATGCAACTCATTTTCACGGGATGGTTCCAATTTCTTTAGGGGGATGCAGAGTGATTTTTTTCTGTTTATAACTCAGCTAGGAGTAGAGTTTGATAGATAAATTTCTATGTCTATTGAGCTACATCAAAATTTCTTCAACAATTGTTAGATGAAATACATAAACATCCATATTTACCTGCCCATATATTACAGAAACTAACAGGATATGAACATTCATTAGGAATAAATTTAATTAGGAGAAACTGTTAGTTTGCTGGCTGATTGTTGTCCTACTTCAGCGCAATTTCGGAAATTTTTAGTGATTCACCATCCAGGATCAGTCATTTGAAAACCATGCACCATCCCTTACTACTGATTCTCGTTAAAGTCACTATTTTTTCTCTAATGTTAGCCATAGGGAGCAACCTCTGTTTTGAAAAGATGCTTTCCTTCTGGCGAAAACCTGCCTTAGTATTCCGTGCGCTTCTAGCCGTTGTTGTGCTAGTGCCTCTGGTGGTTATTTTACTGCTGAAACTGTTGAACTTACCGCCGGAAGTGATGATAGGATTAGCCTTGCTGGCAGCTTCTCCAGGTGCGCCTCTGACTACAAAGCGATCGCAAAAGGCTGGAGGCAGTTTCCAATACTCAGCGAGTCTTCAGCTAACTCTGGCAATACTTGCAGTTTTTTTTACTCCCCTCACCTTAGCAATTTTTGCTACCTTATTTGAGAAAATTTCACAAAAGGTGGCAATTTTAGAAGTTGCCCAACAGGTGATGATGGTGCAGTTATTGCCTGTCAGTCTCGGTATTTTAATGCAAAAGTTCGCCCCTACATTTACCAAAAATATTGCCCAACCTTTGACTTTTATTGCTGATAACCTCTTTTTAGTAATGGTTGTTTTAGTGTGCATCTTAGGACTGCCACTGTTTTCCAGAGTTGGGCAATTACCACTCGTCGCGATCGCAATTATGGTGATTGCCTCTCTAGGAATTGGACACACTTTAGACAGACTCGATGATGATATGCGAGCTACCTTGGCGATTTTCTGTATTGCTCGCAATTTTGGTTTAGCTTTGTTTGTCGCTATTTTGAATCATGTACAGCAGCAGGTGATTCCGACGCTGGTAGCTTACGTAATTTTGGGAGCTTTTATCGGTGTTCCCTACTCAATCTGGAATAAACGTAGATTAGCCAAAACTGACCTATCATGAGTCATTCTACCAATGATTTAGCAGCAGAGCGTACCGAAATGGCCAAATACCGCAGTCGAGCGGCAGCAGATCGCACTTTAATGGCTTGGATACGCACCTGTCTGTCGTTGATTGGTTTTGGCTTTGGTATCCCCACTATCGTGACAACCATTGAAAATACTCACCTGAGTCATAACCTTAACCCAGTTAGATTTTCGGTTATTGTTGGGCTGTCTTTTATTGGTACGGGAATGTTGGGCATGGTTTTAGGATTAAAAGAACATCATCAGCTACTCCAACAAATCCAAAGCGATCGTTATACTTACGAAACCTCTCATAGTGCGGAAATTGTTGGAGTGGCTTTGCTAGTGATTGGCTTAGTTAGTTTTATTAGTGTGGTAATTAAATCCTTGAATTTTTAGGCGTTGCATATTCTCAGGAGGTTTTGGTTTCTACCGTGTTCCCTTGCTGAATCTTGGAGAAAGTTAAATGAGCATTGAAAAATCAGACACTTCGGATTCCAAAGCCATAAATCATGGACATTTTGATACCAAAGGTAAGCTGCCATCCTCATTCACGATTGAATTACAGAACAGTTTACGCAAGAGCCTGCCATTCGAGGATAAACGCGATTTTGAAGAAGCGCAAAAAGGCTTTATCGCCGCACCTCCTTACAAGCAAATTATTGCGGAAGCAGGCAATGTCGCTTGGGACATGGGCAGCTATGAGTTCCTGTTGCAGAGCTTTGATAGTGTGTTCGACAGTATTCACCCCTCATTACAGCGTCAGGCTATTCTTAATATGGCTTACGGGCTGTATGAAGTCCTACCCGATAAGATTTACCAGGTACGCGGTTTTGACCTAGCCAACATGACGATCATCAGGGGCGATACGGGTTGGATTCTGTTCGACGTGTTGACATGTAAGGAAACTTCAAAAGCAGCACTAGAACTAGTCAATGAGCACCTCGGTCAGCGCCCTGTGGTCGCGGTTGTGTATTCTCACTCCCACGTTGATCACTACGGCGGTGTACGCGGTGTGGTGGATGAGGCGGATGTGAAGAACGGTCAGGTGCAGATTATCGCCCCGGTTGGCTTCATGGAATATGCGATCGCGGAGAACGTGTATTCGGGGACTGCCATGACCCGTCGAGCCTTCTTTCAGTACGGTTTGCTATTGCCGCGCAGTCCGTTTGGTCATGTCGATCAGTCGATCGGCAAGAACACAGCAGCCGGCAGAGTAGGGCTGATTGAACCCACCCGTTACATCAAGCAGGATATTGAGGAATTGACCATTGATGGGGTCAGAATGTTGTTTCAGAACACTCCAGGCACCGAAGCTCCTGCCGAGATGAACACCTATTTCCCTGACTGGAGGGCGTTCTGGGCGGCAGAAAATATCTGCGGTACGATTCATAACATCTACACACTCCGGGGTGCATTGGTTCGAGATGCGCTGGAGTGGTCGAAGAAAATTAATGAAGCCCTTTATCTCTTTGGACAGGAAGCGGAGGTGATGTTTGCTTCCCATAGCTGGCCCCGTTGGGGGAATGACCGGATTCAAGAGGTCATGCGTGTTCAGAGGGATACTTATGCCCATCTCAATAACGAAGTACTGCACCAGGCGAACAAAGGCGTGACTATCAATGAGATCCATAATGTTTACAAGCTTCCTCTAAGTTTGCAGCAACAGTGGGCTGCCCACAGTTACCACGGCTCCGAGGAACACAATAGTCGGGCTGTCATCAACCGCTACCTTGGTTACTGGGATGCCAATCCGGCAACCTTAGTTCCACTTTCGCCGAGCGAATCTGCTCCTCTGTACATCGAGATGATGGGGGGGGCACAGAAGATTATGGCAAAAGGCAAGGAGTTGCACGATCAGGGCAAATACCGCCAAGCGATGGAGATCCTGAACAAGCTGGTCTATGCTGAACCTCATAACCAGGAAGCAAAAGACCTCTTGGCAGATGTGTTTGAACAGATCGGTTATCAAAAAGAAAGCCCCAGTGTCCGTAACAGTTTCCTTTCAGCCGCCTATGAACTGCGTAATGGCTTCCCCAGTGGTGTCACGGCACAGACGGTCAGCCCGGACACAGTCCGCGCCATGTCCACCGAACTCTTGCTTGACTTCATGAGCATTCGCACAGATAGTCAAAAAGCCGAAGGCATGAGATTTACGATCAATTTATTTACACCCGACAACGGCGAAAAATTTGTAGTGGAAATGAGCAACTCGACGCTCACTAACATCAAGGGGTTCGAGGCAGAAAACCCAGATCTCACGATTACGATTAACCGCAGCGACCTGGAGTCTGTGATGGCTGGGTTAAGCACGTTCGAGGATCTGATTGTCGCCCTTAAGGCGAAGCTAGACGGCGATCGCAACGTCTTCGAGCAACTCCGAAGCGTCTTAGCCCAGTTCACCCCAGACTTTGCGATTATGCCAGGAACCAAGCCTGCCAAAGCTGCAATCTCATTAGAGAAAGACGCTTTTGAACAGCCTGAGCCAGCAAACTTGTCTGGTGGGTAAAGTGAGACAGTGAACCTATCCCACTATTCTAAAAATCTCTAGGTCTTCCCGTAAAAAGTACCTGAAAACCTTGATTTTTCGTTTTTAATTCTCAACTTTGCTTTAGCTTTTTAGGGCAAACATTATTAGTGGGATAGGTTCATACAACCTTCAGTGATCAAGTGGAAGATAATCTCATCATGTCCATTAAAGAATTATTTGTCAGTTTTAAACAATTACTGTCAAGCCACTCGGTTTTTTGGGTCTTGTGCAATTAGAGTTATGCTCTAGTTCCTCAAATTCCAGTTTTTAACAATCACTGTCACTTTTGCTCATAAAAACGAGCCTCATTATCTACCCAAATTTTTCAGTTAAATCGTGAAATACTTAAACAGCCAGCGTCTTAACCATAATTTGGATTAGGCTTATACAAGCGCGATGGCGTAACCGCCTGCCGTAGGCAATCGCCCTGTAGTTAAACCTTCTATAAACAGGCGTTTAATTTCTTCTTGCGTTAGCACCTTGGCCATTTTCACGCTTGGATGATTACCACATATGGTTAATCATCCTACCAGCTGAAGGCTTGTGTTGTTTGTGGGGTGACAAAATTCTCTACTAGGGGATATACACAGTGTAGAAATTGGTCTACACAAACTACCAAGTCGGTTCGCGGACAATTGAAAATCCTCACCCCAATCATCAGCAATCAGCTTACCTTTTTCTCTTGCCAATTACCCAGTCAGCACTCTAGTTGAGTAAATTATTACTATATAGACACATTCTGTACCACATCTATACACGCTGCTCACTTTTATGTGTCTCTTGAAAGTCAACTGGGGTAAGGCTTTCTATACAATTAGCTTCAGGTGTATTTACACACTCAACAGAATCATTACTAGGAGGGCATTTTGCCAGTAACGATTCTGTACAGTTGCCCAAAACACTTATAAATACGTGAAAAATCTGAGGCTCGCGTGGTAAACTGTCTATACCAGGGTTAAAGGATACAAATATGACAAATGTAGAGCGTGAATCGATTAACTTCCGATTACCAAAAACCCTGGTTAAAGCACTTCGTCTAGCTGCACAAGAACGTAAAACAACCGCC
>NZ_JACJTU010000103.1 GCF_014698835.1 Nostoc paludosum FACHB-159 | reverse complement strand
GGCTTCTGAACCACCCGACATAGTAATAATCTCTCCATTACGGTATTCATGACGTTCTGGGCTGGTTTGTTCGATTGCCCGATACTCGTCTAATGTCAGGCGAGTTCTTACTATATCTGAGGAGCTAGTTTCAGCAAAGACCACAATTAGACCTCTTAAATAATTAGCCCTAACACTATTATCTGTAACTGGAGAAAGAATTAGCAAAACTCGTAATGCTTTCCCAGTGACTACTGCACCGCTTCGTCTTGCGCTATCAACGATCTGCCGATTACTGACGATTTTCAATAGCTCCCTCAACCGTCCCTTTAAAAGCCTTTCGAGCCAGCTTGACGTAAGGGAGATCCTTAAAATAAATCCCCAGCCTTGGTGGTTTTGAGTGGGCTCCTGTCGGTTATTCGTTTTAATACTGGAGTTTGGATTTATTTCGGGTTTGTGCCTAACCAGCAAAACCTAGAATTTAAACCTCAAATATAGTACATTAATACTATAAAACATATTGCTGATTAGAGCTAAATACATGAGGCAAGTAGTTAGACAAATTAAAGAGCGTAGCAAAATCGAAATTGAATTAAATAATATCAAATATCAGCTTTGGAGATTGGACGACTACGAATATGCAAAGCTTAGAAAGAATAGCATTCCAATCAAAGAAGATTACACACTCTATAAGCAACTTTATTCACCATACCGTAGGGACAAGGATAAGCTCAGTTTAGGAAAATCATTTGTTATCTTAACGTGGTTACTTGGAGAAAGTAGTGATTACTATGATGATTGGAAAGGCTCGTTCTATTTCCCGTTATTACTCGTAATTAAAAAAGAAAGAGACAATTTATTTTATTTGCTGAAAATTTACGACCATCGTGGTTCGCTTGATTTTGGTTTATACAAAATTTCGGAGAATGAACTGAAGGATCACAAAAATGATATATTACATGAGCCGTTTTCTGAATTCTCTCGGCAGGAAATAAATTCTTTTTGGAGTTATTTTTATGGTTATATGCTTGGACTATCTCAGAGCATGAAACTGTTTATCTCCCCTTTACCATTCATCAAAAGAGTTGATTCTAATCATATTATTTATGGTTTTAAAGACCGTGATTTTTTTGAGGAACAGTATAACTCAGAATCAGAATATCATGCAGCAATTCAAAGTTATAAATCATCAATTGATGTTAGTACTTGGAATTCACAAAAGATGAATCTTATGTTGCAAGATATTACTAGCAAAGTAACTGAAAATTAGGAACGAGCATATATATAAAGTATAAAGGATTTGGCAAGATTGCTCACAATATTTCACCTACTGCTTGCCTGTTGTAGTAACTTGCTGTCCCAGGTGTAAAGTCCTAAGTTTTACCTTTGCAACCCTGTTGCCTGTTTTTGACTTTTTTCTAAAACTTCATCAAGTTTGCTATTAGCACTCTCGAAAGAGTGCAAAACTTGAGGAGTAACTTTGTTGATCTGCACTTGGCCAGATTTGACAACTAGAATTTGTTCGCCGTTTTTGTGAGCGATCGCCAAGTCTTTCTGCTCTTCGTTCAACATCAAATCGTAAACTTTACCTTGAACACGAGCAGTACCATCATCCGCGCTCTGACCTAAATTTGATGCCAATTTTTGAGAAATTTGGGCAATTCGGCTGACTGTATCTTTTTCCATTGCGGCCAGGGCTTTTGCTGATAATTGATTAGTAACTTTGAACTCCAATGCAATTTCGACAATTCGTTGCTTGTAGGCTTCTGGCTTACTTAAATTATCAGCCGTAATGTACCACGAGCGCAGATGGTCGATGGTTACAGTTTGAGTCTCTTGACTGGGGGCGGCTTTTAGATCGGCCGTAGTGGTTTGTGGTTGTGGCGTTTGGGCTGATGTCTGAACCTGTAGTGTACTAACGACTGGCTGTGGTGGTTTCAAATGCTTTGGACGGTCAGGCAGCGATCGCACTTTCTGTTGATACTGTTCTTGGGATTCAATCACTTCTCCAAATTTTTTGGTCATCAACCCAAATACTGGTTTAGGGATGGATGAGTTAGACAAGTTAAAAACAGCCAGTCCCTTCTTCGTTTCCAGTGGGACTTCCTCTGGTGGCACTTGGGAAATCGCAATGTTTTTGTCAGTAAGCCACTTAGTTACAGCTTCCACCTTATGATTGTCCACCACCAGTTGGGTTAGTGCCAACATTTTATCTTCTGGTGTAGCGAACAACATTGTAGGTCGCTCTTTAATTTTGTAGAGGATTGAGGAAGTTCTTTCTATTGCTGTTAGTTGTTCTCTCTTGACTTGTTGCGTTCTAAAAACCTGACTCTCTTTTGTCCAAACTTCAGGATACTCAACTGTAGCGGGGTCGATTTTCACAATCATTGTTGTTGAGATATTACTTTGCAATGTGGCTGTTACTGGAGTCAGTCTCCCAAAATTCAAAACTCCCAATTGTTTGAGAGCTTCTTTATCTTTTTTAAAATGTAACACTCCAAGCGGTTCCCCATCCAGAAATACTGCATCTCTTGTTTTCAATGGTGGCACTTCTAAGCTGACTTTCCTATATTCAGTGTCACGAAAAATCTGACCTTTATAATCATAAGAATTAATCTTATCAATCTTCAGCAAATTGCCATTGGGTGATTCAGCAATTAAAAACGCATATTTTTTACTGTCGGAAATAGTTGTTAGTTTTAAATTGAGGGGATTACCATCTTTAATATAATTAAATGCTTGAAGCTGTTTGACGGAATCAGTATCTAATTCTCCCAACACTTTACCATCCAACTTAATTTTTACTGTTTCATTCGGTACTGCTACTGTCCCAATAGATAACATCACCTTTTGAGAGTGGAAAACCTTGTCGGCGTGAGCAAATTTCTTAATTTCTCTGATAGTAAACTCTATTGGCTCATTGCCTGGAAGAGAAATTGTGGCGGAGGCTGTGTATGTTTCCCCTGGCAACACATTAGCCATCGCCTTTGTACCGATGGGTAATTGTCCGGTTCTCGGCTCTAGTGGTGCAAATTCTCTATATTCACCATCGTTATCTTGTACAAATACTAACCTCGAAGCGTAGCGTTCGTGACCCATTGGATGGTGTGATGCCCTAATCTCAATTGGGTATTTCTCATCCCGATTCCAAGTTTTATCCTTGAAGTTGTTCGCCTCATTCCCTAGAGTCCCCACTCTTAGCTCGGTAAATTGCAGCTCATTTAGCCGGGATATGATTTCATCGCCAAACGCTGCGAACACAAAGTTGGAAGTCTTTTTCTGGATAGAGCTTTTATCTGACTGTTTATCTTCTAGTTCATCCTGCCGAGCTGCCCCAACATTCCACACCGCTGCCGCCGCTGACAATCGCTCTTTTTCTGGAATGCCAGCGCGAAATTCTTCAGCAAACTTATAAGCCTGCGAAAACATTAGTTTGGTTTGCCCTTTGGTTAGTTCAGGTCGAAATTCAACTACCTTGGCGTTACTGGTTGTCATCCCAGGTTTGAGGTTGTTTTCCTCCACTGACTGTGGGCTGACAGTTCCCAGTTTCCTGTAGTTGGGCTGACCGCCATCGTCAAGCTCGTTGTCGATTTGCGCGTTCGCCACTAATTTTGAGGAGTGCTTGTCTTCAACCAGCTTCAGGTTGATAGTTTGTGCTTTCCAAATACCGGGATGCCCATAGCGAAGGAGGTTTGTAACTTCTAACTTCATCCCCTGCTGCGTTTGGATGACAGCTGATGGCCCTTTTTCTGTTTCTCGCCGTCGCTCCATTGCTACTGCGGCGTTGAATAATTTGTCGAATTCGTACTTGGCAGCGATCGCGCTAAACCTCTGCTGCGGTATGAACTCAACACCGTTAAACAAATCGTGAAACTGAACTATGGGGCGTGATTGAAGAAGTGAAGAGTGAAAATATTTATTTGTTTGATTGATTAATAATTCTACTGGTGAGTAACCGCTTGTTGTAATGCCACTATTTAAATAAGCTGTGGAAGATTTTTTATCTTTAATATAATTAACATCTCGGTACAAATAGCGGTTATTTTCTCTAATTAAACTCATCTCAGGTTTTTTAGAACTTTTGAATAAATCTACTGCTATTTGATTTTGATAACAACCTGATTCAATCATACTACGATACTTTTTGCGGTTGATGTCCATCGCTTGGTCGATGATTTGAGGAGTTCTTGGGGCTTGGGCTAGAGCTACAACAGATTGCATTAATGGTTTGTATTCTGCCGTAATTAGTTCGGGACGTTCTCCGTTTTCAACCTCGAACAATTTTAGATAGTGACAAGCTACTTTATCTAAATATTCGCATTTTTGTTCGGGTGTCCCATAAGTTTTTAATATTTCTATCTCCGATTCTAATGCTTCTAAAGTTGTTACCTGATTATTAATTACCCCCACGCTAATACTATCGCTCATGTGTATGGCGATTTCTTCAAATGGCGGTTGTCTAGCATCTGTCGGATCGTAAAACGATTGTTTCTTTAATTTCACAGTAGGAGTATAGGCATTTTCCGGCTGATTCCGGTACTCAGCTTCTGCTGTCAAGTTGGGGTATAAGCTTGCGCGTTCTACGCCGATACAGTCGCCATCGTAATCTCGTGCTTGCCGTTCTGATTCTGTTTGGGCTGGGTCTACTTCCGAGGTGTCTATTCCTTGTGCTTCTTGCTCGGCAATTCGTAGGCGTATTCGCTTGTGGTCTTCATCGTTGACTACGATAATACCTTCTAACGGCTCACCATCTGGACCTAGACGGTCATCAACAAGTTTATTAGTTGAAACGCACAAACCATTAGAGTTGAGAAATGGTGAGCGAAAGTTAAGAACCTTTTCTCCCTCATCCATCCAAGAAACACAAATTTCACCATTCTTCAGTTCCTTCGATGGAATAATCATTCCTCTGTCGAAAGTCAGAGTCCTTCCTAGCGCAATATCTCGCCACTCGCCCTGAACAAACTTAGCAAGTTCTTTCCTAACCTTCTCCGTTTCTAAAAGTTGATTGTGTCCACCAACTAAGTCAGCTTTGATGAGTTTATACATTAATAAATCATCTGTTTTAGACTTTTCATCAAAGTCATCATTGATTTCAAATTGTTCTTCGACTTCATTCCCAGCGAGCAATTCTGGCTGTTCAAGAACTGAACCATCAGAAACTCCAAAAGTAATTTGCTCTTGTGAAGAATCTTTTTGGTTTTCAGTGAAAGCCTTACGTTTCTCGTATTTCTCACAGTAAAGTTGAGCTAGTTTCCTGGGGTCACTTTGAGATTCTGCCAGCTTTTGGGCTTGGGCTTCTAGTGACTCAGCAAAGTCTTTAATGCCTTGGGGAAATGATGCCAGTAGTTGCGAGATTGCTGTTTTACCTCGTTGTGATTGCGACTTAGAGCCTAGCCAAATTTTCTGCCTGTAAAGCCCTGGTTCAATTTGTGGTTTCAATGGGCCACCAGGGCGATCCTTGTCTGTGCCTTTGAAGCTGGAGAGGGGAAGGATGATATCGATTTTGGGTTCATTATTTCGATCTGCATATTTTAACCTGTCTAATTTATTTGGTCTTAATGTCCCCTTACCAAATCTGTATTTAGTATCTTCACCATCAGTTTCTTTCCATCCAAAGCGATGCTGAATCACGCGATAACTTTTATCTGGCTGTTCTTGACGTTTAGTCAATTTGTCATAAACTTCGGTTGAGATTTGGCCATAGCAATCTCCTACCATTTTATACGCTAAATCATTTGATAATATATTCCCATTTTCTCCGTTATTATCATCTACAATCAAAATATTTAATTGTTCATGAATCGAATTTTGGCAAGCACCTAGAAAGATGGAACCATAAGCCCCCCGGTCTTTCCTATCTGGACAAAGTTTTTCAATTTCTGACAAACATTCTGGATGTCCGTACAGCAGCCTTGTTTTGGAAGATAGTAACAGAATCTGTCCATCTGGATGATTTTTTAAATCTGATGCTTTACTATACTCATCTATATGCCCAAATGAAAATTGTTTCCCAGAAAAGTAAAATTCTAATAGGGTATTATCTAGTTTTTCAGTTAAAATTGACTTGGGATTTTCTGTATCCCCGCCAGTGTGAATCCATTGATTTAGCCTGGCATCAAAATGTCTAAATTCTAGAGTCATTATTTTCAATAAAATTAAAATTTTCCGGAATTCAATATGTCAAAGACTATTAATATGTCCAGAACCAAACGCTGGCTCAACATGAATGGCAAAGAGTTCAATTCAGACGGAACTTTGAAGCTTCAAGCAAGGGAACAAATGTTAGCCCAAGGGATGACTGATGGTGCAATTGACAGTTATGCTCGTAGATCTAAACAAGAATTTGACGAATGGAAAAGTTTGGACGAAACCGATCCCGAACCCTGGCCTATCTTCACTGCTTTCGACTTTTTCACCGATGAAGAAAAGCGGCAGTTCAACCCTGACGGTACTCTTAAAGCCGAATATATCCAATCTGCTCTCAAGCAGGGAATTAGCGAGGGATGGCTGGAGGAAATGGAACGCCGGAAAAAGCTGGAAGTTGACAGCTACAATAGAATGTCAGCATCCCACGCACAACAAGGCATTAATTATGGAGCTTGGCTAATGCGCTCGCGCTCCTGTGCCAGCAGAACATATCTAGAACGCCGCGAACAAATGAAACAAGACTTGCGGAACTTTGAAGAACCAAGCTCACTGCCTTTTGATAAAGATACACCTTGGTTTTGACATAAATCTTTAGAATTTTAGGCAAGCTGAAAGTCTTGTCGTCACATGCTTTCAGCTTTTGTATTGCTCAATTTCTAAACTAGGGAGCCTGTCGTTCTATTGCAGGCGATGAGCTACGTTCCATCGTAGGCAATTGCACAATTGACTTGTTGCCAGCGGCGGCAAAGAACGCAAACATTCCTAAAATAGCGAAGGATGTAATAAAAACTTGCTGTACGGTGGCAAATACTGACTTATCTTTTTCCTTCTGGACAGCAATGCGATGGAGGTTCTGTTCATATAAGGAGAAATACAAATAATTCAAAACTTGTTCGCATAAGGCAGGGTCTTCTCCCTTTTGAACTTTTTGGCACAAGAGAATTTCTAATTGTTCTCGGCGACGAGAGCTTGTAGATAAATCGCGCTCGTCCCACAGTTTTACTTGAGTTGTATCTGAGAGCCTATCGATTCCCAATAAAGTCATAATTGTGTCCTGATGCAAGGAGTTAGTTGAGGGAACAGGTGCAATTGATTTCTCAACTACACCCTACTGTGCTTCTTGAAATATGGAACTCTATACCTAACTCAAGAAGTTTATATAGCCTTTCAAAAAAGAACTAGCTACGTCAGTACTGATTTTTTCAGTACTGACGTAGCTAGGAAAATTAGCAAATATATGTTAGATTTGCCATTCCAAATCTTCAGTTGGAGATGGAGATATAACCTGTGCCTTGGGTGAAGGTTGGGGTGTATCCGCAGAGAGTGGATTTGTGCCGTCTTGAAATATTTCCTGTCCTAGAGTCCGCCCATCGCCATCAATGTCACTACTCAAAAAATACTCCAAAACTTGCGACGGCGCACCATCAATTGCTGCTTGTGCTAGTAAGGATTTGACAAACTGGGGAGATGCTTCACTATTAGCCAAAACTTTCAATGTCTGTTGTGCATCAGGGATGGTCATTTTGGAGATATCCTTTACCCCAGCTTCCTCCCAAACATCCCCAAAATACTGGCGATATTGCTCATTGAATTGTTGCTCTTGGGCGAATCGTGCTAATTCTTGTACTTGTAATTGTGTATTTTCTGGCATATTAATTCGCTAATTTCAGTTCCTCACGCTTGTTGTTGTTTGAGCTAACCATCGCCAGCAACTGTTGATTCAGGTAGCTTTGGGCACAAACGTAGAGGTTATCCCAAATTACAGGATTGCGGCAGATTTTACTCCCAACTGTATTTCCTGCCAACTTCTCCGACACCAAGTATTTTTTGTAATAGTTATTCCACAAATGTTGTAGAAAATCAAGAGCAAATTCATCAAAAGGTATTATCCAGTTGTAATTCTCATCCAAAAACACCCGATAGGCAGCAACGATGGGCATGGCAATATCAGCCGGCGCACCAAAGCCAAATGAATAGCGGCTGTCGGGCAACAGCGTACTCTTACGTGCATCAATAGAGGCTAGGTCAATAGTTCCTTTCTTTCTGGGGTTGGTGATGTGTTCTTCGATTATTTGAAATAACCTTTGCTCAATCCACAGCCCTTTGGGCAGTAGTGGTAGCAACTTCGATAGTCTTTGTCTTTCGGTATCACTTAAAGAAGGATTATTGCTGACAGGGGGGTGTTTGCCTTTACTTTTATTAGGGTTGTATTTATTCCTGTCGAGACAGTTCATCAACTTTATCAAATGGTTGACATTGCACTGTGGACTTTTGGGCGCACCACTTTGGTTTTGATAGTAGGCAATGCGGAATTTAGTTTCTTCCTCCATCTCCAGTTGGGCTAAAAACTGCTTAATGAATTTGTAATCACCTCTAGCGTTTACCTTTGAACGGGCATCCACTGGGGCTGAGGTGTTGGATGCTAGAGCGATGTCTTTGGCTTCATCTTCACTTAACCCAATATGAATTGTGACTTTGACTCTGGCTAGAGAGAGGTCATACTTGTTTGCTCTAGCTTGCTCAAATGCTAAAACTGTGTGTCCCCCGTTAATGATGCCATCGTTACCACCTTCATTGGACTGTAGTATCTCTAGCTCTAGCTCAGTCTTGTTTTTCGGTTTAACCTTGTTAACACACAGTACAATTCCACCATGTCGCTCGAAGAATCTTTCGGGTTCGCCCGTCAGTGAGTCGTAGATTTGCTTGTATGTCGAGCTTTTTCGGTTGGGTTCTCGAATATTGGGTTCTAGGGGTAGGTCGGCTGGAAAACTATCTACATGGGCAGTAGCGATGATGCAGTTGGAATTTGCATTGATATATTGGTCTACTTTCAACGTCCAATTTTTCGGCATGTTTTTCCTTGATTCACAACAAAAATTCTCAATTTACTAATCATAAAGCAGCAATAATTAAGCTAATCGTCATTTGAATTGCATATGCGTGTTACTCCTTCCCCGCGTAAGAGCGTCTTTCTCAGGCTAAGGTGGGAGCAACGAGGTTTAGCGATGTTCGACAGAATCTCTGTCTAACATCAAGATTGCTTAGTTTAAGTTTTTTGAGTTCCTGGGAGATGGTTGGCGTAAAAACCCATTCTGGTGGAAAAGTTCTTTGATTGAAGCCACGCTAGTTTTCGGTGGAGCTTGATAATTATCTGGGAATAATTTCTGTTTGCGCTCATAGCCAAAATGTTCATCGAGCATTTTGATATAGTTAATATGCGCTGTCCACACATCAGCAATTCTATTTTCTAACCCTTGAGTATCAAGCCCTTTGGGAATTTGCACTCCACCATTCCAAACAATGGGGATGCCAGCGCTTTCAAAATATTGGGTTAACGGGGCGCGAATCAAATCCGCCGTTCCCCCGCAGATTAACACTTCATCCAAAACAGCCAGATTTTTCACCCATCTAATTATTGCTCGACAGTAATCATCAACTAAAGGTGGTAAGACCGAGTTAAATAACTTTAAATCTGACTCTACACCAGTTGGGGTAGCTTTACGTGAGATTGAACGCAGTGCATTTTGGTTGCCATTTTGCGCTTGCACCAGTAAGTGCGCTAATCGTAAATCATCCTTTGATAACCCAACAGCAGTACGCTCCACAAATTGGTGTACCAACCAACTCATCCCTAAATCTGTAGTTTCAAATTTAGCTAAGTTCCCTTTGGATGATAGTAAAAAACTGGCATTACGATAACCCAGCATCAGCAAGCCAATACTTTTTTTATCAAACTCACTACCTAAAGCACGACGACGGTACGACATAATCCCGCTTCCCTCTGGAGAAGTTGAAAAATTGAGTAGTTTCACTTTCAACTGACCATTAGGCGTTTTAACTCCTTTATTGAGTTTGCGGCTTAATGTGTTCCCTAAATCCTTGCCATCGGCAATTTCTCCTCCCGGCAGCAGCAATTGTGCAAAAGCCTCCATTGGTTGATTCAAACCCAACTGCCAAGTAGCTAACCAGAACAATCCCGCTATTTTTGGCAAACCATAGTGGAATTTCAACTCTTTGACCCGGATTTCTCACAAAGATATAAAAAAAAGGGGTCAAAAACTGCGAAAATGTATATAGGATAAGCATTTCAGCAGTTATTAAGCATGACCCCAGCATTTACAGATC
>NZ_JACJTU010000102.1 GCF_014698835.1 Nostoc paludosum FACHB-159 | reverse complement strand
CTAACAAATATTACTCAGTTTATTGTATTAAATGTTTAGCATATACGTAAGAGCTTATTAGCGATCGCTCTCTAGGTGGGATCATCTCACAAAATCGCATTGCTCCCTCAACAGATAACCCTTGGCAACAACAGCAATTTGAGCAACTGCCTGACCCTTGGGAACTTACCACAGACATTCAATCAACCCCAATCCACATCCAGTCCATTGTACTTCCATTCCCTTCAGTTAGACTGCTATCACCAGCAGCTTCTGTTGTGCAACCGAAAGCTAGGACAACCACCAAATCCACCAAATCCACCAAATCCTCCACAGCCAAGAGAACCACTAAGCCTACCAACAAAGCCGCCACTCAAAAGAATTCCAAACCTCGTAAGTCTGCCGCAGCTTAATCCCACAACTTGGTTTTGAAGGAGAGTGATGGCTCCGCCAACGCCAAGGGCGAACGCTTGTAGTAACGCGATCGCTCAAACTGTCGTTTCAACAATTAAAACAATGCAAGCAGCGCACTGTGCTTTATTTGTAGCACTCCAGTACGCTCCAGACGACCCCCAGTTTGCAGTTGCCACACAGCATTTGGAAAGGGCAATTGGTTTGTCTGATGAATATTACAAAACTCGCTACAGCATCTTCTGGAAAACTTCGCCTCTTAGAGTCAAACGGCGAGTTAGGGAAAAGTGCAACCAACTGGCTTTTGATACTTATTCGCACATGATTGAGTTAGCCCAGTTAGTAAATGAATATGCAGCAAAGCAAACATCTGCTGGAGTTCCACAACCGAAAGAATGGTTGGAATTCATTCTTCATTTAAGCTGTGCATTTGACTGGATAGAGCGTGAGCATAAGACAGAAATCAACATTAAACAACTAACTCTACTTTAATTCCCTTCTTCAAATTACAAGTCTTCGCTCTTCAGCATCGGCTACGCCGAATTTTTGTGAAATCTACATCTATATATAAATCATGGTAAACCTCATCGCCTCACAAGGTTGCCTGTTTGACCTACAAACTGTTCTAGATTATGGGCAGTCAATCTTCGGTGTTGCCCAAGAACTAACAAAATCGTTAATCGAACATCGCCCTATAACCACAAAACTGCTCTCCTCGCAGATGAATCGCCACTTTCATGGCAGTGCGGCACAGGGCAAGTGGTTGTGGAAAGATGCATACGAAGCGGTGGAAGTTGCACTAATTCTCTACCTGCGACAAAAGGGAATATCAGAAAATCCCTTGGAGCAATTGCAACGGCTTGAGTCGCTTTGCCCCACACACACCCGCCGTACTTCTGAACAAATACAACTTCAACAGTTTTCGACTCCGCTACCCCTGGCGTATTTGGTAGCATTGGCAGGACAAATCACTCTTCACGACCTGATTCTTGAACCATCTGCTGGTACTGGGATTTTAGCCCAGTTCGCTAAACTTCAAGGTGCAAGTTTGATGCTCAACGAGCTTGCACCCGATAGAGCGAAGATTCTGCGTCGGCTATTCCCTGGCACTCCACTGTTCTGTGTGAATGCCGAACAAATCAACGATTATCTGGCAGGCAAGACTCAGCCCTCAGTTGTGCTGATGAATCCGCCATTCTCGTCATCGCCCAAGGTAAGCGATCGCTCACCCGATGCAACACCTCGACACATCAACTCTGCACTGCAAAAGCTGTGCGATGGTGGACGGCTGGTAACAATCACTGCCAATTGGTTCTCTCCTAATAATCCCACTTGGCACAAGACTTTTGTTAAGTGGCAGGAATTTGCAAGGGTGGTGCTTTCGGTCGGAGTCAACGGTAAAGCTTACGCCAAGCACGGGACAACGATTGAAACCCGGATTACTGTGATCGATAAAGTTCCGACTGATAAGAATGGCGACATCCCCTGTATTAGAGAAACCTTGGATTTGCCCGAACTGCTGGCATTGATTGAGCAGTTGCCTGGACGTTCGTCCTTGACGTTGCCGCAGGCATCTCTGTGGCAATCCGCACCTGTCAAAGCTACTGCTGCGATAGCCACGAAAGTGGTCAAGCGGTCTTTGCGTACCTCAGTGGTAGAAGCACAACCCTCCGCAGAAATTCCCGATGTGGTTGTTCTGGAATACCAAGTTATCGAATGGACGGCTAATGAGGGTTTGAAAGATACGCTTTACGAAACCTACCGACCACAGCGAATCAGAATCAAGGATGCCCTACCTCATCCCTCATTGCTGTGTGAGAGCGCGGCTTTAGCATTAGTATCGCCTCCGGCTCCCACGTACAAACCACATCTTCCACAAAATATTGTCTCACAAGGCTTGTTGTCAGAGGCACAGCTTGAGAGCGTTATTTACGCAGGTCAAGCGCACTCAGAGTTTCTGTCTGGGTCATACCTTGTTGATGACTCATGGGATAACATAACGGTGGCAGCGCAGGGCGAAGAAAATGCCGTACAATTCCGTCGTGGCTGGTTCCTTGGCGATGGGACGGGTGCGGGGAAAGGAAGACAGTGTGCAGGTATTATATTAGATAACTGGTGTCAGGGCAGACGAAAAACAATCTGGGTATCAAAAAGTGCCGCATTAATCGAAGATGCCCGTAGAGATTGGTGTGCGCTGGGTGGTACTGAGCGAGACATCATCGACCTCTCGAACATTAAATTAGGTGAGCCAATCCCATTCACCCAAGGCATTCTATTCTGCACATACTCAACTGTGCGATCTCAAAAGAATGGCAAAAGCAGACTCAAACAAATTGTGGAGTGGGCTGGTAAAGATATGACGGGTGTAATTGCTTTCGATGAATGCCATTCAATGGGAAATGCGATGGCTGTTGAGGGAACGCTGGGTATGGTTGCAGCATCACAACAGGGTATTGTCGGGCTGAGACTGCAAAATGCACTTCCCTCGGCACGGGTTATTTACGTATCGGCAACTGGCGCAACCAAAGTGTCCAACTTGTCTTATGCAAACCGCTTGGGGCTTTGGCAAACCGGAGACTTCCCATTTACCAACCGTGAGGATTTCGTTGAATCTATCTCCAGTGGTGGTATTGCAGCAATGGAAGTTGTTGCTAGGGATTTGAAGGCACTCGGTTTGTATCTGGCGCGATCGCTTTCCTTTGAGGGAGTAGAATATGACACATTAGAAATTGAGTTAACACCGACTCAGGAACGTAGTTATGACAGTTATGCGGACGCTTTTCAAGTGATTCATAACAATTTAGAGAAAGCACTAGAAGCCTGTAACATCATTGGTGCGAAAACTTACAATCGTATGGCTAAAATGTCTGCATTGTCTCAGTTTGAATCGCACAAGCAAAGATTCTTTAACCATCTGCTGACCGGGATGAAGTGTCCACAGCTGATAAGAGCTATCGAGCAGGATATCGCCCAAGGTCATGCTGTGATTGTACAAATAGTGTCCACAAATGAGGAATTACTCAAGCGGCGACTCAATGAAGTTCCCGCAGAGGAATGGAAGGACTTAAACCTTGACCTAACTCCCCGTGAGTATGTTATGGACTACCTGTTAAGTGCATTTCCCGTACACTTACATGAGATTTACTCATCATCTGAAGGTGAGGAACGCTCAGAACCAGCCTTTGATGCCGATGGTTCTCCGATTGTATCGGCTGAAGCTGTGGCTTTAAGAGATGCGTTGGTTGACCGACTAGCAAGCCTTGACCCAATTCCTGGTGCTTTAGAACAACTGCTTTGGCACTTTGGTCACAAACAGGTGGCTGAAGTTACAGGTCGTAGCAAACGAGTCCTTAAGGATGATTCCGGGCGTTTGTTTGTGGATTCACGGGGTGCTGGTGCAAATATTGCGGAAAGTACCGCATTTATGGCTGATGAGAAACAAATCCTCATCTTCTCTGATGCTGGTGGTACTGGTCGTAGCTATCATGCTGACTTAAACGCACAAAATCGTAAAAGGCGATCGCACTACTTACTCGAAGCCGGTTGGAGGGCTGATAATGCTATTCAGGGTTTGGGGCGGAGTCACCGCACAAACCAAGCATCTCCACCTGTGTTCCGTCCAGTCACTACTAATGTTAGGGGTGAGCGCCGCTTCATCTCGACTATCGCTCGACGGCTGGACAGTCTCGGCGCACTCACTCGCGGACAAAGACAAACGGGTGGCAATGGTATCTTTGATACTAAGGATAACCTTGAGTCTCAGTACGCAGAGTACGCATTGTACGAACTGTTTAAGCAAATCTTCCAAGGTCGATTTGCCGAAGTTCCGCTAGGGACTTTTGAGCAGATGACTGGACTATCGCTAACTTCTCACGAAGGCGGGATGAAGATAGACCTTCCACCCTTGCGACAGTTCCTCAATCGACTGCTGGCTTTGAGAATTAAGATGCAGAACGTGATTTTCGAGCGTTTTGAGTTGTTGCTTTCTCAGCAAATTGAAACGGCGATCGCAAATGGTATCTACGAGATGGGCGTAGAGACACTCCGCGCTGAACGGTTCACTGTAGAAAGTTGCGAATCAGTTTATACCCATCCTCAAACTGGTAGCGTGACCAATTACCTGAAAATTGAGCGAGTTCAACGGAACAACATCAGAACTGCTGACCAAATGCTGGAATTTGCTGGCAAGTACCAGGGGCGGCTGATGGTGAATAAGAAATCTGGTCATGCTGCTGTATCTATTCCAACTCATAGCATATTCGATGAGCAAGGTGGAGTAATACCGCGAGTTTTGTTGGTGCGATCGCAAAAAGAAACTCGTGTACCTGTTCAAAGTTTGGAATCATCCACCTGGAAGCAAGTTCCTACTGAAGTGTTCATCGCGGCTTGGTCGAAGGAAGTGGACGCGCTACCCAGATTCACTACCGATTACCTGCATTTGGTAACAGGTATTTTGTTACCAATTTGGAAGATACTCCCACAACACAGCAGCCGGGTCTTCCGATTGCAAACCAGCGATGGCGAGAAAGTGCTTGGTCGGGTGGTGAATGCTAATGATATCCAAACCGTGCGCGAACAACTCGGACTAAGAAATCAGCTACTTTCTCCAGCAGAACTTGTGAAGCTGGTGCTGGACGAGAAGTATTCACAGCAGTTACCCGGAGGGATCACGCTGCGGCGGTCTTTCATTGCTGGTGAACCACGAATTGAATTGGTTGATGCTTTATCTTTAGCCGATCAACTTGTGGCTGCGGGTTGTTTCACCGAAATTATTAGCTGGCGTAAGCGGGTATTTGTGCCAACGGGCGATCGGGCTGCGGCTGTTCTGGCGGCAGTGATAGAGATTCTTGGGTAATGAGAGCAAAGCGATGTGGTTTTTACCCGTCGCTTTGTTTTTTCTCAAATTCGGCTTTGCAGTTGCACTTTTTGTAAATCTTGTTATTAGCTGGATTTTTCCGCTTCGGGCAACGCCGTGTTGCTCAAGTTTATCTAGAGACTTTGTTTTGTCATCATTAGATCAAAACATCTGGAATTTAGTTTGATTGAGCGTACCATAACGTCACAAGTTCCATTAAAATAGGTTCAATAGCTGCTTAAGATGTTCAATCAATCATTAGCCCAAAAGCAAACATTTATATCCAAAATAGTTTTGAGTTAAATTATATAATTAGTATTTTTAATATATCAGAAGTGTCTTTTGCCCTTGATGACCTTTTTTGAATTCAAAATGCAAAATTAAAAATTCAAAATGAAGAATGGAAATAATTTTGAATTAATTAATTCTGAGTACAAGCCACCGCCACAATCTTTGATTTGGCGGTCTTCAATTAGTGGTGAGTTCAATCGAACATTAATTGTCTTTAATTTTAAATTTTGAATTTTGAATTTTGAATTGGAGCGAAGCGACTTGACTAATATTGCGTCTAAATCCATAAAACTACAAGCACAACTCACTGAGAAATACTTCGAGTTACACCCTTGCATACAAAAGATTATCCAGTTGTTCTCGATAATTTATGCACCGATAGATAAAAATTCATTCGTGAGTTGTATTAGTAAAACGGGTGCTTTAGATGAAAACAATAAACCTTGGGGTACTAAAACCATTAGTCCCCAAATTGATAAATTGTTAAAAGTAGGTTTGCTAGTGCAGTCAGGCAGGCAAAGTCCTGAATGTCATCCTTTACTCACAGAAATTGCTACTCGTCATGCAGTAAAAACCAGACAGTTTGAAATTCTTGTCACAGCAGTAGAAGAAAAGTTACCTATACGGACTCATTGGAACAAAAATGCTCGGATATTCCGCAGCTTACGCGAGTGTATTCGGGAAATCCGTATAGGTTTTTATCGCCAAGACCCTAATTTTATTAATCAGCAAATTGAAGATTACGATAAATATGCTGATAGCGAAGAAAAAATAGTAATCCAAAATATCTTCGAGCAGATATGCAATAACCCATTTGATGCCGATTGGTTTAACAGCTTACCACAAGGATTATATGAAAATGGGATATCTAGTATCCTCCTCAACTCAGCCCTAAAATTGTCTGTGTCTGAAGATGCGTTTACGTTGCTGGAAGAAGAATGTTCTACATCTGGAAAACATTGTTCAGATTATCTGCATTTGATTTTGACAGAACAAATGTTGCTCCGAGGTTGTACCCAAGAAGCACAAGCAAGTTTGGAGCGGATATCGGATGAATATCAAAATAACGCTGCTGTCTTTTGGGGTTGGTTAAGTTTTCTGCGAGGGGAAAATGAACAAGCGATTAAATATTATACAGATGCCCTGAAAAAACTGAGAAAAGCAACAGGCAAACGCCAAATATATTTTAATACAATGGGGGGCTTATTTTTTATCCTGGCACTGTTAAAAGATGGTTCAGTACAGAGCCTCCAGCAAGCACAAGAGTACACCAGTGCGATGTCCCGCCAATCAGATCATTGGCTGAGGTTTATTTATGGCAGACTGAAAATGGTACTGCAAGTCCATCAAGGTGATATTACTCAAAAACAATTAGTCCTTAGCTCTCATATTTCTTCAGTGGAAGAAGAAAACAGCTTACAAACATTGTTTTGCTCACTATGCCTTTACTGGATGGATGCTGACGCTGCAAAAAAACGTTTACCTAATTTATTAGAGCCATTATATCGGAGATCGCTTACTTCAGGTCATCATTGGTTGGCAATGGAAACCGCAGAACTCCTATCCCGACTTCAACCTAGTAGTAACTATAAAAAACAGGCAGAGGCACTGCGAGAAGATAGCAGTATCCAAACTATTGTAGACTTAATTCGACCCCAAGAAGCTTGGGAAATGTGCCTCAATGCCCTAGCCAATCTCCAGAAAGAACCACAACTGCCCGGAAAACCAGAGTCAGAATTACGTTTAGCATGGTTCATTACCTTCTATCCCAGTAGATGTGTGTTGCAACCAAAAGAACAGAAAGTAAATGCCAAAGGAGAATGGAGTAAAGGTCGCCCCATCGCCCTCAAGCGTCTGAACAGTGGATTAGCTGAGTTTGATTACATTACCCCCCAAGATATGCGGGTATGTAGTTGTATTGAGGTATATAGCGAAGGCTATTACGGCAAAGTTGATTATAACTTCAGTGAAAAAGCCATCTCTGCGTTAATTGGACACCCGTTGGTTTTTTGGGAAGATAGTCCTAATGTTCGTGTAGAAATTGTCAAGGGAGAACCAGAACTTTTAGTTAAAAAAGAGAAACTTGGTCGTCTCACCTTGGAATTTTCTCCCAAAATCATCGAATCGCAGAGTATTCTGCATATTAAAGAAACTCCAACCCGCATCAAAGTTATTGAAATCACTGCCCAACACAGACGTATTGCAGAAATTATTGGTAAAGATAATAAGTTAAATGTACCCCAGAGTGCCGAAAAACAAGTTTTGGCTGCTATTAATGCTATCTCTGGCATTGTCACCGTGCATTCGGACATTGGTGGTGGCGCAGAAGGAGCAGAAGTTGTACCCGCCCAAACATTACCTCATATTCACCTTTTGCCTGCCAATGCCGGCTTAAAAGTTACCATGTTGTCGCGCCCATTTGCCCAAGGTGGCCCCTACTATCGTCCTGGTACAGGTGGTGAAACTGTTATTGCCGAGATTGCTGGTAAACGTCTACAAACCAGACGAAATCTGTTACAAGAGAAACAACTTGCTGCCTACGCCGTAGAAGCCTGCGCCACTTTGGCTCGAAATGAAGAACAAGATGGTGAATGGACAATAGAAGACCCAGAGGACTGTTTAGAATTGCTGCTAGAACTGCAAGCTTTGGGAAGTAATGTCGTCATAGAATGGCCGCAAGGAGAAAAACTGCGTGTCAGCCACAATGCCGACTTAAAAGACTTTAATTTATCGATTCAACGTCAGCAGGACTGGTTTGCCGCCAGTGGGGAATTGAAATTGAATAACGACCTAGTGCTGGATATGCAGCAACTACTAGAACTATTAGAGAAAACCCCAAGCCGTTTTATTCCGCTTGGAGATGGTCAATTCCTGGCTTTAACTCAAGCTTTTCGCAAACGCCTGGACGAATTGCGGATGTTTTCGGAAAAACATGGTATAGGGATGCGTTTTCACCCCTTGGCTACATTAGGATTAGAAGATTTTGTTGATGAAGTCGGTAAGGTAAAGGCAGATAAACACTGGAAAGAACATATCAAACGCCTCAAGGAAGTACAAAACCTCCAACCAGAACTCCCATCTACCTTTCAAGCCCAACTGCGTGACTATCAAATGGAAGGTTTTTGTTGGTTGGCGCGTCTAGCACATTGGGGTGTAGGAGCTTGCTTGGCAGACCAAATGGGATTGGGAAAGACCGTGCAGGCATTGGCTGTCATCCTCAGAAATGCACATCAGGGGCCAACCCTCATTATTGCTCCAACTTCTGTGTGCATGAATTGGGTGAGTGAAGCACAGAAGTTTACCCCAACTTTGAATATCATTCAATTTTCGGGTGCTAACCGCCAAAAGTTGTTAGATGAATTACAACCTTTGGATATGTTGATATGCAGCTATGGTTTATTGCAACAAGAAGAAGTAGCTCAAATGCTTGCTCAAATAAAATGGCAAACGATTGTCCTGGATGAAGCCCAAGCGATCAAAAATATGAACACTAAACGTTCTCAGGCAGCCATGAATTTGAAATCTAATTTTAAACTGCTGACTACTGGGACTCCGATTGAAAATCATCTAGGTGAATTGTGGAATTTGTTCCGTTTTATTAATCCTGGGTTATTAGGTTCTTTTGAAAGTTTCAATCAACGCTTTGCTACCCCCATTGAAAAATATCAAGATAAACTTGCGCGTAATAAACTCAAAAAACTGATTCAACCATTCTTGTTAAGGCGCACCAAAAATCAGGTATTAGAAGAATTGCCTTCCCGAACTGAAATTCTGCTTCATGTGGAGTTGAGTCAAGAAGAAAAGGCTTTCTATGAAGCTTTGCGTCGTCAAGCTATATCTAAATTGACCCAAAGTAATGCGGATGCAGGACAGAAACATTTGCAAGTTTTAGCAGAAATTATGAAACTGCGCCGCGCTTGCTGTAATCCCAGCCTTGTTATGCCTGATACTGCCTTATCTAGTTCTAAGTTGCAACTTTTCGGCGAAGTGCTGGGTGATTTGCTAGAAAATCGCCATAAGGCTTTGGTATTTAGTCAATTTGTCGATCATTTGCACATCATCCGCGATTTTTTGGAGCAACAGGGTATTAAATATCAATACTTAGATGGCAGTACCTCAATGGCAGAACGGAAAAGATGTGTAGATGCGTTTCAAGCTGGGGATGGTGATGTATTTCTCATTAGTCTCAAAGCTGGGGGTACTGGACTCAATCTTACTGCCGCTGATTATGTTATTCATACAGACCCCTGGTGGAATCCAGCAGTGGAAGACCAAGCTTCAGACCGCGCCCACCGCATTGGGCAACAACGTCCAGTCACAATTTATCGCTTGGTGGCTAAGGATACTATTGAAGACAAGATTGTTGAACTACATCACCATAAGAGGGATTTAGCAGATAGCCTCTTGGAAGGTTCTGATCTGAGTGGCAAGATATCAACAGAGGCGTTGCTAGAGTTGATTCATAGTTAGTCTCCCAAGCAAAGGCTTTTGTAACCCTTTAAAAGTTTTGAACTTGCAGAGCGTGCTGACTTTTCACGGGATGTGGAAAGTCAGGTACGCCACCACGCACGTAAGTTTTCTATCACTCTTAAAAATTAATTCGACGATAAATTTCAGTTAGCGGAACTTCTACTTTTAAACTGTGTAGGAAGATAGATCGCTCAACACCAGAATGAACTTGCCATAGCCAGCGATCGTTACTGTTACGCTCCTGGTTATAATACTGCTCGATGTAGGGTTCTGTTTGGCTCACTAGCAAATATTCACAAAAGC
>NZ_JACJTU010000101.1 GCF_014698835.1 Nostoc paludosum FACHB-159 | reverse complement strand
CTAATAATGTCATTGCCGCCGCTACCAGATAATTGATTATCAACAGCATCACCAGTAATAGTGTCCTTTTGATTTGTACCAGTTACATTAACAAAATTCTTCACCTTGACTACTACTGATGGCAATCCCACAGGTCTGATCTCTAGTTTCTGTTGAGATAAGTTCACTACTATTGATACATCCGTACTGTCAGAAGTAGCATCAATGCTATTAGCCTGTCCAATTGCACCTATCACGCCTTCAAAGAAGTCTTCAAACGTGTCAGTTCCAATCACACCTTTTTGGATAACCTTTGGTTGAATAATTACAGCTTGTCCTAAATTACTGTAATCAATAACATCGCTACCATTTCCACCGAAAAGGATATCGTCACCTGCACTGCCGATAAATCTGTCATTTCCAGCAGTTCCGACTAAAGTATCGTCTCCATCGGTGCCTATAATTGTTGCCATAATTTTGCCAATCTAGTATTAGAGTAACTGCTGTATAGTATCTTGTTATCGACCATTTTGTACATGTGTAACTCAACTCCTTTCACTTTCTGGCATTTGAGATCAATGGCGATCGCATCACTAACAGATGCCTCAGGGCATTTGTTATACGTTGTTTTGTGTCATGCTTGCCCTTTTTCTTCATCCTTTATTCGTGGAATAGGTTCATAGTAAGCTGAATGAGCGAGTGCCTTGAAAGTAAACCTTCTTGGGACAAATGACATCATTAACTAATCCAGAAAAAGACCGATACAATCTAACTGCCCCAGAAGTCTTTGCCAATCCCTATCCTACTTATCGTCGGATTTTGCAACAAGAGCCTGTTTACTGGAATGATTTTTTGGAGGGCTGGTATCTAATGCGTTATCAGGACGTTGCATTTGCAATGCAAGACAAACGGATTTCGGCTAAGCGTCCGCCAATTAGCAAATTATCCCAATTAGAGCAACAGAATATATTTCCACTTTTGGAAAGTTTATCAAAGTGGATGCTGTTTTGCGATCCCCCAGAACACACACGTCTACGCACGCTGTTTAATAAGGCATTCACTCCTAATATTATTGGCAGTATGGCACCGAGTATTCACTCTTTAGTAAACCAACTCATCGATAGTATTTATGAGCGGGGTAACATAGATATTATTCATGATTTAGCTTACCCAATACCTGCAATCGTTATTGCACAAATGCTGGGTGCAAATTCCGAAGACTACGAACAGTTTAAGAAATGGTCATCAGATTTGGCTAAATTTTTTGGACTGTTCCGTATGAACCCAGAAATTTTAACTAATGCTAAAAAAAGTCTTCTGGAAATGAAACAATACTTCCACTTCATCTTGGAAGAACGTCGTTGTCAACCCCAAGATGATCTCATAAGTAGCCTCATCTTTGCACAAGAGAAAGAAAATTCACTCTCAGACGAAGAAATTTTATCAAATTGTGTTTTCCTAACCTTTGCAGGCCATGAAACTACCACTAACTTAATTGCTAATGGCTTACTTGCTTTACTCGCCAATCCCAGTGAAATGCAAAAGTTAAAGAATGACCCTTCTTTAATCACAACTGCTGTGGAGGAGTTTTTGCGCTACGATAGCCCAGTACAACGGCAAGCCCGCATCGCGCTTACCAATCTCGAAATCAATGGTCAACAAATTCGCACTGGGCAACGCCTATTTCTAGTGATTGGTGCAGCTAACCGTGACCCTGAGCAATTCTCCAATCCCGACAATTTAGATATTACACGCTCACACAACCCACATTTAGCTTTTGGCAAAGGAACCCACTTTTGCCTCGGCGCATCCCTTGCCAGACTTGAGGCACAAATAGCTATCAACACCATTGTCCAACGCTTGCCTCATCTACGGTTAGATACAGATCGGATTGAATGGTATGAAAACCCTTCCTTAAGGGGGATGAAATCAATGCCTGTTGCTTTCAATTTTTAAAATACTCCCGTAGTGAGCGCAGTTTCTTTGTAGCTTCAACACTTGTTTCCCTTGCATTGATTCCACGCAATCGAACTTGCAATTGATTGCCGTTAGTTTGAGGAACAAAGTGTTGAGCCTCTCTTGCTCCAGTCCAGCTAACTTGTAAAATTCTACAAGATGCAATGACCTGTTGCGGGAGGAAGCAATTGCCTTTCATGAAAGCAAGCCACACTAATTTTAGGTTCCTCTTGAAGTTAAATCACCACAGTCATGTATCGAATTTTAATATTTGGTAATTCCGGCTCTGGAAAAACCACTCTCGCCAATAAACTTGCCAAAGATTTCAGTATTCCAATACTGGATCTCGATACTATCGTTTGGGAACCTAATCAAATTGCTATCCGCCGACCTCAAGAAGATATAGTAAAGGATTTACAATACTTTATAGACAATAATATTTCCTGGGTCATTGAAGGCTGTTACAGTACACTAATCAAAGTTGCTCTCCAATTTTCAACCGAAATTTATTTCCTCAATCCCGGCATTAGCAAGTGTCTTGAAAATAATTGCCATCGTCCTTGGGAGGCGCATAAATTTACATCAATCCAGGCACAAGCAGAAACATTTGAGTTTCTCCAAATTTGGATTCAACAATATGAACAACGAGATGATGAATTTAGTTACTCATCTCATCGCTCATTATTTGACCAGTATAATGGCATCAAATATGAACTCACTGACTAATCACCCTGTAATCGAGTAACACTACTCCGTTTTCATAGATATTGCTATTGACAAGTTCTAAAGCAGTTTGCCCAATTACTCCTGAAAACAGTGGAATGCCTGAACCCATCAAAAATGGGTTGACTTTCAGGATTAACCGATCGATTAATTTGTGAGCAAAAAGCGTTGTGGCTAAATCCGCCCCACCACACAGCCAAATGCCTTTACCTATTTCGTTCTTCAAACTTGTGACTAACTCAACAGCATTTTCCGAAACAAGTTCAACATTCTCATCTGGGCTAGAGAGCATACTGCGTGAAAAGACATACTGTTTCATGTGTGAGTAAGGATTGGTTATGCCATCCTTCAATCCTACCTCGTAGGTCTTTCGCCCCATGAGAACAACATCAAACCACTTGTTCTCAGCATGGATACCCATTACTTGACGAAACTGTGATGGAAAGGTTTCAGGAAAGTCGGCAGATAAAGAAGCAAAATATTTAGCATCTGGGGAAAAGCCGTTATGTGAACCGTCGATCTGAGCAATATATCCATCAACGCTGCAAGCCACAAAATACGTCAGTTCTCGCATATTGGCATCCTTTTTAAACAATTGCTAGCAACACTACTCAACCAACTAATCAAGCCGTACTTCGTATGGACACTCTCTCTTGCTCGTCAGACAACCACCGTTGCCAAACGAGCTTTATTTTTACCACTGCCTCATCCCCTCAAAAGCCCTGCTACTGAAACACTGTGGAATTTTTTCCGAAGTGTGCGCTTAGAAAGACTGTAGCGTAAAATTTATTTTGTGGGGGTTAAATTACGTAACTTGCGGTAGGTCACAGATAAAATTGCCAGCACTTGGGCCACTATCTTGGCCCTTTGAGAACATGGGGACTCTCTAGCCGCGATCGCCCTGCCTCGTCCTCTCTTTGAGTTCTGCTACTAGCCAACACTCAAGTCCAGTTAGATAGAACCCAGGCACAGTTAGATAACTTGGCACTAAGACAAGCTAACTCCCAGATCCAATTAGATGAGCTAAAACATGAAATACGACAGCTTACCAGCAACGTTGACCGTGTTCTTGCTCACAGTGCGATTTTGGACAATGTACTGCTTGAATGGGAGCGACAGCCACGAAACACACCAGCGTAACTTTGAAGAACACCAACGCACCACAAACGCTGCTCTACAGAGTCTTGAGGGTATCTTGATACAGCTGACGAAAAATCGGTCTTGAAGTGCAATCGCACCTATTACCGTTCATCCCTCAACCATTCCAAACCAACATTCAGAGCCGCGGACGCAGTGTAATAAATCTTTTGCTCTCCGAAAATACCACCTGTGCGGCTGATGACACGAAACTGCCAACACTACACCAATTCGCAATTCGCAATTCGCAATTCGCAATTATTAATACACACCTGTGTGGCTTAAATATTGATGTTTGTTGCGTGTTTTTCTCCATCCTAAATTGAATAACTAATTACTAAAACAGGTTTCGTGACTGGATCAGAACATAGACTAGACTTCTATCTAAAACAACTTAATTGTTCAATTAATTAATACCAATATTTTTTTAATTGCGAATTGCGAATTGCGAATTGCGAATTGATATTAATGCTCTTGTTCCATAATTCTTTGAAAAAGATAGCCCGAACCTCTAGCGGTCAAAATTAATTCTGGATTGTTCGGGTCATCTTCTAGCTTTCCCCTTAATCGGGAGATATGCACATCCACTACACGAGTATCTGCATTTTGTTCTGAGGTATAACCCCAGACTCGCTGTAAAATTTCTCTACGGCCAAAGGACTTTCCTGAGTGGCTCACCAATAACTCGAACAAGCTATACTCTATACCCGTTAGTCGAATCCGCTCACTCGCTTTGTGAACTTGTCGCTTATTCGTATCAATTTTGAGAAGGCCTACTTCAATCACTCCTGAATTGGGAACGCCAGCAGTACTTGTTTTACTGCCCCGTCGCCGCAATATCGAGCGAATCCTCGACTCTAGTTCTTTGGGAGAAAATGGTTTAGCTATGTAGTCATCTGCACCTAACTCCAGCCCAGTGATTCGGTCAGCAACGTCTGCCAGGGCTGTAAGCATAATAATTGGGACATCAGTTTCTTTGCGTAATTCCTGGCAGACACCGTAACCGTCTAGCTTTGGCATCATCACATCCAAAACAATTAAGTCTGGGCTATGGGAGCGAAATACTACTAATGCTTCTTCGCCATCTCCAGCCGTGACCACATCGTAGCCAATCATGGAAAGGCGCGTTTCTAAAATCCGACGAATGCTTGTTTCGTCATCTACTACCAGGATTTTTTCTTTATGGCTTTCCAAATTGTTCAATGCTTCTGTGCGGCGAACGATTGCTCGCTGTGTTTTTTATTCTGGTATTTATCCTATCAGAGCCTTTGTTGGAGAAAGCCTAATAAAAAAAGATTAACTCACCCTATCAACCCCAAATGACGATGAAATGCTTCAACAGCATTTGCCACCCCATCCTCACCCCGAATCTTCTCACCTAAATCCTGGGCTTTTTGAAGCATCGCCTCATCACCCAGTACAACTTCAATCGCTGCTGCTAGAGTTTTTTCTGATACTTCCTTGTACGGTATCGGCGTAGGGCTAACTCCTAACCGCATTAGCATCTCACCCCACACTGGCTGATCCGCAAAAAAGGGTACTGTCACTGACGGTATCCCTGCTCTTAACACCGCCGCCGTTGTACCAGCACCGCCATGATGTACCATTGCTTTTACTTGAGGCAGCAGCCAGTCATGAGGAACATCGCTCATGGCAAACACTCGTAGCGAATCTTTGATATTGACTATCTTACCTACGTTCCCCCAGCCTGACAGTATGATGCCGCCTTGTCGCGTTTTCTTTAGGGCCTCCACAATGTAGTACGTCAGATATTCTGGATTGGGCATCGTCATGCTGCCGAATCCAAAACACAAAGGAGCTTGTTTTCGCCCCAGAAAATCCAGCAGTTCATCAGGAGCTTCGTCTTCGTATTCGTCGGCACGGTCGATAAACCAGAACCCGGTCACATACGCCCACGCTGGCCAATCATCTCCAATTCGCAATTCGCAATTTGCAATTCGCAATTATTACCCCTCGCTTGAAAGTGGAGGATTGAATCTTCAACTGTTGTTTTCTTCATCAATAAATTGAGGAACTATTGCGGTGGACGGGTTTGCCGGCATAAAGGAGACAGCGCTGTGGGCGAGTTTCCCGACACCTTCACTCTCGTCAAGTGGGGTGGGCTTGTATCCTAAATGAATCAATTATTCAATTGTGAACGCAACTGCGAATTGCGAATTGCGAATTGCGAATTGGTATAAGTAGCTGGCATAATTGATGACTTTCTTAAGCGGATTTGTTGTTGTTCGAGCGAATCTCAAAAATCCAAACATCCCTGTGGGGGTCAGCGGCACAACTGATGCCATGAAACAGGGTACGTCTAATTTTTCCGCAATGTGATAACCCCAGTTTGCTAACGGCGTGTAGATGATTACTTCAGTTCCTTGACAAGCAGCGATTGCCGACTGCAACTGTTGACGTAACAGTTTCTCTTCATCTTCTAGCCTGAGTTTTTCCCCGGCAATCAGTCGCTGTCCTTTTTTCGATTGCATAAGCTCTTGCATATTGCCAGCTATAGGGGCAAACTCCAAATCAAACTGTCTCACGAATGAGGAGAAGTTTTCGTTGGCTGCTACCGTTACCTCATGTCCCGCACGTTTCAAGCCAATGCCCAAAGCGCAGTAGGGTTGCACATCGCCCCTAGAACCTACTGTTAGGATCGTTATCTTGAGTTTTCGGTTGGGTGGGGTAGGTGAACTTTGGCTCAATTGCTCTGACTACTAGTAACTGGGACTATACTCATGAATTGTACCCAATCCGCGAGTGGCTGGTGCGTTTGCCCTGGTTAGCGTAGCCGCCGTTGCACGTGGGTTCCTTTTATACTTTATGAAATTCACCCTCGACTTATATCCATTGGATGTTGCTTTGGACAGCTAATGAAATCACCATCGATATCAACATATCAACACTAAGATTCTATTGCTTGTAGAACTCAAAACAGTAAATATTAGGAGATTTATGTCACTACCAATTATTTTGCAACCTGGTGAAGGTCAAACAGTACAAATTCGTACAAGTACTTGTACTTTTAAGGCAACTGGTGAACACACACACGGACATTTCGGACTGTTTGAATTTGTAATGGAGCCTGGTACCCAAGGAGCTAGCCCTCACATCCATAGGGAATTAACCGAAATGTTTTATGTCGTCGAGGGTGAAGTTGAACTCGTTCTCGATGGGCAACGAGTAAATGCTACGCCAAAAACCTTCATGCTAGTTCCACAAAACACCCCTCATGGCTTTTCTAACCCTGGAACAACTCGCTCAACACTCTTAATTCTATTTTGCCCTGCTGATTCTCGCGAACAATATTTTCAGGGATTGGCCGAATTGACTAAAGATGGGCGACAGCCCAGTGAAGAAGAATTGCTTGAATTAATGCAAAAATTCGATCAATATCCAGTACCAAAACTTTAAACAACTAAAGCAATTAATTATTCGCTCAGAGTGTGGTTCGATTGTTTCTTATAAATCTTCAAATAATATAGTCAAACAGCGGTAATTGAATCACTTGTATTTGTTTGGCATTCTCTAGATTGGACAATGCAATTCCTAACAACCTGATGCTACGGTTTTCTAGCTCAACTGCCTCAAACAGTGCTGTGGCTGTGGCAATAATAGCTTCTAAATCACGAGTGTAATCGGGCATCGTCTGACTGCGCGTGATTTGTTGGTAATCAGAAAATTTGATTTTTAGCGTTAACGTGCGTCCCCTTGTGGAGTTTTGTTCTAGCCGTTGCTCTACAATTTGAGCAATTTGTTCGAGTTCGTGTAGCAAAACCCAGCGATCGCTCAGATCAACAGCAAATGACGTTTCTGCACCAACCGACTTGCGAACCCTGTTCGGTTCAACTATTCGGTCATCCTCTGCCCTGGCTATCTTATAGTAATGATGCCCCACCTTCCCAAAATGTCGTGTTAACTCAGCAAGCGATCGTGCCTTTAAATCTGCACCAGTATGTATACCCAGAGAGTGCATCTTGGCTGCTGTAACTTCCCCAATGCCGTGAAACTTTTCAATCGCTAATCCTTCCACAAAAGCTTCAGCTTCCTGGGGTAGAATCACCGTTAGTCCATTAGGTTTGTTCTGTCCTGATGCCATCTTTGCCAGGAACTTGTTAATCGACACGCCTGCTGTTGCTGTCAGGAGAGTTTCTTCTAATATTGCTGCTTTGATTAATCTTGCAATAGTAGAGGCATAGGCAATATTTTGCTTGTTTTCGGTCACATCCAGGTATGCTTCATCCAAGGCTATCCCTTCGACTACATCGGTGTAGCGTTTGAAGATATCGTGGACTTGGGCAGACACTTCCCGGTAAACATCAAATCTTGGAGGAACAAAGATTAATTCTGGGCATTTGGCTGCTGCTGTTACTGATGGCATCGCTGAGTGAATGCCAAATTTTCTTGCCTCATAACTGGCTGCTGCTACCACACCCCTTTGATTTGGACTGCCACCAACTACTAATGGCTTACCTCGGTATTGCTCCTTGTCTCGTTGCTCAACCGATGCGTAAAAAGCGTCCATATCTACGTGTATTATCTTCCGCATCGGTTTAGTTGTTGCGGCATTTTTTAAACAAATTGCCCTTTAATATAGTACACCAGCACTACTATATTTCAGGTTTGCACCTACTTTTTCATGTATACGTCTTTGTAACAAAGTTGTAATAATAGGGGTAAGCTGTACAAGACAGTGTGGTGTCACCACATTGAAAATGCACTGCAACAGAGGAAGTAAGAGCATGACTATTGGTGTTTGGGTTCTCGGCGATCAACTTTGGGCTGGACAGTCCGCTTTACAAAGTTGTGTGCATCTATACCAGCAAACTCCTGTCATTTTGATTGAATCGCTTTCCCATGCTCTGCAACGTCCTTATCATTTGCAAAAGCTAGTTTTAGTTTGGTCAGCCATGCGTCACTTCGCTGACGAACTTCGTTGTGTTGGTTGGCCAGTTACATACACTCAAGCGTCAGACTTTCATACACCCTTGCTGGAGTGGATTAAGCAGTACAAAATTACCGAACTGCGCGTGATGACTCCAACAGATCGCCCGTTTTTCGAGTTAATTCAAAACCTCAATCTGACAATTCAAGTCACTTTCACCCCCAATAATCGCTTTATCTGGAGCGATGAAGATTTCCGACAATGGGCGGCGGGGCGCAAACGCTTAATTATGGAGGATTTTTACCGTCAAGGACGACAGCGCTTCAACATTCTTATGGAGGGCAATCAACCTGTTGGCGGACGATGGAACTTTGACCGGGAGAATCGCAAACCACCTAAAGGCAAACTGACCTTACCACAAGCCTTATGGTTTGAACCTGACTCGATTACACAAGATGTTATCAACTTCGTCAAACATTCTCAAGCTTTTAAGGACAGTCAAGCTTACTGGAAATTAGAACCATTTCGCTGGGGAGTAACGCGCCAGCAAGCTCTACAAGTACTGAAGTTTTTCTTGGAAACTCGATTGTCCAGTTTTGGCCCTTATCAGGACGCAATGGTGACAGGAGAGCAAACTATGTGGCACGCCATGCTTTCCCCTTATCTCAACCTGGGATTGCTTCATCCATTGGAAGTTGTTCGAGGAGCTGAACAAGCATATTTAGACAACAGATGTAACTGGGAGCTAAATAGCATTGAAGGCTTTATCCGTCAGGTACTTGGTTGGCGAGAGTATATGCATGGTGTTTATATTTACCTACAACAGGATTACTCGTCAAGTAACTGGTTTAACCACACTCATCCATTGCCTGCTTTTTATTGGACAGGCGATACAAAGATGAATTGTCTGCACCAGATTTTAACTCAAGTTAAACAAATCGGTTATGCTCACCATATTCAACGCTTGATGGTACTAAACAACTTTGCTTTGATTGCTGGGATTTCGCCCCAAGAACTTGAAGACTGGTTTCATGCTGCCTTTATTGATGGCTACGATTGGGTGATGCAAACCAATGTCATTGGTATGGGGCAGTTTGCTGATGCTGGAATGATTGCATCTAAACCCTATGCTGCTTCTGCTAACTACATCAACAACATGAGCGACTACTGCAAAAATTGTACTTATAAACATCGTCAGCGCAGTACAGATGATGCCTGTCCTTTCAACTTTTTTTACTGGGACTTTCTCGCTCGTAATTACGACAAACTTAAACATCAGCCACGCATGACTCAAATCTTGCGTAACTTAGAGCGGATTTCCCCCGAAGAACTTCAAAATATTCGTTCTTTAGCTGACAATTGGCACTCCAGCCATACTGTCACTGACTACTCCCTGACTACGCCTTCGACTCATCACTAGAGACAGCTATTTACGCTATCAATAATTTGCTCTAGCCTCATTTGTTCTGCTTCCACTCAATCTTATACTCCTTCTCTACGGCTGCCAACAGCTTCGCCTGCAACGCTGACAGATACGGTTTGGCTTGCTTACCCAACCCCTGCAACAGCCAATCTACAGACACGTCATGGTCGGCCACAGTATGCAACTGCCGCAACCGCAAACATAACTGCTGCATAAAGAGGCAGTCATCATCCAGCAGTTCCAAAGACCTAAGATGTTCTATCTTTACTGTATACTCACTGTCCCAGGTTTGAATTGTACAGCTATAATCTCCAACATAAGTAACCACACCCCAGCAACCGCCCTTACCTCGCAACTCAGGGTTGTCTTTGGGTAAAAGAACACAGATTTCTCCATCTCGGTAGGGATTGGGGACTTTAGTTCCTTCTCGAATTCTATCTACAACACTTTGGACTATCCGACCAGAGGGAATTTTATTGCCTGCCTCTTCTACCGCTTGCTCCCAAACATGCGCTTGTTGGGGCGGTTCTAGCTCGGCTTTAGCCAATGAGCGCACCTGCCTTTCACTTGTCGGAAGAGGAATTTGCCGACCATTGGTCGGCAAATATTTCTGAATATTCTCATATACAGTAGTAGCAGATATCTTCAGGTAGGCAGCATCACGGCTATAACCAAAGCGATCGCGGCAATACTCCTCAAAA
>NZ_JACJTU010000100.1 GCF_014698835.1 Nostoc paludosum FACHB-159 | reverse complement strand
GCTATCGCAGTCGATGATCGCTCAATATCCTACGTCACTAAACGGGAAATCATCGGTACGGGACGATTACAGTCCACTTACTTGAGAAAACCTGCTTTTGTACTTGGCGATCGCGTCATGCTTCGTTTTGACAGCCATGCCACAAAGCAGCGTTTGGTTCTGGGGATTGTGCTGGTGAATAACGCTTGGTTTTACGTTGTAGAACTGATGTCCCCGGCTTTGGTTCAACCACTGGCTGCACCCGTTCGTTTTCCGTTGGTGGGCGAGACAGATTTAATTCGAGTTTGTATTTAATTACAAGCCCTGTAGTTTTTCTACAAAGGAGCCGAGATGAGTTTTTCATTAAATCAAAGTGTTTTGACCGAATCTCCTTCGTTAAGGACATCTGCAATTACCAACCTGAACGATACACGCGCCCAAGAAGTCCTGGGTAAAGCAAAGGCTCTTGTGTTTGCCCTTTGGAATGGCTCAGGCTGGGCAACGGTTGAACAGTTAGCCAATTACTTCCAATGTTCTATACAAGCTATTAAGCATATTTACGAGCGAAACAGTAAAGAGTTTCGGGCTAACGAAACCAAAAAGCTGACAGGGAACGACTTATCCGATGCTCGCTCCAAGTTGGAGCTACCATCCCGAACATCCCAAGCTAGGGTGTTTTCACCTTTAGGCACACTCAGAATCGCAATGCTGTTAACTGAATCTGAGATTGCAGGTCAAGTCAGAACTATTATTCTAGATTTGGTTGCAGCAGTGCCTACTATTACACCGGAGTCATCACCAATTACTGCGCCAGCCCTGCCCCCAGTTGAACAGCGATTGCATACTCTTGTCCAAGCGATGAAAACTTTAGCCGAGTTAACTGGTGGCAGACTCAACCCGTACATGGAACAGCAGGTGAAGGACTATGCCGCTAATCTTCTGGCCGAACACAACCGGAAGATGTTGACTCCTTCAAAAGAACGCTGGCTGGGCGTGGTCAACTTTGCAGAGAACCAGTTGGGTAAGAAAGTCCCTCTGAGTGGTACGCATTACCGGGGGCATCTGGGTACATGGGTAAGGACATTCTACCCTCAATTGGGCGATCGCCAAGAGGATCGCTTGGTTAACGGTACTCAACAATCAGTTTACGTGTATGCCTGTCATGACCCTATGGTGGTTGTTGGTTTAACCAAAGCAATTGAGGAGTTTTTCGCACATCCGAATCCGGTGACTGCCCTAAAGCAAGCAGGGGCATTCTCTAAGAAAGCTGTGGTTACTGCTTGATGGTCATTGGTTAACAGTTAATAGCCATAACTTTAATGAATGTTGTTAGAGATAAAAGATGAAAATTTACTCAGCATCAATATTAGTTCTTGAAGGCGATAAACCTTTTTATCACTATCCATTAGTTAGCGGGGTTAATAAATATAATTCTTGTCAAGATTATCTAGACAGAGGGGCTATTCCTTATATCAATCAATCCCCTTCTATTACCGATAAAACAACTGAAGTTTCCTTAAATGTTGTTGAAGGAGAGATTTTAGAGGATGGCTCCATAGTTAAAACAGGAGGAATAGACAAAACATTGTATTTTAATTGCTCATAATTTTAAACTAGTTAGTACAAGCAACAACAAAAATATGGAACTCGGACTATTTCAAAAAGACGCACTCATTGAAAAACTTGCTCAAGTCTTTTACAGAATCCAAGGCTATACAGTCCCACAGAACTATCGAATGCAGAACTCCACCCATCCAGCAGAAAAAGCTTGTGTAGCAATGGCGTTGGTTGCAATTGAAGAAGTCGAATTTGAACTCGCTGGTGATGGTGATGCAGAAGTTATCAAGTGGCAGCAAGGGCAATCTTTGGGTGAAGACCGTCAATTTTACTTCTGTAGATATGAAGAATTCGCTTTAACTTTGTTGACTTCACCAGCAATTAATACCACCCGTGTAGAAGTTACCTGTGGAAATAGGAAACTTTACATTTCTGAGAAAGAAATCACTAAAGAGCAAGCAACAGAAGAACTCCAAGATTTCTTAACCACACTGGCTGCACAATTACAAACTTTAAGCCGAATTCAGTTTGAGGAGAATTTATGAAAGTTATCGTTCAAGTAGTCGAAAAAGTCTACCAAGAAGCTCATATTGAAGTACCAGATTTTCTCTGTGAAGAAGCAATCAAACAGTATATTGTTGACCGCTATAACTCTGGAAAAATGACAGTTGATTTTAACATCTTTCAAGTTGACTTTGAATCCATCAGCGCAACGATTGTGAACAATCAAAACCTTGTAGATTTTGAAGAGGAAGCAGCATGACAGTCACACCATTACTAACACCCCAGACGACTGTTATTGAAACTGTCAGCAGGCATCCTCTGAACTTCTACGAGTCGCCCTCATGGTTCACAACTGAACTCCTGCGCCATGTCCGATTATCTGGTGTCATTGGTGAGCCTTGCGTTGGGATGGGGGCGATCGCATCTTTGTTGAATGTGTGGCCGCACACAGAACATATCTGGACTAACGACATCGATCCTTACAAGAGAGCAGATTTTCATCTGGATGCAACATTAGCCGAGTCTTGGGCTAAATTCCCCGATTGCGATTGGATCTGCACTAATCCACCATACGCTGAATTTGCTGCACCAATTATCAAGAATGCCTACCACAAAGCTCGTGTAGGTGTAGCCGCTTTTCTCTTGACCAGCTTTCTCGAACCCTGTGATGATCGTGCAGATTTCCTAACTTCATATCCGCCGTCACTTGTACTGACGCTGCCCCGCTTTTGTTTTCGCAAGGACAAACGGGGTACTCGTTGGGCTACGGATAACATTACCATTTCGTGCTTCGTGTGGGATAAACGTACAACCACACAGCGCATTATTGTACGTCCCAAATCTCAAATTATTGGGTTTTACAAGAATCCCGAACAGGCTATTTCACAAGAACGTGCGGAAGAAATTGTAAGAGCGATCGCCAAAGAGGAATATTTATGAAACAGATGTCGCTTTTTGATGAACCAACCGCTGTTTTACCAGTCAGTTACTATCCAGATTTCTTGAACAAGGAAGAAGCCGACGAACTTTACCAACATTGCCAACAACTGCAATGGCAACAAAACCAAATACGTATGGTTGGTAAAACAATGCCCGTTCCGCGCCTCGAATGTATTTATGGCGACGAAGGCTGTGATTACCTCTACTCCAAGAGTGTACTACTCAAACCCCTGCCTTGGACAGACGCTCTGGCTAAATTACGTGACTCCATTACTGCTGCTACTGGTTACAGCTTCCGCATCGTCATCGGCAATCAATACAGAAGTGGCCAAGATAGCATCGGCTGGCACAGCGATAGTGAGGCTTCGATGGGAATTGCCCCGGCGATCGCTTCCATTAGTTTAGGTTCAGTGAGGAAATTCCAAATCAAGCCCATCGGTGGCAAGCCTACTGATTTCTGGTTGGAACACGGGAGTCTGCTGGTGATGCATCCTGATTGTCAATCTACTCATGTGCATCAAGTTCCAAAGACGAACAAAGTCGTTAGCACACGAATCAATCTTACATTCCGACCGCACGTAGGGGGAAGCAGATAACAGTACTTCATTGAGTGCGTAACTAATGCTAATTTCGGCACTTAAAGTCTACCGAACCTTGAAAACCAAATATCAAATAAATAATGCTAATTTTCTGGCGGAGTATCGGTTGTTGGCTGATACAAGGAACGCAATTCATCTAAGTTACTTGCAGTTTCTAGTCCTTTGAGAACTGCTCTTAATTGCTCGACATCTTCAAGAGTGGAAATTTCTGGTAATAGGCTTAAACCAAGAGTACCAAATTTCAGTTTCAAACCGACTTCAATCCCTTCTAACAAAGATTCCATACGAGCAATTCGCTCAAATGATGTCACGTACTGCATACGCACTTGTGCCTCCAATTGTTCAACTTCTGTTTTAAACTCTAGTTCTAAATCCAATGGTAACGTCAGCATCCAGTCAATAAAAACTAACAGGTTAATCACAGCCTCGCGTTCAAACCCCTGCTCATACAGCCGACGAACTAAAGCGAGTTTTAATTGTTTCCTTTGCAACCTATTACTGCGGGTTTGTACTGCTGCCAAGTGAGCTAACACCACCGTAGCAAACGGGTTACGGCTAGCTTCTAGCTCTCTCCTCCTTTGTTGATAGTCTAACAGCTTGATTATCGGAAACTGAAAATCAACCGTACACCCAAATAATTCATAACCAAATTGATTTGGTCGCCATTTGATGTTGTCATCCCCAAGCACTGCTAAAGAAGCAACAGAGCGATTGTAACGGTCGAAAATTCGATAGTTGTATACAAACATACGTCTGGGGAAATCTGTTTCTTCTTGGCTTTGGACTTCGACATGGATCAACAGCCAAGATTCTTCGCCTCCGATGCGATATATTTTCACCAATTTATCAATCAGTCGCTTTCCTAATTCCGCATCCCGGACTACCTGCTGTAACTCTTGATCGAGAAACACAAAACCTCTGCTCCAATCAATTTGAGCATGGGCTTGAGGAAAGAAAAATTGCATAAAGTCCTGAAAATACAGCTGCAACATCTGCTTCCAGGGCGAATCGTATTCAGTTTGAGGTGTTTTATTAGCCATTACTGTACCTGTTATCTGATTTCAAATTAATGAGGTAAATTTCCTGAACAACTGCGCTTTAAAAAATTCCCACATTCGATTGCTGATTAAAAACAAATCCCTCGATTGTTGGAAGTAAACCGAGGGAAGACAATTTATTTAGTGAGGTGTATCACCATGAGTTTAGCAGTAAATGAATTAAATAGCCGCCCAGATTTTGGAGTTTTTATTCCTGGTTTCTTTGATGATTATCCACTCGAATCATCAGAATTTAGGCTGTACGCACATATCCAAAGAAGAGCAGGTACAATTGGTTGTTTTGAATCTATTCCTAACATGGCAAAACATTGTTACATGGCGCTCAAAACTGCTAAGAATGCCATCAAGCTTTTACTAGCCGCAGGAATGATTGAAATACAAGAACGGCTTGGAACTACCAACATTTATACTCTTACTCCACCTTCGTGTTGGGTTTCTCCTGACCAAGTTCAATTACTTCGCTCACAAATCAAGACAACAAAAGAAACCCCAATCAAAATTAACCCCAGTCAAAATTGCACGGGGGGTGGGGTTAAATCTGACCCCAGTGGTGGGGTCAATTTTGCACGGGGGGTGGGGTCAAATTTGACCCACAAAGGTATTCCCATTAAGGTAATCCCATCTAAAGAACTCACACTAAGTACAGCACCCCCTTCCCATGAAAGTGTGTGTGAAGAGTCTGGACAACCAGGACAACAAAACCAGGAAAAAGAACTAATTCCCGAATCTTCGCCTCCGTTGTTCAAAAAATCCGAGACTTCGCATCAAACCCAAAATCCTGCATCTGGGTCAACAGTCCCCGGCTTGTTCGATAATCCCGAACAAATGAATAAGGCTAAAAAACCAAAATTCCAATCGATTGAGGATTTGCTAAATCTTGTCCTACTCGACCCTGGTATTATGGCATCTGAACCGTTGCCTGCCGTTTACCGCAGCGAAATCAAATTGCGTGGCTGGCGCTTCCCCTGGCGTACTGCTACTAGGGACAAGATTTACCAAACCTGCGATCGCCGTTTAGTAGAGTTGATAGCCAAAGAGAGAGCTAAGTGGAGTAAATGCGAGTGGCAAGAAAAAATCCCCACAGTCATCAAGTCCATTGGCAATCTGGAAGCAACCAAGGGCGGGTTAGAAGAACTGCTGGGCTATTGGTCAAAAGTTGTGGAGTCTGCTGCACCACAAACTGAAGAATCAAAAGCCACTGACCAACCCATTGGCTACTACTCGAATCGCTCTCTTGAGTGGCACAAAGCGACATTCTGCGAACTACTTGACCTTGGGGATAAAGTCGGCACGGATCGAGCGATCGCTCAATTCAGTACCCGCTACGACCAACAATACACAGGTGCTACTGATGGTTGGTTGAACTGGTTGCAAATCAATTATCCCCAAATGTATGCACATCTTTACCCACAAGCTGTGTGAATCGAGGTCGGAAGTAGTTTATTTCTACATTCTCGTTTCTTAAAAGGTTCCTCTGCCCCTGTTGTTCACTCTTAACTTCCGACTTCTGACCTCCGACCTCCGACTTCTCCTTGATTTCCTAACCGAGGTAAACCATGACCAAAGAACTAAACTTTTCATCCCAACAAGACCGCCTGCCACCACAAAGCATTGAAGCTGAAGAAGCAATACTCGGCGGCATTATGCTCGACCCAAATGCTATGAGCCGAATCAGCGATCACCTCATTGCCGATGCCTTTTACATCAACGCCCACAAGGACATATACCAAGCAGCACAACGATTGTACAACCAAGGTAACCCGACAGATTTGCTTTACATAACCAGTTGGTTGTCTGACAACGGTCTGTTGTTCCGCGTTGGTGGGCGCAACAAACTCGCAACTCTGCTTGACCGTACTGTGTCAGCTATCAACATCGATGCTTTCGCCGATTTGGTGATGGAAAAATACCAAAGACGGCAGCTGATAAAAGCGGGAACTGAGATTGTTCAACTTGGCTATGCAACTGAAACCGAACTACCGATTGTCCTTGACCAAGCCGAACAAAAAGTCTACTCAATTGCGTCTGAGCATTCTGCCACAGATTTAGTCCACATTTCCGATTCTCTGGCTGATGCTTTCACCGAGATTGAAGCACGTCACGCTGGTACTGCTAGTCCTGCCGTGTCCACCGGATTTTATGACTTGGACACTCTACTCGGCGGTGGCTTTCGCAAAGGGCGGTTGTACGTTCTGGCTGCTCGTCCTTCTGTTGGGAAATCTGCTTTGGCTGGTAATCTCGCTCTGACGGTGGCTCAAACAAGCCGATTACCTGTTTGTGTCTTCAGCCTGGAAATGTCTACCGATGAGTATGTGCAACGTTTTTTGAGCAGTGAATCGGGTATTGAAAACAATTTTCTTGAAACTGGGCGCGTTTCTAACAACCAGTGGCAACCTCTAAGTCAGGCGATCGCATCCCTTAGCGAACTGCCGATTTTCATCAACGATAACTCTTGCCCTTCCCTCAATGAAATCCGTAGCCAAGTTCGCCGAATATCGTCTCATTACGGTGGTGTTGGGCTTGTGGTTGTGGATTACCTGCAATTGATGGCTGAAGGGGCTGACTCCAAGGCTAATATGACCGAGCGGGTTGGTGAAATTAGCCGGGGATTGAAGAAACTCGCCAAAGATTTGGATGTACCAGTACTTGCTTTATCGCAGTTAAGCCGTGAAGTTGAAAGCCGCAATGACAAACGCCCAATACTGAGCGATTTGCGGTCAAGTGGGGCAGTTGAGCAAGACAGTGATGTTGTCATCATGCTTTACAGGGAAGAAATGCACAATCCCGATACCCCAGATCGTGGCATTGCTGAGTTAATCGTTCGTAAGCAGCGCAATGGCCCTACTGGGACAGTCAAGCTTTTGTTTGATAGCCAGTTTACCAGATTCAAGAATTTATCTTGCGGTCGGGGGTTTTAAACTGTGAGTACAACCATCATCAAAGCTATCAGTCTGCATCAGCCCTGGGCTTCTCTCATTCCGATGGGTCTGAAAAAATATGAAACCCGTTCTTGGTCTACTAGCTACAGAGGGCCGTTGTTAATTTGTGCGGCTAAGAAAACTAGCACTCCCCAAAAACTCACTCATAACTATCTCTTTGAGAAGTATCAACAAATACTGGTTGACACTGATAACTATATTGAGTGGGATGATTTACCTTTTGGTTGTGCCGTAGCTCTGGTAGAGCTAACCGCTTGTATTTCTATGACCCAGGCTTTCATTAACCAACAGTCGCTTTCAGAGCTTGATACTGGTGATTGGCGAATCGGGCGTATGGCATGGAAATTGGACAACATCAGGCGGATTGTTCAGCCTATACCCATCATTGGCAAGCAAGGGTTGTTTAATACAGAGATTGTATTACCAGAACGACTAGAACCGATACTTACCCAAAGCTTATGACTACAACTAGGGTTGCTTTGGGTGAATCGGCACAGGCAATGTCTGTTGCGACACTCGAAAAATTCTTAAAGGACGACCTTAAACACTCACCTATTCGTAGTCAAGGATGTCTGTACCAGTACCTCGAAACTAAAAAGCTACAAGACGGTTCAACAGCATTATACCCCCGTGTCATTGGTGAACGCGATCCACAGAACCCCAAGCATTGGCATTGGGGGTATAACTGGGAAGAAAAAGTACAGGAAGTGTGGAAAGGTCGTTCTATCGGTTCCATCCCTTGGAGTGCAGTTCCTTTAATTTGGGCGTTGCTCCCGACAAGGGGCTACCAGGGAAGACATCATCGCCTTCATCAAGAAAGCCAAAGCCAAAAAGCAACATTTTGGCAAAACCATCCTTCCAGCCAATGCACCAACCGCTGTTGTACTGTTTGCTGGGGGTGGTGGTATCGAAGCTGGCATGGTGCAATCTGGTATTCGTCCGGCGATCGCGGTGGAGTATGACCCGACCAAACCACAACTAAGGGAGATCCAAAAAATAAAATGTCCCGCCCTATCAAATATATTTCTTGTAAACCCCACGATGGTGGGCGTTCCGCCTGAAAGGCAAAACGCAGGGCGGGACATTTTATTACTGGTAAGTGCCTAAGTAGAGCGATTGCCCAAACCCATTACCGAAATTTTCATGAGTACGGCTGTTGAGTCATCCAGCAAACAGTACAAGATGTAGCGCAAGCGGTAGCTCAAGCTATTCGACAGTTGCGACCAATAATGAGATAATGTAGTAATGTAGATTATGACTGTAATACATAAGAGAGGAAGAATTAATGACTGACTTGCTAGCCGTCCGGGTTCTCTTCAATAAAACCAACACAAGGCGCAGAGATTTGCGTTCAGTCCTCTATTTACAGGAATGATACTCGAATTTACAGACACTAGAGATCATCTACAAAAGTGTCAGCCTCTGTGCGCTTTGTACATAGCAAACAGCACACATCGAGGAAATATCAATGAATTTGGACTTTTTAGGCTGGAGTAACTTTTTTGCTCACAGTTTCGCTCCCTATCGCCAACAAGGATTTTGCGTTGGTAGGGTTGCTATTGAATACAGAAATACTTACATCGTCTACAGCGAACAAGGCGAACTCACAGTAGAAGTTACAGGTAAACTGCGACATCAAGCAACTAAAGCACAAGACTTTCCTGCTGTTGGGGACTGGGTTATCATGCAGGCGCGAGAGTCACAAGGACGTGCTACCATTCATGGAATTTTGCCGAGAAAAAGCAAATTTTCTCGCAAGACAGTTGGTAGTAAAACCGAAGAACAAATTGTTGCAGCTAACATTGACACTGTATTCTTGGTTTGTGGACTAGATGGTGACTTTAACCCCAGAAGAATTGAACGCTATTTAATTCTGGCTTGGGAAAGTGGGGCAAATCCAGTCATCGTTTTGAATAAAGCTGACTTGTGCAACTATTTAGATGACTGTATATCTGAAGTTGAAGCCGTTGCCATTGGTGTACCAATTTTGATATTAAGTGCTACCACGAATCAAGGACTGGATGCTTTGAAAGCATACCTCCAACCAGGACAAACAGTTGCTTTGTTAGGGTCTTCTGGCGTAGGTAAATCTACTATCAGCAACCAACTCAAGGGTGCATCTGTGCAAGTTGTGCAACCTGTACGCCAAGGTGACGACCGAGGTAGACACACAACTACAAATCGAGAATTAATATTACTGCCTTCAGGTGGCTTAATTATCGATACCCCAGGAATGCGAGAAATTCAAATTTGGGCAGGTGATGAAAGTTTGCAAGGAACCTTTGCAGATATCGAAGCCTTAGCCGCAGAATGTCGCTTTCGTAATTGCCAACACAACCACGAACCCGGTTGTGCAGTGCAACAAGCATTGCTTGAAGGTGAACTTGATTATTCCAGATTTCTCAACTACCAAAAATTGCAAAAAGAACTCAACTATCTTGTCCGTAAACAAGACCAGCGATCGCAATTAGCCCAGAAAGAACGCTCCAAGAAAATCCATAAAGCTATGCGACATCATCACAAGCACTGATTACTACAGAGAAAACTAATTTCTTGTAAAGGTAAAACATATCTTTATGTCCAGACATAGCAATGCTACATCTGGACATAATTTATTTCACATTCCCACTCTCTGCTAGAGGCGATCGCACTGAAAATGAAAGTTGAGTTTGATTTAGGTTTTTATATTTAAAATCAATGTACCGTTTCTGCTAGACTGCTTTTTGACAGTTGGCTCAAAAGAATAAATTGATGAAAAGTATTTGTGTCTACTGCGGCTCTAATTTTGGTAATCGCAATAGCTACCTTGAGGCGGCACAAAGTCTTGGTAGTGAAATGGCACAGCGTGGAATTACCCTTGTTTATGGTGGGGGAAAAGTAGGACTGATGGGGGCTATCGCTGACTCTGTGATTGCTGCTGGTGGAAAAGTTATCGGTGTCATGCCACAAGCCTTAGTCGATAAGGAGGTTGCACATACTGGTTTAAGCGATCTCAGAGTTGTCGGCTCCATGCACGAACGTAAATCGCTTATGGCTGATTTAGCTGATGGCTTTATTGCGCTCCCTGGTGGGCTAGGAACATTAGAAGAGTTTTGTGAAGTTGTCACTTGGACTCAACTTGGTTTTCATCGCAAAGCTTGTGGACTATTAAACATTGACGGGTTTTATAACAGATTGATTTCTTTTCTCAACCATGCCACAAAAGAGCAGTTTATTCGCCCTGAACACAGAAACATTGTTTTAGTAGGGGAAACTCCTGTGGAACTGATTGAAAAGTTGAGTCAATTTGAAGTTCCTAACGGGAGCAATGCGATTTTGTTAGATGACCCCAAAAAAAGTGCGATCGCCGAACACTCATACTGAGAAATAAAGTAGTTTTTATTACAAAAATGTGATTAGTTGATACCACAATTTATCTTCTGAGAATATCCTAAGAAGATTTGGATTAAATGATTTAATGCTTATTGCTTAGAAGCTGTCTGTGCCAGTAATCCGGCCAGCAAGTATTTATTATTACACTTATCTAAGGAAATCAGCGTTATAAGTATAAAATTTATCAAGCAGTTTGGGGTTTGATAAAGGAATTAAAGATAGAATCACAAAAATTATCCCAGCTTCCAGCCATCCATTGGC
>NZ_JACJTU010000010.1 GCF_014698835.1 Nostoc paludosum FACHB-159 | reverse complement strand
GGATGGGGAAGTGTGGGGGGATGGGGAAGTGTGGGGGGATGGGGAAGTGTGGGGAGAAAGAGAATTTATGCCCTCGTCTCTTCCCACACCTCCCACACCTCCCACACTCCTGTTTGCCCAATGCCCAATGCCCAATGCCCCATGCCCCATGCCCCATGCCCTTAGAGATCGCTCATCTTAATTCTTCTGTTGTTGTGGGATAATCCCGTTTAAATAATCATGAGATTTTCGATCTGTGTTCTGCTAAGAATGCTGCTACAGTTTGGTTAAATGGCTCTGGTTGTGTCAAAAATGGCCAATGATTGCCGGGAACTTGGGAAATGCGTAAGTTTTTCAGATAGGTTTTGTAGGGTTGAATTTGCCAATTTTGGCGGTTGAGTCCCTGTTCTGGTTGGATGAAGAGGGCAGGGGTATCAAGGGGAATTGTAAAACCAGGCACTTGCATTACTGCTTCAAAAATTCCATCGCGGGCGGGAATAGTAAATTTGCTCCCCCAACTACCATCGGGTTTTTGCTCAATTCCGTCTTGGAAGACTTGCTGTTGTAGAAAACTCCATCCTTCATATTGCTTTAATTTTTGTGCTTGCTGTTCGGCTTCTTCCTGACTGGCAAAGGGACCCATGCTTTTAAGAAAAGGCAAGAAGCGATACAACATTGGAAAAGTTAGCCTGAAGATGCTGGGCATTTTCCAAATAAAAATTGGATCGATTAAAACCATACTTCGTAAACGCTTTGGGTTTTGTCTTGCCCAAATGGCGGCTAATTTGCCTGTCCAAGAGTGACTAACAATATGGGCAAAAGTCCATCCGAGGCTCTCCATGAGTGCTTCCAGGTCTGCGATCGCACTCTCAAAGCTATAATCTTTATCTGGTTTACTACTTTCGCCATGTCCACGCATATCTGGTGCGACTATGTGGTAATCTGCCGCCAAGTAATCTGCCAAATTAGACCACACAAGAGCATGGTCACCTAAACCATGTAACAACAGTAAAGGTTCTTGACCCTGGTTCCACTCTAAATAAGAAAGTTGGATATCAGGTTTTGATAAAGTCTGACGTACAGGCATCATTGCACATCCATCTGTGGCGAGATATCTTTGCGTTTATATCGTACTGCGAAAGAAGGGATATGGGGCATTGGAGGCAGGAGGCAGGAGGCAGGAGGCAGAAGGCAGGAGGCAGGAGGTAGAAGGCAGAAGGCAGGAGGCAGGAGGCAGAAGGCAGAAGGCAGAAGGCAGAAGGCAGGAGGCAGAAGTTGTTTAATTTTGAATTTTGAATTGATTTGTCTCCCCATGCCCAATGCCCAATGCCCCATGCCCCATACCCAATTCAGTTACCAAATACCACTTTGTGAGTCTGAGGATTGTACTAATTGACACGAAATAATGAGACTGATGAATGCCAAGATCAAAGATAAGGATGCCCTAAGGATATTAAAAGTACTATGCCAGAATTACACCAATCAATTGCTCAGCATTATCACGAACGGACTAAATACGACCCTGAGACTCTGGCTTTGAAAACTCAAAGGTTAGACTGGGCTAAGCAGCCAGTACCTTTCAAGGAATACAAAATTGGCTCTACTTACGATCTCAAACCTTATATCCAAGAAAAACCAGAGGCATTTGCTAATAATCGAGATGCTCAATGGTGGCAAAGACTGTCGCGGTTGCTGTTTCGCAGCTATGGACTAACGGCGAGAATGCCTTCTATGGGAAGTGCGGTTTATTTACGTGCGGCTCCAAGTGCTGGTGGGTTGTACCCTGCGGAGGTGTATTTAGTTTCCCGTGGTACGCCGTTATTACCTCCAGGCCTGTATAATTACCAGTGCCGGACTCATTCGCTGATGCATTATTGGGAAAGCAATGTTTGGCAAACTCTACAAGAAGCTTGTTTTTGGCATCCTTCCCTAGAAACTACGCAATTGGCAATTATTGTGACGGCGGTTTTTTATCGTTCTGCTTGGCGCTATGAAGACCGGGCTTATCGTCGGATTTTTCTGGATACGGGTCACCTTTTAGGTAATATCGAGTTAGCTGGTGCGATTACTGATTATCGCCCTCATTTAATCGGCGGTTTTGTGGATGAATCAATAAATGATTTGCTTTATATCGATTCACAACATGAAGGTGCGATCGCTATTCTACCTCTGGCAGATTTGTTAGATATTAATCAAAATCTGCCTTTGGGATGCACTGCTTTACCTTCTGCCACTGAAACAAGTTATCCACAAATTCCCGATGGCGAACTGCTGACGTACTTCCACAAACACACCCAAATTCAACCAGGTGTAACTGGCAAACTCAATTTACCAACTATCAAACAAAAAAAATCTTTGGAGGATAAATATAATTTTCCTTTCTGTTTGAAAATTCCCACCACCACTACACCTATACAGTGGGGAGAAAAACTTTCAGACTTGGAAATGACTATGTATAAGCGGCGTTCTACCCGCGCTTACAATGGTGATGATTTAACTTTTGATGAACTGAAAAGTTTACTTGATTTCACTTATCAACCGCAAAGTTACATTGACCAAAATTTAGATATTTCTCCAGATTATTTTGACCTGAATTTAATAGAAACATTTATTGCTGTTTGTGGAGTCAAAGGACTGGAAGCCGGTTGTTATTATTACGCGCCCAAAGCTCAAGAATTACGCCAAATTCGGTTTAAAAATTTCCGCCGAGAGCTACATTTTCTCTGCTTGGGACAAGAATTAGGACGAGATGCAGCAGCGGTGCTGTTTCATACAGCCGATCTTAAGGCTGCGATCGCTCAGTATGGCGATCGCGTTTACCGTTATTTACATATGGATGCCGGCCACTTAGGACAACGGCTGAATTTAGCTGCAATGCATCTAAATATAGGCGTTAGTGGCATCGGTGGATTCTTTGATAACCAAGTAAATGAAGTTTTGGGTATTCCTGCTGATGAAGCTGTTTTATATATCACTACATTTGGACGCCCAAGATAGAACTAACCGCTCCCACCAGAGGTGACAGAAATTTTCTGATTTCTTTGCCTCTGGAGCGGCTCGATTTCGTCGCCAAATTTTTGGTGGCAAATATTTTTGTATATCATTTTACTTTTATTTTTCTCAGCACCTTAATACCTTGATAATAGGCTGATTTTTGTAATATAAATAACTTTGTAATACCTAAAAAGTACTGATGAAGATTGTTTGTTTTTTTATAAAAGTTGTTTAACTGATTAAAAATTTATTTATAATCAAGTACAATTAATATTTCAGAAAGGCTCTAGAGCATAAATTATTAATTTTTCAAAAAGTATATTAATTAAAAAGTAATATACTTTTTAATTAATATAAGACAATAAAATAAGTATTTTATAAAAAAAATAATTACGAATTAAAACTGATTTTTCAATTTGATTATATCCAAATCAAAGATAAAAAAGGTCTTTATAAATAAAAATTGATGCTATCTGCTGAAAACGAAAGTCAACGATTAGAAGTACTTAATCAGTATCAAATTTTAGATACACCTCCAGAAGCAGTTTTTGATGGACTAGCTCAACTAGCTGCTAACTTTTGTGAAACACCAATTGCTTTGATTACTCTAGTGGATGCAGAGCGCGAGTGGTTCAAATCAAAAATTGGAGTAACTACATCGGAAGTGGCTCGAAATATTTCCTTTGGTAATTATACAATCTTGGAAAGTCAAATATTAATTATTCCCGACACTTTGCAGGATGAACGGTTTGCCACAAATCCCTTAGTAACATCAAATAATGGTTTTCGCTTCTATGCAGGAGTTCCTCTAATTACCTCTGATGGCTTTGCATTAGGTACTCTTTGTGTGGTTGATTTTGCTGTAAGAAACTTAAATCTTAAGGAGCAAGTAGCTTTAGAAAATTTGGCTCGACAAATAATTATTCATTTAGAGTTACATCGGCAAAAAATTATTGATGATAACTCAATAAGGTTTAATCTTATTTTTACTAAAAATCCTAATCCCATGTGGATATTTGACGAAAATAGTCTGCGATTTTTAGATGTAAATGAAGCTGCTATTGTCCACTATGGTTATTCGCGAGAAGAGTTTTTACAAATGCGAATAACTGATATTATTTTTTCACAATATGTGCCGATAACGTCGGAATATTGCGACCAAAAAGATTGTAGTTTCGATTTTAGTGAACAATTGCAACATCGTCAAAAAGATGGAAACATCATCGATGTAGAAATTGCCTCACATCCAATAGACTATGCCAATCATAAAGCTCAGTTAGTTAATATAAAAGATGTTACAGAACATAAACGAATAGAAAGAAGTCTTCAAGAAAGTGAAGCTAGATTTCGAGCTATTTTTGAAGCTATTCCTGTTCCATTAATTATTTCCCGTGTAGCTGATGGTTTAATTTTATATGCTAATCAGGAATTAATTCAAACTTTTCAATTTTCTCCAATAGATTTAATCAACCATAAACATTTATTGGATTTATACCAGAATTTAGGAGATTTTAGAACACTGTTAGAAGTGTTAAATAAACATGGTTATATTCGGAATTATGAACTTGAATTAAAAAGAGCAGATGGTACTTATTTTTGGGCGATCGCTTCACTACAATATTTAAATTTTAACAATGAAGCAGCAATCTTAACAGTACTTTATGATATCAACGATCGCAAAAATATTGAAACAAAACTTCAAGAAAAAAATGAATTCTTGCGGTTAATTTTTGAAAATATACCGTTGATGATCGCACTCATTAATCCTAATGGTAAACTTCAGTGGGTGAACCAAGAGTGGGAAAATGTTCTAGGTTGGAAATTCCAAGATTTTCAAAATGCTGATGTTCTAGAAGTCTTATATCCTAATCCCGAATATCGTCAGCATGTGATTAATTTTATTCAGTCTGCCCAACGCAATTGGGGTGACTTTAGAGTTCGGCTGCGGGATGGCCATTTACTAGATACGTCTTGGACTAATGTTAACCTGCCAAATGGTCAAATTATCGGTATTGGGCAGGACATCACAGAACGTAAGCAAAGTGAACTTGCGATTATTGCTCAAGCCGAACGAGAGCAATTGATGAGGACTGTTGCTCAAAGAATTCGTCAATCTTTGAATTTGCAAGATATTCTCAATGCAACAGTTGAAGAAGTGCGAGATTTGCTCAAGGTTGAACGAGTAGTGGTTTATCAGTTTAACCGAGAGATGATCGGCACAATTATGGCAGAATCTGTAGAGCCTGGATGGACGGTTTCCTTAGGTGTAGAGATTCATGATACTTGTTTTCAAGAAGGCGCAGGAGTAGAGTATTATCAAGGACGCAAACGAGCGATCGCTAATATTTATCAAGCTGGACTAACTGAGTGTCATATTGAGCTATTAGAACGGTTTGATGTCAAAGCAAATTTAGTTGTACCCATTTTACTAGAAGTAAACTCTCAAAACCCTGGTTCACGCATTTGGGGTTTACTAATCGCTCACCAATGTTCTCGCTTTCGGGAGTGGGAAGAAAATCAATTAGATTTGCTCGATCAAGTTACAGTACAGTTGGCGATCGCCATTCAACAATCTAGCATCTTTGAGCAAGCTCAAACTGAACTTATTCAAAGACAAAAAATTGAAGTCAAGCTCAGAAGCGCTTTGGCTGAAAAAGAAGTTCTCTTAAAAGAAGTACATCATCGAGTTAAAAACAATTTGCAGATTGTCTCTAGCTTATTGCAACTCCAGTCTCACACAATTAAAGATCCAGAAGTTATTAAAGTTCTCAGAGAAAGTCAAAACCGCATCGAGTCAATATCTCTAATTCACAAAAATTTATATACTTCTACTAACATTGGGCAAATTGATGTTGGTGAATATATCCATAATTTGGCAGCCAGTCTGCTAATTTCTTATCAAATAATTCCCGGTAGAATTACTTTAGAAACTGATATAGATTCAGTTAGTTTGAATGTTGACCAAGCTATTGCCTGTGGGCTAGTGATTAACGAATTAATCTCCAATGCCCTCAAGCACGCTTTTCCTAACCAACAAGCAGGCACAATTCATATTACTTTACGAAATCTTAATAAGAGTATCGAGATGACTATCCAAGACAACGGTATTGGTTTACCGGATAATTTAGATTGGAGAAATACTGGTTCTTTGGGCCTCTCTTTAGTGTATGACTTAGTTACAGAACAACTCGAAGGTGAGATTACTCTAGAACGCGATCGTGGAACAGTATTCAAAATCCAATTCACCCAGTTAACTTTGGATTAGTAAATATCAAATGCCTCAAGCTAGGATTTTAGTCGTTGAAGATGAAGTGATTGTGGCTAGAACTATTGCCAGCCAACTCAGCCAATTAGGATACACCGTCACAGGTACAGCTTCCTCCGGAAAAGTTGCCATTGCTAAGGCGTGGGAAACTCAACCAGAACTAGTACTAATGGATATTATCCTCAAAGGAGAAATGGATGGTATTGCTACTGCTGCTCATATTCGCGAACAGCTAGATGTTCCCGTGATTTTTCTCACTGCCTATGGTGATGAAAATACTCTAGACAGAGCAAAAGTTACTCAACCTTTCGGATACATTGTTAAACCATTTACGACAAAAGATTTAAGAATAGCTATTGAAATCGGTTTGTTAAAACACCAGTTAGAACGCGAATTGCGGGAGAATCGAGATCAATTAGCAACTCTTTTAAACTCCATGAGTGATGCTGTAATTGCCACCAACGAGCAAGGAATGGTGACATTCATGAATCCCGCAGCTGAGGCAATAACTGGATGGCAGCAAGAAGATGCTTTAGGAAATGAGGCGTCAAATATTTTTCATATTGTCGATGAAGTTACAGAAGCTACTTTAGAAAACCCAGTCACAAGAGTACTGCGAGAACAACAGGTTGTTTATTTGGGAGAATTCACATCTTTGATTACTAGGGACGGAAAAAGAGTTCCCATTGGTGATAGTGCTTCACCGCTGAGGCGGCGTCCCGACCAGATAAATGGTGTAGTAGTTGTTTTTTGGGATCTTAGTGAACGGCGTCAAGCACAATTGCTAGAGCAAGCATTACAAAAGGAGCAAGAACTTAACCGTCTTAAGTCTTTATTTATCTCGACTGTATCTCATGAATTCCGTAATCCCTTAACAGTTATTCAAACGGCAGTAGAACTCATAGAAATTCAAGGTTCGCATTTGACAGATGTTAAAAGACGCACTTATTTAAACCGCATTCAAGGAGCAGTACAATCCATGAACCAACTCATGGAAGAGGTACTATTTATGGGCCATGCGGAGGCAGGAAAACTCGTATGCAATCCTGCTCCAATTAACTTAGAACAATTCTGTAGAGAGCTAATCGACGATTTTTCTACTGTTATAAATAGTGTAAGTCAAATTATTTTTACTTGTCATACTGAAAATACGAACGCTGTGATGGATGAACGGCTTTTACATTACATGTTCGGAAATTTACTGTCAAACGCGGTCAAATATTCTCCCAAAGGTAGCAATATTCAATTCGATTTAATATGCGATCCTACGGATAAAGTAGCAATTTTTTATATTCAAGATAGAGGCATTGGTATTCCTGAAGCAGACCAAGCCCGACTTTTTGAATCATTCTATCGAGCCTCAAATGTCCAATCAATTCAAGGCACTGGATTGGGGTTAGTTATCGTTAAAAGATGCGTTGATGCTCACGGAGGTCAAATTAACTTTACAAGCCAAGTTGATGTCGGTACTACATTTACAGTAATTTTGCCTTTAAATCCCGAATCATTGGAATAGGGCATTGGGCATTGGGCATTGGGCATTGGGCATTGGGCATTGGGCATTGGGCATTGGGCATTGGGCATTGGGCATTGGGCATTGGGCATTGGGCATGGGGAGTGCTGAGTTAGGAATTATTCTCCCTGTCCCCGTGTCCCCGTGTCCCCTTGTCCTCTTCCCATACCCAATGCCCAATGCCCCATTGCAATTTTGATTAATAATTCTGTTGCACGCCGCCGACTACTGGTTTAATTTCAGAAAATGGATCGGTGCCACCACTCCAGTTAAAATCACTAATTCGGAAGCTTACAGCACCTAGCTCCAGTACCGGATTGTAACGCAAGGTAATGCCATAGGTGCGGCGGCTATATTCCACTATGTAGTCAGTGCTAGTTTCTTTACCTGTATCTAAGTTAATTGATGTTTGAAAGCCTAAACGTAGAGGCCCATAGATTTGCTGTGTAATGCCAGCAGTCAATATTTTGTTATCAACGGAGCGATCGAATAAAAAAGGTGATAATCCGTTATTTAAAGCTTGAGAATAACTAATATTAAAGGCAGTATAGTCGAAAAAGGGTCGAGAAAAATTACCAATTTGTCCTAGTAAGCCAATTCTACCAGTTAGGGTGCTTTGGTTATCTCCATTGCTGTAATAACTGCTGGTACCGGTGACGCCAGCGATCGCTTGTAAGTAAGGAACTACAGGGGTAGCTGTGTATCGTAATCCCTCACTGGATGTCGGTGGTAACGGTTTTCCCTGCCATAGCAGGAACCCAGTACTGAGGTCAGCACTGGCTTGTAGGCGACCTAGTGAGATGCGATTGTTTTCCCGCACTGGTTCTAGTAAGTCTAAGCGATCGGTATTGGCATCAATATACTGGGCACTTGCTTGATAGGTAAGGTTGATGCCACTTTTCCCTAAAGGAATCACAGGAGAGGTAATCAGACCACCAAAACTACTCTGAACGTCTTGAAAACCAAGGCTGCCATTGTAGAGACGATCGCGGTAATTGTATTGCAAATTCAACAAATGAGGAAGGCGATCGCCTAATATTTGGCGCAATCCCAAATTCGCCCGAAAACTGTCTTCTACATTGTCGAAGTCAAAACTGGTTAACTCTCCAGTACCTTGAATTACAGTTCGTGGACTCAAAACAGAATTTATCCTGGTTCTGACACCAAATATTCCGCTTAAGTTATCCGTTCCTTCTATAGCCCTTTGTACAAATAACTGGGGCGTGATTGTCCAGCGTGTCTGCTCTGTATCGATGACTTGAAAGCCACGCTCAACATAGAAACCACCTCGGTCTTCTCCGTCGTAGCCGGGAGAGACGATAAAGGGTGTAACATCCCGCTCTCGACGGTCAATCGTCCGCTCATTTAGGGGAATTGGTAAGGAAATCGTTTGATCTAATACCAAACGCTGTCCGCGTGTCTGGATGCGCTCTACCAAGGGTGATTCCCGCGTGGAAGTGACTTTATCTGCACGTAACTCTAGTTCTGGGGGCGAAAAAGGGTCATTAGTGATGCGGACATCGCTTGCTTGCCAGCCTTGGGGATAGAAGTCAATTTGTTGGGCTTCAAACCTCAAGCGCTTGACTGCACCCCCAGCTTTCGGGGGGGGGAGATTGCTAGCTTCTGTCTGACCAGCACCAACTGTGATATCGATTCCTCCGGGACTGCTGACACTTGAAAGCGGCTGATTAGCTGTAATGCGATCGCTCGGCAGGCGTTGTGGAACTCCACCAGCAGTTATGTTTGTGGATGAGAAAGCAAAGTCTGTACTGGCTGAGGGTACGAAAATTTCCCCTCTACCATTTAGCATTTCCCCGCTATCTTGAACAAAGTTATAGGTAAAACGTTGTCCCCGCAGTACTTGATCGCCCCGTGTGAGAATGACATTACCTTCCCCCGCAGCAATCAAGTTATCCAAATTGACTTGTAGGCGATCGGCATCTACTACCGCTCCATCAAATCGGACAACCACATTACCAACAGCTGTAATAATCCGCCGTTGTTCGTCATACTCCTGCCGATCTGAAGTTACTTCGACAATTCTCGGTGCGGCGGCTGGCGGCGTAGTAGCTGGCGCTTGTGGCTGATTTGTTGTGTCTACTTGTGGCGTAGGTCTTGGTGTTTGGGTTTGGGAATAGAATTCTACCGTGAAGGGGGCAGAAAGTTTGTTTGTTGGGTTGCGAGACTTGAATTGGATTAAATTTTGTACTGATTGAGAATTGGATGCAGAAACAGGAGGAGGGGACGCGGGGACGCGGGGACGCGGGGACACATTAGAGTCAGGAGAGTCTAATGAGGTTTGTTTTTCTTGGTTATTGGAGTCGGGATTTGGCGATCGCTTTTGAAGTTCTTCAGACCCTCCAACTTCTGTTTTTCCCTGTCCCCGTGTCTCCCCGTCTTTGCGTCTGTCTACCTCTGTATCTTTTTTTTCAGCAAGATTAAAAGTCTCAACTTCCTGCGTGGGATAACCAACTTCTAGAGATTGTCCTAGAAGTGCCGCACTTTGGGAGGCGCTACCAGAAGAAAATTCTGGCGGGAAAGTTTCTGGTGGATTGGGTGGAGATGGAGTTTCGGCAACTAGCACCTCATCAGCAGTTGAGTCGAGCGAAGTTGGCGATCGCGGATAACTTTTCGTCTCACCTGCGATCGGCAACTGAGCTAAATCCTTATCATGCTTGGATTTGCCTTTCTTTAAGAGTATCCGAGTTTTTACACCTGAAGTAGACTTAGTGTCACTAACAGATAAGACAGGATTGGCAATTTGTAAAGGTTCGAGAATAGGAGGCGGATCGGGCGGCAGAACTGGATGAAGCATATTTGAGCAAAACCGAGCTAACAAACAGCCAAATGGCGAACAAAAGCATGAATATACATTTTGCCTTTCGACTGTCGCCTTCTGCTACTTGGAGCAGGAAACTTACTAACTTTAACCTAGTAAGTTTCCGTGGCGTTGAGTATTTTCCGCCTTCCAAAGTTGTGGATAATTTATCGCTGTTTTACTCCAAGTCGCGACGGCCGGGGTTACGAGCTGGGTCGTTCGACAAAAATCCGAAGACGAAGATAGCTACAAAGAAGGCAACAACAATATAAACAACGATTTTTAAAGTCACCATACAAACATCTCCAAAGGGTATAACAAAGAGAGCTTTTGTTTCAGTATCTGCCATGCAGAAAAAGTAGCTACTTTATATTACCCACATCTCGTCCCTTTTTGAGACCAGATTCTGGGGAGTGTTGGCTGTTGACTGTTGAGTGTTGACTAGAGGATGGGAGGAAATCAGGGGTGTAGAAGATCTTACGGCTATTTTCAGATAAATATACCACGGGCTAGGGGCGCAAGGCCTTGCGCCCCTACGACTCCTAACCCAGCACTCCCAATACTCAAGTTTATTGAAAATGGTGCGTGTCTGACTTGCTAAATGTCTCTAAAAAATAACTCAGAGACTGGCTATTCTTGAGACGTTGACTAACAATATAAGTTTCCCAAAAAGTAGAGTTTAGAGAAAACACTTACCATATCCAGTTCTCAGTCATTAGTCAACATTTACCCTAAAGTTTTGCTAGTTCCTTACCAATTCGATTTTTGATTACTCGTGCAGGTATGCCTACAGCAACTGAGAAAGGGGGAATATCTTTATTCACAACTGCTCCCGCACCAATCACACTGCCTTGACCAATGGTAACGCCATCTAATACTGTTACTCCATGCCCTAGCCAACAGTCATCCTCGATCGCAATTCCCTTACGAGTCACACCTTGGGATTTTATCGGTTGCATTGGATCGGTAAAGTTATGACTATTAGCATATATACCTGAGTGGGCTGCAATCATACAGTGTTTGCCAATTTTAATGTCTCCTGGCCCTTCAATACATACGTTGGGGCCAATGAAGGTGTCTTCATCAATATGTATATACGTATTTTCCAAACACCCGATATCTACGTAACGTTCAATAGCGACTCTATTTCCTAGATGAATTCTATTATTTTTGTGTCCACTAGCGTCCAACCGCACACCTTTAAAAATATATACTCCACTGCCAATTTCAATACAAGAAGTACCGTTAAATTCAACACCATTTTGGATATAAACTGGGTTGCCTATTTTGGCAAAAATAGTACGATATACTAAATTTCGCAACTTTGGGCCGAGAATGAGTGTCGGAATATCTCCGAAGACTGTAGTTACTAAAAGTTCTTGGGCGCGTTGAAATTTTGAGAAATATTGGTCTTTATGCATGGTTACATATCTCTTCAATCAATTGTTGTTGAGGTTTTGAAGCTTTTTTTGGGCTGTATCCTAATCTCATGCCCATACCATTAGTATTGGTATGTCTTAATACCTAATTTAAGTTACCGCTATTACTGTATTCCCTAGATTTTTTACATGGCTTTCCAATTTGGAACAACCAAAGTCTGACTTGAACTATACAAGCAATTTTTTAACTTTAATGAAGTATGATTACTCACCTAATATGCTTTGGCACTAGTAAGCTTACGCAAAAGTTTTGCTGATTTTTCAAAAAATGCATTGCAGAGTCAAAGTTCAGACTATTAAATTGTCTAATGGGAATATTTTTTCCTTGAGATAGGTTACTGTTTTGGTTCTGGGGCAAAAAATTTTAAAAGCTTGTTACACAACTACGTATAGAGTTGCTTACCTGAAGGTTATTCTCAGGCTGTGTGAGTGTTTTCAAACAACTCAGTCCTACAAGCTATTTGGCAACAAAAATACATTTGACTAGACTATTTCAAAGCTCAAAGACAATTTATGTCTAGCAGGATATGTAATTATTGTTGGATTTTCATGGGTAATTCTGCCCAAATCAAATCCAATTTAAGGTGGATTATCTCCCACATCGGCCATCACATTGAAGTTAACCATCGGTGCAAACAAGTAAGCGCTTCCCCGACTGCTATGACGGCTTTCTTGCAACGAATTTCTAGAGTATGCTGCTCCAATCATGTTGCACACGGATGATTTACAGACTAACCAATTCATCCTTATTAATTAGATGAATGGCTTTTAATTACAATTGTTTTTAACGATAACACATTTTATTTTTAGTGGCGCAATCTTCCTGAAATCAGTTAATTTTCAGGCTATTTACTGATAAAAATTATGAAAATCAGCTAAGTTTTTTACGAGCTAATTAGGGACTAGAGGCGCGGGGTACAGGGGCACAGGTAACAGGGACAGAGGGGCAGAGGGTAAATCATGACTAATGACTAATGAGTAATGATATTTATACCGTCACTGAACTCTAAAAAAAATTTTAGTTTTTGTTAAATTTAAAATGATATCTACTATACTAAATCACACCCTCTTTTTGGCAAAAACAAAAACCTAAAAATTAGCTTCTTCCCTGTTACTTATATCTCAAAATTTGTAAATCACCCAAATGGGTGAGCCAAGCGGGTGATGCGTGCTTGGGTTTACTTGTTATAAATTTTATGGAAAGCTAAAACGTATCCGAGTTTCAGGGAAAAGTTGACAAGGCAAGATGCAATTGGAGAAATTCAGGTATCGGTTTTAAATCACACACTTGGTCTAACATTATGGCTTTAATTAAACAACTTGTAGAAGAAGCTCTAGCTACTGGTTATTTGAGTATTGTAGCTGAAGAGGAAATTCGATCGCTAATTCAAAGTGATTATGATTCCGAAGATCTAGATGCGTGGATATTATTACAGCGATCGGTTGTTGCAGGTGATGTAAAGCAAGAATCACGGCGTAAAAAAGTTTCGCCTGCTCCTAAAACCAAGGACGCTTCATCAAGTATTAAACATGCTTATCAAGTGGCAGCGGAGATTGCTTATGCCGCAGCTATAGCTCTCACAATGTCAAAAAATACTAAGGATCAGCCTTCACTAGGTGCATAAGATAAGTAACTGGGCTTAAATAATTTTCCTGGGGATAAGGCAATAGGCAATAGCCAATAGGTAACAGTAATTAGCACTTTAGTGTAGTTTATTTTTTTCACATAGTTTGGTTTTATTGTGTCAACTTAACAGAAGAGTGAATTGTTTTACTGTTGTAGTATCAATGTTTGTTTGATACTAAGTGGTTGGCGTAGGCGTAGCCCCTCGTAGACATCGCTTTTTCTGCTGAACTCCTGACTACAGTTTTCCTCAACAACAGCTTACGGCTGGGTGAAACAATGTCATGCGATCGCATAAATTTAGGTTAACCTAACTTATGCATTGTGATGACTCTAATATCAGGAGGATTTTATTAAAAAATAATTAATTTTTTCTGAACGTTACAATTGGGATGATAATATCTAACCTCCGATAAGGCACGATAATTGATCCCCAAAAGGAATAATAAAATAAATCTAAATAATTTATTAAAAACTCAATTATATTAAATGATACATGCCAGTAAATGGTTAAATTTTCATATACCAAGTACATGGCTGAAAGTAACGCATAGAATAAAAAATACCTTGGTGTAAACTATAGCAACGAGGTTAAGAAAAATTCTCAATGCTTAACAAAGTCATGGCTTTTTCACAAACTAGGCTATGGAGAATTGGCAACATTGGTAAAGAAAGTAAACAATAACCATAGCTAAACTTGGAGTTTTGCCAACCTATGCAGCCAATTCGCACATTCAATGTCTCCCCCTCACTACCGCCGCGACTCGAACCGCTGCGGCGGCTGGCATATAACTTGCACTGGGATTGGAACGTTGAGACTAAAGATTTATTTCGTCGTTTAGATCCTGACCTGTGGGAATCTAGCCGTCATAACCCAGTATTGATGCTGGGTACTATTTCTCAGGCGCGACTTTTAGAAGTTGTCGAAGATGAAGGCTTCCTCGCGCAAATGGATCGAGCTAACCGTCAGTTAGAAGATTATTTGCAAGAACGCACCTGGTACCAGAAACAACGGGAAAATAAACCAAAAGAATGCTACGCCTATTTCTCGGCGGAATTTGGACTTGTTGATTGTTTGCCCGTCTATTCTGGAGGCTTAGGCGTTCTGGCGGGGGATCACCTCAAATCTGCCAGTGACTTGGGTCTACCCCTTGTAGGTGTAGGTTTACTTTACCAGCAAGGCTACTTTGCCCAGTATCTCAATGCTGATGGTTGGCAGCAAGAACGCTACCCCATCAACGATTTTTACAATATGCCCCTGCACCTAGAGCGCAATGCCGATGGTTCAGAACTACGGATTGCGGTAGACTATCCAGGGCGCAAGGTCTACGCCAGAGTTTGGCGCGTACAAGTGGGAATGGTGCCTTTATATCTGCTAGACACCAACATTGAACCCAATAATCCCTACGACCACGACATCACAGACCAACTCTATGGTGGCGACATCGACATGCGTATCCACCAGGAAATCATGTTGGGGATCGGTGGCGTGCAAATGCTCAAAGCCTTGGGGCTAAACGTAACCGCCTACCACATGAACGAAGGTCACGCTGCCTTCTCCGCCCTAGAACGCATCCGCTTGCTGATTCAGGAAGAAGGATTGAGTTATGCCGAAGCTAAACAGGTGGTGGCTTCGAGCAATATCTTCACCACTCACACGCCAGTCCCCGCAGGTATTGACTTGTTTTCTCCCGATAAAGTTTTGTACTATCTGGGGTACTATGCAGAAATCTTTGGCTTGCCCAAAGAACAGTTTTTAGGACTGGGGCGGGAAAATACGGGTGATTTATCTGCGCCTTTCAGTATGGCAGTGTTGGCGTTGAAAATGGCAACATTTTCCAACGGTGTGGCACAACTGCACGGCGTAGTGTCGCGGCAAATGTTCCAAGGCTTGTGGAAGAAAGTGCCAGTGGAAGAAGTACCCATCGCCGCCATCACAAACGGTGTCCATGCTCGGAGTTGTGTTGCCAAATCAACTCAAGAGTTATACGATCGCTACCTGGGGCCGAGTTGGTCATCAGCACCAGTGGATAGTCCACTGTGGGACAGGATGGACGCCATACCTGATGAAGAATTGTGGCGCAATCACGAACGCTGCCGCTTAGACATGATATTGTACGTGCGGGAGCATTTGGTCAAGCATTTACGCGATCGCGGCGCTTCACCCTCAGAAATTGTCCAAGCCCAAGAAGTTTTAGATCCCTACGCTTTCACCATTGGCTTTGCTCGTCGCTTTGCCACCTACAAACGCGCTACCCTGTGGATGCGCGATGTAGAACGCATCAAGCGGATTTTGTTAGCCAATAAAGACCGAAAGGTGCAATTTGTCATCGCCGGTAAAGCACATCCTAAAGATATTCCCGGAAAAGAACTCATCCGCGACATCAATCACTTTATCCGCGAACAGCATTTAGAAAAGCAGGTAGTGTTTGTTCCTAATTACGACATTCACATTTCGCGGTTGATGGTAGCAGGTTGTGATATCTGGTTAAACACACCGCGTCGTCCACGGGAAGCATCTGGTACCAGTGGCATGAAAGCCTCCATGAATGGATTGCCGAATTTAAGTGTACTAGATGGTTGGTGGGATGAAGCTGATTACGTCCGCACGGGCTGGGCAATTGGACATGGAGAGAATTACGACGATCCCGCCTACCAAGATGAAGTAGAAGCAAACGCCCTCTACGATTTGCTAGACAAGGAAGTCGTACCGCTATTTTACGAACATCGGGATAGTGATGGCTTACCGCGGCCGTGGGTTGCCAAAATGAAGGATGCAATTCGCTTGAATTGCCCATTCTTTAATACAGCGCGGATGGTAGGAGAATATGCACAAAGAGCTTATTTTCCAGCTAGCGATCGCTATCATACCCTGACCATTGATAACTATGCCCCAGCCAAAGAACTAGCCGCTTGGAAAGCAAAACTCAGCGACCACTGGTTCAACATCAAAATCAAAGATATTGATGTATCCACACCTGCGGATATTGAAGTTAACCAAACTGTGGCTGTCAAAGCCAAGGTTGACTTGGCAACTTTGGACAATGATGATGTGCAGGTAGAGTTATATCAAGGTGCGATCGATGCCAATGGTGATATCGTCAACGCGGTGACAGTGGTGATGGATTACCAAGGCGAAGATAGCCAAGGATTGAGTACTTACACCGCTAACATTACCTACACCACCTCCGGTTTGCAAGGCTTGTCTTTGCGCGTATTGCCGAAAAATCAATATTTGGCTAATGCCTATGAGCCAAGGTTGATTGCTTGGGCAGAATAAGACTACTAAATAGTTTTTGAATACTCAAGATTAGGCGTTGCTGATTTCAATTTAGCAACGCTTTTTTTTACATAATTTCAGGTAGATAATTAATATCTAATAGCTGTTCTAAGGTATAAGTGCAAGATTGGGGTAAGTTATTGAGTTTGCCTTCAGTTTTCTCAAGAACATACCCTAAAGCATCATCATAAATTAATGGTAATTCTTTTTCTAAAAATTGATATAAATTCGTTGTCAAGTTACGTTTTAGCTGAGTTCTAAAACTTCTAATTTCTGCTCTCGAATGTCCAGAATTATATTCAGATTCTTCTTTCCAATATTGCAGCAACAAAAGATGTCTAATAACTTGCTCTAATAAACTAGCAACCCTGGCTTTGTCTCTGCGTCCCAAATTTTCTAGCTCCTCAATTAAATTTTCTAAATCTAATTCTTCTAAATGATGAGCTTTCAATAATTTAATTGTTTCTTCTAACCAGAGATGTTCATCAATTTCATAAAGCTCTTTTAAACTCAAATTAGAACTAACTTCTTGCATAAAACCTCGGTAAAAAAGACTGGAGATTGGGTTTGCAGCAATATATAGCTCATAATCTAACACGCCTTTTCTGCACCTGGAGCGTGAGATAAAATCTTATTTTCGACAACGCCATTTTAAGTTAAAATTCTTTGGGGAATGACAATGTAGCCAGTGGTGCGATCGCCAAGTACTAAATTACGTTCTTCTCCCCAATACCACCAGTATGCAGCAATATAAGCGCAAACTAGGGCATCTAGTTTATCTTCAGTTGCTTTCAAGGCTGCGCCTGTGATGGGGATTTCTGGAATGAACGAACCGCAGAGGCGCAGAGGACGCAGAGGGGGGGAGAGAGAGGGGAGGATATCGACAAGATAATTTTGCAGTTTGATTAATTCTAAGCGGCGTTCGCTGAGGCGTCCTTTTTTGTATTTGAGGATGCGTTCTAAGTTAAAAAGATGAACAATGGCTGGGTGGGGGAAGACTTCTATTTGATATCGGCTAAGTTTTTGTGGTTCGATGGTGGGTGCGTGTAAGTAGCCACGAGATTCTAATTCTAAGCCAAAGTTGATGGTGCGATCGGCAAAGGGTAGGTTTTTGTTAGCTGGGTAACATCCGGCATGATATTTACCAAAGTATTTGTGGGTGAGTTTGTCGGGAAGGCGACTTCCAGTGTCGTTGGGTATGAGGGTGGGTGCATCTACGGCGATGATGGCTGGTTCGTCTGGTTGTACGCTGTTATCAATCCATATCAGGATGTCTGCAATGGCTTCTTTGCGGTCTAAATCCAGTAGTTGCAGTTGTCCATCTATCCATTCTAAACAGCATAGTCCGCTTGGTTGGGATTTCCAGCCTAAATCAATGCCAATAAATTTCATGGTCGTTAGAAGAATTTCCAATTATTTTCGCATTTCACAGCAACGGCTCACCAAAACAGCACTCAGTTACATTCAATGGGGAAGCCGTAGGGTGGAAGATGTGACTTGGGACAAATTAGTATGAGTATTCAAGAACAAATTAGGTTAACTAATATTGAATTGCGAAAAAATTCTGGCAAATAATCTTATAATCTTAAAAACATTACCAAAATTCAGGAGCCAGAATAATTGACCAATTTGCAGAAATTATGATGAGCCAAGAACAGCATAATTAATTATTGTTGAAAGAAAATATTTCACACTTATTTACAAATTCGGGAATATATGATTTTACAATTGTAGAAATACAATAGCTTGCTTATGTACTAATCATTATTAACTACTTACAAATTCTGTCTTCTGTTTTATTTTACCTCACAATAAGCTAATTAAAATTATTGCGATGCAGATTTTATTTTTACATCCCAACTTCCCCGCGCAATTTCGTAACCTCGCCATGTTTTTGGGCAGGGATAAAAATTTCAGAATTGTGTATGGCACAAATCGTCGCGAAGGAGAAATATTTGGCGTTCATAAAGCTATTTACACTCCTTCTCGTGAAGCTGCTCCCCAAACCCACCACTATGTTCGTAGCCTGGAAAATGCTGTACTCACTGGTCAAGCTGTTTATCGCATAGCAGAAAAATTAAAAGCTGAGGGTTTTGTCCCAGATATAGTTTATGGTCATTCTGGTTGGGGGCCGACTTTATTTATGAAAGATGTGTTTCCCAAAGCAGAATTGTTGTGTTATTTCGAGTGGTTTTATCATGCTCATGGTTCCGATGCAGATTTCGATCCCAATGAACCATTAAATGCTGATGATGTATGCCGAATTCGCGTGAAAAATACGCCGATTTTGACTGATTTATACAGTTGCGATCGCGGGCTTTCTCCTACTCATTGGCAGCGGCAACAATTTCCTAAAGAATTTCGAGATAAAATCACTGTCTGTCATGATGGAATTGACACTAAATTTTTTGCTCCCATACCAGATGCAAAGTTAGTTTTACCAAGAATAAATCTCGACCTTTCCCATGTGGAAGAGTTAGTAACTTATGTGGGACGAGGAATGGAACCTTATCGAGGTTTTCCGCAGTTTATGGAAGCTGTAGCCCTACTTCAACAACGGCGACCCAAATGCCATGTAGTAGTTGTGGGAGAAGATAGAGTTGCTTATGGTAAAAATCTCCCGGATGGCAAGACTTATAAACAATTAATGCTAGAAAAATTATCTTTAGATTTATCAAGGCTGCACTTTACAGATAGCCTACCTTACCATGAATATCTCCAGGTATTACAAGCATCTTCGGCTCATATTTATTTAACCCGTCCTTTTGTTTTATCTTGGTCGATGTTAGAGTCAATGTCAGTTGGATGTCTGCTAGTAGCTTCCAGAACTGCACCAGTTTTAGAGGTTATACAAGATGGCGTTAATGGACTGCTTGTAGATTTCTTTTCTCCCAAAAATATTGCGGATCGGGTTGAAGAAGCGCTGGATAATCCTCAAGAAATGAAAGCGATTCGTGCCAACGCACGAGCGACAATTCTCAAACATTATGATGTGGCAAAACTCTTACCAGAGCATTTGGAATGGATGTTAAGTACTAAAAATGCTGAGAGTAAAAAGCGCCAAACCACTAAAGTTTCCAAAGGATTTGGCGGAAATTAAATATTGGGAATAGGGCATAGGGCATAGGGCATTGGGCATTCGGGAATGACCAATGACTATTGTACAGACAAGGGTTAATCGCGTCTCTAATAACTAATAACTAAATAACATTAAAAATGCGAATTCTTCTTACTATTGCCCATTTTTTTAAACCTAGCGATGAGGGCCGTCACGCTTCCCAACGCAAAGACCCCAAACCTCGTTTGCAAGCCTTAAGCCAAAGCCTTACTGCCTTGCACCAATTATTTGGGAAATCTCAAAGTATTATTAACATTGCTCAGCGATTAGCTTTTCCTGCTAATCAACCCCAATCTCACGAATTAGATATTGTTATTTGTACAACCCAAAATCATCATCTTTTGAATCAGCTTCCTGTACCATCTCATTTATATAAGCATCATTCTAGTAATGTAGAACCTATGCTTTTAGGATTTGAGTGCCAAGCTGTTCTGCAAAGTTGTCTTGGTAAATACGACTACTATTGTTTTTTGGAAGATGATTTGATCGTTCATGACCCTTGGCTTTTTGTCAAATTAAACTGGTTTACCCAACAAGCAGGTGACTCGAACTTACTCCAGCCAAATCGCTATGAAATCTCGCTTCATGGTTTAGTTCACAAAGCTTATATTGATGGAGATTTGGCATTGCGAGTCACTGCTCCCTTTCAAAATGTGCAGGAACAACAAGAACTCAAGGGTACAATTATGAATACACCTATTACTTTTAATCGTGCCCTCAATCCCCATTCAGGCTGTTATTTTTTAAATGCAAATCAGATGGCTCATTGGGCTAATCAACCTTATTTTCTTGACCGAGATACAAGCTTTGTTGGCCCTTTAGAAAGTGCTGCTACTTTGGGAATTATGAAAACATTCAAAATTTACAAAACCTCGGCAGAACAAGCAAGTTTTTTGGAAATTCAGCACTTTGGAACAGGATTTTTGGGGTTAATAGGAGGACAGGTAGGTTTAGCAGAAAGGTAAATCGAATTTAAGAGTTTGATTTGTTGGAGTACAAACAATTGGTAGGGGCGCACAGCTGTGCGTCCCTACTGTGTATCTCATCGAAATGAAAATTGCTATATATCAATACGGTTCAGTTAAGGCTAGCACTCTTTGTCAAAGTCATTTTTTTTAACGTAGACGCGCAGCGGCTTGCCGCAGGCTACCACAGAGGCGCAGAGTACACAGAGAGAGAAGAAAGAGAAGGAAAAAATTGCTTAACTGAACTGTATTGTGCTATGTATTGCTGCTTTTTTCTTAAATTGTGACTAATGGTTTTTCAACAGGGGTAGGCGTGGTTAGCGGGTCAAATCCTAACTGCTCAGTAATGCGTTCTCTGGCTAAAATACGGTATTCCCAAAAATGTTCGCCAGCTGCACATAAACCCAAATACATATTCACGAATTGGGGCTTGGTGCGGAGGATAGTCCAAAGCTGTTGCCAAAATTGACCGCGAATTTCCTGCCGTTGCCAGCCTTGTCGCCAGAGCAAGTGTGCAAGTAGTCGCAGTCCTTTGCCAGGAGGAAAATACATCGTCTGCTGTAGTTGGGGATTAGGGGTAATCTTCAGACATTGTTCAAAACAACGTCGGAGATAATTTTTGGGTTCGTACATTCTCCAAATTGCCTCTAAATATTCTTTAGCAATTTCAGCCATCGGACGGCTAGGAACAAAATTCATTAAGGAGTTCTGATCCCCCACCTCCAAACCTCCAAATCCTTCTAATAATCGCTCCTCTTGTTTTAGCCTTTGCCACAGGGCAGTATTGGGTAGGGCTTGCAGTATACCTAGCATCGGTTGAGGAATGCCAGTTTCTTCGACAAAAGCTTGAATTCGCTCACCAGCACCACTTTTTTCTCCATCAAAACCAATGATAAATCCTGCATAAATGAGTAATCCTGCTTGATTGATGGTACGGCAGGCTTCTAATAGGGGATTGCGGGTATTCTGAAACTTGCGAGTGACTTGCAGGCTGTCTTGATCTGGTGTTTCAATACCTAAAAAGACTGCGTAGAAACCAGCTTTAGCCATTAGTTCTAATAGCTCAGTATCTTCTGCTAGGTTGACGGAAGCTTCGGTAAGAAAGGTGAAGGGATAATTGCGTTCCTGCATCCACGGGATTAATTCTTGTAAAAGGCGTTTAACATTGCGCTTATTGCCAATAAAGTTATCATCCACTACGAACAGAGATCCGCGCCAACCCAAGTCATAGAGGGTTTGGAGTTCTGCTAGGGTTTGGCTGGGTTCTTTGGTACGTGGTTTGCGACCGTATAAATTGATGATGTCACAGAATTCACATTCAAAAGGACAACCGCGAGAAAACTGGATTGCCATCATTAAGTAATCATCTCGCTTGAGTAAATCAAAGCGAGGTATGGGGCTTTGGGTTACATCTGGTTTTTCAAGGGCGCGGAAGGTTCCTTGTTCTTCACCTTTGGCGATCGCTTCTAAAAATTGTGGAACTGTAATCTCCCCTTCATCTAAAATCAAGTAGTTAGCTCCTGCTTTTCGTGCAGGTTCTGGTACTGAAGTTGGATAAGGACCACCCACAGCCACTTTTTTCCCTAGCTGCGCTGCTTTGTGAATTTGGGCGAGAAAGTCTTCTTTCTGTGCAAGCATGGCAGAAAGAATCACGATGTCACACCATTCCCAATCAGTATCTGTTTCTTGGTTAACATTGCGGTCATAAAACCGAACTTCCCAGTCTGTTGGTAGCATAGCGGCAACAGTCAGAATTCCTAACGGTGGAATAAATGCCTTCAGTCCCGCTATTTTCATGAATTCATCGTAAGACCAAAAGGTTTTGGGAAAGCGGGGGTAAAGTAAGAGTACTTTCATTGCTGTAGTCCTTGAATTAAATTTTGTTTGCAAGATTTTTTACTTTTGATAAAATCGTGTTTTGGATGCTTATTGCAGAGATGATGCTAAGATCCCACTACCGCATTCTTTCTCTATCTGTCTGTAGACAGACATTTGCATCGGCAAAGATGATTTTTTTTTAGTCAGTTGGCAGGATTACCGCCCTTGTCATAAAAGCTAATGGCGGAACGGAAATTCAGAGCAAACCTGCCGCCATGACTAAATTTCTAATTCCTCAACGGCGAGTTGACCTGGAAAATGTCAAAATTAAATGAGTTTTGCGTAAGCGCGTTTGGGTTAATGCAGCCTCTTGTAGAGAAGAGAAGCGAATTGTCACCAGACCGCCATTTAATTAGCGCAGATTTGAGATAACTAAGTTGAGAATTTATGGGCAAGCAACGTGTTCTTTCTGGAGTTCAACCAACCGGCAATTACCATCTAGGCAACTACTTGGGAGCCATTCGCAACTGGGTAGAAGGTCAGAGCGAATACGAAAATTACCTCTTTGTGGCTGATTTACACGCAATTACCGTGCCACATGACCCAACACAGTTGGCAGCTGATACTTATACTCTTGTTGCTTTGTATCTAGCTTGTGGTCTTGATTTAAATCACTCCACCATTTTTGTGCAATCCCACGTTTCGGCCCACAGCGAACTCACCTGGTTGCTCAACTGTATTACACCCCTAAACTGGCTGCAAGATATGATCCAGTTTAAGGAAAAAGCCGTCAAGCAGGGAGAAAATGTCAGTGCAGGCTTGTTGGATTACCCGGTGCTGATGGCATCTGATATTTTGCTTTACCAAGCCGATAAAGTGCCAGTGGGTGAAGACCAAAAGCAACATTTGGAATTGACACGGGATATTGCGGCTCGATTAAATCACCAATTTGGGAAACCAGAACAGCCAGTTCTGAAGTTACCAGATCCTTTAATTCCCAAACAAGGAGCAAGGGTGATGAGTTTGGCGGACGGTACGCGTAAAATGTCGAAGTCCGATCCTTCGGATTTAAGCCGCATCAATTTGCTAGATTCACCAGAGCAAATTCAATACAAAATTAAGCGTTGTAAAACCGATCCGATTCGTGGTCTGACTTTTGACGATCCAGAGCGTCCAGAGTGCAATAATTTATTAACTTTGTATACATTGCTTGCTGGGAAAACAAAAGAAGATGTAGCAGTTGAATGTCATGATATGGGTTGGGGACAATTCAAGCCTTTGTTAGCAGACACAATTATTGAGGCTCTCAAACCAATCCAAGAAAAATATCAGGCGGTAACTGAGGACAAAAGCTATTTAGAGTCAGTGTTGCGGGATGGAGCCGAAAAAGCTAGAGCGATCGCCAATCAAACTTTATCACAAGTCAAAATAGCTTTAGGCTACTCTCTACCTCTATGAGTTTTACCTTTTGGGTGTGATTTGTTATACCATTTAACAAGAAAGAATTCAAGCGTTAGTCGCCAGAATTCTTCAATTGAATTCTGAATTCTGATTTCTGAATTCTGAATTCTGACTTGTGACTTGTTTTTTAAAAAATCGAGATTTCTAATGATATGCATCACACCCATAGCCCCACTGCCTTTCGTAGAGCCGTGCAAGCAGGTGAATTTTTGGTTACCGCTGAGGTAGCGCCTCCAAAAGGGGGAGATCCAACCCACATGATTAAAATGGCGGCGACCCTTAAGGGGAGGGTTCATGCCGTCAATATTACCGATGGTAGCCGCGCCGTGCTGCGGATGTCTTCATTAATGGCATCAGTCATTTTATTACAAAACGGTGTAGAGCCAATTTGTCAAATTGCTTGCCGCGATCGCAACCGCATTGGTTTACAAGCTGATTTGATGGGCGCTCATGCTTTGGGCATACAAAATATATTAGCCCTAACTGGCGACCCAGTAAAAGCAGGCGATCATGCAGATGCCAAAGCTGTTTTTGACTTAGAAGCTGTGCGACTCTTACAAGTGATTCGCAAGCTCAATCAAGGCGTTGATTGCAACGATAAACCCCTAACTGATGGGGCACTAGATTTATTTCCTGGTGCAGCAGTAGATCCACAATGTAAGAGTTGGTCGGGTTTGCAAAGTCGATTTGAACGTAAAATCGAAGCCGGAGCGCAATTTTTTCAAAGTCAATTGATTACTGATTTTGAACGCCTAGAAAAATTTATGGATACAATTGCGGCTGGCTATAAAAAACCAATTTTGGCAGGAATTTTTCTGTTGAAATCGGCTAAAAATGCTCAATTTATTAATAAGTGTGTTCCGGGTGTAAATATTCCCCAACATATTATTGATAGATTGGCCAAAGCCAAAGATCCTCTCGAAGAAGGAATGAAAATTGCTGCCGAACAAGTGCAGATAGCACGGCAATTGTGTCAAGGTGTCCACATGATGGCAGTGAAACGCGAAGATTTAATTGCCCCAATTTTAGATTTAGCTGGAGTTGCTACAGTTAATCAGTTGGTATCAAGATAAACGAAGTAACGCATTTTTGATGAAAGCAGTTGGTGATTCCATCTGCTTTTTTTCATGTTGACAAAGAAGCGGAGCGCTATTTTTGATAAACTTCCAATACACACTTTCACTGTTAAGTAAATCCCAGTGCAAACTGATAAAATATTTTATAGCTTATTTCAAACTTTTCCCAGTATATTTTTTGCCATCATTGGGGATACATCTGTTAATGTAAACGCCTATGAATTTATTTCTGTTGAAGTGAAAGAAACTGCGTTTCGTATTGATGGTGTGTTTGTTCCTACAAGTGAAACTATAGATCAACCACTATACTTTGTTGAAGTTCAGTTTCAACAAGACTCGAATTTTTACAGACGCTTATTTGCAGAAATCTTTGTTTATTTGCGGCAAAACGAATCAGTAAATTATTGGCGTGCTGTGGTTATCTATCCGCAAAGGAGTTTAGACCCAAGCGATCGCCTGCCGTATGAGTTCCTGCTAAACAGTTCGCAAATACAACGTATTTATCTAGATGAATTAGATGCAGCAGAAAACTCGTTGCAAGTAGCGATCGTCAAATTAATTATCGAAAAAGAAGAGACAGCTCTCAATCGAGCCAGAGAATTGATTTTACAGGCAAGACAACAACTGGCAGACGAAGCAACCCAAAAGCAAATTGTAGAATTGATAGAAACCATCTTGTTGTACAAATTTACCCGGTTAAGCCGAGAGGAGTTAGAAGAAATGTTGGGCATAGACGAGGAATTCAAAAAAACAAGAATGTATCAATCAATTAAGCAAGACGGCTTAGAAGAAGGTCGCCAGCAAGCTAAATTAGAAGCTGTTCCGAGGTTGTTGTCATTAGGGTTAAGTGTGGAACAAGTAGCAGTGGCTCTTGATTTAACAGTTGAGCAAGTACAACAAGCGGCTGAAAATCAGTCTAGCTGATTGTGTGCTTTACCTTTGGTAGCACTTTAGTGTATATGGCTCAACCAACTGACTCACATAAGTAAAGTCGAGGGGAATATTACTACTCCTCTCGACCGTACTTTTATCGTGCCCAAAATTGTCTATTTGTATTACTGCTAGCGATTACATTTTGCACATCATCGAGTGGTTACTAAAGGCGATCGCTACTACATCCTTCAACTATCAAACACTTCTCCATAGCAGCATAATATCACTAATGACATAGAATACTAAGCCGCTTAGACAAGTCCATTGTATTTGGGCACTCTCAAGTTGGGTTACATCTTACCGTGTTGCAGCACTTCTTGTAGATGGTGACGAATTTCTCTTGCTTGCTCAATATCAGATTGTCGCAATTTCTGGAACAACTCTACGCAAGGCTGGGAACCGACTTCTTGTGCATCTTTAATGTAAGTATCATAAGCCTTAACAGCTTCAGCCTTGTTGTGCAACACGGTGACAAAATCGTACTCTAAGTTGCTAATTGGTTCTTGAGACTGTCCATTACCTGTATTTGTAGCCATTGTTTAAACCTCTTTGTAAGATTTCTAATTAACTTATACTGAGGCTTAAAGAGTAATTCATCTTCCAAAAAGGGTATAGTTCAATACGTCGGAAGTACCTTGTAAAAGCCGATTATATACCAAATGACTAGTCGGCTCTTTTAAGAATTTTTTGTTAAATGTCTTAAAGGCTTATTTGAAAGTCCTTTTAATTATGATTTCTGTTAGCACAGCGGGGCGTAGTCCATTCTGGATTCTGAATTGTTATACTGCCTTTTTAGCTTGCCTGGTTTTTGCAGAGATTTTGGGCTGGTTGAATTTGCTAGCCTTTACAATCATCGTGCTAGGTATTTACTTTGTTCTAAGCAGTGAAGGAGAAACTGAAGAATAACCCAAGGAATTCAAAGACACTTCTTTACAACCGATTGGTCAAGCATAGTGATTTTCAAATTTATTCTGTTATCATCATTATGAATTTCTGTTTATTTATTATTGATATTCAAAATGGATTTATAAACCAAAATACAAGTCATGTCGTAGAAAATATTAAATTTATATTAGAGGAAAATATATTTGAATACGTTGTATTCACCCGATTTATAAATACACTTGATAGCCCTTATGTAAAATATTTAAATTGGCATCAGCTTTTTTCCGAAACAGAGCAAAAAATTGTTGACGCTATTAAACCATTTGCTAAGGTAGTTTTTGATAAAAACGTGTATACTGCCTGCAATCAAGAAACTTTGAGATTTCTAAAGAAAAGAAATATTCAGATAGTGTTTATTTGTGGTATTGATACTGAAGGTTGTGTGTTAAAGACTGCTATTGATTTTTTTGAGAATAATATTATTACTTATGTTTTAACATATTACTCAGCATCAAATGGAGGCGATCGTTACCACCAAGCAGCAATCTTAGTTTTAAGTAAACTAATTGGAATGAGCAATATTATAACTGAACCGATAGATCAAGATAAATTAAATAAATATTTAGAAAAAATTCAACAAATTTGAATTATCTGATTTGGCACAGAGATTTTCAGCGGTAGCCTCAAGCAAAGGAGCAGGGATATTAAAAAGTCAAAAGGCACTATAGGAGTCCGATTTGATTATTGAAAAAATCTAAGTATCTGTAGGGTGCGTTATGCTTCTCAATAACGCACCATTCTTAAGGATTTGGTGCGTTAGCCTTTGGCGTAACGCAACGCCAGTCCGCTCAAGTCGGGAAACCCGCCCACACGGCTGGCTCCCCTACGTATATTTCAAAAATCAAATATGAGTCCTATATCTCTAGTTTTACCTTTTATCTTTGTAATTTCTTACTTCACTGCTCCTTTTTTTAACAGGAATTTATGCAATAGGTTGATTTTCGTCACATTGACGTGAATACTGAAATTGCAGATCCTTTGGTCGTTCCCTACCTCCTTTATAGACAATAGGGCACAACTTAGTGTTAGCACTTATACAATCCATGTGTGGCGTTTTAGCACAGACTACCAGTAAGCAACCCAGAATAAACAATAAGCCGCAAATTGCAGCTGTTTGAAAGTAAGAAATCTCTAATACCCCGTGAACTACTATTTCTCGGAGAACAGAAACAATTGTTACCTCAACTGCTACTCCTACAGAAATACTATGTTCTTGTAAATAAACCATTAATAGTCGAAATAACTCGACTAAAATCAACACAAATAGTATTTTTGCAGTCACGTGTTTATAGTCTAGTGGCTGCGTGAGGGCAATAGCTATCCCCCACAATTGGATTAGCATAACCGCAAACAAACCCAAACACAAGACAATCACAATTAAGTCTTGAAAGGCTTCCATGTTGCGAACAATTGAGTGGCGATCTAGCCAGCGATCGCAAAATAAAAATCGACTCTTCAGGCGCTTTTGCATGTAGGTTTCATTCCAGTCGGGACAGGTTCAGACAACACCAGCGAGTCAACCCAATAATTTTATGTTACGCAATATTAAACTTTTGTGCCTCAGGGAGTTTAATAATTTATCAGTTATCAGTCAACAGTTATCAGCTAACACTAATAACTGTTCGCTATTCACTATTCATAGATTTAAATTTTGTGCTTGTTGCAACAATTGTTCGGTATTTTTTGCCCATTGAGAATTACCCTGAGCATTGTATAAATCTCTGGCAAATTGTAATACTTGGACTGCATCCCTATATTGTTGTAACTGCATAAAAACTAATCCAGCACCATAATAGGCATTGGGATAGTTGGAGTTAGCTTCGGCTGATTTTCTAAAAGCCTCTAACGCTTCTTGGAATTTACGTTGGTTAAACAAAATTGAACCAATATTATAATAAGCTTCTGGATATTTAGGATTAATTTTGATTGCTCGCTCAAAGGCTTCTCTAGCTCGATCGCTTTGACCTTGCTGTAGATAACACATCCCAATATGGTAAACAGGCTCTGGTGCATTTTTGCTATATTCTATGGCTTTTTTGAAAGATGCGATCGCCCGATCGCAATCTCGTTGCTGTTCTCGTAGCAAGCCCAAGTTATAGTGGGCAAATCCTAGTTTGGGATCGAGTTCTAACGCATGTAGCAAGTAATCATTAGCTAACTCTAAATTATTCCCTTCTAATAACGTACCGCCTAAATTAGCAAACGCTGGAGCAAATTTAGGATCGGCTTGTGTTGCTCGATAAAATGCGTCCGCAGAGGGTTGTAATTGTCCTGTTTGCCGCAATGCTAGCCCTAAATTATAATGTGCTGCTGCCAATGTGGGATCTAATTGAGTTGCTTGTTTAAAAGCAGCGATCGCATCTTGTACTCTTCCCGCCTGAATCGCCTGTAAGCCTTGGTTTAACTTGTCTATGGCAGTTTGACTATTAGACTGTGCCAGCTTTGAGGGAAGAGGAACAGGGGAAGCAAGGGAAGAGGGGGAGATGATACCCACTACTATCAAACTTACTAGAGTTGCTATGCGATATTTATATAGTAATAATTTCATAGATTTTCTAAATCACAACAATTTCCAGTTAGTTTACTTAACAAAAACTTTGGGGAATGCTGAAGTTTTTTACAAAACTTTTTGATTGAGTATTTAACTTTGTGTTGCTTAACTTTTCTTAAGCTAAATCTTACGACAGGCTACAATTTTTTTAACTTTGGATTAAAGGTAGGATAATAACAAATTAAAGAAGGGGTAATTTTGACTCCAGAGAACCATTTTTTATCCCTGATAAAGATAGCGTAATGCGGTTAGTAATGAATTACCGCAAGGGAGGTTTTATGAACGAAAAAGTAAAATCGGGTTCGCGGAATGTTGCAATTGTTGGGCCTTATTTGAGTGGAAAAACAACTTTACTAGAAAGTTTGTTATTTGTCACAGGGGCGATTTCTCGCAAAGGAAGTGTTAAAGAGAGTAACACAGTAGGAGATAGTGCTGCCGAGTCCCGCGATCGCCACATGAGTGTAGAAGTCAGCGCTGCTAGCACTGAGTATAACGGTACTCGTTTCACTTTTGTTGACTGTCCCGGAAGCGTAGAATTTGCCCAAGAAACATACAATGCTTTAATAGGAGTCGATGCCGCAATTGTAGTTTGCGAACCGATACGCGAAAGAGTCCTCACCCTCGCCCCTCTATTTAAATTCCTCGACGATTGGGAAATTCCCCACATAGTTTTCGTCAACAAAATGGATAGGGCAAATATTCATGTTTTAGAAACATTACACGCCCTCAAAGCAGTTTCCAGCCGTCCCCTAGTAGCCCATCAATATCCCATCATGCAAGGGGAACAACTCACCGGCTTTATCGACATGGTGAGCGAACAAGCATATCAATATCATCCCGGCGCACCCGCAGACCCCATCCCCTTCCCTGAAAATTTAAAAGAAGAAGAACATATAGCACGGGCAGAAATGCTCGAAGCCCTAGCAAATTTTGACGACCATTTACTCGAAGAACTTTTAGAAGATATCGAACCACCCCAAGAAGAAATCCTCAAAGATTTAAAAATGGAATTAGGGGCAGATTTAGTAGTCCCGGTTTTCTTTGGTGTGGCAGAACAAGATTATGGTGTTAGACCTCTAATAGATGCTTTGTTACGGGAAGCCCCCGAACCAGAAACCACAGCAGAACGCCGCTTAAAAAATATCAAAGGCAATGCTCCCATAGCCCAGGTACTCAAAACTTACTACACTCCCCAAGGCGGCAAACTCTCCCTAGTGCGCGTTTGGCGGGGCAAATTAACCGATGGTCTTGTCCTCAATGGCGTTCGCACTGGTGGAATTTATCGTCTCATGGGACAACAACAGCAATCAGTTAATGAAGTTACTGCTGGTGAAATTGTTGCCTTGAGCCGTTTAGAAGGAGTCAAGACCGGCGATACAGTTTCCACAGAACAATCCTCAGCGATACAATTACCCAAAGCTCAACAGTTGGAACCTGTGTTTGCCCTCGCCATCACGCCAGAAAAACGCAACGATGAAGTTAAACTCAGCGCTGCCATTACTAAGCTATTAGAAGAAGACTGTTCGCTGGCTTGGGAACAACACGGCGACACCCATGAAGTTATCCTTTGGGGTCAAGGCGAAATTCATCTGCAAGTCGCCTTAGATAGACTGCGCCGCAAATATAACTTGCCGATGACAACCCACTTACCGCAAGTACCTTACAAAGAAACCATCCGCAAACCGGTGGCTTCAGTTCACGGACGGTACAAACACCAAAGCGGCGGTCACGGTCAATTTGGCGATGTTTTCCTCGACATCAAGCCCCTACCACGCGGCGAAGGATTTAACTTTAATGAAACCATCGTCGGGGGTGTGGTTCCGAGACAGTACATTCCTGGTGTAGAAATGGGCGTGCGGGAATTTCTGGTACACGGGCCTCTGGGTTTCCCTGTGGTGGATGTCGCCGTAACTTTGACCAACGGTTCTTATCACACCGTTGATAGTTCCGAACAAGCCTTTAAACAAGCCGCCCGCTTAGCAATGCAAACGGGGATACCCCAAGCACAACCCACACTATTAGAACCGATTCTGCGGGTAGAAGTGACAACACCGAGCGAATTTACCTCAAAAGTGTTGCAACTGTTGAGTGGTAGACGCGGGCAAATTTTAGGCTATGAAGGTAGAAACGATTGGCAAGGTTGGGATAATGTAGTTGCATACTTGCCACAAGCAGAGATGCAAAACTTTATTGTAGAGTTGCGATCGCTCACTTTAGGCGTTGGTTCCTTCCACTGGGCCTATGACCATTTACAGGAAGTACCAGAAAAACTCGCCGAACGCGTTATAGCTGGCAATGGCAACGGCGGTAACGGCAACGGCAAGTAATTTTAGATTTTAGATACTTCGACTTCGCTCAGTACAAGTTTTGGATTTTTGATTAATCTAAAATTAACCATAGCCCGAAACTAAAAGTTTCGGGCTAATAACTAGTTTTCAATAAATCTTTGTTAGTCTATATCTTCTTCGCTAAGACCTGCATCCTTGAGCAGTCCTTTGAGTGTTCCAATGGGTAAATCACGATTACCATGAACAGGAATAGAGAGAATAACACCTTCCTTGGCATAAATATGGTGACTTCCAGTAATCCGTTTCAGATTCCAGCCATAGCGTTCAACAATTTTACATAAAGCTTTGCCGGAAACTGATTTCATAGGGATAGTTCAATCAGCTGTTTATCGGGTTCAAGTTCTTCTTGCTGGCTAGCAACTTCAAGCCAACCCTGGATTGCATCTTTAAGCATTTCTAACAGATGTTCGTAGCTTTCTCCCCAAGTGTGACATCCTGGTAAAGCTGGTACAGAAGCACACCAAACACCGTCTTCTTGCCAGATAACCGCCTTAATTTTCATAATCAATCTGTTGCATTCTCGTGTTGTCAATCTTAGCGTAACTACATTTTATAGTTGCGATCAGTTTCAAAACCTGGCATTGCTGAATCTAGGGATGATTTTTACCTCACGCAAAGGCGCAAAGGCGCAAAGAATCTACCTTTAGCCTTCGTCAAAAATCTTAATTCATCCCGCATTTATGCAACGCCCAAAACCTAATATTCTACGCAAAGCTGTACAAAGTCCACTCAATCTATAACGAGTGTTAACTTTATACGTAGACGCAAAGCGGCTTGCCGCAGGCTACCACTCCAGGCGCAGCGAAAAGTCTGAGCGGAGGTTTCCTCCGTTGGCGTAGCCCGCCGCAGGCATCAGAACTTTTCAAGACAGAGGACACGGAGAAATCAGAGTTTGAGAGATATTTTGCGTAAGTCCTAATAAAAATGAATTAACCACGTTAATAATATGCTGACATAGCACATTACGATCTAAATAATACGAGGTCAAAATTTTGGAGGTAAAGATATTGATGGAAATATCAAAGTCACTGATAGGAGCAAGACTTAATAACAAGCAAAACACAATTAAAATAGGCTCTACCGACTTAGCTAATACTACTCCAGCAATTTCCTTAATATCTTTAGACTTTTCAACTGGTAAAAATGAATTTATTAATCAAATTCGACCTAAAACAGTTAATAAAATTCTTCCTACAACTGTAGATAACACCGATACAAAAACTGAGATTGCCAATCTATCTGTATATACTCAACCGACTGAGCGAGTAACTAGTTTAGCGACTCTATCTGATGACACATTGGTTTTTGTGACCACAGTCTCAACACAAAAGGGTCATCATAGTAATTTACTATTTTTTGATGGTAAATCTTCTAAATCTAAAAAAGTATCAGGATTTAAACAATGCAATTGTAGTGTTGAAAATCTCCTAGCGATCGCAGGCGACAAACTCATTGCTGTAGTTAGTTTAGCTGGAGGTATTCCTCCTTTTGAACTAGTAGAAATTGACCTGAAAAATGGAAAAATAAATTTTGATTCTGATTTAGGTTTGCCACAGTTGCCACCAAATATACGGCTCAGCAATCTTGCTTTAGGCCCGGATGGAAAAATTTATGCAACAACTCTCGGCATGGAAGGTGTAACAAGATTGGTGCAACTAGATCTGGATAACAGGTCTATGATTACTGGGAAAGGAAAGATTGTCAGCTTGTCACCATTGACTTTTGACAAAAAGTTTTTGCAAAAAGACTTGCTCAGCCTAGCCTTTTCTCCCTCAGGCGAAGTATATGCGCTTGCCAATCCTGAATATGAAGAAGCCAATTCTCTTTTCTCGGTAGATATGGACGCTGGGAAGATGACGCTGCTGTCGAAAGCGGAAGTAGATAAGATTACCTATCACTAGTTTTTGAAGATCAAGATTTAATTGGTAGAGGTGAAATAAAATTTAGATCGGTGATGCCTGCGGCAGTAAACTACGCAACACCAAAAAAACTGTAGAAACGTAATTTATAACGTTTCTACACTATTAATCATCTTTTAGATGAATCAATTATTCAAAATCATCGCTTGCTGTCCTTGGGCGGAAGTTGCGTAACCTAAAAATGCTTGAACTCCAAGATTGGGAGGATTTTTATAGACATAATAAAGCTGCCGTTGGAAAGGATAACCACTTGCATCTGGTGTCAACCCATCAATTGGAATAACTCGCACTGTTTGTTGATTGGCAACTTGAGCAAAAGTAGCATAACCGATACCATCAGTTCCTAAAGCTTGGAGTAGCGGAGTTGTAGCATCACGTTGCAATGTTGTGATGTTTGGTGTTGTGCCAAAACTAACTCCTTTTAGCACCATTTCTTTAAAAGCTTGATGAGTTCCACTAATTGCTGGCCGATTAATAACTCGGATAGTTCCATTGTTACCACCTACGGCTGACCAATTGTTAGTTTTGCCCTGAAAAATATCTGCGGCTTGGGCGCTGGTTAATCCCCCATTGAAAGGATTTGCTTTCCCAACTACAAGGGCGATCGCATCTGTTGTTATAGCTACCGCCACTAATCCCTGGCTTTGTTCTTGTGCGGTCAAAGGGCGAGATACCGCCGCAATATCCGTTCTACCCGCTAGCAAATCGGCGATACCATTTTGAGAACCATTAGCACTAGTAACAACATTTGTACCGGGAAACTGTCTCTCAAAAGTTCTTTTGAGATTTTGATTAATTGTCACCATACTAGTAGAACCATCTATTCTTACAGTAGTACCGCTTGGTAGCGAACTTGGGGATGAAAAACTTGTAGAAGGTGTATTGATTGAAAAGGCAACCTTACTTGGTGCTGATTGCCGATTGAAAAAGTACCAGTAGCCGCTACCGATTAAAGCGAAAAAAATCAAGATAAAAACAATTGGAGGAGGAGCGTTTTTTTGAGTCATAAATTTTTCTGGATAAAAATTCAGAATGATCCTGTACGACTGGATTCTAAATATTGTTTTAAAACTTTACCTGTTGTGGTCGAAATTCAAATTTCCTGATTAAAATTCCGTCACTTTATGGGCAGATGATTCAAAATTCTGAGTCCTGTTTTTCAAGACTCGATTCAGATAACATCTGCAAACGACGAGAAACTTCATCATCTAAAGTCATGCGTTCGATTTCAGCCTGGAGTTTTTCCGCTGGATTTTCAGACATTTCAGCTAAAGCGCCTGTTTTTAAATTTCGCCGTTCAACTGCACTTTTAGCTTTTTCAAAATCACTTTTTGCTGAACCAATGTCAAATTCATTATTGACTTTGGCGATCGTTGCTAATGCTTCGTTTACTTCTGACATATCTTTCATATTTTGCATGTCAGCTTTGTAGGTTTCTAGCTTCATGCGCTCTCGATTTAACTTATCTTTGGAAGCATTTACAGATGTTTGGGCTTGGTTTACCATCTCTTCCAATTTGGACAAAATTTGCTCTGTCTGAATTGCTTTAGTCATGGCAATCCGCGCCGCTTCTTGATTACCACTGCGCTGAGCAATATTAGCTTGCTGCTCCAAAGTTCGTAATTCTTTGACTTTTGTCTCGTATTTGTTTTTAGCTGTTTTGTAGGAAGCTTCTTGAATAGCAACGGCTTCAGCCAACTTTTGCACCGATTCCTGCATTGATTGAAGTGATTCTTCAGCTACCGCCACAGCCACCTTACCACCAGATTCTACCGGCATTCCCCATAGCCAATTCCAAGTACCGACTATGGTTCGTCCTGCTTTTTCACCCATTAACCAGTACATAAATTTTTTCATATATCACACCTATCTCACTGGGAGTGGTTTTGATTCAGATACAGCAACTTTCATGGTTGCCACTCTTATTAGACTTACAGACGGTATTTTTATTTTTATGAAATAATTTTCTCTAGAGGCTGAAATTCCCAACTTCTTATAGAAGTCGGGAATCTTGTTGTTAACGAGAAAAGCAAGGCAAACCTTGAGCTAAAAGGCTTTTGGGTTTTGGTTTTAGTACCTGACAAATAAAAAATATCTAATCAGCTATTGTGGGGCGGGCATCTTACCTGCCCTAGTAATTGGGCGGGCAAGATGTCCACCTTACAAAATTGGATAATTTATTTCTTGGAGTTTCCTGAGTTCGTGTGGTGCGATTATGAATTTTTCTCTAGCAACGTAATAAAAACTTATTGATATTTATAAGATACACAAGCAATAAGTGAATTAAAAATCAGGTAAACTCAAGCTGCAAAAGCTTTTTTGTCTTTCCGGTAAGTAATTTATAGCCCCATCGCAGCTTGGGAGAAAAATCTTTGTGGACGAACAACTTAAAAAACTGATTGATGAGGTATGCTGCTACCCAGACCCCAGTCCAGAGAGGCAGAAAGCATTAAATAGGCTGCTTATAGTTATTCAACAGCTGCCTGGAATTTATAAGTCAGGGCATCAAGACTATTTAGAAGCTTTAAATCTAACTTGGGAATGGGTGAGCCGGAAGATTTGTGCATTTGAAGCGCGTTCACGAAGTGACTCCAAAGGAGTATCGCCTTCACTACAACAAAGTCTAGTAATCTGGATTAATGGCTATCTCAAATGGCGGATTAAAGATTTATACATACCAGACAGTAATTATACTATTAGTTTAGACAGACTCACCCGTAACGATGAGGGCGACCAAACAAGCCTGCTAAATATCCTGCCAGACCCTCAATCACCAACTATCACCTTAGATTTGTTGGATATCAAAATTGCCCAAATCCAAGAAAATCAGCGTCAGTCCCTGGGAAAACGCATCAGACAATACATTGAGCAAGATGAAGAAGGCAAATTAACAGCTAGTTGTCTGCGAAAAAACCCAGAATGCCATTGTCAGCTGTTGACTATGCGCTTACTTCTGGAAAATCCACCTCATAAAATTTCTGATATTGCTAGAGATTTAAATATAAGCAATCAAACTCTTTACTCTCACTGGAAGAAAAATTGTCTGCCTTTGTTGAGAGAAATTGGTATAAATTTCGGATATGAGTAATGACTAACACACAACCAGATATTTTAAGCGTTCCCCTCCCCCAAAATGCCCACCGCTGGGCTGAGGAATTTGCCGCCGAACAAGATAACCCCCAAAAAGGAAAACAAGTTTATCTCAATACTCTGGCTGTTTATGCCGTTCACAGTTATCTCAAATGGCTAAACATTGAAACGGCGCTAAATCAAGGCGATAGCTGGCATCGCGGTTTAAGGGCGATTTTTGATGTTGCTGATTTAGTTTTGCCTGGTGTTGGTAAGCTTGAATGTCGTCCGGCGTTACCAGGTGAGGTTGCCATAGTCTTGCCTGCAAACATGACGCAAGACCGCATTGGTTATGTAGCAGTTCAGTTTAGTCAAAAATTAGATTACGTAGAATTACTGGGATTTCTTCCCACAGCAGCGATGGCTGAATCGCCACAAATATTGGAAATAGCACAGCTGCAATCTTTTGATACTCTTTTTGAGATTATACATAGGCGTTCCCTATTGGTAAATTTGCGTCAATGGATGACGGGAATCTTCCAACCCGATTGGCAATCTCCAGATTTAGTGTTTGCGAGTAATTTCAGAAGCATTAGTACAACTACTCGCCCTGCAACAAACTCCATCAGTCGAGCGAAAGTGATTGATTTAGGCAGACAAGTGCTGTTGTTAGTGCAGTTAACTCCCACAAACAGTGAAGTTTTCGACATTCGCCTGCGAGTTTATCCAGGTGATGATGCTATTCATCTACCGGCTTCTTTACAACTGATAGTCCTTGATGCAGCGGGAAACACTAGCATGGAAGCGCAAGCAAGAAGCGCAGATGATTGGATGCAACTAGAGTTTAGCTGCGAACACGAGGAAAAATTCAGTGTCAAGATAGTGCTAGGGGAAACAAGTCTGATAGAAAAGTTTGTTGTTTAAAACAAACAAAAGGAGACAGCAATGGCGATCGTCAAGTTGAAACTCAGACGCAGTTCGCAAGATGGATTTCTGGTAATTCTGACGGTAAAAAATTTAGATGAAGAAACAGAAGGGTTTCTCCCTCCTTTGCCACTAAATTTAGAATCATCTTTTAATCAATGGCAGTCAGCCTATCGTCAAATCGAGGCTGTGCGTTCTTGTGTTGCTCCTGCGCCAGGGTTACGTCTCACACCCAAAACTGTAACAATTCATTCCCACGCCGAACATACTCTGGCAGTCAAAGACGAGCTAAATCAATGGCTGAATACTTACGATAACAAATGGCTACCAATTAGGGATAAATTAATAGCGATCGCTCAGCAATTGCATCAATCAAATGAAGAAATTCGCGTTATTATCGATGCCAAAGATATCGATTTACGTCGCCTTCCCTGGCAAGAATGGAATTTATTTGAAGAACATTATCCTAATGCCGAGATTGCTCTGAGTGCGCCTAAAAACAAAAATAAACACAGTGATAAACTAGTTCCTCAAAGCCAACATATCAGAATTTTAGTTGCTGTTGGTAGGAGCGATGGCATTAATACAAAAGATGACTTAAAGCTAATTCAGGATTTAGAAAAAGATGGCGTAGAAGTATTGTGTTTAATGCAGCCTACGCGCAAAGATTTATGTGAAGCGCTTTGGGATGAACAAGGTTATCATATTTTCGTGTTTACAGGGCACAGCGGCAGTCAAGAAGATGGACAAATAGGTTGGATTGAACTCAATGACAAGGATAGTTTGAGTATTGAAGATTTTAAGGAGGCTTTAAAGCAAGCTATTGAGAAGGGTTTACAGTTAGCAATTTTTAATTCCTGCGATGGTTTGGGATTAGCTAATCAATTGGCACAACTACATTTACCTCAAGCGATAGTGATGCGGGAACCCGTGCCCGACCCCGTAGCAATAGACTTTTTAAGGTACTTTTTCAAAGAATTTACCCATAATCATAAATCACTATTTAGTTCCGTTAAAAAAGCACGCAAACGCCTAGAACATTTTAAGTCGGATTATCCTGGTGCAATTTGGTTGCCAACAATTTGTATTCAGTCCAATGTTGAACCGTTGACTTGGCAAGGATTGTGCGACAGTTCTCCGCCAAAGCCGACTGTAATCAAATCAGACAATTCAACTCATCAACCAAAGAAAAATATCAAACCGTGGTTATTAATTGGTTTGCTTGGTGTAGTTGCCAGTGGCGGTATATTATATTTTCTTCCTGGCAAAAAATCTGACTCTGATTTTAGTTCCGTTGCTGCTCCCGAAGGAACGTGGTTTTATGGTGGTAGTACATCTTGGGCATCCATTCGGCAATATGTAGATCCTGAAATCACAAAAGTTCATCCGAAATTTGAATTACGCTATACCGATGCGATTAATGCTACGCCAGGTTCGGGCACCGGAATTCGGATGTTGTTGGAAGGACAACTCACCTTTTCTCAATCCTCCCGCCCCATCGCCGACAGAGAATATCAACAAGCTCAACAACGGGGATTCAGCCTCAAACAAATTCCAGTGGCTTTAGAAGGATTAGCGATCGCTGTTCACCCCAGTCTGCAAATTCCGGGGCTAACTTTAACACAAATTAAAGATATTTACACTGGTAAAATAACTAACTGGAAACAGATTGGCGGCCCTGACCTCAAAATTACTCCTTACTCCCGCCACTTTGAAGATGGAGGCACTGTAGAGTTCTTTGTTAACAACATTCTCAGTGGAGAAAAAATTGGAAGTAATATAGTATACGTTTATGATACAACAGATGCTCTGAGAAAATTAGCAAGCGATCGTGGTGGTATTTACTACGCTTCAGCACCAGAAGTTGTTCCCCAATGCAAGGTTAAGCCAATACCAATTTCCAGACAAGGAAAGAGTTTTGTCGCTCCCTACATAGAACCTTTGATTAAAGCCGAGCAATGTCCAAATCAGCGCAACAAGTTAAACATCGATGCTTTTAAAACAGGTCAATATCCAATTACACGCCAAATGTTTGTCATAGTTAAGCAAAATAATGGCAGTTTAGAACAACAAGCGGGCGAGGCATACGCCAAAATGCTACTTACAAATCAGGGACAAAAACTCATGAATGAAGCCGGTTTTGTGCGTATCCGTTGAGTAGCAATTCTCATAATATTTTCATAAAATTTTCTGGGAATAATGTGATTAAGTATATCCGTCTTAACCACACAGAAAAAACTCATGGGCTTTATAGTCTCTCTCCTAACTAACCTGATTGCAATTCTCGTTTATCTCAATACAGGTAAAATATCTGGTGAAAGGTCACGTTTAGCAATACGTACAATTACGATATTGATTGGCGCTATTGCAGTACTAAATTGTATTTCTAGATTTTTGGTGATTGTCCCACCAGGCAATGTTGGTGTCGTCAACTTTTTTGGTGAGGTTTCCGAAACTACTCTTAGTCCTGGTGTTCACTTGCTTAACCCGTTTAGCAAAGTGCTGAATTTTTCCACTCGCCTGAAGGATGTAAAGGAAAACGTAGATACAACATCCCAAGAAGGTTTGAGCCTAAATCTTGATGTCAGCCTTCAGTACAAGCTCGATCCGCAGAAGGCAGCTACAGTATATAAAACAATTGGAACTGACGAAACACAACTGGTGATTTCTAGATTCCGTTCTACTGTCCGCGCTATTACAGCAAACTACCCAGCCAGCGCTATTTACTCTACCAAACGTCAAGAAATCGCCCAAAAAATTGACCAACAACTCTCCCAGGAGATACCCGCTTTAGGTTTCATAGTTGAGGAAGCTCTTTTACGCAACATTAAAATGCCTGATACTCTACAAGCAGCAATTCAAAACAAACTCAACGCAGAGCAAGAAAACCAACAGATGAAATTTGTTTTAGAAAAAGAGCGCCAAGAAGCAGAACGCAAGCGTATTGAAGCGCAAGGCATAGCTGATTCTCAAAAAATTATCTCTAATGGACTTACGAATCAAGTGCTACAACTACGAGCCATTGAAGCCACAGAAAAACTAGCTCAATCTGATAATTCTAAAATTGTAATTCTCGGTTCTGGAAAAGGCGCAGTACCTATTATGATCCAACCAGAAACAGAAATCTCAAAGCCGTAGAATTTCTTTTGTATTGAAGTGTTAATTTTTTATCTTCACTTAACGTAAACCTTGCTGTTGCAATAATTCATTTGCCCAAACTGCATCAGCTTCAGAAAGGGGCAAAATTGGTTTGCAAGTATAATGTTCCTACTTCCCGCACCTCTAGGTATCCTTCTCGCACTTCCTCTGGCATCGGAACATTAACAGTTATTGGTTTTTTAGGTGGTGAAGCTACTGCAATATTAAATTTTTCTTTATCTGTGTTTGTTAGAGAACGTCCCACAGTCACATCAGGAATACCAACGAGAATAGAATTTTCATCTATCATTTGGTATACTCGTTTTTCAACTGCCACTCGATATTTCGGTCGTAGTTGAGGAGCAATTGCATCAGCGATCGCAATAACTAACCAACTTTGAACTTCAGCCCACAGTTCTGGATTATCTAAATAAGGGTTCATCCCTGGAAACGGTGAAGGCATAAGCTTGACAAAACAATATTCTTAATGTACTTCCTCGCAATCTGCTTTGTAGAATTCTGACTATAAAAACCAAATTTTCACTGCCACTATGGAAAATACACAAGAATGGTATATTGTCAAGCGCTCTGCTGGTAATTGCGAAATAGTCTCTAGCGACCAGATAGGTGAGGACGATGCAGAAATTATAGAACAGTGGGGGCCTTATACTTCCCAAGAAGAAGCGATCGCCCGCCGTGTCGGACTCATTAGAAGTGGGAAGTGTCAACCAGTTTGAGTTGGGCATGGGGCATGGGGCATGGGGAAAGCAGGAAGTGTGGGAGGGGTGGGAGGTGTGGGAGGATAGGGAAAAAATCTTTCCCCCCTCTCTCCCCACACTCCCCACACTTCCCCATTCCCCATTCCCCAGTCCCCAGTCCCCAGTCCCCAGTCCCCAGTCCCCATTCCCTTAGAAGCATACTTATTTTTCTGCTGTAGCTGTGCCTTTAGCAGCAAGTTGTTTACCCATCACTTCCACAGCTTTAGCGAATTGGGGGTCTTTTAGGGTAGCGAGTTTGTCACGTTCGTTGAGCCACAAGTCCTGTCGCTGAGCATCAGTTAAATCTACCTTTACATCTGGATCGATGCCATGCTTATTAATATCGCGATCGCTCGGTGTGTGGTATTTTGCAATGGTCACAGCTAACCCCGAACCATCTTCTAGGGGACGTACCGATTGTACTAATCCTTTACCAAAGGTTTGAGTACCAACTAAAACTGCACGCTTATTATCCTGCAAAGCTCCTGAGAGGATTTCACTGGCACTAGCTGAACCTTTATCTACTAATACCACCAACGGTTTATTTGTTAGCGCCCGTCCGTTTGCCACCTCTCGTTCTCGCTCACCCCCACGGTCAATGGTGGAAACGATTGTGCCTTTATTTAACCACATCCGGGCAATTTCTATACTGGAGAATAATAAGCCGCCTGGGTTACCACGTAAATCGAGGATATATCCAGATACCTTTTTGCTTTCTAAATCTCTGATAGCTGCTTGCATTTCTTTACCAGCATTGGCACTGAATTGGTTCAGACGAATGTAACCAAGGTTACCTGCTGGAGTTTGCTTTTGAGAATATTTAACTGGATGAATTTCGATCCGCGCCCGTTTGATGTTAAATTCCTTTGTCTGGCCGTTTCGCTGAATGGTTAGAGTGACTTGGGTTCCGGCTTCACCTCGAATCAAAGATACTGCCTGATTTGTATCCATCCCCTTAGTGCTTTTGTTATCAATTTTGAGGATGACATCCTTAGCTAGAACACCAGCTTTAAAGGCTGGCGTATCTTCGATTGGAGCAATCACAACCAGTTGCTTGGTTTTTTCATCTTGACTGATTGTGATACCAATTCCTGTTAATTCTCCAGAGGTATCCACTTGCATATTCTGGAATTCCTTTGGATCCATAAATCGGGTGTATGGGTCATCTAGCTTTTTGAGCATTTCCCGAATGGACTTATAAGCTTCCTCTTGATTACTGTAGGACTTGTTCTTCACATACTCGTTACGAACAGCCTGCCAATCTACCTGGTTAAAGGTACCGTCTACATATTGGCGTTGGACAATTTGCCAAACTTCATCTACCAATTCTTTGGGACTTGCTTTAAATAAAGCCTGACCTCGTGAATGAATGCCAAGGCTAGTAACTGCGATCGTGGAGAGTGTTACTACCGTAGCACCCAAAACAAGCCTATTTTTTGTAATCACCATAATGACAGCTGCGTCAGAGGGAAAATTTATAGTCAGTATGCTCAATCTAACACAGGGTATTAGTGTAGAGGTCAAGCATGTATTTCTAATTTCACCAAAATACTTGACAATCAGGCGATGTTGGTCGTTATCTATACAAAAGTTTTATAAATTGGATATGGGGCATTGGGCATGGGGAGGTGTGGGAGGTGTGGGAGGATAGGGAAGAAATCTTTCCCCCCACACTCCCCACACTCCCCACACTCCCCACACTCCCCACACTCCCCACACTCCCCACACTCCCCACACTCCCCCATCTCCCCAGTCCCCAGTCCCCAGTCCCCAGTCCCCAGTCCCCACACCTCCTACGGCTCTACCCAGCGTCCATCTGCCTTAATCAGATTGATTAATTCCTCTACACCTTTGTCTTCTGGGACTTTTTTAATTTCTTCTCTGCCACGATACAAAGAAATGTAACCAGGTGTTTTACCGACATAACCATAGTCGGCATCTGCCATTTCTCCTGGGCCGTTGACGATGCAGCCCATAACTGCTATGTCCAGACCAGTTAAGTGTTTGGTGGCTTCCCGGACTTTGTGTAGGACTTCCTCTAAATTAAACAAAGTCCGTCCACAAGAAGGACAGGCGACGTATTCCACCATTGTTTTTCGCAATCCCAAAGCTTGGAGAATGCTGTAGCAAACGGGAATTTCTTTTTCTGGTGGTTCTGTGAGCGAAACACGAATGGTGTCGCCGATGCCATCAGCAAGTAATGTCGCAATTCCAGCGGTGGATTTGATTCGTCCATATTCGCCATCACCGGCTTCGGTAACACCTAAATGTAGCGGATAATCCATACCTAGCTCATCCATGCGCTTGGCCATGAGGCGATAGGCGGCTACCATCACCGGTACTCGTGACGCTTTCATGGAAATTACTAAGTTGCGAAAATCTAAAGATTCACAGATGCGAATAAATTCTATGGCTGATTCCACCATTCCTTCAGGGGTGTCACCGTAGGTAAATAGCATTCTCTCAGCGAGAGAACCGTGATTTACCCCAATTCGCATCGATTTGCCTTGGTCGCGCAAAGAAACTACTAGAGGTTCTAGAGTTTCGCGGATTTTTTCGCCGATTTCGTCAAATTCGGCTTGAGTATATTCGGTTCTATTAAAGTTTGGCTTTTCAAAAACGTATAACCCTGGATTAATCCGCACCTTCTCTATGTGCTTGGAAACTTCCAAAGCGATTTTCATGCCGTTGTGATGGACATCAGCCACAATTGGCACGTCTTGATAAGTTTTAATTAATTTTTGTTTAATTTCTGCTAAGGCTTTAGCATGAGCCATACTTGGCACTGTGACGCGGACAATTTCGCAGCCAATTTCGTGCAGACGACGAATAGCAGCCACGGAACCATCAATATCAAGAGTGTCTTCGTTAATCATCGACTGCACCACAACGGGGTAGCCACCCCCAATGGTGACATTACCTACCTTTACCGGACGGGTTTGACGCCGCTTGATAGTTGTATCAAAGGTAGGTTGGGTTGATGTAGTCTTTGCAGTATCCTGTGTGGGCAGAGTTTGCATAACCTGTAATGGCAAATTTGCTGTAGTTAAAATATCAGATTTGATAAATCTCTGTTTCCCAGATTGCCACAGTGGGGGTATTTTTGGGTAATGGGATTGCAAAAAAGAAAATAAAGAAACAAAAGCGATCGCCTTAAATTTTCTTAACTAACCACAGTTTTTAGCAGAAACTTTAGTCATCAAGAGCTTTTACTCTAGACGAATGGACAATTGCACAGCTTTCCTTCAACCTAAACCTGACGGATACGGCAAAAAGCATAGCTTGGAGGAAGAAACTGTGAGATTAATAGTAGTGTGCAGGGAACAACAGAAGGGATCGCCAGCTAAATCAGACTTATCACCAAATGCTTGAAGCCCCATGCTAGAAAAAACATCCACATTCCAGAAAGCTATAGAGGCGGTAGAAGCACTAGACCCAGAAGCTCAGGCTATTCTTGTAGATATTATCCAAAAACGCCTCAAACAACAGCGACGGGATGACTTATTAAAGGCGGTTGCAGAAGCTCGTGAAGCCTATGCTAAAGGGGAAGTACGTAGTGGAACTGTTGCTGATTTAATGGCGGAGTTGGATGATTGATGCAACTGCTTTGGAGTGCAAGATTTATTCTGGATTTTAAGCGTTTAGCCCGTCAACACCCGCAATTACGTTCTGTAGTTGAGCAAACATTACAACAACTTGCTGAAGATCCGTTTTACCGTAGCTTGCGTACTTATAAACTTAAAGGTGATTTATTAGGTACATAGACTTGTTCCATAGACTACAACAATCGTATTCTATTTGAGTTTGTTCCTCATCCCGATTCTGGGGAATTAGTAATTTCTTTGCTAACCTTAGGTTCTCATGATGATGTGTACTAAGGTAACACTAGGCTTGAAAAAACTTGGGTATTGAAATTATTGATGTTATTACAGAATAAATCAAACTGTAATTATGAATACCCAAACAATAACCCAACTACCAATTCCGCCGCACTTCAACCCCGATAAAGTTGGCGAAGTCTGGCGCGTACCTTACCAAGAGATTGCAGCCGTAGCTGAAACATGGGCACAACAACACAAAATTCAACCTGCATCTTCAGACAAAACCCGCATTTGCCTACTATTAATTGATGTCCAAAACACCTTTTGTATTCCTGAATTTGAATTATTTGTCGGAGGAAGAAGCGGTACTGCGGCAGTGGATGATAATCGGCGATTATCTGAATTTATCTATCGCAATTTGGGAATAATTACAAAAATTATTCCCACCTTAGATACTCACACTGCAACTCAAATTTTCCATCCTATCTTTTGGGTGAATCCCGCCGGAGAACATCCCATCCCGGCAGCTACTAGCATCACTCCTAGAGATATTGAACAAGGTATTTGGAAAGTCAACCCAGCAGTTGCTAATAGTGTCACTAATGGGAATTACGAATTATTAGAAAAACATGCTTACCATTACGTTAAACAACTCAGCCAAGATGGAAAATATCCTCTGACTGTTTGGCCTTATCATTCAATGTTGGGTGGCATTGGTCATGCTTTAGTTTCATCTGTAGAAGAAGCAATCTTTTTTCATGGTATCGCTCGTCAAAATCAAACACAATTTGAAATTAAAGGCGAAAACCCTTTAACCGAAAACTATTCTATTTTACGCCCAGAAGTTTTGGAAGATTTTGAAAAACGCCCACTTGGTCAAAAGAATACGCGGTTAATTAAGCAACTTTTAGAATTTGATGTTGTAATTATTGGTGGCCAAGCTAAAAGCCATTGTGTCGCCTGGACAATTGATGATTTATTAACAGAAATTAAACAGGTAGATGCCACCCTTGCTCAAAAAATTTATTTGCTGGAAGATTGCACTTCTCCTGTGGTTGTTCCTGGTGTTGTAGACTACACAGAACAGGCAGATGCGGCGTTTGCCAGATTTGCTGAGGCAGGAATGCACGTCGTTAAATCTAGCGAAAACATAGCATTTTTTTAACGCAAAGGATCGCAAAGGTTCCGCAGAGGAACACAGAGATTTTCTCCGCGTTCCTTTGCGTTTTCCTTTGCGTTCCTTTGCGTTTCAAAACAAACCTCATTTCTTCAAATAACCCTTGGGATCTTGCGCTACCCAACCCAAAGATGAGCTAGAACGGATTTCAAAATGGAGATGGGGTTGACTGGCGCTTGGTGTTCCACTGCTGCCTACAGTTCCTAATAAGTCGCCTTTGTTGACTTTTTGACCAACACTGACATTGATAGTATCAAGTTGGGCGTAGCGGCTTTGAAGTCCGCCACCGTGGTTAATGATGACCAACTTGCCATAACTACCTTGATCGTCGGCAAAGGCTACGGTTCCAGGCGCGATCGCTAGCACATCTGTACCTACTGGCGCTAACAAATCAACGCCGCTATGGAAGAAAACTTGACCTGTACCAGGATTTATCTGCCAGCCATAAGCTAATGCCACATTTGCTACTTCTGCCAAGGGATATCCGGACAGAGATACACGGTTTTGTGTACTCGTATCAGTAGATACAGGAGCCTTGGTGACAACACCATCGGGCGACCAATTTACCCCTGGAACAAAGACGATTCTGGGGTCTTGTTGGCAACCATTGACCTCAAAAAGGCTATCAGCACGAACCTTGTATTTTGCTGCTACTTGCCGCCAAGTTTGACCGCGGGGCACTTCGACTACAATCCCATTGTAGGGAGGAATTTGTAGTACAGTACCAACGGTAGCGATCGCTCCATTATTCTGCAAAGCTGGATTCATCCCGATAATAGTTGTGGGAATCAGATTGTAGCGCTGCGCTATAGTCTCCAAAGTTTCACCACGAACTACTTTATGGCGTTGAAAGCGAGAAAGGGCTGGAGTTGGACAACCACCTACAGCAGCATTGGCGCTGTTAAAGTTTGGCAGTATGAATACTAACCCCAAGGCGCTAACTAAGCTACAGAGAAATAGTTGACGAAAAGGTAAAGTCATGTATACAAGTCAAAAGCGCATTAACTTTAGATCTTAGATGGAGATTTTAAAAATTGGCCAAACAGGGCATGGGGAAAGGGGTAAGGGGTAACGGGAAAGATTAAATTTATTCCTTTTCCCTTTAACCTTTAACGTTTTCCCCTGCCTCAAGAGCTCCCCCTGCTCAATCCCTAATTCCTCCTAAATTGATCTGTCCACTTGCCGTTGGCTTGACTACACTTAGAAATTAGCAACTGCATTGCTGTCCTTGAGCAGAATGATTATGAAGTTATCCTTAAAGCAACTGGCCGTTTATCTGTTTTTACTGGCGATCGGTGGTGGTGCAGGTTTGTTTGGCAGTCGTTATCTGCTGCAACAAAATCCTTCGTTCCAACAGTTAAAAAATGTAACAATAGCTTTGCCTCCAGAATCGGTAGTTCCCAATTCTCCCAACGGAGCTATCGGGAGTACTGGAGGCGATAATGTAAATTTTATTGCAACGGCAGTGCAAAAAGTTGGCCCAGCTGTGGTACGAATTAATGCCACCCGTAGAGTAGCCAATCCCATTTCTGATGCTCTAAAAAATCCCCTCTTGCGCCGATTCTTTGGAGAGGATGAGCAGCCGATTCCCCAGGAACGGATTGAACGGGGTACGGGATCGGGATTTATTTTGAGCGAAGATGGACAATTACTCACCAACGCTCATGTTGTAGCTGATACAGATACAGTATTAGTTACCCTCAAAGATGGTCGGACTTTAGAGGGTAAGGTGGTGGGAGTTGATTCGATGACTGATGTGGCGGTAGTGAAAATCAAAGCGAACAATCTACCGACGGTGAAATTGGGAAATTCGCAAAATTTGATACCAGGACAGTGGGCGATCGCTATTGGTAATCCTCTGGGTTTAGATAACACTGTCACCATTGGCATCATCAGCGCTACAGACCGCACTAGCACTCAAGTTGGTGTCCCAGATAAGCGAGTTAGCTTTATCCAAACTGATGCAGCAATTAACCCTGGCAATTCTGGCGGCCCTTTGTTAAATGCCCAAGGCGAAGTGATTGGTGTTAACACTGCCATCCGCGCTGATGCCCAAGGACTCGGCTTTGCCATCCCCATTGAAACCGCCGCCCGCATTGCCAATGAGCTTTTTACCAAAGGGCGTGTAGAACATCCCTTCTTGGGTATTGAAATGGCAGACCTTTCTCCAAGCAGAAAGCAGCAGATTAATCAAGAAAATCAGCTAAATATTCAGCAGGAAGTGGGGGTTGTCATTAAAGAAGTAACAGAGGACTCTCCAGCCAAACAGGGAGGACTTCTTGCTGGAGACGTGATTCAGAAAGTCAACGGTCAGCCAGTCAAAACCTCAGCCCAAGTGCAGAAACTGGTAGAGTCCAGTAAAGTTGGGGATATTTTAGCGATCGAAGTCAACCGCAGCGGTAAAATTCAAACCTTCAAAGTGCAATCAGCAACTTACCCCAAAAAATAGCTATTAGTAGAGACGCGGTTAATCGCCTCTGTGCAGAAGTTATGAGTGAGGAGTGAGAAGTTAGGAGTTAGAAGTTAACAATTTTCCACAACTCCTAACTCATAATTCTCGACTCTCAACTCATTACTCATAACTTTTGCTCTAATTGCATTCTTTGTTCCATTTGACGCAGAAAATAACCCGTCATCATAGCCGATGCTAGAAGCCCAGCTAAATTTTCCCGATCTGTGGTAATTTGTACATTGAAATTTTCTGCTGGGAGCATCCCCACTAGCCCTTGGACATTTTGCGAGATAATTTGTTTAATTTCAGGGCTGACAGACTGGGCGACCCGAGCTAAAACATCAGGAGACTGATGTTGTAGATATTTCAGTAATTGATTGGGGTATTCCTCAGAGTGATCCGAAAGAAGTTGATTAGGGTGTTCCTCAGAGTTGTCATTCAAAAAGTCAGGATTAAACACCATTGGCAGTTTTATTTAGCTTAATTGCTAACTCTACTCTAAACCATAGTACAAGGGTAACGCATTCACCACGGGTATAAGTCATTAAGAGGAGGCATTGGGCATTGGCCAAACAGGGCATGGTGAAAGGGAAAGAGTTAAGGGGAAAAGGGGAAAAGAGGAAAGATTAAATTTATTCCTTTTCCCTTTAACCTTTGACCTTTTCCCCATGCCCCATGCCCCATGCCCTATTCCCTACTCCCCACTCCCTTGAGTTCTAGTTCTAGTTCTAGTTGTTCTTCCTTTTGGTTGGTAGAAAGTATTTGCGGAAGTTCTTCAATTTGGAAATATTGATGAAATTTTGGGGTTACTTGCAACGAGTAGGAGCGAGAATCGCTGTCTCGCCGCTTGCGAACGAAACCAAGTTCAACTAATTCTGGAACGTGCTGATAGACTCCTGAACCCCGTAAGTTAATTAAGTCGCTCTGGAGTATGGGATTATTGAGAGCGATCGCCGCCAATGTTCGCAATGCACCTACACCCAATTCTACTGGTATCATTGTTTGCACTAAATCATGAAAATCAGATCTCAGTTGCAAACTGTAACCATCTGGGGTTTCTACCACCTCTAGGGCACTATCTCGGTGGGCATAATTGTCCATTAGTTCAATGATGCCTTCCTTAACAGTGGCGCGATCGCAACCGGCATACTCGGCGATTTCGCCGAGCGACAAGGGTTTACCCTTTAAATAGAGAATCGCTTCTATCTTAGTCGCTGTGGCTGTAATCATTTAGTCAATAGTCAATAGTCATTGGTCAGTAGTCATCAGTCATTGGTCATTAGTTGTTCACAAAGGACGAATGACAAATCACAACTAACAATCAACAAGTCTCTGGGATCATATCCTAAAATGTCAAAAATATTTTGACAATCTCAAAATTAGGGAATGGGCATTGGGCAGGGGAGCAGGGGAGCAGAGGGGAAAGAGGTAATTTTTCATTTGCCCCCTTGCCCCCTGCCCTTGGAGCCTCTTAACTATGCCCAATGCCCAATGCCCAATGCCCACTTCTTCAAAAACCCCTACTCGTAAGGATAAATTCTGCGATCGCTAAATCTTGTGGGGTGGTAACTTTTAAATTTGTCTCTTCGCCTTCGACAATTCTGACTTGAATGCCACATTTTTCAAACAAAGCGGCATCATCTGTTACTTCCCAACCTTGGCGCACGCCTTCGGCATGACACTGCTTCAATAATTTGACATCAAATCCTTGGGGAGTTTGTGCTGCCCACAGCTTTTGTCTGTCGGGCGTACTTTGAATTATTCCTTGTCCATCGACAACTTTGATGGTGTCTTTGACGGGTATCGCAGCAATTAAACCGCGACATTCGCGGATGGCTTGGGCACAAGAATTAAATAAATCTGGTGTAATCAGACATCTGGCTCCATCGTGAATCAAAACTTGTTCTGCATCCGCTGGGAGCGCCTGTAAGCCATTGTAAACAGATTCTTGGCGGGTGGAGCCGCCGAGAATAAATTCCACTGGTTTGGTGAGCTTGAGATCGGCGATAATTGCCTTCAAATCAGGCCAGTCAGTCGGTTGGGAAATAATTCCGATCCAAGTGATTGTACTGGCGGCTTGGGCGGCTAATAAAGTCCAAGCAATAATCGGTTGCGATCGCACTTTCAGTAGGAGTTTATTGCGGTTACTCCCCATTCTTTTTCCGATTCCGGCAGCTGGAATTAGTAAATACACAGAATTCCTCAATCTTTAAGCTATATATTTTCCCCTAAAATAAGGAGCGAGTAAGCGTCAATAAATATTATGCGAGTAGTAGCCCTTGTACCTGGCGGGATTGGCGACCAAATTCTCTTCTTTCCGACTCTAGATGACCTGAAGCGCTATTACCCAAACGCTCAGATAGATGTCGTTGTTGAACCCCAAGCAAAGGCCGCCTACCATGTCAGCAAGTCAGTTCACGAGGTACTGGCTTTTGATTTCAAAGACCGTAACAGTCTGGCAGATTGGGGCAACCTGGTGGGCACAATTCGCGATCGCGAGTACGATGTTGCCATCACTGTTGGGCAAAGTTGGTCGATTGGTCTTTTACTCTGGTTGACGGGAATTCCCATACGCATTGGCTACCAAGGCAAGGGTTCGGTTTTTCTAACCCAGGCTGTGCCGTTCAAACCATCCCAATATGGCGCGGCGGTATATCACGAGCTGCTGCAACCTTTGGGTATCAATACTCCTGTACCAGAGTTAGCCGTAAATGTGCCAAAACCAGATATTGAGTGGGCACAAAAAGAACAAAAACGCTTAGGGGTACATGAAACAGGCTATGTCCTGATTCATGGCAGTTCTGAGCGGTTATCTCAAGCTAAAGAACAGGATAAAATCTATCCTGTGGAGAGTTGGCGGCAAATTATCCAAGATTTTCAACACAAGCAGCCGGATATGCCTGTGGTGCTAATTAAGGGGGCTGAAGATGACCAGTTTGTGCGATCGCTTCTGGGGTCTTCTCCAGATGTCAAGGTGACTGCCCCAAGCGATATTGGCAAGTTAACTGCCATGATTGCCGGAGCAAATTTGCTGTTGTCTACTGATAATGCAGCACTACAACTCAGTGTTGCAGTACAAACTTATACAATTGCTCTGTTTGGCCCCACCGATCCAACTAAGTTATTGCCGAAAAACGATAAATTCCTAGCCATTAAATCCCCTACGGGCAAAACTGCGGATATTTCACCAAACGCTGTTTTACAGAAAATTTGGGGTGGTTGAAGAAGAATACAGAATTCAGAAGTCAGAATTCAGAATTCAGAATTCAGAATCAATCCAGTGGAGAATTGTAACCGACTACCTACCTAGAACACCGTGCGTCTATCATCTGTGTCAACTTCAGGTGAAGCCTTAAGGTATTGCCTCGTTCCCAGCCAATGACTGGGAACGAGGCAATATTAAAAGGTCGCGGCTTTCTACTCAATCCGCTACTTCAAGGACTGCTAAATTCTGAATTCTGAATTCTTTAAAATATCTGAAAAAAAGCGTCATCTAATTCATAGCCCAGCATTTGTGCCATAGATTTCAGGCGCGATAAGCTGGGAATGTCTTGCTGTTTTAGCCAATCGCCCAAGACAAAGATTTTGTGCATCAAAAATATTTCTAAAGCTTCGGGATTGTACTGTATGCCTTCTTGGGAACTGAATTGATGTGGTACTAGCATAGCGGCATAACGAGCGAATTCTCCAGACTTCCAATCTAGTAAAAATGGTAACCACGGGTATTTGGCATCTAGGCGCACAAACCATAGCCGAATCTCTGGAATTTCTGAGAGTTCCCGTGGATCGCCAGGTTCTCGATCGTAATTGACTTCAAATCGTAGCTGCTGTTCGTGGGACGCGACCCCATCTTGCAGCAGTTGTTCGATCGCCACTGACGCAGGCGACAGATCTAAATTGTTAATCAATTCATTATTGAGTGCGATCGCAATTGGTTTTGACTCAGCAGCCACTTTCTTTATGCTCAACTCTAGGATCGAGAATACACAGTAGCAGTTTTGAGCCATTGATGCTAGATTCCGCAAAAAAGTCCTCAGTCATAAAAGTTGTAATGTCTCGCGATCGCCGCTCACAGCATAATTTTGATCAATTGAAATATTACTTTCACACCTGCTATAATTACACACCTTTAACTCAAAAATTAGTACATCATTAACATGGCATCCCATCAGAACAAGGGTCTTTTGTCAAGGCAATGCCTACTCTCAGGTGGACATTTATGACATTTTTAAGCTAAAGTTGTAATGAGTTTGTTTTAGATTAAGGTCTGACAAAGTAGGCATCAAAAGCAAAAAAATCATTATTGCAACCTGTGACTTCCGCAGCATCAAAAGCCAAAACACAAGTACAGGTATAAAAATTGTGTGCAATAACCTTGCATATATTGAATAACCATAAACATTGAGATGGGAAAACTCCCCTAACAGTTAATAAGCTGTATGCAAAAACAAACAATTTCTACAAGACCAATTCGTTCCCTAGAAGATGCGCTAGAGCGGTGTCAAGTACTGGGTATGCGCGTCAGTCGCCAGCGTCGCTTTATTCTGGAACTACTTTGGCAAGCAAACGAACATCTTTCTGCTAGAGAGATTTACGATCGCTTAAACCACCAAGGCAAAGAAATCGGTCATACTTCGGTGTATCAAAATTTAGAAGCATTATCAAGTCAGGGAATCATCGAGTGTATTGAACGCTGTGACGGACGTTTGTACGGCAATATTAGTGATTCTCACAGTCATGTCAACTGTATAGATACCAATCAAATTCTGGATGTTCACGTACAACTGCCAGAAGATTTTCTCCGCCAAATCGAAGAACAAACAGGAGTGCGAATTACTGACTATAGTATTAACTTTTATGGTTATCGTAATTCAGAAGAAAGTTAATTTGGGCATGGGGCATAGGGCATGGGGCATAGGGATAAGGGAGACAAGGAGACAAATTGCAACAATTCTTTTCCCTTGTCCCCTCCCAATGCCCAATGCCAAATGCCCAATGCCCAATGCCCTATTCCCTAATCGAATTATTGCCAAAAACAGTTTCATCAACTGCGTCATCATCATATAAACCTACTGGTAAAATTGTGCCTTCGCAGCTTTCAATTAGTCCGATTGTTGCGGGATGGTTCCAATTAACATCTGTGTTAGATGTGATTTTTTTAGCGTTCAATAAGGGTTGCTGCGCTTGCAAATTTTTTAGTTTTGGAAATGATTCTTTGACAAACAAAGCACCATTATCGGCGGCTAATTTTTTGTCACTCTCACTAAGAATGGCATCGAATAAACAAGCATTTGTGAGATTAGCAAAATTCAGATTTACTCCCATTAAGTTTGCTTGTTGAAGATTTGCGCCTGCGAGATTGGCTTGTTGGAGATTTGCGCCTGCGAGATTGGCTTGTTGGAGATTTGCGCCTGCGAGATTGGCTTGTTGAAGATTTGCGCCTGCGAGATTGGCTCCCATTAATTCCGCATTAGATAAGTTTGTTTGCTCAAAATTTATTTGAGTTAACGTCACTTGCAATAAAGAGGCTCCTGATAAGTTGAGTCCAGCCAGAGATTTGATTCGGGTTGTGAAGGTAGTTTTGTGCAAAACAGCTGTCCTAGCAATCAGCAAACTTAACGCCTCTGGATTGAATTCTGTCAAATTTACTGGATTGCCACAAGGCCAAAAAGGAATTTTTGTTTCCCGGTAGCAAGCACAAAGTAATAAAAATACATTTAATCCTACCGCAGCATTTACCTGTTCAACATTCACAGGGTTTTGTAATGCATGAAAATTAGTCAAAGCTTTGTGTGCTATTCCCTCATCCAACCAACGCCCTTGACAGTAACCACGCCAGAAAGACAAAAGGCGTTGAAATAAAACTTCAAAAGAAAATCGATATTTTTGCTCTTTGCGTAATCCTTCGATCGCCAGTTCTTCAATTTCCTCACTCAGTATCCCATAACCCAGTAAATTATAAATATGTTGGGCTACACTACTGGGAGAATCAAGCACAAAACTAAGCGCCCCATAACCCTCATCTTGGTACTGAGTCAACAATTTCAACTCACCAGCAACAGCTTTTGCACAAAGATATTCTCCCAACTTGATATGGGAAAACTCAACCAAATTACTTTGCGCGGCAGTCGCTATAACAGGGGGAACCCCTGCAACGCGCTGCCTTGTCTTTGCGTCTTTGCGTGAACTTTCCCAATCCTTAACTTCAAAATAAAACCCTGGTAAATCCTTCCATTCCCCATTGATTTGATAACGCTGCGATTGTAAAATTTTCAAAGCGATCGCTTGCATTTGTTCGAGTAAATCTTGGGCATGGTGATGGCCAAGTAAATTAGCGATCGCTTCTGGAGTCCGGTGAATATGAGCAAATCCGGATCGCAACAGCATAGTTTTTATCCCACCAGTTAGCGGATAGCCTAATAACCAGCGACTCAAGCGATGATGAATTTCCCATAACAAAGGAGCCTTGCTAGTTAATTGCAATAACTCATCATCTAGCAGCCCTTCACGGTGCAAAATGCCTAATAAATGCAACATTAAAGGTTGACGCACAAAAACAGATAGTTCTGGAAACTTTGATTTCCCAAACAATCCCGCCTGTTTTAAGAATGTAAAGAAATTTTGAGCGATCGGTAAGGATTGTACTTTTGTCCACTGCTGAAACCATTGTTTGAATTCTTCCACATCAAACGGCTGGATAGCAATTCGCTTGAATAAAAGTAATATTTCTGGGTCAATTTCCTCCAACCCCTTTGGCCGACTTGTTAACACAATTTTGTGGCGATGCTGAGACTGAAAATTTAGCAATTGCTGGATAAAAATTGCTTTTGCTCTTATACCCTGAGCAGAAGGCGGTAGTTCATCCAGACCATCTAGCAACAACAAACAGCGAGTATTTTCTTGTTCTAACCAAGTTGAAAGATTAATATGAAAAGCCGAATTGAGAGTTTCAGTAAAAGTTTTGCTGTATGTTATATCTCGCAATCTAATTATTATCGGCATCCAATCAGGGTAAAGTTTTTCTGCTACTTCTGCCGCCCAGAGTTGGCAAAAACTAGTTTTTCCATAACCCGGTTCTGACTCAACAACAGCGATGGTTTCTAAATCAGCTAGTTGTTCTTGTACCCATGTTTTTAAATCAACTGGCGTCAGAGTTTTTTTATCCTGTTCAGAAATGCTTTCTTCTACAATTAAGCCTTTTTGTGCTACATAAATATCTTTAAGAGCAAAGTATTCTGTGAGCAATGGTAGACTCAAATTTTTAATCAAACTTGCCCGATAACTTTCTTGGTGCAAGTCAATTTTATCGCTGACCGTAGAATTAACTAATGAAATCCCCAATCGGACAAATTTTTGCAGTTGGGCTAAGGGGGCGGCATTTTCGGTAACTACTACCAACAAATGACCAGGAAATGAGTTTAGCAAACGCTGTGCTATCAATTTAGCTTCAGCTTCTTCTGCACCATTGGTAACCAACCAAGCTATGGCGGCATTATTTATTTGTTGTACCAGTAATGAGCCGGCAAGCAAAGACAGTGCTTGTTCAGCTTGAGTGTCAGTCAATTTACCAGGACTGAGAGTTTTCAGTAGTCCTTGCAGTTGAGGATCTTGGAGGATGTTTGGTTGGCTGGGTATTCTTCCTCGGTCTAGCCAAGGTCTTTGCAAGCTTGATTCTTGGTTTAAAATTGCTTGCAAAGCTTCAAGATAGGCAATTTGAAAGGCTAACCATGTACCTTCGTTACGCTTTAAAGGTTTTTTTTGGCTGAGGCCACGCAACAAGCTTGCTGTCAACTCAGAAATAACCCTGATTTCTTGGTAAACAATAGTTAAGGGTAGTTCTAAAATCTCTACCAAAGTACAGATATCAAAAGGCATCAGACTTTTGACTTCCATATCCTGAACAATACGGTAGGCAATACCCGCCAATTGCCCCGCAGAAAATCCGCTGATTCCATTGATTGCGATATTATGTTCTGCCAACCAGTGCCTAATACTCAGGTTCATTTAATTACAAACTGAAGGCTGCTATGGCAATTATGATCGATTTATTCAGTTTGCGAAAACAAGTCACAATGGGTAAGGCAAAGTTTTGTATCAAAACTGTTTTTTACTAATTAAAAAACAGTACTTGTATAATCGAGCAGACTATGAGCGATCGCCCTTTAAAATTACTGCTAATTGACCAAGACCCGATTTTTCGTCTGGGATTACGGGTAGCTCTAGAAGCAATTTCTGACTTGCAAATTACAGCAGTGGTAGAAAGTTATACGGCTGCTTTGCAGATTTTAGTAGAAATTGCTGGGCAAGACCCTAACCAAGTGAATTTGGTAGTTTTGGAATTAGGTAATGGTCGCTCTACCACCAGTCAGCAGCTAGGATTGCAATTCTGTCGGCAACTGATAGCTTTGTACCCCAACTTACCAATTTTCCTCCTCAGTTCTATTCAAGAGCAAGGATTACTATTAGCTGCCAAATCCATTGGTGTAAATGGCTACTCTCCCAAAGGCACGCCTGTTTCTGAGCTAGTTATCGCCATGCAACAAGTTGCAGCTGGTGGTTCCTATTGGTTTGACCCAACCCAAACATCAATAACAGAGGCGATAAATCGCGTCTCTACCCACCCCCCATTCCCTCTGTTCAAACTGCGAAATAATTTACGTTTGTCAGGAATTGGTTACATTAACGCTACCTTAGCGGCAGTAACAACACAATTACAAGTACCCGGAATACCAGTATTAGATCGGGCAATTCTGGCTGGACAGCGGCGAGAACTGCTAGCAGCTCGTTGGTTGCTCAATAAATTGCTGGTTTCGCCACAAGAAAGGCAAGAAGACAAGATTCCGGTTACTGATGAGCCGCCTGCAAGTCCTTCATTGAGTAGTGCTATTCAACAAAATCAAATGCCGCCACCTCTCTTGACCACAGCAGCGTTACAATCTGCTTTGTTTGCATCTTGCATTACTAAACTTCAATTTCCTTTAGAAAACGTTACAGATACCCCTTTAGAAATTGACATTTTGCGCGAACAAAAAAAGCGGGAATTACTTTATTTGATCCTGCAAAAACTGGCTCAACAATTGGATGAATTGCGGGTTTCTCAAATTGAGATAAGTCAATTATCTGGAGTAAAAAGCACCTTAATAAGTGATTTATGGCAAGGAGCAATAACAGATTTTTTTGGTAAATTTTCTTTGATTAAATTAGGGAAAGAAAATATAGAAATTGTAAATCTCTTGTTGCAAAATACTCAAGTTGTGCAAACAGAAATTCTCAATAAAATTCCTTTAATTTTTGAATTGTATAGTTATCTGCTATTTCAAACAGAAATGTACATTGATAATGCTTCCTATGCAGCAGTCAGCGTTGAAGCAAAAACCCAAGCATCAATGATTTTGGAGAACTTTTTGATTCAAATAGCAAATGGAGTTGTGCAACCACTACTGAATTCTTTAGCAGATGTAGAAATTATTAAGCAAAATTTTTATAGTAGCCGATTGATTTCCACAAGGGAGATTGAAAGATTTAGGAACGAATTATCATGGAAATATCGTTATAATAATTATATTAATGAAGCCCAGGCAATTTTTGAAAGTCGCTACGAAATATTTGTAATTGCACCTCGTGGTATTGCCAAAACTTCAATTTATGCGCCTCGAAATCAGGAATTAGCAAAACTTTCTAATATTCCTTTATTCGTCACACTGATTTTAGAATTTAGTGATGCGATCGCACCGCGTCTAAAATCACTAGTAGCCTTTTTAGGTAGCGGCATTGTCTTCATTTTGACCCAAATAATCGGTCGTGGTTTAGGTTTAATCGGACGTGGTATTCTCCAAGGTATTGGTAGCGTTTCGTTAATAGAAAAGAACTTTAAACGAAAATAGCGGATGACAGATGATTAATGGCTAACGACCAATGACAAACAACGATATTATCGGGTTAGTAATTTCTTACGTATACGCAACTAGTTTACTCGTTATTGGCGAGGGACTACGTAGGCTGTTTGGCGTCAAGCCGGATTTGACTCGTAAGGTAATCCATATTGGTGCGGGAATGTGGGTTTTTGGTGTCCTGCTGCTATTTAATCGTTGGGAAATCGGAATTATACCCTTTGCTACGTTTATCGCGCTCAATTACCTGTTTTACCGCTACCGGGTTATTGGCGCAATGGATACCGAAGATAGTTCGCCTGGTACAGTTTATTTCGCTATTTCCGTGACATTACTGTTTGGGTTACTGTGGCGACCAAGTGGCCCTGTAGATAACGTTCCAATTGCTGTAGCTGGTGTCATGGCTATGACTTGGGGTGATGCACTAGCAGCCTTAATTGGTAGGCGCTTCGGGAAGCATAAGTACCAAATAGGTAATTCTGTGCGTTCTTGGGAAGGTTCAGCAGCGATGTTTGTAGCGAGTACAGTAGCGATTTTCTTGGTGCTGTTGCTACTTCCTGGTTCGTTTCTTAGCCCCCTAGCAATCCCTTTTACTTTAGGATGGGCTTTATTGACAGCGATCGCAACTGCTATTGTTGCGACCCTAGCTGAAGCAGTCTCACCCCACGGTACAGATAACCTCAGCGTACCATTGGTAGCAGCGACAGTAGTTTGGATAATAATGCAGGTTTTAATAATTCGTAGTTAATTACATATTTTGACTAATCACTAATGACTAGTTCACAAATTCCAATTGCGGCGAAAATGGAACAAACCTTCCATAAAATCTTGCAAAGCAAGATTATTATTTAATTTTTGTTTCCTCCACTCTGTGACAATTTGCTCCACGATTTCTGAGAAACTTAAATAGACAGGAGAGAAATTTACTAAATCTTTGATTTTCATTTTTTCAGACATAGCCAAAGCAATCAAATTAATTAATTCTCCAGCTTCTGCACCTAATATTGAAGCTCCTAAAATTTCGCCATTGCGTAGGACAATTAATTTACACATACCCGTGGTTTCATCCCGGAGTTGGGCTGCTGTTACTGTTTTAAAATATTGTCGTAAAACTAAAAATTCATCAGGGCGAAATTGATGCTTTGCTTGTCCCTCAGTCAAACCCACTTGCGCCATCACGGGTACTGAAAATATTCCCCAAGGAATACAGCGATAATTTACTTTTAATCTGGGGAAAAATAGTGCATTTTTCAGAGCAATTTTAGCTTCATAATTAGCGATATTTGCAAAGTCGTAACCACCAATGACATCACCACAAGCGTAGATGCGGTGGTTAGTGGTTTGTAGTTTCTCATTCACCACTAAACGGCGTCCATGCCATTTCACACCTACCGCTGCCAAATTTAGAGATTCAAGGTTTGGCTGTTGTCCAGTCGCCACTAAAATTTCATCAGTTTCAATGGCTTTATCTCCTGCCTGTAGCCACTTTTTATCATCAATTCGCCTTACTTGAGTCACTGGTTTAGCGGTGAGGACGCGCACACCTTCAACTTCCAACTGTGCTTGCAGCAATATGGCTATTTCTGGGTCAATATGAGGTAAAACATAGGAATACTTGACTACCAACGTCACATTACAACCAAACCGCGCTAAAGTTTGAGCGATTTCAATACTTTGGGGAACCCCGCCAATAATTACCCAATTTTTGGGTAAGGACGCTTTATTTAGGGATTGCCAAATGTTAGCTAGCGTAACGTAGCCTGTAGCTTCTAATCCTTCAATTTCCGGAACTTCTGGACGAGAACCACTAGCTAGCAAATAGGTGCGTGCGCGTAATAATCGGTTGTTAACAACAAAAGCCAGTTGGGCTGAGGATTGAAATTGCCCAGCACCAACGATAACATCGACTCCCTGCGCCGCTAGAATGCCGGGAGAATATTGTTCTTCGAGATTTGAGGCAACGGCTTGAGCATACAGCATCGCTTCCTGCCATGCCAGAGATATGTGGCACTCTTGTGAGGTCTGAGTGTGTCTGGCATGAATACCAAAGCCAGCAGCATTACGCAATTTTTGTGCCAGTTTAGCAATTTCGCTCAAAGCGTGATGATTAATAAACCCATAGTCTACTTTGGGTTGCACCAAGGCAACTGTAGCACGTAGTTGGCTAGCAGCAAGGGCAGCATGGTATCCAGCAAGACTGCCACCAATAATTACGACATCGTAATCAATAGTCATTTGTTATTTGGGCATTGGGCATTGGGCATTGGGCATTGGGCATTGGGCATTGGGCATTGGGTATTGGGCATGGGGAAAGGGAAAGGGGTAAGGGGAAAAGGGGAAAGATTAAATTTATTCCTTTTCCCTTTAACCTTTAACCTTTTCCCCTGCGTCCCCAGTCCCTAGTCCCTAGTCCCTACTCCCCAGCCCCTACTCCCCACTCACTCAGCGCTGTGAGTAGGCGTTGGTTATCGGACTCTTCACGTACAGCAACCCGGAAAAAGCGATCGCCTAGTTCTTTAAAGCTAAGGCAATCGCGGATTAAAATCTGATGGTGCTTGAGTAATTCTTGCTGTAACTGGGAAGTGGATTTTTCAGACTCAACCAGTAAAAAGTTAACAGCACTTGCTTGGGGTTGCAATCCGGGAATTTTAGCTAAACCCTGAAAAAGTTGTTTTCGTGCAGGTGGTAGCCATGTCCAGGTTTGCTGTTGAAATTCCCTATCTTGGAGTGCCGCAATTGCCGCCGCTACCGCTAGCGTGTTTACTGGCCAGGGGTCGCGCCATAGCTGCCACTTAGACAGGCTGTCGGGGTGAGCGATCGCATATCCTAATCGCAGTCCTGGGAGACTGTAAAATTTAGTCAGCGATCGCAATACTACTAAATTCGCATATTCCTGCACCACCCCAATTAAGCTTTGCTCCTCATTGGGTGGCACAAAATCCATAAACGCTTCATCCACCACTACCAAGGCAAATTGCTCCAAGTAGGGCAAAATCGAGTCCCGCGAAAATAGCTTGCCCGTTGGGTTATGCGGGTTATTCAGCAACAGTCCTTTGTCCTTAGTTTTTTGTCCATTGTCAAGAACTAATGACAAAGGACTAATAACCAATGAATCTTGACCAGCTACTAATGACAAAGGACACTCCAGCACTTTAGCCTTGTACGCTCCCAAGGTTCGGTAGTAGTCGCCAAAGGCTGGAGTTATTAAAATTGTTGCCGCCAATTGTGCTAATTCTCTACCTATTAAAGTAAGTAATTCTGCTGAGCCGTTACCAGGCAGAATCCATTCAGGCGGCAATTGATGGAAGTGACTGAGAGCTAGTCTCAGTTCACTATAGTTAGGGTCTGGATAGTGCTTAATATTACCGATTTGGGACAGGATCGCAGCGATCGCGCTGTTTGGCGGCCCCAAAGGGCTGATGCTAGCAGAAAAATCCAGAATAGCATCAGGGGGACAGCCAGCCAGTGCTGCTGCCCAGGCTAAATTTCCCCCGTGTGCTGGTTGCCGCATCAAAAAAAGGTTTCCTGAAACAGAGCCTATGATTTTGGGGGTGCTACCCTTTCTCTAAATAGCTTCCCTGCCGAGAAGGCAGGCACCTTCGTCGCCGGAATTTCCATTTTTTCATTTGTTTTCGGGTTGCGACCTTCACGAGCTTTACGTTCCCGTGATTCAAAAGAACCGAATCCCACCAGCGTTACTTTATCGCCAGAGGAAACCGCCTCAATAATCGTTTCCAGTGCGGCAGTTAAAACTGCATCGGCTTGTTTCTTGGTAACACTAGCCTTTTCAGCAACGGCATCAACTAATTCACCTTTGTTCATGTCAAACTCCTAAAGTTTAGCTGAGATTTTTTTACCGATGTATGTTGATACATCTGTACTGAAATCTCTGTTCTTAGAAATACAAAAATCATCCTTTGGGAGTATATTTACTCAAAACGGCTGTACATCCCATCGGCTCGACTTTTCAATGAATCATTCTAAGGTGTTGTAGCCTGATGTGGATAGATGAAACCATTAATTTATATAGATTTCAGGATTTTTTGTAGTTTTAGGGTACTTGTTACACTAAAAACCACCCCAAAAGTAGGAAAAAATACCTAGTAAAACCCCTAGTTATGACAGGAACAGGAGAGGTGGGCAGACAAGGGAACAAGGGGGTAAGGGGACAAGGGGGAAAGGAGATGAGGGTATAAGCAGACAGGGGTCTGGGCGAATTTGTGAGTTGGTAGTCCGCTTTCATTATCACTTCACCTTGTTGTAGGCGTTCTCAAACATCTGAAAATGTAGCTGTCAGAATCTGCCAGAGATTACGATTTATAAACTTCATCAAGGTAAAAGTTTAAGTGACAACAGAGAACGGGCAACACTTCTGTTTTGCTGTTATCGCCCCGTTGCGGCAACCTTCCCGCAGATTAGAGGCTGGTAAAAAGGCAAAAAACAGACTTAAGCTCATCCCACCCCTTTTTAGGGATGGGATTTCACGTTGACTGTTAACTGTTAACCGTCAACATTTGTTACTTGACAAATTGGGGCATAATTTCAGCAGCGGTAAATATTCCATGAATACCGCGTTGGTGGAATTGTCTACCAGCTTTGAGATAGCCGAAAGCGGGGCCGCAGACATTAGCTGCCATACTGGTTTCATCTCCCAAAGTAAAGGTATGGGTGGAAATTTTACCTTCAAAGGTGCGTCCTGTGACCTTAACGTTGGTGCTGAGGGGCTTTTTAGGGTTGCGAGTATCAACTACACCACCAACAGTAACGCGATCGCGCCCCACTATTCCCGCTACTTCTAACATCACATCATCCGCGTGTTCCATATTCTCTAAGGTCAGCACCCCATTAGTTTTATCTAATAGTGCTTCCACCTCAGCATCAGTCATCGCCCTAGCAGTTTCCACTGTATAACCAGGCATGTGGCCGATATCTTCCCGAACAGTAGCGCGGTAAGCTTCCCAGTTGGCAATTCCTACACCAAAAGTAATTTCTACCTTGTGAATTTCGGCATAGCTTTGGGCGGCTAAAGCGGCGGCAGCAGTTAACAGTCCAGGCGTAGCACCGCATCCTGTCATGTAAGTAATTCCGGCTGCTTCCAATTCCTCTTTCATCGCCAGTAATTGTTCTACAGCACTGGTGCGCTTAATTGCATCCACTAGCACACCCCGCCAACCAGATTGAATAAACTGCTTGGCAACAGAGGGAATAAAATCATTTGGTAAGTTGGGTAAAGCCAGAAAATACCCATCTACAGGCTGACTGGAAGCGATTAAATCTTGAATACTGTTATTGCTTAATGTCCCAACTGGCTCTAAGTAGCCTACGGAACCTTGAGATTGATACTTAGCGATACATTCTTGAGTATTTAAACCTTCAGCAGCGTAAGCGTAGCCTTTTTGATCTGCTGCTGCGACTAAAATCATTTCGCGTTTGCCAGCAAGTAGCTTGGCGGCAGCTTGTCCGAGTCCACCAAACCCCAGTACTCCGACGCGGATAGTTTTGTTCGCTTGTTCTGTATTCATAGTCAATTTGTTGAGTTGAATTAAAAGCCTTTAGCATTCGGCATCTCAGTCTCCGAGTTATAACTGACGGCTGATAGCTGATAGCTCAAAGCTATAGAGGTTAATTATGATTCATTATCCTGGTTCTTTGGCGGACTGATGTTTTTTTTATGTAAGCTACTTGGACAGTATAAAAATTTAATTAAAAGTAAACACTTGCAATGCTTTGTTCTGGTTTGGGAACTTTAAGAATAATACTTAAGTACTGAAGACCGTTTGTATGGCAATAAAGGATGTTCTCACAGATTTTGAGGGAGATGATTTTGTTCCTCCCAGAATTATTCGTGCTACTCGCAGTTTTAATGGTCAAGGTACTTCACTTTATTACTATATTTATGGTAAAGATTCTGATGGATTTGTTGCTGGTTTAAAACTAGACTTCTTTCAAGAAGTTCGCTTCACTAACTTTAAAAAACCTCATCCAACAACAAAATATGAGCGTTATTTTGATAAATTCATTGCTGGGTGGTCTTGTAACCACGAGGATGTGTTGCAAAGTTTTACATCATCGAATTCAGCAACAAAAGTGCAATTAGACAAGATGGCTAGACATTGGGAAATTTCTGTAGAGCGATTTATCAATACCTTGTTAGTTGCGTATATGTTATTGTGGGATGCTAAGGATGATAACTGGCTTGATGGGTCTGATTGGAATGGCGGGGATTTCACGGGTTCCTTACCTTCACCAAAGCGATAAAACAGATACAGCGCGACCATTGGGAGTAGTTAGATTATCGAAGAATAGACCTCTTGCATGAATAGTGTAAGCATGAAAAAATACAGTTCAAAAAACAAAGAGCAATGAGCTACGAACAGATAAAAGACCTGCCACCACCAGAATTTAAACGGTTACCGAATCAGTACCGGAAATGGTGACAGCTTAAACGATAATATGCAGAGCGATCGCAGCACTAAAATAAAAAATACAGCAGATTTAAAGTTGCTGAATTACGAACTATGAATATAATGCGATCGCTTAACTTACCACTTTAGCTTTTGGTGCAGGTGCGCCACGCAGCATTCCTTCTGTGCTGAGGTCTTCATCGATGTCTTCCCAATGAATCCCATAACCACCGCCGCAAGTTTCCCATTTTAATCTTTGTTCAAGCGTAGCATTGAGGAGCCTGGGATACCAAACTAATGGCACTGTGATTGTTCGCCCATCCATTAAGTCAACACTGATAGTTTCATCGGTAAAGCGGACATCTTTAACTCTCTCATCCGCCCGAATTGCCAAAATACCCATCCCAAGCCTCCAAAAGTTTTGCTTGATTTTCTTGTACTAACACTTCTAATTTTCGCAGTTCTTTAGAACTGAAGCCAATGCTACTTGATAAACTCACTTGCTCAAGCCAAAATTTAGCTGTTGAGTCATCCCGATCTATATGAATGTGGGGTGGCTCATTAGGTTCATGACTGTAAAAGTAAAATCGGTAACTTTTTGGTGCTGATTTTGACTATTATCTCAAAAGGTTTAGAACTGCGAACGCATACCTACCATTTTGCTGTAGCGCTACCTACGCTGAATTTCACCTCAGCGATCACCAAGCTTAACGATAATGATAAACTTTTTCAATAAATTTATATTTTTGTAACTCATTTGGCTAGCTATAGTACCTCTAAATGTTTATTTTTAGGACTTTTGCTGCTTACCTAGCAAACTGAATTATTACCTTGACTAATCAAAGAGGTTAAGAGAGACTAACTAAAGACTGATGTGTGTGATAGCAAAATTAATAATTTTTGTAAAGATTCTGAGATATATATATTGAAAGATGGAACATTGGTTAACAAATGGCAAGTTTGTATCTAAGTAAAAATGTTCCGATGGCTATATTTGTAGCCTTCTGCTAAGGCAGTAGAATTCAAATGTACTTATCGTGGTTGGCCAAGAGTATGGAGACATTAGAGTTCATAATCTATCCAGATGGTCGGGTACAAGAAAAAGTCACTGGCATTGTGGGTGCTTCTTGCGCTGAGGTTACAGCAGCAATAGAGGCGCAGCTGGGGCAAGTACTTAAGCATGAGCCAACCTCAGAATACTTCGCCGCCAAGGTGCAGGAATCGAACGTGGCGAATACCCAAAACACTTACAGCGATTGGTAAGTTTTCACAGTAGTTTAGTCTCATTTAATTCAAACCACCATGTCACACTTTAGCCAAATTAAGACTCAAATCCGTAACCTTGATTCTTTGAAAGATGCTCTGACTGAATTAGGCATAGACTGGAAACCAGGCCCACGCGAAGTACGCGGTTATCGCGGCCAAACTCATCCTGCGGAAGTTAGCATTGAGCAGGAAAATGGCTACGACATCGGCTTTAAATGGAATGGCAAGGAATACGAACTGGTGGCAGACTTGCAATATTGGCAGCAAAATCTTTCTGTAGATGGATTTTTACGCCAGGTAACACAGCGTTATGCTTACCAAACAGTGATGAAAGAAACTGCTCGTGTTGGCTTTCAAGTTGCTGAAGAACAAAAAAATGAAGATGGTTCAATTCGCCTGGTAGTACAACGCTGGAGTGCGTAATGGCTGATTTTCTGCCGTCGCCGGAAGAACAACAAGACAACCGTTCCGGTTTGGAGCCAGAATTAGGGGGTTTTTTGCGGGATGCCCCAGAGCGTTCTGGTTTAGAGCCGGAATTGGGTGGTATGCTTCGCCAAAGGGGTGTTTATGTTGACGAAATCACCTGTATTGGTTGTAAGCACTGTGCCCATGTTGCGCGTAACACCTTTTACATTGAAGCAGATTATGGGCGATCGCGAGTAATTCGCCAAGATGGGGACGCCGAAGAAATTATCCAAGAAGCAATTGACACTTGTCCGGTTGATTGCATCCATTGGGTTGATTACACTGAACTCAAAAAGTTAGAAGAAGAGCGCAAATATCAGGTAATTCCTGTAGTAGGTTATCCGGTAGAACAGGCCGTGGCTGCTAGCGAACGGCGACGTAAAAGGCAAAAATTAAGGAGTAAGAAATCCCGTTATTAAGATAAAAAATTTAAACGAATATGACAAAGGACTGAATCTATCAGTCCTTTTATTTTTCTTAGATTGCATAATTGAGAATAAATAATTGGAATGAATATTGTTGTTTGATATTCTGAAAGTAGCTTATTGAGTGAATCTTTTTAATCCGAAATATACAACTTATTTTAGTAAATGAAATACACAGGTAGGGGCACAATATTTTTGTGCCCTTACAGTTATCTGTACCTAACGCAGTTGCAATTTGCTGGAAAATCTAAAATCTAAAATTCAAAATTGTTCTAATCTTCTTTATTTGAAATTTAGAGGATCGTGTTGTGAAAGCAATTTTTCTACCTTGGCTTCGTCGATTCTAGCGGTTATTTTTCTAGTTTCGTGCAAGTCTCTAGTAGTCTTTGCTAAGGTGAAAGTGGAGCCAACAGAAAAAGCCAAACCCATACCCATAAACCCTTTGACCCAGCTATCCACTGGCAAATTCACAATACCAAAGGTAGTCATAGAAATAGAAAGTAGAAAAGCTGCCCATGTTTGAATAATCCAAGCTAGACTGTCTTTTTGAGTACCAGTTGTTTGCATATTCCCTACCTTATTACTTGAGTAATTGTTAGCAACTTTTGAAAAAGAATTCAAAATCCAGAATTAATTTGAAAAGAGGTTTTTTACCTCTTGCCTACAATGCAAGGGGTTGTAATTAGCTTTTGTCGAACTCACATTAGAGTTTTAAAACTTCTATTTTTAGTTTTTTGGGGAGAATTCTTATTAAAAATAATTGTATTGATTGGTAAGTTTACTGTTATCAATATCCAGACCAGTTTGCTAACTGGACTCAAAAAGCCTAGCTTCAGAGCAATTAGAGCAAACAAAAACTGGCACAAGGTTTGTACCAGTTACATAAGTGTCAACCAACGGATAAATTTACTTACTCATCTGGAAAAGTCTGTACCTTGCCATCAGGACTGAGAACAACTCGAATTCTGACATTTTGTCCGCGGGTATTGGCGGAAACGAAAGGTTGACCAACTTGCGGCATCCCAGCGCTATCAACGTATTCTCTTGCTGCTTTATTCAGGGGAAAAATTCGTTCAACTGTGCCGTCAACACTGACTATCAAACTGTATTCTAATGTCTGTCCCAATCCCGCAGGTGGTTGCCAGCGCTTTGTAAGATATTCTCTGGCTTCTGCTACCTGAGGTGTATCAAATAATGTGCCAGTTGCCACTTGTCTGGATGTGGGGGCTTTACTTCCGTCCCCTAATTGATCGATAAATGGATTAGTAGTAGCAGTTGCAGAGGCGGGCTGTTCTGAAGAAGGTTTATTTGCAGGAGAAGCTGCCTGTAGGGCACTGATTGTTTCGTCCAGTTGTTGTGAATTTAATGGAGAACCTTGGGTTGGGATATTGCCACGCTTGCTATTGGGTATGGTGGCAACAGAGGGGGGAACTACTGGCGAGATGTTGGGTGAGAAGTTGGGTGTGTTAGAAGATAGGCTGGGGGGTAAATTGCGTCTCTTCGGGAGAGCATCAGCTTGGGGATTTGGGGCTGTGAGATTCTGTCCCAAATTTGGTAGTATGGCGATTTCCTGTCCGGGGATTTTGCTAGACGGTGCGTTAGCGAAGCTCGCCGGAGGCATCGCTGAATTTTTTGGTAGGGTTGGAGTCTTACCCAAAGTTGTAGGAGGTATAGCCAGTGAATTGTTGGGCAATACAGGCGGTGTCGTAGTCAAACCAGAACCAGTGGTTGTTAGCGGTGTTTGGGGCAAACTAGACGCCGCAGGTGGAGGTGTGGAACCGAGCAAATTATCTGCTGGGGTGGTGAGTCCAGACTGGGGTGCGGGAAAGGTTAGAGAGGGTGAAGGTTGTAGCGCAGTCTTGACCTCTGTCGGGTCTGCTGTTTTGGCTGTCTGTTGTTTTTGTCTGATGTTATTAGCATATTGCCAAGTAACTGGTAAAAAACCGACAGCTAATACTAATACTGCGGCAATAGGCGCCCAAGCGGGGAAGCTCATATCTGAACTCCTAGTGTTAAGAGTTGGGAGTGCCATAACATCGGTTGAGTATTCATCTAAAGCAGTTGCCAAATCGAATAGTTGCAACAAACTCAGTTGAATCACTGGGCCGGATGTTTGGTTGGCGAGAGAACCAAGAAATAGATTGTGAGTTAAATAGCTGCTGGGTTCTAAATATATATTTGCGCCTGGAACTTGGGTATTAAAAGAATTTAATGTTTTTGTTGATAACTCTAATTCTGGTTCATCCAGTACCGCGCTTGATTCTTGGTTACCTGAGAAACGAACCCAAAAGGTTTCTGGAGACTGTTGGAGGAATTGCTGTACATAGCTGGTGACTGCATCACACAAAGCTTCTAGTTGGTTGCGATCGCCTCGAATAGGAACTCTGTGTTCTTCTGGGAGTCGGGGATCGTCAAAACGTAGTTCAAAGCTTAGCTGCTTGAGGACAGTTCTCCCCATCCAACGAGACAAAGGCGAGCTTTGTGCGAATACTTCTAGCGTACAAGTAGGAGGTGTGTAGCGACGAATCACAGTATTTGATAGAGGCATGGCAGGAACAGCAAGGAAGACTATTTGGGATTTTGCGTACTCCTAGATCGAAGCAAGCTACGCATAGCGTGTCGGAGACAAAAGTTGAGTCAGTTGCTTGCAAATAAAAGTTGTGACTTATAACTTTGTTCGATTCTTTTTTTTGTGCAAACTGATGTGCAAGGAAGAACCAATGTTGATAACGCATTGCCCAAGGGCTAGCGATCGTCAAAGAGGTTTCTTGACCTAGCAAACTTACATCGGCGGATTTCGGTTGAGGAATCTCAAAAGTCAAATTTAAAATTTTGTAGAACGGTCTATAAGTGCTAGCCAAAGACGGCGATGCCCACCAGGGGCACTGTAAAAAAGTAAATCTACAAGCAGTTTTAGTGCCAGGTTGGTAAGTAAATCTGTTGAGATTTGCTCGTCCTCTTCCATCCGCTCTTGGTAAGTGTTGCAAAAAGCATCAATATAGTCTCCAAGTAAAGCAGCCTGGTGAGGTTCCCGGTTACTTTCTGCCATTTGTTCTAACAAACCAACAGCCCGGCGAATCAATTCCTGGTGCTGTTTGGCTAGGTAGCAGGTGATAAGAACAAGCGATCGCGCTTCTTCTATATCTAGCTTTTTTCGCCCTCCTTGACCTTTGCGTAGCGGATTTGATTGGCGCAGCCGCCATAAAGCTACGCGGTCTGGCACTCTTGACTCTAAATTCAAATCAGTTGCCGCCGAAAGCATAGCCTCAGAACCAATCCCAGTTAAGGTTTCTAGCGCCAACAGCACCAAGTCTAATTGGGTTTTGATATTGTCCCATTGAACTGTGTTTGGGGCTGGAAGCTTGATTAAATCCTCCCACTGGGCATTTGGAGTGGCTGAGTTGGTGGCCGAGTGCATAACTTTTAGCATAGGTGATCAAGCTGATGGGGAATGGTGCTGTTACCCATTTTGAAACCAGACTCTCAATAATTAAAGTTGGTTTCCTAAAGCTAGAAGCCAGAGGCTCGATCTAGCTTTTATTTCTGTGGTCACAGCAGGTATCTTTGTCCTACTCTAGATGAAAATTTATTTTCTACAAAGTAGAAAATTATTAATCCCAGTTAAGGTTTACCTGATTTTTGCTACTTGCACAGTACAAAAGTATAAATAATGTTAAGAATGCTCATCACTATTCACTACTGGGTAATTATGTAGAATACTCCTAATGTTTCCATAGGAGTTGAAATTTCTCGATTCTTATTAGTTTTTATTTGATATTCGTGTGCTTATAATTACTACACAAATATTTCATAAATTTGTCATGCTGTTTTCTCAACCATTACCTTGTGCTTGCGGCAAAATCAAAGAACTCATCCCGCCGCGACGAAAACACCGATCGCCCTCGTTTTCTTCAATTGCCCTGCAACTTCAAGTCATTAGTACCGATCGCCAATGACTAAATGACTAATTTTTTCAAATCAGACATTGCGACAACAACCATAAGTTGTCCAAAGTGACAACCAATAGTTGACCAAGACTGTCACTTAAAGGATAAAGTGACCGTTATTAAAAGATAAAGTGGCCGCAGAACAGAACCTATGACAGAAGCGTATTTGAAACAATTGAATGCGATCGCTTGTAAAGTATGGCGAAAATAGGGTAACGCAAAAATAAGTATTCCAGGTTTTAAGTGCGGCCACTTTATCCTTTAATTCCGGCCATCTTTTCCTTTAAGTGACACATACTGGTAACTAAATGTTTTAAGTTTAAATGGAGCTAAGCGGATTCGAACCGCTGACCCCCTCAATGCCATTGAGGTGCTCTACCAACTGAGCTATAACCCCTTAAGTGCCTGAACTAGCTTAGCCTATTCATCGCTGCTTTGTCAAGATTTTGATATTAAATTTTAATTATCTCTCATAATACTGAGCAATGCTTAAGATACTTGCAATAAATAAGCCATACAGTGACCCATTAAAAAGTAAACTACTAACATAGCAGCTGCGGCCAGTGCGACCAATGTACCAGCTAACATCAAAGAGAATTCCTTATTCTCGTAGGCTCTTTCCATCAGATGCAGCGACCATGCAACCAGGGCTACATCAAAAATTAAAATAGGAAGCAACATATTTCTTAATATTTATTAATAGATGTAAACTAATATTAACATCCTTTAGTGGAAGTGTGTCTAACTAGAGATAGATGCAATTAATAGACAAATACTTACTGATTAAAAGGAACGTACTGGGAGTTCGCGATCGCGCAAATAATTTTTGATTTGAGCTACGCTTAGTTGACCGTAATGTAAGAGCGATGCCAGTAGTGCTGCTTGGGCTTTGCCTTGGGTTAGAGCTTCATATATATGTTCGCAATTACCTGCCCCACCAGAAGCAATGACTGGAATTTCCACAAGTTCAGCAATTGTCCGGGTTAACTCTAGGTCATATCCGGCTTGGGTTCCATCAGCATCCATACTTGTGATTAGCAGTTCTCCGGCCCCCCGTTTTTCAACTTCTTGTGCCCAAAGTAGGGCATCTAAGCCTGTATTTTCCCTGCCACCGCGGACATAAACGTCCCAACCTGGATTTTCTGGGTTAACTCTGCGTCTGGCATCAATAGCAACGACTATGCATTGATTACCAAAGCGATCGCTTGCCCGATTAATCAAGTCTGGTTCGCGCACTGCCGCAGAATTAATACTAACCTTGTCTGCTCCAGATCGTAACAAAGCTTTAACATTTTCTAAGGATTGAATACCGCCACCCACAGTCAATGGAATGAAGACTTGTTCAGCAGTGCGGTAAACAACGTCTAAGATAGTAGCTCGGTCTTCATGAGTGGCTGTAATATCCAGAAATACTAACTCATCAGCACCGGCTTCGTTGTAAACCTTTGCCAGTTCTACAGGATCGCCTGCATCTTGCAGGTTGACAAAATTAACTCCTTTTACAACCCGTCCCGCCTTCACATCTAAGCACGGTAAGATTCTTTTAGATAACATAGTAATTTTTGTACTTCTAGGTAATTGACCGGAATTTAAATTTTAAATTGGCGCGGGTATTTGCAAACGAAAATTTTCTCAAGTATGGGGAATGGGGTATGGGGAGCTGTGGGAGGATGGGGAAGAAATCTTTCCCCCCACACTCCCCCATCTCCCCAGTCCCCAGTCCCCAGTCCCCAGTCCCCAGTCCCCTAAAAAGTAGACAGCTGAATCATGGCGATAATCTCCTCGAAAAAACAGCCTCCAGAACCCAACGGAGAACCAAAACAGCGTCGGGAATCGGCGAAAGCAGCATCCACGAACAATATTTTGCAACCTGAAGCTGCTATTGATGAACAAGACAGGCAGGAAGAAAGTATTAGACCACAGCGATTTGCCGATTACATTGGGCAAAAAGATTTAAAGGATGTATTAGACATTGCCATCAAAGCAGCTAAGTCTCGTGGTGAGGTGCTGGATCACTTACTGCTGTATGGGCCGCCAGGATTGGGTAAAACCACAATGGCAATGATTTTAGCATCGGAAATGGGGGTAAATTACAAAATTACTAGTGCGCCAGCCCTAGAACGTCCACGAGATATTGTTGGGCTACTGGTAAACATGAAGCCAGGAGATATTTTATTTGTAGATGAAATTCATCGCCTCTCGCGAATGACAGAAGAAATTCTCTATCCGGCGATGGAAGATTATCGGTTGGACATTACTATTGGTAAGGGTTCGAGCGCTCGGATTAGAAGTTTACCGCTGTCAAAATTTACCTTGGTGGGAGCTACAACCCGCGTGGGTGCTTTAACTTCACCACTGCGCGATCGCTTCGGCTTAGTTCAAAAGTTACGATTTTATGAAGTTGATGAACTGAGTAAAATTGTACTGCGAAGTGCGGAATTACTTAAAACCCCAGTTACAGAAGATGGTGCCGCAGAAATAGCCCGGCGATCGCGCGGAACACCACGTATTGCTAATAGACTACTCAAACGAGTACGTGATTATGCACAAGTAAAGTTATCTGGAGAGATTAATGAAAACGTCGCATCTGAGGCATTGCAACTATTCCAAGTAGATCCTTGTGGTTTAGATTGGACAGACCGCCAGATGCTAAGTGTAATCATTGAACAATTTAACGGCGGGCCAGTGGGGTTAGAAACAATGGCAGCCGCAACAGGTGAAGATACCCAAACAATTGAAGAAGTCTACGAACCTTACCTGATGCAAATTGGTTATTTAACCAGAACTCCCCGTGGCAGGATGGCGACAAAAGCAGCATACAAACATTTGGGATTTACGCCGCCTAGCGAACAATTGTCGTTATTGTAATTACGATAAATTGGGCATTGGGCACTTGTACTGAGCTTGTCCTGAGCGTAGTCGTTGGCGCAGCCTCTCGTAGAAAAGGGCGCAACCGTTGGCGCAGCCTCTCGTAGAGAAGTATGGGGCATTGGGCATTGAGAGGAGCTAGAAGCATAAATTCTCTTTCTCCCTACACTCCCCACAGTCCCCCATCTCCTTTGCTCCCCATACCCTATGCCCTATGCCCCATGCCCCATGCCCTACACCCTACTCTCCACTCACTTACGGTAAATCCAGATGATGAAGTTGATTTGTATTTTTCTCAGTTTGTTACTTGTGTTTGGCTGGGGTACACCAGCGATCGCACAATCTCAATTGCCAAGTATTACTCAAGAGCAATTAAAACAAGGTGATGAGTGGGCAAATCAAGCTTTTATCGCTACAAATAATGGTGATTTTGCCACGGCTGAAACATATTGGACAAAGATTATTGAGCAATTTCCCACCAATGCAGGGGCGTGGAGTAACCGAGGAAATTCGCGGGTAAGTCAGAACAAGTTACAAGAGGCGCTGGATGATTATAACAAAGCTATAGAACTTGCCCCAAATGCTACAGATCCTTATTTGAATCGGGGTGCGGCTTTGGAAGGATTGGGAAAATGGCAAGAGGCGATCGCAGATTATAATCGTGTTCTAGAACTCGATCCTAACGATGCAATGGCATATAACAATCGCGGTAATGCCGAAGGTGGTTTAGGAAAATGGGATTTGGCGATCGCTGACTATAAAAAATCAGTAGAAATTGCTCCAAATTTTGCCTTCGCCCGCGCTAACTATGCCCTAGCCCTTTATGAAACTGGTGAAATAAACCAAGCAATTCGAGAAATGCAAAACATCGTCCGCAAATATCCCAAATTTGCCGATATGCGTGCCGCCCTCACAGCCGCCTACTGGGTGAATGGAAAACAAGGGGAAGCTGAAAGTAACTGGGTAGCAGCTTATGGACTGGATAACCGTTATAAGGATATCAACTGGGTAAAAAATATCCGTCGTTGGCCTGAGAGTATGGTAGTAGCTTTAGATAAATTCTTAAAACTCCAGTAACATCTGTGATTGAAGAAGAATACAGAATTCAGAATTCAGAATCAATCAGTTTTCAATCGACCACCGATTAATTCTGAATTCTTATTTAATTACTAATAACAATCTCTCCAATCATACCTGCTTCTGTATGTCCAGCTATTGGACAACGTAAACCATAAGTGCCAGATTTCAAAGGCACAAACACCCATTCTGCCTCAGCACCTGGCTTGAGTTCTATTTCGTGAATTGCTCCTTTAATTTCTACCTTCCCTGCTTCAACTTTTTGTGTCCAAATGCCATCGGCAAAATCTTTAGCAGTAAAATAATGTTTCAGTTGGCTGGGATTGGTTAGCCGTAAATTGTAGCGTTTGCCAGCCTGCAATTCTAGATGATTTGGCTCAAATTTGAGTTCGTTAGCTGCATTACCCAAGCTAACTGTAATTTCTGTAGCTGGTTGCTTGAGCAAATCATTAGACACATTCGCCGCTGCTGCTGGAGTTGCATTGATGAAATTCAAGCACAAAAGCAAAGTTAATATTATGTAGTTGTGCCGTGGTGCTTGTAGGCAAGCAGAAGCAGTGAAAGCCAGGATTGTTTTTAAGAACTGGTATAAATATTTGCACATTTTCAACGGTAGTTGTTAAAGGTAATTGTGGCGATCGCCAGTGTAAATAGGTAATAGTTTATTGAAAGAAATACTTTACTTATTATCTATACCAAATACCAGATTCATTTTAGCCTTTGAATCAGCGATCGTGGTCTATCATGTCAAATTTATATCATGCCTTTGATTGAAGAGCGATCGCTGTTTTTAATCAACCACAGAGATACAAAGAACACGGAGGAAGAAAAGGTGCGATCGGTGAATTAATAATGCTTACTTCCATCGGGCTACAATTAGATACTCTGTAAGTATGAGGGCTTTATCAGGAAACTAAAATACTGATTGACGCTAAAATACAATATAAATACCAATACTAAAACCAACCTGTTTTATCTCACGCAGAGGCGCAAAGAACGCAGAGGAAGGAAGAAAGGAAAGATAGCTGGGTTAGGCTTTGCTGGGTAGACCTAGGGTAAGCTACTTTAGCACACGCTCGGAAATAACAGAAGTAATGTTAAGATTATATATCTGTAAACGAGAAGATTATGAGCAATCAATCTGTTCCTCAAACCAATAATCTCTATACAGAAGATTATAATCTGTGGTTAGAACACACAGTTTATTTATTAAAAAATGAAAATTTTTTAGAATTAGATTTAGAAAATTTAATTGAAGAAATTGAAAGTATGGGTAGAAGCGATAAAAATGCTTTAAGGAGTAATCTTAGAGTGCTTTTAATGCACCTACTCAAATATAAATTTCAACCCCAAAACCGATCCAATAGCTGGTTATATACAATTTACGAACATCGTCAAAGATTACAAGAAGCATTTTTAGATAGTCCTAGCTTAAAATTATACTACACCGAAGTTTTTGATATTTGTTACCAACACGCTCGAAAAGAAGCATCGATTGAAACAGGACTTCCTCTGTCTATTTTTCCTAAAGAATATCCTTTTTCTGTTGATGAAACTTTAGATTTTGATTTCTTCCCAAATTAATCGCGATCGCTTTTTTCTCTCACGCAGAGGCGCAGAGACGCGGAGGAAAAATTATTCGAGTCTGGAATGAGTTAGATAAAGAATAAGAACAACAAGAAACCTTAGAGATTATTGAATATTTAAAATCGCTCTACCAATGTTATGGAAGTATTCATTTGGTAAAGCTCTAGGAAATTTAGCCATCACAAATACAGTTTTATTATTTCTACTAATAAAGAAATCTTCTTTAGAAGATTCTGAAGGTTTTGTAAATTCAATATTTGTTATATTCTCAGTTATTTTTCTCCAAAAATATTCAAATGATCTACCGTAGAAAACAACTGCTTTAGGTTGATGTTCTTGTATTCTCTGTCTAATATGATTAATTCGAGTCTCAACACAATAGTCTTCATAAGTTTGTCTAGTAGATAAAAAAGGAAGTTGAGAAAATTTATTATATATCCAATACTTATCATAGCTCTTGCAATTTTATTTATGAAATTAAATTTGGCTAATCAAAAATAATTAACTACGCGCAGAATGTCAAGAAAAGGAATAAAAATTTATCCATAATTTTCGGAAATAAGTTTTCTAATCTTTGTGCCTTTGTGTGGAGTAGTTCCCCAACAAAAAACTAGCCTTGGAAGCATTACACTCCCAAGGCAAGCCAACTAATTCTTTACTCCGCGCTCTCTGCGCCTCTGCGGTTCGTTAAAGTTGCTTCACTTCCGAAACCAACTTCGATACCATATCTTTCGCGCTACCAAAGAGCATCGTAGTTTTATCCTTGTAGAACAACTCATTATCTACACCGGCAAAACCCGTACTCATCCCACGCTTAATGACAATTGTCTGCTTCGCCCGATCTACTTCCAAAATTGGCATACCATAAATCGGGCTATTGGTATCACTCCGCGCCGCTGGATTTACTACGTCATTTGCCCCAATTACTAAAGCCACATCAGCTTGTTCAAATTGGGGATTAATATCATCCATGTCGTATAACTGCGTATAAGGCACATTGGCCTCAGCCAATAACACATTCATGTGCCCCGGCATTCTTCCAGCTACGGGGTGAATGGCATACTTGACATCTACGCCCATCCGTTCTAATTGATCTGACAATTCGCGGACGCTATGTTGTGCTTGGGCAACCGCCATGCCATAACCAGGTACAATCACCACAGAACGAGCGTATCCCAACATCATCGCTCCTTCTTCGGGATCGATACTGCGGACAGTTTGATCTACTGCACCACTACCAGCAGCACCACCGCCAGCAGCACCAGCTGTACCAAAAGCACTGAACAGCACGCTGAAGAGGGAACGGTTCATTGCTTTACACATAATTTCGGTGAGGATTAACCCAGAGGCTCCCACCAATGCCCCGGCGATGATTAACATATTGTTCATCACCACAAAACCAGCCGCCGCCGCCGCCACACCTGACAAGGAGTTCAACAGCGAAATTACCACGGGCATATCGCCACCACCAATAGGGATGACGAACATCACACCCAGCACCAAGGAAACAGCAACTACTCCCAAGAATATGGGTAGGCTATCTGGTGTGATGATTAAGTAAACACTACCAGTTACGTAAGCAGCCAGAAGCAGCAGGTTAAATGGTTGCTGGAAGGGAAATGTAATCGGGGAACCACTGATTAAACCTTGCAATTTGGCAAAGGCGAGAAAACTACCCGTGAAGGTAACACCACCGATTAACACATCCAGCAGCATGGAGATGTTCACATCAAGGGGTACGGGTGCGCCAGAATCTAATAACCGCCAGAATTCGGCAACGGCGACTAAAGCCGAAGCCGCACCACCCAAACCGTTGAGCAAACCCACCATTTGGGGCATTTCCGTCATTTGGACTTTGTAGGCAACGATCGCACCAATGCCAGATCCAATTGCCAAGCCTAACAAAATCATTTCATAGTTCAACACGTGTTGATCTAGCATTGTGGCCACAATTGCCAGCAACATCCCCACTGCCGCAATGACATTACCATTTCGTGCTGTCGCTGGCGAACCCAGCTTTTTCAAACCAAAAATGAATAAGGATGCAGCGACTAAATATGTCAGCTGAATGCCAGTTGGTAAAAAGTCGCTCACGCCTTAATCTCCTTCTTCTTGAACATAAGCAGCATTCTGTCTGTGACGAGGAAACCACCAACAACGTTGACAGTTGCCAGTACCACAGCAATTAAACCGAGAATCACTGACACACTCGTTTCTCTAGCACCTGAGGCCACAATTGCCCCAAGTACCGAAATGCCAGAAATTGCGTTTGAGCCTGACATTAAAGGTGTGTGTAACGTAGGTGGTATTTTGTTGATGACTTCAAAGCCAATAAAAGACGCCAGAACAAACACAAACAAAGCAGCGAGTAATGCCTCTGTCATTAAATAAAACTCCTTGTGTAAATGGGAATGGGGCGATTCGATTTTGGATTTTAGATGGAAATTTAATCCAAAATCTAAAATCTAAAATTATTGTCCCCAGCCCCTAATTAACCGCCGGTTCTTGAGTATTCAAAGCTTGTAGCGCCTCATGCACTCGTTGATTGCGAATTTCACCTGCGTGGGTAACGCAAGCTGCATCAACGATGTCGTCGCCAAAGTCAACTTGCAAAGCTTTCTCTTTGTTAATCAATAGTTGGATTAACGATGTCACGTTCTTGGAATACAATTGGCTGGCGTGGACTGGCATCGAGGATGGTAAATTGATGGGGCCAATAATTGTGACGCCATTCCAGACAATATCTTTGCCGGGTTCGGTGCAGGCGCAGTTACCACCCTGTTCGGCTGCTAAATCTACAATCACTGAACCGGGTTTCATCTGTGCCACCATTTCTTCTGTCACGAGTCGTGGTGCTTTTTTGCCGGGTACTTGGGCAGTGGTAATCACTACATCGCTATTTTTGATGTGTTCGGCGACAACTTCTTGAGTACGTTGTTTGCTAGCCTCAGAAATTTCTTTGGCATAACCGCCCGCAGCCACAGTTTCTTCTTCGAGTTTGACTTCGACGAATTTGGCGCCCAAGCTTTGCACTTCTTCTTTGACAGCAGGACGAATATCAAAGGCTTCTACCACTGCTCCCAAGCGTCTAGCGGTGGCGATCGCTTGCAATCCAGCCACCCCGGCACCCATAATAAATACTTTCGCTGGAGCGATGGTGCCTGCGGCTGTTGTCAGCATCGGAAAATACTTCGGTAATGCAGCTGCGGCAATGAGTACTGCCTTGTAACCTGCTAGTGAAGCTTGCGAGGACAAAGCATCCATGCTTTGCGCCCTGGTGGTACGGGGAATCAGTTCCATACTCAAGGCTGTGACTTTGCGATTTGCCAATTGCTGTGCCACCACAGGATTTCCTAAAGGATTCAGGAAGCTAACTAATACAGCTCCTTCCTTTAACAAATCAACTTCTGAGCGTCCATCTTCTCGTTCTTGGGGTGGGCTAACTTTGAGCAGAATGTCTGCTTCGCTCCATAATTTGACAGAATCGCTAATAATTTTGGCTCCTGCTGCTTCATAGGCAGGATCGCTGAAAAAAGATCGCTCTCCTGCACCCGATTCCACCCAAACTTCTAAACCTTGCTTTACCAATCGGGCAACGATGTCAGGAATTAATGCTACACGACGTTCGCAAACTTCAATTTCTTTAGCAACTGCTATTCTCATGAAATCTCCTGAAGATAAATACTTAATCTCTGCCCAGTAAGCGATCGCTCAGATGAGGGATATTTCGCACTTTTAATACTGAGGCAGGAACATCAGCCATGACTTTTTCTACTAGATTGAACCTTGAATCTTTCCTCTCCCACTCTTCGTTCTTTCCGCAAAGCCTCACTTTGCGGCTTGCAGATGTTACATTTTCAGATATTTGCAAATAGGGTTACGTATTGCACATGCTATGTTAATTCCCAAATTTTGCATCTTTATCTTCAGCTTATTTTCGGGATTGAGAAATTGGCTATATCCTTTCTTATAGAGTAATATTGACCAAATTTTGGAAGCTTGATAATTTTCAAATCAAATTTTAATAATTCCTACTTTCATTTCAAGCTTATTTTAATCAATTTATCTCAATTTCACTGGCGATCGCTAATCATACGGCTCAATTTTTATAACAAAAATCTTAAATTTAGATACACTTATACATATTCGGAAACACAATCTCATCTCAACTGTGTTTTTATTTAGTTCCAAATTTGACTAACCTAGCAATCAAACTAAGTCTCTGTAAGAATAATGGAGTGAATTGATTTAAAGTTAAATATCTGACTAAGCAAAATTACTTTCAGCCAAAAGTCACCAAAAATGGCACTTTTTTTCCTATTCAACGTCTATTGTCAGGAAGTCCGTAGTAAAGTTTAGTAAAGAATACTAACATACAGTTATTTAGATAACAGAGTTTATATTTTGGTGGAGGGAGCCTAAATATGCGACGTTTACTTTCTGCTTTAGCCGTAACTAGCTTTTTGCTAACTGGATTTCCAGTTGTGAGTTTGGCGCAAAGCTTACCTGGATTTACGCTGTTTAGCGGTGTCAAAGGGGAAAATCAGCTGCCCTTCCGCTTAGATTTTGGCGGACAAAGCAATGGTTGGGATCGTTATAGATTGAGGATTCCAGGTCAAAGAATGAAATTGGCAGTTGCTCAATTTGCCATCACCTATCCTGATTATTACGAAGGAATTTTTGACCCCAAAAAAATTGAGGTACGAGTCAAAGGTAAAAAAGTTAAGCTTTCTGAGGTCAAGTGGGACAAAGAAGGTAAGCTAATTAGTATTTTTCCCGAAGAACCGGTACCAGCAGGTAGTGGAGTTGAGTTAGTTTTTTCTAACGTCAAAAACCCCTCCTTTGGTGGGATGTATTATTTCAACTGCCAAGTTCTCTCCCCTGGCGATGTGCCACTACTGCGATACATGGGAACCTGGATTTTGAGTATCAGTTAAGTTCGGGGAGATGAGAGAGATGGGGAGACACGGGGACGACGCGAGGACGCGGGGAATAATCAATGCCCAATGCCCCATGCCCAATGCCCAATGCCCAATGCCCCATTTCCTATTTCCCATTCCCTGTTAAAGTGATAAAATTAGAGATTGTGAGTTTTTCTAAAAATCACCCAACAGGAGGATAGTATGCAAAGAACACTGGGCGGGACTTGTCGCAAGAGAAAAAGAACCTCTGGTTTTCGCGCTCGGATGCGGACACCAGATGGCAGAAATGTAATTAGAGCTAGGAGAAGAAAGGGGCGTCACCGTCTGAGCGTTTAGGGCATATAGAGTATCTGTGGCTTTGCCCAAAGCAAATCGGTTAAAATCCCGAAAAGATTTCCAGGCAGTTTTCCGGGAAGGAATTCGGCGTCATGGCTCTTATTTAACATTGAGAGCCTTAAAACCTTTATGTTTAATAAATCCTTCGTTGGAAATCGCCGCTGAGACTAAACAAGCAACTGACTCAGGACATCTTGCCAGCACAAAAATTGGCATTTCGATTAGCACAAAAGTCAGCAAAAGAGCAGTGGTTCGCAATCGGATAAAACGGCAAATTACTGCTGCTTTGTATGACTTACTGCCCAAATTGTCACCAGGATGGCGGCTAGTGGTAGTTGTCAAACCTACAGCAGCAGAATCTAAGTGCGTAAGCCCACAATTTCTGCAAGAATTAGAGCAGTTGTTGGCACAAGCCGAGGTGTTCGATGGGCATTCGTGAAGAAGTTTATTATGAAGGCGGCCCCCATGTTGGGGATCTAATTATAAACCTGCTAATTGGGCTAACCGTTGTTGGCATACCCTTGACAGTCGGGGCAATTGTCAGAGCATTATGGCTGCGCTTCCGCATCACCGATCGCCGAGTTACTGTAACAGGAGGTTGGCAAGGGCGCGATCGCACTGACGTAATTTACTCAGAAATTGTGAAAGTTGTCAAAGTCCCACGCGGCATAGGTCTTTGGGGAGATATGGTACTAACCCTGAAAAACGGCAGCCGTCTGGAGCTGCGTGCTATTCCCAATTTTCGGGAAGTCTATGACTACATTAATGAAAAAATTGCAGCCAAAAACCCCCAATATACCGCTGCTGCCAACAAGTAATGGAAAGGGACTGGGAACTGGGGACTGGGGACTGGGGAGATGGGGAAATGTGGGGAGAGAGGGGGGAAAGATTTTTTCCCACACCTCCCACACCTCCCACACCTCCCACACTTCCTGCTTGCCCAATGCCCAAAAATTGTGCGGCTATCCGTAGCAAAGGACAGTCGCACATAAGTCATGATTTAGATAAATTAGATTCAGTCAGTTTACAGTAACTCAGGTTAAATTCAGAATAATGGATTTTGGTATCGGCTTTCTCTCGAACAACGTGATGCTGCCAATCATAGATTTTTTCTATGGAATTTTTCCTAGCTATGGATTGGCGATCGTTGCTTTGACACTGATAGTCCGCTTTGCGCTCTATCCCCTGAGTGCTGGCTCAATTCGCAACATGCGGAAGATGCGAATTGTACAACCTCTGATGCAAAAGCGGATGGCAGAAATCAAAGAGCGCTATAAGGACGATCCGCAAAAGCAGCAGGAAGAAATGGTCAATGTCCAAAAAGAATTTGGCAACCCTTTAGCTGGCTGTTTTCCATTGCTGATCCAAATGCCTGTCTTATTAGCGCTGTTCGCCACTTTGCGGGGTTCACCTTTTGCAGGTGTGAACTACAGCGTTAACTTACAAATCTTTCCGGCAGAACAAATCGAACAAATTCAACCGCAAGCCTTTGCCACCCCTCCTCAAAATATCTATATTGCTGATGGCGAACACGTTAAGGTAACTGCAATTCTCCCCAGCGGTAACAAACTCGCTGTGGGCGAACAAACCAAAATACAATATCAGACCATCGAAGGCAAACCATTTCAGGTACTTTTAGCAGAACACCCAGAAACTAAGCTGATTCCTGAGTGGAAAATCACCAAAGGCGAAGAAAGGGTAAAAATTGATGCCCAAGGCAATTTAGAAGCCTTGCAGCCTGGAGAAGTGACCATTCAAGGAACAATTCCTGGGCTAGCAGCCGATAAAGGGTTTTTATTTATTGATGCTTTAGGTAGAGTTGGCGCACAAGATCCAGATGGCACAATCCACTGGGATATTGTCGCCATGATTGTCTTCTTTGGAATCAGCCTTTATGTCAGCCAAATGCTTTCTGGGCAAAATTCCAGTGGTGGTAATCCGAACCAAGACACAGTTAACAAAATCACCCCAGTCATTTTTTCTGGAATGTTTTTGTTCTTCCCCCTACCAGCTGGGGTATTGATGTATATGGTGATTGGTAATATTTTCCAGACACTACAAACCTACATTCTCTCCCGCGAACCATTACCAGAAGAACTGCAAAAAATCGTAGAAGCTCAAGAAAAAGAAACAGCAGTCACAGAACAAAAAGCATTACCATTTGAGCCGAAAAGTTCTAAGAAAAAGGCTACAGGGGGTTCATGAGCAATATTCCCATGCAGCGAGGTCAGCAGTGGTTAAAAACACTGCTGGAACTCAGTGGGATATCTACTGAGATTCACGGTAATTTAGAAGCTGCCCAACCTCAAGACGAGGATTTCCCAGAATCAGATAGCTACTGGTTAACAATTGATGAAACGAATTTGACACCAGAACAAATCCAGGTATTAATTGGGCCCGATGGTTCTGTGCTAGATGCAATTCAATATCTAGCAAATTCGGTTCTCAACTTGAGCCAATCCGAGGAAGGACAAGCTTCTTACACCATTGAGTTGAATGGCTACCGTGTCAAAAGACAAGCCGAAATTCGCGCATTAGCAGAAGCAGCAGCCGATGAAGTGCGCTTTTCTGGTAGAGAAGTGGAAATTAAATCTCTCAGTTCTGCGGAACGGCGTCAAGTACATACTTTCTTGAAAGATTTTGGAGATTTAGAAACCTTCAGTCGTGGCAAAGAACCACATCGTCATTTGGTTGTGCGTCCGGCTGCGTTGGAGTAAGTTAGGGATTAGGAGTAGAGACCCGATTAATCGCGTCTCTACATGGGTTAAGAGTGAATTGAGAACTCTAACAACATAATTTCAAAATTTCTATTATCCCTAAGAGATAAAATAAAAAATGTACTATCAGACCAATTGCTGATAATCAAGATAAATTTTCGTGAGGATGTCTCACAAATCCTATGGACGCAATTTATATTCCGCAGCTAACTAGAGCATCGGAGCGGACAGAGGAAGTTCAAGTTAAGGAATTTCTGCCTGGTCTGGAAACGTTGACACCAGTTCGCGGTCGTGTACGCGTACAGCATCATGGTAATTATCTGGAAGTATCCGGTCAGGCAGAAGCTATTATTACTTGTACCTGCAACCGCTGTTTGCAGCAATATAATCAACGCTTGGGGATTGATACGAAGGAAATCATCTGGTTAGATGAAACTGCAAATCAGTTAAAAGACTTGCCTTTAGAAAGGGAAGTAACTGTGGAAGATTTGGTAGAAACTTTACCACCCGATGGTTATTTTTCTCCCAGCGAATGGCTGTATGAGCAAATGTGCTTAGCAATGCCTCAACGCCAACTGTGCGATCGCAATTGTCCAGGTATTCCTCCAATTAATGCTGATAGTTACGAAAAGTCAATTGATAAGCCAGTTGACAACCGCTGGGCTGGTTTAGAAGCTTTGAAAAAGCAACTTCCAGGACAATAATCTATATTACTGCACATCACTTTTTCACTTTAAGTCTTACAAGTTATGCAGTAGTTTACTAAGCTAATCGATAGCATTTCCATAGAACCCAGTTTCTTAAAGAAGCTGGGTTTTTAGGTTTTACTTGGCAAAATAAATCAAATTGCCAATAATAGAATTAAGTAAATCAATAAATGATACAAAATGTTTATTAAGAATCTGCAAGTATTTAACTATAAATCATATCTCGATTCTGGGCTAATGGAATTTTCGCCAGGTATTAATATTATTGTTGGGCGAAATAATTCAGGAAAAACGTCTTTACTTGAGGTACTGACCCTAAATTTTGGAAATCATCCTCACAGAAGTTTAAATACTTTACCGAACAAGCTTTCCAGTATACAAAAAGAATCCAAAATAGAAATTAATTTGCATATTAATAAAGAAGAATTGCGAAGTTTTTTAAAACATTGACCTTCAGTTGGAATTCCTAGAGCAGCAACTGAAAAATATTATTTTATTGCTGATAAATATGACTACGATCCAGATCGCTATCATGACGAATATATGAGTGCTATTGACGAATCTGTAAGATACGCCGCTAAAAAATTTCAAGATTTTTTAGACAATCCTGGTTTTGTAGATATAAGCATATCTTTGCAATCCAATATAAAAATCGATAATGATAGTTTAATAAAACTACTTAATTTTGAATTGTACAAGCAAGCTTTTCAAAAAGTTTTTTACAAAATTAAATTTGATGATAGCAATAAAATAGTTATTGAAGAGACTACTTATTCTGATGATGAAGTACAGGAACCTTTTGTTAAATATAGTGGAAAAATTCAAGAAAGTATAGGTTCCAAATTGTTTGATAAATTTCAGAATCGTATTTATCGATTTCAGGCTGAACGTCTAAACGTTGGAATTTGTAAATGCGAGAATAAAGCTGATACAGAACTAAAATCAAACGCTTCTAATCTTGCAGAAGTACTTTTTATATTGCAGGGTAAAATTCCAGGGATGTTTGCTCATTTCAATAAATTAGTTTCAGACGTATTACCGGAGATCAAATGGATTTCTGTCGTAATGAGAGATGACGCAAATATTGAAATTATGGTTTGGAATACAGATAATCTTCACAGAAATGATTTATCACTTTCTCTTTCCTTATGTGGAAGTGGAGTTAGTCAAGTACTAGCAATTTTATATATTCTAGTTTCTTCTGAAGAACATAGAACAATCATTATTGATGAACCACAATCTTTTTTACATCCAGGTGCAGCTAAAAAACTTATAGAAACTCTTAAACAGTTTCCCCAGCACCAATATTTTATTGCTACTCATTCGCCAGAAATTATTGCATCAGCGAATCCATCTACTATTATCAAACTCCAATATCAAGATTGCCAAACAACAGCATCAGTAATAAATACAAAAGAGATAGAATCGCAAAACGAAGTTTTAGCTGAACTTGGAGTTAGATTATCTGACGTTTTTGGTGCTGATAATATTCTCTGGGTAGAAGGACAAACTGAAGAAAAATGTTTTCCATTGGTATTGGAGAAAGTTGCAAAGATACCATTAATGGGTATTAAAATTTTATGTGTCAATAGTACTGATGCTCTTTTGGATGGAAAACGCTCTGACCTTGTTTTTGATATTTACAAAAAACTCACAACGGGAGCAAGTCTGTTTCCGCCAGTAATTGGATTTATATTTGATAGAGAAAGTAAGACAGAAACAAAAATTCAAGAACTAAAGAAGAGAGGCGTGACTTTTTTACGCCTACCTATGTACGAGAATTATCTACTTGATACTGAAGCTATATCACTGATAATTAATGAAGAAGCTATATGGCTAGAAATACCTATTAGCATTACTCAGGTACAAGAATATATCGATAAAATTAAACACGAAAAATCCTATCTGCTTCAAGGTGTAAAAAGAGAAGAAGTTTTAGATAATAATTGGTTATCTAAGGTTCACGGTGCAAATATCCTTGAAAGTATGTTCCAAGAATTTTGTGACAATAAGTTGGAATTTAGAAAAACTAAGCACTCTTATAAGCTTACAGAATGGTTAGTTGAGAATAAACCTGATTTTTTATCTGAATTGGCTGAAGAATTAGGATATTACTTAAAGAAATGTCATTAATCATATACCTGAAAGCAATTTATGGTATAAGTACGACATAAAATTTGAGTAATATAAGTTACAAAACTTATGTTTTACACTTAGATAAGCAATAGGCTTGTTAAATCGGTAAACTTTAACTCATACCCTCCTATCTGGAGGGTTTTCTTGTGTAGAGAAATTATTTAGATAAAAGAGATATTAGGAATTAGTACAGTAATTGAAGTTGAAAAAATTTTTGTATTTTATTTTTAAATAAATTTAAAAAAGCTGGAGTTCGTCAGATTGATAGGAGTGAGTTCATGAGCTTTCGTGATGAGTTTAAACTACTGCTACGCGCCCGCTATCCTTTGATTTATATTCCCACTTATGAAGAGGAGCGAGTAGAAGCATCTATCCGGGAAGAAGCAGCAAACCAAGGTAATCGCCCAGTGTATACTTGGGATTTTGTCGATGGTTACCAGGGAAACCCTAATGATGCAGGGTTTGGGCGGCGTAATCCGCTGCAAGCTTTGGAATTTGTGGAAAAATTACCAGCTTCCGCACCTGCGGTATTGATTTTACGAGATTATCATCGCTTTTTAGAAGATGTGGCGATCGCTCGCAAACTCCGCAATCTCGCCCGACTCCTGAAGTCGCAACCAAAAAATATTGTACTGCTTTCGCCACGCATCGCCATTCCTGACGATTTAACCGAAGTGCTGACAGTCGTGGAGTTTCCCCTACCCAGCGCCCCAGAAATTAAAACTGAGGTGGAACGCTTACTGCAAAGTACTGGGAACTCACTTTCTGGAAAAGTTTTAGATGACTTGGTGCGCTCTTGTCAAGGACTTTCGATGGAACGGATTCGGCGAGTTTTGGCAAGAGCGATCGCTAGCCACGGGGAATTGCAGCCAGAAGACGTGGATCTGGTTTTGGAAGAAAAACGCCAAACTATCCGCCAAACCCAAATCCTCGACTTCTACCCCGCCACTGAGCAAATTTCTGATATCGGCGGGCTGGATAACTTAAAAGACTGGCTGATTCGTCGGGGAGGCTCATTTAGCGAACGGGCAAGGCAGTACGGATTACCGCACCCCCGTGGTTTAATGTTGGTGGGTATTCAGGGAACTGGTAAATCGTTAACGGCAAAAGCGATCGCTCATCACTGGCATTTACCCCTGCTACGTTTGGATGTCGGGCGGTTATTTGGTGGTTTGGTAGGCGAGTCCGAATCTCGCACCCGCCAAATGATTCAGGTAGCTGAAGCCCTCGCCCCTTGTATTTTGTGGATTGATGAAATAGATAAAGCCTTTTCCGGACTTGGTAGCAAAGGTGATGCGGGCACTACTAGCCGTGTGTTTGGCACATTTATTAACTGGCTAGCTGAAAAAACCTCACCCGTGTTTGTCGTCGCCACCGCCAACGATATCCAAGCCCTACCGCCAGAAATGCTGCGTAAAGGGCGATTTGATGAAATTTTCTTTGTCGGTTTGCCTACCCAAGAAGAGAGAAAAGCAATTTTTAATGTTCATTTATCCCGACTGCGCCCCCACAACTTAAAAAGTTATGACATCGATAGATTAGCTTATGAGACACCTGATTTTTCTGGGGCAGAAATTGAGCAAACTTTAATTGAAGCCATGCACATTGGATTTAGCCAAAATCGTGATTTTACTAAAGACGATATTTTAGAGGCTGCCAGTCAAATTATCCCCTTAGCACGAACCGCCGTAGAGCAAATTCAGCAACTTCAAGAATGGGCTGCTGCGGGGAGGGCGCGTTTAGCATCGAAACACAGCCCTTTGAGCGATAGCTTCGGTAAGCTACGCTGATACCATTTTGGATTTTAGATTTTAGATTTTGGATTGGAAATTTCTCTGTGTTAAAGGGTTCTATCAATCCATCTGTTGCATTCATTTTGCAAATTGGTATAACAGAGTGGCAGCTAGAATAATCGATTGGAATAGACCACACTGCGTCCCTTTGTGGTCTCTTTACAATCCAAAATCCAAAATCCAAAATCTAAAATTGATTGACCCGTAGATAATCAGGTATTAATTATGTTTTCTGGCTTAATAAAGTATTTACTTGGCTTTTTCTTAGCGATCGCTGTATTAATTGGTAGCGGTGTTGCAGTTGCACTCTATTTCATGAATCGCACTGGCATACCTCCTGCCAAACCGATTTTCTCCAATGATAGCCCCTTGGTGAAAGCCCAAGCTCCAAAAGCAACTGAGCCTGGAGGTAAACCCACCCCTACACCCAGCCCCACTAAATCACCTTCCAGTCCAACCCCTACACCCACCCCCACTGAATCACCTCAACCTACCCCATCCCCAACACCATTACCATCAGGAGCTTACCGAGGGCGTGTGAGTTGGGCTGATGGTTTGAGTTTGCGGGCACAACCAAATCAAGACGGTGAACGTATTGGTGGCGTTGGTTTTAATCAGAAAATTATTGTCTTGGAAGAAAGCGAAGATAAAGCTTGGCAAAAAATCCGTTTGGAAGATAGCGGACAAGAAGGTTGGGTGAAAGCAGGTAATACTGAAAAAACTGATGAACAATAGGTATGGGGCATTGGGCATTGGGCATTGGGCATTAGGAGTTATTCCCCTATGCTTGCCCTACTTCCCAACTCCCTACTCCTCTAGTTGTAAAGAATCATACAAAAATAAATATTACACAGAGTGAATGGTATAATCTTGTATGGTCATAACTTGAAAAAAACAAGTGGAAACAGGGGTAGATAGCTCTTTAACTGAGCTAGCCTCAGCCTTTGAGGCATCTGAAAGTATCAAGGTTGTTCATCTGCCAGTTATTTTAAAATTTTTGAATTGGAAAAATTTACCTAGCTCTGCTGCAATGCGTCTTTTGTCTGTAGCATTGACTATGGGAATTCTCAGTGTTGCTGGGGAAGTTTTAGCACTTCAGAAAATTGGAAGTAATGGTTCGCAAGTCGCCAGTAGCCAAAGATGTTTAAAAAAGTTAGGCTACTTCAAAGGCCCGGTGACAGGCAAGTTTGCTACTTTGACTCAGAATGCTGTAATCAAATTTCAGCAAGCTAATAGATTACCTGCGGTTGGTTTTATAGGCCCTAGTACTCAAAGAGCGTTGCAAAGAGCGTGTCAGAGTCAAACCTCTAGTAGGAATGTTAATCGAAATTCGCCATCGGCAGTAAATCAATATCCTACTCTCTCTCAAGGTAGCACTGGTGCAGCCGTGACCAAGTTGCAACAACGTCTAAAGCAGCGCGGTTACTTTAATGCTAATCCCACAGGAAATTTTGGGCGAATTACTAAAGATGCTGTGATTGCATTCCAGCGAAATGCCGGTATATCTGTCACTGGAGTTGTCGGTCAGCAAACTTGGAACGCACTAGTAGGTTCTTCTCCGGCTCAAGCTAAATCGAGTCTTTCCAGTCAACAAATCAGAGAACTGCAAGAGCGTTTACGACAACTAGGTTATTTTAAAGCTAATCCCACTGGGACTACTGGCCCAATTACTAGAGAAGCGATCGCCAACTTTCAACAAGATTATAAACTACCAGTTAATGGCACAGCCAATGCCCAAGTTTTAGCAGCAGTACGTAGAGCCTCAGCTGGTGGATATGCTACTCAACAACCAGCTAGAAATTATCTCACTGTTGGCGATCGCTCAGATAATGTCAGATTAGTTCAAGACCGTTTGTTCCAATTAGGCTTTTTTAATGCCAATTCTGATGGCTATTACAGTGATTATACTAGAGACTCTGTAATGGCATTCCAGCAATCTTCTCGACTCAATTCTACTGGAAATGTAGATTGGCAAACTTGGGAAGCATTAGGATTGAATAACTTAAATGGGGGCAATTCTGTTGAAACTAACCGCTATGTAGTACCCGTTACTAATGGCTATTTATCACCTGAAACTAACGGCAACATCTTAGTTGGTAACTCTCGCTATACAGTTATTGTGCCAATTTTCAGTAATGAAACTCTCACTAAAGTGCAACAATATATACCTAATGCTGTGGCAGAGGAATCAAACCTGGGGGATTATGTGAATGCTGGAGCATTTAGCGATCGCGCTGAAGCAGAAAGGGTAACGAAAATGCTCCGTTCCTATGGTCTGGATGCACGGGTTAAATACAATTAAAACTATTCGTAATTAAATCGACAAACTCAACTGCGAACCTTGCTGAGTTTTATTCACCTCAATCCTCGCTTGGAAAGCTTCTTTGAGGTGGGGCATGTGGGTGACAGTGAGAATGCAAGCAAAATCAGAAGCGATTGCATTAATCGCTGCAACTAAGCGATCGCATCCTTCAGCATCCTGTGTCCCAAAGCCCTCATCCACAATCAACAATTGCAACGCCGCCCCCGCCCGTTGCGCTAATAATTTCGCCAAGGCTAAACGGATAGCAAAGTTAATTCTAAAAGCTTCTCCCCCAGAATAAGTTTCATAAGCCCTCGTTCCTCTGGAATCGGCGATTAAAATATCCAAGGTGTCTATTAACTTGGCATTTTTCTTAGTTGATTTTCCATGACGCCCAGCTTTTTGAGTAATAAATTGTACATGAAATTGATTAGCACTCAAACGCGAAAGTAATTGATTTGTCTCGGCTTCCAGTTGCGGCAAGACATTTTCAATCATCAGTGTTTGGATACCATTTTTACCAAAAGCCTGGGCTAATTCCTGATAAACACGTTGTTCGTGCTTGCAAGATTGTAGTTGTTTGTACTGTTGTTCGTATTGAATTTGCAGCGTTTGGAGTTGATGCGCCAACTGTTCTAAACGCCCCAACTTGGCAATTTGCTCGTCGAGTTGGCGTCTGCGTATTGCTAGCTGCTGCTCTAGGGCTTGAATTTGGGCAGATGGGTTGGCTGTTGCTTGTAGTTGCTCGATTATGCTTTCGATTTGGTTGGCAAGTTTTTGTCGCTCCGTTATTCTGACGCCTCTAGATTCTTCTAGTTCTTGCAATCTCGTCTGGAGTTGGGGATATTGCTGGTGGGCTGCTAAAAGTTGCTGATACCGCAAATGCCAAGATTGAGCTTGCTTAACACCTATACGGAGGTTGTTGTGCAGTTCCGAACTGTAGCCAATTTCAACAATGTGACGTTCCAGAGCCGCAATTTGTTTGGCACATTCAGAGTTAGTTTGTTCTAGCTGAATTCTGGCTTGTAATTCGGCAATAGTAGCTATTAGTTCTGGCTTTCGGGCTACTAGCTGTGCTTGTCGCTTAGTAGCGTCTTTAATCTGGCTTTGTTTAATTTCTGCCCAACGCCAGCGCTCAACTTCGCTGCGAGCTAGGGCATGGTCTTGCTCATTATAATTAACTTGTTGCAGATATTGGTCTAACTTTCGGAGTTCGGCTTGTTGTTCGGGAGCGTAATCACCAGCTTGTAGCGATCGCTCTAAATGTTGTTTTTCAGCAACAATTTGTTGTAATTGATGTTGGACATCAGTTGTCGCTTCTAACTGTGCTGCCAATTGTCCCCGCTGTTCGCGCAAACCGTCATAAATCGCTAATTGTTGCGATATTTCTCGATATTCCTGCCTAAGTACTTGAATTTCTCTATCTGACACAGCCATTTGTTCCCGCACTACCCAAAACTGCCCTTGAGTATCATCCAACTCAGTTTGGGTTTTTTCCACCACACGGCTCCAGTGATGTTCGTCTAAAGGACGTTCGCACAACGGACAAAGAGCATCGGGATTTTGCAGCATTTGGAGTTTTTGCTCTAATTCTCCCAACAGTTTTTCATAATCCCGTTGATGAGCTTGTAGGCGTTCGATAAAGTGACGCCTTTCTTGCCCTTTTTCCTGGACTCTTTGCAGATAAACCCGCTTTTTGTCCAGTTCTTCAATTTGGATTGCGACATCCATCACCGCTTGTTGTAGTTGCGGTTGGCGTCGTTGTTGGCGTTGCAATTGATTTTCTGTATTTTGCAATTGTTCGAGTCGCGCTACCAAGCCAGCATGAGTCCGATCTAATTGGCTTTGTAAAGCTGCTCGTTGTTGCAACAAAGGAGTCACCTGCATTTGCAACTGATCTAAATGAGCAAGATGGTGACGTGCTGCGCCCAGTTGTGACAAAGCAGCTTCGACTTCACCTGATTTGGTGAGAGTTTGCTGAATTTCTCGCTCTTGTTGCTGCAAAGCTTCGAGTTGGGCTTGGGCTTGTTGCAGTTGTCGTTCGATTTCCTGAATTTGTTTGGTAAGCTGTTGTTGCTTTTGTTGGCGAGTCTGCCCAGCGCGGCTATATTCTTCAAATTTGGCGCTCATCGCTTCTTCTTGAGATTGCAGACTTTGATATTGGGCGTATCCAGCCTTAATCTCGGCTTCTCGATCTAAGATTTTCTCTATTTCTGCTAGCTGACTACCAACCACTAACTGTTCTTGTTGTAGGCGATCGCAGTCTTGGTTAAGATTTTGATATTGCTGCTTGACAAAGTTCAGTTGTTGTTCCCAGTTTTGACGCTGGTGCTGGACAACTTGCAAACTTTGTAATTGAATATTGTCAAAAGCTTGTACTTGTTGTAATTGATTGAGTTCAGCTTCTAACTGTTCTCTTTGCGCCTCAGTTGTCTTTTGTTGTTGCAGCTGAATTTTAATCGCATCCAAAGAACGCTCTAGTTCCTCCCCCCGTGCTTTGAATTGACGAGAAGATTCCTTTGCCCGTTCTTCCAAATCATCGTACTGATTGAGTTTTAACAACTCTGCTAAAATTTCTTTGCGTTCCGTAGGTCGTTTGAGCATGAATTCATCAGCACGACCTTGACGCAGATAGGCAGAATTAATAAAAGTATCGTAATCGAGCTTAATGTGTTCTAAAATCGAATCTTGGGTTGCCCTTACCCCTTTGCCGGTGAGCGGGCGAAATCCTGAGGGTGTTTCTATTTGAAATTCTAGGACGCTAGTAGCACCCCGAATTCGAGTGCGAATCACCCGATATGTTTGCTGGTTACTTTGGAAAGTAAAATCAACCCGGACTTCTTTTGCACCAGAATAAATAACATCGTCTTCAGCACTGGCGCGGCTTTCACCCCAAATTGCCCAAGTGATTGCTTCTAAAAGAGAAGATTTACCCGCACCATTGGAACCAGAAATACAAGCCGTATGCAAACCACGAAAATCTAAAGTTGCATCACGGTAACTAAGGAAGTTTTTGAGGATAAGTTGTACTGGGATCATTCACGCTATGGCGCCACATCTACTTTTAATCATTAAGAGTACAGATGCACTGTTTGTTAGTTTAGCTATCTAAATATCAGGTTTCTAGTCCTGAAGACATCAATTTTACAAAAATTTACAATTTGATGAGCGAATTTTTCTTATTGCATGAATAATTTTTGCTTTATTCACAAAAAATTAAACAGTCCTGGAGACTCCCCTTTATTTCCTGGTGCTGATAAAGAAGAAAAAACGAAAAAAGATGAGGGAGATATTAGTTCCCCATACTCTTTATATTATTTCTAAATGCAAATTAGTACAGGACTTCACAAGTCCGTAACGAATTAACTTCAAAAATACTCTGCGTGACTCTGCGCTGACTTTGCGTTCCTCTGCGTTTAAAAACTCGCCCTCATCTGGATTCCCCACTCCCAACTCACTACTAGACACCAAGATCGCTATTACTTGACGAGGTATCAACAGTCCAATATATTTACCTAGAGCAATGAGGAAGTTCAATATGCGATGGGGATAAATCGCCAATTTGGCAGTAAAAATCAGCACAAATGTAGCGCTGAGATGATATCCTGGCGATCGCTTTGCTATTTTCTAAGTTGCTAAACTAGGCAGAATTCTGAATTCTGACTCCTGACTCCTGAATTCTGTTTTGTTAAAATTTCCAATACTCAGGCAGTAATCCGATGATTGAAAAAACAGTAAAAGTAATAAAAGGCGAATTATTGCCAGAGGGAGATTATGTTTCACCAGGATTTTCCATTATTCAGCCAGATTCATGTTTTCCTAATATGATTTTGGGAAATACATACGATAGTTTTTGGTTTTATCTGCGGCGTGATATTCCTCACAACTGGTACGTAGATCGGCGACAGCCGGGTACAGGATTTGTTAGCAGAGATGAAGCTCATATTCTTTACAATACAGCCTTAAAATTTCAGGGTAAAAAAGCTTTAGAAATAGGCTGTTGGATGGGTTGGTCAGCTTGTCATTTAGCTTTAGGAGGAGTTGAGCTAGATGTTATCGATCCGATGCTATCCACAGAATTATTTTATGAAAGCGTCACAGATTCACTAAAATCGGCCGGCGTCAAAGAATTTGTAAATCTTTTACCAGGATATAGCCCCCAAGCAGTAGAAGAATTAGCAAATAAATTTCAACGTAAATGGTCATTGATATTTATAGATGGTCATCACGAATCGCCAGCGCCACTCAATGATGTAATGATTTGCGAACAATTTGCCGAACCTGATGCATTAATTTTATTTCACGATTTAGCTTCTCCCGATGTTGGTGAAGGATTGGACTATTTGAAAAACAAAGGCTGGAACACAATGGTATATCAAACTATGCAAATCATGGGAGTTGCATGGCGCGGAAATATTGAACCAGTAATACATCAACCAGATCCTGAAATTAACTGGCGCTTACCTCCACATTTACAAAAGTATTCTGTTAGCGGTTCAATCCCAAATGTGCTGGAAGATAAATCTAGAAAAATGCTCAAATCAGTCCGATCAAATACTTTATTAAATGAAGCGAAGTTCTTATCGCTGTATAGTCACGCAGACCAATTATATTATTATCTTTCTTGGCTGCCACAAATGTTAAAACAGGCGATCGCCAAAAAGAAACCCCAGGAACGCTACTGATTATCAAATCCTAAGAACATCTTCATGGGATGGGCACAATTGCCCGTCCTAGTATTGTGAAATGGTTAATGGCGATCGCGATCGTTTCATCTAGACCGAGGTATCAACAGTCCAATATATGTACCCACAGCAAATTTAGTTAAATCTAAAAATTGCGGGCGACTCTTTTCGTCAATGACTGCAAGTGTCAGAGAGCCAATAACCATAATTAAAGTCACAGCAGCCAGTACTTCATCTCTTGAAGGAAATTTTTTAGATAACATAATAGATTCCCCAAATTGTTTGAATCCTCACATCACTATCTTTGCAGTCCTCTGATTGCTTACAAGCTTGCAAGATGAGTGAGTTGTGTATGCGATGAGGATGAATTGCCAAATTGGCAGTTAAAATCAGCAAAAGTGTAGTGGTTAGGTTATGAGTGGGCGATCGCTTTGCTGTTCTCCAGAAGGTATCCAAAAAGCAAAAAGAGCTTTAATTCGTTATTCCTTAACTCAAAAAGCATTAGCTGATGAGCTAGAAGTAACTCGCCAGCCAGTAGGAAAATTCTTTACAGGTAAACCTGTTGACCGCAATCTCTTTGTCCAAATTTGCGACAGGTTAGATTTAGAGTGGGAAAATATAGTTGCTCAACCAGCTAGCGAACTAGAGGTAAATCAAGATAACAACATTGATATTGATGCCCTAGTTCAAGAAGTACGCGAAAAGATAAAGCCCCTCATTCAACAACGCTGTGGCACAATGCGCGTACTAGATATGACTCAGCCTATTGGATTGAATGACATTTACACCAGCGTTAATATTTTAGAAAAAATTACTGGGCGGCAATGGTTAGGAATTGATGAATTATTTCAACAGTGTGCTAGTGAGGATTTTGACCGCTTTGGACTTGGCAGAATTACCCAAAAAAGAGTGCCAGGGATGGAAGCGGTTGAGAAATATATTAAGCTAATGATCTTAGGAAAGCCAGGGGCAGGTAAAACTACATTTTTGAAGTATTTAGCAATTCAATGTATTGAAAGCGAGTTTCAAGCCGAACGAGTGCCAATTTTCATCACACTCAAAGATTTTGGTGAAGCTGCAAATAAACCTGGATTACTAGAATACATAAGTCAGCTATTATCTAGTTACAAAATAGTCACTAATCAAGTAGATAATTTATTCAAACACGGTAGAGTATTGGTTTTGCTTGATGGGCTAGATGAAGTAAGAGAAGAGGACAGTGCCAGAATTATAGATCAAATCCGAGAGGTTTCTGATAATTTTTATTTATCTGAAGAATTTAAAAACGACTCTCTAAAATACTCTCAAGAGTTTAAAAAAGATTTAGATAAAAACCAAAGCATTCACATTACACCATTTCCTAACGGCTTGCTAAAGTGGTTGTGTAAAAAATTTCCGGAAAAGCTTTATACAAATTATTTTATAACCACTTGCCGTATTGCAGCGAATGACTATACTTTTGAGAAGTTTACAGAAGTCGAAGTTGCTGATTTTGATGATAGTCAAATTACTAACTTTGCCAATAACTGGTTTAAGGATAAAGCTGTCAAACCAGAGACTTTTATCAAATCTCTCGAAGAAAATAACCGTATCAAACAACTTGCCACAAGCCCCCTACTGTTGACATTACTTTGTTTAGCATTTGAAGAGTCAGGAGATTTTCCTGCAAATCGTTCCGAGTTATACAAAGAAGGATTAGATGCATTACTGAAAAAATGGGACGCTAAGCGTGGAATTCAGCGTGAGCGAGTTTACAAAAAGCTATCAGTACAGCGCAAGGAAGATTTACTCAGCAAAATTGCTCTAACTACATTTGAGCGGGGCGACTATTTTTTTAAGCAGAAAGTAGCCGAGCAATATATTACAGAATATATTCGCAACTTACCTGATGCGAATCTCGATCAAGAAGCACTGCAAATGGATAGTGAAAAAGTTATTAAATCTATTGAAGCACAACATGGGTTATTAGTAGAACGAGCTAAAGGGATTTACTCCTTTTCTCATCTTACATTTCACGAGTATTTTACTGCTAGAGATTTTGTGGTTGTGAAACAGTCTTCAAAAGAAGCTTTACAAAATCTAGTTAGCCACATCAATGAAAAAAGCTGGCGTGAAGTATTTTTACTTGTAGTTGGAATGTCGCCAAGTGCAGATAACGTATTGCTATTAATGAAAGAGAAAGTAGATGAAATTATAGCTAATAATAATAAGTTGCAGAGATTTCTTATATGGCTAAATCAAAAATGTCTTAATTTTAAACTTCCCTATAATTTAGCAGCAGTTCGAGCATTTTACTTTGACCTTGCCTGTTGGCATATCACAAGTACCAACCGTATTTTTTCTCTTTCTAACCTTCATAATATCCGAAATATTAACCTCGATTATAAGTTTGAAAATAGCCGTAAATTTGCCCTTGCTCATGCCCTTGACAAGCACTTGAAATGTACTAATGCCGATGCATTTTATCGCGCTCTTGAGCATACCCTTGCCCTTGTCCGTTCCCTTTATCGCTATACACTGGAAGATGCTTTGTCCTATGAACGTGCCATTGCTCTTTCAGAGACTCTGACTTTTTCTCATAAATGCGCTCTCGATCTGATACGTGCCCATGACCTTGCGCTGGTGCCTGAGTTAGAAGAAACATTACAAGAACTACAACAGCAACTTCCCGATCCAAAAAGTGACGAAGAGAGATTTAAGCATTGGTGGCAAACTAATGCTCAGATTTGGAGTGAAAAATTACAATTAGTGATGATTAAACATCGTAATATTGGCCATGATTGGCAGTTCACTGATAAACAAAAAGAATTGCTTAAGCAGTATTATGAAGCTAATAAATTTTTAGTGGATTGCCTAAGTACTGATTGTTATGTCAGTCGTGAAGTACGAAAGCAAATAAAAGATACCTTGCTATTACCGATCGCAGAAATTAAGAAAATAGCTCAGAGATAACTTTGATAGTAATTTCTTTTTTAGTAATCATGGCCTATTCGCTTGCATAATTTATCATCTTTCATCATTTTAAGCAGCAATCTTAAACACTCATCTAGCAGAGCAGATAGTTTATTTTTATGTTTGACAAATAATACCAATTGCTCATATCTTCATCATAGAACTTATTACCGAGTAAAATAGAAGTAATAGTTCGCAATGGCGTAAGTATGTAGACGTAAGCAATAAAACAAAGTCAGGAAACAATTAAACTAATTTGGCGTCATTAAGAGTATCTTGCCTCCTATTTAGTAACGCAGATTAGGAGAGTAAAAATCCTGACAAGCTCTATCTCCGAGTGGGTACACTTACGCACATACTTCTAGTCAAATAAGTGCTTTTACCTTCGGAATATGACTAAAGTCATGTTCAAGAATAGTCTGAAACAAACTCAGTAAACCCTCGTCATTACACATATCACATACGTAAAGGTCAACTCATCTATGACTCCTCTACTTCGATGGAAATCCGGAACTGCTGCACTCATGGCAATGGCTGTTACCACCACCGTCATTGCTCCCATGATTCCCTTTGCTCCTGCTAATGCACAATACAATGTTGGGCAATATGGAAACGTGACAATTCCTTCTGGAGTGAATCTTCCTGTTAACTACGAAAAAGAAACAATTACTATTGCTCCTGGGGAAAGTAAATCCATAACCTTGAAAATCGCGAATAACATTACTGACAGGAATAGAAACGTCTTAATTCCTGCTGGTACTAAAGTAATAGGACGCTTAGAACCCGTTGATTTAGATGGTTATTCACAAGATGATGATAACAAAGGAAAAGGCGTGCGCTTTGTAGCCCAAGAATTAGAATTTTCCAATGGTCGCCGTCAGTCAATTAATGCAACTTCTCGGACATACACCACAACTCAAAGAGTAAAACAAGGGCCTAGCACAGGTCAAGTGTTAACTGATGCAGGTATTGGTGCAGGTGCTGGTCTTTTGGGTTCACTAATTACTGGTAATAACAGAGTTGATGATTTAAAACCCGTGATTGGTGCGGCTGCGGGTGCAGGAGCAAGCGTCCTGTTGCGGAAAAAAGAAACCAATGCGTTTGTTATCAGACCTGCACAAGATTTGAGGCTGACGCTGAATTCTAACTTAACCTTATACCGCTAATAGGTTTAACTTGATTTAAGTTGTGAATTTAATCATCAATGAATAGGCGATCGCCACTTTAACTTATAGTGTGCGATCGCCTTCATTTTTAACCTCAAAAAATCTATTTCTGTGCAACTATTCTATCTCTGCATCGTCTTAAGAGATATCTAGAGTTTTGGTAATGATTACAGCATAATTCAGCCTCTAGAAGTAAAACCAGCTTTATCCCTATCTATCAGACGCATCGTTGTGTAGTTCACCTTCGTTGAAATCTGGTTTACTGAGTAGAGCTAATCAGCAAAAGGCTAATTACCCTATTATTTATTGCTGAGAAATTGGATTAGGGATTGTTTAATTTTAATTGTATTTTTCAAATAAATACTCTTTAGAAAAAATTCAATTAATGGGAACATAAATTTTTAGCAATTGTCTAATTAATTAACAGTAGAAAACATAAATTTAATGGAGTAAAAAAACAATGTTTACTTTAAATCGTTTGCAATCTGGAACAGCTGCACTCATGGCTTTAAGCGTCACAGTTGCAACTGTAGCACCGTTCATGACAGCTGCACCTTCTTTTGCTCAAACTACTTTTTCTGATGTTTCATCTAATTATTGGGCAGCACCATTTATTCAACAATTATCACAACGAGGTGTAATTGCCGGATTCCCTGATGGTAGTTTCCGCCCTGAAGAAGCAGTAACACGCGCTCAATTTGCCGCTATGGTGAATAAAGCCTTCCAAAAAGCACAACAGCGATCGCCAATCAATTTTACTGATGTGCCTAGCAACTATTGGGCAGCCGGCGCCATTGAGCAAGCTTATACCATTGGTTTCTTATCAGGATATCCCGGCAATCGCTTTGAGCCTAACCAAGCTATTCCCCGCCAACAGGTTTTAGTTTCCCTAGCTAACGGTTTGGAATATAGTGCCAGCGGTAATACCGAAAGCACTCTGCAATACTTCAACGATGCTTCTAACATTGCTAGTTACGCCCGTAGCCCCATCGCTGCGGCAACTGAGAAGCAAATCGTGGTGAACTATCCCAATGTGAAGTTCCTCAATCCAACTGCAACCGCCACTCGCGCCCAAGTAGCAGCTTTTATTTACCAAGCATTGGTTAGTTCTAATCAAGCCTCAGCGATTAACTCGCCCTACATCGTAGCTCTTGGGAATACTACCCCAACACCTGTATCTGTGACAATTCCTCAAGGAACTGCTATCCCTGTCAAGTATGACAAGGCAGAAAAAATTCTGGTCACCAAGGACGAAACAGCACCTTTGACGCTGACTGTATCCCAAAGTGTAGTTACCCAAGAAGGATCTGTGGTGATTCCTGCTGGTAGCCAAGTAATTGGTCAACTCAAACCTGCTACAGGCGGTTCTCAATTCGTTGCTGAAAAACTAGTTTTGACCACAGGTCAAGAATATCAACTTAACGCTAGTTCTGAAGTGATTACCAAGACTCAAACCGTTAAAAAGGGTACTAGCGCCGGATCGATTATTCAGAACACCGTGTTGGGCGCAGGAGCCGCCGCTGCGGTATCTGCCGTCACAGGCGATCGCGCCATCGCCACAGAAGAAGTCTTAGGTGGTGCAGGTATCGGTGCGTTGATTGGTCTATTCTTCGGTAGAAATAGTGTTGACTTAATCGCAATTGACCCAAATACCGATTTACAAATGACAATCAATCAAAATTTGTTGGTTTCACTAAGGTAGTTAGGAGTGAAGAGTTATGAGTTATGAGTTGAAGATAGTAAAAAGTTAGGAATTAAAAGTTTTGACGAACCAATTAAAGCAAAGGTTTAATTCTCAACTCCTAACTCCTAATTCCTAACTCCTAACTCTCAACTTGAGGTAACCAAATAATAAATGTAGTTCCTGGTCTACTAGGTGAAGTTAATTTAGAGTTGATTGCAGGGCTGAAAACCTCGATTTCGCCCTGCATTTGTTCGATTAACTGTTTAGCGATCGCTAACCCTAGACCTGTACCGGGAATTTCTGTTTGCGCTTGTACGCCCCGGTAATGTCGTTCTCCAAGATGCTCTAAATCTTCAGGTGGAATGCCAGGCCCGTTGTCACTGATAACAATTCCTTGAAGATTACCTTTTTGTTGCCCAGCTTGAATCACAATTTTACCACCACTAGGAGTGTATTTCAATGCATTATCGATGATGTTATTTAAGACTTCTCGTAATGCTTTGATGTTGGCACGTACTAAAGGTAAATTGTGCTTAAATTCGGTTATTAGCTTTAATTTGCGCTCTTGTGCTATTGCTTTAGCTGATATTAATAATGGTTCTAATATATCTGCTACCGAGCAATCAACTGCTTGATCTCCGGTTCCCGGCAATAACAGGGGCGGCTTAGCATCTTTTTGCACAGATGCTTCTACAAATACTTCATTTGGCAGATGTAGTGGTGCTAAATCTGTGTCTGCCAAGTCAATTACTTGCTCAAATTGTTGGAGTAATTCTTGTAGGCGATCGCTTTCTCGCACTATGCTATTTGCTACATCCCGATTAGGATCTGCTGGTCGCAGTCGCTTTAATAAAAGTTTACCAAAAGTCCGTAATGCTGTTAATGGGTTACGAAACTGATGCAATAGGTTATCTAACAAATCCTGCTGTTTTTCTTGAAGAATTTGTTGTTCGTGCAGTTGGTGTTGTAACCATGCTCGTCGCTGATCTAAAATGCAAGCGATCGCTAGTGTTTGGGCTATGTGTTGAATCTGACTTTGCTCGTGTTCATTCCATTCTCGGTCTTTTCTACCAGTTACTAGCAACCCCATCATCACACCTTCATAGACCAAAGGTAAAACAATTTGGTTACCACTCAGTAGATATTCCTCTTGTAAATGAGGCCCAGATGCATCCGGTATCTGAGATTCCGGCGACGAAGTTGAAGATTCCAATCCTGGTGTTAATAACCTTTGGTGATGATTGGGTAGTACCAATGCATTACCAACTCGAAGCTGCTTAGGTAATGTGGTGGCACTTTCCTCTGCTTGCGGTAATAATGCTGTTTCCGGATAAATCATTACAGGAATCAGTTTTGCTTCACCAGAGGGAGTCTCTACCAATTCTTGTGTTAGGTACACAATACTTAAAGTTGCTCCCAGCCCTTGGGCCAGCAGTGCTATTTGCTCTCGGCACAGAGCAAGAAAATCAGAACTGGCAGACATTAACATTTTTTAGCTCTTGCTCAAGATTACAGATTATGAGGCATGATTAAGAGAGGATAGCTAGTTTTTACCTCATTGTTTTAATACAGCTTAACTGAAATCTTCTGAGTGATGTTTTGTACCAGCGGATTATTATGCTTAGAAAATTTTGTTTGATCTATACCTCTAAAGATATTAATTTTATTGGATCAAAAGTTAAAAAACTATTGATTTTTTGAACTAGAACTTCTATAATTACGACGGATTTTGTAGCTATCACTACAATCTATAGCTTGAAAGAGGAGGACAATAGGTTGGCAAGGAGACGCAAAAGAAAAAGTCGTCGTCGTCAGGAAGGACGGCGTATTCTGGAACATGTGCCTCAATATAGCATCGAGAGTGGTGAAGAAAAACCTGTGACAGCAGCGAGAAGGTTCATTCAAGCTGAAGGTATTTTGCCACCGGCACTTCTACTCGTAAAGCGAAACGAACACACCACAGACCGCTATTTCTGGGCAGAAAAGGGACTGTTTGGTGCCCAATACGTAGAGGAAAACCATTTCTTGTTTCCTAGCCTGAGGACTTTAGAGGCTCCTACAGGTCAAGAAACCCTTGCTTTAACTGCTCGATAACAAATTGGTCATCTCAGGCATTGAATGTGGCCCCTGACTATTAATTAACTGGCAAAATTGCTAAGTTTATGCAAAATTTAATTTTTTTTTAGTTTGTAGGTGATTTGCCAGTCAACCTATTCTGGGCACTTGAAAAGCAAATATGTGTCAAACCACGCTAGTTTGCATGGTTTGGTACTTGTCTCTTAACATGCATAAAGGAGTGGATATAGAGCCAAGCGCATCCAAAAGCGCTAGTGAAGTTGCGTTCTTATCCAAATAGATTGGAAGACAAGCTTTGTCAAAGAATTGAAATCAATTCAAAATTTTACCTATAACTTAAGTTACGGATAAAATTGGCAAAGCAGCAGTCTTGATTTCCTCCTTATACTTTTCATTGCTTCAAGAGTAGGTCAGGTCAGAAAGGGAACACCTCATAAGTTAAGAGATGGTCATAAAAACCAACAATTATTCCCCAGCCTTTAACTGTAGAGTCTTCCGTAACTGGGTGAGTTCATCTCGATGGGCAACTACAGTAACCTTACTTGAGGGGGTTTGTTGGCTCTGAGTTGTTTCTACTTTGAGCAAAACCTTCTCAAGTCTTCCAGATTTTTTCCAATAAAAAACACCACTCAAAGGTGACAGTAGTACCAGAGCTAGAATAAACCTACTCAGGTTAGGAAAAAGTAGGTATACCACCAGTGACAGGCAAACAATCCCAGTAGCTGCCAGTAGGGTGAGGAATATAGCTAAGAACCAGCTAGGGCGAACATTACCTTCAAAAGTCACTTGGTTTTGTTCTCGGTCTACCGCTGCCACTCGGTAAGACCGCGATCGAAAATACTCTCTTAATTGAGACATAAAAGCGGCTTCGTCTTGTTCGGATACTAAGTGCGCTGTTTCTGTACGGTCTTTAGTAGAAGCACGAATAAAGAAAAACAGCCCAACCGATAACAACAAAGTTAGCAGCAAGGTAGATGGCAGAATAGGAGTATCCATAACTAATTGTTATTGTTTGACTGGAGGAGACTTATTCATTATCAATTATTCGTTACTTTGTTCGCCCGTTGATGTAGTCTTGCCAAAGAAAAGCTAAATTCTGCGCTGGAACTTGCCATTCTGGAGAAACTTGGTACATCCGCCTGGGCCGTCCCCGTCCTTCGAGTTTTTTCCAATATCCATTAATTGCCCTTTCGTCTTCCAGAAACTTGATTGCACTGTAAAGTACAGTATCCGAAAGCCTATAGGTGGGATATTCAGTTTCTAATCGTTGGATTAACTCGGTGCCGTAGGATTCACCTTCTAACAAAATAGACAGTATGTAACAAACTGCTAATTCCTGACAAAGGTAAGTTGGCGGAGGATTTTCAAAGAATTGATATATATCCTCAAGTTTCATGGTTAGGGAATGGCTAAAAAAATGCCTTAGGGTAAGGTCTACAATCCTCGTAGTCAGTATATACTGCTACTCTAAAATGAGTAATATATAAAGCTACTTAAGCTAGATTTCCAAAGCGAAAACACCAAATGATTACCCACGCCTTTGAAGTTGTGGGAATAGTTCGTGAGTTTCAGGGTACAAGATAGTATGCTCCTACCCAAGCTAAATCAGGTATGGTGAGGAGGGAACAGACAGTGGCAAAGTCACTGTTTTGGTGTTAAGCGATGCCGAGTTTATTAGAACTGCTTAAGCAATAAGATGCCATCGAAGAAATTTTACAGGTAAAATGCTATTTTGTCTGTAGAACTTAATAAACACTTTTTTTTACAGTGATTTTCCCAATGCAAATTTTAAAAATTTAAGCTAAAGGATATGTTTAAGTTCAAACTGCTACGCTTGTAAACACACCTGGGTAGCAAGTATTAATAATTTTGTAGTCTTGAGATCCTCTTGTGCTATCTGGTAAATGTGATAGTAAATTTATCAAAAAAATAGGGCATGGGGCATGGGGCATTGGTCATTAGTTATCTCTCTGGCTCCCTCATCTCCCTCATCTTCCCCATACTTCGGCTCCGCTCAGTACAAGTCTCCCCATCTCCCAATCTCCCTTATGATTTAGTATGTCACAAACTCCCGATGCCCCATCGTCTTCTTCTAATCTCCGGGCAATTGCCCAAACCTTTCGCCTTGCAGGTTGGATTAGCTTTTGGATTCAGTTAGTACTAGGTGTTGTTTCTGGCATAATTGTGCTGCTGTTCGGCATCTTTAGTCAAAGGACTGGCAGCCCTAGTAACAATCCTGGGACTGGCTTTGGTGTATTTTTAGCAGTTTGTGGATTGGTGATTTTAGGTGTGGGGATTTACTTAGCTTACCGTTACACCAGAATCGGTAGGCAACTGGAATCCTCCAATCCCAGCAACCGCCCTCGCAAAAGCGAGACTGTGCAAATATTACGCTTAGGACTGTGGGTGAATTTAGGCGGAACACTGGTGACTCTTTTGGGGGCGCAGGCGATCGTTGGTACGCTGGTAGCAAGATCTATATCTCCCCAAGCGATAACTACCCAATTTTTTGACCCCACTCGAATTATTAGCGGTCTAGATATGCTTGTTGTACAGGCAAACACTAACACTGTCTCAGCTCACTTTGCAGGGCTTGTAGCGTCCCTTTGGCTACTTAATCGCATCAATAAACCCTAGAAAAACGAGTCATTATCAAAAATTTACCTAAAAATCTATACTTCTCTTGAATTATTTTTTGTGTAACCTTCCGTCGTTTTGGAAGGCTATATAGCGAATAATTCAAATGTATTCGTAGTGCTTTTCCGAAATTTTCAAAATACAACGTGAAGACTAACACCAGTTGCTTCTATTAACATCCACCTACAAGGTGATATCTGAACTGTTATCAGATGAAATTAATTTGGATTTGAGGTCTTGCACTATGAAAAAATTAGAAATTTGGAAATTTGGTATACAAGTGTTTTTTAGTACCTTAATGATTGGATTGTGTAGTTCCCTAATATTTATGGAGCGCCAGAATAGCCAAAACCAGGCAGTGTACTGGAGTGGTTTATCCGGTGTACTTGCCTACTGGCTACCTTCACCTGCCAGTGCTGGGGAGTCTAGAAAATCAGAGGATTAACACTAATTTTGGATTTAAATTTTTATTGCCCTGGCAAGATTGGCAGAGCTAAATTTTTATGTTTGCTTTTCTGCTCATGGCAAGGCAAAATCAGTATATGCTGGGGTGTTGGCAGGAAGATAATAGGCTAAAAACTGAGAAAAATCTGTGCTGGATATCAAGCAAATACGGGAAAATCCGCAATTAGTTCAAGAACGATTGAACAGTCGTAGTGGTAAATACGACATTGAACCGATATTACAGTTAGACCGGCAACAACGGGAATTAGAGGGGACGCGTAGTCAACTCCAAGCCCGTAGCAACGAAATTGGGAAAATTGTCGGGCAAAAGCTCAAGTCTGGTATCAATGCTCAAGACCCAGAAATCCAAGCTTTGCGGGATGAAGGTAACTCTGTCAAAGCTAAATTGAGCGAACTAGAACCCCAAGAAAAAGATCTCAAAGCTGAAATTACCCAGCTTATTTTGGCACTTCCCAACTTACCAAGCGACTCTACACCAATTGGCAAGAGTGAAGAAGATAACGTAGAAGTGCGGCGTTGGGGTGATGAGTATATTCCCCAAAACCCGAATATTCTCCCTCATTGGGAAATAGCTGAAAAGCTAGGTATTCTCAACGTTGAGCGGGCTGTGAAAGTTGCCCAAAGTCGCTTTGTGACATTGATAGGCGCTGGTGCAGCACTGGAGAGAGCATTAATTCAATTGATGCTGAGTGTCCATACCCAAGCTGGTTATGTGGAAATTAGTCCACCGCTGTTGGTGAATACCGACTCCTTGACGGCGACTGGCCAGTTACCTAAGTTTGCTGAAGAAAGCTTCAAATGCGCTGATGACGACTTGTGGCTAATTCCTACAGCCGAAGTTCCAGTTACTAATCTTTATCGGGGGGAAATTCTCACTGCTGAAGATTTGCCTCTCTACCACTGTGCTTATACCCCTTGTTTTCGTCGGGAAGCTGGTAGTTATGGGCGCGATATGCGGGGTTTAATTCGCCTGCATCAATTCAACAAAGTCGAATTGGTGAAATTTGTCGAACCCAGCAGTTCTTTTGATGAACTAGAAAAATTGGTGGGGAGTGCAGAATCAATTTTACAGGCTTTGCAGTTGCCTTATCGAGTGATGAATCTCAGTAGTGGGGATTTGGGATTTGCTTCTGCAAAAACATACGATTTAGAGGTTTGGTTGCCTTCTTCTGGCAAATACCGTGAAATTTCCAGCTGCTCTAATACTGTAGACTTTCAGGCGCGACGGGCTGATATTCGTTTCAAAGAGGCGGGGAAGAAAGGCACCCAGTTTGTGCATACTCTCAACGGTTCAGGTCTGGCAGTGGGACGAACGATGGCAGCAATTTTGGAGAATTATCAACAACCCGACGGAACAGTGAAGATACCAGAAGCGCTGCAACCATACTTGGGGCGTGAAGTTTTGTAATTGGGCATGGGGCATGGGGCATTGGGCATTGGGAGTGCTAAGTTGCAAAAAAATTGTAGGTTGGGTTGAACGAAGTGAAACCCAACATAGATATTCGTGTTGGGTTTCGTTCCTCAACCCAACCTACATCTAATGATACTTGTCCCTTTGTCCTCTTCTCATGCCCCACGCTCCATGCCCTATGCCCAATGCCCAATTAGAATGGAGATAACAATAGCTTAATATCTTCACTAATTTGCTTTATGTCAGTTTTAGCAGCGATCGCAGTCTTGGCTGTTCTGATCTTGGTACACGAGTTGGGACATTTTGTTGCAGCACGTTCTCAAGGCATTCTCGTTAACCGTTTTTCTTTGGGTTTTGGCCCAGTTCTTTTTAAGTATCAAGGATCGCAAACTGAATATGCTGTCCGCGCTTTTCCCTTGGGCGGCTTTGTGGGCTTCCCGGATGATGACCCAGATAGCGATGTTCCACCCAATGACCCAAATCTGCTGCGTAATCGTCCAATTTTAGACCGGGCGATCGTCATCAGTGCCGGAGTGATAGCAAATTTAATATTTGCCTATTTAGTACTTGCTCTGCAATTGGGTATTGTGGGTATTCCTGAGAAATTAAACTATCAACCTGGTGTCATTGTACAACCTGTTAATGAAGAATCCATTGCCTACCAAGCAGGAATTAGGGAAGGAGATATTATTCTGGCTGTTAACGGTCAGGAACTTCCTGCTTCTGATAAATCAACCACTTTGCTGACAAAAGAAATTCAAACTCATCCTAATCAGCAAATCGAACTAAAAATACAGCGTGAAAATCAACAACAATCCCTAAAATTAACACCAAAACTGGGAGCTGATGGCAAAGGTGTAGTTGGTGTGGCACTTAGTTCAAATGCTACGGCAGTTTATCGCCGTCCTAATAGTCCTTTTGAAATTTTCGGCATTGCCGCTAACAGGTTTCAACAATTATTTGTGGGAACACTCAGCGGTTTTGGTCAGTTGATTACCAATTTTCAACAAACCGTAGGACAAGTTTCTGGCCCAGTTAAAATTGTCAAAATAGGCGCACAATTGGCTGCTGACAATAGCACAAATTTGTTATCTTTCGCGGCAATTATTAGCATTAATTTGGCGATTATTAACATTTTGCCTTTACCAGCTTTGGATGGCGGACAACTTGCTTTTCTGCTTATTGAAGGTCTGCGCGGTAGACCTGTACCTGCTCGGATTCAAGAAGGTGTAATGCAAACAGGTTTGGTGTTACTCTTAGGACTAGGGATTTTTCTGATAGTGAAAGAAACTACCCAATTAACTAGTCAATTAGAGTGGGTACAAAAGTTACTCCAGTAGAAAGTAGGGAGTGGAGAATTGGCAGTGGGGAGTAGGGAAAAGAAAGTTTTATCTTTAAAGCAACGGGCGGTAGAAATTCTCTCTCGCCTGAAGCATCTTTATCCAGATGCGACTTGCTCTTTGAACTACTCAACACCAGTACAATTGTTGGTGGCAACGATTCTCTCCGCTCAATGTACTGATGAGCGAGTAAATAAAGTAACGCCAGCATTATTTAGTCGGTTTCCTGATGCTGAGAGTTTAGCGATCGCCGACTTAGAAGAGTTAGAAAATTTGGTGCGTTCCACAGGATTTTATCGCAATAAAGCCAAGAACATTCAAGCCGCCTGTCGGTTGATTGTCACCGAGTTTAACTCTGTTGTTCCCAACCAAATGGAACAGTTGTTAAAACTTCCAGGCGTGGCTCGGAAAACTGCAAATGTAGTCCTCGCCCATGCTTATGGCATTAATGCTGGCGTGACGGTAGATACTCACGTTAGCCGCCTGAGTCAACGTTTGGGTTTAACTGAGCACACAGACCCCATCCGCATTGAAAAAGATTTGATGCTTTTATTGCCGCAACCAGATTGGGAAAATTGGTCAATTCGACTGATTTATCACGGTCGTGCCATTTGTAAAGCCCGTTCTCCCGTCTGCGTTGCTTGTGAACTTGCGGATTTATGTCCTTCTGCAAATAAGCCAACGGTCGTAGGGTAGTGTTGGTCAGAGGGAGAGAGAACAGACGCGGGGACGTTAAGACAAAACTCTTCTTCTTGTCCCCCTGTCACCGCTTCCCTCTGTCCCCGTGTCCTCTTCAGTGTTTATGAATTCTAATTTTACAGACCACTGGAGAACACAAGTAATCTAGAATTGAAAAGAAGACTGTAGAATGGAAAATGCTGTCTTTAAATGTAAGTTAGAGAGTATATGGCAAAAAAGAGCATGATTGAGCGCGAGAAAAAACGCGCCAGATTGGTAGAAAAATATGCCCAGAAGCGGGAAGCTCTGTTGGAAGAGTTCAGAACTACAGAATCTCCCCTTGATAAGCTAGAAATTCATCGGCAAATTCAACAACTACCACGGAACAGTGCGCCCAACCGCCGCCGTAACCGTTGTTGGTTGACTGGTCGTTCTAGAGGTGTTTACCGCGATTTTGGGTTATCTCGGAATGTGCTGCGGGAATGGGCGCATGAAGGCCTTTTGCCTGGAGTAGTTAAGTCTAGTTGGTAGTTATTGGTCATTAGTCATTAGTCATTGGTGAATAACAAACGACAATGACAAAGGACAAAAAACAAAAATTATTGACCGCAACACTTATCAATTCCCAGACTTTCTAAGAGTAGATCGCTAACGGCGTTGGCGATCGCAAACTCTCCATAAAAGCTATTGGAAAAATCATACGACTGCATCTCTGTGACAATGGCAATTACCAGAGAACCAAGGTCGTTTTCTCCTTCCATGCGTTGACGCACAAAAATCTGTGCGGCTCGTTGAGCAATCTTTTGGTTAACTGCTTCTGGGATAAATTCTGTATCTAGCCACCGCAGTAGACGTTCTCGCAACCATTCACCTTCGAGTTGCGGATTTTCAGGACGTGGTAGAGTAATTGCTGGAATTGGTTCAGTCATTTTTTTAAACGCAAAGGAACGCTAAGGAAATCGCAGAGAAACGCAGAGAATGATTGTTAGCATCAAATTGCGTTTCTCTAGTGTTTTTTATATTTATGCAATATGATATCGCTGCTATTGTTCAAGGTTATGCTCAAGGCTATTTTCTCATGGCTGATGATAGCGATCGCCTGAGTTGGTACGGAAGTCGCGATCGGACTTTCATTCCTTTGGATGAGAGGTTTCGCTACCCCAAGTCTTTGCAGCGCGTCCTCAATCAAGAACGTTTTAGTGTGGCGATTAATCGGGATTTTCAAGCTGTGGTGGCTGGCTGCGCTAACCGTGAAGAAACTTGGATTTCATCAGAATTACAAGATATTTACTGGCTACTTTACCAGACTGGTTATGCTTATAGTTTTGAAACTTGGCAAGGTGATGAACTAGCTGGGGGAATTTTGGGAATTGTTATTGGTGGTGCTTTCATTGGCGAGTCAATGTTTTACCGCATTCCTGATGGTTCAAAGGTAGCGATGGTTAAGTTGGTAGAAAGATTACGCCAGAGGAAATTTGTATTTTTTGATGCTCAAATGATGAATCCGCATTTGGAAAGATTTGGTGCTTATCGAGTTGGGGATGAAGAATATCAAGGTTTACTTAAGAAAGCATTACACCGTCGTTGTTACTTAGTATAAGTAGATAAAAGTTCATGCCCAGAAAATTCGGGAGTTAAAAGCCCAGATTTCACGTGAAGGATTCGTTTATCTGCCTAAGCGTGAAAGGTAGTCATGAACGTTGGCGACATCCTTTGCTGAGAAAAACATTAACAATTTCGGGCAAGGATGGAGATGATGTGCCAGTGTACCTGGAAAAGCAGTTAGGAAAGTTATTAACTGAACTCCAAGAGTTAAGAGAGGATGAGAATTCATGAATCAATACAGTATGATTATTCAATGGTCTAATGAAGATCAGCTTTTTCTAGTCACTATTCCAGAGTTTAGCGATCGCGTTATTATGCCTTGTACTCACGGCAAAACTCGTGAAGAAGCTATTCGTAATGGCGAAGAAGTGATTGAAATGTACCTCGAAGCTTGGCAATTAGAAGGTGAATCTATCCCTGAACCCAGCACGCTACAAATTGCCTGATTATTACTTTAATATCTTTAAACATAGGAGTGAAAAATAATGTAGAGACGTAGCAATGCTACGTCTCTACAAGGGTTCTGGATAACGCATATTTAATTTCTGGAGATGTCTTTTGAATTGATAAAGTAAATGTTTTAAGTAATAGAATTCTTATTAGATGGTTAGAGCGAACGCCAACTTATCTATAAAATTATTACTGAGAAACGGCGTAACTACATCACTCCAGCAAGCAACTAAATAAACCTTCTACAGTCAGGCTAAAATCTTTAGCAAATTCTGGCACTGGTAACTTTGTTTCTAGTTCTTCGTAGACATTAGTTGCTTCATTTGGCAAGTAAACAAACACAGATTTTTCTTTAGGATCGATCAGCCATCCCATCTGAGTTCCATACTTGAGACAATGCAGAATATTCTTGATAACTTTAGTTTGACTTTGATCGGGAGATAGAATTTCAATTGTCCAATCTGGGGCAATTGAGAAGACATTAGCAATTCCACCATTCTCTTGACGAGGAATTCTGTCCCACATAAACACAGAAATGTCAGGCACAATTGAGCGATTTCCAAATGTACAGCGAAGTTCACAGAAAGCCCGCGCAATTTTTTGGGGTTTTACGATTAAATTAATTGCAGGTGCTAACTCTGTCTGAATCGCGCTGTGTTCTCCTTGTGGCATTGGTTTTTGGATGATAAGCCCATCAATATATTCACTGGCAGGTTCTGTTTCTGGTAAATCCAGGAATTCAGTGAGAGTCAGAGGTTTAGCAGAGGTTTGTACCATTGAAGGTTTCCTTAAAGTAACTCATCAGCCATCCAAACCCTTACACCTTTTGTTCAGTAACTAATGTCAGGCTAACCCATTCGCCTTTGTCGTTATAGCTGCGAATCATCCTTTGGCGGAGGTTTGGTTGAATTAACCAACCCGCTTCTAAAAATAAGGGTTGACGTAATTGCACCTTTAGTGGTGAGGTTGCAGAACTGCCATCGGGTAGCAGTAATACTTGTATCTGCTTTTCGGGATTTTCGTCAAAGAGAATGATGGAACCTTTGATGGTAGCAGTTGAAGTAATTGTGCGTCCTGCAAAAGAAGTACTTTGAATTAATCGCCCAGCGTTATCTAATTCTAATTTTAGAGTTGTAGAGTAAGTATCAGGCGATCGCAAATCCCGATATATTGTCACTGCTTCACCTTGCCATTCTCCTAACAAGTCATCTAACTGCAAAGGTGGACGTTCTGCTGCTGGGGTTCCAGCTAGATGTTCTCGAATTAGAGTTAGTCCGCTGAGATTACCTGTCTTATCAAATAATTGCACCAGACGTAAGCGGCGATTTTCATGAACAAAAGCGAGTTCTCCACCGAATTCGGAAAACGGCCCTATCTGAATTAAACCTTCAGAAAACGAACCATTTTCAAAAAACAGCAAACCTCCTCCCACAGAACTAAATTCTCTAATCAAATCTTGTCCCGAACGGCTCAGAGTTAGGCGCACTTTCTGGCTACCGCTCAACTGTTCTAGGGAAAGACGGCTAGGAGTATCGTTGAGAAGTGTACCTTGGGGAGAAAAATTGGTAAATGAACCTTCCCAGACACCAAGATTTTCTAAAAAACATTCCCACTGCGATTTCATAACTATTTCCTCCTTTGTCCTCTCCTCTACCCATGCCCAATGCCTATCCTTTAGCAAAACGCCTGACAGCAAATAAGCTTCCAATTAATCCTACCGTGGCACCGAAGCTCAAGAGAATTAGAGGTAATAATAAAATTTGGGCTGGAGTAAGTTGTATTCCGTTGGTGATTACTTGAATAAACTCTGGTTGATTGGTTAGCAATTTATGGAGAAATTGTTGAATCAGAGAAATAAAACTCCAAGCGATCGCACCACCGACTAAACCAAAAGCAATTCCTTGTAAAATGAACGGGAGGTAAATCCAAATAGAAGTTGCTCCCACTAATTGCATAATTTCAATTTCCTGGCGTCGCGCCATGACAATCAGGCGAATTGTGGTGGTAGTCACGGCGATCGCTGTTACAGTCAAAATAATTGTAATTGTTAAAGTAATCCAGTTCAAACCCCGGTGCAACTGGGCAATTCGTTTGACTGCTTCATCGACATACTGCACCGTTTCAACTCCCTGTAACTTAGCCAACTGGGTTGCTAAAGTTGGCACAACTTGAGAATTACGCGCTTTCACCTTGATCTCATCAACCAAAGGATTCTCGCCTAGCTGTTGCGTAACGCCTTCAATATCTGAAATTCTCATTTCCTTCACTAACTTAGTCCAGGCTTCCTCCTTAGTAATTGTTTGTATTGCTGTTACCTGTGGCATTTTTGCTATCAGTGGCTCAATGCTTTGAACTTGCATATCCGGTTCGAGATAAACTGATACTTCTAGCTGGCTACCGAACTGGTAGAGAAGTTTTTCGACTTGCCAAGAAGTTTGCAAACTCAAGCCGAATAAAAATAACAATACGGTCACAGTACTGACAGCTGCCCAATTCATCCAACCTCCCCGCAGTAAGCCAAGAAAAGTTTCTTTGAGCAGATAGTCAAGTTTCGTGAGAGATTTCAACACAAATCACCCCAGTCAATAATTCGTAATTCGTAATTCGTAATTCATAATTCGTGATTAGTGATTCACGAGTCAGAATTCAGAATTTATAATTGATAACTCAAAATTGGTGAATTCAGCACTCCCTACTCTCTCATCTCCCCACCTTCCCACTCGCCACTCCCCAGGTTGATAGAATTGAAGTAGGAATTTTCACCATCTAGCCATCAAGACTCATGCCTTCTGAAATTGCTGTCGAGAAAAAAAAGTTAAAAAATCCGCCTTTGGAGCTTCATTATTTAGGCGATCGCGTGCTGCGTCAAGGTGCAAAGCGGATTTCTAAAGTTGATGACGAACTCCGCAAACTGGTGCGCGAAATGCTGCAAACTATGTACAGTAAAGATGGCATTGGTTTGGCTGCTCCCCAAGTGGGAATTCACAAACAATTAATTGTCATTGACCTGGAACCAGACAACGCAGCGAATCAACCTTTGGTGTTGATCAACCCCATAATTAAACAAGTCAGCCGCGACATCTCGGTTGCCCAAGAAGGGTGTTTAAGTATTCCCAACGTATACCTGGATGTAAAGCGCCCTGAAGTCGTGGAAATCGCCTATAAAGACGAATATGGTCGTCCTCAAACTTTAAAGGCTAACGACCTGTTGGGACGCTGCATTCAGCACGAAATGGATCACCTAAATGGTGTGGTGTTTGTAGACCGTGTAGAAAACTCCTTGACTTTGGCCCAGGAGCTATCTAAGAATGGCTTCTCGTATCAAGCGGTCAAACCAGTAGCATAGGGGAATAGTAGTGTATTTAACTCCAAAAAGCGGTTTGTTTCTAGGTGCTTGTTGTGTCAGTGCGATCGCAGCTGTTGGTTCGATTTTTGAACTCAGTTACGGACAACCAGATTTCGGCGTCACAACCACAGCAATTATCCTTGCATTAAGCATTCCACTCACAGGTTTATTTTTCTTTGCCGCAGTGAGGGACGCAAGGGCTAACATGAAATAAGCATCAGGTACATAAAAAAGGTAAACGGATGAACTAAGAATACTAAATTCATCCTTTTACCTTTTATTTTTGTTCTGTATCTTCTACTGCTCCTAAGGCTTTGAGGGTCATTAACTGTGCTGCGGTTAAGCCTGTCACTTTAGCGATCTTCATTCCTTGGTAGAGTTTTGGCGATCGCAGTGTTTTTAAGCACTCACTAGTTTGAATATCCCACAATTTAATCGTCTCATCTTCACTGCCACTAGCCAAAGTTTTACCATCAGGACTGAAGGCTACCGATCTTACCCAACTAGAATGCTCGTGCAAAATTCTGAGGCATTTACCATCACGGACATTCCATAACTTCACTGTCTGGTCTTCACTGCCAGTAGCCAAAGTTTCACCATCAGGACTAAAGGCTACTGACCGTACCCGATTGGTATACTCTTGTAAGGTTTTCAGGCATTTACCATCGCGGACATTCCATAACTTCACCGTTTGGTCTTCACTGCCACTTGCGAGAATCTCACCATCAGGACTAAAGGCGACTGACCAAACCCAATTGGTATGCTCCTCCAAGCTTTTGACACACTTGCCCTCGCAAATATCCCATAACTTCACTGTTTGGTCGTCACTACCACTAGCCAAAGTTCGACCATCAGCACTAAAGGCGACTGACCACACCCGATTAGTATGCCCTTCAAAGGTTATGAGGCAATTTCCGTCAGCAATATTCCATAACTTTACTGTTTGGTCGTCACTGCCACTAGCTAAAGTTTGACCATCTGGGCTGAAAGCTACTGACCGCACTCGATGAGTATGCCCATGTAAAGTTATGAGGCAGTTTCCGTCACGAACATTCCATAACTTCACTGTTTGGTCTTCGCTGCAACTAGCCAAAGTTTCACCATCAGGACTAAAAGCAACTGACCATACTCGATTAGTATGTCCTTGGAAGGTTTTGAGGCACTTGCCGTCACGAACATCCCATAATTTCACCGCTTGGTTTTCACTAGCGCTAGCCAGAGTTAGATTATCAGGACTGAAGGCGACTGAGCGTATTCTATCGGTATGCCCTTGCAAAGTTTTGAAGCATCTCCCATCACGAATATCCCATAACTTCACCGTCTGGTCTTTACTGCCACTAGCCAAAGTTTGACCATCAGAACTGAAGGCAACTGACCATGCCCGATTGGTATGCCCGTACAAGGTTTTGAGGCACTTGCCGCCACCAACATCCCATAACTTCACCGTTTGGTCGTCACTGCCACTAGCGAGAGTTTGACCATCAGGACTGAAGGCTACTGACCAGACACGATTACCATGCCCATTCAAGGTTTTGAGACACTTGCCGCCACCAACATCCCATAACTTTACGGTTTGGTCTTCACTACCACTAGCGAGAATTTTACCATTGGGACTGAAAGCAACTGACCGTACCCAATTACTATGCCCTTGCAAAGTTTTAAAACATTTGCCGTCGCCAACACCCCATAACTTCACCGTTTGGTCATCACTGCTACTAGCGAGAATTTCACCATCAGGACTGAAGGCGACTGACCATACCCAACTAGTATGCCCTTGCAAGGTTCTGAGACACTTGCCGTTACGAACATCCCATAATTTCACTGTTCGATCTTCACTGGCACTAGCGAGAGTTTGATTATCAGGACTGAAGGCGACCGACCTTACCCTACTAGTATGCCCTTGCAAGGTTTTAAGGCACTTCCCGTCATGGATATTCCATAATTTCACTGTTTGGTCGTCACTACCGCTAGCGAGAGTTTGACCATCAGGACTGAAGGCCACTGACCATACTGGGCTGCTATGCCCTATCAAGGTCAAAAGTGATTTACCATCTGCAACTTGCCATAGCTGAGTTTTACCATCAACATCACCCGTAGCCAAAAGTTTTCCTTCAGGACTAAATACTACCGATGAAATACTACCCAAGGTTTCTGCAAAAATCGATTTAGCAAGATTGCAGCCAGTAAAATTAACATCATGCAAATTCACATTTTGCAAGTATGCTTGCCAAATAATTAGACCAGAAAAGTCATAGCGGCTTAAATCAACCTGTAGTTGACAAAGCATATTCAGGACATTTCCAACTGTATAGCCTGGTTCTGGTGGAAATTTTTCTCGAACTTTCGATACAATTTGTATTAATTGATTTTTCAGATCGTTGGAATTTAGAAAAATAGTTTTTAACCTATCTAAAATTGGTTTAAGTATCAAACTAATTTGAGTATTTCTAATATAATCTTTGGCTGTAGCTTCAACGAGAGCATGGCTTTTAAATATTGCAATTTCACCATCAATAATTTCTTGGCAAATATCTTCTAATAGACAGTCTGTTATATACTCCATTACTACAGGTTGGAGTGTGAAAGTAGCAACTGAATTAATTCCTTCTGTAGCTCTTTCAATTAGAGATCGCCGTCGTAAAGATTCTAGGGCTTCTAGTAATTCTCTTTTTGGTAAACGGACAATATCATTTAACAATTTCTCTAAAGAAACAGGGTCACGCTTAATTGCTAACCAATAGACAATTTCCGCTTCTGGCTCTGACAAACGTTCAAATTGCCGATCTAATAAATTACGAGTGTCACCAAAAATTATCTCGCCTTGATTCAGAAAAGCGGCAATATCACCACCAAATAACTCCCGAATCGGCTCACAAACTAACTTTAGTGCTAAGGGGTTGCCTGAATAATTCTCAACTAACTTTGCCCAATCTTGCTTTGAGCCAAATATACCTTTATCTTTAAGAATCTCTTGCCCTTCTATTTCTCCTAAGCCAGCTAATAATAGTGTTCTGACTGGCGATGTTTCTCCCTCTAAAGGAGCAAATTCTTTGGGTTTTTCGCGAGAAGTCAATAGTAAACAACTTTGATGCGCTTCTTCTGCTACACGTTTGAGTAGTTGGCCATAAGCCTCATATCCTTCTCTATATTCTCCGGCACGTAGGATGAAATCTTTGCGGGAGGCATCGCCCCCTTGCAAAATCGTTTCGGCATTATCTAAGACTAAAAGACAACGCTGTTTTCGTAAATATTTAATCAGCAAGGTTATTTGACTATCTACAGTTTCTGGTGAATCAATTTCTTTTTCATCAGATAAAAATACGATCGCCTCAGCCAAGAGTTCTTTGAGAGGTGGGGCATTGCGGAGCGATCGCCAAATCAGGTATTCAAAATCATATTGCACTTCCTCTGCCAGCTTTACAGACAAAGTGGTTTTGCCAATTCCCCCCATCCCCAATAGCGCTACTAATCGGCATTTATCCTGAACAATCCATTGCTTGAGGCGAGACAGTTCTACTCCTCGTCCATAGAAGCTACCACTGATACTAGGTGCTTCACCCCAATCTGGAGGCTTGCTGGCAATGGATTTCACACTCACCGAAGATGCTCGATACTCACTTTCGATCGCTTGCTGTAACTTAGTGAGCTTTCCGGGGCCGACACCCCTGACATGAAATTTTTTATAAACCTCACTTAATCTTTTGCGTACTGCCTCAGGGCTAATTTTCAATTCTTTAGCGATCGCACTTGGCGATTTGTCCTCAACCACACCTAACAACACCTCTAGCTCACTGCTAGATACACCCCGTTCTTGGGCTAAAGCCACGACAAAATCTTGGGGAATCGCACTCATGCTCTCACCAATACAAACTACACTCCCAATGTTAGCTCACTATGTGAGAAATAAATCTCTCAAAAAGGACGGTTATGCGAACTGTCTATACTTACGCGAGAGGCAGGAGACAAGAGGCAAAACTATTACCATTCCTAGCATTAACGCTTGTCATTATGTCCTAACATATCTGGCTACGGCTATGCTATGGTGCTTTTTTGACAATTTTCTCACTTTATACCTTGACTAAGTAACTAAGTTACTTTATAGTGAGTTTAACCTAGTTTATCGAGTAACTTAGTAAGTTTACAGTTAACTCCGTGAAACTTAGTGAGTAATGCCTCGATTCTGAAGTTTGTCAAAAAGGCAAGTATTCCAAGTATGTTGTCATTCTAGGGCTTGATGCGCGTAATCTGCGTTCTGCGCCATCACGAGCATTTAGCGCCTAATATGAATTTTCAAATTGCCATTGCAATTTATCTAAGAGTTAATCGCGTTGAGATTACTTGCCTTCAAACATAAATTCCTTTGACTCAACTGTATTAATCTTGGAGCTTAATTTTCATTATCTAAAAATACCAAGCTAACTCGATTGAGGAGTATCGCTGTAGTTTTCCTTAACTTGCTAGGAGCAATTTTATAACTATTCGCTCCTGAAGTCGGGTATGTGTTGGCTAGCAAGATTCAACTGTCAAAAAAGGACAAAAACTATGAATACCAATCTCAAAAACGACGAAAATCACTTATTTAAGTGGGCTACTAAAGGGCTGAGGTTTTTTCTCTTTACTTTACTTGGTTTAGGAATCGCCTTGGTTCTATCTAAGGTGCTTGGCGCTGTTTCCATTGCAGGCATAATATTATCCGCAGCGTTATGGCAATGGTTGTTTCGGATAGCGGTTATTTTGTTTTGTTTGTTTGCGATCGCCATGATTATTGAATCTTGGCGTTAATTGTTTACTTCTTGATTTAGAAAACAGTACTAATCGAATCTCATGTTGGAACTTAATCAATTGCCTTTGGCTATTTTTTACTTCAGCCAAAGGCTTCTTCAAAGGAGATTATACCATGCCAAACAACAGCAACACCACTCTAAAAGAAACACTTTCCCCTATTTTAGTCATCTTAGTCGCAGGGTCAATTTCTTTAGCAATTATTAACAAAGATAATCACCCTGCATATTTCGACATAGTTAAAATAGCTATGGCCTATAGCTTTGGCTCCATCAAATCCCAGGGAAAAACTAAAGATTCCGAGAAGCAGAACGATCTGGAGAACGATGAGGACGGTAGTAAAAAATAGCTCTATAGAAGTTAAATTTGGAGTGGGTTGTTGTTAAACATTGCTTCTACAATAGAAGGATGCTATCAACTACCACTCAACTACTAAGACTGTCTCAAGGACAACTCAACTTACTAGAAGCTTGTCCGCGTAAATTCCAGCACACTTACTTAGAACAACTTAATTCGCCGACAAATCCCGAACACGAGGAACGGCAAACTTTAGGTAGCCGCTTTCATCTGCTGATGCAGCAGCGAGAAATGGGTTTGCCAATTGATAGTTTCCTCCAAGCAGATCCTCAACTACAAAGCTGGATGGCTGGTTTTGCTGATGCAGCCCCAGAAATTTTAATGTCTGCAACTGACAATCAAACCTTTCGTGAAAGCGAACACTACCGCACTCTGCAAATTCAGAACTATTTGTTGACGGTTGTCTATGATTTATTGATTGCAGATAACCAACAAGCGCAAATTCTCGACTGGAAAACTTATCCGAAACCACCTCATAAGCGCAAGTTAGAATCCAACTGGCAAACACGGCTTTATATGTATGTTTTGGCTGAAACCAGCGCATATTCGCCAGAAAATATTTCCATGACTTACTGGTTTGTGCAATCTGAAGGTAAACCACAAAATATTAAATTTAATTACAATACTACTCAACATATAAAAATAACCAAGAAACTTAACCAATTGTTAAATCAGTTAACTAATTGGTTGGCAGATTACCAAAATAACGTACAGTTTCCGCAAGTGGCGGAGGGTAGTAAAACTTGTGATTATTGTACCTTCGCCAAGCGGTGCGATCGCACGTCAGTCACTGAAGAAACTGCGAACGATCCCTTGCCAAATATTGATAGCATTCAAGAAGTATCGCTATAAAAGTTAGGAGTACAGACGCGATGAATTGTGTCTGTACAAGAGACGCGATTCATCGCGTCTGTACAAGAGTTAAAGGTCAAAATTATTAAATAATCAAGATAATTTATAATGAATAAAGATACGAATTCTACTAAATTAATTCATTCTGAATTCTTCCCATTATACAGTTAAAAATTTAGAAATTTATGTCTAGCTTTGACGAAACTGAAGCGATTTATGTGCGCGAATTAGGAATTGATGACATTTCTCCTGTTTATCATTTGGGAGAAGAGTTATTTACCAGCGATTTATATCCTTATTTATACCGCACCTGGGATGAATGGGAGGTAATTGGACTTTACAATACAGATCCAGAATATTGCCTGGTGGCTGAAAGAGACGGAGAATTAGCAGGCTTTGTTTTGGGAACCATAATTACCAAAGCATCTTGGACTTACGGTTACATTTTATGGTTGGGAGTTAGTCCTAAATTTCAGCGTCGGGGAGTAGCAGACAAATTAGTTGATAAAGTAGTCGCCCGCATGATTGAAGATGGGGCGCGATTTATGCTAGTAGATACTGACCCCACCAATGTTTCAGCATTAAAGTTTTTTAATCGCAAAGGTTTTGGTAATATTCGCCAGCATATTTTCTTGTCGATGAATTTAAGCAAACATGAATATTATGGCAGATTAATTGATTACGAGCACCAAAAAGCAGAAAGAGCAGGTTACAGGCGATCGCGTCCAGCAATTCGCGCCCGTAAACCCGATAGTGCTGCTAATGAAATACTAATTAATCCCCTAGTGAGCGAATCTCAAACCACCGAAGACCAATCACCAATTTAATACAAGTTAGGAGTTAGGAGTTAGGAGTTAAAAGTACCTATCATCTTATTAATATTACTTTCGAGAAATAAAAATAGGCTGAACTAATTGGTAAACAATAAGTTAGTATCTGGGTAATCTGAAGTTTTTGTTAGGCAAAGGCGGATTCATGTTTCAAGACATTACTGCTCAGATTGATTATTCTTCCTCATTTCCATATTTAGCGACAGTCTTAGGCGTTTCTAGCATAACGGGAACACTGGGTTGGCGTTGGTGGAAACAAAAGAATACATACAAATCCCTAGAATCACTCCCTTCTCCTCCCAAACACTGGCTGTTAGGAAATCTTCCGCAAATATTAGCAGCAGTGAAACAGAAGAAATTATTTCTGCAATTTTTTGATTGGAGTAAACAGCTAGGCTCGATGTATGTTATTTGGAATGGCAACTATCCAATTGTCATTTTAAGTAAGGCCAAAGCGATCGAAGATACTATTGTCAATGGGATGAGAGATGGTAGCTTAATTAGAGCTGAGGAAATGCGTAAAATTTGGAACGATATGAGTGGTTCCATTATGATCGGAGAAACTGGCACTGAGTGGCAGTGGCGACGCAAGGCTTGGAACCCAGAATTCAGTTCTAGCAGTCTCTCCAAATATATTGAAATTATTAACCAAGCTTGCGAACAAGTAATTGAGACAGTCAAAGAAACTGCACCGCCAAAAGAAGTTGAGGTAGATCCTCTGTTTGTAGAACTAACAATGAGAGTGATTTCCTCTCTTGTACTAGGAATTCCTGTGAATAGAAACAGTACTAGTCCTGAAGGGCCACCATTGGAAGTTATCAAGCTGTACGAAGCGATGTCTGTTTTAGGCTATCGGTTCCTACGACAAGCTGCTGGCGAGAAGATATGGATGAAATATTTGCCAAGTAAGAATTCACGAGATTATTGGGCAGCAAAGCAATATTTAGAGGAATTTCTGATTCCCCGTGTAGACTTAGCTTTACAGATGAGAGAACAAAACCAGACCGATTTACCACAAGTCAGTCCTTTGTTTAGGCAATCAATGTTAGTCAAAATCGCTGCTAAAGAACCAAAATACAATCGCCAAACATTAATAGCAGAATCTCTTGAATTATTAATAGCTGGTACTGATACAACAGCCCATACTTTATCCTTTGCAGTAGGAGAGTTGAGTTTAAATCAAAGGGTTTTTCAGCAAGCACGGGACATCGTTGACCAAGTTTGGCAAAGCAAAGGCTGTATTAATACAGAAAACCTCAGGGAATTGGCTTATATTCGCGCAATTATCAAGGAGACATTGCGCCTTTATTCAATTGCCTCAGGTTCGACTTCATTGGAGGCTCAACGCGACACTGTAATTGAGGGTCAAGTAATTCCTCGCGGTACAAGAGTATCCTGGTCAATGCTTGCTGCTGGAAGAGATCCTGAAGTTTATGCTAATCCAGAGGTATTTCTACCAGAACGTTGGTTAGACAAGAGTAAGGAAACTAGTTCACTGCCAATGATAGACTTTGGCTCAGGGCCTCATCGTTGCTTGGGAGAGCATCTATCAATGCTGGAATCAACTGTAATGCTAGCATTATTACTTCGCTACTTCGACTGGGAGTTAGTCAATGGCCGTTCTTCTCTAGAACAATTACAGCAAAACCTGTTAATTTATCCGTCCGATAAAATGCCAGTGCGCTTTCGGTTGAGAAATTGGTAGTAAAACTATTTATTAATTTATATATGTGGGTAGGCAGGAGGCAATAGGCAATAGGCAATAGGCAATAGGATTCTAGAAGATTCAGTGTACTGAGTTTTGTTCAAAAATAAAATAGGAGTTTTATATAGAAGATTAAAGGGTATAGAATTTTGTTCAAAAATCAAATACGAATCCTATATATAGCAATCCTAAGTCATGTCTGAAAAAAATCTATTGGCTATTGCCCATTGCCTATTACCCCAAGAATAATTCAAAAATTCTAAGACTTAATTTATTACTTTTCTGACTTTTTTTATATGCCAGAACAACAGTGGAATCTAGCAACAGCAGAACAACCGCCAGAGTGGTTTATTCAAGCGGTGAAACAGCATACGCCTGCATCAAATGGACTGTATGCAGCACAACTGTTGTGGCAACGGGGAATTAAAGAAAAATCACAATTATCAGCTTTTATCAACCATAAAGCTTATCAAGCAGCAAGTCCCTTTGAGTTTGGACAAGAAATACATTTGGCGATCGCCCGCTTACAAAAAGCCCGCGATGGTCATGAAAAAATTGCTATTTGGGGAGATTTTGACGCTGATGGCATCACCTCTACCGCCGTACTTTGGGATGGATTGGGAGAGTTTTTTATCCAAAATATTGAGTTAGTTTATTACATTCCCAATCGTTTAAAAGAATCTCACGGATTAAATAATCAAGGAATTGAAAATTTAGCAAAACAAGGTTGTAAATTAATAGTTACTTGTGACACGGGCAGCACCAATATTAATGAAATTATTTATGCCAAAGAATTAGGTATTGATGTCATAGTTACCGACCATCACACATTACCTGAAGAACGCCCACCAGTTACAGCAATTATTAATCCCCGATATCTGCCAAAGGAACATCAGCTATTTAATCTTTCTGGGGTGGCGGTAGCTTATAAATTGGTGGAAGCACTTTATCAAACTTTGCCGCATGTTCCCCAACATCCATTAGAGGATTTATTAGATTTAGTTGCAGTAGGATTAATTGCTGACTTGGTGCAGTTGAGTGGAGATTGTCGCTATTTAGCACAGTTGGGAATCCAACGCTTGCAAGCAGATTTTCAACAGCCACCGACAGCACGACGACGACCAGGGGTAGGGCGATTATTAGAATTGTGCCAGAAAAGTGGCGATCGCCCCACAGATATTTCCTTCGGTTTGGGGCCCAGAATCAACGCCGTTAGCCGCATCCAAGGCGATGCTAGTTTCTGCGTCGAATTATTAACTAGTCGTGATGCCAAACGTTGTAACGAATTAGCCGAAGTTACAGAACTGGCAAACACTCGCCGCAAATCCTTGCAAAAAGATGTACAAGCCCAAGTCGCACAAAAACTTACTCAATTAGATTTATCAACCACCAGCGTTATTGTCCTCGAAGATCCCCAATGGCCTGCCGGTGTCTTGGGTTTAGTCGCCGGACAAGTAGCACAAGAAACAGGACGCCCGACAATTTTGTTGAGTACTGAGGGACTGGGGACTGGGGAGGAATTTTCCCAATCCCCAGTCCCTAATCCCCAATCACTAGCCCGTGGTTCCGCCCGTTCGGTGAATTCCGTCGATTTGTATCAGTTGGTGAAAGAGCAAGCACATCTGTTGCACCGCTTTGGCGGACATCCCTTTGCAGCGGGCTTGAGTTTGCCTGTTGAGAATATTCCTTTATTTACAGCAGCGATTAATCAGCAGTTACGGCAATCTTTGGGCGGTACAACTCTCACGCCAACGGTGCAAGCAGACATAGTGGTAAGAGTTGCAGACTTGGGGAAAGAGTTATTTTTAGAATTGAAATTGCTAGAACCTTGTGGAATGGGTAACCCTGTTCCCAAATTGCTAATTCAAAACTGCTGGTTTGAAAATAGTTGGCATCGCAATCAGCAAGATTGGCGAGGAAAAAAGGTACAGTACATTAAAACCGAGTTTGAGATTCGGGATGATTCAACTAGAAGTCCCTTTCCTGGTATTTGGTGGGGACACTACAAAGATGAATTGCCCATAGGCAGGTGTGATTGTATAGTTGAACTCGACTACAATACCTTTAAAAAACGCTATGAAATTAGATTAATTGCCGTCCGCCCAAGTGAAAACTCAGCACTCACTACTCAATACTTGCCATTCATCCTCGACTTACGGAATCAGGACAACTCAGCACAAACGCGATTAATCCCGTCTCTAGCTACTTCGGCAGTAATTCTTGAACATTGTCCGACGAACTGGGATGATTTACGTGCATGGTTGCGGCGATGTTTAGCAGCAAGCAACTCAGCGTCTACGATTGATAATCAACAACAACTAGCTATTGCTTGGTCTAAACCCAACCACCAACCACCAAAAGAAATCTGGCGAACCTTGGTTGGGATTGCTAAATATCTCAGTCGTACCAATCAATTAGTCACTCGCGTACAACTTTTAGATAAACTTGGCATTAGCGATCGCACCTTATTTTTAGGAATCAAAGCTTTAAAATATTGGGGATTCACAGTTACAAGACAAGACCGCGATTTGCAAATTACCTGGAATCCCAACAGCATCTCCCAAGCCAATGCTGATGCAGCTGTTACACAGTTTTTAGCCGCCGTCAGCGAAGAACAATTTCAGCAAAATTACTTTGCAGAGGTGCCTTTATCTACCATTGTTGCCATGATTAATAGTCAGTCTTAGGACAACATCGAAAGCCCAAAGCACCCTCAATTGCGGAATATAGGTAAACTCCATTGATCAGAAGTAATACCAATTCACAATTCGCAATTCGCAATTAAATAACTTAGATGTAGCAAGGCTTTCATGGTTTACATTTGTATCAAATTTTTCGGGAAATGGTATAAGGTTTGAGAGCGATAAAAATTTTTGAGGATGCGATCGTTTAGTGTTAGACCCCCGCCTCACCATCATTGTTTGCTGCTTGCATCTGCCGCAGAATTGCCGCTTGAATTTTGGCATCAAAATCGGGATCGTCTACGGTTGTGATTACATTGTGTGGACGATTGCTAAGTCTATCTAAATATGCTCGGAGGGCCATTTTATCCTCGCGATGTCGGAGGAAGTATCGCCTTAACTCGTCGTCAGACATAGCTGCATAATTGACCTGACTCATCAGAACACCTCCCCATCTAGCGTAATTTGGAACTCAAGATTCTCAGTATTTCCAGCCAAGACATACAGGTTGCTAGTTCTGTCATCAATGCACACAAGATGTATGGGCTGAAGCATGATATATGTTAGCCAATAGCTAAGACGATATAGACCTCTGAGTTGGACAGTTGTTGGCATTCAAGGCACTCACTTAATACCCCTCATATCCTATAATACCTGTGTCTTGTAGAGCATCTAAAAAGTTGCTAACTAGGGAAAGTTGGTCAGGTGGTAGTTGAGCTAGCTGCTGTTCCATTTTTTGACATAGTTCGGGCTACGTGATCAAAACCTCGGTATTTTGATCGTCGATCCTATCATCTTCTTAATTTTAACTTGAGTTATTTATCAGACTAGAATTTTTGAGGTGCGATCGCGTCCGTAATCTGCTATAAGCGATCGCGTATCAAACGAGTCGTAGGCAATAAATCATGTTGCTATATCAATCCTAATATAATCATAAAAAATATAAAGTTTTAATATTAAAATCCCGTATAAATACGTAAGCTATTCAGTGGGGTTGCCCTTAATGAATGGTTGCAAGAAAATCCACTTTTGTTAGCAGAGATACCACCACAATTACGATCGCAAGAGTCTAACTTAGAAGTTAGCGATCGCTTGCGCCAATTATCTACTGTATTAAAGAAGTAGTATACGGAGTTTTGGGAAGAATTTAAGCAATTTGAACAGGAACGTAGTATGAGTTACATTACCACAGGCGAGCGCATTGGCTACGAACGCGGACAGCAAGAACTAGTTCTACGGCTACTACAAAAACGAGTAGGAGAGTTACCCGAAGAAGTGAAAAAGCAAGTACAGTCTCTTTCACTGCAAGAGTTAGAAGCACTTGGGGAAGCCTTGTTGGATTTTACAACAATGGATGATTTGCTCGATTGGCTACAACAACATCTCAATCAAACTGAAAATTAGTTGTTGCATTTTTTAAAGTTATCGTTTGAGTCGATGGAGTGCGATCGCTTAACTCAGGTATGATACTTATAAACATTGTTCTCCATCACCTATCAGAACACAAGGCGCGTTCGCTTTTCATCACTTTCTGATTAGTCTGCAAATAATCATGCAGTAAATCGCAACCCCGTGCCAGCAATTTATCCAGTTTGATATCTGCTAAATCTTGGAAAATCACTGTAGCGTTGGCACTTCCTACAGCTAAAGTTTTGCCATCAGGGCTGAAATTGATGCTGGTTAACTCGTCTTTATAACCTTTCAAAGCAATCAGCAACGTTCCATCGCGGTTCCAAATTCTCACTTTGTCATCGCTGGAGGCTGCTAGAGTCTTACCATCTGGACTAAAGCTGACACTGATGAAACTATCACCATCCCCACCAAGATTAGTTAGCAATTCACCTTCTCGATTCCAAATCTTCACTGTGCTATCAATACTAACTGAGGCGAGAATTTGACTATCAGGTGACCAAGCTACCCCATTTACCCGACGGCTATGACCAGCCAATGTTTGTATTAATTTACCATCTTTACTCCATAGTTTCACTGTTTTATCATCACTCGCCGATGCTAGAAATTTGCCATCAGGACTAAAACTTACCCAATTCACTGCATCTTGATGTCCCTGCAAGGTGTTAAGCAGTATACCGTTACGGCTCCAAAGCTTCACTGTTTTATCTTTACTCGCTGATGCAATTACTTGACCATCAGGCGACCAAGCTACACCCAATACTGTATCATTATGACCTTGTAATGTATGGAGCAATTCACCACCCCGACTCCACAACTTTACTGTTTTATCTTTACTAGCTGAGGCAATTATTTTACCATCAGGACTAAAATTAACGCCCCAAACTTGACTTTGATGCCCAGTGAAAGTACGGAACAATTTACCTTCTCGATTGAAAAGTTTTACGGTTTTGTCTCGACTGGCTGCGGCTAAAATGCGACCTCCAGGGCTAAAACTGATACTCGTCACCCAATCGTTGTTATCGGCTTTGGGTTTTCGCAGTAGCACATCATCCCAACGCCAAAGTTTAACGGTTTTGTCGCGACTTGCAGAAGCCAAGGTGCGACCGTCTGGGCTGAAACTAACGCTGTTGACCCAATTATTATGTCCCCTGAGGGTACCGAGCAACACACCTTCAATACTCCAAAGTTTGAGGGTTTCGTCGGTACTTGCAGAGGCGATCGTGTTACCATCGGGGCTGAAACTGACACTAGTAACTCCTGCACTATGGCCTGATAAGGTTCTCAGGAGGTTGCCTTCTAAACTCCACAATTTGATAGTCTGGTCTAAACTAGCGGAAGCTATTGTTTTACCATCAGGCGACCAAGCTACACTTAAAACTGCATCATTATGACCTGGAAAGGTTTTCAGTAACTTACCGTCTCGACTCCAAAGCTTGATGCTGTTGTCAGCACTCCCAGAAGCAATGGTTTGTCCATCGGGTGACCAAGCAACAGCTAAAACCGCACTACTATGTCCCTCTAAGGTTTTGAGTAATTTACCGTCTTGAGTCCAAAGTTTTATGGTCTTGTCTGTACTCGCCGAAGCAATAAGTTGACCATCGGGACTGAAACTCACACTATTCACCACAGCTTGATGTCCTAATAGAGTGGCTATTAGTTTGCCATCCCGATGATTCCATAGTTTCACTGTTTTATCTTGACTAGCCGAAGCAATAACTTGGCTATCGGGGCTGAAACTGATGCTATTGACTACATCTTTATGTCCTGACAAAGTTTTAACCAAGCTACCATCAAAACCCCAGATTTTAATTGTAGTGTCTGCACTGGCTGAGGCAATTAAACGGCTATGGCGGCTAAATATAACACTATTTACCCCAGATATATGCCCGTCGAAACGATTATATTCTCTTACCCCGGAAACCGCTTGATAGAGAGCCGTCAGCACTTGCTCTTTGGTATTGGAATCTACCCAGATTGTTTGTTGTAATTTTTTACCAGCTTTTATACCTTCTTTTAAAGCATCAATACCTTTTTGGGAGGCAAATAAAGCTTCGCTGGATACACTCAGAGTTTTAATCTCGCTATCTATTGCTGTAACTATGGAAACACTTAAACCAAATATCGCCAAGACAGAAGCAGTCAAAGCAATTTTCAAAGAACGATTTAATTTCGCTTCACTGAGTCTTTGTTTTTCTTGACTTTCTGCTAGTTTCGCTGTTAATTCTTTTTCTTTAAGTTCAGCTCGCAATTGCTCAATTTCTAACTGACTTAATTCTTCGCGTTTTTGTAACTCTCGCAATTCTGTTAATAAACCCAATCCCTGTTGCGGATGACTATCTATTAATTTGGTTGGCTGCTTTTTTTGGCTCAGTTCGCTTTTGAGTCGCTCAATTTCAGCTTGACTTTGTTCTACTTTTTGGCGTAGTTGGTTGAGTTGGACTTGTAAGCTTGATTCCTGTTGTTGCAAGTAGCGAATTAAGTCTACTAAATAATCGTGAATTAGTTGATAGCGTTCTGGTACGTCGGGAAAAAGAACCACTAATCCAGAGCGGACTAAAATATCTAAAATTAATTCTAGTTTGCTAGCATCTTCTAACTCTGTTAATTGTGCGGTTAATTCAGCACGAGTTTTAAAAGGTCGATTGTTGCTTTCATCTGTTAATAAATATAAAACCAGTAAAGCTGCTCGTTCATTTTCCGGGCCGCAGTCTTTGATTAGTTCTTTAATATATCGCTCAATTAGTTTGTTCGGTCTATACGGCTGATATTGTTCCAGGGTAGTAATTCGCTCATCTTGAATTTGCGCTCCCACAACTTGCAATTCTATGGGGCGTACTTCTCCAAATTCTGTTGATAAATCTGCAATTAGGGCATCGATTAAAGCAGGCTCTAAATGTAATTGAGAACGCTCTGTCAATTTTTTAATAATCGTTTTTGCATATTCTGGCGAAAAGTTATTTAATTGGTAACGGATATTTTTATCTAGAATATTGTTGTTAATTGCTTCTAGGGAGGAAAGATGTTTAAAATCTAATAAACGATGTAAATAATCTTCTCTTAAAGAAAGAATAACTTTGACAAAAGATATCTGGAGACAGTCGCTAATAAATTTATCAAATGCTTGCTTTTGATTGCGATCGCTATATCCAAAGAAAAATTCTTCAAACTGGTCAAAAATTAAAACTGTAATCAAATGATTGTCAGCATTTTTTTCTAATTGCTGTAAAATATTCACAATGGTGCTAGGCGTAAAAGACTCCGGTAAAACCTCCGGCTCAATGGCTGCTTCTCCTTTAATCTGAGACATGGCCTCACTTAAAGATTTGCCTAATTCCCTAGCCCAATCGCTATAAACTTGCAGCACCACAGGCACCGCAATTTGATCGCCAATAGCTCGATTTTGCAGTGCTGGAACTAAACCCGCTGTTACCGTGGAACTCTTACCAACTCCCGACTGACCGTGAATCACTGTTAACTTTTGGTCAGCACGACTAATTCTGCCAATTAAATCATTAATATCTCGCTCTCGACCAGAAGCGGCAATTTCTAAAGCAACACTGCTACTCCCAGCAGGTAACATTAATGCTGGGTTTGTCGCTTGTCTTTGGGGTTGCAAACGTCCTGCACCAATAAAAGCCCGAAAACCATATTGCTGTTCCACAGAACGGCGTTTTTGACGAATGTAATAAGCTTCTAAATATCGTCCTTCTTCAAAATAAAGCGATCGCAATGTCCGCAACAAGCGAATATAACGATGGGCATCATATTGATGAGCGCTGTATTCTAAAGCTTCTGGCAGTTCTTTTGCTGCCTTTTCTAAATATTCCCGCGCAACTCCTTGTTCGCCTAAATTGCGCTGTGCTTTCGCTAATATTAAATAATAAATTTGCGCCAACAATAAAGGAAATAAGCAGTTATAAGGGTCATGCTGCTTTTGCGCTTCGCCTAATTTCAGTAGTGATACATGTGCTAAAATAGTCGCCTGTAGCCAACGTGATTGCTGTACAGCCACTTGTGCTAGAAAACCGTAGTCACAAGCAAGTTGAATTTGACTACCATAAATTTGATGCAACTCCAAAGACCTTTGAGCAACAATTTGCAATTGTTCCCAGTCGTGGAGGTTTTGCAAAACTTCAGCAAGTTGACCAATAAATTCAGCAACTATATTTACACATCCAGCTATTTGTAAAATATTCAAACATTGCTGAAAATAAGATTTTGCTGCTAACCAATGACGGCGATTTTCTACTTGATTTTGCTCTGCTAAACGACAACAACATAACCCTAGATAAAACAGTAAAACTCCCTGTCTTAAAAATAGAGGAGATGGGGGAGATGGGGGAGAAGAAAATACTACCTCATCCCGCGAAGAAGAGGACGCGGGGACACGGGGACGCGGGGACGCGGAGACATTCTTACTCACCCCGTCCCCGTGTCTCCCTGTCACCGCGTCCTCTTCATTCCCCTGATCTCCCAATTTCTGCCAAATTTGTAAACTTTTCTGGAAATGATTTAAGGCTGGATTGATGCGATCGCTAACATAATTATCTAAGCCAAAAACAAATTCTAAACTCGCGTGCAATTCTGGTTCTAAGGTAATACCACGATCTTGTAATTCTCTGATGGCAAAGTGGAGTTCGTAGTTATGTTCCCAAACTTGCCCTAGAGTAGAATAATTTTCTGCAAATTTCGATGTTTGGGATTGTGCATTATTTTTGGGTAAAACTCTGGCAAACAAAGAATCAGTTTCTTGTTGGAGAAATTGCAGCAACGAACTAGTTGTCATTTCAAATTGAATCGGTGTCGCCGCCCAACTCGCAAAATCTGGTGCTAAACGTACCACTTTTTGCAAAACTTCATCATTCATCCACACAATTATCGGAAATGGATGGCGCTTGCGAAATTCATCACGAATATGATTAATCGACCTTAAGAAATCATCAAGTCCATCCACGGACTCCAAACCCAAAATCATTAACGCTGATGGCGGCTGATTTTCGGTAACTAATTGTAAATGAATAGTTGTGTAAAGACTTCTGGCATTGTGGGGTAAAACTACTTTTTGAATGTGGTATAATCCTGAAGACATTTCTTCGAGTCGCTGCAACATTTCCTCTTGCAAAACTCGATAATTGCAGGATACTAAAACTAGGGAAAATTGACCGTTAGAAAGTGCGATCGCTCTCCCTAAACTCCTCAATGCCCGCTCGTTATTTGCTCTTATATCTACTTGTGATTGTCGTTCAACCATGATTTAAATTTTTGCGTTTCTGCTAAAACCGGGTTGACGGCAAACCAAGCCCCTTCCCGATCGCGGTATTCAAATACAAATAAACTCCGCAATAGAGTGTGGTATTCAATATCACCTCTGACCCTTTGTTGTTGCACCACTTGAAAGATGAGTTCCCATTCATGGGGGTCAATGGCGTTGGCTCGGTAGTCTCGCTGTCTTCTGATCACCAATTCAACACACTCCCGCTCGAAGGGTGGATCTTGTTCCCGCAAACAATCAAACAACAACCCCAACAAGTCGCGCACATGACCACCACTAATCAAACACAACCGATCTAAGGTCTCCAAATTATCAAACACTTCTGTAATTAAGCCTAACCGATCGCTAGGTAAAATGTCGGGAAAAGCCCTCGCTAGCACCATTTGTCGCATCAATGCTAGCCCTTGGGGAAAAATTTCTCCAGAGCGCAAACGCACAGGTATCATCGGTAAAACTTTTGGTGCTACTCCTCCGCCTAAACGATGCTGAAGTTCGGCGCTATCGTTGGAGAAAGTCAAAGCTAGGGGAATAGTATAGACTATATGACAATTTAGTTTGCGTAACTGTTCGCCCCGTTGAATAAACAAGTATTCTGGTAGCGATCGCCCCGATGGTAAAGGTCGAATTGCTACTCTATCCAAATTATCAACAATTACTACCAGCCCTCTTTTTCCCCTGGTTTTAAGTTCTTGATTGGCACGTTCTAATAGTTCTTGATTTATTGACTGCAAAATATTCGCCGTTCGCGGTTCTAAATAGTCCCTTAACCGCCGCCGCAATTGGGGACTTTCTTTGGTTTTAGCTGTAATTTTGCCAATCCCCACAGATAACTCGGCTTCAACTCCCAGTTCAATTGGTGTTTGCAAAAAATCGACAATTTCGCCAAACAATTTGGTAAAATATCTAGGCTTGAGTTTAATTTTCATCGCTTCCAGGCTTTCACTTACCTGACCAGCGATCGCTAATAAAACATCAGTCACATCCACATCTGCCATTTCTAAAACGTGGGTGGACTCAAAATAAACTACATGAAATTGCTGCACTTCTAACTCAGCTTTCAAACGCAACAATTCCGTTGATTTACCGCAGCCAAGATGTCCCGTAAAAAGCTGACAAGTTGGTGAATCTGGAGAGATGCGAGTGATGGTGCGCTGTAATGCCTCAATGATTTTGCCACCCCGCACCGCTGCAAAATCGATATAATATCGGCGATCGCTTGCATCTCCTATCATTAGAGGTCTACTTGGATTGCAAGCCTGATAAAATCTTTCTAAATCTAGGAGCATAACTAATCGAGTTCATTCACGAATAGGGATGACAAAATTTATTTTTGGGAATTTATCAGTTAATTTAAGTACATCTGGCTTAAATTACTAACAAAATTAGCCGCATTTCGGTTGATTTTTCCGATATACGTTTTTTGTAGCACACTGCAATGGTGATATTTGATTTTAACTAGGCAAAAATACTACTATAAGTATAAATTGCAAAAAGTTTCAATATTAAATAAGCTACTCTTATCAATATTAAAAATATCCGACACAAAAAAAGTACTATTAAGTACAATTTTGTAGTGTTTGTGAATATATAGCAATCCTATTTGATTAGTGAGAATTCGTGGTATAGAGATCCCCGACTCTTTAAGAAACCGGGGATTTAATTTCCCTGAGATTAAATCCCAAATCCCAAATCGTATAATCTACAAACCCATTGAATATAAAATTAGGCGATCGTGGAGCTTATCGGGCAAAATATGTTTTAGCACAGCTTGGATTTTGGCATCTTGTCCAACGAGATAGCGTGTCTTTGGTTGTTTTGCAGTCAGCGCGTGGACAACAGCTTGAGCAACAATATCCGCAGAAATTCCTCTAGATGCAATCGTCTGCATTTTGTGACGTACAGTATTCATCGCCTGACCGTAAAGATTTAGTGCCGATTCTGATAAGCTATCTTGTCCGATGTCAGCTTGAGCCAGGGATTTATTCCAAATAGGCGTAGCGATGGAACCAGGTTCAATAATTGAAACTGAGATTCCCCACGGTTTTAACTCCATACGCATCACATCAGTGAGTGCTTCCAAAGCAAACTTTGAAGCATTGTAAGCACCCAAAAACGGGGTAGAACTTCTACCAGCAATCGAACCCATATTCACAATTCGACCGCGACCTTGGCGTAATAAACCAAGAAATGCTTGTGTTACTGCTAATTGTCCAGTGACATTAACATTCATCTGATGTTGAAATTCAGCGATCGGTAATAATTCTAAAGGGCCTGGGACAGCAATTCCAGCATTATTTACTAAACCTAAAATTCCAACATCACCCACTGTATTTGTTACCTTATCAACTACAGAAGCGATGGATTCAGCATCAGTAACATCTAAAAAAATTGGAATCAGCCTTGGTGAAGCTTTTTGTTGGAGTGTTTGAGCATCAATGTCTTGACGCACACCAGCAAAAACAGAAAATCCCAATTGGTCTAAAAGTAAAGCACAGGCCTGACCAATTCCTGTTGACGCTCCTGTAATCAGGACTGTACCTTGATAATTTTCTGTAACCATTAGTTTTTTTGATTATGAAACTGCTGTAATATTTCTCTGTGTGTCCTAATTGTGAATTAAGCTAATGCGCTTAGATGTTGTATTTTTTCTTGAAGACCGTCATTAATCATTAGTAAAAAATAAATGACAACCTCACAAGTTAATCTGCAACTTAAATGCATAACAGCTTAGTAAGTAGGTAGACATAATTAAATGTAAAAGGCAAAAGTTTAAAACCCCGATCAAAACTGGCTTTTCCCTTATGCCTCCTGCCTCCTGCCCCCTGCCCCCTGCCTTCTACTTATCAATCCTTGCAGATACCAGAGCGAAGACAATCTTCGGTTTGGTCATCTCTAGCCGATATATCCCACGGCAATATACCTGAGGGAGCATTTGTACTGTAAACCATCAGAGCAGCTATGTTAGAAAGCTGGTTTTTGACAATTGACACATTACTATAAACATTGCCTAGCTCAGCATTGGATAAATATATGGGCAATGCCATCAGACCAATGCAAATTGTCCGGTTCATACAACCTCAGCTAAAAATTTCTGATTACGCTAAACTTAGATGCCACCTTGATGAACCGGAGTTGAAAAACTGAGCATTGTATATTGATGTTGTGTTGAGTTACTCAGTCCTACTAGCCGCAGAGACGTGATTTACAAATTATCGGTTCCACCCTATTTTAGGTTAGGCATTGCCCACAAGATGGCTTCCTACTAACTTATGCACATCTAACCCCAAAAAACAGGACAAAAAACTCGCAGTACTCAAAAACATATCTTGGTGGCTGCGATCGCCGGATAAAATAGTTAACAATGCTGAGTAGAGAGTGCGGGAGATGCCGAGATGCCGAGATGAAGTAGAATAACTCCTAACTCCTAACTCCTAACTCCCAACTCAGCACTCAGTTGAAAATTGTTGCCTACTAACTGGACTCATGACGCCTTCACAAGACGTAGATACTGTAACCGTTCCTGATATAAATACAGAAGCAGATGGCAACTCCGAAACAGATCCTTTAGATGAGTTGCCGGGTGAAGTCGAAATGTCACTTTTCGACCACCTAGAAGAATTACGACTGCGAATTTTTTATTCGCTGATTGCTGTAGCAATAGGTATTATCGGTTGTTTCTTTGCCGTTAAGCCCATTGTCCAACTACTTGAGGTTCCAGCACAAGGAGTCAAATTTCTTCAACTTGCACCTGGAGAATATTTCTTTGTCTCCCTCAAAGTCGCAGCTTACACTGGTGTGGTACTTTCTAGTCCTTTCATTCTTTACCAAATTATCCAGTTTGTGCTTCCTGGACTGACTCGCCGCGAACGCCGCTTACTAGGGCCTGTGGTTTTAGGGTCGAGTGTTTTATTTGCAGCAGGTTTAGTATTTGCTTATTTACTTCTGATTCCCGCAGCTTTGAAATTCTTCATCAGCTATGGAGCAGATGTAGTCGAACAACTTTGGTCAATTGATAAATATTTTGAATTTGTGCTGCTACTTTTATTCAGCACTGGTTTAGCATTTCAAATTCCCATCATTCAACTATTACTCGGTAACTTGAATATTGTCTCCTCCGAGAAGATGGTTTCAGGTTGGCGTTACGTGATTATGGGAGCAGTTGTTTTAGGAGCCGTTCTCACACCTTCTACTGACCCCCTCACCCAAAGCCTTCTAGCTGGTGCAGTCCTGGGACTTTACTTTGGGGGCATTGGTTTAGTAAAGCTGACAGGAAAATAGCGATTCGCTCTACCCAATAAAAAATTAAAATCTTAACTCAGCGATGGCACAAGTTAGTTTTGAAGATTTTGACAAAGTAGAAATTAATGTTGGTAAAATCATCAAAATTGAAGAATTTCCTAAAGCTAAAAAGCCAGCTTATAAATTGTGGATAGATTTTGGCGATTTGGGCATCAAAAAATCTAGTGCCCAAATTACAAAACTTTATCAACCAACTGAATTAATCGGTAGATTAATATTAGCCGTAACTAACTTTTCACCCCGTCAAATTGCCGATTTCATCTCCGAAGTTTTAGTTTTGGGAGTAGTTCTAGATGATGGGGAAGTTGTGTTAATTCAGCCAGATAGAGATGTACCCCTCGGCAAGAGAATTTCGTAGCATATTTTAGATCATAAACTTTTTTATATTAACAAAATGTAATTCCAAGTCGATAAATTTGTGCATAAATATAATGCTTTGTGACCTGGAATTGAAGTTAATGCACATTTACATGTAATTTGTATAAATACAGCATATTTCAAGTGAAATACACTATCTAGGTCTGCTAGCTAGTCACACAGACTATTCTAATTCTGACTCCTGTTAGCGCAGCGGGGCGTAGCCTATTCTGAATTCTGCTGTATATTTTTGTGTCAAATCGCTCACGAAAACAGTTGAGCTAAGCTTTTTGTGCAAAAAAACTCACAAATAGAGCGATCGCTTAAATCTTAGCTAGGATTAGTGCCATGAAAAAAGAAGAGTTTGATGCTGCCTTTGAAAAGATTACAAAAACACAAAGGATGGTTTTAAAGTCATTTTTAGCTGGGAAGACAGATGAAGCGATCGCCCAAAGCCTAAGTCTCAGCGATTCATCAACTGTTAGGCGACATATAGCCAAGATCTGCCGAGAATTTGAGTTCAAAAATCAGGAGGGAGAGCATTTTTCTTATCGTCAGGAATTGATTGAACTATTTGCTCATTTCCGTCCCGACTTAGTTAACCCTAATTTATTAACAGGAGTGCAATTAACCCTAGAATTCCCAGAAGGCCAAATACCTGTAAATTCTATTTTTTATATAGAACGTTCGACTATTGAATCTGATTGTTATCAAGAGATTTTTTATCCCGGTACTTTGATTCTGATTAAAGCACCAAAGCTGATGGGCAAAACATCACTACTGACTAGAATTATGGCTCATGCGGCACAACATGATTATCGTACAGTGCAGTTGAATTTGAGATTAGCAGATAAAGCCATGCTAACCAGTTTAGATAACTTTTTACGTGGGTTTTGTCAAATGGTTAGTCGAGAATTACAACTAGAGGATCGGGTAAATGAATACTGGGATTTAGAGCTTTTGAGTAGCAATTATAATTGTACATCTTATTTTGAAGAGTATTTACTACCTCAGATAAACTGTCCTTTGGTTTTAGGATTAGATGAGAGCGATCGCCTGTTCCATTATCCAGAAATTGCTCAAGATTTTTTTGGACTTTTGCGACTTTGGCATGAGAAATCAAAAAATCCTAATATTTGGCAAAAACTCCGATTGGTAGTAGTGCATTCTACCGAAGTTTATATTCAGTTAGATGCAAATAAATCTCCATTCAATGTGGGAATGCCGATAAATTTGCCAGAATTTACTCAAGCAGAAGTGCAAGATTTAGCATCGCGTCATCAATTAAATTGGCAGCAAAATCAAGTTGAAAAACTGATGGCAATGGTAGGTGGGCATCCTTATTTAGTGCGACTTGCAATGTATTATATTAAGCGTCAGAATTTAACATTAGAAGATTTTTTAGCAACAGCCGCAACTGACGAGGGAATTTATAGCCATCATCTCAAGCGATTATTAATCAATTTACAAGAAGACGTGGAATTATTTGAATCATTCAAAGCATTAATTAACTCTACTTCAGAGTCAGTGCAATTGGAGCGTTTTCAACTTTATAAATTATATGCTATGGGACTAGTGAAATTTACAGGTGTAAAAGTGCAACCCAGATGTGATTTATATCGGCGTTATTTTAGCTATGAGTAAATCCAAATATTTTTCTTCTTATAACAAACTGCCAATCATACCTAAAGCACCAATATTTTAAATATCTCAACTGGACTGATATATGAACTCTATTCACTTAATTTTATTACATACTGCCTTGAGTAACCTAATAATAAATATAGGCTTGTCTTACTTAATCTCTAGACGAACAAAGCCAGACGAGCCAGACATGGAATTTGTAGTTCTTCAACCAAAACCTAAATCACCAAGCGGTGCAGCAGGAGCTATTGCTATTCCTGAATTAGACGAACTTCAGCTAGTTCGTCAACTTTTGGCAGAACTTTGCGAATCATATCGTAACTCAAATATACCTGAGTCAGAAAAAAAGGCTGCTGTAGATCAGGCAATTCATATATTAATACAAGGCTTAAAGAAAGAAGAACCAAATTTAAAGGCGCGATTAGTAAGGGCTACTTACAGCAATAATTCATTTCACCTCAAAAGATATCTGAGTTTCCAATCTAATCATTTTGTTGAGATGACATTAGATGAATTCCGAGAAATAGTTAGCAAGGAATCTGATAGCGAAGTGTGAGTAAAATCTATGATTGTTAATCAGGAAATTCAAACTCATATCTGTCATGTCATCTTCCAATTATCACTAATACTATAATTGAAAGTTTCAAAATGGAATATAAATATCAAGTAGGCGGAAGTCTTCCTGTAAATGCACCTAGCTATGTGACACGAAAGGCAGATCAAGATTTATATAATGCTTTAAAAGCAGGTGACTTTTGTTATGTTTTGAACTCGCGCCAGATGGGTAAGTCGAGTTTGCGAGTCCAAACAATGCAACAATTAATTGCAGATGATATTGCTTGCGCTTTTATTGATTTGACAGAGATTGGTATTCAAAGTGTAACGCTAGAAAAGTGGTATGCAGGTGTTATTGCTAGTTTGGTAAGTAGTTTCAATCTATCAGAAAAATTTAACTGGCGGAGTTGGTGGAAAAAACATGAATTAATTTCACCTGTACAGCGATTGAGTGAATTTATTCAGGATGTGTTGTTACATTATGTTGATAAAAATATTGTCATTTTTGTGGATGAAATTGATACGGTTCTCAGTTTAAATTTTCCCATTGATGATTTTTTTGCCCTGATTCGAGCTTGTTATAATAAGCGAGTCGATCGCCCCGAATATTATCGTCTTACTTTTGCCTTATTAGGAGTAGCAACTCCCTCCGATTTGATTCAAGATAAAAGCCGTACACCCTTTAATATTGGTAGAGCGATCGCCCTCGATGGTTTTAAACTAAAAGAAGTACAACCATTAGCCCAAGGTTTGGCAGGAAAAGTTAACAATCCCCAAGCTGTATTGTCAATTAGCAGTAGTAATTTGGGCAAGTACAACCCTGCAAAAAGCCCAAAAAGATTTAAAAGAAAATCAAATTGTCACCAGACTAGAACGAGAGGGAAAGAACGTTGAACAACAGTTTAAATTTTCGCAGTTAGATACATTAGTTTCTACGATGCGAGCAGCACAAGAATTAAAAGACATTGTTAGTGACAATCTTTCTTTTGAGGAGTACCCTACCACTACCCCCACTCTGTCTTTGCAAACAGTTCTTGATCGAATACAAGAAAAAAATTACATTAAGTCCAACATTTCAAGTTTTCAAATGGTTCGTTTTAGCTCTGATGGTAAGCTGATAGCTACTAGAGAACATGACAATATAATAAAATTATGGAATTTTCAAGGACAACAGATTACTTCTATTGCAGCTAAAACATCTAACTTTAGGTTTAGTCCTAATAACAAGCTGTTAGTTATAGCTGAGAAGGATGGAGTAAGTCTGTGGAATCTTCAAGGAAAACGGATAGCTTTACTTCCCACCTATAGTAACGATTTCAGATTTACCGACGATGGTAAACTGTTAGCTACTAGAAATGACGCTGAAGTGCGCTTATGGAACTTTCAAGGACAACAAATAGCTGAATTTTCAACTCGTTCTGTTACTGAGAATTTTGATAATTTTAGATTTAGTCCTGACGGTAATTTATTGGCTAATTTTGAAGAATATAAAAGCAAAGTACAACTATGGAATCATCAAGGACAAAAGATAGCTGAATTTTCAGTTATTGATAACTCTATTAAAGATATGAAATTTAGTCCCGATGGTCAGATGTTAGTTATTGTTGGCTCTGAACAAGTAGGGCTTTGGAATCTTCAAGGACAGCAAGTAGCTACATTGCCAACTGGTGATGTTCAAAATTATGGATTTAGTCCCGATGGTCAAATGTTGGTTATTGTTGGCTCTAAAAAAGTAGGACTTTGGAATCTCCAAGGACAGCAAGTAGCTACATTTTTGACTGAATCTGCTGATATTCAAATTCAAGATGTTAAATTTAGTCCTGATAGTAAGCTATTAACCTTTATTGGACGTGACAAAGTATGGCTAGTGAACGTTCAAACAAAGCAAGTAATTACATTTCCAACTGGCAATATTGCATCTAACAATTGGGATTCTAATTATCAAATCAAGTTTAGCCCCGATGGTAAAAAGTTGGCTGTTGTTGTTAGCCTTGATACAAATAACTTTCAAGTTCAGGTTTGGAACCTCCAAGGAGAAAAAATAGCTGAATTACCGACTGGAGAGAGGATCTCAATCTCTTGGTAAGCTAGAGACAACTGCGATCGCTTGCTTTTATAAATACTCTAAACGATTGTGCATTTCTTCAGCATCTATTACTTACCAAACTAATATTAACCCCTGCAAACTTTCTCCAATAGATTTACTTTTTTGTGAACAGTAAACAATACCTGGATGAAAAAATCCTGTATGATGTAGCCTCAAAAAATCCGTATCTTGGGTAAAAATAACTCTATTTTGAGAAATGGCAAATTCTAATTGTTGTTCATCGGATTGTCCTATCATTCCTTGCTCTGGAGTAGTGGTGACATCAATACCACGTCTTCGCAATCCATTAGCTATCGCAAGAGTTATATTTTCATCTAAATGAAATTTAATCTTAGCCATGCAAGCGACGCTTTAATTTTTCTGCCAATAATGATGGATTTTGCTCTTGTAGCTGACGAGCAAATTCTTCATCAGCAGCAATTTGTTGACGAATTTCTTCTCGATGATCGTGATAATATGCTAAGGCTGCATAAATATCAGCTAAGCTAATACTTGGATAATGATAAAGAATTTCATCGGGTGACATTCCCATTTGTTCGTGCCAGATGACAATATCCTGAACTCTAATGCGGTGTCCGGCAATCCTGGGTTTTCCTCCACACACATCAGGAGTAATTTCGATGTGTTCTTTGATAACAGGAATCAACATAATGTTTTTTGGCTAAAAGTTATTTTCTACCATTGTATTTTATCTGTATAAATCCCTATGTATCTTTGAGATACCAATCATTGCAGCTACTCTGTTGGTAAGCAAGAGACAACTGCGATCGCCAATCAAATAAGTATTATAAAGTACTAAATAATTAAGTAAAAAACTCATAAAATCCATTCAGAAGCGCGTTCGCCCAAATCTAGAGGAATACTAACAGCTTTGCCGAGTCGGGGGCGATCGCGTGTTTGGGTGATAAACGTTTGCACTTGTGCCGTTCCACCCAAAGCATGAAGATAATTAGCGATGCTATCAAGATGCTCTTGGTACTCTGCCTCAGTTAAGGGAAAAGAAGCTTGCTCCAGATATTTCCACATAACTTGTAAAAATATCTTGCCCTGTGCCCGCCGAAACTGGACATCGTAAGAGTATCCCCACTTCTCAATCAGCAGTTGACGTAATTCCTGTCCTGTCATAGCTTTTCTCAATCAGATTTTACATTTAGTTATGATGTTAAGTTCCGTAACTCCAGTATGATAAGGATATAAAGAAATGTAATGCTAACAGAAAAGATGCTAAACATATCTTGGAACCGAGAAGTATGGCATCGTCGTAAGCGTTAGCATTTCGACTTAGACAAGAGTTGCTCAAGTACAAGTACTCCTGTCAAAATGCTTAACAAAATACACAAAGAGCGCGTAGATTATGGCTCAATTTTCGGAATCAGCAGACGTGCCAGATATGGGGCGTCGTCAGTTCATGAATCTGCTCACTTTTGGGACTGTCACTGGAGTAGCTCTGGGTGCATTGTATCCCGTTGTCAAGTACTTTATTCCACCAGCTAGCGGTGGTGCTGGTGGTGGAACCACAGCAAAAGACGAGTTGGGTAACGATGTCAGTCTCGCCAAATTTCTCGAAAACCGTAACGCAGGCGATCGCACTTTAGTTCAAGGACTCAAGGGTGACCCCACCTATATTGTGGTAGAAAACAAAGAAGCCATCAAAGATTATGGCATTAATGCTATCTGCACCCACTTAGGTTGTGTTGTCCCTTGGAACGTTGCTGAGAACAAATTTAAGTGTCCTTGCCACGGTTCTCAGTATGATTCAACTGGTAAAGTTGTTCGAGGCCCAGCACCACTGTCTTTGGCTTTAGCCCACGCCAGCACAACAGACGACAAAATTGTCTTAAGTCCTTGGACTGAAACCGACTTCCGCACCGGCGATGCACCTTGGTGGACTTAATAATTTTGTCCTTAGCCATTTGTCTTTTGTCCTTTAACTAATGACCAATGACTAATGACTAATGACTAATGACTAATGACTAATTCAATCATTGTCCTTATAGAGATGAGAAATGCTTCTGTAACAGCGAGGTTAACTCGCAGTGCTAGAGCAATTGTAAAAACATTGCTCATAGCGATCGCCACTGTGACATTCTACTTCACTAGCGATCTCGCCCTTCCCCAATCTGCTGCTGCCTATCCATTTTGGGCACAGCAAACCTATCCTGAAACCCCCCGCGAACCAACCGGGCGGATTGTTTGTGCGAACTGTCACCTAGCAGCCAAGCCGACAGAAGTGGAAGTTCCCCAATCGGTGCTACCTGACACTGTGTTCAAAGCTGTAGTGAAGATTCCCTACGATACCAGCGTTCAGCAAGTTGGTGCCGATGGTTCTAAAACTGGCTTAAACGTCGGTGCTGTGCTAATGCTACCCGAAGGCTTTAAGATTGCTCCCGAAGACCGCATTTCCGAGGAGCTTAAAGAAGAAATCGGCGATACTTACTTCCAACCCTACAGCGAAGAGAAAGAAAATATTGTCATCGTCGGCCCATTACCCGGCGAACAGTACCAAGAAATCGTCTTCCCAGTTCTTTCTCCCAACCCCGCAACCGACAAAAACATCCACTTTGGTAAATATTCAGTTCACGTAGGTGGTAATCGCGGGCGCGGACAAGTTTATCCCACCGGCGAAAAGAGCAACAACAACGTTTATAATGCTTCCGCTACTGGCACAATTACTAAAATTGCCAAAGAGGAAGATGAAGACGGTAACGTCAAATATCAGGTTAACATCCAACCTGAGTCTGGCGATGTTGTCGTTGATACAGTTCCCGCAGGCCCAGAATTGATTGTTTCCGAAGGACAAGCTGTTAAGTCTGGTGATGCTTTGACCAATAACCCCAACGTCGGTGGATTCGGTCAAAAAGATGCAGAAATCGTACTGCAAGACGCTGGCAGAGTCAAAGGTTTAATTGCATTCATCGCTCTTGTAATGCTGGCTCAAGTTATGCTAGTGCTGAAGAAGAAGCAGGTTGAAAGAGTCCAAGCTGCTGAGATGAATTTCTAAATTCTTTGCTAAATTATTCATTGTTTATCAGACAGGCATTTTGCCTGTCTTTTTTAACTTTATTGACACAAAGCCAGGAAATTTGGGGCTAAACTGCTAGTAAAATTTGAGTCTAATCATGGCAACTAGATTTTAAGCGATATTATTGACTTTAGCCCTAGTTGAGTTTAGGTATCCGTCCATGACAGCCTCAGTTGAGTATATCCCTGTTACCCCAATTGAATACCCAGATGAGGATGGCAAGCCAATAGCTGAAGGTGATTTACAGCGCAAGTGTCTTGTATACGCTACCACTGTGCTGGATATTTATTTTCAAAATCATCCAAATGTATACGTCGCTGGTAATTTATTTATCTATTACGAAAAAGGTAATCCAGAATCAGTTGTCGCACCAGATGTATTTGTGATGTTTGGAGTAGAAAAATATGACCGACGTTCTTACAAAACCTGGGAAGAAAACGATAAAATCCCAGATTTCGTTCTAGAGATTACCTCAAAAACCACCCGTACCAAAGACCAAGGTGCAAAGAAAGGAATCTACGCCTTTCTAGGGGTACGTGAATATTTTCAGTACGATCCTACAGGCGATTATCTTAATCCTCAACTCCAAGGTTTACACTTGGTCGAAGGTAATTATTTCCCAGTGACAACAAATACCCTACCAGATGGTACAGTGTCCTTACCCAGTCAAGTTTTGGGGCTAGAGTTGCGCTTGGAGAGAGGAAAACTGCGTTTTTACAATCCAGCTACGGGTCAAACACTCCTAACTCATGAAGAGGAAGCAGTTGCACGACAAGCCGCAGAAGAGGCTCGACAGCAAACGGAGCAAAAGGCGCAAAGATTAGCTGCTAAACTCCGAGAATTAAATATTGACCCAGATAGCCTCTAACATAATAGTTTCATAATAGTTTGGCGTTACTCCCATCTTATTGTTTGAGTCAATACTCACCACTTGGTACTGTTCAGTGTGGAATACCGTACTTAGTCTATCGGCATACACACCCGTGGATAGATTGCAACTTTTATTTTGTTAAAGTTATATTTATTTACATAAAGTTACAAAACTTAAAACTGAGGTTTAACGATGACTATAGTAATTGCATTAGCGGTTGTGGGTTGGGTAGCTGTTTCAGTTTTAGGCTCTTTGGCTTATTTCTTGGGAGAACAAAGCAAGCCTATCCACGAGCGTAACTGGCGTTCTGAGTCTTTTGAAAAGTTGGCTAAGTCCATCACTGGCTTGGATATAGACTACACAAAACGTACTCCTGCTTATGCCATAGATGCTTACAGCAGCCGCAACCTGCCCCAATAACAATAAAGGCAGCTGACTAGAATGTGCATAAAATATTAGGGTGGGTAAATAACACCCACCCTACTGTTGCTTAGTTAACTTGAATAATAATTTCAAAGTTCTCCATTAATCTTGCGCCTGATGATTTCCATCTGGGCTTGCATATCTGCTTCTGTTAAAGGCATAGGATAGCCTTTAGAATTGGGGTCACGTTTGCTCATCAAAAAACGTAGAGCTTCAATGTCTTCGCGGTTTTCCACTACATAAGCTCTCAATTCTTGAAAAGTCATTTGCTCATAATTCGGGTTCATTGACAAAATCCCATTCGCCATTGGGATAAACAATAATCTGAAGTTCATCCGCAGATAGGATATAAACTTCTCCGCTTCTGTCGTCAAATCGAAATAAACGGATATCTTTGTACAGATTTGACAACATTTGACAAACCCGTACACAGGCTAAGGCTTGTTCTGTTGTTGGTAAAATACTTGTACTGAGCTTTGCCGAAGTAAACGCTCCTCACTATTAATAATATAAGGCGGGCATTGCCCACCCTACTACTACAACGGACGATAGACGCGATAGTTGATGTTAGGGAAGATATTATCCATGACCTCGACTTTTTCGAGCCAACCGCTGTCAATTTTGCCAACTTTCACGTCTTCGTAGAGCTTATTAAACCTCATTAAGTGCGATCGCGTCCTTCTTACTGCGTATGGTACCATCGTTCCCGTCCGCATAATAAAAGCCCAGTCAGAAGATTGTGCTAATAACAATTCCCGCGCTGCTTGATTTAATGCTCGCCACCCCAATTCATCTTCTGGTTCCAAGTGAGATATTTCAATCATTCGCTCAGCGGCTTTATGCAAATGTGGATAAATCCAGGCGTTTGTTTCGTTCAACCAATACTCGTGGAAACCTTTAAAACCCCAACTTGACTGGGAAGGACGACATACTTGCTGTACTGGATGCGATCGCAGATAATCTGCCAAGTGGGTCATCGCATAGGTTCCTTGGTCATACCACGACTTACGGAATAGAAAATCAATGAACCAAGGGCCTTCATACCACCAATGTCCAAATAACTCGGCATCATAAGGTGAAACGATAATCGGTGGGCGTTGCATTATACCATAAAGATGTTCCGATTGCCGCTCCCGGTTATACATAAAGTTAGCGGCATGTTCCGCTGCCTTTTCCCGCGCCCAATAAGGGTCATAGAGTGCTTTATCTGATAGCCCTAAACCACGCCCAGTAATTTTGTGATATTTAATGCCCGTGTTTTTGCGTTGACCATTGGGCATAATGTAGGGCTTGATGTACTCATATTCTGCTTCCCAGCCCAAATCTTTGTAAAATTCTCGATATTCCGCCGCTCCAGGATAGCCAACTTCAGAAGACCATACCTGTTGAGAAGATTCATGATCTCGGCCAAAGGCCGCAACACCAGTTTCTGTGAAAATCGGGGCATAAGTGCCAAAGCGTGGACGGGGACGGGCGTAAAGAATGCCATGTCCATCGGTGAGGAAATAGCGTAAACCAGCATCTGCCAGCATTCGCTCTACACCTTCATAGTAGGCGCATTCCGGCAACCAAATACCTCTGGGTGCTTGTCCAAAGGTTTCCTGATAGTGTTCGCAGGCTACCTGAATTTGCGCCCACACTGCTTGTGGATACATTTTCATTAACGGCAAATAGCCGTGGGTAGCACCACAAGTGATAATTTCCAGGTTATTACTGTCTTGGAACTGCTTAAAAGCTGTCACCAAGTCACCGTTGTAGCGTTCCCATATTTGACGGGCTTCATTAAATTCAGTGGCGTAATGTTCCGCTAAATAACGAATATGTCCGTTGTGGACATTACGCTCAGCTTCCAGTTCTATAAGTTCTTCTAGTTGGGCTAAATGGGCGTCATAGCGTTCTTGCAGCAGGGGGTCACGAAGCATCGACACTAGAGGTGGTGTCATACTCATCGTGATTTTAAAGTCGATACCGTCTCGCTTTAAGCCTTCAAATACTTTCAATAACGGGATGTAAGTTTCTGTGATGGCTTCATAGAGCCATTCTTCCTCCAGCACATAGTCACTTTCTGGGTGACGAACGAAGGGCAGATGTGCATGAAGGACAAGCGCGACATAGCCAATAGCCATAATGATTTTGGGGTGGTACTTGTAAGTTGAAGGTGGAGGGGGTTGCCAGAAATTAACAATATTTTAAGACTTTATGGGGATCGTCAGTTAGGTTTATAGGAGTTTTCAATTAATTTAAAAGCTTTGTACCAATATTTGAACTCGTGGGCATTCCTTTTCTGGTTGTGGGTTGGCTTGTTGCAGTATAAAAATCGAGTTTCTCAGTTACACTCCTTTTGTGAACTTTCTGCCTTTGGAGTTTAAGAATTATTTTTTAGCCGAGTTCTCTTAGTATCTTCCTCCAGAAGAATTTTACTTTTGCCTTGTTTGCTGAAGTTGACTTTCAGAAGCGATGCCTACGGTTTTTGCTAGCCTAGGCCAAAATTATACAAAAAAGCGCTGAACTCGAACGCTAAAACCTGGCAAAAGTGGTGATGTGATTTCGTCATCAGCTAACAAAGTTGCTATCAGTTTTAATTGGGCAGTTTCTCGGCGATAAACTTCTAACTGCTGTAATTGCCAATTTGCAATCCAATATTCTTGTACTCCTGTGGATGAGTAGAGTTTGAGTTTGGCCTCTCTGTCTCGACGTTCGTTGATTGTCCCGGGAGAAAGCACTTCCACAATGAGTTCTGGCGCTCCTCTCAAATGTCCTTCATCATCTAGCAACTGTGCTAAACGCTCATTACCGATCCAAACTACATCGGGTATGACATTATCAGCATTTGTAAAAATTATCCCAGGAGTTGCGATAGATTCACCTAGCTTACTCGACCGAGACCAAATTTCTAATTCAAAATAAATATTACCGCCAGTTCGCTGATGTCTCCAGTGAGGCGCTCTAGTCACAAATAATTCTCCGTCAATAATTTCATACCGCTTCCATTCATCAGTAGCGAGTAATTCTAAGTCTGAGGTTGTCCAACGGACTCCATCGAATATTGTTTGGTTCATAGGACTATTTTTCCACGTCTAGTTGAGAAATAAAATTCTATTTTCCGAATATTTGTTCGGGGTCAATACCCGCGATTCACGGCAAAATTATACTCTCAGGTGTATCTTTTACTTCAAGGGGCGACAAGCGAGTTAAAGAGCTTGCTGTATAAGCTTCATAGCCCTTAAACCTCGCTGATAATATGCTTGCTTATTGCGACTGAAACCGACCAGTTCCTCGACCCATGCTTGACACCCATACCAAGCAACTATCCAATTGAAACCATATAAACCTATCCAGAAATTACTGTGACGCTTCTGATTTCTATTTTTTTCTTCTTGGCGACAAATATATGATTCTTGTTTTTGAAATTTAGTTCTTTGTCCATGTAACCAAGCACTGGTCATAGCCAAAGCGATTAATAAAATCAAACGCACAAGTCTATCAGGACTGGCTTGAGAACTTTCCAGATTATAACCGCCAGTTTTACAGTCTTTGAACATCGCCTCAATCCCAAAACGTTGAGCATATATTTTGAGAGCAGTGTTCAAATCAGGCAAATTAGTTAATAAATACCAAGCTTCTTTGTCTTGTTTCCCTTTGTACTTCCTCTTCCAATAAACAGCCAAATTGAACCAACCAAAACCTCGCTTTTGAGTCACCTTAACATTTGTGTAAAATTGGCGGACACCTGGATAAATCTCAATGTTACTTAAAGGTTGAAATTTTTGCCTTTTCTCCCGAAAAGTCGTGTCCTTCTTTTGACGTAATACAAAACCTATGTTCTGCTTTTGGAGCCATTGTGCTAGTTCTACGCTGTGAAATTCCCTATCTCCAATAATTACTAACTTGTACTTTTTTAATAAGCGGATTACTGGACGTAATACTTTTTGCTGTTCTTCTAGGTTACTACTACCATCTTTCTCTAACAAACACCAATATATAGGCCACGCTCTCTTTTGGTAAATTACACTAACCATCAACACGTTGTTTTCTCTCCACTGTGTTCTATCCATCGCAATGGTTAATTGTGAACCCACTTTAAAGTGTTGATTAATTATTGCTTCAATGATAGGAAACCATAACAACACTACACTCAATGCATTTTGTGTTAAAAACCTTTGTAAATGCCGCCTCCGACTGTTTTGTTGTATTGGTAATGGTAGTGTTGCTGCCAGTCTTTCTATCTTCACTTGTTTTTGATTTTGTAGCAACCACACCAACATCTTTAGGGTGATTAACTGTGCTTTATTCAGGTATTTTTCTAAAAAGTTTTGGTAGAATGATGCCAACATTATTTATGACGGTCTTAATCAAATTACGAGACCGTTCTTTTTTACCATTAAACTGTACCCTACAGGTAGCTGCTTAATAACTGTACAGTTCATTCTCAATAAGCACCTAATTTTTTCAAGGGGTCTGTGCCTCTCAAACCTTTATTTGGCTTGCTTTAGAGGCGATTGTCGCCCCTTGAAATCTTTTACACTAGGAGTGACGCCAACGGTCTGAGACATACAAGACCATATTTTTATTTGTATCTAAGTAGAAGGACTCAATGAAACTAAAGTTCGTAGTATGGGCTTGAGCCATTAAAACGTCTGTTAAGAGCGATAAATCGCTTACTACGAACAAAGCTCCAATCTTACATTTAATTATGTCTACCTACTTATGCTATCGTGACAGGTTATTGTGTTACTCTTCGCTTTCTTGATACAGCTGTTGCAAGTCCTGTAACTGAGTCTTTCGGGAAACACGGCGATATTTTTTAGTTTCCAGTTTGGGTTCGTATTGACTCTGCCCTTTACCTTTAGTTTTTAACTTGAGAGTGGATTCCGGATCGGCTTGTTGGTGAAGTTGTGTTTGACGAGCGATCGCTGCATCCAAAAATTCTAAATAATGTTCGTATCTTTCCCAGTCTCCCCGCACTGCACACTCAGGTTCATCGCGGTGCAAACAATCGCTAAATCGACAGCTAGCAACTGCTAACCTCTCTCTTGCTTCTGGAAAATAATGTACTAATTCCTCTGGGTTACAATCCATGTCCGGCTGATTAAAACCCGGAGTATCTGCTAATAAACCACCACTGGGCAATTCAAATAATTCTACATGGCGGGTAGTATGACGACCGCGAGCTAATTTGCCAGAAACCTCCCCCACTCGCAGGTTAGCGTTGGGAATTAGCCAATTAATCAGGCTAGATTTCCCCACACCGGAAGGCCCAGCAATGACAGTAATTTTATTGCTGAGATAGCTGGCTGCTTGGTCTATATTTATGCCATTTTTGACGCTGATAAATAACGGTTGATATCCCCAACCCAATAGGCGATCGCTAATTTGCTGTTGTTCCTGTTGTGAAATTAAATCGCTTTTATTCAAGCATAAAAGCACATCCAAGCCAGTAGACTCAGCCTTAATCAAAAACCGACTCAATTGATAAGGTTCCAAAGGCGGATCGGCTACAGCAAATACTAATAAAATTTGGTTAACGTTGGCGATCGCTGGACGATCTAATTCACTTTCGCGGGGTAAAACCTCAGCAATTGCTCCTCGTCCTCCAGCCCAATCTGGCTCTTCTACAACAACGCGATCGCCCACCATCACTTGTTGTCCGATTTTTTTCAGCCGCGTTCTACGAGTACAGAGGAGGAGGGGGAGATGGGGAGACGCAGCGACAGAATTCTCTGTATTTGCGGAAGTTGCGATCGAAGGAATCTCGATTTGAGACTTTTCTCGATCTCTCCGTGTCTCCGTGTCCCCGTGTCTCCGTGTCTCCGTGTCTGTCACATCCAGCTGTACCCGATAAAAATTAGCCTGCACAGCTAGTACAGTACCCAATAACTGTCCAGTTGCAGCAGAAGTTTCCGCCATCATTGGTTATTAACTGGGCGACGCACTAACAGGGAAAAATAACTACTACAATCTGTAATTTTTTCCACCTGATAACCTGCCATTGTTAAACTATCGGGAACCTGCTCAATCGGTTCTCCTGGGTCTAGCCATACTTCCAGTAAACCCCCCAACGGCATTTTCTCTAAACGTAGTTTTGTCCGCACGAAATTAATTGGACACGGGGTGCCGCGTAAATCAAGTTGAGCATCAGGAGTTGAAATAGAAGATGACTTCATTACTTAAACAGATTTCCCAAGAATCCTTCTAGACCGCCTTTGCCAGTACGATCTCCTTTAATTTTAGCCAGCTTCTCCAGCAATTCCCTCTCCTCTGGGGTTACCTTGTTAGGAATATCAATTAATACTGTCAGCATATGATCGCCCCGACTTACGGGATTTCCTAATCTTGGTACACCACGATTTTCCAACTTCATCACTGTGTTTGGCTGGGTTCCCGCAGGAATGATTAGTTCCACTGGCCCGTCTACCGTATCGACCTCTAAGCGACAACCTAAAATTGCTTGCAAGTAACTAATTTTGATTTCCGAGAGAATATTGATGCCATCTCGTTGGAATTCCTCGTCTTCATTAACGAACAAGTAAACATACAAATCCCCAGGTGGGCCACCACGTTGACCTGAATCACCTTCATTAGAAATCCGCAAGCGTGTGCCATTATCCACCCCAGCGGGAATGGTGATTTTGAGTTTCTTTGTTACTTGATTTGCGCCCTTGCCATCACAGGCATCACACTTATCTTCAATTACCATCCCTGTCCCATTACAAGTGGGACAAGTTGAGACTTGAGTGAAACTACCGAAGGGTGTTCTCGTAACACGACGGACTTGACCCGATCCGCTACAAGTTGAACAAGTGCGTGGACGCGTTCCTGGTTTTGCACCAGAACCGCTACAAACTTCACAATTTTCTAAATGGGAAATGCGGATTTCTTTTTCACCGCCAAATACTGCTTCCCGAAAGTCTAACTTCAGGTCTAGCCGCAGGTCATCACCTCGCGCGGGGCCGCTGCGGCGTCTTTGTTGTTGGGCTGGGCCACCCATACCCCCAGCAAAGCCACTAAAAATACTTTCAAAGATGTCGGCAAAGCCACCCATATCGCCAATATCTTGGAAGCCTGCACCAGCTCCACTTGACACACCCTCTGGACCAAAGCGATCGTAACGAGCGCGAATTTCTGGTTCAGAGAGTACCTCATAAGCGCGGTTAATTTCTTTAAAGCGTTCCTCCGCCCCGGCTTCTTTGTTCACGTCTGGGTGATACTTCCGGGCTAAACGGCGGTAAGCTTGTTTGATTTCTTCTTTGTCGGCGTCACGAGAGACACCCAGGATTTCATAATAGTCGCGGGCCATATAGCAAAGGTAAAAGTTAGAAGGAACAAAGCAGGAGGCAGTAGAACGTTACGGTTACTTGCTACCCTACAAAAAGGCGTTTTGCCTAGAAAGCGTCTTTAGGAGGGCGGCTTGCCGGAGGACAGGCAGAAGATAAAATTAATTTTTGTTAATAATTGATTTTACCCTTTACCCTTTACAAAAATCACCGACAAATCTTGAGCAACAGGCCTTTCCTCGTGGGAGACGACAAAAATTACAGAAATAGTTGCAAACAGAGAAAATCCCTGGTCAAACTTCTGACTGCCGAGTTTGCTGTCTCTTTTACAATTGTGCTACGTAGGAGAGGAAAACCCCGCCCATCAACCAGAGGGGCTAGCCGCACCATCAGGTGTGGAAAACCACCCATCTGCTTTGGATCGCATCTCAACTAGCACACCGTTTAGCCCACAGTAATTTGCTTCTACAATCTAGCAAACTGCTGGGATTTTGTGAAACTTCGCTAAATTTAGCATCAATATATATAGATATATTAAAGTGTTTGAATAAAAATCTCAAAATTGGGCATGGGGCATTGGGCATTGGGCATTGGAATGCTGTTAGCGGTAGCGGGGCGTTTAGCCCGTACTGAGTGAGGAGTGAGGATTTTATTATTCTTCCTTGACCCCATGCCCCATGCCCCATGCCCTATACCCAATGCCCAACTTTTAATCTATCGCTTCATAATCAGCTTGTGCGGTACTTTCTTCGTCAAAATCAAAGTTGAATTGCGGTATGAGTGTGCCGTTCATAGCTGAGTCTATTTCTGGGGTAAACACACCAGCTGAAGGTTCGCCAATTTCGTCGGTTTGGCTGTTAGCTCGGTTGTACACATCGGCGCCAATGGCAAACAAGGTTTGTTGGAAGTCGTCTAAACGCTGCCTAAATTCCGCTGTGGAGATGGTGGAGTCAATCATTGCAGCTTGGAGTTGTGCGACTTTTTCACTAGCCAAGGTTTTCATCTGCTCGCCGATAAAGTTTCCGTTATCCTTGATGGTGGATTCGTAACTGAACAACAGGTTATCTGCTTGGTTTTTGAGTTCAACCAGTTCTTTACGTCTCCTGTCTTCTTCGGCAAACAATTCCGCCTCTTGGCGCATCCGTTCGACTTCGTTATTACTTAAACCACCTGTATTAGTAATCCTGATACTTTGTTCTCTACCTGTGCCTTTGTCTTGCGCTCCAACCTTGAGAATTCCGTTGACATCAATTTCAAAAGATACTTCAATTTGCGGTACACCGCGGGGTGATGGGGGAATTCCTGCTAGGAGAAATTTACCAAGACTTTTATTATCCCGTGCCATTGCCCGTTCACCTTGGAGGACGTGAATTTCCACCGAGGTTTGTCCATCAACTGCTGTGGAAAATATTTGTGACTTGCTAGTGGGAATTGTGGTGTTGCGTTCAATGATTTTAGTGAATACTTCACCCAAGGTTTCAATCCCTAAAGATAAGGGAGTGACATCCAATAGTAAGAGATTATCGACTTCACCACCCAATACCCCTGCTTGGATAGCAGCTCCTAGTGCTACAGCTTCGTCAGGATTGATAGAGCGATCGGGAGCTTTGCCATTGAAAAATTTTATCAGTGCATTTTGGACTGCGGGAATGCGGGTAGAACCACCTACCAAAATAATCCGATCGATGTTTTGTGGTTTGAGATCTGCGTCTTTAAGGGCTTGGATCATCGGTTCGATGGTAGCTTCGATTAATTGCCCTGAAAGTTCTTCAAATTTAGAGCGGCTTAGTTCCATCTCCAGATGCTTGGGGCCGCTTTCATCGGCGGTGATAAAAGGCAAATTGATGGAGGTATTGACCATACTGGAGAGTTCAATTTTTGCCTTTTCCGCTGCTTCCCGTAGGCGTTGGAGTGCCATCTTATCTTGGGAAAGGTCAATTTTTTCCTGCTGCTGGAAGCGTTCGATCATCCAACGCACGATCGCATTATCAAAGTCATCTCCACCCAAGTGGTTGTTACCACAAGTTGCCTTAACTTCAAAAACACCATCCCCAAGTTGCAGAATCGACACGTCGAAAGTGCCTCCTCCCAAGTCGAATACTAAAATTAACTGCTCTTGCTCTTGTTTATCTAATCCGAAAGCTAAAGCCGCGGCAGTTGGTTCATTGATAATTCGCAGGACTTCCAATCCAGCAATAGTACCGGCATCTTTAGTTGCTTGTCTTTGGGCATCTGTAAAATATGCTGGTACGGTAATCACTGCCTGGGTGACAGTTTCGCCCAAGAAGTTTTCCGCATCCTGCTTGAGCTTTTGCAGGATCATGGCAGATATTTCTTGTGGTGTAAAATTTTTTGAGCGAATTTGAACATCAACGGTATCATCTCGACCTTTGACACAGTTGTAGGGTACGCGATCGCGTTCTACTTCAGTATCTTCCCAACGCCGACCGATGAATCTTTTAATACTGTAAATTGTGTTTTCGGCATTGGTTACCGCTTGGCGCTTTGCCAGTTGACCGACCAAGCGATCGCCACTCTTGCCAAATCCCACAATACTTGGAGTAGTTCGTCCACCTTCAGAATTGGAGATCACAAGTGGTTGACCGCCCTCCAAAACTGCGACGCAACTGTTAGTAGTGCCTAAGTCGATCCCAATAACTTTTCCCATATTTGCCAGTATTTTTACTGAGTTTTTATGCTGTAATTATGATGTCGCGGATTAATTTTTGTTACTCCGAACCAAGGCTAGCTCAAAACTTCAGCATCTAGAAATGGAGAATTGGGCATGGGGCATTGGGCATTGGGTATGGGGAGTGCTGAGTTAAAAATTATTCTCCTTGTCCCTTTGTCCCCTGCGCCCCCTGCCTCCCCTGCTCTCTCATCCCCCTGATTTTCCAATACTCAGTAATGATGCTCGCCTCTGCTACAAACCAGGCACTTTTGGTCAGCGAGGCGAGCGGTTACAGTTTAACTGTTGGCTGGACTCGACTGATCGTCTGGTGTGGCAGGTGTATCTTCCTTGGGAGCAGCTACTTTGACCATTGCATGGCGCAGCACGCGATCGCCCAAGTAATATCCGCGCACTAACTCTTCTAACACTGTTCCTTCAGGATGTTCATCCGTAGGTTCCCGCATTACTGCTTCGTGCAGGTTGGGATCGAATTCTTGACCTTCAGGGCGCATTGGTGAAACACCTAAGCGTTTGAGGGTATCTACTAATTGTTTATAAACACCTTGGTAACTTTTATGGATGGTCATTTCGCCTTCAGATTGCGGTTTGAGGTGCGATCGCGCCCGCTCAAAATTATCGACCACTGGCAGCAACTCCAGAATCGTGTTCCGCCTCATCTGCACCTCTAGTTCTTCTTTTTCTTTACTAGTGCGTTTGCGGTAATTCTCAAAATCAGCGGCAATCCGCATATATTGAGTGCTACGTTCTTCTACTTGTGCTTTGAGAGACTCGATTTGTTGAGTCAGTTCTGCCAAAGCTGCTGTTTGTAGTTCAGCTTTCTCACTGGCAGCGACGCCATTTTCTCGATCAAGAGTAGCCGTATCCGCCGTTACATTGGTTTGGGCTGCCACTTGCTCATTAACTTCGCTGCCAGATTCATTGGAATTGATTGGGGCTGGGGAGTCGCTTTTCATTGCTTGCTTTACCTCTGTTGGTTCACCCAATTGCTGGCTTGTATTGTTTATCTGTTTATTTTCATCCATCATTGTCTACTGATTCCAGATGCTTTTTATGGCAGTAAATCCCCATAGCTTGCAACTGTCGTCATTGACGACTTGCAACTGAGGCTGATTTTATTGCCAACAAGTTCCTGGAGTGATGTCACCGTCATCTTATTGTGACAAATGGTGAACACGCTAGTTGAAACACTCCTAGTGCGGTAACCCGAACGAGTAGCGTAACTCTAGTAGTAAGTATTTTGCAAGAGTGGCGCTGAATCTGATTTGCCCCTCATCTTATTCATGGATAGGGTTTTTAATGAGTTACTACTTAAAATTTAACGATTTATTCAATATTCTGATTCCTTCAAAAGTTTTAAGTATTGAGTCACCGAAGAGGACTTTTTTAGTAAATGAGAATTCTGTGTCACATGCTGGGAATACTCTAACCAGAGGTTTTCCCAAATCAATTGCTCCCTTTATGACTCACTCGTCACCACAACGGCGCAGTACCGCTCTAACTACCAGAACAGAGTTTTCGCCCTTCGGCAACAAGCTAGTGCAATCTGGCTATGTTAATACCGAACAGATGAGACAGGCACTAATTGAAAGCCGTAAATCCGGTAGACCGCTAACGGAAGTATTAGAGTCAATTACTGGCCAACAACTATCACCCGAACTGCTCAGGCAATACAAAAAACAACAGCTATTTGAACTAAAAATACTCTACGGTGTTGAGTTCCTAGATCCGGAAGTCAACTCCTTTGGCGGCACGATGGTGGGTAATCTGATTGATACCCTGATTCCAGTCGATATCTGCCGTCGCCATCGTTTGGTGCCACTTTCCAAACACGAAGACCAAACCCCGCCTTCAGTTTTAGTGGCGATGGTTGCTCCAGATAATCTGGAGGCTTGCGATGACCTGAATCGCATCTTGCGCCCCCAAGGCTTGGCATTGCAGCGTATGGTGATTACACAGGAGGATTACCAACAGGTAATCAACCAATATTTGGATGACCTGGCTGTTCGACAAAAGCATCTAGAACGAGAAAGCTCTACAGATATTAGTCAGGATTTAGAAAATCTCGGAAATCTCGACATTGAAGATGCCCCTGAAGAGATGGAGGCGGATTTAGGGGCAGCGATGAAGGGCGCTGAAGATGCCCCAGTTATCAACCTTGTCAACAGAATTCTAGCTAAAGCTTTACATGAAAAAGTTTCCGATATTCATGTTGAACCACAAGAAGAAAACTTACGCATTCGCTTCCGTAAAGATGGAGTGCTGCGTGAAGCTTTTCCCGTGATGCCGAAAAAAATCATTCCAGCTGTGACAGCCCGGTTTAAAATTATTTCCAATTTAGACATTGCTGAGAGGCGTCTACCCCAAGATGGACGCATCCGGCGGATGTTTGAGGGACGCAAAGTAGACTTCCGTGTAAATACCTTACCTAGTCGCTACGGGGAAAAGGTAGTGCTGCGGATTTTGGATAATTCCTCTACACAACTTGGATTGAATAAGTTAATTACCGATCCTGAGACTTTGCAAATTGTCCAGGAAATGGTGAGCCGTCCCTTTGGTCTGATTTTGGTGACTGGGCCCACTGGTTCCGGTAAAACAACTTCGCTGTATTCGGCACTTGCGGAAAAGAATTCTCCGGGAATTAATATCAGTACTGTGGAAGACCCGATTGAATACAGTCTTCCAGGGATTACTCAAGTACAGGTGATTCGGGAAAAAGGGCTGGATTTTGCTACGGCTCTGCGGGCTTTCTTGCGACAAGATCCTGATGTGTTACTAGTGGGTGAAACACGGGACAAGGAAACAGCAAAAACAGCGATTGAGGCTGCCTTGACTGGTCACTTAGTATTAACCACCTTACATACCAATGATGCCCCAGGAGCGATCGCTCGTTTGGGAGAAATGGGAATTGAGCCTTTCATGGTTTCTAGTTCTTTAATTGGCGTTTTGGCTCAACGTCTGGTGCGGCGGGTATGTTCTGAATGTCGGATTCCCTACACTCCGACAACTGAGGAATTAGCACGTTACGGCCTATCAGCTTCCCAAGATGTAGAACTCACCTTTTACAAAGCTAACACTCTGACATTAGAGGCGATCGCAGAAGCCAAAACCAAAAATCAGCTTTGCCCAGCTTGTAATGGTGTCGGCTACAAAGGGCGTTGTGGCGTTTATGAAGTCATGCGAGTCACCGAAAACCTGCAAACCCTAATCAACGAAGAAGCACCCACAGAACGCATCAAGGAAGTGGCGGTAGAAGAAGGGATGAAAACCTTGCTGGCTTACAGTCTGGACTTAGTACGCCAAGGTGCCACCACCCTAGAAGAAGTAGAACGCGTGACCTTTACAGATACTGGTTTGGAAGCAGAGTTAAAAGCCAAACGCAAGACAGGTCTTACCTGCCGGACTTGTGATGCCACATTGAAACCAGAATGGCTAGATTGTCCCTACTGTCTGACACCTCGTTTTCAAGATTAGTCATTGGGCATGGGGCATTGGGCATTGGTCATAGACAAATAACAAACATTAAAAGGAAGCAAAACTATGGAAATGATGATTGAAGACTTGATGGAGCAGATGATTGAAATGGGAGGTTCAGATCTGCATTTATCCGCAGGTTTGCCTCCCTACTTCCGCATCAGTGGCAAACTTACTCCCATAGGTGAGCATGTGTTGACAGCAGATCAGTGTCAAAGGCTGATTTTTAGTATGCTCAACAATACCCAGCGTAAAACCTTAGAGCAAACCTGGGAATTAGATTGTTCTTATGGTGTTAAAGGACTGGCTCGCTTCCGGGTGAATGTCTATAAAGAGCGTGGTGCTTATGCTGCTTGTTTACGGGCATTAAGTTCTAAAATTCCTAACTTTGAAAAATTAGGTCTGCCAGATGTAGTGCGGGAAATGTCCGATAAGCCCAGAGGACTAATTTTGGTGACAGGCCCTACGGGTTCTGGAAAAACAACAACCCTAGCGGCAATGATTGACTTGATTAACCGCACTAAAGCAGAGCATATATTAACAGTAGAAGACCCCATTGAATTCGTTTACGAACCAATTAAAAGCTTAGTTCACCAACGCCAATTGGGTGAAGATACTAAGAGTTTTGCTAATGCTTTGAAAGCAGCTTTACGGGAAGATCCAGATATTATTCTGGTTGGGGAAATGCGGGATTTGGAAACGATTTCCTTGGCGATTTCCGCAGCAGAAACAGGACACTTAGTATTCGGTACGCTACACACTAGTTCTGCTGCACAAACTGTTGACCGGATTATCGACGTTTTTCCCCATGAAAGACAAACCCAAGTGCGGGTGCAATTATCAAACTCTTTAGTAGCAGTATTTAGTCAAACATTAGTTCCTAAGAAAAATCCCAAGCCTGGCGAATATGGTCGGGTAATGGCTCAAGAAATTTTGATTGTTACTCCAGCTATTTCTAACTTAATTCGAGAAGGCAAAACATCGCAAATTTACTCAGCTATTCAAACGGGCGGTAAATTGGGTATGCAAACTCTGGAGAAAGTTTTGGCTGACTATTACAAAGCAGGAACAATCTCCTTTGAAGCAGCAATGTCTAAGACTTCCAAACCAGATGAAATCCAACGTCTCATTGGTACTTCAACACCACCACCAGCAGGTGCAAAACCGGGAGCCGGGGCTGTTAAAGCACATTAGACTAATGGCGACTGGTGACTGGGGACTAGGGACTGGGGACTGGGGAGTGTGGGGGGAAAGATTTCTTCCCCATCCTCCCACACCTCCCAATGCCCAATGCCCAATGCCCAATGCCCAACAACTAACAACTATTTTGAATTTGTTTGTTTATGCCAACATTTGTTGCTCGTGTTCGGGATTCTCAAGGAAAATCTCGAACAGAAAAAATTAGTGCCGAATCCTTGGCGCAAGCTCGTACTAGTCTCAGAGAACAAGGTTTTGTAGTCCAAGAACTTAAAGAATCTAAAGGGTTTCAAGCAGGGCTGGATATAAAGAAAATCCAAAATTCCTTTGTGAAAGTCTCTGTTAAAGACAAAGCAGTTTTTTCCCGTCAATTTGCCGTTTTGATGAATGCCGGAGTTGCGATTGTTAGAAGTCTGGGGGTACTTTCTGAACAGTGTAGTAATACTAAACTCAAACAAGCTCTCGTAGAGATTAGTAACGATGTTCAAACTGGAATGAATCTTTCAGAGGCAATGCGGAAGCATCCTGAATGCTTTGATGGATTATATGTGAGTATGATTCAAGCCGGCGAAGTTGGTGGTGTTCTAGACGAAGTATTAAATCGTTTAGCTAAGTTGTTAGAAGATGTTGCTCGCTTACAAAACCAAATTAAATCAGCATTATCTTATCCAACGGTCGTGGGTTTTATAGCAGTTGCTATCTTTCTCGGTATGACCATTTTTCTGATTCCCGTTTTTGCGAAGATTTTTACAGAAATCGGAACTGAATTACCACCTCTAACTCAATTTTTGATGGATGCTAGTCTCTTTTTGAGAAGTCCTAAAGTTTTCGGGCTTATCGGTGGACTTGTAGGATTGAAAATTGCCTATTCACGATACGCTAAAACTCCTGTTGGCCGCCAAACAATCGATCGCCTTTCTCTTAAAATGCCTTTATTTGGTGACTTGATTCAAAAATCTTCTGTTGCACGTTTTAGCCGGACTTTTGGTTCTTTGACTCGTTCAGGTGTGCCAATTTTAACTTGCTTGGAAATTGTCCGAGATACATCAGGAAACCAAGTAATTGCTAATGCTATAGATGCAGCCCGCGTAGAGATTCAACAAGGAGGGATGATTAGCATTGCTTTGCAAAGAGATAAAGTTTTTCCGGCTATGGCAATTCAGATGATTAGTATCGGTGAAGAAACTGGAGAATTAGACGGAATGTTGATGAAAGTTGCTGACTTCTATGAAGATGAAGTTGAGCAAGCAGTAAAAGCACTTACCAGTGTTTTAGAACCAATTATGATTTTGGTTCTAGGGGGAATGGTTGGTACAATTTTGTTGGCAATGTATTTACCGATGTTTAAAGTATTTGAAAAACTGGGATAAGGGATTAAGAGTTAGGAGTTAAGAGTTAGAAGTTAGGAGTTAAGAGTTAGGAGTTAAAGCTCTCAATTTTTGATTTTTAATTTTTAAATAATTAATTTTATCCTTAACTCTTCAACTCCAACTGTAAACTAACTAATTTTATTCTTCACTCCTAACTCTCCACTCCTAACTCTCCACTCCTAACTTCTAACTAATTTATTATGACTATGCAAAAATCTCAGTACGAAGCGAGCTTGGCAGAGTACAGTAATCATCAGGCTGCGATCGCGTTACTAAAACAACACCGTCCCTACTTGGAAATGATTCCCAGTCTACGGCGTCCAGATGACAGTGTAATCTCTATCCCTTTACCAATTGTTCGTCTTCGTCAAACTGCTACAACAGTTTCACAAACAATTTCTCTGCCTTGCGATGTAGCAATTTTGATGTGCGATCCAGAGTGGAAAATTAAAACTGGAGTAGAGATTTTAATCTTTATTCATCGTCCCCATGAAGACTTTTCTGATTTGTTAGGACGCTGGCGACAATCCCAAGTTATTTTAGACAATGATTATGAATGGTTGATGCCTCTCCGCCACAGCCATATTTTGAGCGATGGAGCTAATAGCATATATCCTTTATTTGTCGTTTTTCCTGAGACCTCAGAACGCATCCAACGGGGTCTTGTAGGAGCAGAACTTCCATTTATTATGCAGGCATCAAATTTCTTATTTGAGGAGAATTCTACAGACGCTTTTTATCGAGAAGCTCCACCAGCTTAATCATAATTAGCTATAGGGCGATCGCGAACTAACTGGACTTGAGACTAAAGGCGATCGCCATGCAATAAAATCTTAGCAATTAATCAAAAATAGAGACTATATTATAGCAGTTCTCAATCACATAAGGTACATAAATTTGTAGGGGCGCATAGCTATGCGCCCCTACTGTGTAACTTACTAGAATGAAAAATACAATAAGTTATTTTCATTCTTCTCTACTCTGTAGCCCGCCTGTGCGACTGGCGAGTTCTTTTTCGATTTCATCTTCATCTAATAAATGTTTACCAGAAGCAACAATCCTAGTACGAATTTGCTGCAAACGTTCTCCCAAAGGATTTTTATTTACAGTGTTTTTCAAACTAAGGAATTCAATAAAATCTAAAACTTCTTCTTGTTTTTCCTCTGAAAGAGAATGCCACTTTGTTAATAACTCTTGTTCTCTACTCATTAGTATTTACCCACTACTATTACTACTTCTATTGTAATTAGGTATTTTTATTCTAGAATGACATTTAATTCTACTGGGGAACAAAAAGATCCCCGACTTCTTCTTTAAGAAGTCGGGGATCTGAGCTTTTGTTAAAAGTGACTCAGCTTGTACATTATCTTTCTTACTGACCACTGGGAAGCTTCAAGCCTCGACGCTCAAGCATTTGCCGAACCTGTGGGCTAGGAGTGTAATTATAACCGTAGGAGGAGTTCTCAGAATCATCCATAATTTGAGGTGTGAGCAACACAATTACCTCATTCCGTTGGTTGGATCTGTTTGTACTTCTAAACAGCGAACCAATCAAGGGAAGATCGCCTAAAATAGGAATCTTGGAGACAGTTGTTCGGTCTGAATCTTGAATAATCCCTGAGAGAATTAGCGTCTGACCATCACGTAAGCGAATCAAGCCAGAATTTAAAGAACGTTCAGACACCAAGAATATTGTTTGGTCATTACCTCCAACATTCAACACAGCGGAAGATTGGGGTGCTTTAACAACGGGAGCTACTGATAAAGAAACAAAACCATTGTCGTCAATTCGCTCAATTTTAACAGCTAGGGTTAAACCCACATCTGTCTTTTCCGCTGTAACCGTTTGTATAGAGGTACCATCACCACGAGTGGTTTCGCTCTTAACGTTTCCTATAACTTCCTGTGTCAGCTTGACATTAGCCTGCTGACCTTCTTGCACAATTAAGGTCGGGTCAGTCAAAATCTTAGCGTTACCGTTTGTAACCTGAGCTTGCAAGCTAGCAAGAAAGCGTCTGGGGAATTGATATAGTGTTGGCAATTCAAATGTATAGGTAGGAGGAGTTCCAGAACTGTTACCAGATGCTGGAGTTCCTGGGGTAAATGCTGTAATACCCGCTCTAGTAGGATCGGAGCTAACACCGGCAGTACCCGTAACTGCATTGGCATTTTGTGGGTTGTTCAGAAAAATATTCGAGCTACTAAGTGGATTAGCCGTTGTTGGTGTACTAGTTACACTATTTGCCACTTCAGCACCTGTAGCTGGTCTAGAACCACCAAAATTCAGAGTTGCCGCACCACCATCATTGCTAAAGTAGTTGTTTCCAACCCCAAAAGAAAAGCTAGTGTTGTAGTCTTGGGTATTCAAGAGGTTAACATCGATAATCTTGACGTTGACTACCACTTGACGACGGCGGATATCCAGCTGAGTTAGTTGAGCCATTGCCATCTCAACTAATCTAGGAGGCCCAATTAAAGTTAGAGAATTGGTGCGCTCGTCTCCTAATGCCTGTAAACCTCTGAGTAATGGGCTAGAGTCTGTAAAATTAACACGTTGAGTTTCAACTCTGCTTTCCGTGGTCGTCTGAGTTTGGGTGATAGGCGCAACTCCAGTTCCCACAGGAACAGCACTAACGCTGGTAACTTGTCGCTCACGACTGACAGCGCTTTCCGCCCCCAAGCCCACCAAGAAATTCAGGGCGACTCCGACTGATACCTGATTGAGTCTCAGACTACGCATAACCATGTCACGCGTCGCATTGGGTAGTTTTGGCCCTACGAACACTGTGCGACCACTGCGGTTAGCTTCTAAACCACTCAGGCGCAAAACGTAGTTAAACACATCTTGCACTGGCTCATTTTCAATATCTAACGAGATTGTTTGAGAGGTTGCTTGTCCACCAGCACCTTGCTGACCTTCACTTCCTGCATAAGCCAAATTCAAACCAGCCGCACGGGCAAGCAATGACAAAACTTCACGCACCGGTGCATCTCGTAGTACTAAACGGGGTACGCGTTCTTGTGTTGCTAAGTCGATGGTGCTAGGAGAAGCATCGGTGGCAGAAATCGCAATATCTCCCACTGGTGGGGCAACGGCTCTCGGTAAGAAAGGTGGAGCCTGACTCAGAGGTTGACCCGGCCCAGCTGCTTGTGCTGGTTGTCCGTCGATGGTGACTTGGGGGTTGGGAACGAGAACGTCTGGCTTTTGACCTGTTTGGGCGGGAGTAGAAGCAGGGGGCGCTGTCGCTGTGGATGTTGGCGGTGTTGGTGTTGGTGCTGATGCAGTGGTGCCAGCAGATGGGCTAAAGCTGAGTGTAATTCCATTTGGCGATCGCACTACCGGTTCGCTGCCAGGTACATTATTGCTGCCAGTTACCGTCACCCGAACACTATTAGCATCAAGTTGATTAACCTCTACCGAAGCAATTCCCGGTGCTGGATTATCTTGACGGAAAGTATTACCTTGTGGTAGGCGTAATTGAGTGTTAATAATGTCTGCAACTAAAGCCTTACCTCTTTTAGTAGTAAAAACTTGTGGGCGCGACCCTGAAGAAGTTTTTAAAACAACGCGAACTCCACCATTAGCTTGATTTAACTGTACATCAGTAACTTGAGCAATTTGCGCCCAAACTGGTTGAGCTGCCAAAAATACAAAAGCAGCAGTGCCTAATATAAGACTATTACCGTGAACCTGTTTCACAGTTCATTCCTCACCTAAATAAAACCTTGTTTAGAATCAATTTTTGAGTAGTTAGTTATGAGTGCTGAGTTTAAAAAATGAGAAGTTAGGAGTGAGGAGTTAGGAGTGAGGAGTGAGAAGTTAGGAGTTAGGAGTTAGGAGTGAGAAGTTAGGAGTTCATAGTAGCTTGTAACTCATAATTCATAACTCATAATTCATAATTCATAACTCATAACTCATAATTCATAACTCATAATTCATAACTCATAATTCATAACTCATAGTTCATAACTCATAATTCATAACTACTTTTTCGGGGCAGCTTTAGCTGCTGCGGCTGCTACTTGTTCTGGACTAAGTGGCATCAATACCTGTAATACGAATGATGTATTAATCCCTGGTGGCCCTACCTGCACGGGTGTTTTATCTGTTGGGGATCTTGACTCAGCTGGAGCTAAAGTTGATTGATAATCTTTAACTATCAACAAAGGCTGTAAACGCTCAATATTACGAATTATCGATTGCGTTTGTTCATAGGTTCCCGTAATTTCGGCACTGATACTACTGCGTTGCAGCTTACCGTCAACTAGTTTTCCTAGACTTCCATCGATTATCGGTTCTGGTTGTTGGGAAACTGGCAGAAACTTCTTGAGTTTGGCTCTGACTCCATTAATGGGAGTTTGAGCATTGCCAGATTCAACTAAGCGGTTCAAATCCAACAGCAATGTATCTAAACTTTTCTCATTAGCAAATAAGCCTAAAACTTGAATTTTTTGCTGTTTTGCCTGTGCTTGTTCCTCTTTAACTTTGTCAATCTGTTTGATATTAAGTTTCTTTTGGTCTATTTGCCCTTGGAGTTCCGAGACTTTTGCTTGCTGTTGCTGATAGCTTTCCCAAGCTGGCATCAACATATTTAATGCTATATAACCTGCTCCCGCTAAACCAATTACCCCTACCAAAATACCAATGATTTTTGGTGTGAAAGCTATGCCAAATAGTACCGGATGCGCTGGGGTTGCTGCGTCGAATTCTCCGGCTTGGTCGGCAAAATTTAAATCATCACTCAGCGTCATTTTGAAATGACTCCCGTTTGTTGCATACTACGAATTCGAGCTACTAGTCCCACTGTGCCTTTTTTCTCCAACTCCCGAATTAATTCCGAAGCAGGAACATCATTCATGGCAGATTGAATGGTGTATTTAACGACTTGTGGAGGCTTAATTGTTACACCAGGAGCTGATTGAGCTGCACCTGGTTTTATAGGAGCATCTACTAAGGTTGCCGTAATAATTCTGCTTTCTGAAGACTTCAAGAACTGGGACTGTTGCAAGCTCAATAAAAAATCATTGACATCGTTAAAAGAACGAGCCAATCCGGTAATTTCTAATCCTCCCGCTGGATTATTTGGGGGTTTACCTTCCGCCACAGCAATAGGTGGAATTTGCCGGATACTCTCAATTTGCACTGCTGCGGGAATGCGATCGCGTAAATCTTGCAGCATTGCTGACCAAGGCCGAATCTGATCGAATACAGTGACTAAAGCTTGGGTTTCCCCCTTAATTGCGGTCGTCTCGGCTTTGATTTTATTCAAGTTTCCGATTTCTGTATCTAGCCTCTTGCTTTCCTGATCTAGCTGTGCTATTGTGCCATCTAGCTCAACGATCTTCCCTTGCAACAACCACCAACCAACTCCCAATAAACTTGGCAAACCTAGACCAAGTGCAACTCCCACATATATTGGTGTTAAATTCCCTCCAGGAAGGCTAAGGGCTACTTTTCCCTTTTTCTCAGGCTTTTTCTGATATGCTGGGCGGTCTTTAAGAAAGTTCACATCCAAACTGTACATTTTCTCACACCAACTAGAGATAAATATTATGGTTTGAGAATTCTCAAACAGCGCGATCGTCAAAACAGACAATCCAAAATTTCACCAAAGTTTCAAAAGGGCGATCGTCAAAACAGACAATCCAAAATTTAAAATCTAAAATCCAAAATTATTACACCTCCCGCATTCCTAGACCAAGTACGACTGCCAACCCAGAACGTTGTACTTGTGGATATTTGTCACTGTCAACTTCCAAAGACAAAGCACCGATTGGATCTATTTGGACAGTTGGCAAGCTTAATCGTTGGGTAAAGAATTCATCAAGCTGTTGGAGTCCACCTCCAGGGCCAGCTAACAAAATCTGTGCTACTTCCAAATTTTCACTTTGATTGAGGTAAAAATCGATGGAACGGCGCAGTTCATCTGTTAGTTCGCCCAATACTCTCAATATCGCTGCCATACCAGGATTGAGTTCGGTGACGCCAGTTTTGCCGCCGTCTATGGGAGTTGGGGTAATGACCATCCCATATAACATTTCCATATCTCGTGATGCAGGTAAGCTCATTGCCCTAGCGAGGGCAGTTTGCATTTGATAAGTTCCTATGGGTACCGTGCGGGAAAATTGCGGTACGCCGTTAACGATGATGGCAATTTCTGTGCTGTCGAACTCTATATCAACTAGTACTGCTGCTTCTTGCGGGCCAAATTGTCGCAATTGGTCGCGAATAGTCCGAATGAGAGCAAAACTGTTAATTTCTAAAACATCGATTTGTAATCCTGCTTGCTCGAATGTACTGATATAGGTATCTGTTACCTCCTTGCGGGTGGCAACTAAGAGTACCTGTACTTTTTCAATGCCATCTTCATCTACAAAGTACCCAAGTTTCTGATAATCTACATCAGCTTCTTCACGAGGATAGGGTAAATACAGACCTGCTTCATGGTTTAGTACCATTTCCCGCAGTTCTTTGTCATCTAACTCTGCTGGCACCGGTATCAGACGGACGATAGAATCTCGCCCTGGTACACCGGTTGCAACATGAGAAGCTTTGATTTTGCTTTGGGCTAGCGCTTCTTGAATTAACTGCGCCATTGCTGGGGGGTCGGTGATTTGACCATCAGTAACTATACCTTCGGGAACCGCTACTGATGTTAAGGTTTCTATTTTCAAACCTTGACGCTGCTTGCGTAGCTGAACTACATTTATTCGTTCAGGAGCAAGTTCAATACCGATCCCTTTATTTGATTTGCCAAACAGACTATTGAAGCTTTTCACCACAGTTGTGCCCGCTGGACTGCTAAATTGAATTGGGTACTGGGGATTGGGGATTGGGTATTGGGTACTGGGTATTAGGGATTGAAAAATAGTATTTTTAATCTTATTCCCTAGTCCCCAATCCCTAGTCCCCAGTCCCCAGTCCCTAGTTATCTCTACTACTGGTAATTGATTTACCCTATAATCTCGTCAATTCTGCATAAGATTTTCACCACGAACAAGCGTAAAAATACTGGGAAGATGATTCAATTGCGAAAATTTAAACAACTTACTGCTTTAGTACTGCTTGGCTTGTTAACTAGTTGGATTGTAAGTTGTGGTACAGGTGGTACAAATACAAAACAAACTACTTCAGGAGTAGCAACTGTTGAGTTTTGGACGATGCAACTGCAACCTCAATTTACTGACTACTTTAAAAGCCTGATTACGAATTTTGAATCGCAAAATCAAGGTATAAAGGTTAACTGGGTCGATGTACCTTGGGCAGCAATGGAGAACAAAATATTAACAGCTGTCTCCGGAAAAACGCCACCTGATGTTGTTAACCTCAATCCCGGTTTTGCTTCCCAACTTGCGGGACGAAATGCTTGGTTAGATTTGGACACAAAGGTGCCAAATGATGTACGTTCCTCCTATCTACCGAATATCTGGAAGGCAAGCACGCTTAATGGTAAGAGTTTTGGAATTCCTTGGTATCTCACCACAAGGTTAACCATTTATAACACTGATTTATTAAAACAGGCAGGTATAAATAAAGTACCTACAACCTACGCAGAATTAGCACAAGCAGCGCAACAAATTAAAGATAAGACTGGGAAATATGCCTTTTTTGTGACATTTGTACCGCAAGATTCTGGAGAAGTGCTGGAATCTTTTGTGCAAATGGGAGTGACTTTAATAGATGACCAAGGTAAAGCCGCGTTTAATTCGCCACAAGGAAAAGCAGCGTTTCAATATTGGGTAGACTTGTATAAAAAAGGTTTGCTGCCTAAAGAGGCTTTGACCCAAGGACATCGACACGCGATCGATTTATACCAATCTGGAGAAACGGCTTTTCTAGCTTCTGGGCCAGAGTTTCTCAAAGCGATCGCTAATAATGCCCCGAAAATTGCTCAAGCTTCAGAAATAGCACCCCAACTCACCGGCGACACCGGCAAGAAAAATGTCGCAGTGATGAACATAGTTATTCCCCGTGACAGCAAACAACCAGACGCCGCCGTGAAGTTTGCTTTATTTGTCACCAATGACGAAAATCAGTTAGCCTTTGCAAAAGCGGCAAATGTTCTACCTTCTACAATCAAAGCATTGTCTGACAGCTACTTTAAAGATGTTCCAGCTAATGCTTCAACAATAGAAAAGGCGCGAGTTATCACTGCCAAACAACTGCAACAAGCAGAAATATTAACTCCTACTTTGAAGGATTCTAATAAATTGCAAAAGGCAATTTATGAGAACTTGCAAGCAGCGATGTTAGGCGAAAAAACAGTAGATAAAGCTGTAGAAGATGCCGCGCAACAGTGGGACAATAGATAAATTAATAATTCGTAATTCTTAATTCGTAATTCGTAATTATGATTTACGAATTATATTGGTGGCTGCTAAAAAATTTCCTACTAAATAAAGTGAACCACAGACAACGATTAAATCGTCTTTGGTGGCGGTTGAGGTTGCGGTTTCTAGGGCGGTGAATAAGTCTGGATGTATTTGGCGATCGCTTAATTGTGGACAGACGTTGTAAGCTAGATTGGCTAGTTCGTCTAAATTAGCAGAAGTTCGACCAGGCCAAGGTTCTACTGGTATTGGGACTAAAAAAAGGCGATCGCCTGGGCGCAATAAAGCAGCAAAAATATCGGCATGATCTTTATCAGCAAACATTCCCATTATCCAAGTTACGGGTTTGCGTTTTACTGCGTCTAAGCTATCAACATAGTGGGACAGAACTTCGGCTGCGGCTGTGTTATGGGCGCCATCAATTAGTAATTTATGGTTTTTCCAACTAGTCCATTGCATCCGCCCCGGCCATTTAGTTTTCGCCATGCCGTTAATTATGGCTGCTTCCGAAATCTGCCAACCTTGTTGTTGGAGAATCTCTAAAGCAGCTAAAGCCAAAGCTGAATTATTTAACTGAATTTGCCCCGCTAACGGCAAAGGATATTGTATAAATTTTGAATTTTGAATTGTTTCATACTCCGCCCAGCCTGTAGCGATTTGGCGGGCGGGTTGAGGCGTAAAAATGGGGCATTGTAATTCTAAAGCACGCGATCGCACCACGTTTTCGGCATCTGGTGGCAACTGTCCAACTACAACAGGACACCCCGGTTTGAGAATACCTGCTTTTTCTCTGGCAATGTCAGCAACGGTGGGGCCTAATTGTTGCCAGTGTTCCCGGCTGATGGAAGTGATAATCGTAACCAAAGGTTCCAAACAAACATTGGTAGCATCCAAGCGCCCCCCTAATCCCACTTCTACCACTGCGACATCGACTTTAGCTTGGGCAAAATATAACCAAGCTGCGGCGGTAATTACTTCAAATTGAGTTGGCGATGGTTCATTGGGAAGAATCGCAGTTTGTACTTGTTGGAATAATTGGTTTAATTCTTCAGAAGAAATTGGTTGTTCATTCAGACAAATACGTTCCGTCCAATCAACTAAATGGGGGGAAGTGTAGCGCCCTGTACGATAACCCGCCTCAGTAAGTACCGAGGAAAGATAAGCGCAAACTGAACCTTTGCCATTAGTGCCAGCAACGTGAATTACTGAGACATTGTGATGGGGATTGCCAAGATTCGCCAAGAGATTGACAATGCGATCGAGTCCGAGATGGACGCCAAAGCGTTGAAGAGGTTGAATTACAGAATCGATATCCACAAGGAGGTGAGTGGGGGATGAGGGGATGGGGAGATGGGGGGACAAATCAATTCAAAATTCAAAATTCAAAATTCACGCATTAAAGAACTTCTGCCTTCTGCCTTCAATGCCCAATGCCCAATGCCCCATGTTCAATATGAATAAAACCGACTGTCTTAATAAAAAGAAACAGTCGGTTGAAAATAAATGATATCAAGCCTAAGTTAGGCTTCTCTATCCAAAAAGCCTTGAATTTGTCTTAAAGCCGCAGCGCCAATATTAAACACTGCCCAGCCAGCGGCAATAGCAATTGGAGCTAAAACGATCGCTAAACGAAAATCGATATCCATATCTAGAACCCCTCTTTTAAGAAGAAATTAAAGTTTTGTCAACTGCTCTCATTTTTATTTTTAGCTGAAGTGGGCAATTTTTCCTAGCTTATATGTAAAGAATGTTTAAATTATTGGTATTGGGCATGGGGCATTGGGCATTGGGCATTGGGCATTGGGCATTGGGCATTGGGCATTGGGCGTTGGCAGTGGTGAGTGATGACTGTTAACTGTTGACTGAGGAGTTATTCTTCTTGTCTCCCTCATCTCCCCATGCCCTATGCCCTATGCCCCATGCCCCATGCCCCATGCCCGCCCCATGCCCCATGCCCTAATCCTTACCAAAGCCAATATCAGTACCTTTACCTGCATGAACTAAAGCTAACTTTTCGTAACGCTTGGCGTGTTCTATGAGTTCTGCGGCTTCAACTTCTGTTACTTGGCGTTGTACTTTGCCAGGAATACCGACAACCAGGGATAAGGGGGGTATATTTTTAGTGACTACTGCGCCGGCGCCAATAATGCTACCAGCACCCACTCTTACACCATCTAAAATCACTGCGCCAATGCCAATCAAACTTCCACGCTCAACGTAAGCAGAATGTACCACAGCACGATGCCCTATGGTCACATGATCTTCTATGATTGTGGGAAAACCAGGATCGCAATGTAAAATTGCGCCATCCTGAATATTCGTGCATTCGCCAATGTCAATGCGTTCAACATCTCCCCTAACTACTGCCCCGTACCAAATGCTTGCTCCTGCTGCTATATTTACCGAACCTATAACAACAGCGTTGCCTGCAATGAAGGCAGCTTGAGAAAAATCGACAGATGTCCAGTAAGAAGCGGTAGACACGATAGAATATTAATATGGTACCCAGGAACACTGGAGAAACTCCAACCTTTGAGGCTGGTTGCAAAACCAGGATATCACAGCATCAAGCCTCTAAATTGACGAGTGCTGAATGCTTAACGAAGTAGTAATGAGTGTTGAGTTACAGGAGAGTTTTTCATGAAAAACTTAAAAACTTATAACTCAGAACTTACTAGTTAAGTTAGCAGTGAGGAAATATCCCAAAGTGGTGGAGTCGAAGTGTATAACCCAACCTACTAGTGCCTAGTGCTGGTAAAGCAAAATTATGTTTGTACGCACTTCATGATGAATCCAGGCTTGCAGTACCCAATATTTGGCCCTGAAATACAGTGTCCCCACTGTCGCCAGACTATTCCGGCGTTGACACTAACAGATACCTATTTATGTCCGCGTCATGGCGCTTTTGAAGCTAACCCGAAAAATGGAGAGTTAATCCATTTACAATCTGGGCGTCACTGGCGGAGGTGGAATAATGAATGGTATAGACAGCATACTCATCCTGATGGTATCCGCTTTGAAATCCATGAAGCATTAGACAAGCTGTATACCCAAGGCTATCGAGCAACACGAGTTATTATTGCTCGACGCTATCAGGAATTGATGAGTGGCTACTTAGAACGCAGTACTCCTTGGCGGTCTGGACAGCCAGAAGCATCAGCCGCGCGACTCTACGGTTTACCCGTAGAGTTTAGTCCTGACTCTCCAGAAGATCCCTGCTGGGAAGTTATTAATTTTGACTTGGAAAAAGAACCTGGCGTCCCTGTACGCTACCCTTATTTCAGGTTATTTGAGTAAAGTTAGGAGTTAAAAGTTAGGAGTTAAAAGTTAGGAGTTAAGAGTTAAAAGTTAGGAGTTAAGAGTTAAAAGTTAGGAGTTAAATTGAATTCATAACTCATAACTACTAACTCACAAGTTATAACTACTAACCCACAACTCCTAACCCCTAACTGACAACTCCTAACTTTATTCATAACTGGCAACTTCTAACTTTTGTTATGCACCACGCTTCTATTCGGACGGCTAATATTCATCGAGCGATCGCTTTCTACGAACATTTGGGGTTTACAATTTCAGAACGCTTTACTACAGGCTACACGCTAGCTTGTTGGATGGAAGGATTAGGGGGCAGAATTGAACTGATCCAAATTCCTGAACCAAAACCAGCCGCAGATGCTTTTGCTGATGAACATTATGTGGGATATTATCATCTGTCTTTCGACTTAACTGAGATAACACCAAATTTACCTAGCTGGTTGACAAATTTACAAGAACGTGTATTGAAAACAGAAGAATTGGAACCGTTAAAGGTATTATTAGAACCGACACAACAGCAAATAGGCGATCGCATTTATGAAGTTGCTTTTATCGCCGATACTGATGGCTTACCTTTGGAATTTATTCGCGTTTTAGCAAAAGTTCCATAATTTAGTTTTTTTGATTAATTTTGTTGCTGATATAGCAGGCAAAAGGCAATAGGCAAAAGGCAAAGAAAGTCTGTGAATGTAGGAGTTTTGTGAGTGGTTTATAATATATTAAACTATGCTTGAGCTTTTATATATTTTTTATGGTGTTGTCGAGGAAAGAGATTTATTTGCCAAATTCAACTTATATCGTCCTGCAAAATAAGACTAATTTAAAAAATAAGTGTGACAGCTAAATTCAGAAAGCTATCTAATAGAAATAAAATCTAAAATCTAAATCTAAAATCTAAAATTATTAAGTCTTGGTTGCTAGTAAAAATAATAATGGCCTCAATACTGACAGAAAACGTCCGCAAGACACTACTGGAAAATGGTCTAATTGTCCTCACCAAAGAAGTGCATACTGCGCCAGTGGTAACGGTGCAGGTGTGGTATAAGATTGGTTCGCGCAACGAAGAACCGGGAGTCAATGGTATTGCTCACCAATTGGAACACATGATGTTTAAAGGCACAAAAAATCGTCCAATTCAATTTGGACGTTTGTTTAGTGCTTTGGGTAGCGACTCTAATGCTTTTACCAGCTATGACCAAACTGCATATTATGGTACTGTCGAACGAAGCAAGCTCAAAGCACTTTTGGTGCTGGAAGCCGACAGAATGCAAAATTCCCAGATTGAATTAGAGCAACTAGCAAGTGAAAAGCGGGTAGTAATTTCAGAATTGCAAGGTTACGAAAATAGTCCAGAATATCGCCTCAACCGCGCCGTAATGCAAGCAACGTTTCCCAATCATGCCTATGGATTGCCTGTAGGTGGTATGAAGGCAGATGTTGAAAAATTTGAACTTGAACAAGTAGAAAAATATTACCGCAATTTTTACACTCCTGATAACGCCGTTTTAGTAATTGTTGGAGATTTCCAAACTGCAAATACTTTGGAAATGGTTAAAGAAGTGTTTGGAGAATTAGGAAACAGCGCATTGGGCATTGGGCATGGGGCATTGAAAGATGAGGGGGACAAGGGAGACAAGGTAGACAAGGAAGAATTTTCTCCCCCCTCTGCTTCATTTCCCTCACTCCCCAGTCCGATAATATTGCGAGAACCAGGCGTAGGGAGTTTGTTACAGGCGGTTTATCCGTTACCAGATGTAAATCAACCGGATGTACCAGCGCTGGATGTGATGGATTATATTTTGACTGAAGGGCGAAATTCTCGTCTTTATCAGGCTTTGGTAGAATCAGGTCTGGCTCGTGAAGTTACAGCATCAGTTACCAGTTTGCGGGAATTTGGCTGGTATGAGGTGTTGGTGACCGCTGCATCTAAACAAGATTTGAAAAAAATTGACTCAGTGCTGAGTAGTGCGATCGCCAATGTAGCAAAAAAAGGTGTGACATTAGAAGAAGTGGAACGAGCCAAAACTCAATTAACAGCAGATGTCATTTTGAGTAACCGTGATATCACTTCTCAAGGAATGCAATTAGGTCATGATGAAACCACTGCTGATGACTATCGCTATACAGACCGCTATTTAGCAGCTGTGCGTTTGGTGAAGCCAACGGATGTTGTCGCTGTAATTAACAAATATTTGACAAAAGAAGCACGTACAGTCGGCTTTTTTGAACCAACTCAACAGCAAACAACAGAAGTTGCTGAGAAACCAGATTTAACCCAAACTACAGAAAATTTTTCTGCTGTTGCACCTGTGCTTGTTAGTGAAGTGGTGAAGTACTTACCAAATGTAGATTTGGTAACAGATGCGCCGCTTGCTGTCTTTGGCATTAGCGTTCGCGCAACGTCTCCTCAAGAAGCCGAAGACATCGCCCAAACACTACCACAGCAATTCCAATTTGACAACGGACTGCGACTATTATTGTTAAGCGATCGTAGCACTCCTACTGTTACCCTAAGCGGCTACATTCAAGCGGGAACAGAATTTGATTCAAATGAGCAAGCTGGACTGGCTGCTTTTGTGGCAGAAAATTTGCTTAGTGGCACAAAAACGAAGGATGCCTTAACAATTGCCAAAACCTTGGCAGAACGAGGTGCAAGTCTCGACTTTCATGCCTACCCTGAAGGTGTGCAGATTGAGGGTGATAGTCTAGCACCAGACTTGCTAATACTCATCGAAATTTTGGCAGATGTTCTCAAAAATAGTACATTTCCAGTCAAAGAATTAGAACTGCATCGCCAACAAACTTTAACAGATCTGCAAATAGAATTAGATGAACCGTCAGAAGTAGCTAAAAGAATATTTGTTCAGTCAATTTATCCGCAAAAACATCCCTTACACACCTTTCCTACAGAGAAGAGTTTACAGCGCATTAAACGCCAGGATGTTATTGATTTCAAAGTCAAACATTATCGTCCTGACACAACGGTGCTAGTACTAGTGGGAGATTTTGAGGTAGAGTCAGTGCGATCGCTCATCGAGTCGAAGTTTGCTGACTGGGAAGTTAGCACTAAACCACCGACCTTAAAATATCCTACAGTGTCGCTGCCAGAAAAAATAGTCAGTGTTAACCGAGTCTTAGCAGGTAAAGCCCAAGCTGTGACTTATATGGGTCATACTAGTATTAACCGTTACGATCCTCGGTTTTATGAAGTTTTGGTATTGAATCAAATTTTGGGAGGCGATACCTTATCCAGTAGACTAGGAACAGAAGTGCGCGATCGCCAAGGTTTGAGCTATGGAATTTATAGCTACTTCCTAGTCGGTAAAAATGCGGGGACATTTTTAATAGAAATGCAAACTAGTCCTGAAGATAGCACCAAAGCGATCGCCAGTACCCGTCAAATACTGCAACAAATCCATCAACAAGGCGTCACTGCGCTAGAAGTAGAAACAGCTAAACGCACCCTCATCGGCAACTATAATGTCTCCTTAGCAAATCCAGAGGAATTAACAGATACAATTCTGATGAATGAAGTTTACGGACTAAAACAAGTAGAATTGCACTCCTTTGCTCAAAAAATCCAGCAAGTCACCATTGAGGAAGTCAATCAAGCAGCGCGGGAGTTAATCCACCCAGATAAAATCGTAGTTGTCACTGCTGGGCCTGTTGTCTTGGCAAAGCAAAGTATTAGGTAATCAGTTCTCTTAATACAAGTTTGAAACAGATCCAAATCCAGAAACCCTTGTAAAATCTGGATTTCTTAATTTTGAATTTTGAATTCGTATAAGCGATGCTCTTTTTTGAGTCGTGGTTGATTCAAAACAGTGCTGATGGAACAATAACAAAAGCAAGGCAGTGGTGACCTTGCTTTTGTTATATCTCACTCCAGTGCATCAATCCTACAAGAGATTAACGAGACCGATTACCACTTGAACTTTCAGCAGATTTGGCTTCTTGAAGTAAGTGCGGTAGATGTTGCTCAATCTTTTGGGCTGTCTGTTCTTCCTGTTGTAAGTTCTGCTGTAGCAGTCGCACAACTTCATTTTGCCCCATCTGTTCAGCACCTTTAATCAAGCCGCGATAGCAAGCAATTGCCAGTTGTTCTACCTTAGCCTGCGCTCCTGCCATTCCTAGCTCCACAATTTTAGGATTATCAGCAGCCAGTAATGTTAACTTTTGGGCATCGCTAATTAGGCCAGCCGCAGCGTCACAAGTCACCCGCTGTGGTTGCTGTCCCAAGTTGCTGAATACTTGCTCCAAATTTCTAATTTGCTGCTCGGTTTCCCGAATATTGGTTTCGAGCAAGGACTTCAATTGGTTATGTTGACTATACTGCCACATTAGCTGCTGAGCTTCCAAAAAGCGATGTTCAGCATCGTATATTCCACCAAGTTCGTAGACGAACTTATCGCGCAAGTTTGTGATTTTTTTAGTGCCTGGACGTTCGCTAAGTTGAACCATTGTGATTCTCCTAAAGGTTAAGGGTGTATTTCACAGTCACTCCCCTAACCTACGTCCCCTATCAAGTCTTCTCGTCATACCTCAGGCACAGCTAAGTGTTAAATCTAACTGCTAAATTCTATACATAATCTCCCGGAAATTAATATTTATTTATTTTTGACTCATAATTTAGCCATTTTGTAAAGTCGCCAAACCCTACTTTGTGATGGCGACAGGCTGATGAAGGGATCGGATAAATTAAGATAAGTAAAGAAAACGTTTTGAACCAAATGACAACTTTAAGCTTAGAAGAAATTTCTACTCAGTTAGAAAGTCCTGATTTGCGCGATCGCATGGTAGCCCTTGCTAATCTGCGTCACGTTTCCCCTGAGGATGCAGTACCTTTGATTAAAAAAGTACTAGACGACGAATCTTTGCAACTGCGATCGATGGCGATCTTTGCCCTTGGAGTCAAGCCTACGCCAGAATGTTATTCAATTTTGGTCAGAATTCTCGAAAACGATCCAGATTATGGTATGCGTGCTGATGCCGCTGGTGCTTTAGGATATTTAGGTGATGTCAGAGCTTTTGAGGCACTCTCACGGGCATTTTATGAAGATACTGATTGGTTAGTACGCTTTAGCGCAGCCGTATCGCTAGGTAATCTTAAAGATCCGCGTGCCCGTCAACTTCTGCTACAAGCCCTCGATAGCAAAGAAAAAGTATTGCAAGAGGCTGCAATCTCGGCGCTTGGAGAAATTAGAGCCGTTGAGTCTGTTGATAGTATCCTGCGGTTTGCTCAATCAGATGATTGGTTTATTAGGCAACGTCTAGCAGAAGCTTTGGGCAATCTTCCCACTCCCAAGAGCGTCTCAGCGTTGAAATACCTGGAAAAAGACAATCATTACAACGTTGCTGAGGCAGCAAGAATTAGCCTCAAGAGGCTTGAGGAAATAGGTAATCAAGCTTAATATTAAAGCCTGCTGCTACCTTTTAATAATAATTAAGTGGGAATTTTTGCATTTTGATGCAGGGTAATTTCATTCATGAATATTGAAGAGTTTTTTCAGTTAAGTGCTGGTAAATGGTTTTCTCATCGTACTATTCATCATTTAGCTTTGAATCAATCTGAACATGGCAAGTCAGACACCATTATCGAGACACTACCAGCAGATCACCCAGAAGTAAGCAAATTGTGTCAACAGTACGAAATTAATCCTAGTTCCGCCTCCTGTGCTCTCAAAGTCACCTGGAACGGCACAATGGAAGGGGAGCAAGTAAAACATAGCGGTTCAACCGTCTTAGTTTCAGTACCCGATACCGATAATCCGGCTCAAGGCAAGTTACTCAGGCAGATAGTTGATGCCCAAAAAACTCTAGTTCCCGGACGCTATCAAATAGATAGTGATGGTGCTTTGACTCTAATTACAGAAGATGAAACCATCAAGTCTGAGGAGCGTCTGTGGTTTGCTAGCCCCAATTTGCGGATGCGAGTAAATGTCTTAAAGCGCTCTGGTGGGTTTAATATTACTTCCTTCACTTCTGAAATTCGCTTGGCTGGCTTTCCACCTGCTGCGAAGACTTCTGAGGCAGCTAAGTCAGTATCGAGTTAGTTTTAATACAAAATGCTCCCCCTCTCTCTGGGGGATTAAATATTTTTCCTCGGCAAAACCTTCACTAATCACGAAGGTTTAATTTTGCCTTCAAGGTGATGAATTAGAGCCAAACCTGTGAGTTTATGGAAAATCTTGGCTAATAAAATAGGCTCAAGTTTTTGAAGAACAAATTTTATCGTTTCGTAGAATATTCAAAACCATAGCAACAAGCCTAATACCAATTCTCCGTGAAGATGCACTTTATTTTTAAAACGTAGACGCGCAGCAGCTTGCCGCAGGCTACCGCCTTCGCGTTGGCGAAGCCTCTCGTAGAGAAGCGTCTCGTAGAGAAGTACGCCAAGTAAAGAGCAAGAAGAGAGATTAAATTATTTAGTGCAAGTTTATAGAGAATTGGTATCAATAGCCTTTTTTGCCCCGATGAATCTGGTGTTTGTCCGTGGCATGGGGACGAGCTGCGTTTCGCTACAGACCCCCATTGGCAGCATCTCAATTTGTTTCACGAGTATTTTGACGGCGATACTGGTCGGGGCTTGGGAGCAAGTCACAAACTGGTTGGACTGCGCTCATAGCTCGTTTAAACATTGGCAATCGCATTAACATTCCGATTTCTGGCAGTCGTTAATTTGTGTTTGAAGGGTCTGTTATTTAAATTTGCAAAAGGTTGGCGATCGCCTGCGGCAATGGTAAAACAATAACAATCAACAAAGCCATTGAAAATAATCCCCAAATGTCACGTTTATTATCCAATTCAGTGACATCATTCAGCGCAGGTTCATCAACCAATGGCATAAATAATAGGATAATTGCCCACAACAAAAATTCTTCTCGAACTAAAGAAAGTAATAGTAACAAAACGCGAGCAATTTGACCAATTACAATTGCCGTTCTTTGTCCAAACATTGCATGGACAATGTGACCTCCATCTAATTGTCCCACAGGCATTAAATTTAAAGCGGTGACAACTAATCCTAAGAAACCGGCTACTGCCAGTGGATGTAAATCAAGAGCCGATTTTGCTGTTAATTGACTTCCCAAAGCTAACTTTGAGAGTAGCGCTAATAAAATAGAATACTTGGGATTGAGGGCATCGGGATTTAAAAGTCGGGTTTTTTCAGTCAGAGCAACCACATCAGAATGAGCCAATCCCCAAATTAAAATCGGTAACGTGACCACAAAGCCCGCAAGGGGGCCAGCAATACTAATATCAAATAAAGCTTTGCGGTTAGGAATCGGACTACGCATTTGAATAAATGCACCAAAGGTTCCCAAGAAAAAAGGCACGGGAATAAAGTAAGGCAACGTCGAGCGAATATTGTAGAATCTAGCTGTTAAATAGTGTCCGAGTTCATGAGTGCCCAAAATTGCCATTAGTCCTAAAGCATAGGGCAAACCTTGGAGGAGAACATCAGGGCTAAATAGATTTTTCAGAAAAGATCCTATTTCCGATGTTTGTGGGAGAGAAACGCCAGCAATTTCCACTCCAACCAAAGTAGTAGTTAACAAAGTGGCGAAAAGCAGTAAAAGCGCTAATCCTGGTCGAGTTAAATGTTGTTGGTCGCGTTGTGGTGTATCTGTCTGTTTAGTAGCTTGAGTGTTAGGAACCAGTACAAAGAAAGGTTTGCCATTGAAACCTTCTTGAAAGATTAGGAGAAAGCGATCGCCAAATTGTGCTTCAATATTAGCCTTAATCTGTTGGTAAGCATTGCTAGCTTTAGTTCGCAACTGACCGCGACAAATAACCGCTTGTGGCCGATACTCAATATTTTGGACGTAATATACAGACCAAGGAAAACAATTTCGTAGTTGAGTTTCTTCTCTTGGTTCAATTGGACGCACTGTTGTTTCTGCGGTAGGCTGTGTAATTGGCTGTGATTCTGAGGCTTGGGCTTGGGCTTGGTCGGTCTGTGTATCTGGTGGTACTCGACGCCCCCATTGAAACAATATCCAGTAAAACAGTATACAGATAAATAAAGACCACATAAACAACCCTACTGGCGGAGGTTGTTTCGCCCCATACATCAGCATCCATCCAATCAACAGCAATGCTGGTGTCATTAAAACCAACCACAACAACCATACTGGCGTCCGGGTGATCTGAGCGACGCTGTGCTGCACCATTAGATAAGTAGCTAGCCCCAGTAGGAGGAGAAACAAAAACCAAAATTCCATATTATTTTCAGTAATTTTGACAAAACGCCTCACCAGTAGCTTTAGCACCATCGCCTTAACTACAAGGTAGACCTCAAACCCTAATTTTTTAACCAACCGTTAACATTGCTAGTTAACGCTTAAGTTTCAATCTTTGAGAATTTTTACACTCTAACCAGATTATCCACAACTCCTCAGTTTCGGTTCTTTACATTATGTCCCCTTCACCTCAACAGCCGAGTCGCACAACCAACCCACCACGGGCTGTGTTCCCGAACGCAACTTCTAGCGAAGATTCTCTAAAAATCAACTTCGCACAAGAGAGCATTTTTGCTTTCCCACCCAATCGGGACACATTAGGGGGAACCTCTTATTTTATTGTAAGAAATGAAAGCAATATCCTCATAGACTGCCCTAGCCTAGACCAAACAAATCAAGATTTTTTAGCAGGGCATGGGGGCGTAAGTTGGTTATTTCTGACCCATCGAGGCGCTATTGGCAAGACCGCTGAATTTCAGCAAATTTTTGACTGCAAAGTCCTAATTCAAGAACAAGAAGCTTATTTATTACCAGGCTTAACCTTAACTAGTTTTAGCCAAGAATTTACTATTGATGCAGAAACACAAGTGATTTGGACACCAGGTCATTCTCCCGGTTCATCTTGTCTATACTACAGTCAACTTGGAGGTATCCTGTTTTCCGGTCGCCATTTACTCCCCAACCAGCAAGGTAAACTAGTACCATTACGGACAGCAAAAACTTTTCACTGGCCGCGACAAATTAAGAGTCTTCGGTTGTTACTAGAACGTTTTACACCAGAAACTCTTCAGTACATTTGCCCCGGAGCTAATACAGGTTTCTTGAGAGGCAAGCGTGCCATAGATGGAGCTTACCAACACCTCGCCTCTCTTGATTTACAAGCTTTGCTGTCTTAAAAATAGTAACTGAGGTATTGGAAGATGAGGGAAATGGGGAGGTAGGGGAAAAGGTTAAAGGGTAAAGGGTAAAGGGATAAATTTAACCTTTCCCCCTTACCCCTTTCCCTTTCCCCCTTCCTAATGCCCCATGCAAATTTTCCCATATCTGTTAACCAGGATGCTGTCTAGGGAATTCTAAGCCTGAGACAAGGAATTCTAGTAAAAATTTATGAGCGCAAAAGTTGTTGAAACTATAAATATCGCTAGCTACGAGATTGTGGAACAACTTTATTCAGGTTCTCGCACTCAAGTATATCGGGCAATACGAGAATGCGTAGGGGCAGCTGGCCGCAGGCATCGCCAGCCAGTTGTCATCAAGCTCTTAAAACGAGAATACCCGACTTTTAGCGAATTAGTACAGTTTCGCAACCAATATGCGATCGCCAAAAATTTAGATATTCCTGGCATCATCAAACCCTACAGCCTCGAACACTATCACAATGGCTATGCCCTGGTAATGGAGGACTTTGGTGGTGTTTCTCTACGCCAATTTACTTGCTCAAAACCACTAACATTACAAGAATTCTTACCCATTGCCTTGCAACTGCTAGATACTTTACACCAGTTGCACCAACAGCGCGTCATTCACAAGGACATTAAACCAGCCAATATCCTAATTCACCCTGATACCAAACAAGTCAAACTGATTGACTTCAGTATTGCCTCGCTCTTACCAAGGGAAACCCAGGAAATTCAGAGTATCAATGGACTCGAAGGGACGCTAGCGTATCTATCGCCAGAGCAAACTGGGCGGATGAATCGAGGTATTGACTACCGCAGCGACTTTTATTCATTAGGTGTGACATTTTTTGAGTTACTGAGCGGACAACTGCCTTTTACATCCGACGAGCCAATGGAATTAGTGCATTCCCATATCGCTAAACAGCCCAATTCCATCTGTGACCTCAACCCGGAAATGCCTTTAATGCTGGGAGAGATTCTTAGTAAGCTGATGGCAAAGAACGCTGAAGACCGCTATCAGAGTGCATTGGGACTGAAATATGATTTAGAGAGATGTTGCCAGGAATGGCAAGCAACAGGCAAACATACCTGGTTTGATTTAGCACAGCACGATATTAGCGATCGCTTTCTCATAAGAGAAAAACTCTACGGACGAGAGCAAGAAGTCCAAAGTTTGGTAGAAGCATTTGGCCGAGTTGCCAATGGAGCAGTCGAGTTGATGTTGGTGGCTGGTTTCTCCGGTATTGGTAAAACTGCGGTGGTGAATGAAGTACATAAGCCGATTGTCCGCTGGAGTGGTTATTTCATCAAAGGTAAGTATGACCAATTCAACCGCAACATTCCCCTGTCTGCTTTTGTCCGAGCTTGCCGCGATTTGATGACACAATTACTCAGTGAAAGCGACAGTCAACTCCAACAGTGGCGAAATAAAATTCTGTCTGCTTTGGGTGAGAATGGGCAGGTAATAATTGATGTGATTCCGGAATTAGAACAGATTATTGGCAAACAACCGCCTGCGCCAGAACTATCAGGTAGTGCCGCACAAAACCGCTTCAATCTGCTGTTTGTCAAGTTTATTCAGGTGTTTGCTACAAGGGAGCATCCGTTGGTAGTGTTCCTAGACGATTTGCAATGGGCAGATTTAGCATCCCTGAATTTGCTGAAGCTGTTGATGGATGAAACTTTGAACGGCTATTTATTCATTATTGGTGCATACCGCGATAACGAAGTATTTGCAGCTCATCCCTTAATGCTGACGCTTAAAGAAATTGAGAAGGTGGCCGCAGTAAACACTCTAACGCTGAAGCCATTAAATCAGGCTGATGTCAATAGTTTGATTGCAGACACATTGAGTTGCTCGACAGAAGTTGCCCTGCCGTTGACTGAACTAGTTTATCAAAAAGCCAAAGGCAATCCGTTTTTTACAACTCAGTTTCTCAAGGCATTACATGAGGAGGGGCTAATTAGCTTTGACCCCCCTCAGTCCCACGCCAGTTGCTACAACGGGGGAGACCCCAGCAACGCACTGGCTCCCCTTACTAAGGGAGGAAGACAAGGGGGGTGGCAGTGTGATGTGGCAAAAGTGCGATCGCTCGCTCTCACCGATGATGTTGTTGAGTTTATGGCAATTCAACTTTTAAAGTTGTCGCCCAACACTCAGGAAGTTCTCAAATTAGCAGCCTGTATTGGGAATCAATTTGATTTAACTACATTGGCGATCGTTTATCAAAAGTCTCAGACAGAAACCGCTACGGATTTGTGGAAAGCATTACAAGAAGGACTTGTGATTCCCACCAATGAAGTTTACAAATTTTATCAAGATTCGTCATTAGCCATTGATAATTTACAAACAAATAATAGCGGACAAAAGACTGTTTATAAATTTTTGCACGATCGCGTCCAACAAGCGGCGTATTCTCTGATTCCAGAGGAGCAAAAACCAGCAACGCACCTGAAAATTGGACAACTGCTGCTTAACAATACAAAAGCCATAGAAATAGATGAAAATTTGTTTGAGATTGTCAATCAACTCAACATTGGTAAATCTTTGATTATTGAGCGAACGCCACAAATAAAAATCGCTGAACTCAATTTACAAGCAGCACAAAAAGCTAAATCTGCCACAGCTTATGCAGCTGCTTATCAGTACTCAACTACAGGTATTGCTTTACTAAATTTTTCTCCATCTCCAGATGAGTATTGCTGGCAAACACACTACGACCTCACCCTGGCGCTGCACGAACTAGCAGCAGAAACCGCATACCTAAGTGGTGATTTTGGGCAGATGGAGCAATGGGCAGATATTGTTATGCAACAGGCAAAGACTTCTGTTGACAAAATGAAAGTTTATGCTGTTAAAATCCAAGCTTCTATGGCACAAGTCAAAAAGCTAGAAGCAGTCAAAATTGGATTAGAAGCTTTACAACTTGTGGGAGTAACCATACCAGAATCACCGGAACCTTCAGATATTCAACAAGCACTCACTCAAGTTGCAAGCAATTTGCACAGAAAGAATATCGAAGAATTGATTAACTTACCATTGATGACAGATATCGAGCATCTATGTGCTGCAAGGATCTTAGCCACTATTGGCCCTGCTACTTATCAAGCTGCACCGATACTATTTCCATTGGTGATATGTGAATTGATGAACCTATCAATCGACTATGGTAATTCACCTTTCTCAAGTTATGGTTACGCTTGTTACGGTATCCTTTTAAATGCAGTATTTCAAAATATTAAATCAGCTTATCAAGTTGGAAAATTAGCCTTAAATTTAGCAGAAAAATTCAACTTTCCAGACATCAAAAGTTCTACATTCTTTGTGGTGGGAGTTTGTATAGCTCATGGCAAAGTTCATGTCAAAGAAACGTTACCAGTTCTTTCGGATGCCTTCCAAAGTGGTCTAGAAGGTGGCAATTTTATATTTGCTACCCATGCTGCCATACATAAATACCAGCATACGTATCTGATGGGACAAGAATTGACAATAGTTGCCCAAGAAATGGCAACTATTAGTGATATCCTATTCCGACTCAAGCAAGAAAATGCTTTAAGCTTTCATCAAATATTTCAACAATCAGTGATGAACTTGCTAAATTACTCAGAACATCCATGCATTTTACAAGGTGAAGTCTACAACGAAAAAACAGCTTTACCAAAGCTTCTAGATGCTCATGATAGAACTGGGCTGCATCACTTTTATTTCAACAAACTTATTCTTTGCTACTTTTTTGGAAACTATCTACAAGCCCAGGAAAATGCACTGCAAGCTGAACAGTATTTAGATGGAGTGCCAGGTCTTTTGGTTGTACCAGTATCTTACTTCTATGATTCTTTGGCGCACTTGGCAATTTATCCATCCCTAGCAGATTCGCAACAAATAAACGTCCTGAATCGAGTCACGAATAATCAGGAAAAGATGAAACAATGGGCGACTGATGCGCCAATGAATTTCCAACATAAATTTGATTTGGTAGCAGCAGAACAGTATCGTATTCTGGGTAACAAAGCCGACGCAATGGATTATTACGATCGCGCCATTTCTCTTGCTAAAGAACACGGTTACACCCAAGAGCAAGCACTTGCCAACGAACTAGCCGCTAAGTTCTACCTAGATTGGGGTAAAGGGCGCATTGCCCAAGAATACATGACCGAAGCTTACTATGGCTATGCTCGTTGGGGCGCCAAAGCCAAAGTCGCCGACTTAGAAAAACGCTATCCCCAACTACTCGCCCCTATCCTCCAGCAAACCCGTTCTCCCCTCTCCACTTCTGAAACTATCTTCAACTTAGGAACTGTCACCTCCATTAGTTCTGCCACTTCCAGTAGCAGCAGCGTCTCTGTCGCTTTAGATTTAGCTGCCGTTCTCAAAGCTTCCCAAATTCTTTCCGGGGAAATCGAACTGGAAAAACTACTCTCCACATTACTGCATATTCTCATCGAAAATTCCGGAGCCGAGAAATGTGTCTTGCTGCTGTCCCATGAAGAACAGTTGATGGTGCAATCCGTCACTTATAGTGATTTTTGCCCAGTGCTGCTGAAGCCACAATTTTTTGAAGACAGCGAGGATGTGCCGGTAAGTCTGATTAATACTGTCAAACGCAGCTTACAACCTACGGTAATTATTGATGCTAGAGTACACGGACAATTAACTAATGACCCCTATATTCAGCGACAGCAGCCCAAGAGTATTTTGTGTAGCCCGATTTTGCATCAGGGTAAGTTGCTTGGTGTATTGTACCTGGAAAACAATTTAGTGACTGGAGCCTTTACCAACGATCGCGTCGAACTATTAAACTTACTTTGCGCTCAAGCTGCCATTTCCCTGGAAAATGCCCGACTTTATGGAAATTCGCAGAACTATGCCCAACAATTGACACAATCTCTAGAAAAATTACAGGCTAGCGAAACCCGTTTTCAAAATTTGGCAAATAATATTCCTGGTATGGTGTATCAATTCCGTTTGGAGGCGGATGGTTCAACTTCAACGCCCTACGTTAGTTCTGGTTGTTTTGACTTATATGGGTTAGAGCCAGAATCGGTGATGGCGGGGATACATAGCCTTTACGCTATGCATCATCCTGACGATGACCCAGCTATTACACAAGCAACGATCTACTCTGCTCAAACTTTGACACCTTTTGAACAAGAATGGCGGATTATCCTACCTTCAGGAACCGTGAAATGGATTCAATCTGCTGCTCGTCCAGAGCGACAAGCCGATGGTGCAATTGTATGGGATGGAGTAGTAATTGATATTAGCGATCGCAAACAGGCCGAAGCATCTCTAGCCAAAGAACGAGAATTCTTGAATGCCATTATTCACAATATTAGCGATGGGATTGTTGTTTGTGATGCCAGTGGTAAATTGACTCTATTTAACAAAGCAACTCGTGAGTTTCATGGCTCACCACTAGAATCGTTACCAGCAGAACAATGGGGAGAACACTTCAATCTCTATCAACCTGATGGGCAGACACCCCTATCAACCACGGAAATTCCTCTGTTTCGCGCCTTGCAAGGGGAAATCGTCGAAAATGCCGAAATGGTAATTGCACCGAAGCATGGCTCTAAAAGAATTTTGTTAGCCAGCGGACAAGCGATAGTTGATGCTGCGGGTAACAAAATCGGTGCGGTAGCTGTGATGCGAGATATTAGCGATCGCAAACAATCAGAACTTGCTTTGCAGCAAAAATCAGAAGATTTAGAACAAGCTCTCACTAATTTGCAAAACGCCCAATTACAAATTATCCAAAGTGAAAAGATGTCTGCTTTGGGTAATTTAGTTGCTGGTGTCGCTCACGAAATGAATAATCCTCTTGGTTTTATTGCCGCCAGTCTCAAACAAACTAAACCTACTATTGCCGATCTTGTTCAACATCTCAGACTCTATCAAAAAAGTCTACCCAACAAAACTGAAGAAATTCTTAACCATGCAGAAGAAATCGACTTGGATTATACCTTAGAAGACTTACCCAAAGTAATTGATTCCCTGACGATCGCGTGCGACAGGCTAAAAAATATTAGCACCAGTCTCCGCACTTTCTCCCGTGCAGATCGAGATTACAAAGTTTCATTTGATATCCACCAAGGTATTGACAGCACAATTTTAATTTTGAAACATCGTTTGAAGGCTAACGCACAACGCCCTGCCATTGAAGTATTAACTGAATATGGTAATTTACCACAAATTGAATGTTTTCCAGGGCAATTAAATCAAGTATTTATGAATATTTTAGCCAATGCTATTGATGCCTTAGAAGAATCAAATAATGGACGCAGCTTTGAAGAAATTCAGCTAAATCCTAATTTAATTAAAATTACAACTTTGCTAGAAAATCACTGGTTGAAAATTATCATTTCTGATAATGGTAAAGGAATGAGCGAAGAAGTAAAACAAAAGATTTTTGACCATTTATTTACTACAAAAGCTGTTGGTAGAGGAACGGGATTGGGATTGGCGATCGCTCGTCAAATTGTGGAAGAAACTCATAATGGCAACTTGAACTGCAATTCTGTATCGGGACAAGGAACAGAATTTGTGATTAGTTTACCAGTTAAAGCAGATTGACTTTATCGATGCTGGCTTTGTGGAAGATTTAACGGCGCGAGTCAAGTCTAATCCAGCCATACAGGCGAATTTGACAAAACTGCAAATGGCGAAACTATTCTTTACGGTTATGCCCCAATTACCAATCTCCAGGGTCGGGTGAATGGATTTTTGGTGGTTGAACTGTGCCAGTTCTGTAGTTCGCCAGGAATATACGTTAGCGGCATTTGCTCTGGTAAATTTTTTACCTGTATTGTTAGTGACTGTGATTTTAGTGCGTTGGCTATCGCGATCGCTGGTTGTGCTACCAGTGTTACAACTTAATAGCGCCGCCAAACAATTGACAATCGGCAACTGGAATGCAACTCTACCGAGCGATCGCACCGATGAACTCGGAGAACTTTCTGCATCCTTCAACAGTATGGCCAAACAGTTGCAAACCTCCTTTGCCACCTTAGAACAAAAGGTAGAAGAACGGACGCTAGAACTAGCAGAAGCAAAAGAGAAGGCCGATACTGCGAACCAAGCCAAAGATTGGGCAACAACTCCACGAACAACCGAGCAAGGAAAGATTATAGGGTTTGAAGGCAGTCAGCGTCAGGTGGTGGTAGTAGATGACCGTTGGGAGAATCGGTCAGTTTTGGTGAGTTTGCTGGAACCTTTAGGCTTTGCAGTGATGGAAGTCAGCAATGGTCGAGAAGGATTGGCAAAGGCAAAGGAAATTCATCCCGATGTGATTATTACAGACTTGATGATGCCAGAAATGAATGGCTACGAGATGTTGCGAGAGTTGCGGCAGATTCCTGAGTTAAAGCATGTTCCAGCGATCGCTTCTTCGGCTAGTGTGTTTTTGGCTATTTTTGGTAAACAGCTTCAGATATGTAGGAAGATGTTTGAAATTATGCCAGTATTGTCAAACAAGGGAAGAAAGAGAAAAACCTTTTGCCCCAGTCGTCCCCACTTCTCCTTGTCCGCTTAAGTAAATAAAACCGCAGTTTCACTTTGCGATCGCCGCGCTCATTTTCGCTACCTAAAAAAGTACTTCTACAACCAAATCAGGTGCAACAGTAAAGTTTTTAAGTTTTTCCCGCCACAACCGAGTTTTCATTCAATAGTTCCAGTGCTGCTTGATATTGCAGATCCGCAGTTGTGCCAATCTGTTCCCGGTTTAGGGGTGTTTGGGAAATCACCTTATCTGGCTTAATACCCAGTTTGTTAATATCCCGATGTTGAGGAGTTTCATACTTAGCAATTGTCACTGCCAAACCTGAACCATCTGATAATTCAAACAAAGATTGAATTAAGCCTTTGCCAAAAGTCGTTTCCCCCACAAGTTGGGCACGCCCATTATCTTGGAGTGCGCCAGCAAGAATCTCACTAGCACTAGCAGTTCCTTGATTTACCAAAATCACCAAAGGATCGTCGGTTAAGGCAGGCCCAAACGCTTCAAAACTACCTTGAATGCCTTGTCGGTTAACAGTGTAGACAATTGTGCCGGATTCTAACCACAAACGGGCGATTTCTATTCCGGCTTGTAATAACCCACCAGGATTATTTCGCAAATCTAGAATGTAGGCAGCAGCTCCTTTTTTTTCTAGACTAGAAATAGCGTTTGCCAATTCCGTGGAGGCGTTGGCATTGAATTGAGTCAGACGAAGGTAGCCAATGGGCGTACCCTGGCCAGAAACACGCAATTCGGAAACCACAGGATTAAGAGTAATGCGATCGCGCGTCAGTCTAATTTCCGTCTCTGGCTCTCCATCTCGTTCGATGAGGAGAGTGACAAGGCTACCAGTCGGCCCGCGCATTTTTGTCGCAGCTTCATCCAGAGTCAAATTTTCAGTGGGAATGCCTTCAATTTTGAGAATGCGATCGCGTGGTCTAATCCCTGCTTTCTCCGCTGGTGAACCTGCTATGGGAGCCACTACTTCGAGCTTACCAGTTTCAGCATTGAGAGCAATTTGCAATCCCACCCCCGTCAACTCCCCAGAAGTATTTACCTGTAAGCTGCGGTACTGCTCTGGGTCTAAAAAGCGGGTAAAAGGATCGTCGAGGCTCTTGAGCATCGTCTGAATGGCTGTATAAGCCGCATTGGAATCGCTAAGCGGTTTATCGAGAACTTTTTGCCGGACTAACGCCCAATTTTGATGGTTAAACGTCTCATCCAGATAAGTCCGATTGACGATTCGCCAAACTTCAGAAACCAGCTTTTGTTGTGCTGTCAAAGCCAGTGCTGGCTGGGTAATTATACCCAAAGACAAGCAAAACGCCATTAGCAGTGAAAATCCAACTCGAAAAAATTTGTTCATGAACCCCATTATCAATTCCACCTCAACCCAAATTGCCTAGAAATGCCCTGTTGTCCTGTTGTTGATGAAATCTATCTCTCGATTATGTTACTTTTTTTATAGAAGTGGTGCATTCTTCTCATCAACTTGTTTACTCAACTGATGCAGTTCATCCCACTCAGCAAACGATAAAATCTACTTTGTGTCCACCATTTTCTGTGTTGGAGCATAAAGAGATCGCAATACATTCCATCTTTACAGAGTGTAAAGTTTCTGAAAACTCTTAGCACTCTGAAAGCTGACAAACAAAAAGTCCCCTTTACTAAAATCCCAAAATTGCTAATTGGGAGAGAAGTCACGACTCGGCGGCTTTTAGAAAGTCCGCAAAGGGTTATGCTGCTACTCTAAGCTGTGGCATCTGGTGAGGGAATGCCTAAAGCCGAACTTGTAAGATGCCGAAGCTTGAGACCCTGAAAACTTTCGTCGCCGATTTAGAACTTCGGAATTTATCAAACGCAACCGATTCTTAGGAACTTGAGATTGTATGGCCAACGTTTACGACTGGTTTGAGGAACGCCTGGAGATTCAAGCGATCGCCGAAGACGTTACTAGCAAGTACGTCCCTCCCCACGTCAACATTTTTTACTGTCTGGGTGGAATTACCCTGACTTGCTTTTTGATCCAGTTTGCTACTGGATTTGCCATGACGTTCTACTACAAGCCAACAGTCGCTGAAGCTTTCTCCTCAGTTCAATACATCATGAATGAAGTGAACTTCGGTTGGCTAATTCGTTCCATCCATCGCTGGTCTGCCAGCATGATGGTATTGATGATGATTTTGCACGTCTTCCGGGTTTATCTGACTGGTGGTTTTAAAAAGCCCCGCGAATTGACCTGGGTAAGTGGTGTCATCCTGGCTGTAATTACCGTTTCCTTTGGAGTTACTGGCTACTCCCTGCCTTGGGATCAAGTTGGCTACTGGGCTGTGAAAATCGTTAGCGGCGTACCAGAAGCAATTCCCGTGGTTGGTGTTCTGATCTCCGACCTATTGCGTGGTGGTTCTAGTGTCGGTCAAGCAACATTGACTCGTTACTACAGCGCACACACCTTTGTTTTGCCTTGGTTAATTGCAGTCTTCATGCTGTTTCACTTCTTGATGATCCGCAAACAAGGTATTTCTGGGCCTTTGTAATCTCAAAGATTAGCAAAAGGCAACATTTGTCAGTTTCCAGATCGAGTTGTTTGTTCTAAACTTATGAAACACAAGAAACTAATTCTACATAAGTTACAAAAAACAAACACTTGCATCCCAAGCCGAAAGCTTCAGGCACCCTCGAAGCGGCTGACCGCAGGCGAGACACAACGCCGCTTGCTAGGGTTGCTTGATAGCCGATAGCTTTCACAAATGCTTTAATTAAACTTAAGCAGGAGAGCACATTTAAAAATGGCAACACAGAAAAAACCTGACCTCAGCGATCCCAAGTTAAGAGCCAAACTGGCTAAAGGTATGGGTCACAACTACTATGGTGAACCCGCTTGGCCTAATGACCTACTTTACGTTTTTCCCATTGTAATTATGGGTTCCTTCGCTGCAATTGTGGCTCTAGCTGTGCTAGACCCCGCCATGACAGGCGAACCAGCAAATCCTTTCGCCACACCATTGGAAATTTTACCAGAGTGGTATTTGTATCCAGTGTTCCAAATTTTGCGATCGCTTCCTAACAAACTTTTAGGAGTGTTAGCAATGGCTTCCGTACCCTTGGGACTAATCCTCGTTCCTTTTATTGAGAACGTCAATAAGTTCCAAAACCCCTTCCGCCGTCCAGTTGCAACCACAGTGTTCCTATTTGGCACCCTTGTTACCCTGTGGCTAGGTATTGGTGCTGCCTTGCCATTGGATAAATCTTTAACCTTGGGACTATTCTAAAATTAGTCACCATAAAGTGCTTTGACGCCTGTGATTTTTAAGAGCATATGCAGATGTGCTTTGAAAAAAGAAACAGGCGTCAATTTTAATAGTCCAGCTTGAATCTTGGATTTCACGTTTTGGGTAGTAAAGCGTCAGAATTGGGTATAAAAGAGTCAAAATTCAGAATTGATAAGGAATTTAGTATGATTGATCTAGTCATTCATTAGAATCTTTTTTTGGTTCTTGAACTCTTGTGACTCTGTTTTTGTGTAGCATCCCACTTTGAAGTTTCAAGCTAAGGAAGCCTTAGATGGAACTTCCAAAATCTCAAATCACTAAAAGTCAATGATTAGATTTTGGATTAACCCCAACCACTGTGGATAGGGGCTTAAAAATTTTAAATTTTGGATCGAAGGATTTGTTTAGCCGACTAGCGGCGCGGTATGTAACTTGCTTCTTTGCAAGAGTATCGAAATAATTTTTAATCTAAAATCTAAAATCTAAAATCTAAAATTGGCACGGTCAAGAAATACAAATACTTTTCACTTAGCTCTCACGTAAGTTGCCAGTTTTAACCCTCGAATGCCAAAATTGTTCATGTTTTGTATTTTGTTACGCAGAATATGTCAATTTAGATTTTTAGATGCCAGAAAAATTTTGCAAAAAGGGCAAAATTTAATCACTAGCAACTTGGGTTTACTTTCATTCAAGTCACAGTTAATGCTTACCGTAGTGCAGCAAGACCATCTGACGGTTAGGAGCGAACTCAGCCTCTTAGACGACGTGCAAGAATGGTTTGAGCAATTTTTTCTTCAACATTTGTCTAAACTTGGCTGGCCACAAACTCAACTCGAACGTCTCAATTTAGCATTAGCAGAAGGCTTTACCAACGCTGTTCGTCATGCTCATCATGCTTTGCCACCGGAAACAACCATTGATATTGACGTTTATCTGTGGGTCGATCGCCTAGAGATTAGAATTTGGGATCACGGAAAACCTTTCAATCCAGATGCAATCCCAGAGCCAAAGCCAGGTAGTCTGATAATAGGCGGATATGGATGGTTTCTCCTCCGGCGCTTGGCTGACCGTGTGGTGTATGAACGTGGTGCAGATGGTAGAAATTGTCTGCTGATTGTCAAATATTCTACAAAAGTACAAAAGTCAAAGTGAAGCATTCTTAAGCATAAGTAGAGGCAAAAATGCTTTTGATACCAATTTGATATTTTGTGAAAAGTACGTAATAATTGCTTGTCTTAGTCCGTTAGAGCGATACCTCTGCAAAAGGTAAGAACGAACATGGCGTTTGTTACCTTTTTATTTTCACAAAACCCTTCTCAGTGGTAATGCCAACATGAGTTTTGGCGTATCCTAAGCTATCTGTTTACGAACATATGTATTATCATAGCCAGTAATTGCTTAATTAAACGCTTATTTGATTGACACAAGTATACTACTTTTTCAAGAATATATGAACTAATGTAATATTTTTTTCCGTGAAATTGCTTAACTATTATATTTTTTTGGTAAAAATAAAAGAGTATTCTTGTATAAAAATAATTATTGAATGTAGTAAAGATAGCATTCGAGTTATAGAAGCTACCTTGTTAAGATTTGTCAGCAGTGTTGAGAGTCTTATTTTTGTTCTTCAACAAGTGCCATCTAGTGCTTAATAGAGAGATAGAATACATAGGGGACAAAATATGACTAAAACAGCCCTAATTACAGGAATTACTGGCCAAGATGGCTACTATCTCAGCCATTTGCTGCTTAACCAGGGTTACCGAGTTGTAGGATTAGTACCCCCACACCGACAGCCTAATTTGACAAAATTAGGAACCCTGGCAACTCAAGTAGAAATTTTTACAGTTGATTTAAGGGATAGTACGGCACTGTTGACGGCTGTTGAACAACTGCGTCCCCAAGAAATTTATAATTTGGCAGCTCCGAGTTTTGTACCAGATTCTTGGAACGACCCTTTGGGCACTCTAGATCTGATAACTGGTACAGCGACTAGGCTCTTAGAAGCAGTGCGACACGTTGGTTTGTCTACCAGATTCTATCAAGCCAGCAGTTCAGAAATGTTTGGCGATGTTTTCTCTTCGCCTCAAGATGAGGAAACTCCTTTCCGTCCGAAAAATCCCTATGCTGCGGCCAAGATGCACGCCCATTGGACAATGGTGCATCACAGACAGCGCTATGGACTCTTTGCCTGTAGCGGAATTTTATACAATCACGAGTCTCCACTACGCGCACCTCAGTTTGTTACACGCAAAGTTTCTTTAGCAGTTGCATCAATTAAATTGGGTTTTACTGAAACCTTAGAAATGGGTAACCTAGATGCCAAGCGCGATTGGGGTTTTGCAGGGGATTACGTAGAAGCTATGTGGCGTATGTTGCAGGTAGATGAGCCAGAAGAATACGTGATTGGTACAGGTAAGCTACACAGCGTTAGAGACTTAGTAGCTACAGCCTTTGAGTCTGTGGGATTGGATTGGCAAAATCATGTAATTATAAATACTAATTTATTACGACAAGACGAGCATTTTCAACTAGTTGCTAACCCTAGTAAAGCGAAAAGAAACCTTGGCTGGGAACCACAATTAAGCTTTGAAGAACTTTTAGAAACAATGGTAAAAACAGATTTAGAACGATTAGAAAGCGGTGCCATCGCCCCCTTGCCAAGAGTGTAAATAACTAAACATGCTCATTAATACAGTGACAGAAAACCTAAAGCTAGGTAATAAAGTTAACAAAAAAACTAACCACGTCTTCGTGTTCTTAGAAATTTTTGCTCGCGAAGGCGGTATTCAATCATATATAAAAGATATTTTTCGAGCTTATCTAAAATTAAATCAAGGCTATAAGGCGGAAGTCTTTTTGCTGCGAGATAGTGCGAATTGCTTAAATTCTTTTGAAGACGAAAATTTAAAATTTCATTACTTTAAAAATAGCTCTCCCCAGATGGGAAGAGTCAAAATGGCAGCAGCCTTACTAAAGTGTCTATTGCAAAACCGTCCGCAACAAGTTTTCTGTGGTCACATTAACTTAGCAGTATTAATCCAAACCCTTTGCCAACCCTTGGGAATTCCTTACACCGTATTAACTTACGGTAAAGAAGTCTGGGAACCACTGAAAAATCAAGAACGCCGTGCCTTAGCATCAGCAGCAGGAATTTGGACAATTAGTCGCTACAGCCGCGATCGCGCTTGTATTGCCAATGGTCTAGACCCCAAAACCATCCAGATGATGCCTTGTGCAATTGATGGGGATAAATTCACCCCTGGTGACAAACAGCCAGAATTAGTTGAAAAGTATGGCTTAACTGGTGCTAAGGTCTTAATGACAGTGGCGCGGTTATGGTCAGGGGATATTTATAAAGGCGTGGATGTCACGATTCGCGCTTTACCACAAATCGCCGAGGTTTTCCCAGAAGTCAAATATTTGGTAATTGGTCGTGGTGATGACCAACCGCGATTAGCTCAACTTGCTGCATATTTAGGTGTGAGCGATCGCGTTGTGTTTGCTGGTTTCGTCGCCACAGAAGAATTAATGGAACATTATCGCCTTGCTGATGCCTACATTATGCCTTCTCAAGAAGGCTTCGGCATCGTTTATTTAGAAGCAATGGCTTGTCAAGTACCTGTATTATCCGGTGACGACGATGGATCGGCTGACCCCTTACAGGATGGTAAACTCGGATGGCGAGTACCACACCGCAATCCTGACGCTGTAGCAGCAGCTTGTATAGAAATGCTGCAAGGTAATGACCAACGGTGTGATGGCCAGTGGCTACGAGAACAAGCGATCGCTTTGTTTGGCTTAGATGCGTTCCAACATAAGTTACAACACCTGCTTCTATCCTCAGTTTTAAGTCCCAGTGACAAATCACTAATGACTAATGACTATTGTACAGATGCGATTAATCGCGTCTCTACTAATGACTAATGGCCAAAATCGCTATCCTAGAAGGAGAGCAGGACGAAATTTAAAAAATGAGCTTTAAGTCATTTCAATTGAATCTTTTAAATCTCCGACCCTGGCTCACTCTGCTAGCAGTTACTTGGTTGCTAGCATCGCTGGGCTTGGGTTGGTTGGTTAATTCGTTGCTAATTATTGTTGGGTTGCTCTTGTTGGCACCCATTGTGGCTTTCTTTGGTTTGCGTTGGTGGTTGCAACGTAACTTGGTTGCTGACCAGTGTCCCGTCTGTAGATATGAATTTACAGGTTTAAATAACAGCCAGGTGCAGTGTCCTAACTGTGGTGAGCCGTTGTTAGTACAAAATAGTCATTTTCAGCGCTTGACGCCAGCAGGCACTATTGATGTTAAAGCAGTTGAAATACCAACTCAATCATTGGAAGATTAGTCATTAGTGATTAGTTATTCTCAACTAGCAAAGGGCAAATGGCTAAAGACTGGGCTGCTATATAGCTTATGAAATTGCACAGTTAATCATAAGGTTCTTTGAGTGCTAACGGTTAACTGTCAAAAGTCAACAGCCAACAGAAAAAAAGGTGCTGCATTAGATCCAAAGGCAGCTTATTTTTTTTGTTGCGAAATTGAAAGGATGTAGTTATACTGTTGCCCAGAGAGATCTCCTACATGTAGCGAATATATTCCTGCCTGCCAGTAACCAGAAAGTTCTGGCTTGCCTCCTGAGTAACTATCTGGTTGTACGCAAAACTTTCCTCCAGGCCCGTCAATCAACAGTGTTGGCTTACCTTGGCTCTCTACTGTTAATCGTAAGTAAGGCAGTGACTCCTTGACTTGGATAATTTGATTGGGTGCAGTGGTGATATTGCCACAGTTGCTTTTCACAGATCCCCCAGACTTTCCATTTAAAATTAGCGGATCTGGTTGCAGATTCCGATTAATTTCTATATTTGGTGTCTGTGCTAAATTAGCCTCAGTGAAAATCAAACCGATCGCTAAAATTGTAGGAACAATTGTCAATAGACTAAAAGTCTTCATTTTAATCAATGCTCCAGATTTTTCTAGAGCAATATAGTTATATATACTCTGAACATAATAGACGACAGCAATTACTACTTTGTTCCAAAAGCTGCCGTATCTTTTAATACTCCTAAACTGAGGATTGTTTATAGAATTTAGAAAAGTCTGGGCTATAAATGTATGGTGAATGAATTGATTTAATCAGTCACTATTAATGTGGAAGATTTAGCACTTCATCATTGTCTCAAATTTGTACTAATGATATTTTTGACATTTTATAGCAGTAATAGCACTAGGTGTAGAAAGCAGGCTGGAAAATAACAAGAAAAAAACATAATTTCTCCCTGCTGATAAAGGTCTTACATACACAGACATTAGCTAAAATCACTAACACAACCACCAAAATAGATTTTGGTTGGTATGTTGTTGAATAAGTGTCCTAGCTGAGGTAGAAAAAATAGATGAATCCTCAAAGAGAAGAAGACTTGCAGCGTCGCCTCAATAAGCTAGAGGCAGAGATTAATTCTTCACCACACGTGGTTCCTCAATCACCAGAAGAACAAAAACAGACATTTGAGTTTAGCTTCGCTAACTTCAATTTGCAACTGGAGCGATTTCGGATCTGGTTTGGCAATTTATCAGCTACAAAAAAGCTGGTATTTTCGGGTGTAGCAGTGCTGTTAGGCTTGGCGATAGTGCAAGCTGTGTTTAAACTGGTTGCATCTGTAATCAGTCTGGCACTTTTAGCAGTGTTAGTGTATGTTGGATACAAATTTTTTGTGTCTAGTAGCTTTCAACGTAAGCAATAGTCTATTTTAATTTTGCCAATCAAGGCCTAGAAATAATGTCAAAGGGAATTATGCAATGACAACACCAACTGTGAGGAGAAGTAATCAATCTGGGCAGTCACAAGAACCGGAAAGAGCCAATTCGCTAATGTTAGCCAGCAGGCGTTTTGCTGCTTGGGCTGCTGAAATCACACTAGTGGTTACCAGTGGGTTGATTCCCTTTGGCATTGGTGTCTATGTCGATTCGAGAAGCGATTTGAATCGAGTGCCGCTCAATCCTGTGTTGGTAACAACGGAAAGAGCGATCGCTAGACCATTGGCTCTGCCTGTTAGTTATGGTATCCGTAACGTAGCCTGGCCCACTAATTTTTTGTGGACAATAGCTTTATTAGCGCCTGTAACTCTTTCCTGGTGGCAATTGTATTTACTGGCTAAGACTGGTAGCACAATTCCCAAACGTTGGTTAGGAATACGGGTTGTCAACGAGCAAGGAGCGCCCCCTGGTTTAGGAGCAGTTGCCATTAGAGAAGGAGTCGGTCGTTGGACTGTACCTGTTTCTATCGCTTATCTGTTGTGGCGTTATAGCTTTGCTTTTCCGAATTTAGGATTATTCACTTTTTTGGCTGTGTTAATGGTGCTCGGTGAAGGAATAGCTTTACCGTCCCGGCGGGGAGGGCGTCGCGCTCTGCACGATCGACTCGCAGGTACTTACAGTATAGATGCGACTCGCCCTTCTTCACTCTTAGCTAACAGACAAGCTCAGTCTGTTGGGGATAGCGACCAACCAGCACAAGAATGGCAAGAGGGAAATGAAGAATTAGCCGCCGCTGCACCAACTAAGACACCTCGTCTATGGCGGCGGATACAGCAAAATCCCAATCTGACTTTGTTTGGGGTAGGGCTAACGAGCATGACTGCTGTGTTGGCAACTTTAATAGGAACTCAAGTTTATATCCAAGTTCAACAATCCCAGCGAGCAACCAAGCAAATCAACGGGCAACAGTTCCTGGAACTTGTCAAACAATTAAGTCCCGACTCTGGGGCTACCACTGAACAACGTCAAAGTGCAATTTTGGCATTGGGTGGTCTCAAAGACCCACAATCGATTCAATTTCTGGCGGATCTCTTGGTGAAGGAAACCAACCCCAGCCTCGTGGATACGATTCAACAAGCTTTGACAAGTGTCGGCCCCAAAGCCATCCCCGAATTAAAAAATAAGAATCAGTTTCTGGTGAGCGAACTAGAGTCTTTGAGCAGCGGTGCAACCCCAGAACGAGAACTCCGCCAAGGAAGGCTACAAAGAAATCAACGGACAATCAATAAAATTCTGTCTGTTTACAGTGGAAAAATCGAGGGTGTTGACCTGAGTCGCATCCAATTAGGTCAAAGCGGTACTCCAGGTAGTTCCTTATTCAACTTGGTACTAGATGGTATTGATTTGTCAGGAGTTAAATTAAAATCTGCAAATTTGAACCAAGCCAATCTTAAGGCCGCCCGCTTTCGGGGTATGGGTGAGGATGGGCGCTGGGATACCTTCGATGATGTGATGGCTGACTTAAGTCAAGCTCAGTTGCAGCAAGCTAATCTGACTGATGCCAACCTCAGCCGGGTGATGATGAACCGTACCGATTTGAGCCGCGCTACCCTTAACAGAGCCAATTTATCCAACGCCCGTTTATATGAGGCTAAGCTCAACAGCACCCAATTAGTGGGAGCCGATCTGCGAAATGCAGTCTTGGAACAAGCCAGCTTAACTGGAGCAGATTTAGGTGACGCTAAGTTGAACGAAGCGAATTTGTACGCTGCGCGTTTAGGCCGCGTCAGTGCCATAGGAACACAATTATCCTTTGCCAATTTAACTAACACCGATTGGGAAGGAGCAGATTTATCAGGGGCGTATTTGGATCGGGCGAATCTCAGCAATGCCAACCTGAGCGCCACTCGTCTAACTGGGGCTGTTTTGCGTTCTGCTCAGATGGAAAACGCTAACTTGCAAAATGCTGACCTCAGTCTTGCAGATTTACGGGGAGCGAATGTAGCAGGAGCAAATTTCCAAGGAACAATTCTCGCTCCTAGCAAACAAGATCCAGCCGATCAATTTGTCCAAACTCCAGACTTAGGCTCAGTATCCGCCGTAGTCCAAGGTGTTGATTTTTCTCAAGCCAAAAATTTAGATCCCAAGCAGCTAGCGTATATTTGTACACAAGGTGGCATTCATCCTCGTTGCCCGTAAAATGGAATAGGGACTGGGGACTGGGGACTGGGGACTAGGGACTGGGGAAGAGTTTTCCTAAGCTAATGCCCAATACACCATACCCAATGACAAACGACAAATGACACATTGGTGTGAGGAATTGGGCTATGAAATATGTTCCATATTCGCTTTCTGTTTTGGGGGCTGGCTTGGTCTTGAGTTTAGCGATGAGTGGTAAACCAGCACAGGCTCAAGTAGCGTATGGCAGTTATATTGGTATCGGCCCGGCTATTGGTATTACTGATGGCGTGCAAATTGGGGGGGTGATAGCTGGGCGTTACAAGCTTTTGGAAGCACCAATTTCTCTGCGTGCCCAAGTTTTAATTGGTAATGGCACGGCAGTTGTACCAACGGTTTCTTATGATGTGCCTTTGAATTGGCAAGCTGATGCTTATTTGGGTGCAGGATTGGTGTTTGCTGGTGATTCCTCTCCTGTGGGTGATAAAATTAGTTTTGCTTTACAGCCGGGAATTGATTATATGATTCCGAATAGCAATACTGTGCTTTTTGGTAACGCCATCATCGCTTTTGATGCTTACCGTGATAGTGGTGGTACAGCTATTTCTGTGCAAGGTGGGATTGGTTTAAGATTTTGATGGGTTGGCGTTGGCGTAGCCCGTCGTAGAGATGGCTATCTCTAAAGAAGCGTTAAAGTTCATTGCAAACTAAGAAGTTAGGCCACACAACGTGATAATTTTTGATGATGTCCAGAGACAGCAAAGGATTAACACAGGAGAACACAGTGGCAATGGAATCCAATTTCTTAACGGATGCGATCGCAGATGAAATGAATCAAGATTTCAGTGAATATGTTGCTAACCTACAACTACACATGACTTTGCAAGCTCGTAATCTTGTTCCACCCTTGAAGCAAACACTCTTCGATAGCCGCCAGCAACTACTCCATCAAACCCAAGCCCACTTTGAAAAGCTAGTTTCTCGACAAGGCTTATAAATATACACATACTTTAATCAAAATTCAAATAAAATAAAGGCAGATGTTGTCGAGTTAATGCCAATGGCATTCTCACAAAGTCTGCTTTTTCTGCTTTTTTAAGTATTAAGTTACTAAAATCACCCTTTTGGCGCAATAGTCAAGAGGAGAAAGTAGTTAAGATGATTGCAGCAGTTACGGCAAAGAGCAGTTAGTTAAGGCTAAATGGCGGCTCGAATTAAAATGACTTCATTACTTCCCCGAAATCTCAGCGTTGTCATCCGACCACTCCAATACCGCGATCTGGACGGAGTTGAACGCATAACTCAAGAGTCATTCGCAGCCCTTACTCCCAAGGGAGCCAATTTTGCCATCAGCCAGATGCAGTGGTTACGTCGCTGGTATGGATTACTCAAATTTTTGAGTTGGTTCCCTAACCCGCTACAGTATCGCCTCTGTGCTTATGTAGCAGAGCAAGGGCGGATGCTTCTAGGAATGATTCAAGTGTCACCTTTTAACCGCACACGCAGTACTTGGCGGATCGATCGAGTGCTACTAGAACCTAGTGGCGATAAACAAGGAATTGGCTCGCAGCTTTTGCGTCATTGCTTTGAATCGATTTTGGAAGCTCGCACTTGGCTACTGGAAGTTAACATCAATGACATAGAAGCGCTGGCACTGTATCGACAAAATGGATTTCAGCGTCTGGCAGAAATGACATATTGGGAAATCGAGCCGGAATTACTGGTTGAATTGGCGCAAGCAGAGCCAGATTTGCCCAACCTTTTGCCAGTGAGCAATGCTGATGCTCAGTTGTTATATCAGTTAGATACGGCATCGATGCCACCTTTGGTGCGTCAAGTTTTTGACCGCAATACCCGCGACTTTAAAACCAGTTTGTTCGGTGTTTTAATGGATGCCGTCAAGCAATGGGTAACCAAAACAGAAGTAGTCAGTGGTTACGTGTTTGAACCGCAACGCAAAGCTGCCATCGGCTATTTTCAGGTGCAACTTGATCGCAAGGGTGAAGTCCCCCACGTTGCTACGCTGACGGTTCACCCGGCTTACACCTGGCTGTATCCAGAATTACTATCTCAACTAGCTCGGATTGCCCAAGATTTTCCTCAGCAAGGCTTACAATTAGCTTCCTCAGATTATCAGGCAGAGCGAGAAGAATATTTAGAGCGAATTGGAGCAAAACGTATAGAGCATACGCTAATTATGTCTCGCTCTGTGTGGCATAAGCTACGGGAGTCAAAATTCGTCTCCTTAGAAGGAATTCAGTGGACTGATATGCTACAAGGTCTACAACCGGCTCGCAAACCCATACCAGGCGGCATGTCGTGGGTACAACCACCAAAGTCACCATCGTCAGATAAACCACAGCCAAGCAAATCAGAACCGATTAATTTTTCGGTAAAAAACACTAGCATGGAAGCATCACCGATTCCCGAATCGCCAGATGCACAGCAGGAGAAGTAGTGTGATACCCCAAGAGCAAGCAAAACCGTTTATTTCAGCTTTGGGATTAGATTACGGTCGCAAGCGCATTGGTGTGGCAGGATGCGATCGCACGGGTTTAATTGCCGCGGGGATCGCTACAATCGAACGTACATCTTTTGAGCAAGATGTCGAGCAAATCCGGCAAATAATTAATCAACGCCAGGTGCAAGTCCTGGTTATCGGTTTACCTTATTCAATGGATGGCTCGCTAGGATTTCAAGCGCATCAAGTCCAAAAGTTTGCTAAAAGACTTGCCAAAGCGCTGAATTTGCCTGTGGAATACGTAGATGAACGATTGACTTCATTTCAAGCAGAACAACTGCTAATAGCTGAGAATCGCTCTCCATCACGCCATAAAGGTTTAATTGACCGCAAGGCAGCCTGTTTGATTTTGCAACAATGGCTGGATATGAAGCGTGCTAATTCCCACATTTGAGTGGGGGCTATTGAGTATTGATACCTTTTAACATGATATTCTGAAAACTATTACCCAGCATTTGAATTTACGTGTAAAGCTATTTGATAGCTGAACGATTTCCAAAGTTGCTGGTATTTATTAAAGTTATAAATTTTGACCATGTTTTCCTCTGAATTTCCTGAAGAAAATGATAACGCTCATGCCGGTTCCATCACTTTGACTGATGAAAAAGGGCGATCGCTCGAATGTTACATAGAGCATACCCTAGAGGTAGATGGGCAAGAATACGTTTTACTTCTTCCTGTAGACTCACCTGTAGAAATTTTTTCTTGGCAAGGTGAAGATGAGGAAGAAGAAGCAGTTCTTGTAGAAGATGACGCCATTATTGAGCAAATTTTTGGCACCGCTCAAGCTGTATTATCCGAGCAAAACTTGACACTGAAGAATACAGCTTATGCTCTGACAGTTGCAGGTGATTTACCACCAGTTGAAGAATCAGAACTCTTCACTTTAGAAATCGAAGACGAAGAAGCAGATTTAGAACCAGAGCAATTACAGCTATTGGCTAGCTTCTATGATGAACATCAGGAATATGCAATCTATACACCTCTAGATCCCCTATTGTTTTTTGCACGAATATCAAAAACAGGCGAACCTGAATTACTTTCTCCAGAGGAGTTTCGTCAAGTACAACCGCTCCTAGAAGAACATCTTTTTAATGAAGTAGAGTAAAATCGAACGTTAAAGCTGTCTTGAAATTAGAGTTAACTGTTGAGTGATGACTAGGAAAGAAATATTTTTCTGCCCTTGTTGTGTGATTTATCATATCACCGTCTAGCTGTAAAATAGGACATTGGCCAATCTAAAATACCAAATTGCTATGAGGTGCTGAAAATGGCTTATAGCGATTTTACATTAAGTAAATTTAAAAAGTCATTCAGCATCAGCATTGATGAAGAAACTGATTTGTGTGGCAATATAGAACCCCTACAGCCAAGCGATAAACTCACAAATACCTTAGAAGAAACCACAGAATTGGCTTTAGCAATTAATACTGAAAAAGCTCGTTCAGAAATGATTATTACACCAATTTTATTGGAGGTAAGACGTAGGGCTAATTATCCAATTAGTTTATTTTCTGGAACAGATTTTAATGTAGATGCAGAGAAAGGTCTGAATGGTTATTGTGATTTTATTATCAGTCGTTCTAAAGAACAACTAACAATTAATGCGCCTGTGGTAATTATTATTGAAGCAAAAAATGAAAATATTAAAGGTGGATTAGGTCAATGTGCAGCAGCAATGTTGGCAGCACAATTGTTTAATCAACAGGAAGGAAATGAAATTAAAAAAATTTTTGGTGCGGTAACAACAGGAGAGATTTGGAAGTTTTTGAAGTTAGAAGCAAACGAGATATTTATTGATTTGAATAATTATTACATCAAAGAGATAGATAAAATTTTAGGGATTTTATCTCAAAGTGTTCGTGGGGATATTCCAGGATGGAGTTCGACTAACTAAACTTTATTAGGTTATGCTCTTTTGTCTGGAGCTATTTACATTTGCCTGTTGACTATGACCTGGAACAATCTTTTACAGCCTGACTTAATTTTAGAAGGTTCTGTGTTAAACCTAACACCGGACATTATCCAACAGTACGGACTCAAGGGGCTGGTGTTGGATGTGGATGAAACTTTAGTACCCTTTAGAGTGGGGGCAGCTTCCCCAGAACTAGAAACCTGGGTAGAGGAAATCCGTGCTTGTACTGCATTGTGCTTAGTGAGCAATAACTTGAGTGAAGCCCGAATTGGTGGAATTGCGCGATCGCTTAATTTACCTTACTATTTGGGTGCAGCTAAGCCTTCCCGACGTAAAATTAGAGCAGCACTGCAAGCAATGAATTTACCAGTGCATCAAGTCGCGATGGTAGGCGATCGCTTGTTTACTGATGTTTTAGCAGGTAATCGCTTAGGAATGTTTACCATTTTAGTTGAACCGATTATTCATCCAGACGCCGCTCTGCGCTCTCATCCTGTCCGAAACTTTGAAGTTTGGGTATCTGAAATACTCGGAGCGTCTATTACCCCCAAGAAAAGTAAAATTCACAAAACTTAAGAAATCGTCAGGAAAATAAATCTAAAGAAATGATTAAGGAATCTTACTAGAATCCAAAAATCGGGGATCATAAGTATTAATAACATGGAGTCAGCTAAATAAGACTCTAGCGCATACTAAATAAATATAAACTCGTAAAGCGTCAGCGTTCACTTATAGAACTCCTGGCGCTTTACAAATTGGGTATGGGGCACTTGTACTGAGCGCAGCCGTTGGCGCAGCCTCTCGTAGAGAAGTATGGGGCATAGGGCATAGGGCATTGGAAATTAGGTATTACGTATTAGATATTAGATGCAGATATTTTTTTTTAGTTTTTGGATTTTGGACGAAGAAAAAATCTAAAATCTAAAATCTAAAATGTAAAATTCAATAACTCCTAACTTTTTGATGCCACTAACGATTGTTGTCAAAATCGGTACTTCCAGCCTCACCCAACCAGAAACGGGACAATTAGCACTTTCTACCATCGCCACTTTGGCGGAGACACTGTGTCATTTAAAACGCCAGGGACATCGGGTAATTTTGGTTTCTTCTGGTGCTGTTGGGGTGGGTTGTGCGCGGTTAGGCTTAACTGAACGTCCCAAAGCGATCGCTCTTAAACAAGCTGTAGCAGCAGTTGGTCAAGGGCGATTAATACGTGTTTATGATGATTTATTTAATACATTACAGCAGCCGATCGCTCAAGTATTATTAACTCGCAGCGACTTAGTACAGCGTAGCCGCTATCTCAACGTTTACAATACTTTTCAAGAATTATTGGCATTGGGAGTGATTCCCGTAGTAAATGAAAATGATACCGTAGCAGTAGAGGAGCTAAAATTTGGCGACAACGATACACTTTCAGCCTTGGTTGCAAGTTTAGTAGAAGCCGATTGGTTATTTTTACTTACCGATGTCGATCGCCTCTACTCAGCCGATCCGCGTTCCGTACCAGATGCGCGACCCATCGCTTTAGTTGGTAGCATTCAAGAACTAGTTCAATTACAAATACAAACAGGTTCCCAAGGTTCTCAATGGGGTACCGGCGGTATGGTGACAAAAATTTCAGCTGCCAGAATTGCGATCGCGGCTGGAGTGCGGACTGTAATTACCCAAGGACGATTTCCTCATAATATACAAAAAATTCTCCAAGGTGAATTGATTGGAACGCATTTTGAACCGCAACCGGAACCAACTTCTGCGCGTAAACGTTGGATAGCTTACGGACTTGTACCTGCGGGAAAATTGTATTTAGATGAAGGTGCGATCGCTGCCATTTCTTTAGCTGGAAAATCATTATTAGCAGCTGGAATTAAATCAGTAGAAGGAGAGTTTGACACACAAGATGCAGTGCAATTGTGTGACACTAATGGTCAAGAAATTGCCAGAGGGCTTGTGAATTATAACAGCAATGAATTGCAAAAAATTCGCGGATATCATTCACGAGAAATTTCCACAATTTTAGGCTACGCTGGCGCGGAAACTGTGATTCATCGGGATAATTTGGTTTTGACTTAAGATATAAATAAGTAACTGCTAACTGGGAGAGTGAACAACCAGAATTAGATTTATCCTGCCTCAATCGTTGTCTGTTGTTGTCGTCTCCCTTGGAAGCGCTTAGAGAATTTCGCCAGGGAATTCAACAATAATAGTCAGGTTAAACGATTAGTAATTTTTCAATTTAAGTAACATGGTGTAAAAAAACCAAAATATATAACGAAAAGTAAAGTTGCTTGAAAAGCTTTTTCCTCCTGCCGACGCTCGCGGACTCGCTCTAAGCGTACCCCTACGGGGAAGCAAGCTACGCGCAGCGTCTCCTAGAGAAGCCATGCCGCAGGCTTTACGCTGCGCTATCCTGCCGCCTGCCTTCTGCCTTGTCATAACGACAATTTTCAACACTGACTTACTTAAACCACATTCTTAACTTTTTAAGCCATCCCCATTTCTGCTAAAGCCACAGCCCCCCACAACGGTGCATCATCACCCAACGCCGCGGATACAACTTCAAAATCAACTTCCGGTAAAGCCGTCTCCCGCGCTACCTGTCGCACCACCCGCCAAAAATCCTCCCCCGCCTTCGTCACGCCACCCCCCAATATAAAGCGCTGCGGATTCATCAAATTCGCCACATTCCCAATACCCACACCCAGCGCCCAAGCAGCCTTGTGCAGAATTTCTTTAGCCACATCATCTCCAGCAGCCGCCGCTTCACTTAACAGCTGTCCTGTAAGTAGCTCTAAATTATTGTCTACCAAACCTCTCAAAATTTCCCCACCTTTGCGGGTTTTCAAAACTTCCCTAGCGTTTTGCGCCATATAAGGCCCCGAAGCCAAACGTTCCACACATCCCCGCTTCCCACACAAACATATCGGCCCAGCAGGATCTACAACCACGTGTCCAATTTCACCAGCCATTCCACCTACACCCCGCCAAGGCTGGCCGTTGAGTATCCAACCACCACCCACGCCGGTGCTGACAGTTATATAAAACAAGCTATCGTAACCCTGTCCCGCACCAAAGCGATGTTCCCCTAAAGCAGCAACGTTAGCATCGTTATCGACACCAACACTTACACCAAACTCGTCTTCCAATAGGTTTTTGAGGGGAATATTTTCCCAGCCAGCGACATGATGAGATAGTCGCACCGTTCCCGTGGAAGCATCTACAGGGCCGCCAAAGCTAACACCGATCGCACTTGGTTTTGTATCTTGTAGTAAAGAGTAAATCAGCGATCGCATTATTTCTAAATCAGTGTTCGCATTTGCATTCTCTGGTGACAGGCGGCGTTCATAACGTAACCACTTTCTCGAACCGATGTTTACTAATGCAGCTGCTAATTTCGTTCCGCCAAAATCGAGAGCTAAAATTGTCATGCTTTTTTGTACTCCTTTTAACATCATTAGTACATACAGTTTCTTTCTCAAGAAAGATGTTTGCACTCAAAGTAAATTCAACACTAAAGAAAGCTGTATAAATTAACAACTCATGACTTCCGAACAATCAAAACCGCTCATCGATTTCTCTGAGGCTAAAGAACCTCCTCGCTCTCTCAATCTAGAAGAAGGTAAGGAGGCGACTCCCCTTGAACCAGAAGAAATTAGCAAAGATATCGAGGAAGATCCCATTAGTGATGATTTTAATCGCCAACAGGGAACTACAAAAGATGTTGGAGCTACTGCCAATATTCCAGGTGCAAGTGGTATCTCATTGGAATTATGAAAATTACTGACTTACTCATCTGTTTTTGAGTCAAGTACTCCATCAATAAACTGCTGCAATCGTTCATAATGTGAACCTTTCCAATAAATGCGATCGCAACTTTGGCAGCGCTGGAATTCCTCAACCTGCGATCGGACATTTTCTGGTATTTGTTCAATAATCGATTGCTTATCTACAGATTCTAATAATCCATTGCAGCGCAAACACCTTTTAAATGGCGAAACTAATTTAAATAAGTCGAAGCGCTGCAATACTTCCAAGATTTGTTTTTCGGGGTTAGTATTTCTCACATAATACCCATACCTGACCAAACTACGCATTAATAATCCCTTATCACGAGTTAAGAGAATCCGTGTTTGGTTGTAAGATATCTTTGCTAATTCCTCATCCTCGTAATCATTGCGGTATAAAGTATCAAAGCCTAAAAGTCTTAGAGATGTTGCTAGTTTACCTAAATGAATATCTAAAACAAAACGAATATTACTCAGTGGTTCTGGTAACAAATAAACACTTGGTATAATATCACTCCTACTAGAAATTGGATAAACGTTGACAATATCTCCATCCGCAACGATGTAAGAAAAATCTACATATTCATCATTAACTTTTATAAAATCAACTTCTGGATGAGGAACGCCCAACGACTCGATGGTGTCCTTAATCGAGGCTGTCTCCTCAAAAGAATGGGAAATTTTTACTTGTTTTTGATGCCGTGGTAAAAAATGATTCAATTCTGCATGAAAGTAGAAGTATGCGATCGCCATAGCTACAAATCTTGGAATTAGTCATTAGTTAAAGTTGCTAGGGACAATTATGCGCCCTCAAGACAGTTGTCACAATTGAGAAAAATTATCTATTATCTAAAAAGGTTCTAGTAACACCTCCTACGATGAAATGCCTATTTACACTAATTTAACCAAGCTCTTGGAGACAAAAAACTGTAAAGAAAATATAATAATTGTCAAGTACTTGCATTTATTATTGACTTCAGTTACAGTCAAGGCATATACCTAAAATCAAATCCTCATGTGATTTTCAGGAAACTAAATCGGGTAACAGGGTAAATACTAGGTTTGTTAATGCTGATATTAGTGATGCTGCTAAATAACCAGTCACTAGTGTCAATCGTTAACATATCGCGGATGTAGTGCAGGTTACTAGAGCATTTACAGCTCAATTAACTATTTGGCATTGCTAAATCTAGGAATGTTCTTGTGGGGTAAGGGTTTTGCTCGCTTTGAAATAGAAAAAGCGGGTGATATCTTAGGTTGGGCAAGGCTAGCGAATGTATCGCTCCCAGTCGGCTGACTAATCCAAGGCTAATTACTTTTATTTTTCTACAAATATTGAGAATAATTTGCAATATGTATACCTAGATAGATACATAAAAATATTTGATTTTGCTAGAAAAAATTAAGTTTACAAAAGCCCAGTTTCAGTAAGGGAAAATTTATGAAATACCAAATAACAATAAAACTAAATACAAAATTAATGCTGCTGCTACGGAAAAATGTCTCTTGACACTGTTTATCTCTATTGTGGAGAATTGATTAATTGCCACCATATTAATCAACGATGATGTTATGAAGTGGCTACCTAGTTGTAACTGGGAAATGCGTATTGTTCTTTTTTATTTCCTTGAATCAAGGATATTGTAGCGAAGAACACAACTGTAGTGACCAACACATTTTGTCCATAAAATACATTAATGAGTATAGTTAGATGAATACCTTTTTTTGTTCTGATTATTCACGGCAAGCAGGGGAAGATATTATTGGTAGCGCCACCAATTACCAAACTTATATTTTAGTTGAGTGCCCTCCGCCTTGGACATCAGAAGCTTTTAATTCTAAATGGGTGGCTGAGAATTTGAGGATTTTAATAGAGGAAGTCAAACGTGCTAAACTACCGATTAGATTCCTCTTAATTGCTAATGATTTATCACATAAAGTCAACCAAACTACACTTTTGATTTATCAAAAGAAAGAGGGGTTGAATAATGGATATCATAAACAAGAATTTATACTACCTAATATTGATCAGGTAGCACCAGTGGTGCAAAAATGGTTATGGGGTATCGGCTCCAATTCTGAAGTTGAAGCTAGTGCAACTAGAGATATTTTAGTATGTACCCACGGTAGCCATGATAAGTGCTGTGCGAGATACGGAAATCCCTTTTATTTTCATGCTACAGCGACTATTTCAAATTTGGATTTAGACAATGTGCGGATTTGGAAATCATCGCATTTTGGTGGACATCGATTTGCGCCAACAATTATAGACTTGCCAGATGGAAGATATTACGGCAATGTCGATCTAGATTCATTCAAATCGATTTTGACTCGTACTGGCGATATTCAATGCTTGAATAAAGTTTATCGAGGTTGGGGAATTTTGCCTCCCGCACTTCAAAGTTTGGAAAAAAAACTAATCCTCAGTGAAGGATGGGATTGGTTTAACTACAAAGTTGCAGGCAAAATCTTAGAACAAAGTTTAGACAATAATACGATTCTAGGCGAGCTAAGTTTTGAAAATACTTCTGGTTCTCTCTACGTTTACCAGGCGAAACTTATCAAAGATACAACCAAGACTCAAAAACTTAAAAGTTCATGCAATGCTGCACAAGAGTCAGTGATTACTAAGTATACTGTAGCTAATGCTTGGCTGACTTCTAGTAAGGTAATGACTTATAGTGCATAAACAGAATTCAGAATTCAGAATGCAATTAGTGTGAGATTTAGACTCGCTACTATCTTACAAAGTACGAATTGTTGATTTAGAGACGTAAAATTTTACGTCTCTACAAGAGTTTTGGTTGTAACTCATTCTGAATTCTGACTCCTGAGTTCTGAATTCTTCTTAAACCATATTCAAGACTTTTCGCAATAGTGCTTGGTCTTCTAATTTGGCTTTTAAACGACCATTTTCAATATCTCGAATCCAGCTTTGGCTTTTACCTGTAAGCTTGGCTAATTCTCTTTGGGAAAGGTTCAAATTTTTTCGCGCTTCCAAAATTTGTTCGCCCAGCAAATCGCCTGTGGTTACAGACTTTCTTTTATTTTTAACAGTTCGCCGCTGCTTTTTGTGTGATTCTGAGATTTGTTGTTCCCATTCTGGGGGTAGTTCAAAAGCCAAAATCCGCGCATTCATTAGCAGATTCCACTTACCACGAGGGCCTGTATCTGTGAGGCGAGTTTCGGCACCGCCGTCATTAGTCCAAAATTCTAATGCTTCATCTGGATCCTCGGGAATATCCATTAACTTGGCCCACAAAGGTTGAATTTCTGGTGGGTAGGTAACTGGATCGAAGATTGGTTTCATTCCATAATGATTGAGAATTTCCAAATCGCTTTCAAAAGTTCGTAGTAGGCGTTTGCGTTCTTCGCGTTGTCTTGATGCAACGCCGACTTTTTCTTCACCGTAAGCAATACGCAGCAAAGTAGGAACAGTGATGCGTTGTTCTTTGCCCATTTTGGTTTTGAACAATAACCACAACATGAGTCGGACTGCTCCTTCATGTTGCTGCCAAATACTCATAACTGTGGTTAGCAGGGTTTTGGGAAGACTGCCATATTGATAGAAGGCGGTTCGCTCTTTACATGCTTGTTTGTTTAAGAAATATTGCGCCCAAATACCGGCTTTGACTTTAAAAGTTAGCCCAATCAGATACTTGCATCCGAGAGCGTCTTCTTGAAAGTGTTGCTGAATGTCCACTAAGTGCCATAAACGGGTTTGTGTGACAGAAAATCCGTTAACTCGGCCTTGTTGGGGCCAGTTGATGGAGATAATCAACGAGCAAGCTTGCTGGACAAGATTTTTCATTAAAGCTAGCTTGGCAGCTTTGTTTAAGTCTTTGCGTTTCTCCATCCCCAAATATTTTTCGATTTGGCGCTCATCGATCGCAAATTCTTGTTCCCAAGGCCGATCTAAAGCTGTGGCGTAAGCCGCAAAAATGAGATGTATGCAAGCGGCTCTAATATCCAATCCCTCAATTGCAGTTAAATCTGTTGCCTTATCGTTTACCTTAAATGGATCTTGGATGTGAAAAGCGATCGCTCCTTTACCTTGGTTGACTTGTCTCTTATAACATAAGTAACCTTCTTCGTCGGTTTCCCAATTTAAGGATGTGCGCTGCGCCAGTACATTGCAAGCTTCCCAAATAGCGATCGCTGAAGCAAATGGATTATTCTTTCCGTTAGAAAACAAGTCTAAACTGGTAGCATCTCTCGGCTCAACTTTGCATCTCCCCTTTTTCGCCTGCCAAGGAATGGGAGAATTAGTTGGGCAAGCAATTACACATTGTGGCTCTGGATAATAACCCTCACAATTGTTACAAAGACAAGGATCGATCCAATATTCATTATCTTCTATTTTGATTGCACCCGTAGGACATTGGGGGCGGCAATTATCACATCCAACGCAACTTTTGTTAGGAATTGTATAAGGCATCTGGCTCTCTTCCCACTCTAATCGTTGAGATGTCTGGCTCAGGTCTCCCCTGGATGAGTCCTGTTTATTCATCACTCGCTACCACATTATCTTTCTGGAGAGAATAATCTTTTCTCACCCTCAGCTAAGACACATATTCACTTTATCTGGTTGTCATTTACGACCAATGACTAACAATCAATGACTAATGACAAACTTAACCAGAGAATATGTAACTTGGATGCATTCTACTTTCACTAACTCCCCACATCCATATGCTTGACTTTGCATCCAACTTGAAAGCTATTTAAAGCTTTGAAACCGAGCCTAATATTACTTCTTTATTAAATATACATTTCATAAATTAAATAATTAAGTTGTTCGTAATGAGCTTAGGAAAAATTCTTAACATTTATTTAAATATGTACTGACTGAACATTTCAGCTTTAACCGTGAAAACTTACCCAAAGTATTTTGAGCCAACATTTAACTTTATGACAATTTCCTGCGATTTGATTTATTAATAATTTTAATATTTAATACCTGATTGGATTCTGCCACAAAAATTACACTTCTTTTACAATTAACTCTGTTTCATTGAGTGAACTCAGGTACAAACAATAATATTTTATTTGTCAGCATTTATCTAGATTTTTAAATAGAAACTAAATCGTAAATTGTTGCTTTCAAAAATACATATTGCACATATAGTAATGTTATTAATAAACATTATTTTTGGTATATACAGATACTTTTTGTATATATTTATGCGCTTAAAAATCAAAATATTTGAAAAATAATATCATCACGTTGAGTTCTATTGATTATAAATACTAGCTATTTATCAGTTTCCTTTAGTAGTGGCGTACAGTTGTGTACCCTTAATGGATGATAATTGTTAGCAATAAATTTCATCTATAAAATCTCAATTCACAAATGATGGAAATTCTAGTTTAAAGTCATCGAATTTTGATGACAAAAAATTAATTATTGAATATCAAAAAGAGAAAATATTAGGATAATATAATGATTAAAGTAGAAACAGTTTGTAAGGCAAAATTGCTGAGGATTTATTCATGGCACAACTAACAGGTTTGACTTTTGGTGGTAAAACATGGACACCGAAATTTGCTCAAGAAATTGACAAAGATAAATGTATCGGCTGTGGCAGATGTATTAAAGTATGCGGGTACAATGTACTAGGTTTGAAGGCACTCAACGAAGAAGGGGAATTTGTAGAAGACGAAGATGATGAAGAAATTGAACGTAAAGTAATGGCAGTTAGTAATCCAGAAAACTGTATTGGTTGTGAAGCTTGTTCGCGGATTTGTCCCAAGAATTGCTACACCCATGTTGCATTAAACAATTAAGGTTTTTGGAGTTAGTGATATTGTTGTTCGTCCAAGGAGGCACTGTTTGTAGAAACGGCAAATACACCAAGCAAGGTAACTAGAGGGTAATGTATATATTTACTTGAGCTAAGTAAATAGTTCATAGTAGACAAATGCGTAAATCGTAAGATGTTAGTTATTGACAAATTTAAACTTGCTGTTAGTATTGACCGAACGATATTAAGACTAACAGTGTCCTCTGGAACAACTAGCTTTTCTGGAAGTAGTTAAAGAGTGCTGAGTAAGAAGTAATAAGTAAGAAGTAGTATTTATCAATCTTCCCACTCAGCACTTACTACTCATACATAATTTGATGCATAGTAGATATAATTTTAATTTTTACTCAGCACTGTTTGGGTGGCTTCCTTGGCAAAACCCGGATTTCTCACAAAGATATAAAAAAAAGGGGTCAAAAACTGCGAAAATGTATATAGGATAAGCATTTCAGCAGTTATTAAGCATGACCCCAGCATTTACAGATC
>NZ_JACJTU010000001.1 GCF_014698835.1 Nostoc paludosum FACHB-159 | reverse complement strand
ATTTAGGAGTTGTTAAAGCCCTACGAAAACCAGTCTCCAGGCTGGATTTATCTCCTTTTCCTGCACCCTCTTGACAAATGTGCAATTACCTTAACCTCTCACGGATGGCGATAGTGTAGGCTTTAACCTGGAACTGCTCAAGTATGTCGATGTGGCACTGGGCATGACCAACAGTATAGATATCATTGACAACAAAAGTTTCATTGTTGCGATAGCGTCCGCCTTGGGTTTGCTGTAGGTGTTCGTCTTCCCATACGGTTTTGATATCGGGGCCAACCAGAGGCACCCAGTCACTTCCTACAGATTCAGCAATAAATTCACCGCTCCAGTCAGAGTTGAAGCGATATATTGCTAGGCGATCGCATTTGAACAACTGCCGCAATTCTGCCAAGGTAGTGCGGTAAATCGTTTCTGCGTGTTGGGAATGACGCATTCTCTCCGCCATGCGCGCGATCGCGTTTTCTACTTCAGCTACTTGGGTCATTTCTAGATTTTTTAACCGTAGCTGTTCGATATATTCAGCTTGCTGGAGAGCAATGCTCAACGGTTCGCCGATCTGCAACAAAGCACCGATCTCTTCCTCAGTCCATTTCCGCACATCAGAATTCTGATAAGCTACTAACAAACCCCAAAGATTACCAGCGCGGAAGATGGGAACATTAATGTATGCTTTGGCTTGGAACTTCTCTAATATTTCTAAATAGCAAGGTGAAAAACCAGCAGCATAAATATCGTTGACTTTACGAAAGCGCGTTCCTTTGGTGTAGACTCCACCCTGGGTTTCCTTGAGATAGGTATCGGCATCAGGTTTAACAGGGGAGCCATATTCCTTAATATTGCAACGCTCTGAAGATATCAGACCTGTTTTTAAAATGCTGTCTTGTTCCTGCATCTCCAACAGGGACGGCCAACCAGCAGCCACAGATTCAGCGATCACTTCTCCACTCCAGTCTGGATAAATTTGATAAATGACAACGCGATCGCATTTTAAAAATCGCCGCAATTCTTGGGTTGTAATCCGGAAAAGGGTGCGAAGATCCATTGCTTGCCCAATCTTTTCAATGATGCCGAAAACAGTACGTTCTCGTTCAATCAGTTTGGCTGACTCCTCAGAGCGTTTATAAAGTTGTTGCTGATATTGCAACTGTTGAATAGCAATACTAGATAGAGATGCAACCTGCACCATCAGTCGCACTTCACTATCTTTCCACTGACGAGGCTGAGAATTTTGATAGGCAGCGAGCAAGCCCCACAACTTTTCTCCCTGGAAGATGGCAACAATAATGTATGCTTTAGCTTGATAGGTTTCTAAAATTTTGATATAGCAGTCAGAAAAACCAGCACTGTAAATATCATTAGTGACTCGATAGACCTGGCCGCGATGGAAATTTTTGCCTTGGGTGTGCTGAATGTAGCTATCTGCACTGTGCGATCGCCCTGTTGTCCCAACCAATCCCCCTTCGTCTGCAAGGTTCCTCACACTGCAATAGTTAACGTTATTGACAATTGCTGGATTGTTTCGCTGTTCTTCTAATAGAGAAACCCACTCCGAGCCAGCAGATTCAGCCACAAATTCCCCACTCCAATCTGGCTGAAAACGATAAATTGCCACGCGATCGCATTTTAGTGACTGTCGCACTTCTTGGGTGGCAACGCGAAAGATGGTATCCAAATCTTTGGACTGGAGAATTTTATTTGCTACACCAGTAAGGATTTGGTCTTTTTCCACTTCTTGTTGCAACGTAGTCTGAATCACGGCAACTTGCAGTTGCGCTTCTAATTCCTGCTCGATTAGTTTTAGTAACTGAATGTCAGCATTTTGCCACTGACGAGGTGCAGTGCATTGCTGCACTACCAACAAACCCCAAACCCCGTCTTTTGTTAAGATCGGCAAACTCACACAAGCTCTTACCTGAAAGCGATCTACGAGCTGCTTTTGGTAAGGAGACAAGCTTGCACTGTAGGTATCCGCGATCGCGACTAATTTTTCTTGTTGATAAAGCTTGGCAGAACCTAACCCAAAAGTGACGGCAGGCAGTTTTTCCTTCAGCATTGGCGTAAAGCCGTCTCTCATCGCCTCCGCAACAACTATCCCCAGCGTCGGATTCGTAAACTCATATACCACCACGCGATCGACTTGCAGGGCGCTTTGTAGCTCCAAGACAGCAGTGGCCAGCAAAGTATCTAGATCGGAAAATTGGCGGATTTTGCTGGCGATCTCCTGTACTTGCTCTACCTCTAATCCATCTCCTCCGTCTTGATATGGCAACACACTTAGCAGTTCTTTTAATTTGCGGATTCTCTCTCGCAATGGCCCTGTTTCCACCCAATCAGCTTGATCCAGTTCAGTTCGCAATTCTTCTAGAGCGGAACTGATTTGCTGTTTTGCTCGTACATCAACGGTATGCCCGTTATCGGTGTCCTTATAACCGTTGCTGGAATTTGAGTGTGGTTGGCTGGGTGTATGCATTACCATGATCTTTCTTGCTATGAAGGTTGTCGGAATTAATAAGTAGAATGCAGAGTAAACTTCTTGCAGAAGTCGGGAAAAGGGATAAGAAAGAGGGGAAAAGGTTAAAGGGAAAAGGGAAAAGGAATGAACAAGTCGCCCACGTTAGCGTAGAGGCCAGAAGTGCGGGGCGAGGTTTTTACCCTTCCCCTCTTTCTTATCCCTTTTCCCCAAGAGTGCAAAACTATTTTTGCAAGAGACTCCATGAACACAATTCACAATGAAGGAATGAAAATATTTCTTTCCCAGTCCCCAGTCCCCAGTCCCCAGTCCCTATTTTCAAGGCAGGTCTAGTGTTAAAGAGGCTGAAGGGCTTGAATCACAACATGGGTGTCAATTAACATCAAAGGGCTACCTTGAGAATCTACAAAGTAACCCTGCAAGAACGAGCCTAGTCGGGCGGGTAACATCGATGCCGAAATCGGTAACCGCTCTTGGGGGTCATAAACTTCAATGGTATTGACTTGCTCCACCAACAGCCCAACCGTTTGATTCTGGACTTGAACAAGCATCGCCATGCCAGAGTTACGCACACTGTCTCGCCGACACCAGTGTGTTGCCCCCAACAAACCTGCTAAATCAAGAATCCAGATAGCTTCTCCCCGCCAATTCATTATGCCTAACAAGAATTCTGCTACCTGCGGTACTGGCAAAATCTCAGTGAGTGCAACCTGAATTACTCCCCGCAAATCAGCTAGTGGGAGTAAACCATTCACCTTTCCATTCAATGGAAATCTTAAAAACCTCTGGTTGTTTCCTTGGGGAGAGTTTTCAAGTCGAAATTGACTATTAATGGGTAGCGCTCTAAAGCTATCATTGCCCTGTACCATTGCCCCAGTTTCCTTTAGCGAATAAATTTACTAACAGTCTGGAGCAAGGTATTTTCATCTACAGGTTTGACTAAATAGCCATCGGCACCACTCATATTGCCCCAAGTTCTATCAACATCTGTGTTTTTAGTTGAGCAAATCACTACTGGGATTGCTTTTGTTGTCGGATCGGCTTTCAACTTGCGGCAGAACTCAAATCCACTTTGCCCTGGCAAAATCAAATCCAGTAAGATCAAGTCAGGTTTCTGTTGTTTCAACCTCAGTTGAGCCTCTTCACCACTGCGAACTTCATATACTGAATATCCTCCTTGCTCCAGGAAACGTGTCATCTTTTCGGATTCTGTGAGGCTATCTTCAACTAAAAGAACTTTTTTCATTTTTATTTCCTAACTATTTAATTGAGAATTTGAAAATAAGGCAGGGGGCAGTGTTTCGACTACGCGGTAATCGAGCGAAGTCGAGATTCAACAACCGGGCAGAAGGAAAGTTTAAGATTTTTCATACTTAGTTGTGCCAAAACTGGGCATGAATAGCTGTTTTGAAAATGGGTGTAGGAGAGGCACTAGCATGACTATCGCTTCAACCTAAACGCTTAAATACTTGTGAAGCACATTGAGTACTTTTTCTGACTCTACAGGTTTACCCAAAAAGTCAGTTGCCCCTACTAATTTTGCTCGCATCCGATCTACTATTCCATCTTTCCCTGTTAAGATGACAACCGGCACATCTTTGAGGCTTGGAGTTTTACGGATTTGAGAACAAATTTCATAACCATTCACTTTTGGCATCAAAAGATCCAAAAAAATGAAGTCTGGCTTGCTTTTAATTAGCTTTAAAACTGCCGTCAAGGAATCTTGAATGCCAACAAAGCGATAACCTTGATGGGTCATTATTTCCTCCAAACTGCGACAGATTACCGGACTATCATCTACGCAGGCTACTAAAGGTTTTGAGACATCAATAATTGCTTTGCTAGCTGCTGGGGGGGCAACTTGTAAAACAGTGTCCTCTTCTCTCTTGAGTGAAGAATTAGAATTATTCACTGCACTGGATGGAGTGGCAATTTGTTTGCTAGTCGCTGGAGGTGCAACTTGTAAAACAGTGTCCTCTTCTCTCTTGAGTGAAGAATTAGAATTATTCACTGCACTGGATGGAGTGGCAATTTGTTTGCTAGTCGCTGGAGGTGCAACTTGTATAACAGTGTTCTCTTCTGTCTTCGGTGAAGAATTGGGATTATTAACTGCACTGGACGGGTTGCCAGTTTCTTGACTAATCCCAACCTTTCTAGGACTTGGAGTGGGTGAATAAGCGATCGCCCCTGCTTTTACCAATGGCATCAAGAACCGGGCCAAAACTAAGGCATCCCGACCGCTTTTTTGCCCTAGACCTCGTAAAGTTTTTGTGCCATCAACTAGAGAAATAATCTGTTTAGAGGATGCTTGTCCTTGGAGTAGTTCAAGTTTTTCAATGACAGGATATAAATTAGGCGAGTAACTAGCCAATCCTGCATCTCGCCATTCTTGCCAGGTTTGTGTAGCCTGTTTTAAGACTTCCTCAGTTGGTATTACAGCTAGAAGAAACCCAGGAACTGCACCAACAACGGTAGTAGGCGACAACTGCCCTGCTGGATTGTTGCCATTTCTTTTGGCTTCAACGTACTGCATTATGTCAAACAGGACTTCAGCTATTAAGCTTGTAATCAGGCTAACAAGTTGTTGTTGTTCGATTAATTTTTGTTCTCGCAATTTACCAAGAATGCAATACTCGCGATAACTTTCCTGCCCTGAGACAAGCCCCTCCAACTTTGTCATATCCAGATTAGGACAGTAGCGTGACAAGTGTCGTCGCCATCGCTCATCGGCATTAGAACCGCCAGCCTGCCAAATTAATCGTCCTAAACGAAAATATAGTGTCCAAGTCGGCCCTTCCCTGGCTTCAAGATTCAGCCTACCTGTGAATAATTTAGTTTGAAGTTGCTCGATCAATTGATTCACAATGGATCGCACCTCCATATATATCTTGAGTTTTGCATTTACATTAGAATTCCCCAAACAATCCAGCTTATTAACCTCATCGTGCGATCGCCAATAGCACAGTTCAAAACCTTGATGGAGCTACCCTAGCTTGTTATATCCCTTTCCCATCTGGATATTTTTAAAGTTCAAAGCCGGAAGCTCAAATAAAGATTTAAGCTCTTTTTTTAATTAGAAATAAGTTATCTATATTACTTTTGCAACGTTACATATACTGAGATAATTGCTTGTCAATACAGACCTTAAAAAGATGGAAATGTTGAATACTACAAAGCATAGACCAGCTTTTATGCTTATCGATTGTGTACTATGCCGGCTTGAGACAAAAGACACAAGCGATCGCCCAACCGCTAGTCTGCAAATACAAAAAATGAGGTTGAATTAAGTTTGTCAAGAAATTGCTTGTTGCCGAATAAAGTATTGGCGATCGCGTTGTTCTAGTACCCCTTGCTTGATTAAGGAGCGCAGAATATCTATCGTTTGTACCCGGCTTAAGCCTATCACCTCTTCAATTTCTATTAGAGTAGCTCCTTCGGCTTGCTCAATATATTGCTGTACTTTAGATTTAGCAGTATCCGCATTCAAAGCAGGCACTTTCTTAGTCATGGTATTGGCGGAAGGCCGAAAACCAGTGGCTTTAATTACAGAACGGGAGATTGAGCGTTTTGGAACTGTTACAACTAATTTCTCTTGTTTAGCAGGAGCCGTGGAAACAGCTTGTTTATGACTGTAATCGTCCCAAACACTGTTATGTAAAATTGCCCGGAAATTTTGCAAATCTTGGAATAATGCCTGAGCCTTTGCTGCCCGCTGTTGGCGGTATTTTTGCTGGCGTTGGCAGACATCTGTTTTTATTTGCAATATTTCTAATTGGCGCTCTACAATCTCTTGCTGAAATTGCTGCTGTTGTAACTTTCTGTTGTTGTGAAGGCTAGTAACAGAACTGCTCAATTCTTGATGAAGCAAATCTGCTTGCAGCTGCAATTCTTTTTGAGTTACCTGTTTCCACTGGTTAACTTGTTGACGGCGTTCAGCAGTTACTTGTAATCGCTCTTGTCGCTCTTGTTCCCATAAATTCTTGAGAGACATCAACTGAAATCTCCTATTTTGTTAACTAGAAATATTAAATAGGAGCCATGAAGACTCCCTTTTTCTAATGTGGTGTTAAGCAGCAGATGGAACAGCTGCCTGAGATGTTAAACCAACTGCCTCGGCATATCTTAAATAAGTTTCAACTGAAGCAATCACAATCCGAGCTTCTATTGCTAGCAGTTCAATACCAACTAAAGAAACACGCACCCAAGCATCAACTACAATTCCTTTGTCTAAAATGCGGTCAATAACTTCAGCTAGACTTGAAGATGAGTTAACTTTTTCAACAGCCATTTTCTTTTCCTCTCACAACTCTAATTATTGGTTTCATATTGCTCTGAACGAGCACTAGGTAAAACTTACACAATGTGTTTTATTCTTCCTGGGTTTAGTGTTCCCAAAAATATAAGATAAATAAAATAAAATAAAAAAATACTAAAAAGTTAACAATATTTTTTTGACATAAAAAATAACAGCAAAAATTATCTCGTCTTTATTTTTTCTTTGACAAGCTTTAATATTATTTTTTATGAATTTATATGAGACGATTTTGGAGAAAATGATACGGTGGCAGAGCTTCGCTCAGTGACAATTGCCAGTGCGAGCATTGTACTTGCCAAAGGGAAAATTGCTCCGTACTTACCGTTGAATTGTTGCGCTGTGCTAAAAAGTGGATTTGTCGCACATCTGGCTGTCGAGTTTCACAGATAACATTTGTATAAGTTTTGAGAATTAACTGGTTCAAGAGTTCCCACTGTTCGGATTGTTGTGCTTGAAATGCTTGCTGTGTTTGGTAGCGTTGTTTTTTAGCTAACAAATAGGCTTTTCCTCTAGCATCAATAGTGTCAGACTCATCAAGCAAATTACAGGGTGTAGCTTTTAAAGTGTACTCAACTTTGTTTCTTAGGTGAGTTAGGGTTTCTAGATACTGCTGTTGGTGCTTTTCTAGATGATTCAGCAGTGTTTCTTGCGAGGTAAAACCGCTTCCAAAGCGTAAGGGAAGAAGGGGAGTTTGTTGAAAGAGTTCTCGAATTACGCGATCGTGGGTTAACACAGATTGAAGTAAACGCTCATCCGTTGCTTGTAATGCCTCCACTGAGATTTCCGGCTCTACGATCGCGGCTAAACCAGAAGAATAAACGAGTTCAGTATTCCTTTCCATCCCTAAAGGTAGAACAAGCTCTGATGCGATCGGTATTAAAAGAGCATAGGCGTATATTGACATAAGTAGGTTGGCGTGAATGTTTATCGTTGAGAGGAGGCAGGGGGCAGAGGGCAGGAGGGAAGAGGGAAGAAGGAATTGGCTCTGAAGTTCCGCATTTTTTCAATCAAGTAAGCTACTCATGCCTAGTTTTGGCACAATCAAGGATGAAAATTCTTATCTTTTCCTTCTGCCTCCTGCCTCTATTCAGATTGATGCTGATTAGCAAGCATTTGATATGTAACTTGGAAATCATCATTTGTAATCTGAATTAGGCTAGAGTCGCTTAATCCTTGAGCGCGATATCGACGAATTGCGCTTAAAGCAGCTTGATTGCTCAACAAAGCCAAGTCTGCCCCATTCCAACCCTCGGTAACTGTCGCCCAGGTTTCTAAATCGACATCAACCAAGGGACGATCTAGATTGTGAACTCGTAAAATCGCTAATCGGCTGGTTCGATCTGGCAGATCGATTTTGATTTGTAAGTCCAATCTTCCGGCTCTGAGCAAGGCAGGATCGAGGGTTTCTGGACGATTGGTTGCTCCTACTAACAATACTTTCGGGCATTCATGCAACCCATCTAATTCGGTGAGCAGTTGACCGACGACGCGATCGCTAACTCCAGAATCACCACTGAATCGTCCCCGTGCTGGTGCTAGGGTATCTATTTCATCTACAAACACAACGCAAGGCGCTGCTTGCCGAGCTTTGCCAAAAAGTTCTCTGACTGCTTGTTCTGCGGCTCCTACCCATCGGCTGAGTAATTCCGGGCCATTTACAGCAATAAAGTTGGCTCTCGCCTGAGAAGCGATCGCTTTTGCCAGTAATGTTTTTCCCGTTCCCGGCGGCCCCCACAACAAAATCCCACGGGGAGGCTTGGCTTTGGTTTGCTCGTATAGTTCGGGATATAGAAGTGCGCCCTCTACAGATTCTTGAAGTTTTTGTTTCACATCATCCAAACCACCAATGTCATCCCAACTGACATTTGGTGCTTCAACTGCTACAGACCTGAGAACTGAGGGTTTTATCTCCTTAATTGCTTCGAGAAAATCCTGGTGCATGACTGTCATGTTCTCAGGAATCGGACTGTTGAGTGAGGGAACTTGACGACGCAGGGCAATGTAGGCTGCTTTTTGACAAAGAGCTTTAATATCGGCACCGACAAAACCGACAGCCAAATCAGCGATCGCTCCTAAATCAACCGAAGTCTCCAAGGGCATGGCACTTGTTAAAATCGTGAGAATTTCCAATCGTCCATTGCGATCGGGAACGCGAAAATGAACTTCGCGATCGAAGCGTCCCGGACGACGCAGTGCCGGATCGAGATAATCGGGGCGATTTGTTGCCGCTAATACAAGTACGCCCTCAGTTTTGGCAAACCCATCCATTAACCCAAGCAACTGCGCCACTAGTCTTTTTTCAACTTCACCTTCTACTTGGCTGCGATCTGGGGCGAGACTGTCAATTTCATCAATAAATATCAGGCAGGGAGCAGAACGAGTTGCTTTCTCAAAAATGCTTCGCAAACGAGCTTCTGCTTCCCCGTAATACTTGCTCATCACCTCTGGGCCATTGATGGCAATGTAGTTTAGTTCTAACTCTTCTGCCAAAACGCGGGCTGTTAAAGTTTTTCCCGTACCGGGCGGCCCAACTAGCAAAACCCCACGCGGAGGCTCTAAGCCTAATTTTGCCAATAAATCAGGACGTTTAAGGGGAATTTCCACTAACTCTCTGATTTCTTTGAGAACATCAGCCAAGCCGCCGACATCTTGCCAAGAAGCTTTTGAGTTTGTCCGAGGTGATGGCGGGGTGACATCAGCATCATCCATTGGTGTAGCTGCATCGGTGGAATTGGATCGGACTCGGCTAGAACTATTTTTTCTCGGAATATTGCCTTGCCGGGGAATACTACTGAGATTATGGGAGCGAATTTGAATAGAAGTTTTTAACTCGCCTTTCTCTGCTTTTTCTTCTAAAGCTTTGGCAATTTCTAATAGCTGTTCAAATCCTTTAAAAATGTCGTCCATTGAGTTTATTTAAATAAAAGATAGAGAAAGATTTAAAAATAGGCTTCTTGTACGAATGTTGGAAACAAGAAATTTTTATCTCACGCAAAGGCGCAAAGAAGAGAAGGAAAAAAAGGACTTTTGTAAGAATTCTAAAGATTCTTAGACCTCTTGCATCAATCAGATTATGGCTACTAAACAGTTGATTTATCTGTACCTCTTTGCGCCTTTGCGCCTTTGCGTGAAAAAAATTATTTATGCAAGATGTCTTTTGATTTTCAATTTTTATTGCTGTTTAGTTGGAACTGGATAATCGAAGACGAGCAAAGTTAAATGGGGCAGTGAAATTGTTGTAGCGAATTCGCAAACGTTCTTCAAATTGACGATCAAGTGCTTCAACCTGTTCGCTAAATTGTGATTCTGCTTCCCAAGGAATTAGGTAGGCTGCGTTGTAAATCATTGTGTCCATTTGGGGACTATTTTCCACTACATCGATCGCAATGGAGTTGAGAGTGCCTTGAAATAAATTTATGATGCCTTGTTTGCGATCGCTCATTCCCTGTTCGATAAATTGTCCTATTTGGATTACCTGCTCCATATTCAGAGGTTGACCCGCTAGCTTATCCCTTTCAGTTTTGAGAGCTGGATTTTCTGCTAATAGTCCCTGAATTTCTGCCTCGGTATTCCAAAAAACTTTGACACTAACTTCTCGGCGACCCGATAACTTTGCTAGCAATTGCGTCAATTCTTCTTGATGAGGACGAATTAATTGCTCTGAAAACGTTTCCCAGCTTGCAACCAAAAGTCCAAATTGTACGGGCAGTAAATTGCGTTGGCGTAGCCCGTCGTAGACATCGCCTGCTTGCATAATGTCCTCAAGGACTTTCTCATGACTTAGCAGATTACGACGGCTTGCTAAATAACGCTCTTGCTGTGCTTCGGAGTAGATGACTGCAAAATCATCCAAAATTTTAATTTGTACCGGTTGCCGATCTAAGCCCTCTAAATTTAAATCTTGCGGAGCAGGCAAGGTCAAAATTCCATAAATGTAAAAGCCATAACTCATAAAAATGTCTTACCCAGAAGAATGTAGATAAAAAAGTTATAGGGGTTTAGAGGTGAGTACTAATCTTAACTTGGCGTGAACTAAGTTTAATTGAGCCAGTCCTAAGTCTAAGTCACCTTCAACTACCACACCCGTATTTAATAGGCGATCGAGGAGTTCTAGAATAGAGGGTTGGCTAGAGGTTTCACCGGGGTAGTATCCTCCAGATTGGGGAAGTAAAGTTCCCATTTCACCCAAGTTAATATTTAGATCGGCTGGGTCAATATCAAATACCTCGCAAAGCTTAACAACCTGTTGTTCAAGCTGTCGCAAGCTTTCGGCAGCCCGATCTAACTCAGAGTCGCTGAGGTTGCCAGCATCCATGCGCCGAATCACCTGAGCTTCCATGAGTTGGCGTATCAGTTCAACAACCGTCAATAACAACGGTGCTAAACCTGAATCGGAACCTTTTGATTTGCTAATCGCCTGCATTCTGATGATTAATAGGATTGAGTGCTTTGAGCGATCGCAGTTCTGTTTCTAGACTGGCAACACGCTCTTGAAGTTGTTGATTAGTTGTTAATAAGGAACGAGCTTGACTATTGAGGTAGGGGTCGCTCTCCCACCAGTTAATTCCAATCTCTTTGGCTTTATCAACAGAAGAAATCAACAAACGAATCCTGATGTTGAGCAGTTCTGTGGAGCCTACGGAAATAGAAATATCTCCTGCTATAACAATGCCTTTATCTAGAACCCGTTCGAGAATATCCGCCAAGGTAGAACCCTGAGTTGCTGTGATAACTCCCCGGTTAGTATGAGTACTCATTTGTTTATTAAATGGCCAGAATCAAAAGCAACTGTCTGTGATATGTTCGGTGGCTCGGCATTGCCCTGCATTTGTACTAATACTCCCTGCTCTCTGAGAGACTTGAGTGCAGCCACAATTTGACTGCGATCGATCCCTAATTCTGCTGCCAAATCAGAGAAACGCCTTCCCGGAGAATTACACAGGTAGTTGTAGACTTCATGCTCGTAAGGTACTCGTTGTTCCAATACAATCTGATTTTGACTGTCTGGTATTATCTCTTCTGCCGGCTGAGATTGAGTATTTGTACTATGATACAATTCACTCAAAACCTCTTCTAGTAGCCGAGTTGCTTCCATACGAGGTTGATTGGTGCGAGAAAGCAGGATATCAGCACAAATATCTTGGAAGTTAGGCTCTTCAAAGTTTACGGAAATTTCGTGTTCGTGGCAGATTCTAGCAATCATCAGACAGGAACGTAACCCACCCCCCTGTCCAGAGCCAGAGCGACTCCAAAACATCCGCACTAAACGCACGATTTTTTCTGCTTTCTCAGAATCTATGCCTGTTTTATGAACTACAATCTCCTGCTGAGTTAGTTCATCAGGTGGAGGCATATCGATGGTAATAACACGATCCATCAAAGCATCCTGAGTTGCATGGACTCCACAATACTCTTGAGGATTCGATGTTAAGATTGCCCGAAACTGGGGATGAACCCGGATATACTCGGCTCGATGTTGGTTTGTTGGTAATACTAATAGCCTTTCCTCAAGTACGGAGAGTAAAACGTTATTTACCTCCGGGTGCGATCGGTTGAATTCGTCGTAAACCAGCGTAAATCCTTCTTTACAAGCTAGGGTTAATCGTGCATCAACCCAATGTTGTCGCAGTTCATCCTCAACTTTAACAACGCTGTGAATGAAGTTATCAACAACCTTTTTACGGGTATAACCTAATTGATTACCAATCAAGTCTGAGGTTTTAAACTCATCATCTCCAAATAAGAGGATGATAGGCTGGTTGAGCAAATCAGCTAGATGCATTGCCAGAGTAGTTTTTCCGACTCCAGCCGCACCACGTAAATGTACTGAAAAACCTGACTGTAGATAGCGCAAAGCACGTTGAGCGACGCGTTGAATAGCTGGGGTATTGACAAATCGCTGGGGAGATGCATTTAATACTGTTGTCAAACTCTAAGTACCTCCTAAATAGTAATTTTCTAAAAAAGTAATTTTTTGCACATCGGATATATAAAATACGGATGTCAATAAGCCTTAACTGGACTCAAATCCAACACATTTTGGCATCAACACAAGACTAGTAATGTTTAATATCTATGTCATCAGCATGATTACGGTCTTGCGAGGACAGCTTTAATAAATCTACACAGGTGTAAACTAATATGGTTCTGCGCTTCTTACTATTACCGATTACCGGCCCATTAATGGGGGTAACGTGGCTTGGGGAAAAAATTTTAGAACAAGCAAGTACTGAAATTGATGATAAAGAAAATCTCAGCAAGCAGCTTCTTGCACTCCAACTTGCTTTTGATATGGGAGAAATTCCTGAAGACGAGTTTGAAATTCAGGAAGAAGCCCTTTTATTAGCGATTCTGGAAGCAGAAAAGCAGGAAACAGGGTTAGGGCAATAGGGTTTGTATAAATGCGGGATGATTTTTGTCACGCAGACGAGCCAGTGCGTTGGGCGGGCAATGCCCGACTTGAAGCAACTGGCGTAGCGCAGAGAGGATAAGGAGTTTTAAATTTCAATACGTACAATTTCATCCCTAGATTCAGCAACGCCAGGAAAAGAGTCTTTTCCCGATATTTTCACTAATACATGAGATGTGTTGACGTTGTATATACAATATTCTATATTAGATATTAAGCATTACTGAAGTAAGGTTGCAGCTTACTTTAGTAATGCTTAATATGACACATCAACATGGAAGAACCTAATGGTTACCCGTTCTAAAATGGATAATCTTGGTCGTAACCAAGTAATTAATATTAGAGTTCAAGAACAACAACGGGATTTAATTGACAATGCGGCTGCGATTCTTGGTAAAAGCCGTTCTGACTTTATGTTAGAGGTAGCCTGTAGAGAAGCTGAAAAAGTCATCTGTGACAAAGCCTTCTTTGCATTAGATGAAGAAAAATATCAAGAATTCCTTGCTATTTTGGACTCACCACCTAAAGCGAATGAAGAAATTCGTAAACTCTTAACTACTAAATCGCCTTGGGATTGATGACAAACCAAACGAAAATGATCAATGCTCCTCAGCCTGTTACTAAAGACCATGATGTATCAGAGTTTGAATCTAAATCAGAAGCCTTGAATAGCTGGCTGAAGGAGAGAGCTTTCAAAAGTGAGGGGGATACAGCCAGAACATTTGTAGTGACAGTTGAAAATAAAGTCATAGGCTATTACTGTTTAGCAACAGCTTCTGTAACTCATTTAGCAGCTGTTAGCAAAGCTAAACGGAACGCACCAGACCCTATACCGTGTATGCTTATTGGTAGGCTAGCTGTAGATACCAAATGGGAAGGAAAAGGTATAGAGTCTGGCTTATTAAAAGATGCTATTAAACGCATTTTATCAGTATCTCAAATAGCTGGTGTTAGGTGTATTTTGGTTCACGCTAAAGATGAAGAAGCTAAAAATTTTTATTTAAAACGTGGGTTTCAAGCATCACCAATAGAACCATTCACACTAATGATGACTTTAAAAGATATTCGAGCAAGCATTGTAGATTAACCTATTAACTAACGTGCGCCTCCGTTGGAGACTCACGTTAATTTTAAAAATGTTGTTAGCTATTATACTTAAATAATTTATGCTTCTACTATGCAAGTATTAATTTAATGGAAGCTTTACCCGATAATTGGGCAGATATTCAACTTGATACTGTATATCTTTCAATCAGTGGTTTGCTAGTTTCATTTGGCAGCGAACAAATAAAGCTGGGATTAAAATACGATCAGAAGGGGAAACATTTAAAAGCCATTGAGAAAGGGCTTGTACCTCCTCGCGGTAATCTTGGGTTGGTCGCTTCCCAAGAATCTGGCTACGATTTGAAATCTAAAGTCTTAGGTAAAGGTGGCGACCGCCGATTTCATGCAAAATTCATTGATGATATATTGCACTTCCCTGGTTTGGTAACAGAACATTAAATCCACATAACTATGACAAAACTCGAATTAAAAAATCATCAAGTTTGGCAAAATTTGACTGAAATATTACAAAATTTAGATGCTAATCTTCTTGTTCAAGAACATCTTGACCAGTGTGATTATCAAGTGTGTGGCTATTGGGATGAACAAGATGAATATTATGAGAAAATTACGTTACCTCGTACCCTAAAAGCCGAATTAGTTAGCAGTTCAATAGGCGTTACTCATAAAGAACGTTTTTTACAACTAAAGTTTTTGCTCATAGCTGATGCTGTTGATAATACGAAAACTGCAATTAGGAATGCTCAAAAACTTGGTGAATTGGTTCTTGTTTATGATGAAAATCTAGAATTTATTGATGAAAATTGGCTTTTAGATGTCAATTCTTCACTCCTTGTGAAGTGATCTGGCTAATTTTAGGGAATTGAGTAGAAGTAAGAAATAATTAAGCAACGAATTTCGTACCTACCGCAAAGCTGAATATATCAGGATTTGAGATAGGCTTTGTTGCCCACTCTAGGGTATCGCAACGATTGATGAAAAATTCCGTCATTTGCTGTGAAATGCTTGATAAATGGTTTTTCTATCTGCTAACTTTGAGAGCGCAATCAAGGTGCGAAACATTTGCGGCTGAAAGCTGTATATAGCAAACTTTAAAGCTAAATCATCAAAAAACATTCTTAGTTTTTCCTTGGTTTTAACTAAACAGTGGTATCAAACGTGATTCTGGGTAACTTAAGTTTAGATTTCTGTATTTAATTTGTCTCAAGTTATGCCAAGACACATCATCACTGAACTGACTGAAGAACAAGAAGCAATGATTGCCATCTATCGAGACAAATGGCGAAGGATAGCAATCTCTACAGAACCAATTAATCATGAAAAAGTTGCAGCAGTAATTAAAGCTGCTTATGCTGTAAGCAACTATCCAGAACCAGAAATTTTATTTTATAGTAATCCTATGATAGCAATTCAAAAAGTTCTCGCAGTGGTCAGCAAAATGGCTAATAGAAGAAGATAACGCTGAACTGCGGCGCGTGTTAATTCAAGGTATTGGCTATACTCGCATTTTGGAACAGTTACAAGCAGTTGAATTAAATTCCTGGCAAGAATACACGCTGTTTAAAATTAATTCTGATATAGATGTAGAACCAATTTATTTGTTGAAAATGACCTGTCCTAGCACCCAAAGAATTCATGTATTGCGCGTACCACCGGATATTCAATCAGCACAAGATGCTATTTGTTGGGTAAATTGGGGTATTGCTCCTGAAGAATTTAGTGTACAAACTTAAACATCTTTTTAGCAGAGTGGGAATGAAAGCTGACTTTAACCTAAATGCTTATACTAGCTGCCTCTATCCCAATGTCGTCTTCCCCCACATTTCCGACTATTAAAAACCGACATAGCAAGGATGTGACTAAAAGGAACAGGCTCAACCGTGCAAGGAAGTTGCGAAGAATAGACAAGCTGAAATATTAGTACTTAGTATTCCAATATTATGGTGTTAAATTTTGGTGTATTGTCCTCTAAGTCAGGATTTGCTTGCTGATGGGTGATGTCTTCTTCAGCAATGATTTGACCATTTAAAATAGCAAGACGCTGCTGAATCTGATGTCGGCGTGCTTCCAGTTTCTGTAGTTCCTGCTCTAAACGCTCTTTTTCCAACATCATTTTGTAAGCATTTAAGTAAACTCTTGCTTGTGAACGTTGAGGAGGCATGGAGCTAAGTTTGGCTTGAATTTGTCCGCGATTTGGAGTGCGATGCATAATAAATTTCTCTTTGGGTATGAAAGTATTTAGTCTAATTAGTCTTTAAAATAAACAAGCTGCTGCTGCTTGGATGCGTTCTAAAGGCTGAACTGAGCGAGGAAGCACTGGTAAGCGAACCATTGTCAAATCTGGAAAATCGCAATTAATGGTTGCTGTAGAAGTAAAGCGGTTGATAACAAGGTAATTCTGGCTTACACCTATTTCTTGCAGAGATTTGAACAAGCGATGTTGTTCGGCAAGTACGCTAGTCTGGTTAAGCGTAACCCCAATGAACTCTGCTTGTTGTGGGTCTTTTAGCACTTTTTGGGCTTTCACCACGCGCTGTCGCAAAGTTCGCAAACGCCCCATAAACTCTGTACGACCAAGGACATCTTGATATTTGATCCAGAGTTTGAAAATCCAACCTAGCCAGTCTGCTAGTGCAGTTGGCATTTCTAGAAAACGTAGAAGATGTCCTGTAGGAGCAGTGTCTAAAATAATTAAGTCTTCTTCTTGTTGCTCTAGCAATTCCATGACTGTTAACAGGGAAAGCATTTCATCAATCCCTGGTAAAGCTTGCTCGACAATTTTGCGCCAAGCAACAGGAGCATAGGCCATTTCAATAGCTTCGCTTGTTTGGGTTTCGCCACTCATCATTTCGGCCAGTTCCCACAGGTAATCGGCTCTGAATTGCTCCAGAAGGCGATCGCTATCTACTTCCTGACCTCGAAGATTAGGAGTTATTTGATATGGTTCGTGTCCTAAACTCAGACCAAAGGCATCACCCAAGGAGTGGGCTGGATCGATGGAAACCATGCGAATTTTGCGATCGGGATGTTGTTGAGCCATAGCCCAACCAATCGCAGCTGCTACTGTGGTTTTGCCTACTCCACCTTTACCGCCAATTAGTAACAGGCGACGACCTCTGGTGAGAAAATCTCCAAAGCTAGGAGGAATTGTTTCAGGCCATTGAACTGGGAGTAGATCGATAGGAAATAGCGGTTCAAGCTGAGGAACATGGATTTGGTTGATGAGATGGCTGAGGGCTACAATTCCTAAAGGCTCCTCATCTTGCTGTGGCACGATAAAAATCGGCTTTCCGTTAGCAAGATCCGTATACTGGCCGATTAGTGGTTGTTGTTCTTGGTAACGATCTGGGTCAGTCGGACTGGCAAGGACTTGGTTGACAAACAATCCTCCGCAAGGCATCTGCATGGTTTGTAAGGCTTCTAGGAATCGTTTTGACTCCAACCAACTCATTGGTTCAGCGATCGCAACTAACAAACAAGCTGTATGGGTAGGATCTTGAAGCAGACGACGACCTTGCGACAGTTCAGCTTTTAGGGTTTGCAAAAATTCGTCAGCGCGATCGGGTGTGTAACTCCCGGCAAAGGTCTTACTAATATACCGATGCTTTTCTTGAAACAGTTCGAGAGAGTGGAGGAAGGTGTCTAAAAAATCCATCAATCCAAACAAGTTGAGAGTATGACCGCTAGGAGCCATATCTACTACTACTCGATCTACCTGCTGTTCGTTGAAAAGGCGTTGGATCTCTAACAAACCCATCAACTCATCGAGTCCAGGCCAATTTAAATCCCAAACTGGCAGCAAGTCCTCTCCTTCAACAAAACTACCGCGCTCCACTAAAACTTCTAACACCTGACCGTAACGTTCTTTAAACTTTTGTAGTAAGAGCTTTGCATCCAACGCCCTTACTAGTAGATTGGGTAGTTCCGCTATGGGACGAGGAATGTCATCAACGCTAACTTGTAAGACATCTCCAAGAGAGTGAGCCGGATCGGTTGAGATTAAAAGAATTTGCTCGTTGGCAAATTGCTGCGCCCAACGACATGCAAAGGTGCAAGAGATTGTTGTTTTTCCGACTCCACCTTTGCCGCTAAACATAGCAAGGTGTAGGTTATCAAAAATTTCCATCCCGTTTGTCATTTAGGGCGTTTTAGGATAAAGTTACTACATATTTTTAAAAGTGACTTAAGTAATTTCGCTGAATAAAGATATTTAAAATCTTAATTTTTTACGATTGGACGAGGAACTATAGCAATTCCTAGTTTAGTGAGCTATAGAACCAATATTTTTAAACGCAGAGGGGAGGCAGCGCGTTGGGCGGGTTTCCCGACTTGTAGCGACTGCCGTCGCACAGAGGAAAGCGCAGAGGTACGCAAAGGTTTAGCCAAGTTTATTAGCAATGTACTAAGTACCTCAACAGATTAGGAAATGCTATATAACTGAGGGAAAGATTTAGCCAGGGGCGTCCGAAGGTAAGGAGATAAGATGGTTAACGGTTCTGAAGGCGATATAAATATTGAATATAATTTCCGAGGTATTTCTGAATACAACTTTTTTTCTGACAGTAAGTCTGAGGACATTTATTGTCGTCCACTCAAAATAGACTCTCCCTACTTAGGACTAAAAACTTTTGAAATTAAAGATAAAGATAAATTTTTTGGTCGCGAGAAGTGGATTGCTAATCTTAGCGATCGCCTAAAAAAAGATGATGCTCTCTTGCTTTTAGGAGCAGCATATACTGGCAAATCATCATTGATTCTAGCGGGTTTAATTCCTTATTTAGGATATTATAAAAATTCATTAATTAATGTAACTTTTCAACCAGATGAAAATCCTTTTCAATCTCTTTATAAGTGTCTTGGTTTTACTTATGGAAAACAATCAAAAATAGCGGATAGCGGTCGAGAAATAAGAGAAGATACACTAATTAACATTGTCACATTTCTCAAACAAGATTATGAGTGCATTCTGATTTTTATTGACCGATTTGAAGAACTGTTTACCAAAACTCAAAAGCCGGAACGTGACAAATTCGTTGCTAGTTTGTTTCAATTGCTCCAACAGCAGGATAGCTCTGTCAAAGTTGTTTTAACAATGCGATCGGATTTTTTAGATAGATTTAGTGAGTATCCGCAACTGGCGAAGCTCCACGATCGCTATAGTTGTATACTCACTAGAATGAGCGATGACGAATTAAAGTTAGCGATCGCTGAACCTGCTACTAGAAATGGCGTTACCTTTGAAGAAGGGCTAATCGAGCAAATTATTGATGATTTTCACCAACAAGATGATTCTTTACCACTTCTGGAATACACTCTAGATGTACTTTGGAAAAGTGAAAATATTCAAAACTGGGTTCTGCAAACAAAGACTTATCAAGAATTAAAAGAGCAAATATTTGGTGATTTTAGCGAACAAGCTTATCAATTTATTAATCCTAGTGTTGGATGGTGCGATCGCAATTTGAGAGAAAAGGAACAAGAGATTCAAAAGTTACACCTGGCACTGACTGAATTAAAACTACGCGAACAATCCGCCAGGGTTTTGAATTTACTCCCTGTCCAACCGCTAGAGGGTTTGGTGCTGGCAATTCAAACAATGGGTGAGAATCTAGAGAAATACCCAAATCAGCTTCTAGCTCCTGTTTTGGGAAGCTTAAAGGAAGCAACGAACACACCGATAGAGGCAAACAGCTTACGCGGACACGAGCAAGAGGTTAATTGTCTAGCCTTTAGTCCTGATGGCAAGTTTATTGCCAGTGGCAGTAGTGATTCTACGGTATGCTTGTGGAATATAGTTGGCAATCCCACTGCTCAATTTTTGCTGGGACACGAGCAAGAGGTGAATTGTCTAGCCTTTAGTCCTGATGGCAAGTTTATTGTTAGTGGCAGTATTGACGGAATTTTGTGTTTATGGGATTTACAAGGTAATCTCATGACTCAACCGTGGCAGGGACATGAGGAAGGAGTTATTGCCGTCGCCTTTAGCTCAAATAGCGATTCTATTGTCAGTGTTGGTTTTGACGGAACGGTGTGTTTGTGGGATTTACAAGGTAACGCCATTACTCAACCTTGGCGCGGACACAAGGAAGGAGTTATTTCCGTCGCCTTTAGTCCAAACGGCGATTGCATTGTCAGTGTTGGTTTTGACGGAATGGTGTGTTTGTGGGATTTACAAGGTAACGCCATTACTCAACCTTGGCACAAACATGAGGCAAAAATTATTTGCGTCGCCTTTAGCCCCGATCGCAAGTTTATTATCAGTGGTAGTAGTGATTCTACAGTGCGGTTGTGGGACATCCAAGGTAATCCCATCGGTCAACCTTGGCGCGGGCATGAAGGACGTGTAAATTCTGTGGCGTTTAGCCCTGATGGTAAGTTTATTATTAGTGGTAGCTGCGATCGCACAATACGCTTATGGGATATTGACGGCAACCCCATAACTCAACCTTGGCGGGGACATGAAGGACAGGTTAATTCCCTAGCCTTTAGTCCCGATGGCAAGCTGATTATCAGTGGTAGCGATAAAACTGTGCGTTTGTGGGAGCTAGATCAAATACTACAAGATCGGGTCATCGGGCGATCGCAGCGCAAATATGAGAATTGGGTCAATTCTGTCGCCTTTAGCCCTGATGGTAAGTTGATTGTTAGTGCCAGCAATGATTCTACAGTGCGGTTGTGGGATATTGACGGCAATCCTATCGGTCAACCTTGGCGCAGACATGAAAAAGAAGTGAATTCTGTAGCCTTTAGGCCTGATGGCAAGTTGATTGTTAGTGCTAGCAATGATTCTACAGTGCGGTTGTGGGATATTGACGGCAATCCTATCGGTCAACCTTGGTACGGACATGAAAAAGAAGTGAATTCTGTAGCGTTTAGCCCTGATGGCAAGTGGATTGTCAGTGCCAGTAATGATTCTACAGTGCGCTTGTGGGATATTGACGGCAACGCCATTGGTCAACCTTGGCACGGACATGAAAAAGAAGTGAATTCTGCCGCCTTTAGTCCTGATGGCAAACTGATTGTCAGTGCCAGTAATGATTCTACAGTGCGGTTGTGGGATATCGACGGCAACGCCATTGGTCAACCTTGGCGCGGACATGAAAAAGAAGTGAATTCTGTCGCCTTTAGTCCTGATAGCAAGTGGATTGTCAGTGCCAGCAATGATTCTACAGTGCGCTTGTGGGATATTGACGGCAACGCCATTGGTCAACCTTGGCGCGGACATGAAAAAGAAGTGAATTCAGTTGCCTTTAGTCCTGATAGCAAGTGGATTGTCAGTGCCAGCAATGATTCTACAGTGCGCTTGTGGGATATTGACGGCAATCCTATCGGTCAACCTTGGCGCGGACATGAGTATTGGGTAAATTCCGCAGTTTTTAGCCCTGATGGTCAACTGATTGCCAGTGGTAGTCTTGATGGAACAGTGCGCTTGTGGGGCTGTGGGTGGCAAGAGTGGTTGCAAGTTTGCTGTAATAGGCTAAATTATCATCCCGTCTTTCAAAATCCTGAAAATGGCACTGATGTAGAAATTGCCTACCAAACTTGTCAAAAATATGTATGGAATACCCAATGCCCTAAACAGTTGAACAAGCAAGGTGAGCTAAAAGAGAAAGCTTTTTCAGTAGCTTTGGAAGACTTTAAGCAAGCAGTTCAACTTAATTTCACATCGCACTGGAAAAATCGCCTTGCTTGGCAATCAGTACCCACAGAGAACCAATAACTAGTCTAAACTCCAGTTAACAGTAGCACCACGAATTTGAAAGCAAAAAGCGGAGTGCCGAGAACAAGAATCGCTGTTAAATTAAGGATTACAAAGAAATAAATTACTACTACTTGTATTGTGTATTGTGTGATGAGCGTCTCGCCTGCCAATAAACCAAGATTTTCGTCAAATGGTATTAGCCAAAAATGCACAGCTGGCAGCGGCAACGGAGAACGATGCCCGTTGGGCATCTGTTGTCGCCCGCGATCCGAAAGCGGATGGCAAATTCTACTACTCCGTTAAGACTACCGGTGTGTACTGCCGTCCCTCGTGTGGTGCGCGTCTGGCGCGACCGGAAAACGTGCGCTTCCATACGACCTGCGAAGATGCCCAGAAAGCTGGATTTCGCCCGTGTAAGCGCTGCAAGCCAAATCAGACTTCGGCGAACGAACAGCATACTGCGAAAATTGCGATCGCTTGCCGACTCATCGAGAAATCTCTGGAAGTGCCGAGTCTGGAACAGCTATCAAAGTATGTGGGATTGAGTACGTATCATTTCCACCGTGTTTTCAAGGTGATTACTGGACTGACACCGAAAGAATACGCCGCGGCTCATCGCCAGAACCGCGTGCGGAACACCCTGAAGAAAAGTGGTACGGTGACGGAGGCAATTTACAACGCTGGATACAACTCCAACGGACGGTTCTACGAAACATCAGATCGGGTATTAGGTATGACACCTTCAAACTATCGCGCTGGTGGTGCTGATACAGACATACACTTCGCTGTCGGCGAATGCTCTTTGGGATCGATCCTCGTTGCCAAAAGCGATCGCGGGATCTGTGCCATTCTTCTGGGCGACGAACCAGACACATTAACACGCGATTTGCAAGACCGATTTCCACAGGCCAATTTCATCGGCGGGGACGCCGAGTTTGAGCAGTTCGTCTCGAAAGTTGTGGGCTTTGTCGAAGCGCCAGCATTGGGACTGGATTTGCCTCTTGATATCCGTGGCACTGCGTTCCAGCAGCGCGTGTGGCAAGCGTTACAGAAGATTCCCCCCGGATCGACAGCTAGCTATACGGATATCGCCAAGTGCATCGGTTTGCCGAAATCGGTTCGGGCTGTCGCCCAAGCCTGCGGTGCAAACCCCTTAGCAGTGGCGATTCCTTGCCATCGCGTTGTGCGTCATGACGGTGCATTGTCGGGCTATCGATGGGGCGTCGAACGCAAACGCACTCTTCTTGAACGGGAGGCGCAGAATTGAAAATTTGGTGGTCAACAAGAGCAGAGAATAGGCAATAGGCACTAGACATCTCCGAAAAAGAATGTAGAGACGTAGCACTGCTACGTCTCTACAAGGGTTGTCGTTAACGCATATTTAATTTCACCAGATGTCTAATAGGCAATAGGTAAAGAAAGTCTGTTTGTATCGGGTTTTTACGATCAGTTTATGACCTAAACTATGCTTCAACTGCTGTAGCGCTTGCTCTACTCAGACTTTAGGCAAAATCCCTCACTTCAAGCATTGCTGAATTCTCTTTTACTTAATCCCTTTTTTCACCAATTCTGGAATTTGAGAAGGACGTTCAGCTACAGGAACTTGTACTTCTTTGAAAGCAGCTAATTTACTTTGGGCTGTGCCAAAATTGGGGTCGCGGCCGATAACTGTTGCTAAAGTCCCGGTTTGCCGCCAACTTTTTCCTGGTGGTGCTTGTCTTCCGGCAATGTAGGCAATTACTGGTTTATCAATGGCCTCAGCAATGTACCGGGCGGCGGCTTCTTCACTACCGCCACCAGGTTGACCGACTAAAACGATCGCTTCTGTAGTTTCATCTTCATCGAGAATTTGTAACCATTGCAAAAACGACGAACCAACGATCGCATCACTACCAATGCTGACACTAATGGACTGTCCCAAACCAGCTTTTGTTAATTCGTAGGCGACTTCGTAGGTAAGGGTACTGCTACGACTAACAATCCCCACTGGCCCTGGTGTATAAAATTCGCTAGGTTGAGTTCCTAAGAGAATTTTTCCTGGCACAACGATCCCCGGACTATTTGGCCCGACAACCAAAGTTTCGCAGGCTTCGGCTTTGCGGAGTAATTGCACCATATCTAAAGGTGGCACTCCAGCAGTAATAATAATAATTTGGCGAATGTGAGATGCGATCGCTTCCAATGCCGCATCCAAAACATCATAAGGACTTACACAAATGATTGTTGTGTCAATTGTGCCAAATTTTTCTACTACCTCTTCTACTAAGTCAAATACTGGTAGTTCGTGGAGTTCCTGTCCGCCGCATCCAGGATTAACACCACCTACTAAATTCGTGCCATAGGCTTTCATTTGTGCAACATGAGTGCCTGATATAAATTCACAAAAGCCTTGAATTAAGACTTTACTCTCTGGCGTTAAGTTCATAATAAATTACCGTAAGCTTGGCAAGTTACAAGCCTCTAAATTGATTTATGGGTGTCTTTAATTTTGAATTTTGAATTCAAAGCGTACCCCTACAGGGAAGCAAGCTACGTGCAGCGTCTCGTAGAGAAGCGATGTGACTATTTCTTCTTAGTAGTTGGTTTGGCAAGACGAACTGCAACCTCCACTGCCTCATCTAAATTTTCTACCACAACAAGGGCGCTACTGTGAGTTTTCAGTGTTGCTAAATAATTTTTAGCTGCATTCAACTCAGAACCAGCAAGGCGGACAACTAAGGTGGGAAGATTCAGATCTCGCGGAAGTTTACTACCGTTAGAGCGTACAATTTTTAATTTCAGTTCGTTATTGTCTTGCTGTACAAATTTAGCGATGATTTCGGCTAGTTCCTCAGGCTGAGGAATGCTACCCAGGAAGTTAATTAGTATAACTTGGATGCTTTTATCAGCAGCCAAAATTTTCAAACCTGTTTCTAGGCGATCGCCAAATGTAGTTGGCGTAGTATCTGTCAGAAAAGCATGACGTAGATTCAAACAAACACCTGGTTTACCGCCAGCATTAGCAACTAAATCCAAAGTTGCCATTACTGAACCAGTGCCGTTACCTAAAATACCTATTTTGCCGTGCATTTGCACGCCATCCCAATCGCCCAAAATACCGTTAATTTCAGTACTTGGGTGACGGCTGATGATTTTTGCTGCCATTTCCACAAGATCTGGATGACGCTTGATGGCTCGTTCATTGACCCTGACTTTACCATTAAGAGCCATCACCTCACCATCAGGATTGACAGCCAAGGGATTAATTTCGACTAAATCCAGGTCTTTTTGTACAAATAACTGGTACATCTTCTGGAGAACGCTGCTTACCGATTGCATTAGCGTTCCTTGCAAACCCATTTTCAAAGCCAGTCGCCTGGCATAAAATGGCGAGAATTCTTGTTCCACAACGACATGGTGCATTTTTTCGCCAGCGGATTCCCAATCGATGTTTGCTTCTTTGGAACCTAAAAGTACAGGTCGACAAACAGCGGTGTCTAAAACCACCGCCAGATAAAATTCTTGGTTAGCGTCGTATTGGGATTCAGCCAGCACAACCTCCGGCAACTCGCCCCATATTGGTAAAGTGAAGATATTTTGGGCAGCTGCTATCGCATCGATTGTTGTTTCGGCAAACCTAACTCCGCCTGCTTTTGCCCGTTCTGCCCCATGTACTTGAGATTTCAGGACAATTGGAAAAGCAATTTTTAAACGTTTCAAATCTGTGGGATGATCGATTCGTTGCGAAGGCAATACAGGAATGCCGATCTTCCCAAACCATTCTTTAACTTGGTACTCTAATAAATCCATTGATACACCTTGTCTTGACACTCTATAAGCTTTTGATTATTGCTGTCTAAATATTTGCCAGCAGCTTTATTACATATCGGCAGCTATAAAAACTTATTTTTCACGTATTAATTTTATCGAATTCAGCAAATGAGGCAAATTAATTGCTCTAGCCACAAGACTTAATTAATCTCCTCAGTAGACTTCCCAGCATAGAAGATAACTAGCATTCCTGTCAAAAACCTCTAACATCGCAACATTTCCTTAACCTGTGGATAATTTTGTCACAATTGCTCTGCAACTATAATCTTGTCTGAGAGTTGCTGTTGTGAATTTAATTGCCACAAAATCATGCAGTGAAAATACTCAAAAATATTATTATTCCCATTTTTTTCAGGGAAATATATACCTGTGGATAGATTATCTAACTTCGTATCTACTAAGTTGAAAATGTAGCCATACGAACAATTACTAGTATTTGAATTTTTGGTTAAAACTTGGAATTTGTGTTAGAAAGTTGTTCGATTAGATTTTCAGCCTCTGGTTGGTTAAACTGTGCGTCTTTATTCAAAAAACCCAAACAGTTCATTTGATCTCCTTGAAAATAATCAAAACAATATAAAAGTTCAGTACGAAAGCTCTATGAAAGTAGCAGTTCAGCAGGAAGATTTACAGCTTTTAGCCAAAACTTTGCAGGAACAATTGCTTGTAGAAGTCCCATTGGCTGGAGTCTTTCAAGTTAAGTGTGCCGTCAATAAAGACGAGCTAATGATTTTAACCCAACACCCATCAGATGTAACAGTTGATGCTCAGACGATCTTTGCAGTCATTGAAGATGCACTTCAGTCTTTAGCACCCTACAGAGAGCAACGAGTACAATGTTTCCTGAGAGTTTTTGGCGAACAACTCCCTTATGCCAAACGTTTTCTCGCTCTCAAGCAGAGGACGGAATTGAATGAAGGGGATCTGGGCATCTGGGCATCTGGGGGAATCAGGGAAGAGGACACAGGGACGCGGGGACGCGGGGATACGGAGAGTTCTTTTCCCACCTCTTCTTCATCGGCTCTGACTTATTTTCCATCACTAGATGAAACTGAAGATGAGGAAGTATTTGACCCATTTGCAGATACACCGAGTTTGCCACCTTCTAAGCCAACACGGCAAGTCAAACCGATTTTTGTAGGTGTAGCCTTGGTGGGAATTGTGGTTTTAGGGCTTGGCGGTTATTTATTGACTCGCCCTTGTGTGATGTCTGAGTGTAAAGAAATACAAATTGCCGAGCAATTAAAAACAGAATCCCCCCAATTGATACGTCGCGCCAAGTCGGAAAAAGATTTAATGGCAGTGCATCAGCGACTGACGACGGCTAGTGCAGCCTTGAGTGTAATTCCTAGTTGGTCACCCCGTTACCAGATGTCAGAAGAACTCAAAGCCAGTTTGTCTGGGCGGTCAGAAAAAATCAGCCAGGTAGTTAAGGCTTTGCAGACAGCATCTTTGGCGGCAGAAAAAATTAAAGCTCCCGCACGTAGTTTAGAAGAAATACAAGCTAGACAACATTTATGGCGACAGGCTATTGCACCACTAGAAGCCATAACTCCCAATAGTGAACTTTATCCACTAATACAAGCAAAATTATTTAGTTATCGGATTAGTTTGCACGCTGTGAATCAGCAGATACAAACTGAAGAAAAATGGCTGAAAAAACTAGCAGCAGCCAAAGATGTAGCTAATACAGCCGAAAGTCGCCAAGCTAGTGCTAAATCCTTGAAGGATTGGCAAAAAGTTCAGTCTAACTGGCAGGTAGTAATTAATGCCTTGAGGGTGATTCCTCAAACTAGTCCTGCATATGAAGAAGCCCAAAACTTGTTGTTAGAGTATAAACCTAAGTTAGCAACAGCACGCGATCGCGCTACTAAAGAACAATTAGCTGCCAGAACTTACCAACAAGCTGTTAGCACCGCCAACCAAGCCAAAGTTTATCAACAACAAAATCAATGGCAAGCAGCAGCGACATACTGGGAGCAGGCTTTGGAAACTGCTAAAAAAGTTTCCCAAGATAGCTTGTATTACACTCAGGCTCAGTCCTTAATCGAACCCTACTCAACAGCCCTCAAACAAGCACAAGAAAAACTACAAGTTGTCAGCGATTTGCAACAAACCCGTACTGACTTAGAAAAAACCTGTGTTAACGGAATTCAGATTTGCACCTTTAGTATGGGCAATGGAGGAATTATTGTCCGGTTAACCCGTGAGTATGACCAGCTAAGGCAAAATAGTTCGGCTAATCCTGATTCTGGGAATTCAGATACTGCTGTCGATCTTACCAATCACTTGCAAATCTTACAGGAAGCTTTGGCTGTAATTAGTGATAATGCCAATTTGTCCCTTTTCCTCTATGATTCTCAAAGTCAGGTAATTTATACGCGGACACTGGGAGGGTAAAAAAGTTTGGAGTTAGAAATTTCGAGTAAATCTACAGATATTTCCGAATATGCTGTTGTATTTGTTGCACCTTCTCAATGGACAAATCTGTTGCAGAAGCAATAATTAAGCAAGGGACTGGGGACTGGCGACTGGGTGAAAAGTCTTTTTTTTTATCTAAGTTTTATCATTTGTTGATGTCCTAACAGTCTTGTCTATTGCTATATGAATATTTGCAATAACTCTTACAAACTAAATCTTAAGTCGCAGATGCAGGATGAAGCGAGGTTTTCTATGTGGACGAAAGGTATAATAAGTGCCATTATTTGAGAATATTTTGTATAACCCACTGCAACTGAAAGAAATAAGTTATGACTAAAATGATGTTATAAAAGTCATCAAATTAAACATCATTTTATATGATTGTATGGAGCAACAAACTGTTCGTACAACGCTGACCCTCCCAAAGGATTTGTTAGAGGCAACGGATAAAGCCGTTGAGGCAGGAAAAGCTAAAAGCCGCAACGAGTTTGTAGCACGGGCATTACGGCGGGAACTCGCTGCTCAAAAACGGGCAGAAATTGATGCGGTCTTAGCAGAAATGGCAAGTGACGTAGAGTATCAAACAGAAGTTTTGCAGATGGAGGCGGAATTTGCGCCAGCTCAGTGGGAAGCTTTGAAGTTAGAGGAAATTTCAGAATGAGACGGGGTGAAGTCTACGATGCCCGTCTAGAGCCAACTGAAGGATCGGAACAGGGCGGAACCCGTCCAGTGATTATTGTCAGCCGGGATGCTATCAATACTGCTAGCCCTGTAATTCTGGCAGTTCCGTGTACAACCTATCGATCTAACAAGCGCATCTATCCCACACAAGTACTGATCCAGCCGCCTGACGGTGGTTTGACCTCTGATTCGATCGCGATGACAGATCAGATTCGCGTACTTTCAAAATCACGCTTATTACGTTTACGGGGAATACTTTCTCAAGAAGCGATCGCCCAACTCAACAAATCGCTATTAATTGCCCTCGATTTACCAGGACAAGATGATGAAATTTTTTTAGATGTGTAGCAGTCGAAGCATAGTTTACAACATAGCCCGATGCTAAAACCTGGAGGCTAAAAGACTTTTTTTTGGCTATTGCCTGTTCCCTAGTATAAATCACCGCTTCATCTGATTAATTGCGCTGCGGAATTAAAAAATTGACGACACAATCCCCTAGTTAATAACACTGTTGTCAGTAAGTTAGCAAAAGCAACCATAAATGTAATTAAAATTTCGTAGGATACTGCATCCAAGGGTTTGACAGCAGCTAGTAACTGTCCGGTGGTAATTCCTGGTATTGCCACCATACCTATAAGTATCATTTGATTGAGAGTTGGAATCAGTGCTGCCCTGATGGCGTCTTTGCGGTATTGGGTGAGTGCTTGCTCTGGAGTTGCGCCTAAGCTCAAATGAGTTTCTATTTCTAGATGGCTGGAATTAATGGTGCTGACAAGGCGTTCTCCGGCGATCGCCGCTGCGTTCATGGCATTACCTATGACTATTCCTGCTAAGGGAATTACGTACTGTGGTTCGTACCATCTGTTTGGTTGAAGAATTAAGAAGTTACTGTAAAGCACTGTCACAGCGGTACTAATGAAAATTGCACCCCACACTAAAGGCAATACATAAGGTATCTTTTGGCTGATGCGATTTCGTGCGACAATCGCCGTAATTGTCAGCATAATTGCTAATATTGCCAAAACTGCCCAACCATTGTCCAAAGCAAAGATGAAATCTAAAATGTATCCCAATACAAGTAGTTGTAAGATGGTTCTTCCAGTAGCAAGGGCTAAATTCAACTCTAGTCCTAATTTTTCCCAAATAGATACGCCAATGGCGATCGCCATTAATCCTAAAGCAATGCCTAAATCCACAAAATCCAGTTCTATCAGATCCTGCACAGGTTTTCTCTCTTTTGATATTTTCTTCTCCAAGCAGCACCCACACGTGGAACTTTGATTCAATGTGTTGGCTCTTGGTTGATATATATCACTTTCATCAATTAAAAATTCAAAATGGTACAAATTTAACATGGCAAACACTTAGTAAGCTGCCGAGAGCATTTAACGCAGCACATCTTTTCGCGTTGACAGTTGACAGTTATCAAAAGTATAAATAACTGGGCAATTTAAAAGCGTAATCGCTTAACACTACTATCTGTAAAATTAGACGTGCAGTAGTTGACTACACCACAATTTAAGTAAAAACCCTAATAGATGCCTAATTTGGGCGATAGTCTTTTAACAGCTGTTTGATTAACAATTCAATCAGCAAGAATTGACTCTCGAAGTGCATCCTTTGTATCTTCCGATAAAATAAAAACTCATGATCCAAAGCGTAAATCCCGTCCCTGCTTTTGACATCAAGCAACAATACACCAGCATCGAAGGAGAAGTAAGTGCAGCCGTCTTAGAAGTTTTGGCTTCTGGTCGTTATATAGGTGGCCCTTTAGTTGAAGGCTTCGAGCAACAGTTTGCCGCCTATCATGGTGTTAGTCAATGTGTAGCTTGTAATTCTGGTACTGATGCGCTCTATTTAGCTCTTAGAGTCTTGGGAATTGGTGCAGGCGATGAAGTAATTACAACGCCTTTCACTTTTATCGCTACTGCTGAAGTGATTAGCGCCGTGGGTGCAAAACCTGTTTTTGTTGATATTGATGCGACTACGTTTAACTTAGATGTAGAGCAAATAGCAGCGGCGATTACACCAAAAACCAAAGCGATTATCCCGGTTCATCTATTTGGGCAACCAGTGGATATGACATCATTGATGGCGATCGCTCTTTCTCACAACTTGTCAGTAATTGAAGATTGCGCTCAATCTACAGGCGCAATGTGGGCCGAGCAGAAAGTCGGAAGCATTGGACATATTGGTTGCTTTAGTTTTTACCCTACCAAAAATCTTGGTGGTTGCGGTGATGGCGGAGCAATAACGACTAACGATCCAGCGATCGCTGCAAAACTGAGAATCCTACGAGATCATGGAAGTAAAATTCGATATTTACACGAGGAAATAGGTGTAAATAGCCGCTTGGATGCTCTACAAGCGGCTATTTTGCAAATTAAACTGCGTTATTTAGATATTTGGAATGAACGGCGGCGAGAAATTGCCAATTATTATTATCAATTCCTGAGTCAAATTCCGGCGATCGTCCCACCCCAAGAATTACCAGGGGGTATCGGTGTATGGAACCAATACACAATTCGCATATCAGGCCAAGGACGAAATGGTGCCAGCGCCAAATATCGAGATTGGGTGCGTACTCAATTGCAAGAGCAAGGCGTTAGTTCAATGGTTTACTACCCCTACCCTTTACACTTGCAGCCAGTTTATCAAAATCTAGGCTATGAAATTGGCGACTTCCCAGTGGCAGAGCAAGCCTGTCATGAAGTCATATCTTTGCCTATGTTTCCAGAACTGACACAACAACAGCAAGATCAGGTGATTTATGCCCTAAAAGATTGCTTGAATTAAACTCATCCCATCCAAAGCGTTGACTGTTGACTGTTAACTGTTAACCGTCAACAGTTATATAGCAGGAGGCAGGAGGCAGGGGGCAGGAGGCAGGGGGCAGGGGGCAGGGGGCAGTGTTTCGACTACGCTCAACAACCAGGCAGGAGGCAGGAGGCAGGAGGTAAAAGTCTTACTATGCCTAGCATTCAAGTTTTTAAAATGTCCTAACTTATGTGACTACCGCTAACGGCCTAAAAACCCTATTTAGGTGAAACCATTTTTTCGCTAGCAATGATGTGTATATCAATGTTTTTGAGCAAGCGCACCAATTTTTGCGTTAAAGAGCCTTTCAAGAGTATTTGCCAGCGCGATCGCTGACTTTCTCCAATTACAATTTGGGTAATTCGATATTTTTCTGCTGTTTCGGCGATCGCATTCGCTACGTTATTACTAGTTACTCGAATAAAAGTCCCTTCAAATTCTTTACACAATTTTTCACAAGTATGAATGTGTAAACTTTCCTCTTTAGTCAGGAAACGTTCTGGATCGGCAACAAACAAAGTATACAGCGGTGCATTCATGTAGTTAGCGATTCTTCCACCACGGCGTAATAGTTGCACAGAATTAGGATAAGTAGATATACATACCAAAACTCGTTCATGAATGTTACAAAATTGTCCATTGGGTGTAGTGGCGATCGCGTTTTCTTCTACGTTGTCTGCGACTTCCCGCAAAGCCAACTCGCGCAAGGCAATTAGGTTACGACGTTGAAAAAAGTTATCAAGGGATTGTTGGATTTTTTGCGGTGCGTAAATTTTGCCTTCTAATAATCGTTCTTGTAGGGTTTCTGGCGTAACATCCACTACCACTACTTCATCTGCTTCATCTAAAATCCTGTCAGGAACCCGTTCGCGTACCACCACTCCAGTAATTCTGGCTACTAAGTCATTGAGACTTTCTAGATGTTGGACATTCATTGTCGAGTAAACATCAATACCTGCTGCCAAGACTACTTCTACATCTTCGTAACGTTTTTCGCGTGGTGAACCAGGGACATTGGTATGGGCAAGTTCATCGATTAAGACTAATTGGGGCGATCGCTTTAAAATAGCATCTGTATCCATATCGGTTAGGGTCAACTCACCGCGAGGATATTGTTTGCGGGGCAAAATCTCCAGCCCTTGTGCCTTTTCTGCTGTGTCCTTGCGTCCGTGGGTTTCCAAAAGCCCAACAATGACATCAATTCCTTCTTGCTTGAGTGCGTGTCCCTCTTCCAGCATCCGGTAAGTTTTACCTACCCCAGGAGCCATACCAATAAAGATTTTATGCTTACCCCGCCGTGGTGAATAAAGGGAGTAATTTGCAGATATAGAAGGTGTATTGCTAACCAAACCAGTATTCGTATAATTTAATATTTAAGTTTTACTAATTATATTAAGTTTGGTTGAGTAGGTGGAGCTAAATGAAGCGATCGCTTATCAGGTTTTTGGAGAAAAATATTAGAACATTAAGTGTTTTTTAGCACTAAGTATAACTGATAAAATCCTGAGAAGAAACTAAGTTGTCTCGGCTGATAAATTGGGGTTGCTGAATTCGGGAATGAATCCAGATGTAGAGACGTTGCAATTGCAACGTCTCCACAAGGATTTTGATATCATGCACAATCGTTTTGATACATCAAATCAGCAACGCCCATAAATTTATGAAAACTATAGATTAGTTTCAAATTCGCTTCAACAATACCGATGCAAGGCTGCAAGGTTGTTTGACATCTGTGGTGGTGTTTTAACCTAACATCTCTTCACACAATCTTTACATAATCTTCATATTAATCCAAAAACTTTATATTCAATGTGTTTTGGAAAACATTCATTCTAAACAATTTAATGATTTATTTATATTTGTCTAAAGCCTTTTGTCCAGAGTCAAATCCAGGCAGATATTCAACGCAAGGAAATCAAAATACATGGCTACATCTCTTCAATTGGTGGCAGATCAAGATCAGGCCGTTGTAGATACCAATATTGGGGATGTTGCTCCCTCCCCTCTATTCAACCTTGATACATTGAATGAGGAATTAATTTCGGGCAAGGTAGCTCCTGCTGATTTTGCCAAGTCGTTCAGCGATCCAACTTTTGTGGAAGCAGCCAGTTTGGCTTACCCACCTGCTGAAATTATTACAACCACTAACGATGCAGCCGCTGAGTTTGTTGTCAAGTTAGCTCCTGATGTAGCAAATGACCCAGTTGCCTATGAGGCATTCTTGACCGCTTATAATCAAACGTCCTCCAATGACGTACTTTTAAGCTCCTCCGAGAATAATTCCAACCTAGCAGCTGTTCCCATCCGTCCCAAGCTGGTTCACATTATTATTGGAACCGCTGCTAATGACATTTTGATCGGTAAAGCCACCCATGATTACATTTTTGGACTGGATGGTAAAGATCTGCTATTCGGGGAAGGCGGGAATGACTTCCTTTTTGGAGGTAATGACGATGATATCCTGCTTGGTGGAATCGGTAACGATAATCTGTTTGGCGAAAACGGAAATGACATTCTGTTTAATGACGCAGGCAGTGATGTCCTCGTAGGTGGTGCTGGTAATGATTACCTTTACGTGTTAGATGCCAGTGGTAGCAGCTTGCTTAATGGTGAAACTGGAATTGACACGGCTGACTACAGTGCTTTAACTCAGGCAATTACCCTGAAGACGACTGGAACCGTGACAAAAGGAATTGGGTTTGGTACAGACCAACTGGTTCAAGTCGAGAGAATTTTTGCAACTTCATCACTCAACGACTGGATTGATGCATCTGACGCAACCAGTCCAACCTCAGTAACCGTTAATTTATCGACCAATTCTCTGATTGCTAATAATGTTCCTGGTCTGGGAACGCTGAGCTTCACAGTTAGCGGTTTTGAGAACGTCAGAGGTACAGCTCAAAACGATAGCATTACTGGTGACAATGCTAACAATATTCTCAGTGGTGGTGCTGGCAACGATGTGTTCGGTGGTAGCCGGGGCAATGATACCATCAACGGTGATGCAGGCATTGACACAGCAAACTACAGTGCCCTCGGACAAACAATCGTTCTTGGTACTACAGGTACGGTCATTAAAGCAGGTGGATTTGGTACTGACCAGTTGATTGGCATTGAAACCATCACCGCTTCTACCTTGCTGGGCGATACGATTAATGCCTCCACTGCAACCGGTAGTGCGACCATTACAGCAAATCTGGGTACCAATAGCTTGACCGTGAACAATGTGGCTATCGGTGGCGTTACCACCAACCTCAACTTCACCGTCAACAACTTTGAGAATGTCACAGGTACCGCTGGTAATGACGTGATTACTGGCAATGCTGGCAACAACATTCTCAGTGGTGGTGCTGGCAACGATGTATTCGGTGGTAGCCAGGGTAACGATACCATCAACGGTGATGCAGGCATTGACACAGCAAACTACAGTGCCCTCGGACAAACCATCGTTCTTGGTACTACAGGTACGGTCACTAAAGCAGGTGGATTTGGTACTGACCAGTTGATTGGCATTGAAACCATCACTGCTTCTACCTTGCTGGGCGATACGATTAATGCCTCCACTGCAACCGGTAGTGCGACCATTACAGCAAATCTGAGTACCAATAGCTTGACTGTGAACAATGTGGCTATCGGTGGCGTTACCACCAACCTCAACTTCACCGTCAACAACTTTGAGAATGTCACAGGTACCGCTGGTAATGACGTGATTACTGGCAATGCCGGCAACAACATTCTCAGTGGTGGTGCTGGCAACGATGTGTTCGGTGGTAGCCAGGGCAATGATACCATCAACGGTGATGCAGGCATTGACACAGCAAACTACAGTGCCCTCGGACAAACAATCGTTCTTGGTACTACAGGTACGGTCACTAAAGCAGGTAGATTTGGTACTGACCAGTTGATTGGCATTGAAACCATCACTGCTTCTACCTTGCTGGGCGATACGATTAATGCCTCCACTGCAACCGGTAGTGCGACCATTACAGCAAATCTGAGTACCAATAGCTTGACTGTGAACAATGTGGCTATCGGTGGCGTTACCACCAACCTCAACTTCACCGTCAATAACTTTGAGAATGTCACAGGTACTGCTGGTAATGACGTGATTACTGGCAATGCTGGCAACAACACTCTCATAGGTGGCGGTGGTGCTGATGTCTTAGTCGGTGGTGCTGGTAACGATCGCTTCACCTTCTTAAATCCTGCGGAAGGTGTAGATATCATCACTGATTTTGCCTCTGCTCCTGATACGATCGCGGTTTCTGCCTCTGGTTTTGGTGGTGGTCTAACGACAGGTGTCCTTTCAGGTCTTCAGTTCTTTTTGGGTACGTCTGCAACAACCGCCGCTCATCGGTTTATCTATAACACTTTGACGGGTGGATTGTTCTTTGATGTTGATGGTACTGGTGCTGCTGCACAACAGCAGATTGCTAGCCTAACCTTTGCTCCAACCCTCACATCGAGTGACATCGAGGTGATTGCTTAACGACTACTTGTCCTAAAAGGGGTTGAAAAGTTAGCTGCCTAACAGACTTCCATAGGACTTAGGCAGCAATACGAAAAATAAAGGGTTTGGACAAAGGGTGTAGGGGTAAGGGGTGTGAGGGTGTAAAACCCTTACACCCTCACACCCCTTACTCCCAGTCTCAACAAACAAGCTTTGTAGCTATGAATGGTTTGTGGGGCTATAGATAGTAAGTTACCAAATTCAGAATTCTGAATTTGGACTCCTTGTTATTGATTTTGCTGACGATTAATATCTTGTAGGTCAAGAGCATAATTTAATCGGAGGACGTTGACGCCAGGCTCACCAAAAATCCATAAAAATCTGCCATCAGTATACTTATTAATTAGACGTAAAATTTCGTCTTCTGGGACTCCACGGGCACGGGCTACTCGCTCTAATTGCTGACGGGCTGCTTTGAAGGAAATATGGGGATCTAAACCCGAACCAGAGGTGTAAATAATATCAGCGATCGCTTCAAGATTTTCATCTCGCAATTGATTTGACTGCTCTATAATCCGATTGAGTAACTCTGGATTGCTAGGAGCAAGATTGCTAGCTCCAGATATGCCAGTTGGCCTTGCTTTTCTTCCTTGGCTATATCTCACAGTACTGGGACGAGAATGGAAATATCCTTCAGATGTGAAAGTTTGACCAATTAAAGCTGAGCCAATTGGTTGATTATTTAAATTCAGCACGATGCTCCCGTTAGCTTGGTAGGGCAAAAAAACTTGACCCACTACAAGAATTAGGAGAGGATAAACGATCGCAGTCAACAACCAAAGCATTAGAGTTATGAAAATTGCTCTGATTGTTTCTCGAATAATAGCCATAATAAATTTTCTACTTGCTCCTAAAATTAATTTTTAATTTTTAATTTTTAATTCTTTTGCCAAATTAGGATGCTGACAACAGCATGAATCATTCGGAGAACTACCACATTCAACCACAGCAAGCTAAAAATAGCGAGTAGTTGATGTTAGGGAACTCCCAGAAATAAAAACAACTGCTTCAAGTTGCTGACTGATGAGTGATGACTGCGAACGGTGGGATATTTCTTGATTTGCAAGTGTCTTATCAAACAAAGGATATCGCCCCAGCAGTGCTTCTGTATGAGTCATCGAACTGCCAATCTCTAGGTTATTTCTCAGTGTTGAGTAACAACTATACTATATTTATTCATATTCCTTTTGTTTCCCCTCTCAACAGCTAAGAGTAAAAATAAAACTGGCAAAAATTTTCATGATCTTACCAAGGTAAGAGGCAGTAATTTTTTTGCAGCATCTCTACTTTTGCTGTTGTTAAGCTAAGCCTACAGCTGTAATCAGCATATCTATTAACTTAATAGCGATAAATGGCGCAATTACTCCACCTAAACCATAAATCAATATATTACGTTGCAATAGTTGATTAGCTGTTAGGGGTCTAAACCGCACGCCCTTCAATGCTAAGGGAATCAAAGCCGGAATAATCAAAGCGTTATAAATCAGTGCTGATAATACAGCAGAATTAGGGCTGGTCAAATTCATAATATTCAGACTTTGCAAGTTAGCCGCGACAAAGATGACTGGAATAATCGCAAAGTATTTCGCAATATCATTAGCGATGGAAAATGTAGTCAATGCGCCGCGAGTAATCAGCAATTGTTTGCCAATGCTCACAATGTCGATTAATTTTGTGGGATCGGAGTCCAAATCTACCATGTTGGCGGCTTCTTTTGCGGCTTGGGTTCCTGTATTCATCGCGACGCCGACGTTAGCTTGGGCTAATGCGGGAGCATCGTTAGTTCCGTCCCCTGTCATCGCGACTAGTTTGCCTGCTGCTTGTTCTTGTTGAATGACGCTGATTTTGTCTTCTGGTGTGGCTTCGGCGATGAAGTCGTCCACCCCAGCTTCTTTGGCAATGACTGAAGCTGTAATTCTGTTATCTCCTGTTAGCATGACGGTACGCACTCCCATACGTCGCAGTGCAAGAAAGCGATCGCGGATACCAGGTTTTACAATATCTTTAAGATAAATAACTCCGTATATTTCGTTATCTAGGCTGACTGCTAGGGGTGTACCTCCCAACAATGAAACTCGTTCGTAGGCTGCGTCTAATTCTGGGGTATCGCGTCCGTTACGAGAACGAACAAATCCTTTAATCGCTCCCACTGCTCCCTTCCTGGCTTCGTGTCCACCGGGTAAGTTGGTACCGCTCATACGTGTTTTGGCAGAAAAATCCACTCCTTCGGCCTGACTGGAATCAAAATCAAATCTTGCGCCTAACTTTTCTGCTAGCCGCACAATAGATTTACCTTCTGGTGTATCATCAAATACACTAGCAGCCCAGGCAACACTGGCAATTTCCGCCATTGTATGATCGTTGATCGGGATAAATTCTTCTGCCAAACGGTTGCCAAGGGTAATTGTACCGGTCTTATCGAGAACTAAAGTGTTAATATCACCACAGGCTTCTACGGCTCGTCCTGAGGTGGCAATGACGTTAAATTGGGCGACTCGATCCATACCGGCAATGCCGATGGTACTCAATAATCCGCCGATGGTGGTGGGGATCAATGCCACTAATAGGGCAATCAAAATTGGGACGCTAACAGGACTATTGACATAGTAGGCAAGTGCGGGCAAAGTCGCCACAACAAACAAAAATATCAGGCTCAGAACTGCTAACAACACCGTTAAGGCAATTTCATTGGGTGTTTTGCTGCGTTCTGCCCCTTCCACCAAGGCAATCATCCGGTCAATAAAGCCTTTACCTGGGTCAGATGTGATGCGGATAATCAATTCATCGGAAATAATCCGCGTCCCACCGGTGACGGAACTGGCAACATCGGAACCTGATTCTTTTAATACTGGTGCGGATTCCCCAGTAATTGCCGATTCGTCCACAGAGGCCACACCCATGATTACTTCCCCATCGGCGGGTATAATATCACCAGCTACTACGTAGATATTATCGCCTTGTTTGAGGCTGGTGGATGAAACTTCACTCACTGTGCCATCGGCAGCGAGTTTTTTAGCGATGGTCTCTGATTTTGTAGACCGCAAGGCATCAGCTTGGGCTTTTCCTCGCCCTTCAGCTACGGCTTCCGCAAAATTGGCAAACCAAACTGTAAAGAATAAAATCCCTGATAACAAGCCGTTAAACAGTTGCGGGTTCTTTTGGTTGGTTGGCCCAAATAAGTTGGGATCGATGGTTACCAATATAGTAACGATCGCCCCCACCCAAACCAAAAACATCACCGGATTTTTGATTGCATACTTAGGGTTGAGCTTGATAAAAGCATCTCGAACTGCCCTTAAGTACAACCACTTAGTATTTATTCTAGCTTTTTTACGTGCTTGGCGGCGATCGCCAGGACGAGAACTTGGGCGTCTAGCTTTGGAGGTAGTTGCCGCTTTATTCATAAAGTTAGGAATGAGGAGTTAAAAGTTAGGAGTTAGGGGTGAGGAGTGAGGAGTGAGGAGTTAGAAGTGAGGAGTTAAAAGTTAGAAGTTAGAAGTTAGAAGTTATTAATTCATAACTCATAACTCATAATTGATAACTCACAACTTTTCTAGCTACCAGAGGCTAGTTGTAAACCTTCGGCTATGGGGCCTAAAGCTAGAACCGGAAAGAAAGTCAATACTCCCAAAACGAGGGTTACTCCAGCAGCGATGCCAATAAATACCAAAGAATCAGTTCTCAGGGTGCCAGGAGTTTCGGGAACTGGTTGTTTGCCAGACATGCCGTCAGCTAACAGGAGGATGGCAAACATGGGAATGTAGCGTCCTACTATTAAGCTAACTAAAGTACTCAAGTTCCACCAGAGGCTATTATCTTTCAATCCTTCCAAGCCAGAACCATTATTTGCCCCGGCTGAGGCAAATTCATAAACTACCTGGGAAATGCCGTGATAGCCAGGATTGCTAATTCCAGATAGGGAAATGGGATAAGCTAAGGCGATCGCGCTGGGAATTAAAACTACAATTGGGTGAATTAATAGGACTACGCTGGCAAGGACGATTTCTCGTTTTTCAATTTTGCGTCCTAAAAATTCTGGGGTTCGTCCCACCATTAACCCAGTCAGAAAAACGGTGAGAATTAAGTAAATGAATAAGTAAGCTGTTCCAGTTCCTTGACCGCCCCAGATAATTTGGATAAATAAGTTGAAGAGAGTCGAAAATATTCCCTGTGGCATTAGGGAATCGTGCATCCCGTTCACAGCACCACACATGGTAGCGGTGGTCATAACTGCCCACAATGCCGTTTGCGCCCAACCAAATCGGACTTCTTTACCCTCTAAAGAAGGCTGTTCTAATCCAATGGTTCTGTTTACCAGGGGATTACCTTGCAGTTCTCCCACGGCTGTGACTCCAACCAGAACTACAAAAACCGCAAACACCATCCAGAAAAGCAGCCACGCTTGTTTGATGTTGTTGGCAAACACGCCATAAGTGTAAATCAAGGCTGCTGGTATGGCAATCATGGCGATGGTTTCGATTAAATTAGAAGCGCCACTGGGATTTTCAAAGGGATGGGCAGAATTAGCACCAAAAAAGCCGCCGCCATTTTCGCCCAACATTTTTATCGCTTCAAAGGATGCTACCGGCCCTCTGGCAATGTACTGGGTTCCACCTTCTAAGGTTGTCACATCCATAGTCTTAGCTAATGTTTGCGGTACACCAACTAAAACTAAGGCGATCGCACCAACAATTGATATTGGTAGTAATATTCGCGTAATGGCACGGGTAAGATCTATGTAAAAGTTACCTAGTCTTCTACCCGTCAACCCCCGAATAAAAGCAATTCCCACCGCTAAGCCGGTGGCTGCGGAGGTGAACATCAAAAAGCCTAAAGCTGATACCTGACTAAAATAACTTAAGGTTGTCTCACCAGCATAGTGTTGCTGGTCGGTATTCGTTAAAAAGGAAATAGTTGTGTGCAGCAATACATCCCAATTAGGCCTACCCAAACCATTAGGATTCCAAGGTAAGAATTTCTGAAAATATACCAGCAAATACACTGAGATTCCCATAATCAGATTAGTGCATATTACAGCCCGGATATATTGCCAGGCTGTCATATCATCTTTTCTGCGGACACCCGCTAGTACGTACATACTTCGCTCTATTGGGTTCATTATGAAATCAAGCAGCGTTCTTTCTCCCAAGAAAACACGCGCCATGTATCTGCCAAAGATTGGAGTAATTGCTACAACGATACACAGCGTTAAGCCGATTTGTAAAAATCCTTGTCCCATGTATTTTTCGCTCTATATAAATTTAAGTGCTGACAAGTTAATCCCTAAAAATAACAGATTAACTGTTGGTGTCTCTAATTTGGCGTGACTTGGCGATATTTTATAGCAGTATGCTTTGATTTTTGAAGTTATTTGTTTAAATAGGCAGGAGGCAGGAGGCAGGAAGCAGGAGGCAGTGTTTCGACTACGCGGTAATCGAGCGAAGTCGAGATTCAACAACCAGGCAGGAGGCAGGAAGCAGGAGGCAGGAGGGAATAGGCAATAGTCAAGAAGTCTTTTCAAGTTGCAACTTAAGTTTGCAAAAATCAAATAAGATTACTACATACTCAGCCAAATGGTTCTGAGTAATAAGTACTGAGTTCAAATATTGCACTGTCTTAAGTCGTTAAGCAATTAGTATTTTTTAGAGACCTGTTAAAATTTCTGTTAAGAATATTTAAATTTTACTGTTATTCATTTATCCTGCTAGTTAGTATGACTAGTTTATACAATAGATTTTTTATATTTGCTACTTTCAAAAATATCAGGGGTTTCTAGAAAATACATTAACCTCTTATCAAAAATAATAATCACGCTCAAGAGGGAAGAAGTACCAGGATAAAGCTGTCCTTTCTCTAGTTTTAGAGTAATTTAAATTACCATAATTCCTTTTTTACGTATTTGTCATACTACACTTCATAGCTGCCAAACAAGATTTATTGCTAACTTGGAATCATTGATAAGTTTTGTTTAAGTATTGGTGGCGATCGCATAAGCGTTTGCCTTAATATTCTGATATTGGTTACCCCAAGCCAGTTATTTGCAAGTGCATAGGCGTAACCCATCGTTCGCGTAGCGTCTCGCACAGAAGATATCGCTTGCTTGAGTTATTGCAGATATTCCCTATTACCTATTGCCCATTGCCCATTGCCTGCTCCCACCAAATCAGTGCCGCAAATAAAATTGCTATAAGCCATTGTTATATTGAAATTACCATGATGAATTTTTGAGGTTAATCAAAATGACACAAGAATTAATAGACCTCAGAACTTGTCTTTTAGAAGGACGTTATGCAGATGCGTTGGCAATTATTGATGAATTAGAGGGAATGAGTAAACAAGCTATTCTGCGTAATATCGAAGCTTATCTAAACATCCTCTTGATTCATTTAATTAAAAACCAAGTAGAACAAAGATTAACTGCTTCCTGGGTCACTTCTATTCGGAATTCTATTCGGCAAATTAAAAAGCTGAATATTAAAGAAAATAAAACATCTTACTATATCAATTTAGATGAATGGGAGAATTTGATAGAAGAAGAAGTTATGGAAGATGCGATCGCAGATGCTAGTGAGGAAGTGATGAATGGTAAATTCACTCGCTCTCAATTATCAGCGATGGTAGATAAAAATCACATTATAGCTACAGCAATAAATCTCCTGGCTTTAACATATACTTATTCGCCGAAGGAATTACCAGCAATTATGGATGATTATTTGAGCCAGTTAGCTGGGGGAGAAAATTGGATAAATCGAGAAAAATAAGGCGATCACTCTTTATTTTAAAGTAGAAGTTACGAAAAACACTGAAGTAGCAAATATAGTCAATATTCCGGTATGCTGATTGCGAAAATGTAACATTTATTTTATAGTACTGTACGGATAAGAAACAAAGAAGCTTTCGCCAATTCAACGTAGAGATGATGAAAGAAATAACTCGCCGCAAATTTATCGCCACAGCCACCTTGGCGACGGGTTTTGCTTTGGCAGTGCAACCGATTTCTGCTGGAGTCATCACCACTGATACCAAAGGTTTGATAGCTGGTGCAGTGAAAATTCCTGTTAAAGATGGCGAAATTCCTGCCTATAGAGCATTACCCGCCACTGGTGAGAATTTCCCCATTGTTCTGGTACTCTCGGAAATCTTTGGCGTACACGAGCATATTCAGGATATCACTCGCCGCTTTGCTAAGTTAGGATATTTAGCGATCGCTCCGGAATTGTTTGTCCGTCAAGGTGATGTCTCAAAATTAAGCAGTATCGACGAAATTCGCCCAATTATTGCCAAAGTACCAGATGCCCAAGTGTTATCCGATCTTGACGCCACGGTAGACTGGGCTGTGAAATCAGCTAAGGGTAATGCTAATAAATTAGCGATTACAGGCTTTTGTTGGGGCGGCCGCATTACCTGGCTATACGCAGCGCACAATCCTAACGTGAAAGCTGGTGTAGCATGGTACGGGCGACTCGTAGGTGATGCTACTCAACTTCAACCCAAGTACCCGGTTGATATTGCCTCAAAACTCAAAGTCCCCGTTCTCGGACTTTATGGTGGTCAGGATACGGGTATTCCCCTAGATACAGTAGAGCAAATGCGCGATCGCCTCAAGTCAAGCAGCAGCAAATCTGAAATCATCGTCTACCCCGATGCACCCCACGCTTTTTTTGCCGATTATCGTCCCTCCTACCGCGAAACAGAAGCTAAGGAAGGCTGGCAGCGCCTTTTGGCGTGGTTTAAGCAATATGGCGTTTGAGAAGGCAGAAGGCAGGAGGCAGAAGGCAGAGGGCAGAGGGCAGTCCCGATGAAACAAGTTTCACAGCCAAGCATGAAAATGTGGTGTGGCACTGAGCTATATAGATACTCATCTAAATAGCATTTTCAAGTCAGAATTTCCTTGTGCCTGGTCGGTGAGCTTGTCGAACTGCTGCCTCCTGCCCTCTGCCTTTCTTCGGTAATTATAAATAGTAGAGACGTAGCATTGCTACGTCTCTACAAGGGTTTAGGATAACGCATATTTAATTTCAGGACAGAAACTGATAGTCAAAATCCCACATTAAGACGCTTTCTTTGTCTGTTGCCTGTTCCCTGCTCTAACTACAGAATTTTTGACCCGATAATTACAATAAATACTGCAAGACCTAGCCCTCTGCGAAAATAATTAACGCCATCAAATAATTCCAGCCACGCCCAAGTAAACAACGCGCCATCTGCTAGTACATCTAACACAGTATTGATTTTGCCAGTAGTCAAAACCAGAGATAGTAAACTAGCTACTGCCCAAAGAATAAGTGGTGGGTTTGGCGGCTGAGCTATAACAATGTTGCCATTGCTGTCACGGAAGATTTTATCAAATAATGTATTTTCTGTATTCTCTGTGTTTTGCATTATTTTCAATTGCTACTTCGCTAAAGATTACTAACTTTTACCGGATACTCTTTCGGCGCTAAACCGACATTTTGTTGCTAATCCTTTAATCAAATTTAAACATTCAATAAATCTCAAACAACTATCTAATTGCGGAGATTGCAGCGGCAAAAACAAACAATATAGCAGTTGAAGCATAACTTAGGACATAAACCGTAAAACCCTCAAATCAAGAGTCTTTTAACCCAATACGGTTCAGTTAAGGACTAATTATAGAAATTATGGGTTTTCGAGATGCGATAAATTGCCGTCTCTACAAGTGTTTTTTAACCCTATTGCCTATTGCCTTTCTCAATACCATACAAATAGAAAAACCTCCCTTATCGGGAGGCTGAAAATTTAGCGGAGACAACTTGCTTTCCTTAAAGAAGAATTACAGCGATCGCTCCTCCGAATGCTGAGAAAATGGCGGAGACTACTGCTGTGGCAAACAACCACCAAGCTGCTGTAGCTGCGGCTTTGCGCGTTTCTTCTGCCTGGCGCTGTGCTTGATGTTTGACTTCTTCGAGGCGGCGTTGGGCTTCGTGCTGTAGACGTTCTGCACGTTGCAATACTGTGTTGCGTGCCCGTTCAATTTGGTCAACGATCCGGTTGGCATCTTCCTGGGAAATGTCTTCACGAGAACTCAGGATTGCTACTAGGGTATCACGGTCAAAGGAGGACAGGCGATCGCGCAGAGCATCAAACCCGGCTTGGGGATCTTCAAAAAATGTGCGAACATCGCGCTTGATACTATCATAATTCAGTTCTGGGCGATCTAGGGAGTTAAGATAGTTGCGGATGCGGGCAAAAACTCCCTCAATTGCATCTTGGATGCCTCGTTGGATGCTCCGTACTTGTTCAACAAATTGATCTCTGACGGAAACAATGTTATCGGCAATCCGCGCTGCTTCTTCATCGGTGATATCTTCACGAATTTTCAGCAGGGCAATGATGGTAGAACGGTCAAAATGAGCTAGGCGATCGCTAAAACTTTCTACCCCCACTCGCGGATCGTGCAACAGTAGTTGTAAGTCGCGTTTGATACCTTCTGGGTTGAGTTCTTCTTTACCAGTTTGTCGCAGATATTCTTCCAGATAAGCTTTGAATGTATCCACTCTTTGCTGTGTTCTGGTAGCTAAACGACGAGGCGCACGTACAATGTTGCGAATCGAGGTTTGTACAGAATCAATGATTTCATTGACTTGCTGTTCGCTCAAGTCTTGACGTTGACTGAGCAATTTCACCAATGTATCCCGGTCTACTTGCGACAATCGACGGCGTAGCGCTATGGCACCATCTTGGGGATTTTCAAACAATCTATTCAAATCCCGTTGAATACCTTCTGGATTCAATTCCTGTTTGCCAGTTTTCCGCAGGTAATCGGCGATGGTGTTGGTAACTGATTCGTATTGCTCTTTTGCTTTGTGTGCTAAAGCTTGGGGTGCGTGGCGGATACCATGCCACGACTCTTCCACGGCGTTGATGATTTGATTAACTTGATCTTGGGTCAAATCTTCCCGTTGACTCAACAACTGTACTAAAGTATCGCGGTCAAAGCGAGACAATCGCGCCCGAATGGCAGAAATTCCAGCTTGGGGATCTTCTAGTAACGTTTTGAGGTCGGCGCGGATGGCATCAGGATTCAGTTCTGTTTTGCCAGTGTTACGCAGATATGATTCGACATTCAACCACAAAGTTTCAGCTTGATATTGTGCTTGTTCTGCCAGACCTTTGGATTCAATTAAAGCGCGATCGCGTTGTTTTTCCAACTCGTCCAAAATGCTGTCTACTTCATATAGCTGAATATCACTACGTTCCAGCAATATCTGTCGCATTTCGTCACGTTGAATGTGTGCCAGTCGCAACACCAGAGTTTCATAATCTGCTTCTGGATCTTGCAACAGTGCTTTAAAATCGCGCTCAATGCCTTCGGGTGTTAACTCTGCTTTGGCAGTAACCAGCAGATAACTTTCAACTCGGCGTTGTAAGTCTTGTACAATCTCTCTCTCTTCTTGGGCTGTGACTGTCACCAGCACTTCTTTGCGAACAATTTCTAACCGGTCTGCAATGCGCTGAATTTGGGTTTGGGTAAGTAGTCCCCGCTGTTGCAAAATATTGACGAAATCGTTGCGGGATAGTCGTTCTAGTTCTCTGCGGATTGTCCCAGGATCGGCAGCTGGGTCATAGATGACATCGGCGAATTCTTGAGCAATTCTTTCTTGGCTGAGTTGCCAAGCATAGGTGTTGGACAGGTAGTTTTCCACATCAGCCCGAATTGGACTATAGGGTTGGGATGGTGTGGGCAAACCTAGCTTATCTGCTTGTTGGGTAACTTTGTCTTTGGCGGTGGTCAGACTACGCAGGATTTTTTCCACATCCAAATCGGATAAATCAGCGCGTCCCAACACTATGCCAGTTAAAGCAGAGATTCCTTGTTGCAGTGTGCTTTGGATTGGGCCAGGTGCAGCTTTTTGCTCAGCTTCCTTGGAACCACGCATTTCTGTCACTAACCGATCCAGCTTGGCATTGAGTTCATCTGTCTTGGTTTGTCCGGGTGGCAGTGATTTGAGATAGTCAATTAATTCACCCAAACGGTCTTGGCTGGGCGCTTGCTGACTGACTACCTGTTGCCAAACTTTATACAAAGTATCAGCAATGCGGCTAACATCTTTTTTGGAAAGGTCAGTACGGCTGCTGACTAAATCGATAAACTTTTGGCGATCGATGTTGCGGATGTCTGGACTATTAGCGATCGCTTTTAGTTGGGGGTCGTTGAGTAAATTTTCAAAATCACTGCGAATCCTTGATAAATCTAACTCTGGCGGACGCAGCTTATCTAAATAATCTTCAATGTTTTCTCGGATACTTACTGGGTCGATGGCGCTTCCTAGTTCCCGACGCACAGCGGCGGCGGCGGCTTCAGCTGTGGCTACAACTTGGTTATTGACAGCTTTTGCCCCCAATGCAGCGGTAGCTGTCCCCATAATCGCCTGAAACCCAGAGGTGGCCGTGTTCACAACCGAGCCAATTAACGAACCCACGGTGGTGGAACTTACCCAAACCAGCAGCAAAAAGTAAGCACCCCAAATCACCAAACCGAGAATTGCTCCTAACCTTGGGTCTAAAATCACAAGGCTCAACTTCACAGCCAGGAAAGTGGCAATTAATAAAGCGATGGTTACAGTAACTAATGTCCAAAGTCCTACTGCTGTGCCAACTTTGCGAATAGTGCCGCCCAAACTTCCGACTTCGCCACCATCTGAATCTGAGTCGGATGGACGCCCCAGGTAGGAAATACCGGCTGCAACGGAGAGATTAGTAAGGACTAATTGAAAAGCAAAGGCTAAAATCACGCCGGAGATTAAAGCCACAAAAAAGCGCGGCCCGGAAGGCGTGACAACTGAAGGATCTACCGGAACCTGTGCAAACCACAATAGTGGTTTGTAGAGTCCCAGCATGATTTCCGTACTTTCAAACATTGTATTTCCTTGTCTTAGTGATTTAATTTTTGGGCGGATTAAGAATTTCGTGAGAAATAACTCTTAGTATTTATCTGTGTACCTATGGCAATACCTAACTCTTAAGATCAGAATCGTGGAATTTAGGTGTTTAAAGCATCTCTCCAAAGATTGAAAACCCTATCCAGCGGAAGATATAAATTTTATTATCTATTGGTGTAAATCTTAATCAAATTGGTACTTGCCACTAATATATTTAGCGTTATTTTTTAAATTTTTAATTTATTTTATCTCGTTTATTTTTAATAAATTTAGAGTTTCCTGACAAATCCAAAGAATTTGTTCAAATACCTATTTTTATCACCCTCTCAAGGTTGATTTATTTACAAAAATACATAATTAATCATCGGTCATAAGAAGTGCTTGTAGTTTGTGCCCACAGGCAGAAAGCAAATTAAATTTAAATAGCTACATTAAAGTTAACAAATAAATAATTGAGGACAAAAAAATGGCAACTAACTATTGCAAAAATTCGCTAATAATTGGAACCGGATAAAACGCAATTGTCAGTTGTAGTTTATTTGTTGCAAATAACAAATTACTAATGACCAATGACAGTCTTCACCAAAGAATGTGCAACCTTGGATGCACATAAAACACTTAAAAAGTAGTTGAATTTGAAAGGAAAAAACAATGGAAACTCGTCCGTCTACCAATTTACCACCAGTTGCTACAGCTTACAACGGCCGCGATCGCAATGAATTTCTCTTTGGCTGGACTCCCCAAGCTGAAATCTGGAATGGTCGTTTTGCAATGATTGGTTTTCTTGCCTATTTACTTTGGGATTTAGCTGGTTTTAGCGTCCTGCGTGACATATTGCGGATAGTTGGCTACTAAATCTTAAATGTCTAAAAAACACTAAACTTTGGAGAAAAAAAATGGTTAACAAAGAAACTCGTCCATCTACTGATTTACCAGCAGTTGCACCAGAATATAACGGCGTAGACCGCAATGCCTTTTTGTTTGGCTGGACTCCCCAAGCAGAAATTTGGAATGGTCGCCTAGCAATGATTGGCTTTGTTTTCTATTTACTTTGGGATTTAGCCGGTTATAGTTTTCTGCGCGACGTATTGCACATCATCAGATATTAACAAATGATTAGTAGAGACGTTGCAATGCAACGTCTCTACATTCGTTGTAATAAAACTGAATTCTGACTTCTGAATTTTGCTACAGCAAAAAGCGAAATAACACATAAAAAGCCGAAGTTACTAATTGCAATAACATCACTGGAATACCGTAGTGCAAAAAAGTTTTAAACGATATTCGCTTTCCATGTTGCTCAGAAATCCCGGCAGCTACGATATTAGATGATGCTCCCACTAATGTGCCATTACCTCCCAAAGTTGCACCAAACATCATTGCATAAAACAGTGGTAAAACTTCTGGGGGAAACTGTCCTTGAAAATCTTGCGCTAGAACTTCTGGCGGTGCTAAACCAACAGTGACAAGATACTGTTTGAGTAAAGGCACCATCGCCACCACTAAAGGAATATTGGGCACTAAGCTAGATAATATACCTACAACAAATAACAAAACTAGCGAACCTAAAATAATATTTTTCCCTAAAATAGCGGCTAATACTCCTGATAAACCATTGATTACACCTGTTTTTTCCAGCCCTCCTATTAGCACAAAAATACTCATAAAAAATATTAATGTACTCCAATCTACATCACGTAAGATATTATTAACTGAATCAATTTTGCTATGATGAGATAACAGCAAAGCTAAAGCTCCTCCTAACAAAGCCACAGCAGCGGGAGAGATGGGAACTGGAAGAGATTCCCCAATCACAAAAAATACCAGCACAAAAATGACAATAATTGCACCCACAGTTAAAGCTCGTGGATGATTAATTTGCGGATGTGGCAATTCTTCGAGATTATCTAGTTTGGTATTCCAAATTTTACGAAATAAAAATGGTAGTGTTGCAATTACTGTGGCAACAGCAATTACTCCTCCTAAACTCAACTTTAATAAATAGTCAGTAAAACTAATATTCACTGCATCCCCAACAATAAAGGTAGCGGGGTCGCCAACTAAAGTCAGCAGTCCGGCACTATTAGCAATAAATACCATTAAAATTAATAAAGGTACGAAATTTATCCCAACTTCCTGCGCCATTGGTGGAATTAAAGGTGCTAACAACATGACTGTTGTGGCATTCGGCAAAACAGCACAAATTGGTGTGACAATAGCCACTATACCAAGTAATAAACGCTTGCCTTCTCCTTTGGCAAGGAGGACTATTTGAGTAGCTAAATATTCAAATATTTTGGTAGGCTCAAAAGCCCGTACTAACACCATAACTCCAAAGAATAAACCGAGTGTTCCATGACTGTTGCCGATGTAACCAACAGCTTGTTCTAAGGTCATAATGTTGCTAAAAACTAATAATAATGCTCCTAATAATGCAGCAATGGTGAGATGTACCCATTCTGTCATCACTAAAATGATGACACCAATAAATGTAACCACACTGAGGATGGCTTGCCAGTTTTCCACACCTTAACTCCCGCAGTTTAATTGATTGGATAGTAGCGAAAAAGCCACCTAAATCTAGGTGACTTATCTAAGATTACAATTTGATATAGTTATTGAAATTCTGAATAGCGATTATTCCTCAATACAGCTAGGAATGCCTAAAACAGCGCAGGGAAAATCAGAATCTAGTGCTTCAATCATGGGATGATTGACAGATTTACAACCAACAAACAGGATATCGGCTGTTTCTAATTCCACAACTTTTTTAAGTTCTGTGGAAATGGAACCAAACCGCAAATGAGATTTGAAACAACCTTGCCATTCTTCAGCCAAACTTCGTGCTTGCCAAAGAATTCTATCGGCTTCTTGCAAGGGAGTGACGGCTGTGTGCAATTTTGGTTGAGTTAAAACAAGTGTGGGGGATTTTGATATTTCACTAATCTGGCATTCCAATGAAGGTTGCTGTATGGGAAAATTCAAAATATTTGGATAGTGGCTGCTTTCACGATCTTCTAACACATAAACAGCTTGGACTGTAACTTCTGTATTGGTTGCTAGACGTGTTTGATGGGCAATCCAAAAGGCAAGATCCAACGCCGTATGACTATTCGGAGAAGCATCATAGGCAACAATTAAGTTAACAGAATTTGCTGTGGCACATTGTTGAGAAAATGGATTTTTGGGTTCTGGCAACAATACCATTTGTTCAATTAAGTCATCTCGACCTATGGCACTTTGCAGACGTGCTAACATTGGCTTAATTTTCACAGCTTTACTTCTCCAAATTAAATAAACTAGCAATGAGAAGCAGGGCGACCAATTTTGGATTTTGGATTTTGGACTTCGGCTTACCTCGACTTCGCTCGGTACAAGTCGCTCAGTCGAACGATTTTAGATTGTTCTGCAAAAATCGCAATCTAAAATCGAAAATCTAAAATTTACAATCGGTAGAGGAAACCCCAATAACAACTGTATTACAGCCAAAGTGTTGGGGGTTCCTTCCATTGCCTACGGAGTTAGCTGACGGGCTAAGACTGGAAGGTGTCTCTCTCTTGGTAGTACTGAGTGTTGAGTGCTGATTGCTGAGTTAATATTAATAATTCTTAACTCTTAACTCCTAACTCTTAACTCTTAACTCTTGACTCTTAACTCCTCAGTTTGTATGAGATTAGCCCCATGATATGGTTCCTCCGCTTCAAATCCAGCTTTCATGAATTTGAATTAGGCTACCCGCTAAAAAAATGATAATCTACTTTACTCGTCTTGCGTGAAATATCGATCTAGGAAATTGAGGGCGTGGTTGCGGAGTTCAAAATATTCTTTTGAGTTTCGCATGGCAGCGCGATCGCGTGGGTGTTCAAAAGGAACTTCTAATATCTCACCGATATTAGCTGCTGGCCCGTTGGTCATTAATACGATGCGATCGGACATGTAAATTGCTTCGTCTACATCGTGGGTAATCATCATCACTGCTTGTCGATGACTCTCCCAAATATCCAATACTTGCCGCTGCAATTTACCACGAGTAAGCGCATCTAGCGCCCCAAAAGGTTCATCCATTAATAACATTTTAGGACGAATTGCTAAAGCTCTGGCAATACCTACGCGTTGTTTCATACCTCCAGAAAGTTCATCAGGATACTTATCAGCCGCCGCCGTTAAGTTTACCATTGACAAGTGTTCGTTTACAATGCTAATTTTTTCAGATCTATTAGCATTTTTTAACACTTCATCCACGGCTAAACGGATATTTTCTCGCACTGTTAACCAAGGTAACAATGCGTAATTTTGAAACACCATCATCCTCTCTGCTCCAGGCTTGCGGATTTCTTTTCCATCCAAGCGTACTGAGCCAGAAGTTGCTTTTTCTAAACCACCGATAATCTTCAGTAGCGTCGATTTTCCACAACCAGAGTGACCAATTACAGAAATATATTCATCTTCACCAATTGTTAGATTAACTCCATCTAAAACAACAAAATTATCTTTATCTGGTGTCGGATAAGACTTGACTAAATTTTCAATTTCTAAAAATCCAGAACGGGACATAACTTGGGTTTGGGTATCAATAGGTAATGAGGTAGATTCCATCATCAAATGCTCCAGCAATAATTTAGTCAGTCAATTTTGGATTTTGAATTTTGGATTTTGGATTGATTATGAGCAAAGGGGTACTGGGTTGGTGAAGATTTTATATTTCTTCTGGTCACAAGGGGCGCGGTTTGCACCTAAAATCTAAAATCCAAAATCTAAAATTCCTGCGGTCAATATTTGAACTTGGTATTTAAGACATGAAAAAACTAGTGGGAGCATTAGCCCTGATAGCAAAACTATTCAGATAGCCCACTGGATCGCTGGGATCAAAGCCTTTCTTATCTATAAATACTTCTGGCGGTTCGACTTTGTAATCATCCTTAGGACATTTTATGCCCATTTCGGTTGCTATCTCGCGATATAAATCCGTTCTCCAACCTCTTTCGGCTAGTTTGTCGGCATCTTTAGGAAATGCTTTGATTTGTCCCCACCTTGCTGCTTGAGTCATCAACCAAATACTTCTAGATCTCCATAAAAATGTCGAGTGTTCTGCTGGCTGTTTGGGAAGATTGTCTGGAATATCGTAGAAAATTGTGGTGTCAGCGGCTTGAATAGTGCGGTCTTTGCCATCAAAGCCACCATAGTTGTAGTTACCAACAATTGCCGGACTGGTAAACTTGGCAATTGGGGCATTTTTATTTTTCGGTCTTGCACCTGTAAAGGAACGGTCTGTCAGCAGTTCGGCAACTTCTTGGCGATTTTCGGCTTTGCTGCAATACTGGCAAGCTTCAATCATTGCTTTGACGAGGGAACGATAGGTTTTAGGATATTTCTCGATGAAAGATTCCATTACCCCCAAAAGTCGGTCTGGGTGTCCAAGCCAGACTTCTTTGCCTTGGGCGAAGGTAAAGCCGATGTTTTCGTTTCCTGTAATTGCTCTGGTGTTCCAGGGTTCTGCAACCATATAAGCTTGCATGGCGCCAATTCGCACGTTGGTCACCATTTGGGGTGGCGGAACGATGATGACGCGAAATTCTTTGAGAGGATCGACACCGGCAGCGGCGGATATGTAACGAACAAAGTATTCGTAAATGGCGGAACTCAGAACAACTGCCCAAACTTTGCGTTCTGGTGGTTGGCTATCAAAGTAGCCTCGAAAATCTTTGCCAAAGGCTTCTAGGGCACCATCGCCATATTTTTGTTGATACTCGTACCAGGGACGCAGCCCAAAATCCCACATGGCTTTGTTCATGGTCATGGCGTTACCGTGGCGGTGAATGGTCATGGCCGCACACAAGGGGGCGTGGCGTGCGCCTTCGGCACCAATTCTGGCGTTGGTAACGGCGCCGGATACTACAGGTGAAGCATCCAAGCGGCCAAAAATGATGCCGTCGCGGGAGGTGGCCCAACTGGCTTCGCGGTTGAGGGTGACGTTTAAACCATATTTGCGGAAGAAGCCTTTTTTCCAGGCGATCGCAAATGGCGCACAATCATTAACGGGAACGTATCCAACGGTAAGATCGGGTTTTTCTAAATCGCTAGATTTAACTATCGGTTGCACCGATAAGGCTTCTTCTGTTAATCCTTTGGCGGATCTATCTCCAGAAATTCCACAGGAAGAGAGGGCAATTCCGGCTGTGGTTGCTCCTATTCCTTTGATAAAGTCTCGTCGAGTGTAGTTATAGTCACTCATTTTTGTGGCTCCGTTGGTGACTCAATTTTGGATTTTAGATTTGTTCTATGTAGCTTGTTTTTCCCGCAGTGAGTAGAAATTCATCAGCAACTCTACTAGACGCTGCACGAGCAAACATGATTAAATTTTGGATTTGGAATTATTCAATCCAAAATCTAAAATTTAAAATCTAAAATTCGGTTTAACTTAGTTGGAAGGTGTGGGGCGGCGAGTTACTATTTCTTGAATTTTACCGACGCCGTAATCAAGAATTAATCCGGTTACGCCAATTACTAATACGGCTAGAAAAACTGAACTCAGGTTTAAGCGACTCCATTCGTCCCAGACGAAAAAGCCGATACCAATACCACCTGTGAGCATTTCTACGGCAACGATTACTAGCCAAGCTATACCTAAACTAATTCGCAAACCTGTAAAAATATAGGGCAAACTTGCAGGCCAAATGATTTTTATAATCTGCCGCCAACGTGGCATTTCTAATACTCGTGCCACATTTAAGTAATCTTTGGGAACGCTAGAAACTCCTAAGGCGGTGTTAATAATTGTCGGCCACAAGGAAGTAATAAAGATGACAAAAATCGCTGAAGGATCTGCTAAGTTGAAGATAGCTAAAGCGATGGGTAACCAAGCTAAAGGCGATACGGGTTTAAAAATTTGAATGATGGGATTGAGGGCTAGCATTGCCGGTCTAGACATGCCAATGAGAAACCCTAGAGGTATGGCTACTATCGCACCTAGTAAAAAGCCTAGTATTACTCTTCGCAGACTTGCTATTAATAACCAACCAATTCCTAAGTTGCCTGGGCCCCGTTGGTAGAAGGGATTTAAGATGTAGTCCAAATTAGCTGATAGTGCTTCTGGTGGGGTGGGCATTAATTCATGATTGGCAAGTGCAACAATCCACCACAGCACAATTATTCCCAAAAAACCCAAAACAGGTAAAAAGAAGACATCTTTACTGATGACGGGTTTTGTCTTTTTCCAAGCAGTTTGTCCAGCGATCGCCGCGATCGCTGCTAAATTTAATTGAAAGATCATTATGGAACCTCAACAGGGTTAAGTGCAGGTACAAGAAATCGAGCAGTACCAGCCTCGGACACTGATGAGATCGGAACATTATGAAAATGCCGTCTCTTCAGTCTCTTCTCAATGCCTACGAAGTTAGCTGACGGGCTAGGGCTGAGAGATGCCCCTCTGAAGAAAGTTGTTAGTTGGGAGTGAGGAGTAAAAAGTGAGGAGTTGGGAGTGAGGAGTGAGGAGTTAATTAAAAACTCATAACTCATAACTCATAACTCATAACTCATAACTCATAACTCATAACTTTCTCCAAGATACGCCCCACAATTTGGTTCCTCCGCTCCAGCGTTAAGCACTTTGATGCGCTGGATTAGGCTGACTTACTCTAATAGGTACGAAATTATGCACAATACAACATCAACGTGAAGAGTATAACATTAACGCTCAGTAAAAATCATCTCTCTTATGAAAAATATTGTTTATTTTAATACTTAAATTAAGTTGTTGTCCTTGTTTTTACTCAATCAATAAATATGATATTTTTTGATGAATTTAGTTATTTTAGAATTAAAATCACTGTATAGTCCGTAAAACAGCAGTAATCTAGTCAAGTTCAACTTTGTTAACTGCTAGATTTTTATTAATGAAGATAATATATATTATACATAAAATTTTATATACTGAAGTTTTTCGACCGATACGTCAAGTTTTTGCTAGCCGACGCGACGATAGATGAAATTTATTACTTTTGATAGGTGAATTTTGGAAGTTTTTTTGGTAAAACACCGCTCTAGTGGATAAACTATTTGCATGTGGAAATTTACTCATCTCTCTCGTCGCTGAATTTAACATAATGGATTTTAGTCAATTCCTGGCTGAAAAAACTGATACCATCCTAGATAAGTGGGTAAGAGCAGTTCGCAAAGATCAGCGGATTGAAAGTGCTGATGATTTATCTTATACAGCCATCAAAAATCATATTCCGAATGTTTTGAAAGCAATGGTAACGGTACTTTCAAAATCTGAGGATAATGATATTCAGTCGATAATTGTTGCCAGTTTTGAACATGGGGCAATTCGAGCCGAACAAGGTTTTGATGCAACAGAAATTGCCAGAGAATATCATTTATTAAGAACAGTAATATTTGACACTATTCACGCAGACTTATTGAAAGGAACACCCGCAGAGATAATTCGTTCTATGCGTTTGATTGACGCTATTGTAGATGAAGCGATCGCTCGGTGTTTTAAGAGTTATCTTGAAGAACGTTTGCGAGAGTTAAGGCAGTTACAAACATCATTAACGCTGCACAATCAGGAATTGACACGGTTAATTAGCGCCAATCAAGAGTATATTTCCCAACTAGCTCACGAATTAAAACATCCTCTAACTTCAATTATTGGTTACTCGGATTTATTTTTACGCCAACAACGAAGAAAGTCCAAGGTAAAAGACAACTATACTAATTTAGAACATATTGAGCGGGTACTACGCAATGGTAGGCAATTACTCCACTTAATTAATGATGTACTGGAACTTTCGCGGTATGATGCCGGACAGATAAAACTCCAACTAGCACCCACCAACGTGCCGGAACTCATTAATAATGTGTATGAAATGTTGGAACCTTTAGCTGTGGAGAAAAACTTACAAATTGTAGTAGATTGCGATCGCGCTCCTCAAGAATTAATTACAGACTCATTTCAATTACAACAGATTGTTACAAATCTTATTAGTAATGCGATTCGTTATACAGAGTCTGGGACTATTATTGTAATGTGTCAAGTGTTGGAAAAACAGAGATGGGCGATCGCAGTTTCTGACACTGGAATTGGCATTGCACCAGAAGACCAAGGCCAGATATTTGAACCCTATTTTCGCGTCAGTGCTGGCGATCGTCCTTACCTTCCTGATAGTACAGGATTAGGATTGGCAATAGTTTGGCGGTTAGTAAAACTATTACAAGGTGAAATTAACTTAGTTTCTGAAGTGGGGGTTGGTTCAACTTTCACCGTAATTTTGCCATTGGAATTGGAAATATGAGAGATTTTCTGGAACAGCATAGCCATCCTAATGTTGCTACACACTATATAATCAAATAGCGATAAGCTCTGAAAACAAGATTAACTATGAGCAATCTTTCCAACCAAAATTTACCAGCAGAAAATAAAAATTCATCACTTCCAAAAGAATCTTTTGCTGTTAAAAATCAACACTACCCTAGAGAAAATTACCAACTTGTTCGTCCTTTCGTTGGAATTAGGCAATATACAAATCAATTATCACCAAAATTAGCTAACCCAGGATATGTGAAAAGAGCGCGTCAAATATACGAGCGCTTGTGTACTGAATTAGGTAACAATTATTCTAGTTGGTATATTGCGATCGAATCGGATAGCGGCGATTATTTTATCAACGCTAATAAAGCTTTAGCCCAGCAGCAAGCGAAACAAAAACATCCTTCTAGGCTAATTTGTACCTTTCAATTAATTTCACAGGAGCATCGTTAAAAAACTTGATTGAAGGAAAATTTAGCGGCCAAGGCGAGTTGATTTTTGAAATTGATTTCGTAGCATCTGACGGGTTAATTATCACAGTCGATGCATTATTCGATACTGGTTTTACCGACTGGTTAGCAATTAATACCCAAGATGCTCTCTCTTTGGGATGGGAGCTTGTGGAGAGTGAAGAAACACGTTTAACTGCACAAGGAGAAACCCATTTTGATATCTACACTGGTACAGTTAGTTTAGATACTCAAGAATTTAATATTCCTGTAATTGCAGGAGATGAAATTGCTGAAGTACTTCTTGGTTTACCTTGGCTTTTTACCAGAAGATTAGTAGTTGATTTTCCTCAAGATGTACTAACTTTAGGATAATTAGTTAGAAATTAGGGACTTGCGCCCTGAGATTTTAGGCCAAAACATCTACATCAACCCTTGTTTTTTCAACTTAGCTAGCGCATCTTCAGCAGCAGCTTTTTCAGCATCTTTTTTATTACGTCCCTTACCTTCGCCGTAGATTTTTTCACCTACAAGTACTTTGGCTACAAATTCTGGTGCGTGAGATAAACCTCCAGTTTGGACTGTGAGATATTTAGGAGGAGTTTGGGTAACATTGCGTTGTACCCATTCTTGAAAGCGATTTTTTGAGTCTACATTCGAGCGAGAAATAACAATTTCTTCGGGTACAGAATCAAACAGTGGTTCTATAATTGCGCGAACTGCTTCAATATCTGAATTATTATCTAGATAATAAGCACCAAGAACAGCTTCAAATGTGCTGCTAAGTAAATTAGGATTATAGTATCCTCCGTCTTGAATAGCACCTTTTCCTAAGCGCATTTTAAAGTTTAAATCTACCTCTTGTGCGAACTTTGCCAGTTGCTTTTCATCTACCAATGCAGAACGCCGCCGCGTTAATTCATCTTCTCCCTTTTCTGGGTGACGACGATAGAGATATTCACCACTTAAGAAATTTAGCAAAGCATCACCGAGAAATTCTAGGCGTTCGTTATGTTCGCCTTCTCCTGGGTTTTCATGAACATAAGAACGGTGAGTCAGCGCACGGCGTAGAAGTTTTTCATCACGAAATGTTAGAAGTTTGTGTATCTCGGCTAGTTTCTCTTTAATACGAGCTTCTTCAGCTTTCTCTGGAGAAAGCATTCCTAAAACCTCTTGCTTTTGTTTTTCTACAACATCTGCCTCTGATGCTGAAATAACCTTGAGGAGTCGAGCAATACTATCAAGAGCGCGGTATGTGTCATCTGTAGAAAAACGAGATTGGTGTGCCCATTTGTTACGTACTTCAAGGAGTTCACTAATAAGAGCGCGTTCAGAAACACTTAATCTTCTTCTGAAAACTTGATCCCACTGCTTGATCATTATTTTTAATAAGGCAGAGATATCCTCACGTAGAATATCTTCTAAATTACGCCTTGAACTTTGGTCATCTGATAAACAAGATTTAGCTATTGTCTGCCAGCGTTCATTGTGCGCTGAGCGCATTTCTTGTTCTAAATAAGGGTGTAACCCTTGACGTAGAAGAATTAAAGCTCTGTTGACTCTTTCGTGATTGCTAATAGCCATCTAGGTATTTTAAATTAGCTTATTATTGATACTTATTTTAAATCACTTATTTCAAATGTATCAAAATAATTACAAACTTAACTACTTCGTTTTTTTCAATATAACTGGCGAATAGAAATCGCGCTTATACAAAGCAAGTCTGCCTGCGCGAATTCAAAGAATTTAAAAGTCAAAGTAGGCTAACTTTGTTTATATAGCGGTTCCCAATCAAATGAGGTACAAAAATTTGTAGGGGCGCAAAGCTTTGTGCCCCTAACCTTTACCTATAACGGGGAATGCTATATAACCGCGAATTCCATTTGCCAAGGCTTTATGCTAAAGCGATCGCTTTTTTATCCTCATCATTTTTTGGCTTATAATATTGTGTTTTATGCTCCCCACATTCCTGAATTAATTTAGCAACTAAACCTGTCCATCCTGTTTGGTGACTAGCTCCAATTCCGGCTCCGTTATCACCATGAAAATACTCATAGAATAAAATCAAATCCTGCCAATGGCTGTCATTTTGAAACTTTTGCGTTGCACCATAAACAGGTCGTTTCCCAGACGAATCTTTTAAGAAAATTCTCGTTAGCCTTTGAGATAATTCTGATGCAATTTCGCCAAGTGTCATTATATTACCAGAACCTGTAGGACATTCCAATTTAAAATCATCTCCTAAGTAAGAATGAAACTTTTGTAGAGATTCAATTAGTAAAAAATTTACCGGAAACCAAATAGGGCCGCGCCAGTTAGAATTACCACCAAATAAACCACTACTAGATTCAGCAGGTTCATAATCTACACGAAATTGGCAACCATTAACATCAAAAATATAGGGATGTTCAGCGTGAAATCTGGAAAGTGCGCGAATACCGTAGGGACTAAAAAACTCGCTTTCATCGAGCATTTTTTGGAGAATACTTCTGAGTTTATCTCTAGAAACGATCGCCAGCAATCTCCTAGCACCAATTCCCTTTGTTTCCATGCAAGCTACATTTTGTCGTAAGTCAGGACGGTTGCGGATAAACCATTCCAAACGCTTTTTAAAACCCGGAAGCATTTTTAAGGTTTCTGGTTCAATTGTTTCAATGGCGAATAATGGAATTAATCCTACTATTGACCGGACTTTTAAGGTAATCTGCTGGTCATTTAAATGCAGTACATCGTAGTAAAAACCGTCTGATTCGTTCCATAAACTAGCTTCCATTTCGCCAATTTTATTCATGGCATCAGCGATATATAGAAAATGCTCAAAAAACTTGGTGGCGATGTCTTCATAAACAGGATTAGTCTTGGCTAATTCTAACGCGATCGCCAACATATTTAAACAATACATTCCCATCCAACTTGTACCATCAGATTGGTCGATGTGTCCACCTGTGGGAAGTTCTGCACTACGGTCAAATACGCCAATATTATCTAATCCTAAAAATCCACCTTGAAAAACATTGTTACCTTTAGTATCTTTCCGATTCACCCACCAGGTAAAATTGAGCATCAGCTTTTGAAAGACTCGTTCTAAAAACTGTCGGTCTGTTCGTCCATAAATTTTTTGTTCAATCTGATAAATCCGCAAAGTTGCCCAAGCATGAACTGGCGGATTAACATCACTAAATTTCCACTCATAAGCAGGAATTTGCCCATTAGGATGCATATACCATTCCCGCGTTAAAACATCCAATTGATACTTAGCAAATTCCGGGTCAATCATTGCCAAAGGAATGGTATGAAATGCTAAATCCCAAGCAGCATACCAAGGATATTCCCACTTATCAGGCATAGAAAGAATATCTTCATTATATAGATGAAACCATTCTTGATTTCTGCCATTTTGGCGTTCTGGTGGTGGCGGTGGTGCGTTGCGATCGCCCTTCAACCAATCCTCTACAATGTAATGATAAAATTGCTTGCTCCACAACATCCCGGCAAATGCTTGTCGCTGCACATTCCGCATATCTTCACTCAGAGAATGTGGTGCAATTCGTTGATAAAATTCGTCTGCTTCGTGTTGCCGCTTACCAAATATGACATCAAAATCTTTGCCTAATGGCTCAACTAAATTTGGTGTATCACTGAGTCGCAATTTCACAATTTTAGTTTCGCCTGCTCCAATTTTTAATATATAATTTGCAGCTGCTTTAGTACCTATTTTTTCTGGATTTACAGCTTCTTTTAATCCTTCTACAATATAATCATTAATACCATCTTTTACATAGGCAGATGCATTGCTATAACCAAATAACTTTTGGTAATTTGTTTCATTTTCTGTAAACAAAATCTCCGTTGCTTCTTGACAATACAGCCACCTCATTCCTAAGGTGGGATGAGATGCCTCAATTGTATTGCAAGTATCATTTAATTTGACTTCTTTTAAAATAGGTTTGTTATCATCCCCATTCCAAGACCAAGTATTGCGAAACCAAAGAGTAGGTAAAAGATTGAGTGTCTTTGCTTCTACTCCCCGATTAACTACTTTAACTTGGATGAGAATATCTTCTGCGGAATGTTTGGCATATTCTACAAAAACATCAAAGTAGCGGTCATCATCAAATACGCCTGTATCTAGTAATTCAAACTCTAGTTCTTGGCGACTGCGGCGTTGATTTTCTGTAACTAATTGCGAGTAGGGAAATGCTGTTTGTGGATATTTATACAGCATTTTCATATAGGAATGGGTGGGGGTATTATCTAAATAAAAGTAATATTCCTTGACATCTTCGCCGTGATTCCCTTCATTACCTGTTAGACCAAAAATTCTTTCTTTGAGAATAGAATCTTCACCATTCCAAAGTGCGATCGCAAAACAAAGTCGTTGATGATTATCCGAAATCCCAGCAATTCCATCTTCTCCCCAACGATAGGCGCGAGAACGGGCTTGCTCATGAGTAAAATAATCCCACGCAGTACCATTATGACTATAATCTTCGCGTACTGTCCCCCATTGGCGATCGCTCAAATATGGCCCCCATCTCCGCCAATGAACTGTGCGATCCAAAGCTTCTGCTAATCTAATTTCTTCCTGAGTTGTCATAATACCATCCCGTGCATATCTGCACTTTAATTAATTTACTATGTGGAGTATCACCTTTTTAGCAAAAACAGGGCTGAAGTTTTGATTAAAAGTTGCTAGGAAAATTTCTAAATAAATGTAGGATACACTCAGTAAAAAAATATATTAATTTTTATAAATTTATGCGTAGATATAAAAATAAATTAAGCAGGAGATTACTGCTTACACATAAACGTTAACAACTTTTAAGTCTAAAAAGATTTGATTAGGCAATTGCAAAATTTTTTCACGCAAATTTACAACCTTATTTGGCGCGTTAGTCAAAAATTCCAAATTTTCCAACTTCAACAACCAATTCCGAAACTTACCTAATGATACGAACAATCAAGAATTTGAATACACAGACCTATGGATGTAAGCGTATAAAATCATAAGTATGTAAAATAAAATTAACAACTTAGAAATCTAGGCATCTGCCCATCTCCTATTCTCCTCTACCCCTTGACCTCCCCACTCCCCCTTGATGTTCGCAACTAAAACCTCGACTCTGCCAAGCTTGTATATCCACATCAGCAAGCCTGGTAACATTCGAGCATTGTGGTTGAATAATTTGACTTAAAATTGCCCAAAATAAGCTGCGGGTTAAATCTAGCCCAGTTTTGAGCCAAGATTCCTGATTACCAGGAACACCTGACTCTTGAACGATTTCTGGCTCTACCCAAATCCCATGAGCGCCCAAGAGAATCTGCGCCATCCATTTAGCCCTTGGTAAATGGGTTGGGGACGTAATCAGTTTTACCTTATGTACGCGCCATTTTCGCAGTAAAGGAATACTATAATAAAAATTTTCAAAGGTAGAATTTGCACACTTTTCTAACCAAACATTTTCTAAACTTGCAAATTCCCGCTGAAAAATTAACCATATACAAGGATCTGGGGAGCCATGAGAAATTAAAATCGGAATTTGCGGATATTGTTTTGCTTGTTGTACAACATAAGTTTCTCGACGAATACTGCCACCAAGGACAAAAAAGGTGTCTACTGGCTGCGAAGAAGCATAAAGTAAGGTTATAGTAGTAAAAATCAACCAAGCACCCAAAACCAAGTACAATCCAACAGTTAGTTTTTGTAACAATTGCCACAGATTAAGCAAACTCTTTTTAATGTAAATTAATGATTTGATAATAGATTTGTGTTTCATGAGTGATATCAAAAAAGCCGATTTCATGAGTGTCCAATACACCGCAAATGAGCGATGGAAGTGCTATCTTATAAAAGTAATCTAAAGTACAAACATGACGGTGGTCAAAGTGTCACATCGTCAGTATAGCCTTCCGGAGAAGGCAAACAAACTCAGAAATCGTTATTGATAACTAATGCATTATTTTTGGCATAATTACAATGTCAAAGAATCTAGAAAGCATAGCTGAGTTTGGGGTATAAAAACTTAAAAATTTTCAGAAAGCCTGATTGCTAAACTGTCAACAACACAATTATTCCAGCTAATATACATGAACCAATCTGCGAAAAGTTACTCGCCGCTCCAAGTAGCCTTGATTGGTGGAGCGATCGCTACGACTGCTACCATGTCTGTGTTCGGTTCCGCTTGGACTCGCGGTGTACGCGCAGCCCTAAGTTTACAGGACAGCCCGAAAGCGATAGTTGACCAAGTTTGGCAACTGGTGAATCATGAATATGTTGATGGCAAATTTAATCAACAAGATTGGCAAGCAACTAGACAAAGCTTGTTGAGTAAAGACTATTCCTCTCGTGAAGAAGCTTATGCTGCCATCCGTGAAGCTTTACAAACCTTGGGAGATCCTTACACTCGGTTCATGGACCCCAAACAGTTTGAAGCCCTAACTAGCCAAACCTCCGGCGAAGTGTCTGGTATCGGCATTCGCATGGAAGTTAACGAAAAAACTCAGCGTCTGACTGTTGTCGAAGCCATAGATAATTCTCCAGCCCTGAAAGCTGGGATCAAAGCAGGCGACGAAATTTTGGCCATTGATGGCAAAGCCACTCTCAAAATGAAAGTGGATGACGCCTCCAAACTAATTCGTGGCAAAGCTGGTACTCCCATCAGCCTCAGGCTCAAACGCACAGGACAAAATCCCTTTGAACTGAAGCTGACTAGGGCAAATATAGAAGTACCAACAGTACGTTATACCCTCAGGCAAGAAGGAAATCGCCGCGTTGGCTATATCCGTTTGCGGGAATTTAGCGCCCACGCCGCAGAGCAAATGCAAAGAGCCATCCGCGATTTAAACAATCAGAAAGTTGATTCTTATGTGTTAGATTTGCGGGGAAATCCTGGCGGTTTATTACAAGCCAGCATTGAAATTGCTCGGATGTGGTTGGATAATGGCGGTATTGTCAAGACAGTAGACCGTGTGGGAAGCAGCGAGGAAACTAAAGCCAATCGCACTGCCTTAACAAATCGTCCCTTGGCAGTATTAGTAGACGGCAATTCAGCCAGTGCTAGCGAAATCCTCACAGGCGCACTCAAGGATAATAAGCGAGCTGTAGTTGTTGGCGGTCAAACCTTTGGTAAAGCCTTAGTACAATCAGTTCACGAACTGGCGGATGGTTCCGGCTTAGCAGTCACCATTGCTCACTACTACACACCTTTAGGAACAGACATCAACCATAAAGGAATTACGCCAGATATCAAGCTAGACTTGACAGAGGCACAAGAGCGTCAGTTGGCTTCTAATCCAGATTTAATCGGAACTAAGAGCGATCCTCAATATGCCAGAGCGATCGCAATTTTATCAGGTAGCAACTTCGCCCAACCACCAAGCAATCAACTTAATCAACCCATGAGCGTTCGCGCTGGGGATTTGAAATTTTAGAATTCAGAAGTTAGAAGCCAGAATTCAGAATTCAGAATGAATAAAAGCGTTTAGTTTTGACGCCTTGGCAAAGCTTTTCTGGTTTTGCTCCTGAATTCTGACACCTGGATTCTGAGTTCTGATTTAGATTGGGAATACTAGTTAGTAGTTCCATTTCTAAAATTTTTAATTTTATGAATTATCAGCCAGTTGATGCAACCACCGCCACCAGCTTTTTACCAATGGTATCGGTGGTTATTCCTATTTATAACGGTGAAGCAGATTTACCAGATTTGCTCAATTGTCTGTTATCTCAAACTTACCCAAAAGACCGAGTAGAGTACTTATTAGTAGATAATAACAGTAGCGATCGCACTTTTACCTCCCTCAAAACAGCTGCCGAAAATTGCCCGATTACAATTCGCCCGCTGAGTGAAAATCAAATTCAAAGCTCCTACGCTGCTCGTAACACTGGAATTCGTGCAGCTGTTGGCGAAATCATAGCTTTTACTGATGCAGATTGCCGTCCCCAACCACAATGGCTAGAAGCATTAATTCAGCCTTTTGTCAACTTAGAAGTGGTAATTGTTGCCGGGGAAATTTTGGCACTACCAGGCAAAACTTTGTTAGAACAACACGCAGACCGTGAAGAAACCCTGTCACAAAAACACACTCTTGGTCATCGCTTTCGTCCCTATGGACAAACGGCTAATTTGGCAATTCGCCGCATCGCCTTAGAAAAAGCGGGTCTATTTCGTCCCCATCTGACAACCGGCGGCGATGCAGACATTTGCTGGCGAATTTTGGCCGAAAACATCGGGCGTTTAGAATTTGCCCCCAATGCCATCGTTCAGCATCGCCACCGCACCACACTTTTAGAACTGCAAAGTCAATGGCGGCGTTATGGGCGTTCCAATCGCTATTTACACGAACTGCATGGTATAGATTTAATGCGAGATATTACACTTGGTGAGTGCGGCTATCGTTTGGCGCGTTGGTTATTAAAAGAAGTACCAAGAGATATTAGTAAGGCGATCGCTGGTAAAGCCACTTTGGTAGATTTATTAAATACTCCCATTGGTCTATTGACAGCTAGGGCACGTGCAACTGGACAAAGACAAGCCAAACTCCCAGAAAATGCCAAGATCGTTGCTCGGTTGTAACAATGCTAAAAAGCTTGCTCAGATAGCTCTAATTCTGTTGTAGGCTATCCATAGTATTATCTACTACCAATTAGCAAACATTCTTGTCAGCCCGAATGTAGCAACTGAAAATTTTATCTAACTAAAGTTACTGTTTTCCTAAAATGTATCTTAAGAGATATTTTAAAAATTAGGTAAAGCAGATACAATGTTAATAACATAATATTCAATTATTAACAAAGTTATATTCTGTTCTGTTTATTTAGAATTTGTCCGGTGTTATGACTAACTGCTGCTAACCTGCTTAATACAGCCCCAAACTCAAGGAAAGCGTAGAACGTCCTCATCCTTTATAGTTTTGCCATATCGAGCCGCATGAACGCAGACGGCTTTAGCCAACATATAGAAAAATTGCGCTCACAAGTACAGGAACTACTGCAACGCAGTGCAAATGAGCCCAAGTTGGAACCAGAGATAATAACAGAAGCTTTTGAAGAACTCCACACCACAGTTGAAGAACTATTAATAGTCTCTCAAGAGTTAGAGGTAACACGAGCAGCACTATACAGAGAGCGTCGGCGTTACCAAGATTTGTTTGAGTTCGCTCCAGATGCTTACTTGATAACTAATACCGCAGGAACAATCGAAGAAGCCAATCATGCAGCAGCAACCTTGCTTCATGTCCGCCAAAAGTATCTAGTGGGTAAACCATTAATTCTCTTTATTGCTCAACAAGATCGGCAGTTGTTTAGCTACCACATGAACAATTCGCAGCAGCTACTCAACTGGGAAATTAATCTACAGCCACGGGGGGGAAAACCTTTCCCTGCTAGTGTTAGGTTATCTGCGGTGTACGACGAAAACCGGGAGCAAATTAGCTGGCGTTGGCTGCTGTGCAATATCACTGAACGCAAACAAGCTCAAAAAATGTTGCACCAAGCTTATGAGGAGTTAGAAATACGCGTAGCAGAACGGACAGCAGAACTGGTAAAAGCAAATCAGAAATTACTGACTGAAATTACAGAGCGTAAACGAGCACAGTCGCAACTGCTACACCTTGCTTTTCATGATGCATTGACAGGTCTGCCAAATCGTGCTGCATTTATTAATCGTTTAAGACATGCGATTAATTATTCTAAAAGGCATCCAGATTATTTATTTGCTGTACTGTTTATCGATCTAGATCGATTTAAACTAATCAATGACAGCCTTGGACACCACAAAGGTGACCAATTTCTGCTTGCCATTGCAAGTCGGTTAGAAATATGTGTACGCTCCATAGATACAGCAGCACGGCTTGGGGGAGACGAATTTACAATCTTGCTGGAGGGAATTCAAGATGTGTCAGACGCTATCAAAGTCGCTGAGCGCATTGAACAGGAGCTAAAGTTACCCTTTGAGCTTGACGGAAAAGAAATCTTTACAACAGCAAGTATTGGCATTGCCTTGAGTTCAACAGTAGATTATGAACGACCAGAAGACGTGTTGAGAGATGCTGATACAGCAATGTATCGAGCTAAGATTCTCGGTAGAGCGCGTTATGAACTATTCAACTCAAATATGTATGCTAATGCTCTGGCGAAATTGCAGTTAGAAACCGATTTACGCCGGGCAATTGAGCGCAGTGAGTTACGGGTTTATTATCAACCGATTGTTTCTTTAACTAGTGGCTTTATTTTAGGTTTTGAAGCTTTATTACGCTGGGAGCATCCAGAGCGGGGTTTGCTCAGTCCAGCAGATTTTATTCCCATAGCCGAAGAAACTGGACTAATTTTCTCCATTGGCAAGTGGGTGTTAAATGAAGCCTGTAGCCAAATGCAAACTTGGCGAACGTCCTATCCTTCCAACTCGCTCAATAAAATCAGTGTAAATCTCTCGTTGAAGCAATTTTACCAGCCGGATTTGATTGAGCAGATTGGGCAAATTTTAGAATCCACTGGTCTGAATGCTGACAGTTTAGCGCTGGATATTACTGAAAGTGTAATTGTCGAAAATGGCGATCACGTAATTACTGCACTCTCAGAACTTCGAGAAATGGGGGTTCAGTTATCAATTGATGACTTTGGTACAGGCTACTCTTCATTAGGTCGTCTTTATAACTTCCCCATTAGTCTGTTGAAGATAGACCGTTCTTTTATCAGTTCAATCAACACTAAGAGTAGGGATTTAGAAATTGTTGAAATACTTGTGACATTGGCACACAAGCTAGGTGTGGATGTGCTTGCTGAAGGAATAGAGACTAAAGAGCAACTAGTACTACTGAGAAAATTGAACTGTGAATATGGCCAGGGACATTTTTTCTCAGTTCCATTGAATAGTTCAGCGGCAGAGGCGTTAATTAAGGCAAACCCTCAGTGGTAAAGCATCTTGGAAGCTCAGGTTAAGTATACTTTTAAGCGGTTTAAAAACTGCGATCGCTCGGACGTTAAAGGGTTGACTGAGACAAGATGTCAACTTTAAAAGTTTTGGGGGCGGTAGAGGTGAATTCAAGTTGTTCAATGCTTGTCAACTTTCGCTAAATTGGAAAAAGGTAAACTTAAGGAAATTTTCAATGTCAGCACAACTGTTACTGGTGGATGATGAACCAGGGATACGGGAAGCCGTGAAAGATTACTTGCAAGAGAGCGGTTTCAGCGTTCAAATCGCCAGTAATGCTGTTGAGGGATGGGAATTGATGCAGGTGAATACACCCGATCTAGTGATTTCCGATGTCATGATGCCCCAAGTAGATGGCTATCAGTTCCTCAAGCAACTGCGAGAAGATCCGCGTTTCAAAGCACTCCCTGTGGTATTTTTAACCGCTAAAGGAATGACAGGCGATCGCATTCAAGGTTATCAAGCAGGTGTCGATGCTTATCTTCCCAAACCTTTTGACCCAGATGAGTTAGTGGCCATAGTCGAAAATTTGCTAGCCCGCCGCGCCGCTAAACCTGCAACCACAGCAGATGACCTTGAAACTCCTGATATTGCTGAACTAGCCAATCAGATAGCCCAAATCAAGGCCTTGTTAACTCAAAGAAATGCCATTTCTCAATCACCAGCGCCTTTCAAAATTGATTTGACCCCCAGAGAACAAAGTGTTTTAAACTTAGTCGCTGAGGGGTTGATGAACAAAGAAATCGCCCGTCGTTTGGAAACCAGCGTCCGCAACGTAGAAAAATACGTCAGCCGTTTGTTTAGTAAAACCGGTACCAATAGCCGTACAGAGTTAGTTCGTTTTGCTCTAGAACACGGTCTTGCTAAATAATTATTGGGCATGGGGCATGGAGTATGGGGAAAGGGAAAGGGGTAAAGGGGAAAGGTTAAATTTCCCTTTTCCCTTTTCCCTTTAACCTTTTCCCCTCTCTCCCTCATCCCCATATCCAATTGGTAATAGATAAAACATAAGTATTTCAGCAAATCAGGCACTTAGTTAGAGCAAAAAGCCAAAAGAAAAGTTATTTATTTTTCCTTTAGTCTTTTAGGTTTTCATTGCATTTGCGCCTGTTGTCTAACGCCTAATCTGTAAAGACACAGGGTTTTGTTTTTCCCAATGTTTTGATGTTAACTCGGTAAAATGCACCCGGCTGAATTTGCTTTGAGATTCTACCAGTAACCTTTGCTACAAACTTTTTTAATTAAGGAAACTGTTCCTGGGACTTTGTGCTGCTAAATAAGACTTTCACAAAGCAGAAATCAAAATATTTTATGAATTCTACTGACTGCTTAGTTGTTATTGCAACGGGTGTATTGACGGTATGAGATGCCTATTCGATTTGATACTTAATTCCAATTTTTCACTAGTTAAATTACACCTTTAAATTTGAGGATTTTCAGCAGCATTACGCAAGCGCATCAGCTGGCGTCGCATTTGAGGTGAGGCTTTGAACTCTGATATTTCCTGAGCTTTAACGGACGCTTGTAGCGTCTCCAGAAAATCGTCAGATCCCTCGGTCAAAGCATCGAGTAGCACCTGTAAGAGTTGCTCGCGATCGCCTAATAGACTCTTTTCCTCAATCAACCGAAATTTGAGATGTACTTCGCACTCATAAACACCTACTTCGAGATTATTGATTTGGCGTGGTAATGCTTTGGAGTTCATAGCTATTGAGATTCCTTTACTTGGTAGTCATGAGGGTAAGGAGGTAGATGTCCAGCAAAAGTTCTTTATATCTTTTTTGAATCCAAAGTGCTTGAATTAAGAATTTTTCTTCATCAAACACCAATGTATTCCATTTCACTCTCCTGTGTTTTGTTTTCAAGCTCAATTTTTACTGTCTAGATTCTGGTCTAACTGTGCCAGATGTAGCTTATGGTAAGCCATAACTATTATTCAGTTTTTAAGATTCTACACAATAAAGTTTCTGTAAGAAGTTGTCCGAGCTTTTTAAAGCTTTTTACATCAACTTTATGTGAACGTCAATAACAGTTTGACTTGTTACTTGATTTTTGGTGTTTTTACTTACGTAAAAACACCAAAAATTTTTCCTTTTATTAATGCCAGAGGTATGTGTAGCGTTATTCCGTAAAATTACTAGATGTACGTTTTTTTCAAGAGCAATTTGAGGAGAAATTGATTCACATAGTTATTAATGTAAAAATTTTTGTTCTCGCTCAAAAATGTACACAGATCAAATTATTCCACCCCGAAACCTTATCCTACCGTCTTCTAGACTTAATAAATACAAAAACCTTAGCAATAAGCAAGATAAACATAGGGCTGAGACTGGTTTGTATTTGCCTAAATAAAAATACTCTACCCAGTAATTTGGGTGTGAAGATTATAAAGATACTGTCAGTACTAGCAACTAACTGAGACTTCAACTACTAATACAAGTAAAAGCAGTAATCAGTACAGACAATATTTTTACTTACACCTAAGGCAGCAAATTTTTTTGTGTTGGCTGTTAAAAGTTGAGGGTTGACAGTTAATCGTTAATCGTCAACACCATGAGTAACTCTGTACAATTTCAAAGCGTAATAGCTAGCCCTTTTGCAACTGCCCTCAAAGCTTGTAAATTAAGAGCATTTAAGCTTGAATATAGGGTTTACAATAATTTCAGTGTAATTCACCCAAATCTTACACCCTTTTATGGATAATCCGACGCTGCTCAAGTCCACAACCCGGCATATCCGCATTTTTGCGGCTGAAATTGACCAACATGGCGAACTCCTTCCAAGCGATCAGGTCTTGACACTAGATATTGACCCAGACAACGAATTCAACTGGAATGAAGATGCCCTGCAAAAGGTTTATCGAAAATTCGATGAACTAGTAGAAGCTTCTAGTGGCGCAGACCTCACAGACTATAACTTACGCCGCGTCGGTTCAGACTTAGAACATTATGTGCGATCGCTCCTACAACTCGGCGAAATCAGCTACAATCTCTCTGGCCGCGTCACCAACTACAGTATGGGAATCCCCCAAGTTGCAATTGACGAGCAGCAGTAAGCTACTAAATGAACGCCAGTTGCTACCCTACGGGAACGCTAAGAGCGAACAAGCCGGGGAACCCGTCCAACGCACTGGCTTCTGTTGAGTGCAAACAATGGGATATTTTTCTTTGAAGTCCCTAACGTAGAGAGCTATTACCAGATGGGCTAAACTATCTGGAGAATAGAGAGTGGGGAATGGAAAAATCGGAGCAAAGGGGAAGTTATAGTAAGTCTTTCCCCCCTCTTTTTGTCCTTCCACCCCCTCAATTGCCCATTATCTGACTTGTAAAAACCTGGAAACAGCATTTTTTAAGCAACTTCATTCGTCAGGTAGTTTTGCCACCAACTCTATTACAGTTATGAGACTTCTATTTGATTGCTTCAAAAAAGCTCCAGCCCTATTCCCTACTCCCTAGCTACACAAATAAGCTCAACCTTCAAAACCGATCGCTATATCTTAATTCTTAATTAAAGTTAATTATTGCTATCTTACTTATAAACTAGATAAATACCAATATTATCTGCCTATTGAACATGGAGTAATTCAGCAAAAGCAAATAGCACAGTTATGCTTGAGCTATCTTTGGTGAGACGGTTGGAGTTATTTGCTTTAGCGATGGAGAGTCACACAGCGATAGAAGCTATGATGGGGCTGTAGGGTTAACTTGGAAGCGTAATCTTTAGATAAGTTAAATATTAGCATCTGCTGATAAAGGCCAGCTAAAATCATCATCTAAAGCCTGAATATGTCAAGTTTAAGAAAGACGAGCGGTCTAGATTGTCCCTAGTAATGCTATTAAAGAAATTGCCAATCTGCGATCGGTGGGAAAACTATGGAAAATGATGCGGCAACGCTCCAGTGTCCACATGAAAATTGTCAGGCTGCCAACCCCCTGACTCATAAGTTTTGCCAGCGATGTTCTACGCCTCTACCCAAAAATTACCTCTGGGCTGTGATAGACGACCAGAGTTTGGGTAGCCCTGGAAAAATATTAGCCGATCGCTATTTAATTGTTGATAAATTTGTCCTATTAGATACCAAGCCTGGTTTATTAACCCTAACGCCAGAGCTAGAGAATTTACAGATTCCCAGAGCTTACTTAAGGCTCATTCCCTACCGCTTACACGTACCGCAGGTACATGGAGTACTTCCCTTAACTAAGGACTCCCCCCAGCGAGAAATATTACTTTTAGAAAAACCACCAGTAATGGTGGATAATACAACCCAACAAGTGCATCTGGGCAGCGAGTTAACCAGTGCTTGGCGTGATGCTACATCCATGCGCCAACTCAATTGGTTGTGGCAAATAGCTCATTTGTGGCAACCCCTGGCCAGTGAAGGTGTCGTTTCTAGCCTGCTTGACTCCTATGTTTTACGGATAGAAGGCTCGTTAGTCCGTTTGTTGGAATTGCGCTTCGACGATACCACATCACCAAAATTACCTCAATTAGGGGAATTCTGGCAGCAATTGGTCGCTAACGCCAAACCAGCCATAGGAGAATTTATCGATCGCGTTAGCCTTTCCCTGATTCAGGGCGAAATTCACTCATCCGAACAATTAATCACCGCTTTAGACCGGGGACTGGCAGAATTAGGGCGATCGCAAACACCCACAATCAAAATTATCACCAAAACCGATACCGGGCCTAGCCGCCAACGCAATGAAGACGCCTGTAGCCCACCCAGCGGCACTCTAGTAAGCAAGCCACCCCAGCCTACAGCCTTAGCAATTGTCTGTGATGGCATCGGCGGACACGAAGGCGGCAATGTTGCATCAAATTTAGCCATTGAAACAATCCAACAACAAGTACAGCAACTTACCAAAGTTCCCTACGACCACATAGACCCCTCACTGCTGCTAAATGACTTAGAAAAAGCCGTGGCAATGGCTAATGACAAAATTAGCCAGCGCAATGACGGTGAAAATCGCCAAGGGCGTCAGCGTATGGGCACAACTTTAGTTATGGCACTACCTGTCGCTCACGAAATGTACATTACCCACGTCGGCGATAGTCGTGCCTACTGGATTACCCGCCAAGGCTGTTATCAAGTTACCCTTGATGATGATGTCGCTTCCCGCGAAGTTCGCCTGGGCTATGCCATTTACCGCGAAGCCGTGCAACAAAGTTCTGCTGGTTCTCTCGTCCAGGCTTTGGGGATGGGCCCTAGCACTTCATTGCATCCCACTTCTGCACGATTTATGCTCGATGAAGATGCAGTTTTTCTGCTGACATCCGATGGCTTGAGTGATTTCGATCGCGTGGAAGAGTACTGGGAAACAGAAATCTTGCCGATTTTGCTTGGGGAAGCAAACATCGTCAATGTAGCAGATAGATTAGTAGAAATCGCTAACAGCAAAAATGGACACGATAATGTCACCGTCGCTTTAGTACACTATCAAGTCCAATACTGGGAACCAGAAATCACCATCAAAGCTGTTATTCCAGAAAGCTATTCAGCAAAAACCGTCGATTTGGCATCCAGAGGGGCAAATACGTCAGTTTTAAGCAGCCCAAACCACAAAACTCAGGTGATTGAGGAAAGTCAGCCTACCAAAACTCGCCAATTGCCCCTACAGTGGATAGTTCCGTTACTATTTGTTCTAGCAGCGGGTACTGGCGGATTTATCATTCAACAACTGCGATTAAAATCCACCAGCCAGCCTCCAATTGCTTCTAATCCCACACCAACTCAAACTCCTACTGTTGCAGCCACAGAACCACCCCGAACCCTTGCTAACCTTGCTTCTGGTTGGGTAATTCAAACCACCAAGGAAATCCCGTTGGCGAATAACCAATCACTTCCTCCTAAAAGTTTTTTAAAAGTTATCAGCACTGACCCAAATCCCAAACCTGCATCTGGAGATTTCTTAGTTCGGATGCAAGTCTGTACATCAACTCCAGCATCATCTCCATCAAAACCTGGGTTGAAACCAGGCCAAGAGGTAGCGATTGAATTTTCCAAACTGAAGGGTTCTGGAGCGTCTGTTTTGGAATCAGGCGCAGCAAATCCATGTAAACCCCCCACTCAACCACCAGTTACTCAACCATCTGATAGTAGTCAAACTTAGTTAAATACTCGATAAACTAGTAAAAACCTGGAATAATAACAGGTAAGAATCAGACTCAAAAACTGATAAGGTAAAAAAGTAAAAATTTTTACCTTCGAGAATTGTTATTTGAAATTATTTGTTTTTAGCTTTTAGTTTTATGAATCCATGCCATCCCTGATTTTGGCGATCGCCCGTCTGTTAAACACTGGCACTGACAATTTCGCCATTTGGGTGGTCAAGGCTCCCTATCCCAGTGGCCATGTTTTACGTGACTGTGTGTGGCCTGTTGAACTCACCCAAGTCTGGCAAGAATGGCGGCAGATGTTTTCTGGCCATAACCATTTAGTTCTTCCCCCAAACTCCACATCTCAAAACAGCAACCTATTACCCACTGATTCGATTTCATTTTCTTCAAATCAGACCACTGGCCCTTACAGCAGTCGCCTGATGCAATATCTGGGAATGCTTTTATGGCGCTGGGTATTCGATGGACAAATTCTCGGTAGTTTAGAACGCAGCCGGGGAATTGCTATGGGTCAGCATACACGTTTGCGCTTTCGACTGGAAATTCGCGACCCCGATCTGATTGCTTTCCCTTGGGAAATTATGCAGCGCGAGCCTGGCCAATCGGCTATGTCCCTTTCCCAAGATTTGCTCTTTAGCCGCACTAGCAGTGAAGTTGACCCGTTACCGTATTTGCGAACTGACCAGGCTTTAAATATCCTGTTGGTTTTAGGTCATGATGAGAACCTGCAACTAGAACAAGAAGCGCTGATTTTGCAGCAAACTCTGACAGATACCCCAGTCGATACTAATTCCCAAAGATATGCACCCTGCACGGTGAATCAGCTGTTACAACCAACTCCAGAAGAGTTGATTCAAGAATTAGAAACTAAAGCATACAATGTCTTCTTTTATGCTGGACACGGTTTGCCAGATCCAGACGGTGGGCTACTGTTTTTGCGACCGGGCATGATCCTCAATGGTATAGAATTAGCCCAAGCATTGACTCGTACAGGTGTGAAATTAGCGGTTTTCAATGCTTGTTGGGGAGCACAACCAGCTGTCAGCAATAATCAAGCGATACCTGCCAGCAGTTTGGCAGAAGTATTAATTCGGCATGGTGTACCAGCGGTTTTGGGGATGCGAGATGAAATCGCCGACCACGAAAGCCACAGTTTTATTCAAGCCTTTGCTGAAGCTTTGCGATTGTATAAGCCAATTGATGAAGCTGTCAGCCAAGCCAGAAAAGAATTGTTAACACTGTATAGATTCAATCAACCTGCTTGGACTTTGCCCGTTCTCTATCTACATCCAGATTTTAATGGCGAACTGATTAAAAACCTGGATGAAGGAATTACCGAATTACCAGATACAGCCATTCCAGATGTCGGTTCTGGGCTTCCTAGTGCAAGTTTACGATCGCTCTCTTCAAAAGATAAAACCTGGTTATTGCGTTATGGAGTTACTCGCATCGGCCGCACCAAAGATAATGATATTGTCATCCCCGAACCGTCTGTTTCTAAACGTCACGCTGAAATCTTCTGCCGCAATACTTTGACTGATGCTACACTAGTGCGAACTTATTATTTACAAGATTTTTCCACTTACGGGACAACGTGGTTTTTAGGCCCTAATGGCTGGCAACAAATCCTCCGAGAGGAAGTGCCCTTGAAATCCGGTATGCAGTTAAAGTTTGGAAGTGCTAGAGGTGAGACCTGGGAGTTCATTATTGAAGACTCCTAGTACGGCTATTACAGAATTAAATTTTGGTCTTGAGTATCAATTTTAAAAATCTGTTTTTACCAAGAGAAAAAATCAACTTTTTTGCGGAAATCTCTTCTGGGCAATTGTAGCTGTCAATACCACTAAATAATCGTGAGGCAAGAAAATGACTAATAAAATTAATGGTTCAGACACTTTCTATTCTTTGCAGTCTCAAGTAGATTTAGAGTTATTAGAAGCTTTACTAGAACCAGAGGATGCTACTTATCCTTGGAATGTGGCTGACGAAGAATCAGAAGCTTATTTTCAAGAATTAGAACAACAATTCGAGAGCCAAGATTTAATCGATGAAGATCTGACTAAGCGATCGCAAGATTTTTACAAGCATTTAGATACGCTTTGGTCTGGTATCTCTTTTAATGAAAGCTATGATGGCAATTCCCAACAATCAGTAGTGGTTAATCTCCAAGAAACATTACGCGCTAGTTTTTGTACCTGTGTTCCCCAAACATTGCTCAACACCATTGCTACTAAAGCGGCTGAAATATTTGCCCGTCAGCAATTAAGAGGCGAACAACTAGTTGAGTGCGTTCAGGCTGTACTTCCAACTTGGGGAGAAGAGGATCTTTTAGTTTTAGCCCGTCCTTTTGCTTATGCGATGCGAAGCAACGAATCACACAACCCAGCATCTACAATGGCTAACTTGAACAATCGGGAATGGACAACTTTATCAGAAATAGAACAAGCAAAGGTTAGTCTGGCCATCGCCTACTACGCTTTAAGTCAACTCAGCAAATACCAGTCCCAACCATAACTCCAGTCTGTTATTTATTTTTTCAATAATTCAATTTTCGAGATAGCTAGCCTTATCTGCGTAATATTGTCTTGCTTTGTTATACCAATTCAGAATTCAAAAACTTAGATACAGCAATACTTTCCTGATTGACATTTGTTGGTTTATTTTCGAGAACTGGTATTAGTTTTCAAGTAAAGACACCTAAGGTAGATCGATAATAGCCTAATTTAATCATTAGACCATCTATCGCAAGATATATATTTTTATAGTCTTTAGGAATTGGACATTGGGAATTGGGCATTGGTTATCCGCCCTATTTTCCCATCTCCTCACCGCTTCATCCCCCTCATTTATTATCTGGGGCCAAGGAATCGGGTAGCAAAGTTTTGCGATCGCGTTGGTGAAAGCGCCCGTGCCTTGAGAATTGCCGCCATCAAAAAGGCGTAAGATAGCACTCCAACAACTACCAAAAGCAAGGCATTGATCGATCCAGTGGCATTCCAGAGGGCGTGGAGTGCAGAGGCACTCAGATAACCAATAGAAAGAATTTGCCAACTTCTACTGGGTTTGAGGACGGCTAAGCCGATAAAATAGCCCAAGTAGCCACTATAAGCCATGTGTCCAGCCACAGAGCCTAAAATTCGCGGAATTAGCAGTTGTAAACCCGCCAGTTGACCGGCAGCACCGATACCCACCTGTTGCGTGACATTTTGAGTGATATCGGGCACATATTGACCGAGAGTTTCCAACAAAGTGAAGCCCACAGCAGAAGCCGTTCCCAAGAGAATCCCGTCTAGAGGTTCCCAAACTCCGATGCGTTCTCGCCAAGGTGAAGACAACATTCTACCAATGGCGAATACTGCAAGTACAGGCACTGCTTTGAGTAATTCCTCCATCAACCCAGCGCCAAAAAACATCCGTACCAGTAACTCTGTGAAGGTGGTAGATTCTTGGGGTGAGGGTAAGTTTCCAGGCAAGATGCCACGAAAAACGAAGATAAATAAATCTAACAGCGGACTGAGCAAAATCAACGCCGTACCCAATGCCGTAGCCATTAACACCCACCAAGGCTTTTGTTTACCACAAAGTTGGTAAACAAAATAATAGGCGGCGAAGGCAATGTAAGTTGCGACGATTACTTGATTTGCTTGGGGACGACCGACTGTAGCAAACATCAACACTACGAAGATTACAGTCAGTATGCCTGGTACGAGGTAAGCTTTACGAGTTAAATCTTTACCAGTGGAAATAATCGGAAAAAGCTGAGTGAAGCTAACAGAATCGGGCTGCTTTAATTGGGTGTGGTTGTGGTAGTTGGTTGCTGAAGGCAGTGATGCCAGTTGGTTAACTGTTGTTGCCGGGGTTTGCGAGGTCAACTCGTACTCAAAAACGTATTGCGGCCCATCAGAACCTAGAGAAATGCGATCGCCTGGGTGCAATTCTTGACATTCATACAAGCGTTGTCCGTTCAAATAAGTGCCATTAGCACTATTTAAATCACAAAGCACCCAGCTAAATTTGCTATCTGGAGATAAAGACAGAGGACGAACCACCGCATGACGACGAGATACCATTCGGTACATCATGGCATCCAAGACAACTTGGCAGCTGGGGTCGCGTCCAATTACTATCTCTTTACTGGGGGAGAGCGAGAAGCGAGATTCCGATCCCGAAGCTGCTCCATTACCAGACACTAGCCGCAGAAATGCATTATGTCTTGCGTTTTTGCCTGTCATTGAGTTAGAGTGAGTGCGTTTCTAAATTAATTCTTAAAATAATTTGGCAGCAGGACTAACCTTAGCCACATCAACAGCAGCATTGCTAAATCCACTATAGCTTCACTTACTGCTAATAAATTTAAATTTCTCGATGCAAAATTTCAAATTTTTTCATTCATCTACTGTTAATAAGTATTTCATCCACTGAAACTTTTGACTCAACCTGTGTTGTTAGGCAGATAAATTCAGATTCTATGGCCGATCTACATCTTGACATCCTAGCTGCAAATTAAACGCACGGCAATTTATTACTAAATAGTAGTTTTTACTGCATTTAGTTAAGTTAAGAAAATATATAATTTCCGCTGGTCTATTGCCGGTTCTTTTTGCCACTAATGATTGACTAAGTTGTTTTGGCACAGGAAATAGGGAGTAGTAAAATAAACTACCCCAAAGTATTGAAAGATAGCAGTCCTAAATGAGAAAGTGAAATCTTGTTCCCCAGACTGTTAACGGTCAACCCTCAACTGTTATATAAGATTTCTGGTATCTTGTCTCTAAACAACTGTAGCCAGTTTGGGGTGTTCAATCTTAGTTCCAAGTACTGTGAGGAATTCTGCCAGCCAACGGGGATGAGCAGGCCAAGCTGGCGCTGTTACCAAGTTACCGTCAACTATGGCCTCATCAACAGGAATATCGACATAGATACCTCCAGCACTGTTGACATCTGGGCTACAAGCAGGGTAAGCAGTACATCTTTTGCCTTGTAACACATCGGCAGCTGCCAATAACTGCAAGCCGTGGCAAATAGCAGCGATTGGCTTATTTGCTTGGGCAAAATGACGAGTAATTTCTATTACCTGCTGATTCAGGCGGATATATTCTGGTGCCCTTCCTCCGGGAATTACCAAAGCATCGTAGGTTTCGGCTTTTACCTCTGCAAAGGTAGCATTTAAAGTGAAATTATGACCAGGTTTTTCGCTGTAGGTTTGGTCTCCTTCAAAGTCGTGAACTGCTGTTCGTACTTTATCGCCAGCTTTTTTATTGGGGCAAACTGCATGGACAGTATGTCCTACCATTTGCAGTGCCTGGAAAGGAACCATTACCTCATAGTCTTCTACATAGTCGCCAACCAGCATTAAAAGTTTCTTTGCAGCCATATTTTTGCTACCCTCAGTGATTAATTATTTATTTATCATTGGTCAGTTGCAAAGCACAAATGACAACTTTAACGTCTAAATGTCCAATTTAGACAGATATCAGCTAATGCGTTTATCCGCGAATTTATCGATATATTAGAGCATTAACTTTGGCAAAATGCACCTTTTGAAGGCTACGATTTAACAAAGTTTAACGCATCCTTGTATATTATTTGCTAGTTAGGAAAAGGCAAGAGAAACCACTGCCTATTGCCTATTGCCCATTACTAGCTATAATTAACTACTGAGGTTTATTAAAGCAAATGAAATTCTGCGATCGCTCTGCTAAAGTTTTTGTTTTCATGTCCTGGGCGACTCAGTTTAATTAAGGCGAAACGCTGTAATGGTGTTAAATATGCCCATTGTTGTTGTGTCAGGACTACTCCGATTTCTTGAGCTTTTTCTTGGACAGTGGGTGGTATGGTATCAGAGTCAAGCCATGCAGGATGCGCTTCTATAGGCAATTTGCCAACTACTATGCCCGTGCGCTGTAAAATCAACTGCTCGATATATTTGCGGTAAGACTGAATTTCGGTTTCTGTAGTGCAAGGCAATTCGACTAAAGCTTGACGCTCTGCTGTAGTCATTTGATTCCAATCAGACAATTTTAGCTTAATGCCACAGGTATCTAATTTGCAACGCACCTGCATGGGAATACAACGCAGCGAATCAACAAAATCTGCTTCAAATTCAAAGAAATCTGCCATAGCAAAGTATTGAAAAATGGCTTATAAGAATATTGGTTGAGTAATATAAAATTTCTCGGTGACGGTGGGGAATAAAGGGTGTAAAATACAGTACATTTCATCTAAATTAGCTATAGAAGGGCGGGCAGGATGCCCACCCCACAAGATTTATCATATTAAGATGCGTACTTAATTTACTTGCAAAGTGCTGTTTTTTTAATCCACAACAAGTTGTTATGTCTTTTATTTAACTTTTTTACCTGGAAGTACTGGAACGAATTATTAAATAACTAATTGATAGGGCAAGAATAGCGACACCTAAACCAATTATATCAATTCCGGGAACTTTTTCTAAATCAAGAATAATAATTTTTCTGGCAACAGCAATTAAAGAAGTTACAATAACTAATTCAACCTGAATAACGTGTTTTCTCAAATAACCTGTGATGTTTTCTAAAATTTCTAAAGCAATTAAAATATTCAAAAATAAACCAAATATTTTATATAGTGTTGTGTTAAATTTACCATAAGGCATTGTAAATAATTCTTTATATAGAAAAAATGCTAAATCGCCGATCGCCACTAAAATTACAACTACCATTAAAATAGATAAAACCTTAGAAACCAGCACTTCTACATTTTCAATCATGTGCATGAAGTTCTGGTCTTTGGTAGTTGCTAAAATTGCCTTCAGTAGCCTTCTCATGTCCTGCACCTGATTCTAAAATAAAATCCCATAGAAAAATCTAAAGGATTAAAAAGATTACTTATCGATGCTTTGTAAGTTTTTTATTTCCCAGATTAAAATGGGAGCTAGTAAAATTTCTTGTGATTCAAAATTTTACCTCTTTAAATATAGTAATTGGTAATAGCCAAGAGTTGAGAGACAGAAAAAATAATAATAACTATTGACTATTGAGTATTGACTAATTTACCTATTGCTGGTTACCGATTCATGGTTAAGAGTTATATCATTTCACGAAAATCTTAATACATTATAGATTTACCGTAGGGACGTACAACTGTAAAGCCCATACCAATATATTTGTATCAGGTTGAAAGTGAAACAGTATTACACTTAGCATCTCACCGTTGTAAGGATTGGAGTTGATGATTTTTGACTGTAGTTTCCAGAGAAATTGGTGTCAATTGTACTGCACAGGCTTTTAATTCTGGTTGCAGAGAATCGGGACAAGATTCAGGGTGGGTGAGGGCGTTTGCTTCGGCATTATCCGCCCAAAGGTAACCCCAGTGCATGGGGACAAAAACTGTACCAGGTGCGATCGCTTTTGTTACTTTAGCAGGAAATTTAGCTTCACCGCGACGCGATCGCACTTCTACATACTGATTATCTACAATACCTAAACGAGCAGCATCACGGGGATGAATTTCGATAAACGGTTCGGGATGCATTTTGCAAATTTTTTCAATCCGTCCGGTGCGCGTCTGGGTGTGCCAATGGCCGTAAAGTCGTCCGGTAGTTAATACAAAAGGATAATCAGGGTTTGGTGGTTCTGCCAATCCTTTAGAGTAATACGCGCCAAATCGAGCGCGTCCGTCAGGGGTGTGGAAGCGTAAGTTGGTGTAGAGGCGTTTGGAGTTAGGAGTGAGGAGTGAGGAGTTAGGAGTGAGGAGTGAGGAGTTAGGAGTGAGGAGTGAGGAGTTAGGAGTGAGGAGTGAGGAGTTAGGAGTAGAAGATTCTAATTCATCACTCTTAACTCTTAACTCATAACTCTTTTCTGGGTGAGGCCATTGAGTCGGGCCTTGTGCTTTTAATTGAGCGTGGCTGATACCCGTCATCTCACAAAGGCGATTTTTAGTTAGTTTGGCAAACTCCGCGTAAACTTCAGCGGAGTTAGCAAAGGCAAATTCTTTAGTAAAACCGAGCCTGCGTCCAACTTCAGCAAAGATTTCCCAATCTGGCTTCGCTTCTCTTGGCGGTTGGCGGAAGGCTTGACACAGAGTCACCGTTCGTTCCGAATTGGTCATGACGCCAGTTTTTTCACCCCATTGGGCTGCTGGTAGCAGAACATGAGCGTAAGCAGAAGTTTCTGTGGGATAATAAGCGTCTTGGTAAATGGTAAAAGGCGATCGCAACAAAGCCTTCTTCGTCCGTTCTAAATCTGGCATACTCACAGCCGGATTTGTAGCAGCAATCCAAAGTAACCCTACAGCATTATTTTCTAGCCCAGTAATCATGTCCCAAGCAGTCAAACCGGGATGGGGCGAAATTTGTCCAGGGTTGAGTCCCCAAAACTCTTCAATTTCTGCGCGGTGTTCGGGATTTTTGACTAGCCGATAACCCGGTAATAAATGCGCTAAACCCCCAGCTTCCCTTCCTCCCATTGCGTTTGGTTGACCGGTGAGAGAAAAAGGGCCGGCGCCTGGTTTACCAATTTGTCCAGTCATCAGATGCAGGTTGATGATGGTTCTCACCTTAGCCGTTCCTTCTGATGATTGATTTACACCCATCGACCACAACGACAATACCCGCTTTGATTGACTCCAATATCGAGCTGCTGTTTCTAAATCTTCAATAGTGATGCCACATTCACGAGCTACGACTTCTGGAGGGTAGTGGCGAATTACCTCAGCATAAGCAGGAAAATTGCTGGTACAGTCTTCGATGAACATGGTATCAACGTGGTTCCAGCGCATCAACAAATGAGCGATGCCGTTTAACAAGTCGATATCTGTACCCGGACGAATCGCTAAATGTAAATCTGCGACTTCTGCGGTTGGCGTGCGCCGGGGATCGACGACAATCATTTTGACTTTGCGGTTCTTTTTGTGATATTTTGCCAGTCTATTGAAAGCGATCGGGTGACATTCAGCTGCATTAGTACCAATTAAAAATGCACAGTCAGTTAACTCCAGGTCTTCGTAACAGCAAGGAGGCCCGTCTGAACCAAAGCTTTGAATGTATCCAGCCACAGCACTAGACATACATAAACGGGAGTTGGCATCAAAATTATTAGTACCCAAACACCCTTTCATGAATTTCTGGGCTATGTAATAATCCTCGGTTTGAAATTGACCAGAACCATACATACATATAGCTTCTGGGCCTTGGGTGAAACGCACGGTTTGAATACGCTTAGTGATGAGATCGAAAGCTTCATCCCAACTAACACGGCGAAACTCTTGGTCTAAAGACTCTCGCACCATTGGGTAATGTAATCTATTTTTATCTAGAGATTCGGCGATGGTTGCACCTTTGACGCAAACCATACCTTGACTAGATGGATGAGCTTTATCACCCCGTACCCGCCAAATTGGATTTCCTTGGTTATCTCGATTGGTTGCTTTGCCAAGTTCTGCTGGGGGCGAAACTTCTAATCCGCAACCAACACCACAGTAAGGACAGAGGGTTTTGGTAAATTCACTCATGGCAGTTGTATATGGATAGTTTCACGCAGAGACGCTCCAGGTGCAGAGAAGAGATGAACAGAGGTATTGAGTGTTCGTAGAGAATTGAAAATTGCTCTTCTTAACTCTCTGTGTCTGTGCGACTCTGCGTGATATTTATTCTTCGGTTAACAAGATAGTAGGCGACGTTTCTGATATTTCACTTTCATCAGCAGCAAAGGAATTTTTCGGCTCTTTGAGGAAGAAGGCACACATAAAGGCGCAGATTATGGCAGCTAAACCCATTGTGCTGAATAGTGTGGGTGCGTCAGTTAAGCTAAAAATTGTTAGGTAAACTACGCCGCCAAAATTACCGTAAGCCCCGACGTTGCCGGCAATTTGTCCGGTGGCTTCTTTTTTAATTAAGGGTACGATGCTGTAGGTTGCACCGCAGCCAGCTTGGGCAAAGTAAGCGGCAAACATTGTAGCTGCGATCGCCAATGGAATCGGCCAGTTACTATTAATAAAATGCGCCATCAAGTAGCCAACACCAATACCTGCACTGATAATTGTCATTGTCCATTTACGGGAACTGAATTTATCAGAAATTAAGCCACCGCTAGGACGAGAAACTAAGTTCAGAAACGGATAAGTAGCGGCAATCATCCCAGCAACAACGTGTTCTAAACCAAAGGTTTTCTCAAAAAATGCTGGCAACATGGAAACGGCAGCAAGTTCTGAACCAAAGTTAGTGACGTAAGTAAATTCGAGTAAAGCTACTTGACCAAATTGAAAACGTTGGGCTGGTGGGTAAGTTTTTTTGCCCATTAAAAGTTCGCGGTTGACTTGCCAAGCTTTATAACTTTGATAAAGAAATAATCCTGCTAATAATAACCAAGCCAGATACATTTGGCTCAAAGTTAAGAAGTGAATGTTCTTTTGTTCTAAGCGCCAAGCTAATAAACCGAGAGCGAAAATCAAACCAAAATTCGAGACAATCATCGCCCAGAAGCTTTTAATACTGGTTACTTCTAAAGCACCATTTTTCTTAGGTTTTTTGTAGATTTTCCCAGTGGGCGTATCTTGGACACTGTTGTAATAGATTACGCCGTAGATAGCTGCTACGATGCCTGTAGAAGCGATCGCTAATCGCCAATTAGAAGCACCACCAGCCAAAAAGCTTGTAGAAACTGCAATTATCGGCAAGGCAAACTCGGCACCAAAAGCCCCAAAGTTACCCCACCCGCCGTAAATACCTTGGGCAATTCCCATCTCTTTCGGCTGGAACCATTCAGCCACCATCCGAATACCGACAACAAACCCAGAACCAACTATTCCCATCAACAAACGACTGATGACTAATTGATTGAAATCCTGGGCGAACGCTGTCGCCAAACAAGGAACAGCTGCAAATATTAGCAGCATTGAATAGGTAATTCTGGGACCAAAACGATCTAAAAGCATCCCAATAATTAACCGTGCGGGAATTGTTAAAGCCAGGTTACAGATGCCTAAAGTTTTGATTTGTTCTGGTGCTAAATCTAATTGTTTGCCAATAGTTGTAGCGAAGGGAGCAAAGTTAAACCAACAGACAAAGGTGAGAAAAAAAGCAAACCAGGTTTGATGTAAGATGCGATAGCGATCGCTGAATGAAAATAGATTTTTAAGCATTCTAATTCTTGAAGGTGTAGGGATTGCTGACTGGGGACTGGGGACTGGGAGTATGAGAAGTACAGAAGAATAATTCATAACCAATGCCCAATGCCCCATGCCCATTTTTTTTATTCGTCAGTGTGAGCAAATCGGCGATAGAGGAAGTCTAAAGCGTAGTTCCGCAGGTTGTAGTATTCTGGTTCCATGATGCGGTGACGGTTGCGGGGGCGCGAAATACGGTTCAGTTAAGGCTAGGACTCTTTTTTTGAACATAGACGCGCAGCGGCTTGCGGCAGGCTACCACAGAGGCGCAGAGGACACAGAGAGAAGAAAGAGAAGGAAAAATTGCTTAATTGAACTGTATTGGGGTATGGGGCATTAGTTATTTCTTTCCGTGCCTCCCCACTCCCCAATCTTGTACAGACAAGGGTTAATCGCGTCTGTACTAACTACCAACTACTAAAGCTTCTTGTTTGAGTTTTGCTCCAAAGTTTTTGATGAGTAAATCTTGCAATATTGGCTGTAAATCTTCACAGGGTATGCCTTTGATAATGCAACTTCCCAGATGGGCATCTTTGCCAACTTTGCCACCCATATATATGTCAACGCCTTCGAGGGTTTTGCCATTTTTGCGGGTTTTAGTTCCCATTAAGCCGATGTCTGCAACTTGAGGCTGTCCGCACGAATTAGGGCAACCAGTCCAGTGAATTCGCACGGGATGGGGGAAGATTAAATCTTCTTCTAAGGCTTTAATCATTGCTAGGGCGCGGTTTTTGGTTTCGATGAGGGCAAAGTTGCAAAATTGTGCGCCTGTGCAAGATACTAGCGATCGCGTTAATAAACCTGGATTAATCGAAAATCTCTCTAGCAAAGGTTCTGCTAAAAACGTGGCTAATCTCGATTCTGCAACGTTGGGGATCACAATGTTTTGCTCGACTGTTAACCGGATTTCGCCACTACCGTAAACTTCTGCTAGACGAGCAATTTCAAACATATCATCGGCATACAATCGACCTACAGGAATGTGCAAGCCTACATAATTTAATCCTGGTTGTTTTTGTTTATATACTCCGATGTGGTCGCGTTTTTCCCAGTCAATTTCGTCTTTTGGGGCTGCGAGTAACAATGATTTACCCAAGCGATTTTCTACTTGTTGGCGAAACTTTTCTAAACCCCATTCATCAATTAGCCACATCAGACGGGATTTTTGCCGATTAGCACGCGGTCCGCAATCGCGAAAAACTTCTAAAACGGCTCTACACACAGCTACCACATCTTCCGGAGCCACCCAAGCATTCAGCGGAATCGCCGCCTCACAGCGTTTGGCAGAGAAAAACCCACCGACGAGGATGTTGAAACCAAATATTGGGGATTGGGAAGAATTTTCCCCAGTCCCTAGTCCCCAGTCCCCAGTCCCCTCTTTAAATGCCGGCACGAATGCCAAATCATTAATTTCGGCGTGAACTGAATTGTCTCTGCCACCAGCGATCGCAATGTTAAACTTCCGTGGTAAATTGCTAAACTCTGGGTTGCCTTCGCCTTTGTTGGTGAGCATATCTTGAATTTGCTGTACTAACTCTCGCGTGTCGTACAACTCATCTGCATCTAACCCCGCCACGGGATCGCCTGTGATATTGCGGACGTTATCCATCCCCGACTGGACGCTGGTTAAGCCAACTGCGTGAAATCTATCAAAAATATCTGGTAAATCTCCAATTCTGATGCCTCGCAATTGAATATTCTGTCTTGTAGTAATGTCAGCGCTACCCTCATCACCGTAACGCTGCACTACTTGGGCTAAAACACGCATCTGAGTGCTGGTGAGAATACCGTTAGGCATCCGCAACCGCATCATAAACTTACCTGGAGTGACTGGACGAAAAAATACACCCACCCATTTGAGTCGATGATCTCGGTCTGTTTCGTCCATTGCTTCCCAACCCAAGGCGGCAAATTTTTCAATTTCACTCTTAATGGCGAGTCCATCTTTTTGAGCCTTGAATTTCTCGAACTTATTCAGGTTGGCGGTGGTAGTTGCTGTGTCTGTCATGAGGCTGACTCTCGTTGCAAGTTACTAAGTAAACGTCAAAACTTGTAGTTATTACCCGATATCAATCAACCCGTAGTCCCATCAGGTGGTGTATCTACGAGGATTAGAGATGAAAAACTTAGATATGCGATTACGGCTGATTATTTATACTTCCGAAAATTCCAACGCGAAACTTCAAATCCGTGGTTTGTTGAGGAAAATTTGTCGTAATTTACATTTTGGGAATTCGTCAAGGAGTTTTGGCTACTGTTCATGTAACAATTTCGATACTCATAAGTTAAGGTCAGATTTCTGTTAAAATCGTATAAATTGTTACGGTTTTTTAGTAAAATTGCAGAAAATGTATGAGAACTATGCATTTTTTACATCAAATTTAGATCTAAGTAGCCCAAAGTGCTTACATCAAAGGTATTTGAGATGACTGAAGGGATTTTCAATTACTATGTAGCAATCCTATTTGACGATCTGTCACAATTCTTGTCAAAGAACTATGAAACGTCGTGATTTTATTAATTGGGTAGGTTTGGGTTGGATAGCGAGTTCTTTACCTGTGGCGATCGCAGCTTGTTCTTCCGTGAAAAATATAGGATTAGAAGACTGGGTATCGGTAGGCCCATCGGCAGAATTAGATAAAACAGGTCAATTGCTGGCGAAAGAGTCACCTGTTGGGCCTGTGTTGATAGTCGGCACATCTAAGTCTGGAAGTTTGACGGCTGTTAGCCTTACCTGTACTCATGCAGGTTGTACCGTGGGATGGAAAACTGACACCAAAAAATTCGTCTGTCCCTGTCACGGTTCAGAATACGCCCTTGACGGTACAGTAAAAAGAGGCCCAGCAAAAGAAGGGCTGAAAACCTTTGCGGCAAAAATTGAGGGTGATTCAGTCGTAGTTAAACTAGGCTAAAAGCGATTGGGGATTGGGGACTGGAAGTGATGAGTGTTGACTGTTAACTGTTGACTCTTAAGCTGAGCTTGAGATGCTCCCTCCGCCTCCTGTGAAGAGTTATTATTCTTCCCTCTGCTCCCCCTACCTCGCCATCTCCCAAGTCCCCAGTCCCCAGTACCCAGTCCCCATTCACTTTTAGAATCGTGAACAACATCAACCAGCTTTTGGTGCAAGCCCAGACTGCCCATGATGCAGCTGATTGGTCATCACTAATTCAATATTTACAACAACTAATTTTAGGGGCAGATTCTGAACATCCAGAGATAGTTAAAAATCGAGAATATCTGCTCTCATTAGCACTTTCAATGTTAGAGATGGGGGATTTTCAGCAACGCTGGGAAATTACCAAGGTATTAACTAACTTGGGAAATATTGCCATCCCACCACTTATTGAAATCTTAAAAGATGAAGACGCAGACGAAGAATTACGTTGGTATGCAGCGCGGACTTTAGGCGAATTTAAGCACCCAGATGCCATCACATCTTTAGTAGAATTATTGAAAAATGATGAGGATGAAGAACTTAAAGCGATCGCAGCTACAGCACTAGGACAAATGGGTACTGTTGCTATTACTTCGCTCACAGAACTTCTAGTAGATGAAGATACACGACTTTTGGCGGTGCGATCGCTTTGTTGTATTCCGCAAACAGAAACCATTGCACCACTGTTGAGTGTAGTCCAAGACCCACAACCCGCAATTCGCACCGCTGCAATTGAAGCCCTGACTAACTTTGATGATGAACGCGTACCACCAGTTTTGTTAAACGCTTTGGATGATGTAGCCGCCACAGTTAGACGGAAAGCAGTGGTTGGTTTAGGTTTTCGCCCCAACTTGCGCCAAGCCTTCGATTTAGTGACGAGACTACAACCAAAGCTTTATGACATTAATCTTGATGTTTGTTGTGCAGCAGTCGTTACTCTTTCTCGTATGGATTGTGATGAGGCTGTCAAACACTTGTTTGATTTGCTAATTTCACCCCAGACACCGATAACGCTGCAATTAGAAACTATCCGCGCTTTAAGTTGGATGGGGACACCATCGAGTTTGGAATATTTACAAACAGTATTTGAGCAAAGCACATCAGAAACAGTGTGGCAAGAAATTGTCACAGTTTTAGGGCAAATGCAAAAGCCGCAGTTAACAACACTAGCAGCAGAGATTTTACTAGAAGTATTGCGATCGCAACATCCAGCTACAAAAATTCTCAATATCAAAAGTGCGATCGCTTTATCTTTAGGACAGTTAGGCAAAACCCACGCAATTGAACCATTAATTTCGCTGCTAGCTGATTCTCATACATCGGTGAGACTACATGCCATCGCTGCACTGAAAAATCTTGATAAACAAGCTGCATATCAAAAATTGCAGCAGTTAGCAAATAACGCTGCACTTATACCAGATTTGCAACAAGGAATCGCGATCGCTCTGGCAGAGTGGTAAATTTTCTGAAAGAGGATGAGGAACCAGGGGAGTGAATACTAGCTTTGAGAAAAGCATTAGAAGGTAATACAGCCATTTGGTTTTGTGTTGGTTCACATACAGAGTATGACATGTTAGTCTCTGAGTTATAGCTGATGACTGTTGACGGTTAGCAGTCAACAGTCAACTCACATGTCTAGAAAAATTGGGTTTTCCCGACGCCTTTTTATAATGTGATGAATTAAAAATCTTATCTAAAAATTTATATATTTCAGCAGAAAATAGTTAAGTCTTTTTTGGCGATATTTGCCGAAAAAGTCGGTGCAAAGCGGATAATTGACCACGAAGGCAGGAAATTCTGATTTAGGCAAATGTAAATCCGATCGAAAGACCTGTAACAAACTCTACTAAACTCTGGTGAAAAAACCGTTAACTTAATGAAACCGATAAATGTAATGCAGGCTACATAAAAATGCGCCTAGAGCAGTTGCAAGCCTTTCTAGCGATCGCCCAAACCGGCAGCTTTCAACAAGCAGCGCGAACATGTGGTGTCACGCAATCAACGATTAGCCGCCAAATCCAAGCATTAGAAGCAGATTTGGGGATAGAACTATTTCACAGAACTAGTCATGCCAAGCTAACGCTGGCGGGTGAACGTTTGCTACCTCGTGTCCGCAAAATTTGCCAAGAATGGCAGACCGCTACAGAAGAATTAGCCGATTTAATAGCCGGAAAGCAGCCAGAACTTTGCATTGCCGCGATTCACTCACTCTGCGGTTCTTACTTACCACCAGTGTTACAAAAATTTTGCCATGATTATCCAGAAGTGCAATTGCGGGTGACTTCATTGGGAAGCGATCGCGCCCTGAAAGTCCTTAAGGATGGATTGGTAGATTTAGCAATTGTGATGAATAATCGCTTTCTGACCACTGGTAGAGAAATGGTAGTAGAAGTACTTTATGATGAACCTATAGAAGTTCTAACCGCAGCCAATCATCCCCTAGCCCAATATGAATTCGTCCCTTGGTCAGAGTTAATTCGTTATCCCCAAGTCGTTTTTAAAGATGGTTATGGGATGCAGCGTTTAGTACAAGATAGATTTGAGCGTATGGAGGCTCCACTACAGGCAGCTTTAGAGGTCAATACCCTAGATGCCTTCCGGGGAGTCGTGCGCCAAGGCGAACTGATAGCTTTACTACCTCAATCAGCATTAGTAGAAGCACGCCAAGACCCTACCCTAGCCATTCGTTCCTTAGCCAGTAATAGTACTGGTAGTTTACCAGATAATTCTACTTTGACTCGCCGCGTAGTAATGGTTACAACTGGTGACCGTCTGCAAATTCCCCCCATCAAGCACTTTTGGCAACTTGTACTAGAGAATATCCCATTACAAATTGACCGGCAGCGATCGGCTTCATAATAATTGGGCATGGGGCATGGGGCATTGGGCATTGGGCATTGGGCATTGGGCATTGGGCATGGGGCATTGGGCATTGGGCACTTGTACTGAGCCTAGCCGTTGGCGCAGCCTCTCGTAGAGAAGTATGGGGCATTGGGCACTTGTACTGAGCTTGTCCTGAGCGTAGTCGTTGGCACAGCCTCTCGTAGAGAAGTATGGGGCATTGGTTATTAGTTATTGTTAACTAACAAAGGACTAATGACTAATGACTAATGACTAATAACTAAGGACTAATGATTAATGACCAACATATTTAGGGAATTCGTGCAGAAAGTAGGTAGCGGTAACCACACAGGGGAAAATTTAACTCGTGCCCAAGCAGCCACCGCTACTAAAATGATGCTGCTGGGTGAAGCTACACCTGCACAAATTGGAGCGTTTTTGATTGCTCATCGAATCAAGCGTCCCACCGGGGAAGAGTTAGCGGGAATGTTGGATGCTTATGATGAACTCGGCCCAAAACTGCAACCAATCGTTTCTGAGCGACCAGCGATGGTTTTGGGCATCCCTTACGATGGCAGAACCCGCACTGCACCAATTATTCCGGTGACAGCTCTACTACTCGCGGCGGCTGGACAACCAGTGGTAATGCACGGTGGCGATCGCCTGCCAACTAAGTACGGTTTACCTCTGATAGATATTTGGCAGGGTTTAGGAGTCGATTGGACTGCCCTACCCCTAGCAAAAACCCAGCAAGTATTTGCACAAACGGGAATCGGCTTTATTTATCTACCTCAGCATTTTCCCTTAACTACAAGTATTTGGGAGTACCGCGACCAACTTGGCAAACGTCCGCCCTTAGCAACAATGGAGTTAATTTGGTGTCCTTATGCCGGAGATGCTCACGTAATTGCCGGGTTTGTCCATCCACCAACTGAAGGCATGTTTCAGATAGCCTTAGGATTGCGGGGGGTAACAAAATTTACATTTGTGAAGGGATTAGAAGGTAGTTGTGACTTACCACGCGATCGCACTGCAATCATTGGCTTATCTGCATCGGTAACATCCCAAGAGATAGAACGATTGCACCTAGTACCGCGCGATCATGGTTTTACTACCAAAAACGTACCCCTTGGAACTACTGAAGAACTGGTGGCGGATATTCGAGATGTTTTGGCAGGTAAACCAGGGGAATTAATGCAAACCGCCCTATGGAATGGCGGATTTTACCTGTGGCGGAGTGGAATTTGCCCAAATATGCCAGAGGCTTTAGCTAAAGCAGAAGAATTATTAACCAGTGGTGTGGTAGCAGCTAAACTCGAAGAACTACAAGCCTTGCAGTAAATTCAGTGTCAGCTGCGGCCATACCCTTTAGGGTGTGAGCGACTTCTCCAAAATAGATTTTTGTTGTAACCAATCTTGACCGACTTGAATACTGATATCCGAGCCAAGGTTGCCAGTGCTTTCCACACGCACTTCTCCGAATCCCAAACTGTTGCGAATTGATTCGGCACTGTCACCATCTCCTTGTTGGGCAACGATGTGAGTTACCTCTAGAGGTTCGCCCCATGCCTTAGCTATAAATATATTGCGATAACCAGATTTTTCCAAGGCTGTGATTAATGGTTGGAGATTAGAGCGATCGCCACCTGTACTATCTTGAATTGCTACACGTAAAGAACGTGGGTCAGTCGTCTGCTGTTCTTCTTCAGATTCCAGACCAAAGTGTTGAGCCATGAGTTTGGCAATACCATTTTTGCTAGGTAACCAATAGCTAGCCTCAAACTCATTCTTCTCGCTAAATCGACCTGGTAGCATTAGCATTTGCATGTTGGAGCGATTTGTCCGGACTCCAAAACCTAATAGTGCTACTAATTCCTCAACCGTCAAGTTAGTGTCAATGTGTTCTTTAACGACATCAAGAACTTTAGGCAATTGAGCCACAGTAGCGGGGTTGAGAGTCTGATCCATCAAAGCACGCATAACCATTTGTTGCCGCTGAATCCGACCAATATCTCCGAGTTCATCATGGCGAAAACGTAACAATTGTAGTACCTGATCGCCATTGAGATGCTGCTTACCCGCTTTCAAATTGATGTACAAGTGCTGAGAATCATCTTGATATTTCATATCTTTGGGGACGTAGACTGTCACGCCACCTAAAGCATCAATCAGCTTGCCAACTCCCAAAACGTTAATTCGCACATAGCGATCGATTCCTACGCCACCCAAGAGATTGCTGACAGTTTTAGCAGTCAAAGCTGGGCCGCCGTCAACATTGGCAGCATTAATTTTTTTGACTCCATACCCTTCTATTTCTGTGCGAGTATCTCTGGGAATGGAGAGCATAACTATTTTTTTTGTCTCTGGATCGAATTTGACCAAGAGCATCACATCGGAAAGACCATCAAACGAGTTGACTTGCGGCAGATATTTAAGATTTTTAGTTTCGTGAGGGGGGTTTTGGATATCTGGCGGTAGTACGCTCATACCCATAACTAACAGATTAACCGGGCGAGTTAATTCTGAAAATCGCAGCACACCTCCGGAGATGCGATCGCTATCAAACACCGCTTCATCTTTTGGGCTTAGCTGGGCTTGCTGCAAAGGTGTACTAGTCAAAGACACCGCCAACAATGCCCCCGCTGTTGCCGATACCATTGCAATCCCACTCATACCCACCCAAAACCAGACCCAACGTCCGGATTTCGAGCTGTGGGAAATTTTTTTAATGGACTTTGAGGCTTTTCCCGATTGGTTTTCTTCTGCCGAACTTCTTTGAATGGTCACAGACTTCCTCACACTTACTCACTAATCAAATTCGGTAAATTTGCAGACTAAAAATATGCATACAAATCAACCCATAATACCTAACTCTTAATTATTAGTGCTAACTTTTTTAATCTAGTGTCAACCACAACACTTATAGCAGGATTTTTCCTTCTTTTGGGTAAATCTGGAGATGTTTTACTGAAGTATGGCAATAATAAACTGGATTTGACTAGATAGTATGAAGAAATCAATTGTAATTTTTTCCAATATCAGTAAAAATACTGTTAATTTTCATCCGAAAAAATTAAGATAAGTACTTTCCAACCACCCGTTCCGCTAAAGTAGTAAACCCTGGTAAACGCCCCGATTTGCCCTGTACTACACGGAAAATCAACCAAACACTCACTAAAAAATAACCTGATGTGAGAAAGCTATTAAGGATAAATAAACGTATTGTAAAAAAATCCGAAGTTGCTGCTCCGGTAGCCAATAATGAATATCCCAACAGCCAAGTAAGTGCCAAAGTAATAGACAGACGACTAATAGCGAGTTGTTCCCGACTACCGTGGCGGCGATAGAGAGTCCACAGAGATGGGAAAAAACCGATAATCGGAATTAAATATAAAAGTAACTGTGTTTTGGGCATTGGGGATTGGGCATCGGGCATTGGGCAAGCCGGAAGTGTGGGAGGTGTGGGAGGGTGGGGAAGAAATCTTTCCCCCCTCTCTCCCCACACTCCCGCATCTGTGTTTGTCTCCTCATCTCCCCCAGTCCCTAGTCCCCAGTCCCCATCCCCCATTCCCCACTCCTCAGTCTCATTTTGTTGATAATTTTCCATTGGGCTTAGTCTAACTCCTAAACTAGAAGGATGAATAAGACTCGTATAGTTAGAGATAATAGACTGTAAAGAAAGATTTAATCTTGTTCTATTCCGCAATCAGCTGAAAATGCAGACACGTAAGCTACTCGACTGGTGGCAGACATTTACACCAATGGCGCGAATCACGACGATCGCGTTATTCGTTCCGCTGCTAGTTCTCAATGGTTGGGCAATTTCGGTATTTTTTAATTATTTCCATTCTCTCATAGTCATTTTAGTCGGAGCCTCGGTACTAGCATTTCTGCTCAACTACCCCGTAAGCTGGATGGAGCATCATGGTGCCAGGCGAGAGCAAGTTGCTATTCTTGTATTTCTCCTGGCTTTATCGATTTTATTGGCCTTGGGTGTGACACTTTTTCCTCTAGCCCTCACCCAAGCTCAGCAATTAGTGGCTCGCTTGCCGGAGTTAATTGACTCTGGACGCTCTCAGCTAATGATTCTTAACGAAAAAGCTGAGATTTTCGGCTTACCCATCAACCTTGATGCTTTGGTAGTGCAAATCAACGATCGCGTTAAAGGACAATTGCAAGCGATCGCTGGACAAGTTTTAAATCTGGCTGTAGTCACATTCACCAGTCTGCTAGATTTTCTCTTGACGATGGTTTTGACTTTCTATCTTTTACAGCATGGAGGCGAACTTTGGCAAAGTCTAGTGGAATGGCTACCTGCTAGATTTCGAGATCCGTTTTCCAAAACCGTGCGCTTGAGCTTCCAGAATTTCTTCATCACCCAGCTAATTTTATCTACCTGTATGGCTTCAGCCCTAATTCCAAGTTTTTTGTGGCTGAAAGTCCCATTTGGACTGCTGTTTGGCCTAACTATTGGCATTATGGCTCTCGTGCCATTTGGTGGTTCTGTGGGCATCGCTCTAACTACACTATTGGTAGCGCTGCAAGATTTTTCAATGGGTGTGAAAGTTTTGATAGCAGCGGTGATAGTACAACAAATTCTGGAAAATCTAATTGCTCCCCGAATTTTAGGTAGCTTTACTGGTTTAAACCCAGTTTGGATTTTAATTTCAGTCTTAACAGGAGCAAGAATTGGCGGGCTTTTAGGTGTAATTGTCGCAGTACCCACAGCCGTTGTAATCAAGACCATTTTAAATGCAGTACGTCTTGGAGGGTTCACTAGTGAAATTGAGGAAGGTACTACAGGAGAAATAACTGGGTCGGTTGCACCAAACGAACCCCCAGAAGCTGATGCCAAAAAGACTCTCAGCATTTCGGAAGCAACATTACCCTAGTAAGAGGATAAGGGGACAAGGTGACAAGGGGAGTATTCTTTATTCCCGAATCACGCAAACAGAAGGGTTGTTGATCGTACTCACCAACCCTCTTAAGACTCGGTTATACAGTCCATATAATTCTCGGCCTTGCTTGAAATCTAAATAGTTACATTTAACCGCAAACTTCAGCCATACTTGAGTTTCTGCTGCCTCTGCCTCACAATCATTGAGTTTAGCAACAAAGGCTGCCTCACATCTTCGCTTGCGCCAGGCCTATGCTAAGTTAGCACACACAGAGCGAGATGAGCGTCGAATTTGGTCAGTTAAGGAATATCGCTCCTCAACAGGAAATTTTTTCGATATTTCAAAGATTTCCATTGCTGCGGAGAACGCCAGTTGATAAACCGCTAAATCTTCATGAGTCTTGATAGATTCTTTTCCCATTTCTTTGTCCCCTTGTCCTTTTCACTGTGGTTCAACAATTGAACCCATAAACAAAACGCTTCCCGTTTGATTATCCCTAATAGCACAAAAGAAGGGGCGATCGACAATCATGCGGAATGGTTCTGGCTCTTGTCTTAAAGAGGTTGCTACTATTCCTACAGAAGTAGCCGCAGCTGCTTGGGTGCCTTCTTCATTCACTTCCAAAAAAGTTTTATGCTTAACTTGGCTAATGGCAAAATTTTTACCCATGCCGGAAAAATTAGCTTTGTTGCTGAAAGCTTCTTCCATACCCAAAGCTTTCAAAGTATTATTAAGTGTAACATCGTATTCGGTTTTGAAGCGGGGTAAACGAATAAACCCTTTTTGTTTGTTGAACTGAGTCATCCATTTTTCCCAGTTCTCAACATTCAAGTTTTGAGAGAAGGCTTTGAGGTTAGAGTTTTGTTTGGGCAAGAAGATATAAAAACTGAGTTTACCATCTTTGCCATAAGGTAAACTCACTGCCTGAAATTGTTCGTTTTCATAATACCTGTAATCACCCTCTTGTGACATCATGGGGTGTGGTTTTTGTCTGCCAGATGTGATGTAAAACGGTTGTTCATTTGTTTGATTTTTATCAAATTCATTTGTCCAATTACCTTTAAAATATATGGCATTAATCAAAAACAACACTTGATCCGGTTCGATTTTTTGGACTATTTTATCGATTTTGCCAGCAGTATTAGCTTTTACCCAATCGTTTATGGTAGTGGTGGCTGTAGGATCTTGAAAGTTTAAATTGCTGACCTTGGCTTGATAAAAATTCTCTGTTCTTTGGAGAAAGTCTGGCTGAAATTTTACCTCTTGATTTGCCCAAAGTGAGTTAGCAATCTTCAGTTGCACTTTGGCATCAGGATTCTCTAAAAGCTGCTTTAATATTGCTGCGTATGCAGAGTTAATTTCTGACAGATTCATCCCCTGTAATTCCAGGGTTTTTGCCATTGCTTGTTGAGTCGAACCGCTAGCGCCATTGTATGTCATTGCTAGGGCGATCGCTACACTCGAAGGTGAGATAAAAACGTTTTTTTCTCTACCATCACTTTTGTTAACTTCGGAAAAAAGCTTGAAGCCAAACTTATTATTAGATTGAACAATTTTAGTATCAGTATTGACTGTTTTTTTTTCCAATGGAGTTTCTGGCTGGGGTAAACTAGATTGAGCAAGGGCACTTTTATTACTATCGACCTGAGAACACCCTAATACACTGAAGAGAACAACACTTGCAGCAGCCAAAACATAACGTCTGCCAAGACTAACCCCGTAACGTCTTTGCAGAAAATTTTCTTTCACACCAGTAAATTTTTGCCGATTCATTCTGCTACCTCACTTGCCAAAGATTGTTAATCTGTGTCTCAGGGTTGACGCAAAACCGTGTCAATGATTAACTATTGCACCTGCTGTAATAGAAGAATGGCACTGTTACAGTTTTTGTAACAGCAAACAATTAGGCTCAGAGGAATTAAACACAAGTTTTAGGGTTGGGAATTCCCAATTGCTGTTCCAGGCGTTTGTACAAAGGAGTTATCAAAAATTTCGATTTTTAGAAAATTGCCCAGTTATCTATAAACGTATAGTAGACTACGCAATTATAAAATAAGTAATTCCGCAGAATTATTTACACAAAGGCAATGGACAATAGCTTTTGACTATTCCCTATTGCCTAAATTTTATGTGTAGTTATGGGTTGCTACTTCAATTAATGGGCACACTCCACCAAGCTAAAGCATAAGGTTGAGTTGCTTCATTTAATTTTTGACGAAACTGGACGCGGATTTTGTAATTTCCAGTAGCAGCAACCGGGCAAAAAATATGTTCTACACTATCAATTTGACTGATTGAAGAACAAACAACACTGCTATCTTTTTGGGCATCAGCTTTTACTAGGTAGAGGTCGAGGTTATTCAAGCCACGATCGCGAAAATTTTCACCCACATCATACTGCTGATTCTTATTGCTATCATTGAGTTCTACCAATCGATCCCAACTCAGAGTAATCGCTACAAAACTACCCTGTTTTAAGGGTTTGGCTAAGGGATAATCAACAGAACCGCCAACATCGATTGTGCGATAATCCCAACCAATAGAGGGTATTGCGGCTGATGGCTGCCATTGACCAGCGTTAAATTGCTGATAAGCGCGAAAAACATTCAAATGACCTGCTCCCATTTGGGCATCCAAAGGAATTTTTGGATCTTTGTAAGCTTCAGAAGCCAGCCAATCTTGATTTTGCTTATCAATTAATGTCCGAGTCATTCCCAAACGCAAACCATCGCCCCTATCTTGGATTTTGTCTGCTGAATTGAGCAATACAGCTTTCATCACTTGATGACGCCGAGAATCTGTACTCCAATGAGGTTGTTTTGTTCGCAACTGTCGGTCACCAAGTTCCTGCAACAAAGCAACACTAGCAGTAACCTGAGGTGCTGCAAAACTTGTCCCCGTAACCTTGTTCAACTTGCCATCTGGATTAAGTAAATTGATGTTATTACCAGGAGCAACTAAACTGATAGCGCGACGCCCACCAATATTAAACTCCCTCCCAGCTAGCCGCCCAGTTGCTCCTTGATTTACACCAGCCAGATTAGCAACATCTACTTTATTAAAAACTCCCCCCCTGCGGGATGAAAAAGCTACGTTGATTCCGTTAAAATTATCTGTAGGAATGGGAATACCGCCCTTTCCTTGGTTGCCAGCGATCGCATACAAAACATCATGAACGCGACCAGACCAGTCAACACATAAAGTTAACAAAGCATTGCCGTCTAGAGTCGCCTGCGGCCGAGGATCGCGGCTCAGAGGTTCGCCAAAACTAAAGTTAATCGCACGGACATCGCCACTATTTTGCAGCGCTACATGCTGTGCTGATAAGCATTCTTCTGGCTGACCCATATTTTTAGTTGAACCGACAGCAGACGAGTAAAGTCGCGCTCCCGGAGCAACTCCTGGTATGCCTTTGTCTCGACTCACCATCACACCAGCAACATTGTAAGCATGGGGGTCAACACCGCTATTAGACTTAGCTGGCCCATTGCGTAAGAACACCGCAGCTAACGATATGGCGCGGTTTTTAGACACCGCCTTATCCCAGCCAAACATTCCCGGCCGACCGATTTCTACTTGACCAATAGCAATCTTGCGACCGATTAAATTATAAGGACTTTGATGTAACTTGAGAGCGTCAATGCCGTTAGTTCCCAAAGGAGACTCTAAAACTGAAGCAATTACTGGCGCACTCAGACACGAAGCACTCAATCCCCAAATTATCCAAGTTAGTTTTTTAGTCATTAGTTATTAGTCATTAGTCATTGGTCAAGAGTTAGGAGTTATTATTGTTCCTCTGCTCTTTTGTTATCTACTCCTGCAAAAAGGCCGGGATCAAAGTTATGAGTCTTGCTCAATGCTTTGTTACAATGATTACAGACGAGGACGCTTAAAAATCCACTAGCCATGACCCAAAACCTATCTCAAAAGCCCATTGTAATTTCTCCATCTATCCTATCAGCCGATTTTAGCCGTCTGGGTGACGAAATTCGTGCTGTAGACGCGGCCGGAGCAGATTGGATTCATGTTGATGTAATGGACGGTCGTTTTGTACCTAATATTACGATAGGCCCTCTGATTGTGGAGGCGATTCGTCCAGTTACAACAAAGCCACTGGATGTCCACTTGATGATTGTGGAGCCAGAAAAGTATGTAGAAGGATTTGCTAAAGCGGGTGCTGATATTATTTCTGTACACGCAGAACATAATGCTTCCCCACATTTGCACCGCACTTTGGGACAAATTAAAGAGCTTGGTAAGAAAGCTGGTGTTGTACTCAATCCTGGCACTCCTCTAGAGTTAATTGAATACGTTCTGGATTTGTGCGATTTAGTACTGATTATGAGCGTAAACCCCGGCTTTGGCGGTCAAAGCTTTATCCCCGGTGTGTTACCTAAAATCCGCAAGCTGCGCCAATTATGTGAGGAACGCGGCCTTGACCCTTGGATTGAAGTAGATGGGGGTCTGAAGGCAAATAATACCTGGCAAGTTTTGGAAGCGGGAGCCAATGCGATCGTTGCTGGTTCGGCTGTATTTAACACCAATGATTATGCACAGGCTATTACAGCAATTCGCAACAGCAAGCGTCCTACCCCAGAATTAGCCAAAGTTTAATTCATTTTTACATTGACTATACTTTACAAAAGGTAGGTTGGGCAGATTAATTGCCCAACCTATTTTTATTGGAAATAAAAAACTGGAAGCTATTCAAATTTTGAACTTCCAGCCATTGAAATATAAATTGAAAGTTTATAAACCATACATAATCCAGGTTGGGAGGACTAGGATTACAATAGTCAAAAGAGAAGCGTGTGAGCCACTAGTTCTACCAGCCAAGACAACAATCTAACCGTAACTATTTCTATTTCCGTTCTTGGTGTTGATGCTAAGCGTTTGCTTTATTAACTAAAGCAACACCAACCCCAAGATAGAAAACTTTATCAGCATGACTAACACCGTCTGCAGCTCGGTGAAAGCTTTATAAGATTTGGTTTGGGGGAAGCCACCTCTCCAAATTTTCTTTGCTCGGACTTTCTCGGAAAAAGAACCACCAGTAGCAACGGTTGGTTCATTGGTCTTGGTCTAAGAATTATCTAATACATGAAATGCTGACTATTTGTATAATCAGTTTGATCTATTTCATGTTGAGAACTAATGATTGATTTTATGTTTTAAATTAACTTGCTTGCCAGGCACCTCTATTTTGATTGAAGTTATTATTTTTAGTTTACCAATTTCGTCAGTATAAATTTGCCATTTTGGCAGATTTATACTAATCTGCTTTGATTTTTCAATTTATTTACGCAGGTAGAGAATGGGGAGTATGAATCCGATTAACCTTTCGTGTAGAGTTAAGGAATCAGATTTTTTGAGTTGAAGGCGAGTTTTTCAGACAATCAAATAGAAGTTTTATATGAAAAATCTGCCACCCATTAAAAAATGGCATGGCAGTAGCTGAGAGGCTTAATCAACCCCAAGCAAAATCTATTGATGCAAAATATTTTTAATTCAATCTCAAGTATCTCAAATAAATATTTTGAGTACTTCCAATTTTATTGTTGATTGGACTGATTGATATTCTTTAATTTATTGTGCCAGCCTGCGATCTAAACTACTACCACGGATTTCTGTTTTTTGCTTGCCCACTACTTCAAGATAAGGTATGTCTTTAATTTTAGTTAAGCAACTTGATGATACATTGCTATCAGATCTGGAATCGTTGGGCTGTTTGAGCAGTTTTATATTTTCAGTTTGCTGTTGGTTTACTCTACTACCTTGAGAGTTTTCTTTCAACAATCGATTATAAGTACGATATGGAATGTAATGAAGAGGATTATAACCAGCAAATCGCAGCATTAAAACACACGCCCAGGAATACTTTCCAGCCAAAATTGCTTCAACTACTTTATCAAATTGTTGAGCCTTCATTGTCTTGTCTAAGTTACTACTAATACTAGCAATGTCTTGATTCATAGTCTTTAGTTCTCTTGGGTAAAGTAAACTAGTTTGGTTTTTGCAATTCTTGGTGTTTCAATTAAGGCTTACAAACTAGACTAGCCTTTTTGCAGCTGTTTAATCGCTTGGGAGAAGTAATCCATAAGGGGCGATGTTGGATGTTGATAGAGAATAAGCATCCATCAACAGACGCGTAGATAAATTTCCCAAATTATCGCTGGCGATCGCTGCTTTCAAGTCTGGGCGTAGCTATTGGTAGATGCAGCTTTGCCCTCTTATAACTTTCTCAACCCCTAATTCAATCAATTTTTTTGGATTAACTATTGTATAAAATACTACTCACAAAGTGAAATCATTTCCGGGAAATTTCTAAACTTTTTAAGACTACTACAAAAAATTATTTACCTTTAGGCGTTTTAAACGCCATTTGTATTTATACTATTTTTTGCGGTTAATGTCACTTGCTATATTAGCAGATTTATAAGTTAAATTTACCGATCACTTTTCAATATTTACTTATGTATTGTGCAACTTTTACATTTGTCATATTTGCTAATTAATGGGGGGTAAGACCCCTCAGACAATATGAATTTTAACCCATTATTATTGTCTAGGAGCTAGATGATAATACCATTAAATATCATCTAAAACAACATCGCATTTAAGGAGTGTATATAGCATTGTCAATAAAACTAGCGCAGCATTTATTAAAAATATTCTTTATATCTGGCTAGAGCAAATAGTAATTTTTTGCTTGAAACTCTTGTTCTAAAAGGATTTTGTAAAACAAAATTTATAACATAGCCATGCAGTTTTAATTTTTTATAAATACTAAATATAGTTAGCTATATTTTAAATTAACTCCTTAATGCATACATATATTATTATGCAAAATTTTCTAGCATTATTTAAAACAAGTTAATAATGCTAGATTTTATATAATAAATAAAAATTAGTCTTTATGAAAAATATAAAAAGTTATATTTTTCATAAAGACTAATTTGATTGAAAGTAAAGTTTCCTATTTTTATTTAAAATAAATATATACTTATTAGAAACTTTAAGCTATTCAAATAAATAAGAATATTAGTCTAATTTTATTAGTAAAAAGCTCGAATAAAAGCTATTAGTCAGTATAAATTGCTCACGAACATCTTGGATAAATAGGATACCTCGGACGAAAACAAGGTATGCCGTGTATGAGCAATGGTGGAGAGAGCCTGGGATGATGATGAATTTAGTAAGATATTGACTAATTTGGGTTAAGTTCTCTTGAAATTAGCGTTCCTACTCAATAGTTAGGACTATAGTTGCTTGATTCAGAAGCGAAAATTGTTGGCTTTTGCATCAGTGGGGGATGCCTGCCGTTTTTGCTAGCCTACGCAATTTTTCTCCTTACCAGACAAAAAATAGCTCGGAAATTTCTTGCCAATAAGCTATCTATGGGTTATGATATGAGTCCGGCTAATTAATACTTGCCCAAACTACTAGCACCTCATATCCCAAAGTTTGGGCTACTTCTGGCTACTTCTGCTAAAACCGAGAGAAAACCACTGTGTGGTCTATCCGCCCAAAGTTACGCAAAGTCTAAATGTCTTAGCGTTTATGTTTGTAATATTGTCAGCTTTCTCCGGAAAACAGCCTGGACAATGCTAGCAATATTTATCGCTAAAACTAGTAGTATTTGCATTTTTTGAAACGTAGTCTTGAATTCTCACTACTTTAACTCATACCATTACTGAAATTTTCCTTCCCTTCCGGAAACACTGGAAAATAAAATTACAAATGTAGACTCTGACTTTTTACGTCATCTAGAAAAACTAGGGAGTGGGTAAAGACAAGGATTAACACCCTTGTCTTTACGGAGTGGGAAAATCAGGAGAATGAAGAAGTGAGGAACCTCTCAATACAGGATGTTGTTGGCGAATCAGGTGTCATACCATTTCCAACAGGACTTACGCAAAATCATGAAAAAACGAACCGCAGAGGACGCAGAGGGCACGGAGAAATAAGAGTTTCAGAGAGTTCTTGCGTAAGTCCTATCCAAAAATCTTTGGAACACATGAATCAGCTGTAGGGGTCTACAGCTGTACGCCCCTACCTATCTATCTGTATCAGGTATTTCGTGAAATGGTATCACACCGTACACCCACCCTTTTTCGTTATCCAACAGATGTAGAGACGTTGCATTGGAACGTCTCTACTGCATCCTACAAAAAGAGAGGTTTTGCAGATAACACTGAAAAGTTAGCTATTTTTCCAGGTAAGGGGAGAGTCAGTAATATGGTGCAAAAAAACCAAAATATATAACGAAAAGTAAAGTTGCTCAAAAAGCTCTTTCCCCCTGCATTGTCATAACGACAATTTTCAACACCGACCTACTTAACATTTGCGAAGTCAATCAATTAGTAAATAAATTCCCCAGATTGCCATTGGGCGCAGGTAAGTGCAGGCGCGAAAAGTGCCAGTTGCGGTGATGGCTTCAGGCGTGCGAAATTGTAGTCCATTGTCGTAAATTTGCTGCACTACAGCTTGGGTCAACTTAAATGCTTCATCTTTCATTCCCATCTGCACAAGAAAAGCGGCCAAGCCAAAGTTTATTCCTGTCCAGATTTCCAAAGGATGAGTAGCTTTGGGGTTTTCTGGCGAACCATCGGGACGAACACCGTTAGCAGCACCAAATTTCCCATCACAGAATTTCAAAAAGCAGGCATCATAAACAGTTCTCAACGCAGAGAGGGCACGATCGCTCGGTACAATATCTGGTAGTCCTAGCAATCGGGCGTAGAACTGTCCGCATAATTGATCCGCCATCACTACATCAGAACCACTTTCACTATCCAGCCGATAATACTGTCCATTCCAAAGCTTTTCTTGGTAAATTGGGCGAGATTGTTCTAACCAAGCTTCATAGGTTGATTTTTGAAATTCTAAGTCGTTGCGATCGCCAAGGTTGTGATTTAATAAAATTTGGCTAGTGGCGATCGCAGCTTCTAGCGCCGCTAACCACAACCCACCACAATAGGCGCTGACACCTTGCAACCGCCAGTCATCAAATGTTTGGTCAGGCGCACCAGAATTTTCAGGAATACCATCGCCATCTAGGTCAAAAGTTTTCAGGTAGTCGAGAGTCTTAACAACCGCATCCCAACAGTCTGCCAAGAATTCCACATCTTCACCACCCGTGAACAGAAAATCTCGGTATACTTGCAATACAAAATCGCTACCTAAATCTTTCCATAAATTGCAATCTTGATAACTGGTGTAGTTAGTTTTTTGCCAAACGTGTTCGTTAGGTGCGCCTAAATCGTGGGGTGTTGCACCAGGGGCTTTACGAACTGCAAGGGGGCTTTCTGCCTTGATTGTCATGTAATAGCCAATGATTCGGGGAGTGTCATCACCTTGGGGAATTGCCCGTGCAAATGCCCGTATCACTGATTTTTCTAATTCTGGAAACAGCATCAACAGGGCAAAAGAACCATACAACCGCACATCTAGACTTTCATACCAGCGATAATCTAGGCACTCCAGCACTGCAAACTGACCGATGGGGTCAAGTTTTGATGCTGCACTCCAGAGAGTACCGCCACAGGTGAGGTCGTAAAGCTCATTAAATAAAGCCATTTTGAACCAAGAAGGCAAATCTTTTCGGTCGAGAATGGGTTGTTGCCAACTTTGAATTTGCGATCGCCAGGTTTGGTATTGTTGTAAAGCGGTAGATGCAATCGTCCAAGCATGGCTACCATCTTTACCAAAAAAGTCTGTGTATCTGCGATAGTAGTTTATTCCGGCGGCAAATTCTGTAATCGGTAAATCCCAAGCCAAGACAAAGGGGATTTCGAGAGTTTCGCCTGGTTGAAGAGTAAAACGAATTGCGATCGCAGCTGCTAGTTGTGTGTTTTCTGCTGCTGGAGTTGTGTCTTGATAATTAGGTAAAGAACCATTTTCAGCAAAGGTTTGCCATATATCTTCACCCGTACCAATGGAATTCCAGCGCGTGTGATGAAATACTTCCACTCCTGGATGTTTCAAAGTTGCAATACACCAGGTTCCATCCCCTTCTTCCAATGGTTTGTCGCTATTAACCCGACCTAAAAGACAACCAAAGTATTCTGGATTTTCTACAATCTGATTATAATTTCCTTGACTTTCACCCCAGCGTGGTTGGTATTCATAAACTGGGCTACCATCATCCCGCACCCGCACTTGAGGAGATTTGAGGGCATTAGTAAACCAACCCACCATATTTTCCCAGGTGAACATGATGCCCAGAGTAATAGGTGCATTTGTGGGGTTGTGAGCATTCCAATGGAACACCGCCACAGGGTAGCTAGTTTCTTGGTAATTGCCAGCCCATACAGGTGAAAATTGCTCGCAAGTCAACTGTGTTTGAAAAACGTTTTCATACACAAACCAGCTACGGGGATACAGGGCATGATACTCGCCAGTTTGCTGTTGATTGATGGAGTTAATTTCTCCCCTGGTTCCTTGTTCCCCTGCTCCCTTGCTGTCTGGATACCATTGCCATGCTTTGAGACTACCATCCTCAGGTGCTTGGGTAGATAAAGCATAAGCTTGGGTAGATGTACCATTGGACTCAAATACACTGAATTGACAGGCGGGCACGTTTTTGAAGATATGCTCACCACCATCAATGTGCCATAGATTAAAGTCTCCCCGTGAAGAACGACCGATGCAACCTGCACCAAAGCCACCTAATGGCGCACCATGCCAAGGGCCATCATCAAGATTACTTGCGTAACGGACGGTATAGGGCTTATCCCAGCCTAAACCGATGGGACGATTCCAAGTGCAAGAGGGAATTTTTGGGGAGTATTGATTTGTCATCGCCTAATGTCACAGCGTGGAGTTACGTCCATGAAGACTAGCGCGATGTACGGTTTTTATCAAGTAGCAAAGTATTGGGCATGGGGTAAGGGGAAAGATTAAATTTATTCATTTTCCCTTTAACCTTTTCCCCTACCTCTCCTGCCCCCATGTGCCAGTCCCTTTTACGTCTATCAGTGCATTTCGTCGTATTCTGGGGCTTCAACTCGTCTTGGATCGATACGAGAAGCAGGCAGAAACTCAGCGCGACGTACTGGAACCAAGGGTGGTGTAGGACCTTGATAAGGGTGAATGACTTGTACGGTGCGGGTTGGACGCTGCCGTGGTGAGAATAAAGCCAACACACCAGCGACAACAACACCACCACCAATGGTGAGAGCTGCGCCTCCCACTGCCCACAGCATAGGTGAAGACCACCAGGGACTTTGTGGCTGGAATGCTGCTACTTTTTGTTGGTTATTTTGCTGAGCTAATTGCCACTGCTGCTGAGTATTGAAATTTTGGACTTGACCTTGCAGTTGTTGGTTAAACAACTTCAGCTGTTCATTGTCCTTTTTCAAACTCTCCATCTGCATGTTCAGCTTTTCCATTTCTAGGCGCTGGTCAGAATTGGGAGCAGTTGGCGGCTGATTGGGATAAATTGGTTGTGGTTGCCCGTAATACCCTCCTGGATATTGTACTTGTGGCGGCATAACCTGGGGCGCTACCACAGTATTCGGCATTTGCGGAGCAACAGCGAAGTTAGGTTGTACATTTGTTCCTTTGAGCAATACCAGAGCTGCCAGCCCAGCCACAGCGACCCCACCGATAAATGCCATACTCTCACTCATCGCCTTTGCCCCCGAACTGCAATATAACTATAACCATCTGTGAATGACTCACTCTCACACTCATAAATTTTGACCACTTCACATAATACTCAGACTATAAGCGACTGTATCAGCTAGTTTTTTTACATCTTGATATCTGATGTTAATATTCAAGACCAGAACAGTCAAATTGTCTACTAAACTTAGGATAAAAAAACTACGCTGTTACACTTTTTTAATCTACTTTTTCGCTCTCATCAACATGAGTATTTGTGCTGTTACGTGGTCTTGATGGCTGCTTTGAGACTTTGGCAAAATTGAGCGATCGCATTTAGTCCCTGTTCTGGCGTACCTTCTGCTAACCGCTTCACAAAAGCACTGCCCACAATCGCTGCATCTGCACCCCATTCCTTTATCTGACGGGCTTGGGCTGGTTCGGAGATTCCAAAGCCCACGCCAATGGGTTTATCAGTGACACTACGAATTTCTTTGAGTAAATCTGATACTCGCGTTTGGATTTCCGTTCGCATTCCCGTCACACCTGTGACGCTGACTAAATAAATAAATCCTTGGGAGGAACGGGCTATGGCTTGTATCCGTTCGGCAGAACTGGTGGGGGCTATCAACAAAGTTACATCGATTCCCATCTCACCAGCTGGTTTGAGTAAGCCTGCGGCCTCTTCTAAAGGTAAGTCCGGCACTACTAATCCTGCTACTCCAGCCGCAGCAACTTGCTGGAGAAATTTTTCAATCCCACGGTGCAAAATTGGATTGTAGTAGGCAAATAGAACAATGGGCGATCGCATTTTGGGAGTTGTTGCTTGGAGCATTTCCAGCACCTGCTCAAATTTCGTTCCCCTTTGCAAAGCGCGGGTAGCAGCTGCTTGAATGACTGGCCCATCCGCTAGAGGATCGGAGTATGGTACGCCCAGTTCAATGATATCTGCCCCACTGCGATCGAGGATTTGCAACGCTGCTGCTGTTGTTTCTAAATCTGGGTCGCCAGCGGTGATAAAAGGAATCAAGGCACATTCACGATTGTGCCTTAGGGTTTCAAAGCAATCAGAAATTGCAGTCATTAGTCATTAGTCATTGGTCATTGGTCATTGGTCATTAGTCATTGGTCATTGGTCATTGGTTATTTGCAAATGACAAAGGACAAACGACAACTGACCAATGATCACTTTACACCTGAGACTGCTCTTCTTGTTCTATCTCGGCTTGAATTCGTGCTAGTTCTTCGGGAGTTAGTTCTTCCAAGCGCTTTTGCAGAAATTCTTGCTCATACTGTTCCCGCTGTTGGTGGTAGGTCATTTTTTGTCCCACCGCACGGAAAAAATAGGTAGCTAACCAGCCAACTAACACAGCCACTAGTAAGATTTGGCTCCATATACCAGCTTGCTGATTATCGAAGCCGACTAGCTGTAATCCTACATACGCCAAGCCGCCGGCAATAAAAATGCCTAAGCCAATTCCAATAGCGTCAATCCGTCGCATGAGAGTTATGACCTACCAATTTCGTTAAACTTCAATTTGTCGCGGCCGGGGTCGAAAATTTGCAAACGGCGATAAAACCAATAAACCCGGAAAGAAAAAGAACACCAAAAAGTACATAAACACACGCTCGATGGAGCTAGCCACGTACCAACGCTGCTTTAGGTAGAGCAAGACAGCGATCGGAATTACTAGAAGGTAAGCTCCAGCCAAAATCAGATACAGCAGGGCGACGATCATAACTTTTTTGTCTAAGCATCTATTTCTCATCATAGGGCGAAGAGCGAGACTCAGGGAAGTAGAGTCATGATGCTTTCAAGAAATAGAGGGAGTGGAGAAATAGGGGGCACAGGGGCAAAGGAGTGAATAATAATTCTCTGCCAACGGTTATCAGTCAATATTCAGCACTCAGCACTAAAGGGATTTTGAGAAAAGCCGTCAAGAAAATTGACAAATGTCCAGTGTATGATGCTATGATAAATAGCCCGGTAGCAAATCAGTGCTATTGTCAGACAAGGTGGAAAATTTTCATCCAAATTGGTTAGGAAAAAATAAAAACTTCCAATTGGAAAAAATATTTTCAATCTAGTTGGACAAATGACACAATTGGTGGTGGAATAGATGAGGAGGTGTTTGCTGCCTCTACAAAATAAATAGCTACCGAACACCTGCGGGGGTGTGGCGGAATGGTAGACGCTACGGACTTAGATAACTGAGCCTTGAAGGAGAAATCCCTCAAGTGGAAGCTCTCAAACTCAGGGAAACCTAAATCTGGTAACAGACATGGCAATCCTGAGCCAAGCCGAAAAAAGTTATGAGTGCTGAGTAGTGAGTGATGAGTAAACTAAAAATTCATAACTCCTAACTCAAAACTGCTAACTATTCGGAAGGTGCAGAGACCCGACGGGAGCTACCCTAACGTAAAGTCGAGGGTAAAGGGAGAGTCCAATTCTCAAAACTTGAAGCGGCTGTTGCCATCAAGTAGCAGTGAAAATTGCGGGAGAATGAAAATCCGTTGACCGTAAAAGGTCGTGTGGGTTCAAGTCCCTCCACCCCCATTAAATTTAGACTTATCAGTTGCTGCAAACAGACAAATTTATTTGTCAGTAGTGATATTTTATTTTCATTGAGTCACTTTAGCTGTGTTAGCGATCGCTTAATTGCAGCCTTTTTATTTTGAGAAATTAATGTTGGCGATAATACCAGGCGATCGCACTAACAATCTTTGTATGTGGCAGGTTTTGTTATCATACACTTACCCTGCTATTTCCAAAGTTTCACTTTGGATAAGTCCAAAAACAATTTATTTGGATTATCGCTGACATAGTAATAGCTGTGTAAAATCAAGCTCAATGGTTGGATTTTGGGAGGTTGAAAAATCAGATGACAGCGCCTCAACCAACAGTCTTCACAAACTCTCATCTTTACGATCAAGATTTTTATTTGTGGATAGAGACAACAGCTAAACAATTAAAAGAAGGCAGATTTTCTGAGGTTGATTTAGAAAATCTGATCGAAGAGATTGAATGTATGGGGAGAAGTGAAAAAAAGGCAATCAAAAGTAATTTAATAGTTGTATTAATCCATTTGTTAAAATATAAATATCAGCCAGAAAAGCGCTCTAATAGTTGGAAGGGAAGTATTAGAGAACATCGCCGGAGGCTCAAAGAGGCTTTTGTGGATAGTCCTAGTTTAAAACCATATTTCCACGAAGTTATCGCACAGTGTTATCAAGATGCAAGAAAGCAAGCCAGTGATGAAACTGGTTTATCGCTTGATACTTTTCCTTTAGACTCTCCGTTTACTGCGGATGAGTGTTTAGATGAAGAGTTTTTACCTGATTAGTTAAGTTCTAATTTGGTAAGATTACAGCGGAATTGGTGAGTTCTTGGACTCAGAATTGATAAGTAAAATAGGCTTTATGCTTAATCCAAAATCCAAAATGGTGCTAACTGAAAAGTTATCACTCGGCAAGGCGTTCGTGTAACCAAGCCAAGGCAGCGCCTATGGTTTCAGATAGAATACTAATGAGGCGATATAAAGCGATCGCACTAAAAACTAAAGCAGCTGGAAACTGGTGTCGCAAAAGTTCATAAGCAGTCGCTTCAAACACACCCAACCCACCAGGCGCACCGGGAATCACTAAGCCGAGTAACCAAGCGCAACTAAAGGCCCCTAGCAATAAAGGAATTTGACTCCAATTTCCGGAATTGAGTGCAAATACAGTTAAAATAAACCCGACGCCACGCAAAGCTAAAAAGCCCAATTCCCCTAATAAAGGTCGTAGGGGATAGCGTTTGAGAGTTAAGACGACACTTGGCTGAGTATTAAGATCGGATTTTTTTGCCTTCAGTTTGTATAAAAAGCCAATGGCTGGGTTTAAAAACCGGGGATGAACTGCACAAAGCACCACAGCTAAACTCACCAATTGTAAGATTTGTACCGTTAAAGTGGTATTCTTTGCATCAAATTGACTACTGAATAAAATAATGAAGATTAAAGCAGCCGTCGCCATAAGTAGCGGTTCCAGCAAAACGCTTAAGGTGGCTGCACCAGCAGCAACGTTGGCATTTCTAGCGGCGAGAATTCGTCCGTAATAATGCCAGATATTACCTGGTAAATACTTAGCAATATTAGTTTTTAGGTAAACTTGGATGAATTGGGAAGATGGCACAGGTTGATTTAACTCTTGCAAAACCCAAGTCCAAACCCAGCCAGCCCAGGTATGTGCCAGTAAAGTGACGACTGTAGCGATCGCCATAATTCCCCATCCTACCCCATCAATGCGGATAGCAGTCACTTGAATCCAATTATCTTTCAGGGCTTTCCCTAAAAAAAATATTGTTCCGCCTAAAATTATCCAACGTAAAAATTGCTTCATTAAATTAGTATTTTAACGGTTAGGAAAAAAAGGTACAAATACCTCAAATCTTACTATATATATCTGCTACATATTCAAACATTTAGAAGTATGAAAAAGCTGGATGTAATTTTTTTTACTTAAAAGCTATTATATTATTTTATATCTCTCTAGAGTTAGATAAAAATATTATTTTTGTGCTAATAAAAATGTGGCCTGCGCTAGAGGTAAAAGTCGTTTTATTCTTCCTATCTTTGAATAGAGGTTATTCACAAATTAACCAACTAAACAACCACAATAACTGACTGAATAATAGCAATGATTCAGCTAAGACTTCAGCTTATTAATACTTTGGTAAGGAGGACTACGTGAACGCTGCGATCGCTTTTTTGAAAAAACTACGGCTGCGCCAAATATTAACAATTTTTCTCGCAGGATTATTGTTGATAGTTAGCACTGCTTGTAGTACAGGAGATGCTCAAGGTGCAAATCCACAAAACCCTGCTGTGCAAGCAGGTGGAGCCAACAATCCTTATAAGAATGGTGGAGACAAATACACTAGATCTCCCGATTCCAAAGTAACGAACCTAAAAAACAATCAAGGACGCGACCAAGCTAGCCTAGAGCCAAGCTCACTATTGATTGCTACAAATGTTGGAAATAGAGATTCTGAGATACTTTATCCTGGTGCTGAAACACCAGTAGGCCGAATCAAAAAAGAAGCAGAACTCCCAATTATCACAGACAAAAATTTCCAACAACCTGAACCAGGTGGTTTGATTCAGAACGAACCCAGTGTAGGAACTCGCGTTAAAGAACGCATTGGAACTGTGAAAGAAACTGTTGAAGAAGCTTCCGGCTTTTTAAAAGACAAGGCAGATGAAGCAGGTGGTAGACCAGAATTACAAAAAAATCCAGCAAGAGGCAAATAGAAATTTTATTTTGTCTCAATAGTTGAGATTTGAAATGGTTTGCAAATACCATCTTGTTTGAAGTTTAAATTAGCGACAAAAATGCAAGGAGTAAGAGTATGAAACAATTAGGTACTTGGTTGAAAAATATTCGTCCGCTGAAAGTTTTAGCTGCTTTTTTAGTAGGAATATTCTTGTTTGTGACCCAGGCTTGTGCTGCGCCAGGAGTAGCAACACAACCACCACAGCCTGATGCTCAAACGCCTCAATCAAATAATTATGTAAAACGTTACGATCCCACAAAAGATTATCCTCTTTCTGCACCTGCTGGTGGGATGAATAACTTTAGCGATGTAGATCCTAGAGGGGGATTAGGTGAAAAGGCTGCTAATGATAGAGCTGATGCGCTAGCGAAAAACGCTCAAAAAAATATTGAGCAAAAGAGTGTTGACTCTCGCGAGCAATATGTCCGGAATTACCAACAAGGTACACCATTTGGTGAAAGAGTGAAAAACCTGGGTGAAGATGTTGGAAGTTCTGCTGGAGAATTAGGGGAAGGTTTTGCTAAGGGAACTCAACGCGGAATTGAAAACCTCAAGGGAAATACCCAGAATGCAGCCAAAGATTTGACCAAAAATGCTCAACGTGCTGGCGAAGATGCTAGTACCAATATTCAGCGCACCGCTGAAGATGCAGCTAACGCATTGAATAGAAATTAGTCGTTAGACTGGTGGTAATAATCCAGTTTAACAAGCAACAATAAACGCACCACTCGTCAAAATTCATGCTGAATTTTGACGAGTTTTTATTTCATAAACAGGACTCAGAATGATGCAGACAATGAGAATCTAGAAATCTTTTTACAGTCAACAGTCAACACTATTTTCAAGATGGGTTAGTTGTTTTGATTTTCTAAATACCAATGCTGTAGCGCTAGCCGTTGAACTTCCCGCCAGGGAATATTATGTTTTCGGGCTAATTCTGCACAATCTTCGTATTCTGGCTGCACATTAGCAATAAGTTTTTCTGACGATCGCCCTTTCCATGCTACTTTAACGCGCACTTTGCCATATTCAGTTTCCACTTGTTGAATTTCTCGTTGTAAAATGGCGCGTTGCTGATTAGTTCGCCTAATACCCAATGTTGTGGTTTCACGGAATATAACAGCTTCACAACTGAGTAAATTTTCTGGATGACAGATAACAGTCAGCAAAATTCCTGGGCGGGATTTTTTCATCGCGATCGCCACAGTAAAAACATCCAGCGCACCAGCCGCAAACAAAGCCTCAAACACATAGCCGATGGCTTGAGGATTTAAATCATCAATTTGGGTTTCTAATACCGATATGGTTTCCACATTTGAGCTAGTATCGCCAGAATCACGGAAATCTGACTCTAAAATTGCGCTTTCGCCCAGCCAGAGGCGTAAAATATTGGGGATGGGTAAATTTATGGTTCCTGCTCCCAATCCTACCTGCTTGATAGTGATGGGGGGCGGCGAACCAAATTCTCTGACTAAGGTAGTGGCGATCGCGGCACCTGTTGGTGTCACCAGTTCTCGTTCAATGCCGTTGCTATAAACTGGACAACCCCGCATTTCCCACAGCTTTAATACTGCTGGTACTGGTACAGCCATTTGACCATGCGCCGCCCTCACAGTACCGCCGCCAGTCGGGAACGCCGAGCAGTATAGTAAAGGCAATCCTGACTCATTGCTCTCAATCCCTAGCCAATCCAACCCCAAGCAAGTACCCACAATATCTACAATCGCATCTACAGCACCCACCTCATGAAAATGAACTTTTTCAGGAGAAATGCCATGCACTGCCCCTTCTGCTACAGCTAGCTGCCGGAATACCGCCAAACTCCAAGCTTCTGCCCGTGGCGGTAACCCTGCTTTGAGAATCATCTGCTCTATTTCTGGCAGGTGGCGTTCGTGATGATGAGTGTGTTCGCGATCGTGGTGGTGATGATGATCTATTAAATCCACATGGACTTTAGTCGCCTGCTGACCATTCCGTTGCACAAGTTCTGCCCTTAACTTATATTCCTGCTCAATTCCCAACCCATTGAGTTTTTCAATTAAATACTCCACAGGAACACCCAAACTGACCAAAGCACCCAGGCACATATCACCAGAAATTCCTGTCGGACATTGAAGATAAGCGATTTTATTCATAGTCATTAGTCATTAGTCATTAGTCATTAGTCATTGATTATTGGGCATGGGGAGGTGTGGGAGGATGGGGAAGAAATCTTTCCCCCCACACTCCCCACACTCCCCACACTCCCCAGTCCCCAGTCCCCACCTATGGCAAAAATCTTCCCAGTTCATCCGGACAATCCTCAAATTCGCCGAATAGAGGAAATAAAGTCAGCGCTCTCTAGTGGTGCTGTCATGCTTTACCCTACTGATACAGTCTATGCGATCGGTTGTGATTTGAATGCCAAGTCGGCGGTAGAACGAGTGCGGCAAATTAAGCAGCTAGCAAATGATAAACCACTGACATTTTTATGTCCCTCGCTTTCAAATGTGGCGACTTATGCCTTCGTAAGTGACACAGCCTATCGGATTATGAAGCGCCTAATTCCAGGTACATACACGTTTTTGCTACCAGCTACTAAGTTAGTACCGCGATTGGTGCAAAGTCCCAAGCGGAAAACTACAGGAATTAGAGTCCCAAACCATACTGTCTGTTTGGCTCTGCTGGAAGCGTTAGGCAATCCGATTATCTCAACTTCCGCACACGTGCCACCAGATGAAGGAAATAATGGCTTGGTTCACATAGATCCAGAGACTATTCAATCACGGGTAGAGCTATTTGACCGTTTAGACAAATTCGTAGACATAATTGTAGATGCTGGCGAAGAACCTAAGTACGAAGTGTCTACTATTTTGGATTTAACAGGAGATGAAGCAGTAATTATACGGAGGGGTTTAGGTTGGGAAGCAGCAGCAACATGGGTATAAGGATTAAATTTCATCAGCGCACTTGTTAGTTTCGGAAATTGTGATTTAAATGACTCCAGTTTTGAAATTGTCATAATTAAAGGCGATATCAGTGGGTATAACAGGATGGTGGCAACACTGGCTAGAGCAAGGCATTTAACAACTTTGAAGAAATGCTGCGTATCCATTTACTAGCATCAATGTGGTGGTTTGTGGAAGAACCGACACATTGTCATAGCTATAACTCTTTCGTATTTCCTACAGTTTTAAATATGAGCTTTAGATGTGAGCATTACGTGGGGCAAGTCTTGATGGATGAATGCCCAAAGATTCTCCAACCAAGACTAGCCTCGATCGCTGTGTCTGCGTTGTAATTACGGTGCAATACTACTCCCTGGAAAAGTCATGAAAGCTAATGTCGCCAATCTACCAAACTCTACACCAGTTTTTAACAACCATGTTTCTGGCGAAGAATTGCCAGCTAGCAGCAGTGACACCTTAGTTCAATTGCTGTGTGAGGAAATGCAAGGGCAAGTGAAAGCAGCGCCCAGATGCGTACAAGCTTTAGCAAAGCGCATCGCCAAGGAAGTAGAACGCATTTGCGATAAAAGCTCGCGTATCCAAACATCTGGACAAATTCAGTCTTGGCAGATGACGTTGGCCAGACACCGGATGCAAAAGTGCTTGCGTTACTACCACCTAGGTTCCAAACAAGGACGGGTGGAATTACATAGCAATTTGGGCGCGATGGTTTACCGCCATGTCACTATATCCGGCTCGGAGTTGGGTTTTGACGCTCGTTACAGCCTAATTGAAGATTTTTTACAAGCATTTTATATTGAAGCGATTAAAGCTTTCCGCCGCGAAAACGAATTACCTGAGGATCACACGCCGCGTACTCAGCTGCAATTAGCTGAATATATGGCATTTACAGAACAGTACGCCAAACGTCGCATCAATTTACCTGGCGGCGCAAATCAGCAATTAATTATTTTGCGGGCGCAGGGTTTTGCTCGTCGTCAGCCCCAAGAAACTACTGTGGATATTGAAATGGCGGTGGAGTCTGCTAAGGGTGAAGAAGCAGAATCTTACCAACGTAATTCGGCGGTACAGCAACTGCGATCGCAAATGATTGCCAAAGCCAGTTTCGATCCATCAGAAGAATCAGAACGCGATCGCGTCATTGCTGAATTGATGAAATACTTAGAGTCCCAAGGTCAATCTGACTGTATGGACTACTTAAGTTTGAAACTGCAAGACCTTTCAGCACCAGAAATTGACCAAATTCTCGGTTTAACTAGCCGTCAGCGCGATTATTTGCAACAACGGTTTAAATATCATGTAGAAAAGTTTGCCAAGCAACATCATTGGCAATTGGTACATCAATGGTTAGGTGCGGGTTTAGAGCAAAAGTTGGGTTTATCTTCCCAACAATGGGAAATATTTATCGGTCAACTTACAGAACAACAACAGCAAATTTTACAACTCAAAACTGCACGGGAGAGCGACCAGGCGATCGCCAAAGCCATCAAATGTACCCCCAAACAAGTGCAAAAGCGCTGGACTCAACTATTAGAAATAGCCTGGGCTATCCGCAACGGTAATACTGAAGCTCAGACAGGTTGAAGTCTAAAGGAAAATTATTAAAATTTATCTAACCTGAATTTCAGTTATTAGAAATATTGCTATGGATATGAAGGTTTTGGGTGTAATAATGAAGGTGAATCAAATTAAGAAAACACCATGAATCCAGTATTTCCCGAACTCTCTAGTCTTTCGAGAGCGGAAAAACTTCAACTAGTAGAAGATTTATGGGATGAGATAGCCGCTACACCAGCAGCACTCCCAGTTTTAGATTGGCAAAAACAAGAGCTAGCCCGCCGCAAAGCTGAATATCTGCAAAATCCATCCATTGGCAGCAGTTGGGAAGATGTAAAAGCTAGAATCTCTCAACGACATGGCTAGAAAATTAACTATTCTTACAGCCGCAGAACTAGACATTATTGAAGCTTATGACTGGTACGAGGGGAGGGAATTTGGCTTAGGTGCTGAGTTTTTACGCTGTGTTGATGCCTGCCTGAATTTAATTCAGCGTCAACCCAGCACATACCAGATTGTTCATGAAAGTTATCGCCGCGCTACAATTAGGCGTTTTCCCTACGTCGTTTTTTACGAGTTTAATGAACAGGAGATTATTATCTACGCTGTTTTTCACTGTTCCCAAGACCCAGAAAAATGGCGTACTCGCTTGCAGTAGAAGGCATGTTTACAAGAGCTAAGAAAAGTATTAAAAGGAAAAATCACAAGGAAATTCCTTTTTTTTCACCCTTCTTGGAATCAGCAACCCTTAATTATCCAAATTATTAATACATTTGTATTTATTTAGTACATAGATACCAAATTTTTGTACTTTCAATAAAAATTCATATTAAGCAACTGACCATTTATTACTGCTTCTATGGAATCCTAGAATAAGCAGTACTTTTGGCAGAGGATTTTAGCATGGCTCTGACTCAAGGTGGGCGGGCAAATAAGGCAGGGAGAATTTTAGAAATTAATGTAGAAGCAATTTTGAATGGCCATAATTATTTCCAAGTCGGGAATTATGTCTCCAAAGAAATTGTACTAAATGCGGCTTTATTGCCAAAACGCTATGGGAAAGAGGTTTATATTGGAACTGGAATTTATCATACCGATTTAAAAGTTGATTTTTACGTTGTTGGCTCACCTGCAATGCCATCTGGTTTAATTATCGAGTGCAAATGGCAAGAAAGCCCTGGTTCGGTTGATGAAAAGTTTCCTTATTTGAATATGAACATTCAGCATTATTACCCTGCACCGACTATTGTCATATTAGGTGGTGAAGGGATGCGAGAAGGTGCAAGTAAATGGCTCAAAGCAAGAGTTAACGATAACCATAATTTATTAGCAGTCTATAGCTTAGATAGATTCATTGCCTGGGCAAATAAAAATCTTTAGAAGAAGTCATAATTCAGAATGTAATATTTGCTAAATTGACTATTAAATCTTGCTTTGATTTATTCAGTTACCAGTTGTACAGAATTCATGCTAATTTCTGAGTTATGACTCCTGAATTATTAATTATTAAAGGATGTAATTAATAGTTCGTCAATCATGCCTCGATTTTTGATATTCGAGTTAATTGAACGTGCTGCTTTAATTGTGTGCGTTTCAAAATTGATATCTGTATAAATTTTTTTAATAAATTCACAATCAGAATTGCATACCATAACTTTGACACCACGACTTGCTAACTCTGCACAAGTATCTCTCAAAAGTTCTTGGTCTTTTTTACTAAAAGAATTTGAACTATAAGCGGTAAAATAACTAGTTTGACTGATAGGGTGGTAAGGCGGATCGAAAAACACAAAGTCATTACTGCTAGTGGCATGATTTAGCACTTCTGTAAAATCTGCTTGTTGAATTTTAGCCTGAGAAAGCGCTGTAGAAGCAACTTGCAGTAAGTTTTCAGGACAAATGTTAGGATTGTTATATCTGCCTAAGGGCACATTAAAATTACCGTGGGAGTTGACTCGATAAAGACCATTGAAACAGGTTTTATTCAGATAAATAAAACGAGCAGCTTTTTCTAAATCTGTACCAACATAATTATTTCTTATAGTGTAATAATAATCTCTATTGTGTCGTTCTTTATGCTCTTTGAGAAGCAAGATTAATTCATCAACATTATCTCGAACGCAGCAATAAGTATTAATTAACTCAGCATTAATATCAGTTAAAATTGCTTTATTTGGTTGCAAATGGAAAAAAATAGCACCTCCACCTAAAAATGGTTCATAGTAATTTTGATAATTCTTAGGAAAATAAGGAATATATTGCTGAATCAACCTACTCTTACCCCCTGCCCACTTCAAAAATGGACGCGGGCTAGTTTCTTTGGGGATTTGAATAACCATTTACTTACAATTTTACCGAAATAGTTGCGACTAAATATAGTTAATATAGCTGACGAACCATATTTTATATTAACTGGGTAATTTTCCAGGCGCATAGATTACAATTAAATAGATAAAGAATGTCAAAACAAACGTAAGTCTATAGCAAGGCAGTTTAAATTCAAATGTTCGACGGATTTTGGGATAACGTCTTTCGCTACCCCCGCTACTTCATTACTGTCCTCTTAGGGGTATTTCTCAACACCTTTGCGCCATTAGTGCCACTGTTGAAACGCCCAATCACCTTAATTGCCCTTTTGGGTTTGTTTCTCAGCAGTCTGGTGTTCGTCACTCTCACCCTACGTGCAATGCTGGGATTGAGTACAATCTAGACTGGGGCGATGCTGCGGCTTCTGCCCTAGAGACAGTTGTTTTTGGCGTTACTTGCCATACGCTAGGTATTATCACCCAGCTTGCGTTTATATTATGTCGTACAACCTCTGTGAGGAGGCTAAACTTTTATGGCTACAAATCGCCGCGTTTCCCGTGTTGCTGAACTGATTAAACGGGAAGTTAGCCAAATGCTGCTCAACGGCATTAAGGATGACCGTGTGGGTACAGGAATGGTAAGTGTTACTGATGTTGATGTTTCCGGCGATCTCCAACACGCCAAAATCTACGTCAGTATTTATGGTACAGATGAAGCCAAGGCAGAAACAATGGCGGGCTTAAAGTCAGCCACGGGTTTTGTCCGTAGCGAACTTGGTGCTAGGGTACGGCTACGTCGCACACCAGAGGTTATCTTTGTCGAAGATCGCTCTATAGAACGTGGCAATAAGGTATTGGCACTATTAAATCAGCTGAATAATCAGCGATCGCCAGAAAATTCCACACCAGTAGAAGACACCACAGATCGAGATGATGACGAACTCTCAGAATAAGTAACCCAAATAACAATGTAACTTCAGAACAAATCGATCTCAGCAAATCCGCCAAACACTTTACAGACGCGACCAAATCGCGTCTGTTTTAATGTGAACATAAGTATAGGGGATGGGGCATTGGGCATGGGGCATTGGGCATTGGGCATTGGGCATTCGGCATTCGGCATTGGGCATTGGGAGGTAGGAAGCTTTTTTTATCGAAACAATCGGGTCTAAAACCGGGCTTCGTCCCGCTACGAAGACAGCCTTTTAAGGCGAAAAGTTTTTGGAACGCGGTATAAATCCTCGTTATAAAAACGGCCTCCTGCCTCCTGCCCCCTGCCTCCTGCCTTCGTTAACTCCCCTACACTTCCCCTACCTCCCGCCTCTGTGCCTTTGTACAGATGTTCTTCTAAAAAAAACCATGTAACATCGGCGCTGAAATTAACCAAGTAATTGCGGATTTGTTTAAGAAATTGTTAACAGTCGCTAGCTTAAAAGCCTTCATAGTGTAATTTAGCCGTTAGTTTTGCCATAGTTTATACCCTAGTTGCTGCCAAATATCCTTATCTTGTTTACCCTGAGATAGATACCAACACTTCTAGATACAGCTTTTAGGTAATTATTTGGTCTGTGAGCGATCGCTATATGGACTCTTCTCACTAGCCAAATCATGCCTCAAAGCGCTAATAGCAGAGCTTTGGAACCTGTTGAATAAAACTAACACAACTAGCACAGCAGGTTTCGTTAACTACTTTGACATTGTTTTGTGAAGCTTATTTTTCGGAAATGTCAGCTTTTGTTGACTTTCTTAACATTTCTTGAGATAATTTCAGGATGTGTAGCGTCAAAATGAAATTAGTTCCGTATAGCAAACTACAAAAGCATAGCCACAAGTCAAATCTCTGTCATGTTTGTTCCTTATAGCTAAACGGGAACACTATCTAAGTGTTAATTTGTGAGTAAAAACCATGAGTGTGAATACGGTGCCTTCTATTAATTACTACTCTCTGGATGTCATCCAAGACGAAGCACGCCGACTGGTGCAAAAGGGAATGGTCAGCCGACAACAGCCAATATATACACTCTGCCAATACATCCCAGCGAGAGAGTGGGTTTGCGTTGAATGTGAATTAGAAAAATGTGACTTTTTGTTACGCGATCGCATTGGTGATTTGATTGGTCGTGAAGAATGGGACAACGACTAATCAATGTTCAATTTCGGATTTGAGATTGGGAGTTTATTTTTGAAGTGTGGATTTCACAATCAATGATTTAACGCCCAATTTGGGATGATCTCTGGCTTTGGGGAAGCATTGCTGAATCTAGAATCTTGCGTTTTTCTTTAATACGGAAACATTAGAGTCTCAAATTATACAATTTTTCAGGTAGGTTTAGGCATTAAAACCAATAGTTTTGGTGCTACAACTTGAGTCTAGTATGTGGATTATCTTACCGGAGCGGTTCCTAATGTTGAACTGTTGCGGTAATTTTTCTAAATGGGCATGGGGCATTGGGCATTGGGCATTGGGCTTTCCAGGGAATGGTAAAAGGGAAAGGGGGAAAGGTTAAATTTATCCCTTTACCCTTTACCCTTTAACTTTTCCCCATCTCCCCATCTCCCTCATCCCACTTGGTCTAAATACTGATTAATATCATCAATGATGCGAGTCAATTCGGCTTCTGTAGTTATGCGGATGTTGATGTTGCGAACAGTCAGTAGGACTTTGGCTGCGAAGGGACTCGGCCAAATATTAGGATTACAGAAAACTTCTAAAAAGACTTCGCCAGTGTAACGATATTCCAGGGGAGGTTGGGGAGCCGCTTTACTGCTGCCAGGAGTGGATTTAGCAGCGACAGCTTTGAGGCCTTCCATTAACCGATCTATTGCTGCCTTTAATTCTCGTGCTGCTTGGGGTGAAAAACTGAAGGACACAGAACCTTCAACTAGGTTGAGTGTTAGAGGAGTTGAAGACATTAGCTTTGTATTAAAACTTCTTGGTAATTACTAATGTTACCTGAATAGGTAGTCTAGGCTCGTGCATTCAGCCTCAAAAGAATCATTGGTTCTGGCGTGCTTTACGTGATATCGAAACTTACGTAGGTTTTGAGGAGAAATGGCATCGTTCGTTTCCAAAGCAAGATATACAACTTCTCGGACAACAAATACAGAATTTCTAGTTTTGCTAACGCTGAGAAAACTTGCTCAAATTCTTTTTGCTAGAATTTGCAGACAAAAAAATTAATATCTATTTGCTATTAACGCTAAATATACGCTCTTATTTGCAAGACTATTACTAATAATTATCAAGGTTTTAGCGTATTTTAGTTAAAAACAATCTCAATAAATTCATATAATTTTAGCAATTATCGAGAGAATTACTTCTTACCGTGTAAGACTTTGATACATTTTATTTGTATCTATTGATGTTTTAAGTTTTACATTAGAAGTCATAGAGCTTGATGTAATAAATAATTTATGACTGCCGATAACCGTGCTGAAGTGCGAAAGGTTTTAATTATCACCCTAATACTCAACCTGTTTGTCATGGGATTAAAAGCAATAGTTGGCTCATGGACAGGTTCTTTGAGTTTATTAGCTGATGCTTTGCATAGTGTGACCGATAGTGCCAACAATGTTTTAGGATTAATTGCGAGTAAATTTTCTTCTCCCCAACCAGATCGCGAGCATCCTTACGGACACAGCAAGTTTGAAGCAGTGGGAGCATTAGGAATCGCAGCCTTTTTAGGAATAGCCTGTTTTGAAATTCTCCAGGGAGCAATTGAGCGAATTCTCAAGGGTGGTGAACCCGTGAGAATATCACCACCTGAGTTGTGGTTATTACTAATTGTGTTGGGTGTAAATATTTTTGTCGCGTTTTACGAACGTGGTGTAGGTAGGCGAGTAGGTAGCCCGATTCTCATTGCGGATTCTACACACACCATGAGCGATATTTGGGTGACAATTTCTGTAATTGGCGGCTTGATCGGAGTTTGGCTGGGTTATCAATGGATGGATGTGGTGTTAGCTTTTCCCGTAGCTTTGTTGGTATTTTGGAGCGGGTGGTCAGTTTTAAAAGAGAATTTGCCTTGGTTGGTGGATCAAATGGCGATCGCACCAGAAGTAATTCATGCGATCGCTACTTCTGTTCCTGGTGTAATCAACTGTCATGATATCGCTTCTCGCGGTGTTCTTGGTCGTCAAGTATTCATTGAAATGCATTTAATTGTAGACGCACCAGATGTACAAACTGCCCACCAAATCACTGAAGAAGTAGAAAGCCGATTGGAAGAACGGTTTCGTCCAGTGAGAATTTTAATTCACGTGGAGCCACCGGGATACAAGTCTGAGCAAATTACCTTTGAGACGAACAGATGAAGGGCAAAGGAGGGCAGCGACGAATAATAACTCCTAACGGAAGCTTCAGAATCTCCGGCTTTCCTCAACAGTCAGCGCTTCCAATGACCAATGACTAATAACCAATTTTTTGTATTAATTATTACAAGAGTTAACTAAATTTGCCACTATGGCCACTAGTTCCCCTGGATCGACTGGCTTAGATACATGCATTTGAAAGCCTGCTTCTAGGGCAGTGTTACGATATTCGCGATCGCCATAGGCAGTTAAGGCGATGGCAGGGAGTTTGCCATAAATATCTGGTTGCAGGGTTCTTATTTTGTGGATGAGAGTGTAACCATCTTCATTAGGCATAGCAATATCACATATCAAGATATCAGGCTGCAATTGGGGTAGTACTTTTAATGCGGCGGCGGCCGATGCAACTGCTGTGACGGATGCTCCATCTGCCTCCAATACAGTTGTAACGTAGAAGCGGCTATCCTCATCATCATCAACTACGAGGATGTTTAAGCCAGCAAGAGGGAGAGGAGATTCCATAACATTTCCATTAACGTTGATAGAATAAAATTTAATTGCTAATGACCTACTTGTTTTACTTTTTCAGTGGCCATATCATTGGTCATTTTACTGCGATCGCGCTTATTTTTCTAGGAAATAACTCAACTCTTTTAGCTATTATTCAATTTACAGCTAATTTTTCTCTGACATTAATCTTCTTGTCTAAATTCATTTACGTAAATAAATTTCATTTTAATTCAGTTACAGTTTCATCAACAAATCTGCTGGCAACAATGTTTAGATAGATTAAATCAAAAATTTGACAACTAAATTCAAAACTATTCTTAGACTGAGGTACATTCCTCAGGCACTAGTCATCCATTGGTACTAAAACGTGAACACTAACGATATTAACATTTCCTTTGAAGTTGATCTGACTAACTGCGATCGAGAACCAATTCATATTCCTGGTTATATTCAACCTCATGGAGTTCTTTTGGCATTAAAAGAACCAGAGTTAACTATCCTTCAGTGCAGCAATAATACTTATTCTTTAATTGGCATAGAACCAGAAGATTTACTAAATAAACCTTTAAGCAATTTTTTGGAATCTGAGCAAATCAATTTTTTGAAAGATTGTTTATCTCAAGACGATTTACAACTTGTCAATCCTCTAGAAATTACCATCAAGGCTGGAATTGAGAATTTACATTATGATGCGATTCTTCATCGGCTAAATCAAATTTTGGTTCTCGAATTAGAACCGACGTTTTTAGAAAAAAGTAATGGGTTTTTTAAATTTTATCATTTAGTTAAACAAGCTATATCTAAATTACAAGTGGCATCAGGTGTCCTAGAACTCACTCAAATTCTTGCTCAAGAAGTCAAAAAAATAACTGGCTTTGAACGAGTGATGATCTATCGGTTTGATGAAGATTGGAATGGTGCTGTAATTGCCGAACAAAAGCCAGAATATCTGACATCTTATTTAGGCTTACACTATCCAGCTTCCGATATTCCCGTACAAGCTAGGCAACTCTACAGCCAAAATTGGCTGCGGCTAATACCGAATGCTGATTATCAACCAGCAGCAATTTTGCCTACAAATAATCCTGTGACTGGGCAGCCTTTAGATTTAAGTAAGTCGGTATTGCGGAGTGTTTCGCCTTTACATATTGAATATATGCATAATATGGGCGTAACGGCATCAATGTCAATTTCCATTATGAAAAACCAAAAATTATGGGGATTAATTGCTTGTCATCATCAATCACCTAAATATGTTCCATATGAAATTCGTAATGCTTGTGAGTTTTTAGGACAAATTACATCTGTAGAACTTAGTGCAAAGGAGGATAGCGAAGATAGCGAATATAAAATTCAGTTGAAATCAGTTCATAGCAAGTTAGTAGAGCATATGTCGGCAGAAAATAACTTTATTGAAGGTTTAATTCAGCATCAACCGAATCTACTAAATCTTGTCAATGCCCAAGGAGCAGTGGTATATTTTGAGAAAGAATATTTTCTAGTCGGCAACACTCCCGAAAAACCAGATATTCAAAATTTAATTGAATGGATTTATCAAAACGTCCAGGAAGAAATTTTTTACACAGATTCACTATCAAAAATTTATCCAGAGGCAGAAAAATTCCGGGATGTAGCTAGTGGCTTGATGGCGCTTTCATTTTCTAAAGTTCAGAAAAACTATGTTTTATGGTTTCGCCCAGAGGTAGTACGAACTGTTAATTGGGGAGGTAACCCACATAAACCTGTGGAAGTAACTGGAAATGGGAATTTGCGTCTATCACCCCGGAAATCCTTTGATTTATGGAAAGAAACGGTGCATTTAAAATCTCTGAGTTGGAAAGCTTGTGAGGTGAATGCAGCACTGGAGTTGAGAAGCGCTATTATTGGTGTGGTGTTGCGAAAAGCAGACGAATTAGCGCAGCTAAATATTGAACTAGAACGTAGTAATAACGAATTGGATGCCTTTGCCTACATTGCTTCCCATGATTTGAAAGAACCACTGCGCGGTATTCATAATTATTCTAATTTCCTAATTGAAGACTACGGCGAAGTTCTCAACGAAGAAGGTAGAGAAAAGTTAAGAACTCTGATTCGTTTGACTCAGCGTATGGAAGATTTAATTGATTCGCTGCTACATTTTTCCCGCTTGGGAAGAGTCGATCTTTCTATGCAGCAGACTGATATTAATAGTGTTGTACAGCGAAATTTAGACTTGTTGAGTGCGCGAATTGAGGAGATGGGCGTAGAAATTCGGATTCCTAGATCCTTACCAACAGTATATTGCGATCGCGTCCAAGTAGGCGAAGTCTTCAATAATTTGATTGCCAACGCTATTAAATACAACGACAAACCCGAAAAATGGATTGAAATTGGCTATATCGAAGCCGCTTCACCTACACCAGTGATATTCTACGTGCGAGATAACGGCATTGGCATTCGAGAAAAACACTTTGAGGCAATTTTCCGCATCTTCAAACGGCTACACGGACCAAGCAAATATGGTGGTGGTACAGGGGCGGGATTGACCATCACAAAAAAAATAGTGGAGCGACATGGCGGTAAAATCTGGGTAGAGTCAACCTACGGCGAAGGTAGTACGTTTTATTTCACGTTACAAGCAGGAGACTGAATTCATGATTGGCAAAACCGCCCAACCTTTGCTGGTGATTGAAGACAGCGACGAAGACTTTGAAGCGTTATGTCGAATCATGCGCCGAGAAGCTGTGATTAACCCCATCTTTCGCTGCACTGATGGCGATGAGGCCCTGGACTTTCTTTACCACACAGGGGCCTACACTGATTCTCAAAAGTTTCCTTGTCCGTCAATTATTTTGCTCGACTTGAATTTACCAGGAACCGATGGGCGAGAAGTTTTAGAGCAAATCAAGCAGGATGGAAGCCTCAAAAATATTCCGGTGGTTGTATTTACCACCTCTTCTAACCCCAAAGATATTGAAGTATGCTATCGATATTGCATTACTAGTTATATTCTAAAACCAATCGACATTAACAGATTGGTACAAACTATTCAAAGTTTCATAACTTATTGGTTAGATATCGTCATTCTCCCTGATACTGTTAGCAAGTAGTCATGGTGCAACCGCTAACTGTTTTAATCATCGATGATTCTCCTGAAGACCGACAGGTTTATCGTCGCTATCTTTTGCAAGACCAAGAACACAGCTACACAATTCTCGAAGCAGAATTGGGAGAAGAAGCGTTGGCATTATGTCAACAATTGCAGCCTAAGGGCATCTTATTAGACTTTCTGCTGCCAGACATGGATGGACTGGAATTTCTAGCAGAATTACAGCAGCAGTCAAAGGGAACTATGCCAGCTGTAATTATGTTAACGGGATATGGCAACGAGTCTATAGCTGTCCAGGCGATGAAAAGCGGCGTCCAAGATTATCTCATCAAGGGACAGACAACAGCACAACGTTTGCGTTCTACTGTCTACTCAGCAATTAAAAACACTCAGTTACGCCAGCAACTACAATGCAGCGAAGAACGTTTTCGCACCTCGGTGGAGAATATGCTCGACTGTTTTGGCATTTACTCAGCTATTCGTAACGATACGGGTGAAATACTTGATTTTTGTGTTGATTATGTAAATGCCGCAGCTTGTGAATTTACTCAGATTAATAAGGAGGAACAGCTTGGCAAAGGACTGTGCGACATCCTCCCGAATTTTCGAGCAAGTGACTTGTTTGATGACTGTTGCCAAGTTGTAGAAACGGGTAATCCTGTGACGAAAGAATCACTCATCTACACTTCAAATTTTGATAGCAACCAGCTGCTAACCAAAACCATCGATATTCGCATCACCAAGATGGGAGATGGGTTTGTTGCTTCCTGGCGGGATGTAACTGAGAAATACCAAGCACAACAACGGTTGCGCTCAAGTCAGCAGTTCATCGAACGCATTGCCGAAACTACTCCGGGAATTTTGTATGTTTACGACTTAGTTAAACAGCAGAGCGTCTACATTAATACTCAGGTTAGTCAATTGCTTGGCTACACTCCAGAGCAAATTCAACAAATGGGAACACAGTTCTTACCCACACTGATGCATCCTGAAGATTTAGCTCGATTTCCTAGCGTATTCCAAGAACTTGGCTCAAGTGAAGAGAACAACATCGTGGAAAATGAATATCGGATGCGACACGCCAATGGAGAATGGCGTTGGTTTTTTAGTAGAGATACGATATTCACCAGAAATCCTGACGGTTCCCCACACCAAATTATCGGTACAAGCTTTGACATTACAGAACGCAAGCAAACTGAGGAACAGCTACGTTTGAGCAACGAACGTTTCCAACTAGCAGCAGCGGCGGTTAATTGCCTAATTTATGACTGGGATGTGGAAAACGACAAAATTGAGAGAACTGAAGGACTAACTAAAATTTTGGGTTACTCCTTAAAGGAGATACCAACAACCCATCAATGGTGGAAAGAGCAAATTCATCCAGAAGATCGAGAGCGTTTAAACGCTCAGTTCCACAGTATTATCTCTGCCAATCAAAATCACTATAGCGTTGAATATCGGGCACGACACAAAGACCAAAAATATCGATATGTGCTCGATCAAGGGTTAATTACACGAGATGCTAATGGCCGGGTAATTAGGACAGTGGGTAGTATGACAGATATTAGCGATGCCTATCGGCAAGCTACGCAACGCAAACGTGCTGAAGTCGCTTTGCAAGAAAGTGAAGCTAAGTTCCGCCGCATTGTCGAATCTAATATAGTTGGCATTTATTTCGGTGACTTCAGCGGTGGAATTTATGAAGCAAATGACGCTTTCTTAGAAACTTTCGGTTACACTCGCGAAGATTTAGCAGCCGGAATCATCCACTGGGATTCCATGACACCACCAGAATATCAAACCCTCGACCAACAAAAAATTCAAGAACTCGAAGTCTCTGGTGTTTGCACTCCTTTCGAGAAGGAATATCTTCACAAAAATGGGACTCGAATTCCAGTTTTACTGGGAATTGCCCGGATAGAAAGCACAAACAACAACGGTTATAGCGTCTGTTTCGTTCTCGACCTTACCCAACGCAAACGCACTGAAATAGCACTGCGCCAAAGCGAGGAACGCTACCGCTACTTATCCAATGCCATGCCACAGCTTGTCTGGATCTGCAATGCCCAGGGCGAATGCGAATATGTCAACGAACGCTGGTATGAATTTACTGGGCAACGGGCTGAAAATGCGATGGGGTTTGGCTGGACAAAAGTTATCCATCCAGAGGACATTGAAGCAGCTATGGCAGGATGGACTCAAGCCTTGCAAACAGGCGAACTTTACCAACAGGAAATCCGCTATCAAAAACGCGATGGTAGCTCTTCTTGGCATTTAGTACGAGGTGTGCCCATCAAGAACGAACAAGGAAGTATCATCCAGTGGTTTGGCACGAGTACAGATATTGACGATCGCAAACACTTAGAAGCCGAACGCAACCAACTTTTGCAACTAGAGCAAGCCGCCCGCACCCAAGCTGAAGCTGCTAACCGCACTAAAGATGAGTTTGTGGCAATGGTTTCCCACGATCTGCGCTCTCCACTCAATGCCATTCTCGGTTGGGTACAACTCCTGCGGACTCGCAAATTCGATGCAGCCAACCTCGCTAAAGCTCTAGAGACCATCGAACGCAATGCCAGGTCTCAAGAAAAACTCCTCGAAGATTTGCTGAATATGTCTCGCATCCTCCAAGGTAAGCTACAGCTTGAGGTCAGCCAAGTGAATCTGGGAGTAGTTGTAGGCGCAGCAATTGAAACTGCTTATCCATCCGCTAATACCAAAAATATTCGTTTACAGTCCAAAATTGACCGCTCAATTTCCCCAATTTCTGGTGATATCAATCGTTTGCTGCAAGTTCTCGGCAATTTACTCGCTAACGCTATCAAATTCACCCCGCCAGGGGGACAAGTAGAAATTAGTTTGTTTCGTAATGGCTCTCATGCCCAAATTACAGTCAGCGATACAGGTATCGGTATTAGCCCGGAGTTTCTGCCCTACGTTTTTGAACGCTATCATCAAGGACATTCGACTCACAAACAAGGTGGCTTGGGACTGGGTTTGGCGATCGCCCGTCATTTGGTTGAATTACATGGCGGCTCGATTCAAGTTGCTAGTCCTGGCATTGGACAAGGAGCTACTTTTTCCATCAAGCTACCGTTGTAAAAATTAAAAATTTATAGTTTGATTTATATTTTTAACTTGGCATTAATCAAAATAGTTATAGCAGTAGCCAATAATAACCAAGAATTTGAATACATCAAAAAAGCCTGTAATTAGTCAACTGCTCAAACAAACTAAACTCCTTGTTTTATTGAGAATTATTCGCATGAAATTAACATAACTTAATTAAATTTATAAATTTTATGAACTTTTGGCACTGGAATTCAGAAGGTATATAATGTTATTCCATGATTTGATCTCTTGCTGATACGCCTGGATAAAAGCGATCGCTAATAATATTCTCCAATGAATATAAACATTGTTCCGAGAAAGTTGACAGCGGCAAATTTGTTTCACCTGATGCTAAATCTCTAGCATTTTCATAAGCTTCCTGGAGTAATTCAGCCAAACAAGGCTTTAAGCTAGGATTTTCATTCAACAACTTCAGAGTCTCCCGCCTTTGCACGCGAATTGTAGCTAACCAACTGCGACTACGTTGTTCTGGTTGATATTCCCACTTCAGCAAATGTCCAATTAAGATACTGAGGCGATTTCTCAATTCTTGGCGTTCTTTTCTGCCCAAGGATTCAATTTCCTCAATTAAATTGGACAAATCCAATTGGCTCCATTGGTGATGACGCAATAAGTTAGCCTGTTGTTGAGTCCAAGCGTGGAAATCAGTTTCATAAAGGTTTTGGTTCGCACTTTTCGCTGTTTGCCCTATTTGTGGTGTCTGCATGGTGGGATCAAAACCTGGCGATGTTTTCCCAATTCTAGTATTTAGTCAAAGGGAAAGAAAAACTTATCTTCCCCTTACCAAAAACTAAATTATTCCCACTCAATGGTTCCAGGCGGCTTGGAGGTGATGTCATAAACCACTCGATTCACACCTTTTACTTCATTCACAATCCGAGTGGAAATTACTTCGAGTACATCGTAAGGCACTCTTGCCCAATCAGCAGTCATGCCATCTTCACTGGTGACAATCCGCAAAACGATAGGATAAGCGTAGGTACGTTGATCTCCCATGACGCCAACGCTGCGAATTGGCAGCAACACCGCAAATGCTTGCCAAAAGCTATGATACAAGCCTCGTTGGTTAATTTCTTGCCGCACAATTAAATCAGCATCGCGCAAAATATTTAAGCGTTCGGCGGTGACTTCACCCAAAATCCGAATTGCCAAACCGGGCCCTGGGAAAGGTTGGCGTTGGACAATTTCTTCTGGTAAACCAATGGAACGCCCAACTTTGCGGACTTCATCTTTAAATAGTTTCCGCAGTGGTTCCACTAATTTAAATCTTAAGTCTTTGGGTAAACCACCGACATTGTGATGGCTCTTAATTTTCACTGCTACGCGTTCGCCAGTTTGGGGATCGACGTTGGTATCAGCAGATTCGATCACATCTGGATAAAGAGTCCCTTGAGCCAGATAATCAAAGTGACCGAGGCGTTTTGATGTTTCTTCAAATACGCGAATGAATTCGTGACCAATGCGGCGACGTTTTTCTTCGGGATCTGTAACACCAGAAATAGCGGTTAAAAAGCGATCGCGAGCATTCACGTATTCTACAGGAATATGAAACTGCTCTTGGAACAGCTTCACCAATCGCTCTGGCTCGTACTTCCGCATAAAGCCTTGGTCGATAAACACGCAAGTCAGTTGCTCCCCAATGGCTTTATATAACAAGAAAGCCAAAGTCGAAGAATCCACACCTCCAGACAATGCCAACAACACCCGCTTCTCGCCAACTCTGGCGCGAATTTCCCGAATTGCTTCTTCTACAAAAGCTGCTGTTGTCCAAGTAGGTTCGCAATCGCAGATATGGTAGACAAAATTCCGAATTAATGCTAAGCCACCAACTGAATGCACTACCTCTGGATGGAACTGCACGCCGTAAAGTTTCCTTTCGTGGTCGGCAATGGCAGCACAGGGTGTATTTTCGGTATGCGCCAGCAATTCAAACCCCGGTGGCATTTGGGTAACTGAGTCTCCGTGACTCATCCACATCGTGGTACCGTCTTCAACATTGGTGAGCAAATCGGTGGGATCGTCTATATATAATGATGCTTTGCCATATTCACCCCGGTCAGCCTTTGCCACTTCCCCACCGAGTTGATTTACCATCAGCTGCATCCCATAGCAAACACCCAAGATAGGTATTCCCAAATTCCAGATTTCTGGGTCACAATGGGGAGCTTTATCGCCATAAACTGAACTCGGTCCGCCAGAAAGGATAATTCCTTTAGGATTGAGTTGGCGCAAATGTGCAGAACTAGTGCGATAAGACAAAACTTCAGAGTATACTTGAGTCTCGCGGATGCGACGGGCAATCAGCTCGGAATATTGGGAGCCGAAGTCCAAAATCACAATCAATTGGCGATTCAGCTGCCCAAAGTTTTCTAATGTTTGGGGAGCTTGTTCTGTTGGTAGAGACACCGCTGTATTCATGACGGGGAAAATTATGTCTATGAAGGATAAATTGATGCCCTGGGATCTTTCTAGCTTGATGCTATTATTCAGCCTGGGCAGGCTGATAATGGTATAAAGAACCTTGACAAACGCTTATTTATATGCGTTTATCTATTTCCTGAATTGGAGATGGTATTAGAAGGATAAACTTACCCGAAAGTGATTACTTAAAAGATTATTTATGTGAATTGTTTACGATTATTCATAATAAGTTAACATAATTTTCCCATTAACAGACCAGCAGTTTGACTCTTCACAATAATTTTGCGATCGCGATCAAACAGGGCCGAGCCACAGACTGTAACTGCTGTGCCCCTTTGGCTATGGCTTTGGATGTATTCTTGAGAACGGACATCAATAGTTTCAGCGATCGCACTGTAAACTTGATTTACCCAATTGCTACCTGTGGCAGCGTCTAGGGATCGTAAGTATTTTAATGCGGCTTCGGCGGTAGGGCTGTGAAATACAGCTTGGATATCTGATGATTGTAAACCAGCGATCGCACAATGGGCTGCTAAAATTTCCCGGCGTCCATCAGCTAGGTGGTGATGGGTGTGAAAAATCCCGCCTGCTAACTTCATCAGCTTCCCGTGATAGCCAAATAATAAGATTTCTTTCACACCCAGCACATCAGCTTCTACTAGCATTGGGCCAAGCCAGTTAGCAGTTTTCACCAATTGTTCGGGATTAATCCCTAGCTGACGCGCTAAATCTAGGCCATTCTCCCCAATACAAAATACCAAACTCTCAAAACCACTGGCTTTATTTTGTAATTCAGCTCGAAAAGCTGCAAGTTGGTCTGATGTACTCAAAGGTTGGGAAATGCCAGTTGTGCCTAAAAGGGAAAGTCCTTCAACCACACCAAAAGCAGAATTGGAAGTGCGAACAGCAAGCGATCGCCCTTCGGGTAAAATAATCGTCACCGTGATTTTTTCCCCAGCTGCCAACATTCGTTGCAAATTCTCTTGCAACAGCCTGCGAGCATAAGCATAAATAGCCGGCTTATCCTCAGCATTGGTCTGTCTGCCAATGCCTTCCCCACCTTGAATAATTACAGCGTCTTCTCCCTCTTCTCGCCATTCCACCATTGCCCAAATCGGTGTATCTTTGGTCAGGTCAAGATTATCACCAGGGTCACTACGAGTAATTGCTAAAGCTGTATTTTCAGATAGCCCTGCTACCTGTTCAATGGGGATTTCTGCGATTTGATTTGGTTCAATTAGATCTATGGATGCTGTGGTTAAAGGTAGGCGATCGTGTAACCAGTGTAAAGCAGCAACGGCCGCAGCGCAGGCAAAGACGGGAAGTGTGTATCCAGAACGGGACATTTTGTAAATTCAAAAATCAAAATAATTCTTCAAAATTGTTCGCGTAGCGTCTCCTACAGAAGACAATTTCAGATGGCAATTTAGATCCAACTGTAGTTTGCTTCTCTCAGGGTAACGTTCCCGCTCATCGGACGCAGATGATTTGTGCCCCTCAGCGATTGCTTTGCGGCGTTCTGGTGCAACGGGATTATTAGGCTGCGGTTATTCAACAAGGGGTTAACTGGGGGAATTCTCAATAGGACGTTTAGTTGCTTCTTCAGCACGCATCTTTCTAAATCTGTCTCGAATCTTTTGTAAATCTTCTTCGGTTTTAACTGCGTCTAAATCTTCAATTAACTCCTCAGCTTGCACAATATATCCTGGGTAAAACGCTATCTTCTCTTGAACGTTATAAAGCTTTTGAACGCTAAGCAGTGCTGTAGATATTAGACCTAACCATGCCGCAGCACTCACGCCCAAAGGGTTTGCCCAAGGATTTTGTGAGTCTTTGAATACAGGGCTAGTGCCACTAATAGCAATCAAAATAGTCAATATAATGGAAGCGCCTATGATTGTGTTATTTGTGTACTGATTACGCTTAAAACGAGCTTCGTATGAATCTCTGTATCGTTCTATTCTTTTCTTCAAATCTCCGGGCTTAAGACTATCCATCTCAGGCGACATTTTTCTCCTCACTTTTACCGTTTATCGTTGCAAGTCCAAAACTAGCAGGTTTTAAAACATCTTCTTAGATCGCACCGGGAGAGCAGTTTGGGAACTCTGACTCAGATAATATAGCTAGACTATAAATATGAGAACAGGAATGATGAAAGAGCTATGCTTAAGAACTCCTCAATCATTAGTGCATCACCCGAAATTATGGGCGGGACTCCGGTTTTTACTGGTACGCGGGTTCCTGTGCAGACGCTTCTTGACTATCTAATGGCGGGAGAGTCAATTGATGATTTTTTAGACGGCTTCCCAACTGTAACTAGAAAGCAAGTCCTTGGATTCCTAGAAGAAGCTGGAAGACAGGTCATAGCTATGGTGGCATAATATGAGGCTGCTTCTAGATGAGTGTATCGATCGCAAATTTGCGAGAGAATTTTCTGGCTACGAGGTGAAAACAGTTCCACAGATGGGATGGGCGGGAGTCAAAAATGGTCAACTTCTTGCCCTCGCTGAGACAGAGTTTGATGTTTTCATCACAGTCGATCGCAACTTATCGTTTCAACAGAATTTACCACAGTTCAATATTGCGGTAATTGTTTTGCAGGCATAATCCAACCGATTAGCAGATCTAAAGCCTCTGGCATCGCGGGTTTTAGCTATTCTAAGTATAGTAACTAAAGGGCAAGCTACGATAGTCAGTGAGTAAATACAAATTGTAATTAGTTACACTCCCACCTCTGAGAATAGAACTTGCATAGCTTCCCAAGAAACTCCTTGTTGAATATAGCGAGGGGCTTCCGGATTGTATGGACTAGCTACTCGGTCAATATTGAGAATAATTGCCTCATCTGGCAGAACGGGCACATCTGGATCGAATGCTGTTGGGTGCATCAAAGAACTGGAAAAACCTTTGAAAACAGCGATTGTATCTTGCTCTCCAGCAATTTCTACTGTTACCAGTAAGACTTCTTGGGGTCGTCTAGCGGTATATTGTTCCAGTCGCTTGCCAATGGAATCCATTTTTAGAATTTTAAATTTTCAGATTATTGAGGTGTAGCTGTGCGTCCCTGCTTGCCTAGCTTAATCAGGACAAAATAGCTTAAGTAAAGCACATAAATTACTAAACTAGTTATGCCAAGAAAACCTAAGAACTCAGCTTTGCTATTAGCATGAAAATATTCTTTAAACATTAACGGAGCCTCGAACCAGACGCGACAATAGGGTGTTTTGAGCGCACTGGCAGAAAAAGCGCAATTTAAAAAAAGTGTAGAAGCTACTGCGCCTAAAAGACAATAAACAGTAGTCGCCCAGCGCCAAGAAGTAAAAATGAACTTTAAAGATCCAGTGGTTTGATACTCAATTTCATCATTGATATCCACCCAAAACCATAGCGAAATCGGGATCAAAATCTGAGCCATCAATGCAGAAATAAAGCTAACTGGATACTGGGCAATCATCAGATAAATAGTGATTGCTAGCAGGCTTGATACTCGCCAGTATATAGCTAATAACCGTTGTACGCCTTCTGCTTTTTGGACAAATGCCCAAATCAGCAGAATCAGTGGAATAATTACCAAAAATAATACTGCCAGTCGATAATCAATCCAGACAAAAGGGCGAAACCAAACATTAAAATCCATAGTTTTTCTCAAATTATAATTGAAGGAAAATTCACCAATTCAGATGGCTTGTGTTTTGATAGAACATTTCTAATCAAAAGCGAAGATCCATAACCGATAGAAATCTACGTTGGAAACTGAAAATTTCAGTTTCAGAGAGTAGGCACTAGGGAGTATAAATTTCTAAATTACGCAAATGACATATAAATTTGTATGAGAAATTTTTGTTCAAGTCAATCAACTCTGACATACTTCTAAGCTATTAACTATAGCAATTGTATCCTAGTTGTCAAAATTACTTTTTTAACAAACCACTAAGGATGCAAAGAAGCAAAATACGTAGAAAGAGAATTTCATTACCTCAAGGATAATCCTAGCTTGGATGCTATGGATTCATTTGCATTAATGCGATCGCTTCCCAATCTATGCGGCTGAAAGTTTTTACGTATAACACTTTAAAGACTGTACTATAAAATACATTTGTAGGGGCGCACAAATGCACGCCCCTACAAATAGTTGATTTGTTACAAAAATTTTTGCAATCCGTATTACAGAATGAAATTTTGTAACTTAGCTAATTGATTTTCTGGAATTTTTTTATTTGCCAAAACACCAAGGAACTCGAAGATTCTAAATTTTGATTTTTTACCTACTTATATGTAGTAGTATCAGGGAAAGTTGGAAAACTTACCCAGCACCTATACATTTGCTAGTTTTAGACAAAACCCCAAGTTTTCTAGGGTGTAAAACTTTACTTCCCAAATAAGAATGCTTACCTCTAGATCTTTCACCAATTCTCTATCTTTTGGCTCAAGATAATGAAAAGGCGAGAGTGCCATTTTATAAGGGTAGTGACTGTAAGGCGCAATATATCACTAAATAGATCTTAAGTTGCCTGCTGACTAAACAAAAAATTCACTTGCCTCAATTTCTAATCGTCGTAAACTCGGCATTCAATTGCTTCTGGGTTATCATCACAATACTGTTCCAAAGAGTTTTTTGGTTTGCTTTGGCGTTGGTGAGAAGCTTCGGCTTGCAATTCTTCTACTGCATCCCAAGCAGCAGCACACTCTGGTGAGTTGCTACCGTTAACATCACAGACAGTACGTGCCTGTTCTACTTCTTGTTGGATTTGTTCTTGGATGCCGTTTTTTGCTGTTTCTTGAATGTTTGTCATTGTTTTAGTCTCGTTGTGTGTTGTTAGTACTAGTATAGAAAGACTTCAAAAATGGCAGTTTTTGGTTTTATTACTAACCATTTTAACCACTTAGCTGATAATTAAGTTAGCGTTTGAGTCTATTGATTTCTAATCAATACAGCAAAGTGTGACATTTATAATGTATCCATCTTTATTTTTTAAGATTTTTTGGAATCAGTACTATAGATAGATAATCATACAATATATTTAGATGCATGTATTAGGGAATGACAACCCCGGTTTGCTGGGATGGTGAATACAAACAACTGGGGTCAACTCTTCTAGGATGCAATTCTTCCCAAAATGAAAAATCAAAAACTACTAGCCTAAAAGCAAAAGAAGCCCAAAACTCATGGCAGACCAAATGCAGTGGGCAAACGCCCTATCAACCCATCATTCATTGGAAGCCGCAGTCGCAGATGTGGTACAACGAGCCGTCTCCTTGTTAACAGCACCTGCGGATTTAGGGCTGGTATTCATTTCGTCTGCTTTTACGAGTGAGTATTCTCGACTATTACCTTTGTTGGCTGAGAAGCTTTCTGTGCCAGTGCTAATTGGCTGTAGTGGTGGTGGTGTAATTGGGACAACAGTTAGCGGAGAAACCCAAGAACTAGAAGCTGAACCAGCTATCAGTCTGACTTTAGCGCACCTTCCAGGGGTGCAGGTTCAGGTATTTCATGTTGTTGCTGAAGAATTACCTGACTTGGATAGTTCCCCAGATGCTTGGCTTGATTTAGTTGGTGTACCACCCTACCCCACACCCCAGTTCATTTTGCTTTCTAGTTCCTTTGCTTCTGGAATCAATGATTTGTTGCAGGGGCTGGATTTTGCTTATCCAGGATCGGTAATAGTGGGGGGGCAAGCTAGTGGCGGGGGTATGGGCGGTCGTGTTGCCTTATTTTGTAAGGACGACTATGGCGATTTGGGTCAAAGCTTGTATCGTGAAGGAACTATTGGCATAGCTTTGACTGGGAATATTATTTTGGAAACGATTGTCGCCCAAGGATGCAGGCCTATTGGCAAACCGTTGCAAGTCACCAAAGCCGATCGCAATATCATTCTAGAGTTAGATGAACAAGTGCCTTTAATAGTATTAAGAGATTTGATTGCCAGTCTCAGCGAACAGGAACGGACTTTAGCACAGCACTCTTTGTTTGTGGGTGTGGCAATGGATGAATTTAAGCTAGCTTTACAACAGGGAGACTTTTTAATTCGCGGTATTCTCGGTGTCGATCCTACAGCAGGAGCGATCGCAATTGGCGATCGCGTTCGTCCCGGCCAAAGGCTGCAATTCCACCTCCGCGATGCCCAAGCCTCCGCCGAAGACTTAGAATTACTCCTCCAAAGTTATCAAGACCAACGTAACTCCGAACCCTCTGCCGCAGCTGCTTTGATGTTTGCCTGTCTTGGAAGAGGTGAAGGGCTATATGGTAAACCCAATTTTGATTCTGAATTATTTAGGCGCTATATCAAAGATATTCCCGTAGGCGGCTTTTTCTGTGGCGGTGAAATCGGCCCTGTTGGCGGTAGAACCTTCTTACACGCCTATACTTCAGCATTTGGAATTTGTCGGCAAAATCAGTTGTGAATTAGGAGTTAGGAGTTAGGAGTTGGGAGTTAGGAGTTAGGAGTTAGGAGTTAGGAGTTAGGAGTTAGGATTTGGGAGTTAGGATTTGGGAGTTGGGAGTTAGGAGTTAGGATTTGGGAGTTTAAATATCTAACTCTTCACTCGTGACTCCTGACTCCTCACTTCTTATTTTTAACTCCTCACTCCTCACTCCTCACTCCTAACTTTTAACTACTTATTCCTATCCAGCAAAAGTGTACTGTTATTATCAATCATAGTCAGGGTTCCACCTGTGGCGATGCCTGGGTTGGGCTGTGAAGCACCGTAAGTTTGAATGTAGCGGCGCACTTCTTGGGGAAAATGGGGGTAGTCTAACACAGCATCACCATCGGCAATAGTCGCCCAGAAGTCACGCAAACTAGGGGCTAATTCTTTTGCCTGCGATAGTGGTAAGTTTAATGGAGAGTGAGTTAGTAGTTTGATTAAAAAGGGGAAAGAGCGATCGGCCATCCACTGGCGTGATGACTGTTGCAAGTTGGGAAAATCAGGCACTGACTCTACCCTATGGGATAATATTTGCAACCATTCTCTACCTTGGCGATCGCGACGAAATTCTAGCACCCGATAAGGATGAGGATAGCTAACTAAAGAGCCGGTGGTAATATCATATACGCCTTTATCGTAAGCAACATCCTGAACGTGTAAATGCCCAGTAAACACTAGCTTGACTCCGTAGCGCCTGAGTAACTGCAACAATTGGGCGGAATTCGCCAGCATATAGCGATTTGCTAGTGGGTGACGGGATTGATTGGGTAAATGCTCAACCACATTATGATGCACCATCACCAAAATTAATTCATCACTACATGCCGCCAGCACTTCTTCTAACCAACGTAGCTGTTTGCTATCCAAACATCCTACCTGTTCGCCTTGGTCGTTAAAAGAGTTAGAATTCAGTCCAATTAGTTTGACTCCAGGTAGCAACTCACGAATGTAGTAAATCTGTCGTGGATCTTCATAGCCACACTTGGTGTAATAGTAGGGAAAATCTGCAAAAGCAATTGATTGTTCATTGGCCGACATCACGGGAACATCATGATTGCCAGGAACAACATAGACGGGAAAAGGTAGCTGCGCTAAGCGTTGTTGCAACCAAGCGTGATTTTCTCTTTCGCCGTGCTGGGTTAAATCTCCTGGCAACAACAGGAAGTCTAAATCGAGTTGTGTCAAATGTTCTAGTACACTTTCAAATGCTGAAATACTCACTTCCACAAGATGAAACCGACTAGGATGATTCCAGATTGTGTGGGGAAGTGCTAGGTGTAAGTCACTGACGATCGCAAACCGAAAATTGAGAGTCATCGATTTAGGAAAATGTTAAAAGGAGGAGCTAAAACAAGTCTTTTCCAAAAAGTATAACCCTTACTCAATCTTCCTGCTCAGCAGTGCGCCTATTTAACATTTGTACACATTGAGCATCGATTCCACGCTATAGTAACAATTAACTTGAAGACTTATGAGATACATTTAATCTGTAAAAATCAAAAAATTTGATTACTAAAAATTACGTAGCTTGCTTCTCGCCAGAGGCGAGTATTACAAATTACGAATTACAAACAAGGAGAAGAAATTTTGGCAGCAGTTCGAGTCCGCCAGCATGTTAATCCACTTGCCCAAAAGTATCAGACACCAGTAAGTCCTCTTGACTGGGAAAAAGTTTATGCAAAGCCAAATCAATCTCTACATTTAGATATTGGCTGTGCTAAAGGACTTTTTTTATTGAATATGTCCAAGATAGAACCAAACTGGAATTTTTTGGGCTTAGAAATTCGGGAACCGCTGGTGGTGGAAGCGAATAAGTTGCGTTCTCAGTTAGGTTTAACAAATTTGCATTATTTATTTTGCAATGTAAATAATTCCTTGGAATCGCTTTTATCTTCCCTACCTCCAGAAAGTTTACAGCGGGTGACAATTCAATTTCCCGATCCTTGGTTTAAAACCCGCCATGCTAAACGTCGTGTAGTCCAACCAGAACTAGTAGCAGAATTAGCTAATTATCTTGCAGTTGGGGGGGTTGTATTTCTGCAATCAGATATGGAGTTTGTGGCTATGGAAATGCGCGATCGCTTTGCTGCTCACCCAGCTTATCAGAAAGTTGGTACAGAAGAATGGCTAGCCGAAAACCCGCTACCAGTGCCCACAGAACGAGAAATATATACTCAAAACAAGGGTGAACCTGTTTATCGGGCTTTGTTTGTCAGACGAGAAGTTGGGAATCAGGAAGAATGACAGCGCCGTCTCCAGACAAAAAAGTTTTCAGGGCATAAATGTTTTAGTTGCTGCTCAAAATTTGAATTGCTGCGTAGGCGTAGCCAGCCGTAGGCATCGCTTTTGGCTTGAATAGAGGCGGCGATTTTCCCTTATCTTCTTATCTCCCCAGTCCCCAATCCCCAGTCCCCAGTCCCCTTCAATGGGACATAAAAGTTTTAGTTGTGTCGAAGGAAAAATTTTAACAATAGAGTCTACAATCTTCATTTTGCCTAAAATCGTAGAAGACAAAAGATTTCTTTTACAGAAAACTGCACTCTTTAAGCTTAGTATTCATATTTGATAGCGTATGACATTTATATTGAACTCCAACAATGTTTTCGATTATTTAGTTGAGCGTGACTTATTGACTCAATCAGAGCAATCTCTCACGAATATTGAGGCGATACCTGCAAAAAACTTTAATTTATTACTTAGCCTGTCAGACGGTGGTAAGCTTCTTGTGAAGCAAGAACGGTGCGATCGCGATGGAAAAACAGCAGGTGAGTTTTTAGATGAGTGGCGAATTCAAGAGTTATTACAAAAATTTCCGGAACTTAATTACACAAAGCCATTTTTGCCGGAAGTACTTTATTTTGATAGAGAAAATTCCATCATTGTCTTTAAATACCTAGATAATTATCGCGATTTAAACGATTTCTATATGAAGGGAAATATATTCCCACCGACAATAGCAGCAGCTATCGGTAGTTGTATAGCAACAATCCATCGTGAAACCTTCAATTGCCAAAAATATCAGGATTTCTTCTCTCAAAATTCCGATAATATAAAATCCGATCTGGTATTGCTTTTAATTCGGAAATTGGAGCAGATCGGCCCCGAAATTTTTGGTTTAGTACCTGCTGATGGATTGAAATTTTTCGCCCTTTATCAGCGATATGATAGCTTAGGGCAAGCACTTAGAGAACTGAGTACAGCTTTCCAGCCACGGTGCTTAACGCACAATGACCTCAAGCTCAACAACATTCTATTGCATCATGAATGGGAGCAGTCATTCCCGCAAGCGGAAGTATCAGAAAACGGCATTGTGCGACTGATTGATTGGGAGCGATCGTCTTGGGGAGATCCAGCCTTCGATCTAGGGTCAATTATCGCCAGTTATCTGCAAATTTGGCTCAATAGCTTAATTGTTAGTAAAGAGATGACTATCGATGAATCTCTGCGCTTAGCTACCACTCCCCTCGAATCCCTACAACCTTCTATTTATGCTCTGATTAGCGCTTATTTAGAGTCTTTTCCCGAAATTTTGGTTCACTATCCTGATTTTATTCAGCGAGTTGTGCAATTTTCCGGTTTGGCATTGATTCAAGCAATTCAGTCCATAATTCAGTATCAAAAATCTTTCGGCAATATGGGTATTTCTATGCTTCAGGTTGCGAAAAGTTTGTTGTGCCGCCCAGAGCAATCTATTCCTACCGTTTTTGGTACCACAGCAGCAGAACTAACCCGCCTCACTAGCTCTCGTACTGAAGTATTATCTAACCCAAGTTGCTAGCTCAAAAGAGTTTGGTTTCTAATGGTAATTGTAAAAATAATTGGGAATAAATGATTATTTATTAGCAACTTACAGCAGATAACTAGTAAATTACGTTATCTGTAAAATAAACTTTTGAGTATTAAAATCCTTGCAGCTTAGGTGAAATGACAGTTATGTTATTTCACCATTTTTTATATAATTGTGTCGCATGTAAAAATGTAAAGCATCTGATTTATTTAATTAGCCAATTAGAAAAAAGCAAAGATGACAAAAAAGGTGTATTAAAGGAATAAAAACTACTTGCTTATCCTAGCTAATCTATTAACTACTATGCCAACATTTAGGCATGAACTAAAAAGTTCATCATTCAATTTACTTTATTCAACTAGGAGAAATTTCATGGCTACTATCAAAATTCACGACTTAAGTCCTGCTGGTTCCGAACTGTTTCAAGATTCTGAAAGTTTTCTCAATGAGCTAACAGATGCAGAATTGGGAGTACATGGCGGTAGAGCCATAGAATCAGTCACTGTTACTATTAGTGTTACTTTGTCAGTTACTTACTCTTGGTCTTGGACTTGGTAATTTTTTACTTTTACTTTCAAGACAGTCTTGTTTGGTGAAACTGTCCTTTGTTGTTCATAATTCACACATTATTTTTTGAGGATGATAACCTATGGCTACTATCAAAATTCACGACTTAAGTCCCGCTGGTTCCGAACTGTTTCAAGATTCTGAAAGCTTTCTTAATGAACTCACAGATGAAGAACTGGGAGTACATGGTGGTTTAAGAATAGCATCAGTCACTGTAACTGTTACAGTTAGTTGGACTTGGACTTGGACTTGGTAATTTTTTAGTTTTGCTTAAAAGACAGTCCTGCTTGGTGGAACTGTCTTTTTTTTTTGTTCATAACTCACACGATATTTGAGGATGAAAACTGATGTCTACTATCAAAATTCATGACTTAAATCCCGCTGGTTCAGAACTATTTCAAGATTCTGAAAGCTTTCTCCATGAGCTAACAAATGCAGAATTGGAAGTACAAGGAGGTTTTAGAACGCAATCGTTCACCTATTGCTGGCCTGTGTCTTGGACTATCCCTTTGTAATCTTTTGTAGATAATTCACACAATATTCGAGGATGAAAACTGATGGCTAATATCAAAATCAATAACTTAAGCCCGGCTGGCTCAGAACTATTTCAAGATTCTGAAAGCTTTCTCAATGAACTCACAGATGCAGAACTGGGGACACGTGGTGGTATTATCTCACTTACTTTGCCTTTTACTTTGCCTTGGACTTTGACTTGGACTGTTACTACTATTGTGGCTTTGTAATTTTTTAGTTTTACCTCAAAGACAGTTCTGTATGGCGGAACTGTCTTTTTTTGTTTCTATGTTTAGACAGAATTTGAGAATTATAACTGATAGCTATGCGTGACAACTAGCTAATTAATGCAGAGCTAATACCAATTCTTCGTGAAGCTGCATAGAATTTTACCCCTCCCCAACCCTCCCCTTGGCAAGGGGAGGGTGCGCGCTAGCGCGGGTGGGGTATTTATATGCGTCTTCATATTAAATTGGTATAAGCAGATAAGAGAGATTAAACTTCTGTTTAGCTGGGAATTTTATGGTTATATAACCTGGCTTTTTCCGAAACTGATAATTGGTAAGGTTTTTGTTCTGCTTGGATGACACATTGCCTCCAAGCAGGTTTTTTTTGGGGCTGTATAGGATAACTTACAGAAATAAAACATGACATAAAGGTTTTAGTTGTGCCCGAAAAAGCATTCTATTTTTGTTGTTTTACTCAAATCAATATGCCAGTATTTAAACATGAACTAAAAAGTTCATAACTCACAATTAAATTAACTCAATTAGGAGATTAACTCATCATGGCTAATATCAAATTGCACGACTTAAGTCCCGCTGGTTCCGAACTGTTTCAAGATTCTGAAAGCTTTTTGAATGAATTAAATGCTGAAGAATTGAATAATGTCAATGGAGGTTTGCTCGGAATAACACTAACTATCACTATAACGATTACAATCACTTTTACTTTGTAATATTTGAAGCTATATAGTAGTTTGTTCGAGCATTAGTAACAGTGCTTTATCCAGCACTGTTACCCCTAAGGCGATAGTAAATCCTCTCTATTTATTAACTAGCTTATTCAATGATTGCTGAATTATTAGAAATTAACCCAAACCAATCACCAGAAGCAGATCGACGACTGTGGGATGCTTTAGAAGACATCGTTAATAATGTTGAAATCGAGTCTGATTTTTGCATTCGTCACCCAAATTACAAGCCTTTGGATTTGCCAGAAGAGGTGATAGTTCGTTTCAAAAAGATGTCTCAGGATGTTCAAAATAGATACTCGAATTTGCAACTGCGTAGTTTTCTTTATGGAATTTATTACAACGGTTCTCTGCAAAGGACTCTAGCGCTTGATGGAGATTCATCTAACCTGCAATTGCACCAAGATTTAGAAAATAACTCCTTCTTAGGGGTAGACTTGGCGTTTTACGATCGCTTACACAACAGCAATACTGGAGAGGGTTACTTTGACGCTAATTGGTCTGTAGTCAAGCAGGTCAATGATGATACCTTAATGGTCACAAAGGGCGGTTTAAATTTATATATTAAACGCGATTACCACTTACAACCAGCCGAACAATTTGCGGTAGTAGGCGATTTAGTTGCGATTCGATTGCCTAAAAATCGAGTTCAAAATGGATTTTATTTGGCAGTTGGCAATGCTGGCCCCCAAACTATCGGCAATCCAAATCATCAGCCACAAACTGTACGCATTTATTTTAATTTGACCCCTGAAGGTGCAGTTGCAGTTATGGGTAGCCTAACACAGCAACTCAACGAAATTAACATTCCTTTCACATTTAAAGCACTATATAATCCTGCGGACTACGGTCGCTATGACTCAGCAGTACTTTACTTTGAGAAAAGCTACTACGAAGCCGTTCGACCAATTTTACAAAGTGTTTATACAGAAAAACCATCGCACTTTAATCCAGAAGTTCCATTATTCACAAAATTACTGAAGCCAGGGCTAAGTTTGGCAGAAGAACCAAACCAGAGATTTGCAGCCCAAGAAAGTTTTGGTATCAATCGCTGTCAAATTATTGCTAATGGATTGTTACAAGCTAGGCAACAGGGAAATAACTCTCCCCAAGAACGGATGAAAGCTATTCTCGAAAACTTTTCACTTCTGGGAATTGAATTACACCGTTCCTATCTTAATGCCAACTCTGAAGATATCTACACACCGTTGAACTAATGCAAATACTCGACCTTGCGCCACCAAAAGTAGTAACTTCCAACGAAGTTAATTTCAACAATAAATTTCCCGAATCAGATTTGCCATTTTACCGCAAACTCGGACGAACTGATTTAACTGTTAGCGCTCTAGGATTAGGAGGTGGAGGTAAAATCTCTAGTGAAGATACCCTTTATGCCTTCGACCAAGGGGTTAACTTCTTTTTTTACTCTAGCGATTTGCACCACTATCTCTACAGCCACATGTCTGAAGGACTGCGGAAATTATGCGGTCGTGGCTCATCAGTGCGAGAAAAAGTAGTATTGGCAACGGTGAGTTATATCAAAAATCCAGATGCGGCAATGGCAGCCATCATCGACCAATTTGTAGACCTAAGAATGGACTATATTGATGTCTTCTTTTGGGGCTGGATTGGCACTAGTGATGAGCCAATGTTTGAGAAATGCTTAGACAGATCTAACGATCTTAGAGGTGCCGGCAGCATTTACGAACGAATTGTAGAAAGAATGTTTGGTGTTTCCGAACGTCTGAAAAAAATGGGGGCTGTTCGTTATATTGGCGCTTCTTTTCACGACTTAGATTTAGCTAACAAATGGCTGAATAATTCTTTAATAGATGTAGCGATGGTGAGACATAATGTCGCTCATCGTACTGCTCAAAAATCAGTATTTAACAATTTGGAAGCGGAAGATCCACAGCGATCGGGTGTTGTCACGTTTAAATCTGCGGGAATGCACGGGCCCCTTTGGCATCCTCCTGCTGGTTTGCCAGAAGGATGTTGGGTGCCTTCAGTTCCCGATTTATACCGCTATTCTTTGAGCCAAAACTGTGTAGATGTCTGCCTGATGGGTTCAGAAAAGCGGGAACATATAGACGCGGCGATCGCAGGCATTCAAAAAGGTAAACTCACTCCAGAAGAAATAGATTATCTCAACCTTTATGGTGATTTACATCGCCATCGTTTCCAAAACCAAAATATTCCTACAGATAGATTAATTTACAGGGGTTAATAATTATGACAGAAAATGTAGCTACACCAAGAATATCTAGCGGCGAAAACCTTTTAGCAACACTAAAACTCCCAGAAATTTCGCTCGCAACAAATGAACAAATATTAGACCACCTACGCCATTCATATAAAATTGGTGCTGTTGCTGCTGATGCCGAACAAGAAGTCTTGATTTTACGTCTCTGCGAACAGCTAGAAATTACAGTTTCTGAAGATGAATTGCAAGCCGCAGGAGATACCTTTCGCCAAGATCACAAATTATTAACAGCTTCAGAAACTTTGTCATGGCTAGCACAGCAACGTTTACAAGTAGAAGAATGGTCTGAAAGTATTAGAGTTGCACTGCTGAAACAAAAGTTGAAAGAACGTTTATTTGGCTCAACTATAGATACCCAATATCTAGTCGATCCTTATATTTTTAAACGCGTTGCTTTATCTCAGATTCTCGTACTCGATTTAACAGAAGCTTTGAGAATAGTCCAAGCACTGCAACAAGATAAGGCTGCCTTCTGTAGTTTGGCACTACAATATTCAAAGGGTAAGCAATCCAAAGAGAATGGCGGCTTTGTGGGTATTCGTTTTGTTTCAGAACTACTGCCGGAATTGGGACAAGCTATTGCAGAAGCAAAAGATGGTGATGTAATTGGCCCAATTCAAACCAAATTAGGTTATCACATTCTCAAAGTCGAAAAATGGTTTTCTCATGAGTTTAGAGAAGTCAAAGAGCAAGTACTAGAATTCCTTCTGCAAACATGGTTAAAGAGTCAAACTCACTCTGATTCTCAAAGTTTGGCAACAGCTAAAAATAATTAGAAATCGCACAAATTTCCTGGATATTTATATTCAATGTCCAGGAAATTTTAGACAAAATATCTATATAATCTAATCATCAAGCTATGTCAATGCATCCTCAATCGAGACATTATTACCTCAAACTCAGGTATATTGGTGAGTTTATGAAAAGACATTTCAAAAAAGTTTGGCTCTTTTTGGGCTTAACTTTTTTCTTTAATTATTTATTAGTTATTCTGTACCTAGCTTTAGGTGGTAAATGGGTCGTACCTGGTTCGCTGATTGTAACTACAGCTTATATGTTTATTCCCATGCTCGTTGCTGTAGTTATTCAGAAGTTAATTTACCATGAACCATTGCAAAAACCATTGGGTATTTCTTTTAAGTTCAATTGGTGGTTTTTAGTAGCCTGGTTATTAGCACCAACTATAGCATTTACGACCTTTGGAGTTAGTCTACTTTTTCCTGGAGTTGAATATTCTCCAGAAATGGCAGGACTATTTGCACAATTACAAACAGTACTCTCTCCAGAAAAATTGCAGCAGGTACAAACTCAAATAGCAGCTTTACCAATTCCATTGATTTGGATTAGCTTAATACAAGGTTTAATTGCAGGTGCAACCATCAATGCTGTTGCAGCTTTTGGTGAAGAATTAGGTTGGAGAGGTTTGCTGCAAAAAGAACTTAATTATCTAGGGTTTTGGAAGTCTTCAGTTCTTATCGGTTTGATTTGGGGAATATGGCACGCCCCAATAATTATCCAAGGGCATAACTATCCTCAACACCCATTATTAGGTGTATTCATGATGACAATTTTTACCCTATTGTTATCACCAATTTTTAGCTATATCAGACTTAAATCCCAATCTGTGATTGCTACTTCCATTTTACATGGAACATTAAATGCCACAGCAGGATTATCTATCTTATCAATTAAAGGAGGTAACGATTTAACAGTTGGTGTTACAGGATTAGCTGGTTTTCTAGTTTTAATAGCTGTAAACATCGGTCTATTTGTTTATGAGTATGCTAGTTCTAAAAGGTCATTTATAAAGTAAAATTCAACAAATCAATTATCTAACTTTGTGGACTGGAAAAAATGCCCAGTCCACAATAATTAATTGGATATTTTATTATTTATAAGTCAATATAGTTCAGTTAAGGCTAAAACTCTTTGCCAAAGTCAATTTTTTTAACCTAGACGCGCAGAGGCTTGCCGCAGGCTACCGCAAAAGACGCAAAGAGAAGAAAGAAATGCTTAACCCAATCTCTCTCTTCTCTCTGTGTTCTCTGTGTCTCTGTGGTTCGTAAAAAAGACTTTAGCGAACCGACCATATTAATTGATTAATCCCTAAAATGCTTATTTCTTTGGAGTAAGAACAGGCAGAAATTCAAATTTCTCGATTTGTGACTTCAACCAGCCAGTAAATAAATCTGTCAGAATTTGCCGAGATAGCTTATTATCTAGCTCTGGTTGAATGATTTCCTCAACTAATATTAAATGTATCCCTTTAGAAGTAACTATGGGTTTGAGAAGTTGAGGAGGTTTAGCAGCAAAGACCGCAGCAGAAATTTCCGCCTTCAAATCTTTACGGTACAATTTCCCCCGATAACCTAATTTCCGACGTAATTCCTTATCTTCAATGTATTTGTGAGCCACCTCATAAAAACTAATTTCACCTTCCTGGATGGCATAAAACAGTTCTAGGGACAAATCTTCATCATCTAAAATAACTTCATAAAGCAAGACCGTAGCATAATCTAGTTGATGTTCAAAGAAATATTGTTCAACTTTATCTCCAAACAGATGAGCAGCTAATTTTCCAGAGATAACAGTGTTGTAGACTAATTCTTCAAAATTATCGAGAGATAAGCTATGTTTTTCTAACCATGCCCAAGTATCATCAGCATTATTGAGTTTTTGAGCTAATCGTATTTGGTCTGCTGTTTGCTGGAGTTCTTCAGTTTCTACTTTGATACCTGCTTTATCTACCGCATCTTTGATAATTTGAAGAGTAATAATGTCTTCAACTATCTCAGGAATTTTGCAAGATAATTTTACTTGATTAAGAATATCTTCGGAAGTAATTGTAAGAGGTTGTGACATGAGAATCTCCTAAATAAAAGAATTAAAATTTAACAAAAAAGAATAAGCGATCGCTATTTTTTTACAATTTCACATCTCCCTGCTGTAACTTTTTAAATGGATCTAGTAGAAAATCAATAATTCGGCGCTGGCGCACAATTACCTCAGCTGTTGCTGTATCTCCAGGACGGAAGGGAATACACTTATTTGCAGAGGGAATGCAATTCTGTTTTATTGCAATATCTAAGTTATAAGCTGCCACTTTTCCATTAGGAGTATCTATCTCTATAGTAGTAGGAGAAATTTTGATTATTTCTCCTGATATAACCCCATAATCTTGAAAAGGATAAGCATCAAATTTCAGTTTCACTGGTAGTCCTGTCTGCAAAGAACCACTTTCTGTGGTTGCCATTTGTGCGCGAACTATTAAAGGCGAATTTAGCGATGCGATTTCGGCCACCATTGTTCCAGGCTGTACGACAGAACCAGCTTTTTCAATGGGCAGATGAAATAATATACCACTGGTGGTAGCTCTGATTTCTCGTTGGCTTAACTGAAATCTTAATGCTAAAATTTGTCTTTTACTTTGGGCAATTTCCGATTGTAATGAAGTAATATCAGTTTCTAAACTTTTCTGTTGTTCTCCGATTTTTAGCACGGCTAGCTGGCCAGAACGAGTCAAAGTTTCATAACTTCTTTCTTGTTCTTTTAATCGCAATCTAGCTTGTTCGATATCTGCATTAGTTTGGCGAATACTGCGTTCGTAACTACTCTTTTGTTCTGCTAAAGTTAATTTTGCTTGTTCAATATCTGACTTACTTTGTTCGTATATTTTTTGCTTTTCCTTAGCTATATCTTCCTTTTCTACAACATTAATTTCTGGAACTACTCCTTCTTGTTTAAGTTTGCTATAGCGTTCAACCTCTCGCTGAGTACTTATCAAACTACTCTCAGCTAACTTACTATTAGTTCGACTATGTTCGAGAGTTTTTTGTGCTTGATTAACTTGAGCTAATTTTTCTTCTTTTTGCAATTCATAGGCATTTTTTAAAGCATCAAGATTTTGACTTGCTTGAGCGATTTGGGTCTGCTTCTCTAACTGTTGAGATTGATTTTGTTGCTGTTGAGTTGCCAAAGACACAAGCAATTGATTTTTAGATGAATTTAACTGAGCGAGTCGATTTAATTGTCCCTCTAATTTATCCTGCGCCTGCTGCAAATCTGATTTGACTAGTTCTGATTCTAATACCAATAAAGTTTGTCCAGGCTTTACCGGATCGCCTTCTTTAACTCGAATTTCGGCAACAGTTCCAGCCACAGCAGCATCGAGTTTAATTGTCTTTTCTTTAGGCTCAGTTCGTCCTCTGGCTGTACCAGTTTCATCGACCTTAAATAGCATTGTCCAAGGTAATATTATAGACACAAATATAACTAAAAAATATAGCAATCCTCTTGTCCAAACCTGGGGAAAGCTATCAAGTGATTCCTTGGTAATCTCAGACCAATCATCAGTTGAGATTTCTGGAATTTGTGGTTCCAAAATTTCCTTGTCAAATATTTCTTCTGGTATTGAGTTCGTTACTCGTCCATTCAATATACTATTAGGCATAATTATTGTGAAATATATTTTTCAAGTGGATAATTTCTCAACTATTAATTACCAAAAAAATTTATGCTTTTAGAGTTTATGCTGCCACCTGTAACTGTTGTTGATTGAGATAGAAATAATGTCCCCGCTTGGACATTAATTCTTCATGATTTCCGCTCTCAATTAACACACCTCGGTCTAGTACTAAAATTAAATCGGCACTGCGGATTGTAGAAAGACGATGGGCAATTACTAAAGTGGTTCTTCCCCTAAGAATCGTGTTAAAGTTCTGTTGGATAATCCTCTCTGATTCGGTATCTAAATGAGAAGTTGCCTCATCTAAAACTAACAACTGAGGATTACCTAATAAAGCCCTGGCAATAGCGATTCTTTGTCTTTGTCCACCAGATAATAATCCTCCACCTTCGCCAATTTGTGTTTCATATCCCATTGGTAACTTTTTAATAAATTCGTCAGCACCTGCTAGTTTTGCTGCCTGAATTACCTCTTCTAAACTCGACCCTGGATGTCCTAAGCTAATATTTTCTCGAATTGTGCCGCCAAACAAAAAGGTATCTTGATCAACTACCCCAACTTGCTGACGCAAGGAACTTAAGGAAATACTGGTAATATCTTGTCCATCAATTAAAATTTTGCCGTCTGTTGGCGGATACAATCCTAAAACTAATTTAGAAATCGTAGTTTTTCCAGAACCGCTACGTCCTACGAGGGCTACCATTTGCCCTGGTTTAATTTCAAAGCTGAGATTCTCTAAAATATTGATATCACTGTCTGAATGATAGCGAAATGTCACTTTATCAAAGCGAATATTGCCTTTGATTTTTGGTAAATTTTGTCGTGGCTGGTGGTGTAAATCTTCTTCGGGTTCTGCATCCAATACATCATTAATACGTTCCATCGCTATCACGACTTCCTGAAACTGATTCCACAAAACAGTTAAGCGTTGAAAGGGGGAAATAATATTGCCCAATAGCATATTAAATGCCACTAGTTGCCCAATAGTTAATTGGTTGTGAATTACTTGGTACGCCCCAAACCACAGCAAACCAGTAGTCATCAATGCTTGAATTGTATTACTGAATATTTGTAAACGATTGTTAATAACTTGTCCAGAAAAGTTAGTTTTTACTTCTTTATTTAATAATTCCTCCCAATGCCAACGCACTGTTTGTTCTACAGCCGTTGCTTTGACTGTCCTGACACCGGTTAGGGCTTCAATTAAGTAACTACTTTCTTTGGCAACAGCGTTAAATATTTCTCTTGAAATTTTTTGTAAAAAAGGCGTGGCAATTAAGGCTAGTAAAGCAAAAGGTGGGATAATTAACAATGACAGCAACGCCATTTTCCAACTGTACCAAAACATTAATCCCACATAGATAAAGACGGTAAGTAAATCTAGCAGGATTGATAATGCTTCACCAGAAAGAAAGCGTTGAATTTTGCGATTTTCTTGCACGCGAGAGATAATATCTCCCACATAACGGGACTCGAAGAAACTCAAGGGTAGCCGCAGGGTATGGCGAATAAAACCCACAATTAATGCTAAGTCTATGCGATTGGCTGTGTGGTCTAGGAGATATTGCCGCAACCCTGTCATTGCTACCCGAAACAGGTTAAACATCAACAACCCTATGCCCACAGCGGTCAAGGTGAGTTCCGATCGCTGCACCACTACGCGGTCTAAAATTAACTGGGTAAATAAGGGAGTAATCAGTCCAAATATCTGGATAAATATTGAGGCAACAAACACCTCCAGCATTACCAAAGAATGAGGCTTCATCAACTCAAAGAACTGCCAAAAAGGCGTAGAACTCTCCTGAGTCTCTTTGAGCATGGCTGTCGGTTGCAGCAGCAATGTGTAACCAGTCCAGCTGGCTTTAAATTCGGTGTGAGTCAGGGTGCGTTGACCGATCGCTGGATCGGCTACAATTACATGTTTGGCGGTAATTTCGTAGACGACAATGTAATGCTTGCCTTCCCAGTGAACAATGGCTGGTAAACTTTGCTTCGCCAATTGCTTCAAACCAGCTTTTACAGGCCGTGTGGCAAAGCCTAAGCTTTCGGCTGCTACCAATAACCCGCGCAAAGATGCGCCATTGCGATCGACATTGGCAATATCTCGCAAGCGATTGACGCTAAAGCGTTTCCCCCAATAGCGAGACACCATCACCAAACAAGCTGCACCGCAGTCAGATCCACTCTGTTGGGCAAAAAACGGATAGCGTCGTGTCATTCGCTGCCATAAATGCCCGACTTGCTGAGTCGGATTGGGAAAATAGGCTTTGCTAATTTTCTTACCTTGGGGCACATCTGCTGGTTGTGAGAAAATATCTGTTTCAGAATGTGTATTTGTCTCAACATTGTTGGCAGCATTGCCTAATTCCACCTGTTCGGGATTGCGAGATAACGCCCTAGCCCATAGATGCTCCCGAATTTGAGGATACTTAGCCATCAATGACCACAGCACCTCACCGGGAATAAAACACAGTTGTAAATTTACTGAGGCTCTGGCTGCATAAGGCTGAAATTGCGTATCTGGGAATAAGGTAAATTCCCCGAATGAGTCTCCCGGCTCTAAAGTAGCGATTAATTCGTCGGCGCTATCGAGCAATCTTACCTTGCCAGCGATCGCAATATATATACCTGGTTCAACCTCAGTTCCTTGCCAAAATTTGCCGACTTTCGGGTTGCTTTCTTTAAATTGTGGCAGATATCCTTCAAATTCTTCTTTAGAGAGAGAATGCCCCAGAATATTGTTGAGTTGTTGCAGAGAAACCAACTGATTGGATATGTTGTGCGCCATTATTTGAATCTTTTGATAATTTTGCAAAGTTAATAGGTAATAATTCGGAATCTTCCGCATTAGTTACCGATTTGAGGTCACCAATCAAAATTTTGTTACCTTGAGTCTGCTCGTTGCTGGTGGCTTCGGTGTTGTTTGCTTTTGGCCGTGTGGATAACCCCATTTGTTTGAGCAGTCGCTTGAGATGGCGATCGCTTAATTCAATCCCAAATTCTTTTGCCAAATGTTTCGCTAGCCAGTTTGCTGTCCATCGCCGAAAAGAATAGCCATAATCCCGCGGACTATTTCTCATCAGTTCTTGCAAACGTTCTAAATACTCGTCATTTATTGCCTTCGGCCGACCAATCGGGCAATCTTGCCATTGATGCGCCATTCCTGTCTTCGCTATATGCGTCCAATGTCTTGCTGTTGCTGGACAACACCCCAAAATTTGACAAATCTGGGTTTGAGTTTTTCCCTCATCTGCCAACAACATAATTTCAATCCGTTGTCGATAAGATTCAGGTAAATCTTTCTGTAAATTCACTGACAGTAATTTCCGCTGAAATGATGTTAAATACTTACCAATATTTACATCTGCATATTTTGTTTTAACTTTCGTGTCACAGTCAGGCATATAAGTAAAATCACTTAATTTGTATACACGCCACTATCTGATTTTTAATGCTTCTTTAGTCCTATATCTCTAGACTTAAGTAGAAATTACTAGAGATATTCCAGAAACGAATTTTTGTTGTATCTGTAATACTTATTACGATTTGCATTTTATTTTATGCAATAATTTTAATTTTGCAAAGTAATATTTTTTACAGTACTTGTTGGTTTGTTGCTTTTTAGGGATAGATTAAGCTACAAATCGTATTTATAAATTCCGAAAATCTTTTTGTAAAGATAAATGAAATTACTCTGGACAGATAAAAAATAAGTCATAGGCGAACTGCTCGGACAATAGGCTTGAAAGTCTCTTATAATCAGGGGTTGACGAGCAGTTTATGTTTTCAACTATGCTTCAACTGCTATCTAGCAAGGAACTCTTTACTGACTGAAAAGCCTTTTGGTGTCTAAGTTTTATCATCTTTTGATGCCCTAACTACCTTAGCTGTTGCTATAAATTGTGAAAACCCCAATAGTGCGATCGCTTACCCTCACTTAGAAAGCAATTATGTATAAAAAAATACCCCTAAAACGGGGACAGAATAAAGGCGTAGGGTGCAGTGGCTGTGGGAATCATAACTAATTACCCGAACATGGTATTACACACTGAAGCTTGAAACACGATATCCCCTAGCCCCCTTTTTAAGGAGGTTGGGGGATCTAAATGCGTAGTCCTGATATAGTTTTTGTAGGGTGCATTAGGCTTAAGCTTAATGCAACGACAGTTATAATCGACGACAGCCGCCGCTTATCCTACCTACCCTACTTAAGGCTTACTGTATAAGTGGTTTTCCATAAATTTATATTTTTAGATTAAATAACAATCGGGGAAAACTAGGGGAGACGAGTTATTAGTTACAATAATTCATAATTTTTACCCTGAGCAACCAAAAACCCAGACCCCAACAGACTTTCGCAAGCCTATTGCCTCTTGCCTGCTACAACAACCTAAACTTCTAGTAAAGGCAAGGTGACAATAAAAGTTGTACCTACTCCTACTTGACTATTGACTACAATCTCACCACCGTGTGCCTCAACACACTTTTTGGCGATCGCTAGCCCTAAACCAGTGCCAGGAATGCTTCCGACGTTATCTGCACGATGGAAAGGCTCAAACAGTCGCTTTTGGTTTTCTTCAGGAATGCCAATTCCCCAGTCTTGAACTCGGAAAATTACTGCTTTTTCCTGGCCAATTAGTTCAAAGCGCACCATACCGCCTGGTAATGAATACTTAATTGCATTGCTAAGTAAATTGCTTAAAATGTGCCGCAGCAGGCTTTCATCCCATAGCCCTTGGTTTAATTCCCCAAAACTGCCGAACACCAAAGTGAGATGTTTTTGGCTAGCAGTTAATTGAACTTCATCGACGATCTGACGGCAAAAAGCTTCCAAATCCAGAGAAATTAAATCGCACAGCAGTTTCCCAGAATCAGCCCTACCGATCAATGAAACTTCATCTAATAGCTGTGCCATATTTTTAATTGCTGAGCGAATCAACTCCAAATGGTTGAGTTTTTTCTCCTTGGTCAATCTTTCGTCGTGAGTTTCTAGCAACCCAGCAGCCAAGAGAATAGTATTGAGGGGATTACGGATGTCATGGGAGAGCATCGACACAAATTCAGATTTAAACTGATTGAGTTCTTTAGCTTTTACCAGTTCAGCAGTTCGTTCTTCAACCCGGATTTGTAAAGTCTCATTGACCGTGCGTAATGATTCTAATACCTGCTTGCGCTCGATGGCATAACGCAGCGATCGCACCAATACATCTACATTTACCTGTCTCTTGACTAAATAATCTTGTGCCCCTTGCCGTACTGCCTCAATTGCTAGTTTTTCATCATTGGTGTTAGTTAGGACAACAATCGGTACACTTGGGGCTTGACCAATCAGAGGAGGCAAAGATGATAATCCTTGACTGTCGGGTAAAGTTAAATCTAACAAAATAACATCATAATTACACTTCCTTAATTCCTCTAGTGCTTCCCCCAATCGCTTCACATGAACTAAAGTGAACTCTTGCAACTGGGCTTGCATGAGAAACTCTTGTAACAACCTAGCAGAAGCGAGGTTATCCTCAATTAACAAGATTTTTACTGAGTAGCTCACAACCATAATCTTCGGGTTTCACCCCCTATTGCTCCTCTATCTTGTAAATGGGCATTGGGCATTGGGCATGGGGCATGGGGAGGTGTGGGAGGTGTGGGAGGTGTGGGAGGTGTGGGAGGTGTGGGAGGTGTGGGAGGTGTGGGAGGATGGTGAAAAAATCTTTCCCCCCTCTCTCCCCACACTCCCCCATCCCCCTCTCTCCCCTCTCTCCCCTCTCTCCCCACACTCCCCACACTCCCCACACTCCCCACACTCCCTCATCTTTGCGTCCTTGCGTCTCCCTCATCTCCTTATCTCCTCACTCCCCTCAATCCGATGGTAGCGTCACAGTAGAGAGCCAAAAGTCTTCAATACTCTTGACGATTTGAAATAGCTGGTTGAGGTTGCGGGATTTTGTGATGTAGCAGTTCACATGTAAATCGTAGCTGTGATAAATATCATCTTCATTTTTTGAGGTTGTTAACACAACAACTGGAATACGTTTTAGTACTGGGTCGGCTTTAATTTCCGCCAGCACTTCTCGACCATCTTTTTTGGGTAAGTTCAAATCGAGCAAGATAAGGTCAGGGCGCGGTGCGTTGGCATATTCGCCTTCTTGGCGTAAATAAGCCATAGCATCTATGCCATCCCTGACCGTTACCACCTCGTGTGGCACCGAACTATTTTTCAATGCTTCTTGAATTAAGCGAATGTCGGCTTTATTGTCCTCGACCAAAAAGATGGTTTTGTGTTTTTCTCCCGTTTCTACGCTCAAGTTCGCGTCCTCCAACTGGAATCGTAAAGTAGAAGGTTGCGCCTTTACCCAGTTCTGATTCTACCCAGATCCGTCCCCGATGGCATTCGACAATCTTCTTACATATTGCTAAACCCATACCTGTACCAGTATATTCATCACGTGTATGTAGCCGCTGGAAGATAACGAAAATGCGATCGCTAAATTGGGGGTCGATACCAATTCCGTTATCGTGGACTGAGAAGAGCCATGCATCTTCTATCCTTTCTGCTCCTACATGGATTTGTGGTGGCTGGTTACTGTGGAATTTAATGGCGTTACCGATGAGATTCTGGAATAGCTGCATTAGTTGGGTGCTGTCAGCCATGACTATTGGTAAAGGATCGTGGGTAATGGTAGCCCCAGTTTCCTGAATGCGTTGACGCAAATTACCCAAAGCTCGATTTAAGGCTGTTTCCACCTCGTTCATTTGAAATGCGATCGCTTGCATATCGACTTTTGAGTATGCCAGCACATCATCAATCAATGTCTGCATCAGGCTAACTCCCTGTACAGCATAGCTGATAAATTCCTGGGCATCTTCGTCGAGTTCTTCGGAATAGCGCATTTCTAAAAGCTGCACGTAATTCACGACTTGATTGAGTGGTTCTTGCAAGTCATGGGACGCGACGTAGGCAAATTTCTTCAATTCCGCATTAGAACGTTCTAAATCTTGCGCTAACTGAGCGAGTTCATCGGCTTGACGCAGCACAATATTCACAATTGCTTTTCGTAATTCTAGTGCTGCTTTGATTTCTACTTCTTTCCAAGGTAAAGAAGTTAAGCGAACGGTTTCTTTCCACAGTTCAAATGATTTGCGCGGACACAGACGCACATTTCCTTCTGACTGGCTGACTTCAAATGCTTTATTCGGATCGCCGCCCCAATTTACAGTTTGAATTACTTCTGGTCGGAACCACATAACGTAATTACGCTTAGCGATGGGAATAGCTAACAAGCCGCTGGCGACATTTTTAAATGTTTCCGCATCTGGATAAATCTGTGGCAAAGAATCCGTATAAAATACTTCTTGCTCAACATTATTTTTCAGCCATTGCACTAAGAAACTCAGTTCTTCTTCTTTGGGGGTTTCACCAACTACCCTACAATTGCCACCAAAACATACGGCTGCACCTTGGGCGCTGGCTAAATCTAGAAAATTTTGCGGGTTTTTAACTAAACCATCAATAAAGTTTTCTTCTTGGGACATATATTCAATCAAGACTGATTGAATATGTGTCAAATTTATCCGGTGATAGTAATCTTCTGTTTCTTCTCTGGCTGAAATTTCTGTGAATATGACTCTTCCTAAAAATTCGCAAGCCTTACGCAATTCGTAGGAAACATATTTTGGTGACAGATGATGACAAGCAATTAGTCCCCAGAGTTTTTCGTCTTTAATTAACGAGATAGTCAGCGAAGCACCAACACCCATATTGTGCAAATATTCTGTATGGCAGGAAGCAGCACTTCTGAGAATGGAGTTGGTTAAATTAATGGGGCGATCGCTAATCGGATTATTCACCGGAAAAAGTTTTACTGGCTCTGAATAAGCATCCGGGATAATTCTGATGGAATTGGAAGCAAATAACTTTCTCGCTGGTTTAGGAATATCCGACTCTGGGTAATGCAGCCCCAGGTATGGTTCTAGGCTTTCTAATTTTTCTTCAGCAACAACACATCCATGACCATCATCATCAAATTTATATAACATTACCCTGTCAAATTCCGTTAGTTTCCGGACTTCTTGAACGATAATTTGACAAAAATCATGGAGACTTGCTGTTTTTTCCAGTTGGTTAATGGAGGCTCTAGCTAGATGATAAAAGCTTAAAAATGGAATATTTTCTTGAGTGATAGCAGGTTCTAATTCCAGAATCAGAAATCCTTCTAGATTCCGGTGAAAAACTGCATCAAATACTATATAGTCATCACCTTTTTTTCTTACCCAAACCTTCGTCGGATTGATAAAATCGAGATTTTCCTCAGATAGTCCTTTTTTAATTCTTTCTATTTGAAATGAATCGAGTAAATCTTCGAGTTTTTTGTGCAACATATTTTCGGGCGTAATTCCGAAAATTTTTGATGTATTAGTGCTAACTTGTAATATTTTTAGCTCTGGCTCCTCCAATACCAACAGAACACCATGAGGCTGAATTTGACTAGAAATATGAATTGGTGCTTCTTTTAAGCTGATTAAATTAATACCTGGCAATTGTATGTTCATTTCCATGACGATCCTCCTGGTGCAGTTGGGGAGCATCAAAACTAGAGTATCTATAATTACTTAAAATAATGAAGGTAAAAATTTTCGTAATTTTAATTCATCATTTTTACTTAGTATCTAATTTTTCATGCCCTTGTATTGCGTATTACAGTCTTTTTACGATCTGCTTTCGCTTTAAAAGTTTAACAGTGAAGAAAGTTAGATACAGATAAGAAATATAAAAATTATGTGATTAAAAAATTCTGTATATATGTAGTTGTGTTAAGTCTAAAATTAGTGTGAGAGATTTTCGATGAACATCGTCTTTAGTCATTAAACCACATTGATGTATTTGACTAATGATTAAACATCTGAATTCGTCCTTAACCCTTGTTCGCGTAAAAGCATATCAGACCATAAAGCATCTTCTGGTTTTAGGGGTGGTACTGGTTCTTGATTATAATTAATTGCTAAATGATATCTGGCACGATTGTAGATACCATGCAACAAAGATTGCAAATTTAAAACTGGTTCTGTATCTTCTGACTGTAAAGGTAATGGGAATACAGGAATTGGTTCTCTGATGCTAAAACCGTATAATTTAGCTTGAGGCCGCGTGACACTTCTGCTAACAATGATTTGATAATCTGTTGGTGGAAATTCTCCTAAAATTAACATTGGTTTTCCCGCTCTGAGAAAATCAATTTCGACTAAATTAGAAAGACTAGCTAAAATTTGTTTACGTTTTAATTCATACGCCTTTCTACCTTCACCTGGGCGTTTATTTTTAGGAGATAAAACTTCGATAGAAGTGACTACAAAACCTGTAGAAACTTCTCGAATTTCTAAATAATTTTCTGTAATATGTTCTGGTAACGGTATGATGACTGTAATACCGTCTGATGTTGATGTTTGGCTATTTGTTACTGAATATTGCTGAGATGATATTTGTTTAGTAAAAACAGAAACATCAGGTATACCAACTAATAGAGAATCTGAATCTTCACTTAAATAAGTACGTTGTTCAATTGCAACTCTATATTCTGGCGGAATATTTTCCTCAATAGTATCTGCTAAGGCTGTAATCAATCGATGATGTACTTCTGCCCAAAACACAGGATTTTCTAAATAAGGATTCATTCCGGGAAAGGGAGAATTCATAGCTTGATTGTAATAGGGAGTAGGGGAAGTGGTAAAAATAATTCTAAACAATTGCAGTATTGCCTCAAAGGCAAGTTTAAAGCTTGTTTGACTCCTAACTACTGTTAGCCCAGCGGGGCGTAGCCCATTCACCAATTCTACTTTATCTAACTTAAACCCAAGACTTGAACCACATCCGCAACCAATAGCCTTTAGGGGAGAGGGGTAAACCTAAATAAATGGGCATCCAGAAAATAAAAGCAGCTAAAATTATAAAAGTGATGGTGACGCCTACTGCGCGGAGTTGTTGATAATAACTGCGAAGACACTGATCGACAAACCAAGCGATCGCTAAAAATACAAACACCACTGCACACATATAATGATAAATGAAAACGCACCTTGTAACTTTTACCCAAGGTAATAAATTAGCGGCATAATTTATTACTAAATACAAGGCAATCCAAGTATCAACGCCAACAGTTGCAGGTACAGAAAAACGCTCTCCCTTTACCCAAGGAATTAAGGCTTGCGACACCAGCATTCCGATTAAAAATAAAATCGCAGCAACACCAAACCACCACAAAAATGGATTACCCATTGCATGGACATCATAAATAACTTTTTCAGCACCAGCAGGCAAAGGCGGCCCCATAACCGGTAGTGGTTCGTTGAGACTTCCAGCCGTTTGATAATAATATGCCATTGGTCGAGTCATCAAAGGCCATTTGTACCAGGGGGCACAATAAGGATGCACATCTGAACTATTACCACCCAAATGCAAATGAAACTTCAAAATTTGCTGATGTACTGCGATAAATCCGTATGTTTTATCTAGTTGCAGGTGAGGAATCCAGATAATACTATAAATAAAAGCTGGAATTATCCCCAGATAAAAAAACATCTGGAAAACATTTAATTGAGTTAGATTTTGGAGTGGTGTCTGAGGTGGGGAGATGGGGAGATGGGGAGGTGAGGAGATGGGGAGATGGGGGGATGAGAAAGAATAACTCCTAACTCCTACTTCCTGCGGTAGACTTCTACTCTCTTGCTGCTCTACGTTGCTGAATGAGGGAGATGTTAAAAGAAGTTTGGAGTTAGAAAAAGAATAAATTCCCTGAATTATCCAGGCTGTTATCCAAAGAAGATAAGCGCCGAAAAGAAACCATAAACCATTCCATTTTGTTCCCACTGAGGCACCAAAATTAATGCCAGCAAGAACTAACCAAAACCAACGACGTTGATTTTGGTTGTCCAATGCTAATAATAAAAACCAGTGGCCTAATAAACCAAATATGATGATATAAATATTACTTAAGGCATAGCGAGATTCAACAAGAAATAAGCCATCACAAGCAGTGAAAAAACCTGCAAGCAAAGCAAAGCTACGACGATAACTTAATTGATAAGCGATCGCAGCTACAACTACAGGAATAAATGAGCCAGTAAGGGCATTAAACCACCGATAAGTCCAAGGCGATCGCAATGAACCTGTCAGCCCATTTACCGTATCGTGCCAAAAAGGAATGTGACTGCCAATCCAAATGCCGATACCAATCATATATTGACTCAACGGCGGATGAGCATTAAAAAAGGGCGTATGCGTAAGATAATTATTACCAAATTTGGCAAAATAAACTTCATCAAATACCAGGGTGTTGAATCTTTCTAGTCCCCAAAACCGTAAGGCAAGTGACATCAAAAATACACCCGCTATTCCAATTCGGAACCATTTTTTAGTCATTAGTCAATTGTTATTGGGTATTGGGCATTGGGCATTGGGCATTGGGCATTGGGTATTGGGCATTGGGCATTGGGCATTGGGCATTGGGCATTGGGCATTGGGCATTGGGCAAGGCGCACAAGAGGCGGAGGGGCAGAGGGGCAAAGGAGAAAGAACTTGTACAAAAACTCTCCTCTGCTCCTCTGCTCCCCTGCTCCCCTGCTCCCCATGCCCCATGCCCTATTTCCTACCTTCCAGTGCATTTTGTTCAAATACGAGCAGTTCAATACCGTAATACTTTGTTGTTCGCCCTATTGGCTTCATCCCTAATCTTTGAGTTACACGGATTGAGGCATGATTTTTTGGGTTCACTACTGCATAAATTACTGGCAAATTCAAAACATTAAATCCGTAGTTGAGCATACTTCGCCCTGCTTCGGTTGCATATCCTTTACCCCAAGATGCTCGCCGTAAGTGCCAACCTACTTCATAATCTTGAGTGGCTAAGCCGTCTTTGTCGGGCAATGGTTTGAGAAGGATAGTTCCGACAATTGTTGTGGTTTCCTTTTCGACAATTGCCCAAGATCCAGTACCATTGTTACGTCGTTGCGATCGCTCCAAGTTGTCCACTAAGCGCTGACGTTGTGACTCAATACTCGTGACGCGAGAACCATTACCAAGAAAATAGGTAACTTCGGGGTCGCTATAAATAGCAAACGCTTGTTCGGCATCGCGTTCGGGTATCCAACTGCGAATTATTAAGCGATCGGTTTCTAACAGGTTTGTCATTTTAGCTTTGACTAAACAAAGTTACTATTTTGCAAGATATTAAGGGGATGTTTTAAAAGTTGTGGTTGAGCTAACCAAAACTTTAGATCCGCTATTATCCTCCTTAAAAAGAAAGACTTTAAGAAGTGATTTCCCCATTTTTAAAGCTTGTTCTGGAGTATATCGATACAACGGTAAAGTTTACAAACATCCTCCAAGATAGTTATGGTTGAGCAGTCAAAAGCAATAGGCACAATTACACAAGCATAATACATGATTGCTGGTCATTGAATTGGTTATGCAACAGCAAATTCGGAATCTTTCCTCAGTTCCTCAGACCGGAATCCTAATACAATCCGATCCTTTGGTATACCTGCCCCGACAAGTTCTGTTGCAATTCCCTCTTCAGTGCCGTCACGTTGAATCCAAATTTTACCATCAATAATATCAACGTGAATCAGGCAGCCATGTACGCGACGAGTTGCAGTTGGAGAAAGTTCTGGGACTGGTTCTCGACCAAGAATCATCACCAAATATCGATCCTGCTCTTTATCAAAAATAGTTTCATGCTGAATATCGCCATAAGAGTAAGGTATTTTGGTATGTTCGAGAAGAATGTTGCAAATTAGCTGTCTGTATTGCTCTATAGTACCCATCGGACTATAACCTCCCGCTTTGGATTAAAAACGATTAGAGGAATTTTGTAGTCTTCCAATATAAGTTTACCAAGCGGTTCTTCCTCGAAAATGTCAGTAAAAATATCCTCATGAACAGCAATATACAAAACTCTATCTGGATGATTACGAGTCATGACAGCCAGGTAAGTAAAATACTGACCAATTGCCTGTTCGAGGTCTGCCACTTCTGAGTCACCACTGAAGGTCTTAATTTCAACGGCTATCTTTTGGGTTCCTTTTTCTGCTATTAGTAATTTTTCGGCTCCCAAATCAACGTATAAATCTTTTTTACCCCACTTTAGATGAAAAGGATCGTCTGTAATAGTCCAGCCATCTTTAATTAGGGCATTCTTTAAGTTGTCGTGATAGCGGTCTCTAGCTGGCATAAATTTACTCGAATTACAAATTAATACCTTCAACTTTTGCTACTTCCAACATTGTCTTTAACACCGAATCTGGATTTAAACTAATAGAATCAATTCCCTGTTCAACTAAAAACTGGGCAAATTCTGGGTAATCGCTGGGTGCTTGTCCACAAATACCGATTTTGCGATCGCATTTTTTTGCGGTTTCTATGGCCATTTTCACCATTCGCTTCACACCTTCACTGCGTTCATCAAACAACCGCGCCACCAAGGCTGAATCTCTATCTAACCCCAATGTCAACTGAGTTAGGTCGTTGGAACCAATGGAAAAACCATCAAATACCTCAGCAAACTCTTGGGCCATAATTACATTGCTGGGCAATTCACACATCACATAAACTTGCAAGTCGTTAACACCTTGCTTTAAACCATTTTTTGCCATTTCTGCTAACACTAATCGCCCTTCATCGGGAGTGCGACAAAAAGGAATCATGGGGATAACATTCGTCAAACCCATTTCTTCGCGTACCCGCTTTAGGGCTTGACATTCTAAGGCAAAAGCTTGTCTGTAACCATCATCATAATAACGCGCCGCCCCCCGCCAACCAAGCATGGGGTTTTCTTCATCGGGTTCAAATTGTTGACCACCTAATAAATTTGCATATTCATTACTCTTAAAATCTGACATTCGCACAATCACTGGTTTGGGATAAAAAGCTGCGGCAATTCTGCCAATGCCTTGGGCTAATTTATCCACAAAATATTGAGGTTTGTCGTCATAAAGTGTGGTAAGCTTAGCAATTTTATCTTTGACAAATTCATCTTTTAATGAATCATATTGAATCAATGCCATTGGATGAACTTGGATTTGGTTAGCAATAATAAACTCTGTCCGCGCTAAACCGACTCCATCGTTGGGAATTGCCGATAAACTTAATGCTTCTTGGGGATTACCCACATTCATTAAAATTTGCGTGCGGGTGCGGGGTAAGTTTTCTAAAGCGACTTCTTCAACTTCAAAAGGTAATAAACCTGCGTAAACTTTTCCTTCTTCGCCTTCTGCACAAGAAATTGTAATTTCTTGCCCATTTTTTAAGACATCTGTAGCATTGCCACATCCAACGATCGCCGGTACACCCAATTCTCGCGCAATAATGGCGGCGTGACATGTTCTACCACCAGAATTAGTCACAATTGCACTGGCACGTTTCATAATTGGTTCCCAATCTGGGTCAGTTCTTTCTGTTACTAAAACTTCCCCTGGTTGAAATTGTTCTAATTTTTGAACATCTAAAATTAAACGTGCTTTTCCTTGACTAATTGCTTCTCCAATTGCGCGTCCGGTGACAAGAGGATGTGGGGAGTGAGAAGATTTTTCCCCAGTGCCCAGTCCCCAGTCCCCAGTCCCTAATACTAAGTGATAACTCCGTAATACATTTCCTTTCTTCTGCGATTGGACAGTTTCGGGACGAGCTTGGACAATAAAAAGTTGTTTCGTAATTCCATCTTTTGCCCATTCGATATCCATTGGTGTGTAAATACCGTGGACTTGGGAATAATGGTCTTCAATTAAACACGCCCAAGTTGCTAATTCTAAAATCTCTTCATCGCTGAGGGCAAATTTGCCTCTTTCTCTAAAAGGAACAGATACATTTTTAGTAAATTTTGAGCCATCATCATAAATCATTTTCAGTTCTTTACTGCCCAACTTTTTGTCGATAATTGGGCGAAAACCTGCTTTTAAAGTTGGTTTAAAAACATAATATTCATCTGGATTTACTGACCCTTGAACAACGTTTTCACCTAAACCGTAGGCGGCTGTAATTAACGCTGCATCTTTAAAGCCGGTTTCTGTGTCAATGGAGAACATTACCCCAGAGGTTGCTAAATCAGAACGCACCATTTTTTGTACGCCAACCGCAAGGGCTATGCTAAAGTCATCAAATCCTTTAGTATGGCGATAGGAAATGGCGCGATCGGTAAATATGGAAGCAAAGCATTTATGACAAGCTGCTAAAACTCCTTCCACACCAACGACATTGAGGTAAGTTTCTTGCTGTCCGGCAAAACTGGCGTCGGGAAGATCTTCGGCGGTGGCGCTAGAACGGACTGCGACATCTGTCTCTGCATTGTATTTTTCACAGAGGGTTTGATAAGCTGCGGCGATCGCTTCTCGCAATTCTACAGGAAATGGGGTGTGGATTAATAGCGATCGCGCTTTTTTGCCCCGTTCTCGTAAATTTTTCACATCCTCAACATCCAAGTCAGCAAATAATTTCCGTAGCTTTGTTTCTAACCCCGCTGATTCAATGAAATAACGATAAGCATAAGCAGTGGTAGCAAATCCTGTAGGAACATTAATGCCTTTGGGTATTAATTGTTGAATCATTTCACCTAGTGATGCATTTTTCCCACCAACTAAGGGAATATCACTAATACCAACTTCATCAAACCAGAGGATGAGCGATCGTTCTTTGTCAGATGGAGATAAAGTGCTTGTAGATACTATAGTCATATGTATTACCTCTTAATTTAATGTGTTTTAAGTGCCTAATTATTACTGTCTAATTTCCCGCCAAGAAATAAATTTCACAGGCTTTTAGTTTGATCCCACTGAAGTTTATTAAGAAACATAACACTAACAGGGTTTACTCCTCTTGAGAGGACTTTCGCTATTAGCTGTATATTTCTAATCTATGGCGGTTTTTGCCACTAGTAGTATATGTTTCCCATATTTAATTGTAAATTTTGCAGCCATCTCGTCAGAGTCGCAGGATTTTACATTGTGCAATTAAATGCCTAGCTATAGTCCAAAAATAACAATTATTCGAGATAATGGCTGTATCGCAATACTAGATACAATCCACAATGGCGCAATTAGAAAGGCTGCTGCTCATGGCAGAAGATGAGCTAACTGAGTACAGTACTGATGCTCGGAAAATGGAAAAACTACGCCGTAAAATAGGTTTATCGGTATCGGCAGCCGAACAGCGCCAAGTTAAAGAAGCATTATTAGCTACAAATAAATCTAATATAATTACTCAAATTGTCGAAGAACAAAGACAAACCGTAGCCTTACCATTTTGGGGAATTGCTGGCTTAGGTTTGTTGCTGGGAATTTCTTTAAATCAACCCATAGGCTTGTTAGCCGCCGTAGCTGGGACTGTATCAGCTTACAGAATTCAGAAATGGGGTTGGCAATTGCAAGCAAGGCGTTTATTGTTACAAACATTAGAAGATATTGAAGCGCGTGTTGCTCAAGCTAATGTAGCAGGCAACAGGCAATAGGCAACAGGCAAAGAAAGTATCTCTCTGCTGGGATTTTACGCTCGGTTTATGTCCTAAAGTCGGCTTAAAATACATATAAATAATAGCAAGCAAGTCATTTGGCTTGATTTTAAAGACACCAAGAGATTGTTAATCCTTTTGCCTATTGCCTGTTTTATCCGGCTTTACGTGCAATAAACACCGCATGACCTGGCGATAGTTCATATTCGCCATAACTACGGCTGGTTTGAACCTCAAAGCCTACCTGCTGGAGTTGATTTGTAATCGTTGCTGTGTCGTATAATCGTTGGTGGTGTACTTCGTCATCTCGTCTATAGTATTCGCCTACTTTGCGGAAGGTGATAATTCGACGAGTCAAAGTTTTTTGTTCTATATCCTCGTGCTTTTCAACGAGTACTAGCCAGTCTTCTCCTTCAGTGAAACCTTTGGTTGTGGTTCCTGGTATAACTTGTCCCGTCTGTGAAATGTCGAAGATGAATACACCCCCAGGAGTTAAGGCATTATATATGCGGTGGAAGAGGTGAACAAGGTCGCAATCTTCGTCAAACACATAGCTGAGACATTCACTAATCGATGTCACAGCATTGCACGGGGGAATCTCAGTTTTAAATAATGATTCGATGCGAAACTCAGCATTTGGGACTCTACTTCGGGCAATATTTATCATTGACTCGGAAATATCGACTCCCAAAACATCATAATTAGCCTCGATCAATTCTTGCGCCCATAAGCCGCTACCGCAACCCAAATCAACCACTAGTCCATCAGATATTTTGTTTTCAGCCAATATTTTGAGTATGCCAGGTGCAGACTTAAGAGCATAGTCACGGTAACCGACATCATGAATAAAAGCCAGGTCTTCTTTGTACCACTCATTCATATATATATATAGTAAAAACTTAGTACAACATCTCATTAATTTATAGCAAATTCTCTGCGTCCCTTTGCGTTTAAATCTGCCCTAATTCATTAATTCTCGGTGTTGGGTTTCGTTCCTCAACCCAACCTACGCAGTTAAGCTTTTTAACTACAATCTTTTTATGTCTCACCCCTATTGAAACTTTCAACCAGGCTTTGGGGAAGTCAAAAGTCAAAAATAAGTAATTTCAGATTGTTGCTGTGTTAATATTTTGGTTAAATATTATTATTTATACCATTTCACTAAAATCCTAATACAAATTCTTTCCCCTCTGCTCCCCTGCTTCCCTAAATGTATCAACCTTAAAGTGAAACGGTATTACAGGCTGCGTGATTTCTAATTCCTCCCCATTTCCAGCCCAACCTTTTCTAAATTCTCTTGTATCGCCACACACCGAACATGCTCAACACCCCAAACTCGTTCACAAATTCCTAAAGCTTCTAAATAAAGAGATTCTGCTTCACTAAAACGCCCTGTTGCCCGATAAATTTCAGCTAAATTGTTGAGACTTTCCGCAACATTAGGATGATTTTCTCCCAACAAAAGCTTATCAAGTTCCAAGGCTTTTATACATAAAACTTCAGCCTCATTATAGCGTCCTTGTTCTCTATACAAATAACCCAAAGCATAGATCGTATCTGCTAAAAGCGGATGTGCCTTTTGTAATACACGCTGCTTCAGTTCCAAAGATTGTAAAAACAGAGATTCCGCCTCATTGTAGCGTCCTTGAGCGCGGTAAATTAAACCTAAATTGTGCAAATCTGTCGCCACATCAGGATTTTCTTCTCCCAAAAATTGCTTGTCTAATTCTATAGCTTGTTGCGACAAAGGTTCAGCTTCACTGTAGCGTCCTTGATGGTAATAAAGTAGCGCTAAATTATTCAATATCAGAGCAAAAGAAGGATGATTTTCGCCTAGTAAACTTGTAGCAATTTCTAGCGATCGCAGATACAAAGGTTCTGCCTCATCATAACGTCCTTGTTCATCATATAATAATGCCAAATTATTCAAACTAGCGACAACATCAGCATGATTTTCTCCCAATAAGCGTTTTCTTAATTCCAAAGCTTGTTGGTAGAGAAGTTCTGCTTTGCTATATTGTCCCGTAGATTTATAAATTCCTGCCAAATTATTCAGGCTAGTAGCATAAGCAGGATGATTTTCTCCCAACAGGCGTTTTCTTAATTGCAAAGCTTGTTGATATAGTGGTTCTGCTTCGCTGTAACGTCCTGTTGCACGATATAAACCTGCTAAATTGCTAAAGTTAACAGCTAAGTCTATTTGCAAACCTAATTCATTTTGCAATTCAATTGCTTGCTGCCAATACTTAATTGCTAGTTCTTGTTCTTCTTGATAATTTTGAGATTCCCCGCGTTCTAATCTGCTGCGATAAATATCACCCAATCTTGAATATAAAGTAGCCAAGCTGGGGTCTTTAGTTCCTCGTTCATGCTCGATATTATCAATCAGCCTTTGTAAATCTTGAATAGGCAAGAAAAAAGTATTACTTTCATTAGTATCTGTGCTGGCTAATTCCGTGTCTCGAAAAACAAAGCGTATAGGTTCTAATTCTTTACCAGCAATAGCATTCGTCTTTTTAGATACAAACCGAAATACACCGTTGCGCCAACTCCAAAAATCAGGAGCTTTTTTGCTCAAATTAATTAAAATTTGATTAGTTACCCAAAGCACAATTCCAAAAGGAAAATCACGCAATCCTTCCCTTGTCCACTGTAAATAACCAAAAAATTTCTCCTGTTCGGATTGTTCCTGTCCTAATCTGAGAAAATAAAGTTGTTCGGCACCCGTGACAGTAATTATTGCTGGTTGATGCTGACGGAGATATTCTTCTTGTTCTACAAGTTGGTTGAGAGCAGCTTTTAAACTTGGTTCATGACGCGCTAACATCACTCGATATGCACGAAAATTAGGTTCGAGTTCGGCTTCATATCTAGCAATAATCTCATCACGAAAATTAGGATCGTCACAAACAGCAATCAGTAAATTTAATCCTTGGGTTTGAGCTTCAATAGAAACAATTAAATCATCATATGCATCTTGATTTTCCCCCTCATCATCTAAAAAATCTTCATTTAACATTAATAGCTCCCTGCCTTTTCAAGCTTTCGATAATAATTGGATGAACATCGTACCATGTTTCTTCAGTGCGATATTCTAGGACATATAAACCATGTAGTAAATCTAAAAACTCAGCTTGTTTGGGGTCATTGGGCATAAGTTGTTCGTAAACACTTTGCAAGATATCGATATCAGTTTTTCCTAAACGAATGGAAAAATCATTGCGAATTTTATTGATTGCTTGGGCGAGAATTTGATCGTCAATGATAACTTCGGCGTTAGGATTTCGTCGAATCATCCGCAAACAAATACGGCAACACTCTTTAGAAATGCGAATTAACTCTCGCAGTACACCCCCACTGTAAATGACGATTTTTTCTGCTGTTTCTGCTGCTATTAATTCACTAGCGATACGCTTGCGTAAAACTTCACCGAGAATCTTTGTTGCTTCCGGACGCGGTTGAGCATTAGGAAAGCGATTTTTACCTTTATCAAAGATTTTGAGGACAGGCATGGCTACAATTTGGTCGTTAGTTTCTGTAGCAATTATTGTACTAATAAATGTCTCTCGAAGAACTGCGATCGGGATGGTATAGATAATCCGAAAGTTCGGTTGGCACAGAGCTTTAATATTATCTTTATAAATTTCATTAACTCTGCCTAAATCGAGTTTATCCAAATCATCAATAATGACTAAAACATCTTGTTTAGTAGCAGCTTGAATCAAAGCGGCAATTTCGTTAATTCTAGCCACCAAATCTGAAATTTTGCGCTCAAACTCTTGTTTAATTTCATCGCGGACGCTAGCATCAGCTTTTAGTTTAGAGCTAATCAACTTGAGTAGGTCAAAACCTATTTCAGCCTCTACTTGTAAATTTAATTCTTCAGTGCGGGTGCGGGTAGCAAACCATTTATAAAGAGCCTCTTTAGTACTTTGAGGAATATCAACTTGGCGTGCTTCCGCTTCTGCCATTAAATTAACTGCAATGGCAAAGAGAATATTAATATGGTTAACTGCTGACATTTCAATTTTGTCAGCAATAGAAAATAGAACTACAAAATACTTATTTTGAATTTGCCTACTAAATTCAGCCAACAAAGTTGACTTACCACAACCGCGATGTCCTGTAAAGACAATTTTGCCATCTTTATTGGGACTGTCTTCAACTAATTGGTTGAGGTCTGCAATCAAATCATCACCATATTCAACTCTAAATCTTTCCATTTCATTCCGTTCCATTAACGGAAATAATTCGAGATTGCTGTATGCTGACTGAAAAGAGTTTAATAATTCTTTAGACATTGGATTGTGCCGTAAAAGGAAGTGCTAACTATTCATATAATGCCTCATCCTTTTTGTAGCAAAAGCTCAGTCTATGTCTAGGATAGAGTATGCCTATTTAATTTATCAAATTTCCTCAATAAATGACTACTAGGTGAGTAGTTACTTATGTCTTACAAATAGATACTTGATTACCAAAATACCAACGGATAAATAAGTAATAGAGGGCAATAATAAATAAAACTGAATGATAGATTATACATTTAGAAGTTAAGATTGAATGAGAGATTATACATAGAAAATAGTGAAAGTTACTTAACAGAGAAAGAAAATAAAATTTTGAGTTATAAAAATAAATTTTTTGTGTGCTTCGCTTTATCTGGCTCTAGGGCTGAATGTAACTTAAAGCCATTTTCAAATAAATAGACCATACTGTAGAGGTTTAGCATTATGCTTTACTCCTACGATATCAGTGAGATTTGACGGTAGATTGTAGCGATCGCCAACTACAACACTGCTAAAATAAATCCATAAATATTCGATGCCCTATTCATTCTATGACCATAGCTCAAGAATTAGATTCTCAAGAAGGCATCCCTGCTGATGTTATATTTCCCCCTGGTGATTTATATAGTGACGAGCCTCCCTTGGAAACCGAACTGCATCTACGACAAATAATTTTACTTTTGACCTGTCTAGAATGGCTGTGGCGAGATAGAAATGATTTCTATGCAGCGGGAAACTTGACTATTTACTATAGTCCACGCCAACTCAAATCAGAATTGTTTCGAGGCCCAGACTTTTTTGTAGTCTTGGGAACCGAACGCAAAACGCGTAAGAGTTGGGTAGTCTGGGAAGAAGATGGTAAATATCCGAATTTAATTTTAGAAATTTTGTCAGACTCAACAGCGAAGACAGATAGAGGTTTAAAAAAAGAAATTTATCAAGATACTTTCCGCACCCCTGATTATTTTTGGTTCGACCCATACACATTAGAATTTGCAGGATTTCATTTAGTAGATGGACAATATCAACCTCTGCAACCAAACGAACAAGGATATTTATGGAGTCAACAGTTAGGGTTGTATTTAGGAATTCATGAGGGACTATTGCGGTTTTTTACACCAGATAGCCAACTCGTACCAACACCTGAGGAAACAGCAGAACAGATAGAACAAAGACTAGAACAAGCAGAACAAAAGGCGCAACGTTTGGCAGCAAAATTGCGAGAGTTAAATATTGATCCGGATACAATTTAAACTAGAGAATACGCAAGGAAAAATCAGAAATTTAATAAATTAATCAAAAAATAGGAAATACTTTAGAGGTTTAAGATAATAAAGACGTTGCAATGCAACGTCTTTATTGGTAAAGATTCAGATATCAATAAAAATTGAGTTTTTTATTTAGGAAAGGCTTGGTATTACAGAACGAACAGTGTTGATAAAATTTTGAGCATAATTATGCGTTGAGAAATCGAGGGCGCGTTGCCTAGCAGCGACTCCCGCACTTTGGGCAAATTCTTGCTCGTCAAGGTAACGGAGAATAGCGATCGCTAATTTATCCGCATCGCCGTAAGGTGTTAATAGTCCATTAATCCCATCTGTAATAATCTCCGTTGGCCCGCCTGCATCACCAGCAATTACAGGTTTGCCCAGCGCCATCGCTTCAATAATTACAATACCAAAAGGTTCTTTATCCGATGCATGAACAAATACATCCATCGCCTGTACCCACTCTGGAATATTGCGCTGTAACCCAGCCATAATTACTTGCTCTTTCAAGCCTAAAGTGGCGATTTCTGCTTTTAAAAAGTCCTCATAATCCGGTTCCAAATCGTGCTTACCGCCAACTATTACACAATGGGCATCGGGATACTGCTGTAAAATTTTAGGCATTGCTTGTACCAATACGTGCATCCCCTTCCATCGTTGCAATCGTCCGACGATTCCAATCAATGGCCCGTGCAAAGGTAAGCCCAACTTTCGCCGTGCTTCTTGAGGAGAAGGTAAAGCGCCAGGTTCAAATCTGTCTAATGCTACACCAGGATAGACCAGAGGTGTTGGTCTGTGCGGCCAAATCTCTGCTTGTGCTTGTTTACCATCTTGGGAGAGAGTAATAATTGCCCGCGCTGGGATTAAGGTAGCAAGTCGTACTAACAAAGGCTTATCGCTAGGTACTTCTAGCTGATACCACACAGCAGGTAACCCCGCCAGCATCGCCGCCAAGCCTCCGGATATGTGCGTTATCCACATCCAATTGACGATTATATCTGCATTTTCCTCGCGGGCGATCGCAGCTATCCGGAAAACAGCAGCGATAAAACGGTGAATTTGGCGCAAACGTCCACTTTCCACAACTCGCGTCTCAATACCCAGAGACTTTACTTGCTCTACCATCGGGCCGTTTTCTAAAAATATCACTATCCATTCCACGCCAGCATTACGTCCCTGCTGCATCAAATCCCAGAGCATCATTTCACCGCCGCCTCGTTGTTCGGCTAGTGGCATTACAATAATTACTTTCATAATTTCAACCTATTTAGTAAAGATATTTTTTTCACGCAGAGGCACAGAGAGAGAATTGAGAGTTTTTCAAGATGTTTAGGAATTTGAATAAGTACTCTGGCATTGCTGAATCTAGGGATGATTTTTACCTCACGCAAAGGCGCAAAGGCGCAAAGAATCTACCTTTAGCCTTCGTCAAAAATCTTAATTCATCCCGCATTTATGCAACGCCAGTACTCTCATCCTTTGTGCGAGTCTGCGTCTGTGCGTGAAAATTTTTCTTGATGTAAATAATATTTATGCCCTGCCATAGCCATAGCTAAAAATCCCCAAAGAATCATACCTGCTACGCTCAACATGCCACTACCAATAACTAGTTGTGTTGCAGAGCTAATACCAATGGCGCGGGCAGCACTGATAAAACTATCAAAACGACCTTCCCCATATTTGCTAACACTAATAATTAATAATATTAACCCACCCATATAGAAGATGGCTCCAAACCAACCAAGGGTAAAAAACATATCTAGAATGCCACTGTCAATGACTACTACTTCGATTTGGCCTGTTTTTTCGTTGACTTTCCAAATATTTCCTAATCCGTTACCTAAAGCATTAGAAAGAGCTAGACTCAGATTTTTGTCGTAACTTTGAGATCTATCTCTAAAACTATTATCTTCTTCCAAATTAGAAAAAGTTTCTAACCGAGCTGATACAACCTTAGAAATTGGCTCGATGGTTGTTAATGGCACAACACAAATCGCCATTACTACAATTATGGTTATTAAGCGCATTTGAATCCGGGTTTTGACTGAACCCACAATCATAATTATTCCCAATAACCAGCCGCCCCAATTTGTACGCGCTTGTGTCAACAAAAAGGATAAATAACCAACGGCTGAAGCCGGAAAAATTAAACTTCCGGAACTGGTAAATAACAACAATAACCCAGCTTGCATCACAGAACCAAAGGGGCCGACTGAGTGCAATGTACTCCAGACGCGCATCCCAAAAGGCACAGGATTTCCAGCGCTCATGAATAGTTTTGATTGTATCAGCCAGTATCTATCCCATTCAGGAGCGACAACAAATTGATATACGCCATAAGCTCCTAAAATTAATACACACCAGAGGAATGTTCGCTGAAAATTTTGGCGATAAGTAGGATAATCTCGCCAGTTAATAAATAAGTGAAAAGCAAAAATAATTGGCCCTAGCCAATCCAATAAACCGCGTGCTACGGGAACTGGTGCGTTGTAAATTAAACCTACTAAAAAGCCGTAAAAGACTCCAATAAAAGCCAAAATAAACGGCAAACCTCCCTGATAATAGGCGCTTTTAAAACGCCTTAAGAAAGTTGCAATGGTGACAAACACCACTAAGTATGGTGCTATCAGCATTTGACGGGTAGGGTCCCAGCCCACTCGATAATCAACTAAGCGGGTAGCTAAGGGTGTGAGAAAGCATATCCACCAAGTAAAGCCGATGTAGAGAATGGGATGGCGCAAGTATAAAAACACGGCTACTAATAAAGCTGTCACCGGATAAATTAGACGCAATGCAGCAGTAGCACCGGCAAAATAGCAAACTACAGTTAATAGGAGAAAGCCGGCGATCGCCATCCAACCCTGTGGCGATCGCTTTTCAGGGGAATAGCTTTCTTGTGAAAAACTATTGTAAAGTATCTGTTTGGAAATCATTCAATCTTGGATTTATATAACAGAACTCAGGAGTCAGAATTCAGAAGTAAAATAGTTTTGATTCCTAGCGTTTAGGTTGAGCTTATATATTTGGCAAACTACAAATGAGCTATAAATAAATTTACCAGTTATATTCTTGAATTCTGAATTCTGAATTCTGAATTCTGAATTCTAAATTCTTTATATCCTTGCCAACGTCCACGCCAAGATGCCAACAGCTTTTTATTTGCCAATTCTCTTTGACTGGGTAAAAATCTTAGCCATTGGATTAAGCCAAAACTATCGCGTGTTCCAACTAATATTGACCAAAATAAAAATACAATTCGGCGGATAAATGGCAGGTGTTCTAATAAAACTAGGGTTTCATTATGAACTAAATTAATTAAGGCAATTTCATTAAAGCTATTTCGCCGATCTTCATCAAAACGTTGTGCTGGGTAGTGTTCTACAGCAATGTTAGGGTCGTAAATTATCTTCCAACCAGCTCGCTTTAATGTCAGGGTGAATGCCATTTCAAAGTGTACTTGTGCTCCTGTACCTCGCATCCGTTCGTCAAAACGCAACTGCCCAATTGCCTGTTTACGAAAACTCATGTTTACGCCTTTGAGAACATCGACTTCGCGGGGTTCTCCGACTCCCAGATGATGGTTGCCAATTACTCGTCCAAACCACTGCAATCGACCAACAATCAAGCGAGATTCGTCTTCTAATTTGTTGCCGTGATGTATCCAATCACGTCCACCAAGACCACCAAGACGACTGTCACAGTTAAAGTAAGCAGCGATACGTTCTAACCAATCGGGATGGGGTGCAGCATCATCATCAGTGATGGAAACAATATCGCCTTGCACCTGTGCCAGTCCGGCGTTGAGGGCTGCTACTACCCCTGGTTGCGTAACTTTCACAGTTTGCAGTGGCAAGTTGGGTGCTTTGAATTGGGTGAGAAATTCCCAAGTTTCTACATCCGTATCGCGAACAACCACTATCACCTGATGGGCTGGTTTAGTTTGCTCCTGTAGCGCCAAAAGGCAGCGTGATAGGTCTTGTGGACGGCGATAAGTTGGTATGAGAACGGTGTTCCGCATTCTTGCTTAACTCCTCGAATAGATCCACATAAGTTTGTGCCATAGTAGTCCAGCTGTGTTGTTCTGCCACAGAACGAGCAGTTTGGCTCATTTGTTGCATCAGCGATTGTTCGCTTGTTAAGGACATCAATGCTGTTGCCAATGCATCGATATCATCTGAGTCAGTTAAGACGATGCCACATTCTGGTGTTACTAACTCTGCACCCCCGGTAGCTGTGGCAGTAATTACTGGCAGTCCTGAAGCCAGTGCTTCTAACAATACCAAGCTGCAAGCTTCATATCGGGAAGGAAAAATAAATAAATCTACCGATCGCATAATTTCGGGAATATCACGACGAAATCCGACGAAATGCACGCGATCGTTTAACCCCAAGGAAGCTGCTAATTGCGGAAAGGGACTACCTTCAATGTGACCTACCACTACTAGATGTAGATCGGCAACTTTGGTTAAGGCGTGTAGGACTGTATCTAAGTTCTTCCTGGGTGTGCGGATGTCACCGGCGAACAATGCTAGAGTGACATTTTCTGGTAAACCTAATTTTTGGCGATTGCTTTTACCAGGTGTAAACTCTTCTAGGTCTACTCCATTGACAATTACGCGGATGCGAGAACGGGGTACACCAATGTTAATTAATTCCTGGGCTACCTTTTCGGATACCGCTACAACGACCTTAGCTTTTTGAAAAGCTTGTTTTTCCCAACGTGCATTAAAAGCAGTAAATAGCCACTGATATAAACCATATAAATCTCGGCGGTTGCGAGAAATATGAACTGGCGATCGCAACCATGAACTATGGACAAAATGTACAGCATTCACATCAGCAGCAGCCATATTAATCGCGCCATTAATTTTGATTAAATCAATGTCTGAGCGATGTTGACGCAACCAATTTGTACTTTTTTGGGCAAAGATAAAATTACGTATAAATTCGGTGGGATAGCCTTTGACTGGAATTTTTACCCAATTTACTTGAGTATTATGTTCTAGTTCTGGCGCAATTTCACTTGCTAATAATGTTAGTTGGTGACCGCGACGGATTGCTTCGTTAGCAACTTCGTAGTTTACTCGACCTTGACCATCGCCTTTTTTAATTTTATGAGTAACAATGCAAAGTTTCATAGGTTATTTATTTAGAAAAAAAGCTCACGCAAAGGCGCAAAGTCGCAAAGTAAAAAAGAGTATTTTCTCTGTGTCCTCTGCGTCTCTGCGGTTCGTTATAAAAATAACTTGCTCAATTATTTCGCGACTCCTATTAACTTATTTGCAAAAAAGCGCGGAGTAAAACTAAGCGTCAGCGCCACTAGAGTTCGCAAATTAAATTTTTGTTTTTTCAATGCCTGCCAAAAATAAGGACGTGCAGCCGCTATTTCTTCACTTCGCAGCAAACCAATTCCCAATGTCGTATTTGCTTCCAACCATTTTTCTTGAAAATGCGTCCTAAATTCTTGTAGACGAGTATCTTCCATAAAGACTTCATAGCAAAACATTTCGCTTTTAGCTTTGCGAATTTTTGCCTGTACATTTCGACTACCACTGAGCATGGTATCAGTTTGTTCGTGGGCGCGATATCGTGTCAATCTTTCTGGATAATAGTAAGCACCACGGCCAGATATACAGCAAAGGTAAGTTAAATATAAATCCCACATCCCACCAACTTCTGAGGGAATACTATCCCAATCAATAAAGTTATTGCGAATTACACAAGATGCAGCGGTGGGTATACTTTTATCTATTAACCCAATTTTAGAGAAGGATTCATGAATTCCTGCTGTTAGTTTGTCGCGTTTGAAACCGCGTGTATTTTCTTCGGTTCCAATATTATTAATTGTGCCGTTTGCGTCTATGATATATTGGTCGCAAAAAGCAAGAATTAAGTCAGGATTTTCTTCTAATGGTGGTACAAGCTTTGCTAAAAAGCCTTGATTCCACATATCATCGTCATGAAGGCTAGCAACGTATTTCCCTTGGGCCATTTTGAAAGCATGTTGCTGATTAGCAAGCATACCCACGTTTTGGTCGTGTCGCCAAAATCGAATGCGTGAATCATTAAAAGATTCAACAATGGCTTGGGGATTTTCTGGACTGCAATTATCAGAAACAATAATTTCAATATTTTGATAAGTTTGTTCAACAGCGCTAGCGATCGCTTGCTTAAGATACTCTGCTCTATTATAAGTAGGGATAATAACGCTGACTAATGGTTGTTGATGCAATGACATATTTTTCTCTGTTAGTTTATTGAGGGATTTGATATAACTTTTTCCCTGGATAATCAAATTCAGCTATTGTTTTTGCATAAATTGTTCGCAGATTATTTACATGGCAATTCATTGTAAATTCTCTCATCAACAAAGCATGACCTTGTGCGCCCATGTCTCTACTTTTTTGATAATCTGTAGACAGTAAATTAATAGCTTGGGACAATTTTTTAATATCATTACCAGGAACAAGAATACCCGTTTCTCCATCTCGTAAATGTTCGGGTATTCCTCCGACTGCGCTACCAATTACAGGACGATAACGAGCATAGGCTTCGAGGGTTACAAGACCGGCAGGTTCAGGCCAAACACTGGGAAAAATGACTGCAAAACACTGTTGATATAGCTGATTTATTTTATGGCGATCGCACCAACCATGCCAAGTAATTCGATGATTCAATCCCAAGGTAGTTGCTAATTTTTCTAACCGCGGTCGTTCCCATCCTTCACCTGCAATATCAAGTTGAATTTGCGGGTTTGTATGTATTAAAGTTTTAATTAACCATTCCAGACCTTTATCAGAAACGATTCGACCAGCAAACAAAATTCTCTGATTTTGGTGGACTTCTAAACTTAGGGGTGCAGCTGGTGTTTGCGGCAGAGAAATACCACAATGTACTGTTACAGTTTGTTCGGCTGGTATGCCGTTTTTAATTAACTGTTGACGCACATATTCGCTATTAGCGATAAAAGTAACCTTTATCTTTTTTAAAACATCTAAAAACTGCTGAGTACCTTGAATCTCCCTGACAGTTCTTAATGGTTTACGGCTACCACATTTATCTACTAATTTACCCCAGGTACATCCTAAGTAAGAAAAGTTGCGATCGCAGATTCTTCGCTCTCCAGCTAAATACTTTGTACCGCTAGGACAATACAGTGAGTGATTATGAACGCTGAAGATTGTAGGACATTCACCTGTAAGGTGCAATAGTAAATCTGGGCTATGGAGATGTAATAATTTAAACTGGCTTTGATCGACATTCTTGAGCGATTTTATCACGCGATCGCTAATATCAGGCGAACGATGTTCAAATAGAGAAGCTAAATAAGTTTCAACGCCTCCACCCTCACCAACTTCAAAATTGGAGCATTGGTAAATCAGGTTTTCTGCAAACCTTTCGCTGTGCAGTTGTTTAGTTTTGTGCTTGAAATGATTAATTATTTTAGACATTAATTACTGCGTTATTACTAATTTTATTGCTTGTATATTTATAGTTTTTAGTTCATCGCTTTATATCAATTCTCCATGAAGATGCACTTAATATTTATTAAACGAACCGCCAAGGACGCCTTCTCTACGAGAGGCTTCCGCCAACGCGCAGCGTCTCGTTAGAGAAGGACGCCAAGGAAGAAGGAATTATCATTAAGTGCAAGTTCACAGAGAATTGGTATTATCTACCGACATTAAACCAAAACTTGTGTCTGACATCGCTAACATAATGCCTGAGAGCAATGTCTTTACTTGCAGATTTATCTGGATAAATGAACTGATCTTCTACATTCAGAACATAGTTTTTGGAGCAGAGAGGCTGACCATGATTGTGATGCATTGTCAGATGTACAATTGTTTGTTCGGTAAAATAGCTAGGATGTTCTTGAAGATTTGCTAAACGTTCAATAGCAAAAGTCCAGTCAAATTCATGCCTAAATAAGATAAATCCACCATTCACTGGATTTAACTTCTCAGAATCATCGTAGATAATTCGTTCATCTAGTGACATAGAACAATCAGGTAGATAAAGAGAGTATTTGTTGTTCGATTCACTCAAGTTTATTAAGTCTATACCGCCAGGAAAAAATAAAATATCTGAATCAGTGTAAATCGTAGTTCCATTAATAGGAATTGACATTAATGCCGATAATTTTTTGCCCATTGGATGCAGTTGAGCATAATCAAGAACGCATTGAGGTAAATCTGTTCTCACGAAGTTTTTTAAAAGTACTACCTCAACGCAGGGATGAATGCGGCGGAGTAAATTACAACTAGAGTCACTATAACTCCCATCAGAAACCACTGTGAATGTGTCTGGAATACCCACATGGCGAATAAATGAGCGAATACTTGCCACTTGTTCTGGCAAATCACGTTCGCATGATAAGGCATAAATATTTATGGGAGCTTGGCGAGTTTGTTTAATCGGGATGCTGACAATTTGAGAAAGGGCTGCTTTATATAGATAACGATTAAATTTACCTTGTAATTTAGCAGTGTGGTAGCCTATATTTACCATTAACTTTTCCTCGTTAAAACTATAAATAAGAGTTAGAAGGGTTCAGAATAATCCACCAATAACGTGATTTCGATAATTGAAAAACCTTGTAAATTCGTAATTCGTAAATTACGAATTACATAGTTTGCTTCTCACGCCTTGGCGAGTATTACGAATTACGAATTACGAATTACGAATTACGAATTACGAATTATAGTATTGCATCTGATGATATTCCCAAAGCTTACCTTGGCGTCCGAGTAATTCTTCATATTTGCCTTGTTCTACTATTCGTCCTGCTTCCAAAACCACGACTTTATCGGCTTTAGAAATAGTAGAAAGACGGTGAGCGATCGCAATTACTGTTCTGCCAACAGATAGCTTTTCTAATGAGTCTTGAATCAAGCGTTCCGATAGAGAATCTAAGGCGCTGGTTGCTTCATCCAAAATCAAAATTTCTGGGTTCCGTAGTAACGCCCGTGCAATAGCAATTCGCTGTCTTTGTCCTCCAGATAATCTAACACCCCTATCTCCTAATTGGGTATTAAAACCTTGAGGCATTTCTAAAATAAATTCTAGTGCATTCGCTAATTTAGCAGCTTCTTGAATTTGCTCGTTGGTAGCTTCTGGAGTCCCATAAGCAATATTTTGCCAAACACTAGTATTGAAAATAAAAGTGTCCTGACTAACAACTGCTATCTTTGAACGTAGAGAATTAATTTCAAAGAGTCGTATATCAGTTTCATCGATGTAAATATTTCCCTCTGTAGCATTATAAAATCGAGGAATTAAATCAGCAAGGGTTGTTTTACCAGCCCCAGAAGCTCCCACTAATGCTGTCATTTTTCCCTTTTCAATGGTTAGGGTAATATTATGCAGTACTAGATTTTCATCGTCGTAACCAAAATCTACACATACTAAATTAATTGATGTTTTTAACCCTTTAAATTTAATATGTCCATTCTGAAAATAATTTTTGTCATCAGTTTTTAGAAGATTTTTAATGTTGCTTGCGGAACCAGATAAAGTACTGAGAAACGCTCTCGTGCCATTAATATCTTGGACAAATGGGATAAAACGAAATAGCACAAAGAAAAATGTTAGTAAAGAAGCTACTTGTAGCGTTCCATTACTAACTAGGCTAGTGAATGCCAAAATAATCATTCCCACCAATACCGTAGTAGCTACTCCTTCGGCAATTGGTTTAACAAGTGTCCAAGTGAAGACAACTTTAGTTGTAGTACTTACGACTTTATCGCTAGCTTTATAATAACGTTGACGCTCAAATTCTTGAGTGCCATAGGAGTGAACAGTACGAATGCCATTAATAAATTCTACGGCTGTTGATGTAAAATTAGAATTAGCATTTGTGACGCCAAAACTTGATTCTCTAACTCTGGCATTTAAATTCGATAACCCTACACCTAAAAGTGTAAATAGTAATGCTGAAATCAAAGTTAGTTGCCATGAGATCAGAAACATTGAGATTAAGTAAACAAGAGTTGTTATTCCTCTAGTAAATAAAAAAGCTGCGGCGCTAAAACCTTGTCTAATTCTGTCAATTTCTGTGGTAATCGTGTTAATTAATTCCCCAGCACGAGTTTTGGCAAAGTAACTTAGGGATAAGGCTTGTAACTGCTCAAAGATTTGCTTGCGTAAGCGGTCTGCAAGATGTATTTGAGATAATTCTGTGTAGACTTGGGAAAAGTAATTAAAGGTAGCACGTAACCAAGTACTCAACAAAATTAATAGAGATACACGATATAGTCGATTAATTGCTGATGTCTTAGTTCCCAAAATCCAAACATCAAACAAATCTATTCCTGTCTGAACAGGTTGAGCGTTAGGACTAGTTAGGCTTTGCAAAAATGAAAGTAAGAAGCCAATACTTACACCTTCAAATACTGCTGCCAAAATTGAAAAAACCAAAGCGGAAATTGCAATTTTGCGGAAGTTTGCAACTTCTCGTAATATCAAATAATTGTCCTGCCAAAAGTTTGTGGCTTTGAGCAGATTGCTGATTGTTTGAGGAAGTTTCAAAAGCATGGATTTTTCTAACGAGAATTTGGCATATAAACAGGAGTCAGAATTCAGAAGTTAGAATGATTGGTAAGTTAATAACTGATAACATTATTCAAATTGGATATCAAACTTTTCTGAATCCTGACGATTAAACTATCAATTACCGTACAGATAAATTTCTGAATTCTGTATTCTGAATTCTGAATTTTTCTTCAACTAGTTGTATTGCATCTGCTAATGTCGAAGAACGAGATCCCATCAAACTCATATCACCGCGCAGTACATTAAATAACAATGGCAGATTGTTGAGGCTGTATCTATGCATCCAACGCCCTAGCAGTGTGATGTTGTGGTTTGGTGTCGTGGAAAATTTAACAGCTCGAAAAAGTTTACCTTTTTCTCCAACACGCCATTCATGACAAAAAAGTGACTCTGGCGAATAAAATTGCAGCAATACAATCAATCCCAGGATAACTGGACTGAGGAATAACAGCAATGAAAAAGCAACAATCCAATCAATTATTCGCTGTAACCATCTCAAGGTTTGATTGCTTTGTTTTAGCTGTTTATTGCTAGGGGATACGCGTAAGAATATTGGTTTATGAGCTTGTTCGCAGGCATCTGCCCAAAACTGTAGCAAATCTTCACCCAGTTTGGCATCTATGCTCACTAAATTTATAGGAGAATGTTTTAAGCATTCTACTAGCGATCGCTGATTATTTAATGAAGGCAAATATGGTAATTTAACTCGTCCCGGCGGCTTCACCAACAGTTTACCCCGTCGCCACAGTAATGTGCAGGCTCTGGAGTAATGGTTTTGGTTTTGCTGAGTTACATCATAAAAATTCTCTAGACTTGGAATTATTGAAGTTGTCATGATGTCTTTGGGTTTATACAAGAGTGAATTGCTGAAGCGAGGCATTATCAAAAACTATCAAGCTAATTCGTAATTCTGTGAGAGATAGTCATTTATATGTAATAATTCAGGAGTCAGTAGCCACAATCCAGAATAATTAGAAAATTAACCGTGTAAGAAATTGTTGATTTGATAATTTTCCTGAATCTAGATTCTGAATTACTACATTTAACCTCTATCTTAAACAAACCTACCTGTGGAGATAATGGTTTGAAAGCTTATGCTTAATTACAAGCAAGATTCTGATAAAGATTCTTAGGTAATTGCGATCTAAATAATTAGCGATGTGTAGAGAAAAATTACCTGTTGAATCTATATCTATGTTTAATTATGTTCAGGTGTTGCTGATGTCGATAAATTTAACAAAACTAGTTCACTCTTGTGTTTTATCTTTTTGGAAGTGCTTTAATCTCTAGAATATAAGACTCTGTAAAAATAGCGATCGCTCAAATCAATTCTTTATTTAGACTTTAATTACTCTGTGATTTTTCTTCAAACTGGTAAAGATAGCATAAATATACCAGATTTTTCCTGATAGTAATAAATCTAAATTTTAATAGCTTTTGATACATTTTTAGGGTAGCACAGCTGTGCCACCCTACCGTGTGTTACTGAAATTTAGTTAAAAATATATCTGCGTAGCGCACACATTATCTACAAACTTAGGACTTAGGCACTCAGATCCCCCTAAATCCCCCAATAAATTGGAAGACTTTGAGAGGTTTTTGCCCCCCTTTTTAAGGAGGGTTGGGGGGATCTAAACGCTGTGGCACAACTGTAGAAGGCTTGTGTATACACCCTAGCCTTAAGGGGGGTTAAGCCTCACCAATGCCCAATGCCCAATGCCCTATTTATTTTTCCACAGCTTGGCGCAGAGCTAATTGCTGTTGTTTGACATAAGGTACGTAACTACTGCTATTTGATACCCCATTTGCCACAACCCCAATCAAATTTAACTTGCTCAGCATGGCTGTAGCTTGAGTCAATTGGCTTCGGGTGACAATACCAATGCTTGCCACCATGACCACACTACGAGAAGATGATGCGGTGAGCATGGCATCTACCATGCCGAGAACTGGCGAAGCATCTATAAGTACCAAATCGTAGTTTTCCTCAAATGCTGCCATCAATTGCATCATCCGAGGGGAACTCAAGAGATTAGCGGGGTCAGCAGGTTTTGGCCCGGCGGTCAAAATATCGATGTAGGCTGAACCTGTGTACTGAATACTAATTTGGTTGGGTAGAGTTGCATCACTAGCCAACAGAGTTGAAAGCCCCTGTTCATTGGGAAGATTCAGCTGTTCGTGCAGACTAGGATCGCGTAAATTGGCATCAATGAGCAATACTCTTTTATGTAAACGTGCAGCACTCATGGCCAAACCCAACGCTAAAGCTGATTTACCCTCATCCGGCAAAGCCGAGGTGACCATCAAAGATTTCAAATTGGAAACAGCATTTAAAAGTTCAATGTTTTTGTAAATCAGATCCAGCGATTCCCAACGCGGTGGAGATTGCAATACTTGAATTGTCCAAGGTGCGAGAACTTCTGGCTTGCCAAAAGGCAATTTAATCATTGATTCTCTCGGTTTAGCTGGCGGTAATTTGGGAGTTGTTCCTAACAATGGTAAAGGTATTTGCTTCTCTAACTCAGCAGTAGTGTGAACAGAATCATCAATAGATTCGCGAATAAAGACAGCAATTCCTCCTAACATTAACCCAACTACTGCACCTAGCATTAAATTCTGCTGAAGATTGGGGCCTAATTGTGCGCCTTGTTGGGGTTCTTCTACAACTTCCCAATTAAATCCACCCTTAGCAAGTTCTTGCCGTAATTGTTGTTCTGCCCTTAAAAGCTGCTCTAATCTTTCACGGCTAAATTGTAGCTGCGGTAGCATCCGATTGTAATAAGCTAACAAAGGTGGAAAGCGTTTGATTTCAAAACGCAGTTCGTTTTCTTTCTTAGCTAAAGTTTGGTCGCGGGCGCTTAAAGCAACTAAATTTGTTTGGGTTTCTACTAACTGACTAGCAAGGTTGAGATCGATTTCACCGAGTTGTCCTTTTTCGAGCAGAGAGTCTCCAGAAATAAATGCACTAGCAGACTTTACGCCTAAAGTTCTTCCTACTTCTTGTTGCAATAATTCCTTTTGACTTTGCAGCTGTTCTTTGAGCTTTTGCACGCTAGGAGTTGCATCTGTAAACCGTAAGCGTTCTTGTGCTAGTGCCAGTTCTGTTTTTTGGATTTCGTTGAGTAAGCCTTGATAGCGAGTAGACTGACTCAAACGTGAAGCTACTAAAGCATTCTGTGGAGAACGGTTAAGTTGTTCTTCTAAAGATTTTTGCCGTGCTAAAGCCTCGCCATATTGAGCGCGAGTTGTTTGGCGTTCTTGAGCAATATTATTTAAAGCTGTTTCAATTGCTTTAGCCTGTGATTCGGGGTCGATTAAATTTTGGTTTCTGCGAAATCTTTGGAGATTTGTCTCAGCCGCTTTTACTTCTTCACTGGCTTTAGCTAACTGTTCCCTAATAATTTGCAGACCCTTTTGTAAACGCGAATCCTGTTGTTGTTTGTTGTATTCAACATAAACCTGCCGAATCGCAGTTAAAACTTTTTGGGTTTTTTGGGGATCTTTATCGGTGTATTCAACCTGAAAAATTTTAGTCGCAACATTATCTTCTTTGCTTCTTAATTGAGTTAAGACCAAAGAACCTTTAATCTCACCTGTCGTGATATCTGGATATTCAGACTCAAGTTTATCAACTGCTTTTTGAATTAAACCTGAACTTTGCATCAAGTTAAGTTGGGTTGCAGTGTCTATCACGACATTGGAGTCTGTAAACTCATTTTCTATTCCTCCTGCTTCTTTCCTACCTTGATAGTTCGGTTCTACTAGCAGCTGCATGGAACTTCTAAAAGTTGGTTTGGTCTTTAATGTTAATATGCCTGCAATAGTAACTGAACCAAACAATACTATTAAAAACCAAGGAAATCTCCGCAGCAAGACAGTAAACATTTGTCCATAGCTTGGTTCAGTTTCCGAAACTGTAGTTATATGAGAATTTAGACTAGTTTGAACCACTTTTATTATCCTTCCCAGAATTTACGCTAAGAGATAAAAAGAATTCAGAATTCAGAATCCAGAATTCAGAATATAATCAGTAGAGAATTGTTTTTTTAACTGTTTACAACTTAGTAAATCTTGGATTTACTCAGGGGATTAAAATAGTTATTTTGCAAGATTTACATAGCTTATTCTGACTTCGGACTTCTGAATTCTTTTAAAGATGCACGCTGCAAGCTTGGTTAATAATTTGCTCAACTTTACTGAAAAATGCGTTTTCAGAAAAGTTTGTGACTGCATGATTACGAATGCGATCGTAATTCCAAGAAATTCCCTTGGCTTCTTGTAATGCAATTTGCAAAGAATCAGGGGTTTGTCTTTTGAAAAAGACTCCAGTTTCACCAGGGATTTGAGTATCTAATACTCCACCTGCTCCATAAGCAATAACTGGTGTGCCGCTAGCATTAGCCTCTACCGGAACTAACCCGTAGTCTTCTAAAGCTGCCACAATAATGGACTTGGCTTTAGAAAATAAGTCTTTGCGGGTCTTATCACTTACGTGTCCCAAAAACTGAATATTTTGTAATGCTTTGGCTTTTAACCGTTCTAGCTCTGGGCCATCGCCTGAGATTAATAATTGCCAGCCTAACCAATTAAAAGCTTCTACTATTACATCAAGACGCTTATAACTAATCATTCGAGCAGAGGCGAGATAATATTCATCTTTAATATCAGAAAAAACAAACTTACTAGTATCAATTGGATAGTTCACCATCATTGCCTGTTTGCCGTAAATATTTTCAATTCGGCGGGCAACAACGCTAGAATTAGCAATATAAATGTCAGGCTCTTGTGAATATTTCAAGTCTACTTTTCTCATTACTTGGAAGACTTGCTCGATTAAAGGAGCAAAATATTTATAGTCTCCATACTCCTTTAAATAAGTTGCCGTATCCCATAAGAAACGAGTCACATTATGACAAAAACAAATGTGTCGGGCATTGGGATTTTTTCGCACTGCTTTGGCAAAGCTAGTGCTACTACTAATAATTAAATCGTAGTCTTGCAAATCTAAGGCACGAAAAGCAGGAAAGTATAAAGGTGCCATTGACCTAAAATACTTTGCTGCACAGGGAATCTTTTGTAAGAATGTTGTGTTAACTATGCGATCGCCAAGATCGATAGTTTTTTGTGGATCGTACAGAGATGTGAAAATGTCTGCTTCCGGATAACGCTTACAAAGCAGTTCAAATACACGCTCTGCCCCACCCCGCTGAGTTAAATAATCGTGGACTAGAGCAATTTTCATGAATTTTACCTAAAAAAATAGGGAATGGGGAGTGGGGAGTTAGGAGTGAGGAGTTAGGAGTTAAGAATTATTCTCCGCGTCCCCACGTCCCCGCGTCCCCGTGTCCCCTCATCTCCCTCATCCCCGCGTCTATAAATCTGAAATCCTAATACCCAACTGCCGCCAGGATTTTTTCTGGGGCGAAATAGTTGTTTTGCTCGGCTCGTAGCTGGTCGCAAAGTCTACCTTCGGGTAATTCTACATCGTCGTATGTGAGAACTCGATCTCTAGGAATGTCTCGTTTGAGGCGACAGCCTTCGGCTAAACCGATTGGTAGGAGATTTTGCTGTTGGACGATATCGGAATTTTCGCATTGTCCGTAGGTCATGTAGTAGCCGATGCCATCGAGGGTTTCTCCGGCTTTGAGGTCGATTTTGGCGGTGGTGACGACATCTACTAAGGGGCCTGCTAGGGGAGACATGACAGCATCACCGAACAAAACTACACGCGCTACAGATAAGGGAACTTCAAAATGACAGAGGTGATAAGGAGTATAGAAGCTGTAAAGGGGGCCTTCGCCTAATTTGTATAAGTTCAGATAGTGGCGTTGTTTGGGGTCGTCGTGAGTGGCAAATACATATACGCCAGGGCCGGGTTTTGCTCCAACTACATAATCGACGATACCACCAAGCTCTTTGAGTTGTTCGACATCATATAGTTGGGTCATTTCATCGACGTAGCCGGTGAAGTCATATCCGAGCATTCCTCGTTTGGCGACTTTCATGCCTGTGGCATTGGCTACGATCGCTTGCTCAAAGGAAATTTTGGTTCCGTCGGCAAAGCTAGCCACCATGTGGGGCTTTTGACCCCAACGTTTAGCAAATCCTTCTTGGGTGGTGGGGTTGCGATAGGGGTCTTGAAGTCCTTTAATGTTACCGCACAAAAGTGGAGTTAAACCAATGCTTTTAACAAATCTGTAGAGGTTCATTTGCACCCCTGGCTGATCGCCATCACAAGCGCTGAGGATAACGCCTGCTTTGTCGGCATACACTTTCAGGATGGGGCCAATGGTGCCGTCGAGTTCGGCATTCATCATAATTACATGTTTGCGATGGGCGATCGCTTCCATGACGATTTGAGCGCCAAATTCAATTGCACCTGTGACTTCGATGAGTGCATCGATACTCTCGGCGCGACACAGTAACTTAGCGTCTTCTGTGACTGCATATTGCCCGTTGGCGATCGCATCTTCTAATTCGCCGACAGTTGCAACAACTTGAATATCTTCAATTCCTGCTTCTGAATAAGCTTGTTTAGCTGCATCAATCTTGCGATTAAAGATAGCAACTAACTCCATTCCTGGGACTGAATTGACAATTTGGTTGGCAATTCCTCGACCCATAAAACCAGCACCAATCATCCCAACTTTAATCGGATTGCCTGCTGCTGCTCTGGCTTTTAAGGCGCGATCGATAATAATCATGAACTAAACTCCTTTTTAGAACTGTTTGTTGTGTTACAAATTCCCAATTATTTTGTACTTAATAATTTTTACCCTTTGCTGTTAAGTACATTTTCAGTCGCAATTAGTATTAGGTACTAACTAGTTGCTTGTTAGACTCTATGAAAGAACTCTGTTTTTTATTGTTGTGGTGTTTGAGCATTTGCTCCACAGCATTTTTATATGCTTGAGCAAAATTTTCTCTAGTATGATTTGCTCTTGCGTATTCCCATGCTTTTTGAGACATAGCTTTGAGGCTTTCTACAGGCAAATTGGAAATACTTCTAACTTTCGCTTTAATTTCTTCTAGAGAAAGGTTATCAAAAATCACACCAAAATCGTGGATATCCACACCAGATTCGTAGCTTAAAATTGGAATTAATCCAGCGTGTAAGCAACTGATGACTGCTCCTGACTGTCCCTCCGAAACGGAAGGATAAACAAGTCCGAGGCAATTATTTGTTACCTGTATAAACTCAGGGCTACTAACATCAATCCAGCCATAGGTATGAATGTTTGGTGTTTGGTAGAGTTCTTTATAGAAAGCCTTCTCAAATTCTTTGTCATTAGCGATCGGGCCGCAAACCGTTAAATGGTATTCTGGCATTTGAGCAAAGGCATCTAAAACTAAATCTAGTCCTTTGAGAACTAAAGCGCTACCACCAAACCAGAGGAAGTTTTTTCTAACAGCTTCAAAATCTTTCTGTTCGGGATAAGGATAAACAACAGGCGAAGAAATGGGAATACGATACATCGGTTTGTTGGCATATTGGAATGTACCAACTGTAAAATCGTTGCCCAAAACCGTAGCACAATCGGCGTATTCAATTCCCAAGTTGGGCATTTCAAATCGCTGTGGAGTTAAGGTAATTCCTCTGCGCTGTTGGAGTTCTAGAAGCCTATTGCATTCAGCTGCATTGCGAAAAACCATATTCGCAATGTCAACGTGAAAAATTTTGATGCAATCTTTATTTAGTTTTGCTGCAAGTGCCTCCATCCGATGACGAATATCAATGAAAAATGCGTAATCTTTTTGGGGAACGAATTTATCATTGTGAAACTGGATAACATCAACGTTGTAGCGCATGTCTAAAAAAGTTTGCGCTATTTGCCAAACTTCCCAGTACCAAGTATGGTCGTTAGGCATTGGCTGACCTGGTTTTAATAAGAATGGCTCAATTCGATAAGAAAGGAGTACGTTTCCTTTAGAAGGTTGTTTGGGTTTGAGGGAAACAACTTGTAAGGTTTTGGCGTAATTGATGCGGGCTTGGATTTTTTTGGAGATTAGAGAGAAGGAGTTGGTGATAGGAGATAGAATATTATTTGGCATTTATTTCTACCTAAATTATTTAGTTTTTTCACGCAGAGGCGCGGAGGCGCAGAGAGGAGGAGGTGAGATTGTTAGGAAATTGTGGCGCCGACGGTCATCATTCTTAATAGCGGCCAATTTAAATCTTTTTCGGAGATTTCAGTTACATTTAGAGGCCAATCAATGTTAAAGAATGGGTCGTCGTAGCGTAAACCGCGCTCATATCCAGGTGTGTAAAATTCACCTACTTGATAAACGACTTCGGTTTCATCTGTGAGTGTTTGATAACCGTGAGCAAACATTTCTGGAACATACAAAGCGCGGCGATTTTCTGGAGTTAGTTCTACGCCAATGTGTGATAAAAAGGTGGGAGATTCGGGACGCATATCAATAATTACGTCATAGATAGCGCCTTTGGTGCAGCGAATTAATTTTGTTTCTGCTGCGGGCAAAATTTGATAATGCATTCCCCGAATAGTGCCTTTTTTGTAATTAAAAGACAGGTTACATTGGGCAACTGTCGGCTTCAAACCGTGTTCTGCAAATTCTTGAGCGCAGAAAGTCCGAGCAAAAAAACCACGATGGTCTGGCTTTTCTTCTAAGTCAATAATGAATGCGTCTTTGAGTTCAGTTTCAGTAAAAATCATATTGATTCCTCTAACATAAATGTTGACTTATTCACTCTTCTCTCTGCGCCTCTGCGCCTCTGCGTGAGATATATTCAACTAAGTCTAAACCTGAACTCCATCTAATGCAGAACGTAACTCTACTCGGTGATAAGTATCATCCCAATATTGCGTACAAAGATCTGGTCTTTCTGGAGGGTTAGCCGTGTAACAAAAGAACAATGTTGACCGTTCTTCTGTGCGGACTGTACCGTGATGCAAAGCATTTTTCGTATCTACAATAATCACTGTACCTGCTGGCCCTGGGCAGGATTTCCAAGCTGATTTAGGGATAACTGGTTTAACATCTTCATCGTCAATACCCATATAATTCGACTTGAAAAGTTTGTAGTAAAGCTGAATATATTTCCAACTAAATACAGGAGCTAAAGAACGGGGAATATATTCAAATGGCCCAGTTTTTTCTTCTACATCACTCAGGTAAATAAAGATTTTGATAATGCGCCGATCTTCAGCATCGCTATGCCATAGCAGCGTCCCAAATTGATGTTTGCTCGGAAAATCTTTGCGTAAATGTACGCCGTGAAAAGCGACAGGAAGACCAATATAATTTTCGATGATATTTAGCAGCCTTTTCTCTTTTCCCCAGTTATAAATTTCTGGTACGCTTGTGACTGTATAAATTTGTGGCAACTTTTCATCTAGATGGGCGTTGTTTGGATCTTCCATCAAAGACAATTGCTCGTAAGCAGCTTTGAGGAGTTCTGAGTTAGAATCTAACCCTAAATCTGCAAGTGTTGTCACATAAACACCGTCTTTTTTGAGAGTATTGAGAATTTGGCGATCGCCTACTCCTAATTCCGGCAATTTTCTGCTATGCTTCCAACGGGCTAGGTAATATTCAAAGTCAGAAGACAATGTAGATATTTTGCGTTTAATTGCACTCAACATAATGTAATTTCCTTGAATTTTTTGATTATAAATCTCAGTAGTTTATGGCTCATAACTCCGCATTTCTTTACCAGATATTTCACTTGATTCTGCTAATGTGAATTCTTTATAAATCATCACATCAAAAGCACACAAGCTGACTAAAGCCAAAAATGGAACTACTGTTTTGATGGCGGACATCGGCCATCTTCTTAAAGCACCCAAAAAAACTTTCCAGTTGACTTCTTTACCGTTTTGCAAAACCATTCGTCTACAAAACTGCTTAGAATATCCATTTTCTTGCAATTTCAAAATCACTTCTGGTATGTGCTTATATTGCATTAACAGTGCAGATTTTGGCTCTTTCTGCCAATAACTCACACCAACAACACATTCTAAATAAGTTTCCTTGGTGACAATTACGCTACCATTTGCAGCACAATAACCGCCTAAATAAGCTAAAGATATCCAGTTGTTTTCAGCGTCTGGCCAGATTTCTAAAGCGCGTTTTACTAAATCAGTACGGTAGATGGTAGCCGTCAAGAAAATCACTGCACCGACGCTTTTTGAAAAACAATGCTCAAATATGGTTTTACCGTCACCATCACCATTTTCGCTATCTATATCAAACCAGCGGTTACCAACAATTGTCGGTGGATGAACTGGTTCACCAGTAATTTGATTGCGGCCAGAAAAATTCAGGAACAATAATGATAAATCTTCATGCAATCTGAGTTTGCTAATTACATAAGCAATGGCTCTATCCTGAATCGGATCGTCATCACCAATTGTCCAAACATATTTTGTTGTTACAGAATTTAGACAATACATAATATTTTTAACTACGCCTAAATTCTTCGAGTTTTTATTTGATTTGAATGTGATATTGCTCAGTGTTGTTTGCCATTTTTTTATCACTTCCTGAGTATTGTCTGTGGAACAATTATCAGAAACTAAAATTTCACAGTCATCTTCAAAACCTTTGATAGCTTGAGCCAGCCATGCTAATTGTTTATCGAGTAATACAGCGCGATTATAAGTAGGAATGGCAATGGTCAGTAATTTAGGCATAGTAGAGTAATGAAATTAGTAAATAGCCTATTGGTGGTTGGATAACAAATATTCTTATGGCAAATACGCCTTTATAGAAAAAGTAATTCAGGAGTTAATCATGAAATACAAACTAAATCTTTGTGTAACTTTACCTAGAAAACCTTAATAATTTTCACTTTTATCAATACCTCGTTACACTAATTAATTCTGATTTCTAACTCCTGAATTATCAATTCTGGTTTCTGATTCCTAAAAAGACTTATATTTATATTTACAGCCTTATTAGAACCCTATCAGGAACAGGACATGGGTAAATTTTTACTTCAGGAATTGGCACTACAAATTGCCCGCCCCATTCGCCAATAAATGCCATTTGTTCCATAATTTCTTCCTTGAGATTCCAGGGTAAAATTAGGACATAATCTGGCTGAGTTTCACTAATTTTATCTGGATGAAAAATAGGGATGTGGGTTCCAGGTAAAAATAAACCTTGTTTGTAGGGATTGCTATCTACTGTATAATCAATAAAATCTTTACCAATACCACAGTAATTGAGCAAGGTATTGCCTTTAGCAGGTGCGCCATAACCGACAATTGATTTTCCTTCTGCTTTAGCTGCTAAGAGAAAACTTAATAGCTTGTGCTTTGTTGCTTTAACTTTTTCTCCAAATGTGACGTAAGTTTCTATTTGATGTAGTCCAGCAGCAATTTCTTTTTCTTTCAAATACCGAACTCGCTCCCTAATGCTAGGATAATCAGTATCATCGTGTCTAGCATAAATTCTCAGAGAACCACCATGAGTTGGTAGTTCTTCCACGTCAAAAAGTCGCAAGTTATGTGCTGCAAAGATTTTTTCGATTGTCAGGAATGAGAAATAAGAAAAATGCTCGTGATAAATAGTATCAAATTGATTTTGCTCAATTAGTTGCAAAATGTGAGGAAATTCCATCGTCAAGATGCCATTTGGTTTGAGGATGGCTTTCATCCCGGCGATAAAATCGTTGAGATCTGGTACATGAGCTAAAACATTGTTACCTATTAACAGGTCAGCTAATTTTCCTTCCATAACCAGTTCTTTGGCAGTCTCAACTCCAAAAAACTTGTTAATAGTCGGAATACCTCTATCTTGAGCAACTTTGGCTATATTTGCGGCTGGTTCTATTCCTAAGACTGGGATACCTTTCTCTAAAAAATATTGCAGTAAGTAACCGTCATTACTAGCGATTTCAATCACTTGGGTATGATGATTAAAGTGAAACTTTTCTACCATCATATCTGTGTAGGCTTTGGCATGTTTTAGCCAACTTGTTGAGTAGGAAGAAAAGTAAGCATAGTCACTAAAAATTTGATCCGGAGTTTCAAATTGTTCTAATTGAACTAAGAGATTCTCTTCAGAAATATAAGCGTGAAGAGGATAAAATTTTTCTGCTTTATTTAGTTGCTCTGGTCTGAGATAAGCATTGGCTAAAGGTGACATTCCTAAGTCAACAAAGGTTTTGTGTAAAGGTTGACCACTGAAACGACATTTTGCGATCGCCATAATTTCAAGCCCTATTAATAGTGAATAAATTGCTGTGTGATCTCAGTCTTCATCAGGAATATATTTTCGTAGTTTGCACTTTAGTCTTAAAGCACAAACTACAAACAATTTCTACTTCTTCCAGAAGAAATCTTTGTCAATTTGCTCGGTACGAATCAAATACTCTAGCTGTTTTAAACGGGTAAATCCTCTAAACAAGAAAGTATCTTCAGCCATATCGATTTGACTGAATAAATTAAGTAGCTGCTGGGCACCAAGTCGAGCATTCCAGTCACACTTAAATCCGGGTAGAATGCTGTTAATTTTCTCGAAGGATACCCGATAGCTGCGGTTATCTGCGCCGTTATTGCCAAAGAACAATTTACAGTCAGGGAAAACATCAGCAATAATTTCAGCGATTTCTTTCACCCGATAGTTGTTGGCTGTATCTCCAACATTGAAGATTTGGTTATGTATAATGTCCCGTGGTGCTTCCAAAGCGCAGACTATTGCTTTGCAAATATCCAATGCGTGGACTAACGGGCGCCAAGGTGTACCATCACTAGTCATTTTGATTTGTTTGCTAGTCCAAGCCAACCCTGCCAAGTTGTTTAAAACAATATCAAAACGCATCCTGGGAGAAGCACCAAAAGCAGTTGCATTCCGCATAAAGGTAGGTGAGAAGTCATCGTCAGCTAATGGTGCAACATCTCTTTCTACAAGAGTTTTACACTCTGCGTAGGCTGTTTGGGGATTAACTGGAGATTCTTCTGTAACATCATCGTTGGTAGCAACACCGTAGACACTGCACGAAGACATATATACAAAACGACGCACGCCCATAGCTTTAGCCAAGCTAGCTAGACGAACTGAACCTACATGATTAATTTGGTAGGTAATATTGGGTGCCAATTGTCCGGCTGGGTCGTTGGAGAGTTCCGCCATATGAACAACAGCTTCCACACCTTCCAAATCTTCAGGGGTGATGTTGCGGATATCTTTGTTGAGGGTTTTGGCTGTGACATCAGTACCGTTGTAGAGCCAACCAACTTTATAGTAACCAGTATCTATACCGATAACTTCATGTCCGCGTTCGATTAATAGAGATGGCAATAATGAACCCAGATAGCCTTCTGTGCCGGTTACTAATATTTTCATTGTGGTTAATACCTTTGTATTGAAGAGTTAAATTCGATTTCGTTTTGTAGGGGCGCACAGCTAGCTGTGCATCCCTACAGCGTGTTGCATCAGACAACCGCTATATGAATCGCTTCACAGTCATTAGGTAGTTAGTAAAATCGTTATTCAGCAGTCAGAATTAGTTTCTTTGCCTTTGAAACTTAAACGATGTACTTCACTAACTTGAAATCTGCTGTATTTCCTGTGGGATATGCGTCTCGCCCGTCCTTCGGTGTGCTTGGGCGGGCTTTTCGGCCCACCCCACAAGATTCATCCCTTAATTGAGGAACGCCAATATGCATCCTCAAAATGTAAGCAATTTAAGTAAGGGGACATAATTAAATGTAAAATCCAAACCAGCGAAAGCTTTTACTGTTGAGGGTTTTACCTCCTGCCTCCTGCCCCCTGCCTTCTACTTATCTATGCAGTTACTACACTATCTAGATGCGAGAGTTGGGGAATTTGCGCCACTATGGCTTTGCCAATTTCTAGAGAAGAAGTAGCAGCAGGAGAGGGAGCATTGCAAACATGGATGGAGTTTTGACCGGAAACAATCAAAAAGTCGTCTACAAGCTTGCCATCGTTCATTAAGGCTTGAGCGCGGACTCCTGCATGGGTGGGGACTAAATCTTCTGCTTGGACTTCAGGAATTAGTTTTTGCAAACTTTTGACGAAGGCTGCTTTACTAAAGGAACGAATAATTTCTTGGATGCCTTCATCGGCATGTTTGGCTGCCAATTTCCAGAAACCAGGATAAGTCATAACTTCCAGAAAATCGCCCAGGTCAAAGTCGGTTTTTTTGTAACCTTCGCGTTTGAGAGACAAAACCGCGTTTGGTCCTGCATGAACGCTACCATCAATCATCCGGGTAAAGTGGACGCCGAGGAAGGGAAAATCTGGGTTGGGTACTGGATAAATTAGAGTCTTGACTAGATAGCGTTTTTCTGGAGTGAGTTCGTAGTATTCTCCCCGGAATGGAACGATTTTGGCTTGGGGTTCAACTTGATTTAATCTGGCAGTGCGATCGCTATGCAATCCACTACAATTTATTACGAACCTGGTTTCAAAGCTACCTTTGTTTGTTTCTAATACCTGAGTTTTACCCCTTGTTAGGATTTTCAGTACTTTTGTATTTAGGTGTAAATCTCCCCCCTGCTGTTGAATCAGCTGGGCATATTTCAAACAAACTTGCTTGTAGTTAACAATCCCAGTTGAAAATACCCGAATTCCACCTACGCAACTAACATGAGGTTCAATTTCCTTGACTTCTTGCGGGCTGATTCTTTGGACTTCTATGCCATTTTCCAAGCCGCGTTGGTAGAGATTTTCGAGGCGTGGTAGCTCTTGTTCTTCAGTCGCAACAATTACTTTACCACAAACTTCATGGTCAATTCCATGTTCTTGGCAGAAATCTACCATTGAGCGAGAACCATCACGACAAAATTTAGCTTTAAAACTTCCTGGCTTGTAGTAAATACCAGAATGAATCACCCCGCTATTATTGCCGGTTTGGTGAAATGCCCATTGACTCTCTTTTTCTACTACTAAAATACGTGCATTGGGATAGCGTTTTCCTAAAGCCAAAGCTGTAGAGAGTCCAACTATTCCCCCACCTATAATCGCAAAATCATACATTAGTATTATCGTACTTGTAGTTACACTATAAATTTACTTGAGCATTGGGCATGGGGCATTGGGCATTGGGCATTGGGCATTGTGCATTGGGCATTGGTTATTTCTTCCCCTGCTCCCCTGCTCCCCAGCCCCCCAGCCCCCCCTACCTCTACCACACTTTCCAAGGAGCCTGACCGCTATTCCACAGCCCCTCTAGGTGGTTTTTATCGCGTAAAGTATCCATTGGTTGCCAAAAACCATAGTGCTTGAAGGCAGATAGCTGTTCCATATAAGCTAACTTTTCTAATGGCTCTTGCTCCCACACGGTAGAATCATCAGCAATCAAGTTTATCACTTCTGGCTCTAATACGAAATAGCCCCCATTAATCCAAGCGCCATCGCCTTCAGGTTTTTCCCGAAAGTTAGTGATTTTAGTTTGCTCATATCCTAAGGAAATGGCACCAAAACGTCCTGCCGGTTGCACGGCTGTGAGTGTTGCTAAGGTGTTTTGTTGTTGATGAAATTTCACTAATTCGGTGATATTAATATCACTGACGCCATCACCATAAGTAAAGCAAAATGTTTCATTTCCCAGATGTTCGCTGATTCGTTTTAAACGTCCACCTGTCATTGTATTGTCGCCTGTATTTACTAAGGTGACACGCCAGGGTTCCGCATATCCGGAATGGACATTCATTTGGTTAAATCGCATGTCAAAAGTAACATCTGACATGTGTAAAAAGTAGTTAGCGAAATACTCTTTAATTATGTAACCTTTGTAACCACAACAAATGATGAAGTCATTAATGCCGTGGGCAGAGTAAGTCTTCATTATGTGCCACAGAATTGGCTTACCACCAATCTCAACCATCGGCTTGGGTCTGATACTAGTTTCTTCACTGAGGCGCGTACCAAGTCCTCCAGCCAAAATCACCGCTTTCATGCAATTACCTCGGAGATTTGTAGGGATATTATTTGTCTTTGTTGACATGAAGAGGATGCACTTATATGGAGAAAAATTGATTTCTGATTTGTTTTTCTCAGTCAATAATCTAACTGTATTTTTTTGCAAAATTATGAAGGAGATATAAATTAAAATCTTTTCTATATAAAGAATATCTATAGAGGAGAATTCAGTAGTCAGAATTCAGAATTCAGAATGGGCTTTGCCCCGCTGCGCTAACACAATTCAGAATGAATTAGGTAAGTATAAAATTACTCTTTTATTCTTTTTTAATAAATTATTTAATTAAATAAAAATGTTACACATATAACTATAGTAATCTGCTTTAATTTTTGAACTCCTACAGCGTAGGTATTAAATTATTGTAGGGGCGCACAGCTGTGCGCCCCTACAACAAATTGCTATGAAATTAACACTACCGAATCATAGTGAGATTTGATTTATTCAATCAAAATCAATAATATTCAACTAATACAGCAGCTTTCAATAATCCTGAAGTACACAATCTAAGTCTAGTACCTAAGCACAGAGATGATTCTAATTCTGACTACTGAATTCTGAATTCTGTTAGCGCAGCGGGGCAAAGCCCATTCTAAATTCTGAATTTAGTTGATTTTTTCTCCACTACTTGAGCCTTGGAATAAAGGATCGCATTTATTTTCGACAACTACACACATATTACTGAGTGCTTGCTGATAATTATCCATATCATCTTGCTCAAGAAAGATTTTAGCAGCTGTCTGTAAATCTGCGATCGCTCTTGTTTGGTTTTGGTTGGATTCACTACCACCATATTGGGCTAGCTCATAACGAACCATGCCTCGTTTGAGGAAGGCTTTTGCTAGTTTGGGGCTGATGGTTAAAGCTTGGTTAAAGTCAGCGATCGCTTGTCTATATTCTTCCTCATAATTGCTGCTATACTGGGCAATCTGATAGTAAACAACACCGCGCTGAAAATAAGCTTCTGCTTTAGATAAGTTCAGTTTGATTGCTTGAGTAAAATCGGCGATCGCTCTTTTGTAAACTTGTTGAGACTCGCCGCTATATTTAGCCATTTGGGCGCGGACAATACCGCGTCTAATATAAGCTTCAACTTCATTGGGTTCAAGTCCGATGGCGCGATTATAATCAGTCAGGGCTAGATTATATTCTGTATCCGGGTCGTTGCTATATTCAGCAAGCATAAACCGAGCATTTCCCCGATTTACTAAAGCTTTAATTTCGCTAGGCTTGATTTTCAGAGCTTGGGTATAATCTGAAACTGCTCCTTCATAATCTTTGAGATTATAACGGGCATTGCCACGATTTACGAGCGCTCTAGCATGTTTGGGTTCTTGTTCAATTGCTTGACTATAATTTGCAACTGCTTTTTCATAGTCTCGCTGTTTATAAGCAGTATGACCTTGTTGATAATAATCGGCGAAGCTGAGTTTATTAATTCCCTGACCAGATTTCAATGTTTGTTGAGTGTAAGCATTGTGAGAAACTAACGGCTCAGTAAATTTAATCATTAAGTCCGCAGATCCCAATAAAACTAAACCCAATAAGCAAAAACCAATGGGATACAAGTTTGATTTTTTGGAACGTTTATAATGCGAACCGGTTGGCGTCATGGGTTGCCAATAATTAGCCAGGTGTGGTGACATGGCTCGTTGTGGCAAACGCGGTGTTTGAGTGTGGCGCTTTTTGGGTTTGATTCGCGGTTGAAGATGTTCTCTGGCTTCTATGGCCCGATGTGATGGGAAAGGATCGCGGCCACCCAATCGCACGCTACGTTCGCACCAAGGACAAAGATTTAGGTGATTGTTGTAACGATGCTGAGGATTAGTAGTGCAAGTAATCAGGGAATCTTCGGCTTCGGCTATTGCACTAAGCCAAGTTTGGGCACTAGGACGCAGCTGTGGGTTGTTGTGGCCATCTTCAAAACAACGTAGAAATAGTTCTTGTAAGCTGGGATGAAGAATTTCCCAAGGAGGTGCGATGGGTGTAGGTAGGTAAGGTACGCGTCGCTTTTGGCTGTAAGTGAAATGACCGGCTGCGATGCGGGCTTCATAGGTTGGTGGCTCGATGGCGCCTTGAAAAATCCCCGAAAATGGGTGCGTACCTTCCATTAATAGTTGGAATACCAGTACCGCTAACCCGAATAAGTCGTGAGAAATTTCGCGATCGTGTTCCGCAAAAGTTTTATTTTGGAGTTCTGGTGGCGTAAACTCTGGTTTACCCACTGAGCAACGGTAAACAATGTCGGTGTCTGGGTTACGTACTTGGAAGGAGTCTGTATCTATCAAGGTCACCAGTGCTGTGTCACTGACGAGGATGTTGGACTCATTCACATCACCAATGCAATATCCGCTAGCGTGTAAAGCCGCAAAAGCCGCTGCCAAGTTCCGAGCCGTGCGGAGCAGGTACTGATAGTTGAATAGGGGGCAGTGTTGGCGACGGGTTCTGGGGTTATAAAAGTCAATGATTGGCCGCATTCCCTGAATGCGTGGCATTAAAAACCCCAGGATGCCGTTGCTACCATCTGCCGCGTGCAATAAATCCTCTGGCCAAGCAATGGAAATATGACCCAAACTAGCTGTGGGGTTTTCCGGCGGGTTAGCCAGCATTGCTTGGAGTTTTTCGGCATGGGCGCTGCTTGGCTTATGGTATATTTTGGCCACCAAGTTGTTATCGGATGGCACTGCATAAACACAAGCTTCACCGCCACGCCCCAAACTCATACTCAAATTGAGGATTTCTTTTTTAGGAGAACAACGTAGTACCTGCATAGTCAATTACCGCTAACGGGAGTATTTAAAATCTCAAACTTTTAAAGTTAATGCTTATGAGTTGTTGAATGCAGCTATTATCAGTGTCAAATCATCATCAGTGCGTTGGGCGATGCGCTCTGAGCGTAAAAATTTTACTAACTGCTCTTTTGCTGCTGTCTTATCCTCGGCATTGGCTACAAATTCAAACAGCGGAAAAAAGAACGGTTTATGAGGTTCCCCAACAACCATATTTAAAGCCAGCATTTGTAACCCGTCAGTAATTATACCAACATTTACTATGTCTGTACGCCATAATCTCATCTGTGCTGTATCTAAGGCAGTGGGCGAAGTCAAAAAAGTGGTTTCGTTGATGTATTCGCCGCTATCAGGCATAGTCAGTGCTAAAAGGTTACCCAGTCGGTCTTTGGCTACAGCCAACCCATCACCTATTTGGGCTACAGCTACAACGTCTGGTGTAGCAACCATAATAATTAAGGTAGTTGCTAATTCCGTAAGTTGTTTTTCACAAGCAACCGCCTCATTTTCTACAGCTTTTTTGGCAGCTAGTATGGCATCATTTAAGAGCGATCGCACATTAGCATCATTAGTCAAATTGTTTCGGGTCAGTCCTTTACTAGAAAGGTTTTCGATGGCTGTCTCCACAGCCAGCATCGCTCCCACTTTCCCCAGACTTGCAGAACCCGCGCCATCTGCCGCCGCTGCCACTAAAATGTTATCTGACAATATCTGCCAGTGATGAGCATCCTGACATAATTGCTTATTTCTTAAGTGACTTGTACCACATACTGACGCAGCCACTATCCGCCATTGAGCAATCTGTTTTGATATGTTCATAAGATTTTGTTCCAACAGCTAGCTGCCACCTTTGTAATTAAACAGTCCCCCAACCTATTGGCGGTAGTGCTACCTGTTCGTCCACCTGAGAATGCGAAACAGCTGACATACTAGCTGAGAGCCAAACAAACATCTCGATAAAGTTTAGCCCTTTGAGTTTCAGTGGAGTACGCACAGCTATTTGACTTAAGCGCGTCATATTCGCATTTTCTACCCCAACAGTAAAAAATGCTACTCGCTTACTGGCTTCATCACCTTGTAAGCGCTGGGCTGCTTGCTCTACTTCACGATCTAACTCACCTTGGGGTTCTCCGTCGGTAATCATAAATACCCAAGGACGGTAGTAAGCAATCCCATTGGCACGATACTGAGACTTTCTCTCTTGAATGATATCTAAAGCTTTATGAATTCCCGCACCCATCGTCGTCAATCCCTGAGCTGTTAAAATCGGCGGATTGAATTGATCGGCGGTTACAAAGTCTTGTACTACATTAATATTACTGTCAAAAGTGACGATCGCCACTTCCACTCGTCTAGCTGCCAAGGGATTTTTGATTAATTCATCCTTTAAACTGAGTAAACCCTGATTCAAAGCCTCAATGGGATCTCCTTGCATCGAGCCGGATGTATCTAGTAAGAGGACACACGGACAACGCGGTTCTGGGTTCTCTGCAAATTCTACAACTTCATCAAGTCTTAATGTGTCATGCATAACTTTTTGTGTTATGTTAAAATCCAAAGTTTTATTTTCCTGTTTTCAATGTATATGTTTGCTAGTCACTGACGCGACTACAGATATAGTATCTAGTGGTAGATGGCCTAATTGTCATCAAACAAATTATTTTCACCAACTTCTCTACATATTTCAGGAGAGATTCAGCGGCGTCTAGTTTTGCAAAAAAGAGTTTCTCAAAACTCAGCATTCCCTGTTGTAGTGTATCTACCAAAAATTTATATCTATCAAACCTACAGTACAATAAATACGTAGAATTTCCTACATAAGTTTTTAAAGATTTTATGTAGGACAATCCTTTCTTAATATAAAAGTAATTAAGCATAATTAAGTTCGGTTACTTTACAAGTGTGTCTGTGTAATTGTGAAAACTTCTAATCCAATTTACCTCACAAGGGAACTAGCATAACTAAAGATGTAGATGATTGCGGTCTTGAGTCAAGATTTATCAGTAGTAAGTCAAGTTAAAAATGGTCAACATGTACTGATATTCTATTTACAATTGGTCTTTACATTTGTTTATTTGTACCTACCTCAGTTAAAACAAAGCTGGAAACATAATCAAAGAGAAGTTGTTTAGTGCATAGTCTACATAATTAAACACAACTATTTATTTTTCAAACCTCCATAAAACGTATAAAATACAACTAAATATATTAGAATTTATAAATTTTAATATATTTACATATTTGAAATAAATAATTTCTGCATAAAGAAATATTACAAAGAAGAAAATACTTCATCGCTGATATTTGTAATTTACAAATGTTAGGTTGCTGATTCCGCAAAAAAGTAGAAAAAGTATGAATAATTCAGGTGTGTTCGCCAAACTACGTCCTTTAAATTTGTTAAGACAGTTATCTAATTGCTCCGACACTACTTGTTTACAAGCAGTAAGTAACTCAGTTTCGTGGTCGATTTACTTAGAACAAGGCAAAATAACTTACGCCACCCATTCGGTAGAACCCTTCGACCGACTAGAACGTCATTTGCGTCGCTTGGGCCATCAAATTCCACTACTTACCAACGAGGTTCGCGTTCAAGTTCGTTTGATGTTTGAACCTGACTCACACAGTCAGTTAACAGAACATGACACTCAATTGAGAAGCCAGCCTCCTGAATACCAAGCTATATACTGGCTCGTTAGTCAACAACATCTACATTCTACCCAAGCAGCAGCATTGATTCAAGAACTAGTCAAAGAAGTGATTGAATCATTTTTGCTCATCAAAGAAGGTAGTTATGAATTAACTGAACCTTTTAGTAGAATGCCAAAAATTTGCAGGTTCGATATAGAAAAAATTTTAGAACGTTGCCAAGCAAGATTAGAGAGTTGGCAGTCCTTTGCGCCGCAAATTTCTTCTCCATATCAACGTCCATATCTCTTGGCTAACAACCAATTTGAGCAAAAAGATTTACCAAACCTCCAGCCGAATTTAACTAACTGGATGAAGGGTTTTAGTATTTGTCATTTGGCTGCAATTTTAAATCAGGATGAAATTAAACTGGCTCGACAATTATACCCTTACATCATTCAAGGCGGAATTATCTTACATGAACCAGATCCACCATTTGATAAATTACCAAAAATATTTGAAGAAAAATCGCTTTCACAAAAATTGACTACAGATTTATTTGATACTAAAGAAGAAGTCAATACTTCTCTAGATATAGCCCAAGAGAATATCGGTACTGTTGAACAATTACCACAAATTTCCACTCCTCCAAAAGCGAACTTTCAAGAACCAACAATATCAAATAACATAAATTCTGCTTCCGAAAGAGTAACCGCCGCTACTGTAACTGCACAAAAAGTCCACAAAATTGTTTCTGTAGATGATAGTCCGACAATTCTCAAAGAAATTAGCCATTTTTTAGAAAATGAAAATTTTTCTGTAGTCACTATCAACGATCCATTAAAAGCCGTTTTGTCAATTATCAGGCACAAACCGGACTTAATTTTGTTGGATCTAAACATGGCAGGAATTGACGGTTATGAATTGTGTAGAATTATACGTAATAATTCAATGTTTAAACAGACTCCCATTATCTTTGTCACTGGTAACAAAGGAATTGTAGACAAAGTAAAAGCGAGATTAGTCGGGGCATCTGGATATCTAACGAAACCATTTACTCGTGCAGATTTACTGAAGATAGTTTTCATGCATTTAACTTAAATTCATGAATATACGGAGTTTTAACTAGTAGGAATAAATATGGCCAAAGTTTTAGTTGTGGAAGATACTCCTTCTGTGTTGGAGTTAATCAATAGTTTTTTAAGAGAAAGCGGACATACGGTGATTAAAGCTTACGATGCCAAAGATGGTATGAGTAAAGCTATTAATCACCAGCCAGATGCCATAATTACTGATGTGGTAATGCCAGAAGTTAGCGGGTTTGAATTTTGTCGCCAACTGAAAAGAAATCCAGCAACTAAAAAAGTACCTATTATTATTTGTAGTTCTAAAAATCAGCCGATTGACAGAATTTGGGGAATGCGACAAGGTGCAGATGTTTATTTAGCTAAACCTTTTACTAAACAGCAATTACTACATGCAGTTAAATCTCTTGTGGACGGAGGGGAATAGGGCATGGGGAGATGGGGGAGTGTGGGGAGTGTGGGAAGAGAGGGGAGTGTGGGAAGTGTGGGGAGTGTGGGGAGTGTGGGAAGAGAGGGGAGTGTGGGAAGTGTGGGGAGTGTGGGGAGTGTGGGGGGAAAGATTTCTTCCCCATCCTCCCACACCTCCCCATGCCCAATGCCCCATGCCCAATGCCCCATGCCCCATGCCCAGTTCCAGCCTATTGCCTGTTGCCTGCTGTGAATTGAGACTTTGGGATGGAGCGATAAACCAAAGATGAGGGGAAATCCAAGTTTTCCTGATTTGCTTGTTTTGTGGCTGTGGTAATCAAGTGATGGTGTGGTGACAGATGGCACACAGGATCGGTGGCAGTAGCATTATTAGTCAGAAGTAAGGCTTGGCAACGGCAACCACCGAAATCAACCTGGCGGCGATCGCAACTTTGGCAAGGCTCAGGCATCCATTCTGTGCCCCGGAAGCGATTAAAAGCAGGTGATTCAAACCAAATCCAATCTAGTGAATGGTTGCGGACGTTAGCAAATTCTAGTTCTGGAATAGAAGTGGCGGCTTGACAAGGTAACACATCGCCATTGGGAGCGACAACTAGAGCTAGATGACCCCAGCCACCCATACATGCTTTGGGATAATCTTCATAATAGTCTGGAAGCACGTATAAGATGCCCATTGGGCAGATGTTACGCTCTCTAGCGGCTGCTACTGCGGCATCTGCTCGTTTTAGCTGTTCGCGGGTGGGTAGTAAAACATCACGGTTGCGATATGCCCAGCCATAATACTGAGTGTTCGCTAATTCAACTCGGTCTGCTTTTAAAACCTCACATAGTTCTAAAATCTCCTCAATTCTGTCTAGGTTTTGCCGATGCAAAACAAAATTAAGTGTCAGCGGGAAACCTAAATCTTTTACTAATTTTGCTGCTTCTAGTTTTTGCTGAAAGCAGGGAGTTCCAGCAATATAGTCTGACTCAGCAGCACGACTATCTTGGATACTAATTTGTACGTGATCGAGTCCGGCATCACGCAACTGTGTAGCTCGTTGTGGAGTTAACAGGGTAGCAGCAGTAATCAAAGTGGTATATAGTTCGGCTTTGGCTGCTGCTGCCACAAATAATTCTAGGTCTTTTCGTAGCAGTGGTTCGCCGCCGGTCAAGCCAAGCTGTAACACACCCAAGTTTGAGGCTTGGTGAATTACTCGCAACCAATCCTCGGTAGAAAGTTCTTGACGATACTGGTTATCACCATAATTAAGCGGATTGGAGCAGTACGGACAACGCAGTGGGCAGCGATACGTTAATTCTGCAATTAAGCTTAAAGGTCTTGTCATACTAATTCGTAATTCGTAATTCGTAATTCGTAATTAATCAAGGAGTAAAATCTCCTGATAAATTGACTTTTACCTCCTGCCTGTTGCCTATTGCCTATTGCCTTCTACAATTAATAGTCCTCGTTTGCTAATTCGAGAGAGTAGATGGCGCACGTCCTCTAGCAGGTTTTCGCCCTGGTAGTGTTTTTCTAACTCTGTCGCGATCGCATTTAGAGTCCGCTCGCCATTACAAAGTGCCAGAATTGCCGCTGCTGTTGAGTTTAATTGTAGTGCCCCTTCTGGAACCAGGAGCCAATGCTGCTTTCTCACGTCATCCCAGCGTAAACGCACACCACGAACTAACCGCGGTCGAGCATGATTTTCTATAGTACTCATTTAATTCGTAATTAATGTGTTGGGCATTGGGCATACGGAGGTGTGGGAGGATGGGGAAGAAATCTTTCCCCCCACACTCCCCACACTCCCCACACTCCCCACACTCCCCCCTCTCCCCATCACCCCCCCAGTCCCTACCCCTCTTGAGGTCTAGTATCGCCCCGTTCGATCGCCTCTAACTGGCTCCACAATAAATTGCACTTGAATACTAAAGCTTGTACTGCTTTCTCCTGAGATTCACGAGTCCGACAGTGTTTGAGGACTTGCTTGAGGGCATATTGGGCATCTCTGGGGGCTTGGTAAAGACGCGCCCGGAAGTAGTCAAATCCGGCAGGATCGATCCAGGGGTAATGCTCTTCTAATGCAGCTAAGCGGACTCGAATTGCATCGGGGCCAAATAGTTCGGTTAGGGATGCAGCCACCGCCTCAATCCAGGGTCGAGTGCGACAAAAGTTAACGTAGGCATCCACAGCATATTGAACTCCTGGGAGAACGTGTTGGTCTTCTAAGAGTTCCTGACGAGACAATCCTACAGCTTTACCGAGTCTTAACCATGCTTCAATACCGCCTTGACTGTCGCCTTGACCGTCATGATCGATGATGCGTTGAATCCATTCGCGTCGCACTTCTAAATCAGGACAGTTTGACAAGATTGCAGCATCTTTCAGGGGAATACTTTTTTGATAGTAAAATCTATTTGCTACCCAGCGTCGGACTTCTGTTGGCGTTAAATCACCGCTGTTCATCCTCGCATGAAATGGATGCAGATGATGATAGCGGCGATGTTGCGATCGCAATACTGCCTCTAGTTCTGTCTGAGTCCAAGGGAGAGGTTCTTTAACTAATTCCAACACGCTTTTTCTTGCACCTCAAAATTACAATTCGATGGTCAAGCCATCGTAGCCAACTTCTATTCCTGCGGCTTCAACAATTTTGCGTTCTTCTGAATCAGGTAAAAGGATTGGGTTTGTGTTGTTGATGTGAACGAGAATTTTCCGGGGACGGCTCAAATTAGCAAGACTTTTTAAACTAACGTTCAAGGGTAAGTGTCCCATATCGCGGGCTTGTAGCTTTGATATTCCTAAAGCCAATAACTCGTCATTCTGCCAGCAAGTGCCATCTACTAAAATGCAGTCACTAGACTCAAATCGCTCTAGGATTTTTTCGTCAAGTTCGGCTAAACCTGGAGCATAAGTAGCAACTTTGCCAGTTGTGCGATCGCGAAATGTTAAACCGATAACCCAAACTCCATCTAAATTTGCCTTGTCGCGCATATATTTTGGTGGTTTAGCTGCTAGTGGAAAAACTTCCACCTCCAAACCATCTGCACCATTTAACCCCAGGTTTATAGGTACATGAGGTTCGAGTACAGACCATTCCACACCACAATAGCTGGCTAACGTAGACAGCAGGGGATAACCCTCTGTCAGAGCCATACGTACTGTTTGAGTACCGTAGACGCGGAGTTTTTCCGTAGATTCTCTCAGGATAACCAGTCCAGTAGTATGGTCAATCTCTGCATCAGTTAACAGAACACCAGCGATGGGGCTTGACCGAATTGTAGATGGTTGTCCTTCCCGTAATTTCTCTAACTGCGGACGTATATCTGGGGAGGCATTGACCAAAAACCAAGGCTGATTGTTTTTCCTCACCGCAATTGATGACTGGTTGAGCCAATTGACACCTGCGCGACTTGTGCGGACTGCTTGGCAATTGGGACAGTTACAATTCCATTGAGGAAAACCGCCACCTGCGGCAGTACCAAGAATTTTTAGGAACATAAAAACAAAAAGCAGGTAGAGGTTTTCATTGAGCAATTAGGCTTAGTTTTGACTATTATTGCCCATTGAGGATGTATGTCGTAATTTCCATACACAAGTCAAGCTCATCAAAATCTGGTTTTTCCCAATCAATGGCTGACTTAATATTTGGAGGAAGAAATGAGGTTCTAGCAGAGACATCCTCACTTAATTGTGAGCTATTGCTGTCTTGCTCTTGCATAGAGCGATCGTTGGTTTCGCGAATCATTAGGAACACCTATTAAAATCAATTTTTGATTTGGCCTACAATTAATTTTAGTAATTTTACTTACTATTTGTTTTAATTTGCTGGTTCCAAATCTGTTTGCTATAGACTAAACTGTGTTACACAAGAAGCACACAGTATTTTTACTGTTATTTTATTAAATTTTTATCGGGCGTAACAGTAATATCATCTATATAACTCATATTTGATTTCTGAAATACACGTAGGGTGCGTTACGCCAAAGGCTAACGCACCAGTTAACGATTTAGGTGCGTTAGGCTACGCCATAACACACCCTACAAATACTTAGATTTAGGTGCGTTAGGCTACGCCATAACACACCCTACAAATACTTAGATTTTTTCATAACTGAAATCGGACTCCTATATCTATCTATTTAGTAAGGTGAACGAGTTAATTACCTGCTGATATGCTCTCTCGTAAATAGCGTCATTATTGCCGTAACCAGTTTTGGATATTGTGATGGCAATAATTCGAGAGTTTTTTGGGTTGATAAAAGCGACATGTTCGTTTTCGTATAAGCCACTCGATTTAAATTTCAAACCTGTTTGCCCTGCAATTTTGGCAGTTTTGAATTCACGGGTTGCAGAAAATTCGTTATTTTTTTGAATCCACTTTTGCAAAGGTAATTTACTACGATTGTTATATACAGATACGCGTACATTCGCCGGGTATTCTGTACCACCTTCATATTCTCCGGCGCGGATTTTCTCGGCATGTTTGTGAGTCCAGATATCAATAGCAGCCAATGGAGAATTAACGTTATTGTTGGGAGTGGTTATTTTGTTATCTATTACAAAATCTTGGAGCGAGTAGCTAAACTGAAAACCAAAGCGATCGCTCTTATAAATACCGTGTTCTTTACGTGCAGGTTTGGGTGTAGACTTTTCTAATGAAACAACTTCTGCTGTAGCTGGGTTTGTCAAAGAAAAATTCATCTCTGTTTTGCAGGCGATTGTCGCTATTGCTAGCAAACCCATCATCATTGGATGTAAAATCCATTTTTTTACATTATATTTAACTTCCATGATTGGCTCCTGGGAACTTAATCTTTTAGGCTCTATAGCTTTAATAAATCCAACTTCTCAAAGACCATTTCCGCAATTTATTTTCTGGTTGCTGAAATCAACGTATTAGGATAGTCGGTCTAAAACTTTCAGGAGTTCCCTTTGAGTTAGCCTACTTAGTTAACTCAATTGTTTGTAATAGCTTACTGACTCCCAGACTTAACCGTTGAATCGTCGGTTCCGTGATGTAGGTGTAAAAGGCCAAGAAAAGATGAGCATGGGAGATTGTTCTGCTAGTCTGACGTAGTAGGATTGTTCAAGTGACAAGGCTATGACTTGCAGAGTGAATAGCGATCGCTCGCTAACAGACACTCTAAAATGAGAGCAAAAGACGATTCCTAAAACCAGCACACTCCATGCGTATTTCTCTAAATTGGCTGCGCGAACTAGTAGAGATAAAACTTAGTCCGGAAGAATTAGCCGAAACCCTCACAATGGCGGGGTTTGAAGTAGAAGATATTGAAGACCGCCGCACTTGGGCAAATGGCGTAGTTGTGGGGAGAGTGCTTGAGCGTCAACCACACCCCAATGCTGATAAATTAAGTGTTTGTCAAGTGGATATTGGCGCAGATGAGACTTTAAATATTGTCTGTGGCGCTGCTAATGTCAAGGCAGATATCTATGTGCCAGTAGCAACTACGGGTACTTACTTACCCAACATTGATTTAAAAATTAAACCCGCAAAACTGCGTGGTGTCCCCTCTCAGGGCATGATTTGTTCTTTAAAAGAACTCGGTTTGCCCACTGATGTAGACGGAATTTATATTTTTCCCCAAGAAAATTTAACCTTGGGTAGTGATGTGCGTCCGTTGTTGGGTTTAGATGATGTCATTTTAGACCTCACGGCAACTGCTAATCGTGCTGATGCGTTGAGTATGGTAGGTGTAGCCAGAGAAGTAGCAGCTTTAACTGGTGGAAAACTGAACATTCCTCAACCGAGTGAAGTGCAAATTGCCAAAAATGCAGGAAATTTAGCTTTAAAAATTGGTGATACCCAAGCTTGTCCTGCTTACATTGGTACAGTAATCGAACAAATTAAAATTGCGGCATCTCCCGAATGGTTGCAACAGCGTTTACGGGCTGCGGGAGTACGTCCGATAAATAATGTCGTGGACATTACTAACTACGTGTTGTTGGAATGGGGACAACCACTGCACGCCTTTGACCGCGATCGCCTAAAATCAGTTGCAAGCAGCGAAAGTTTAACCATCGGCGTCCGCTTCGCCACTGCTGGGGAATTCTTAAAAACCCTAGACGGACAAACTCGCACTTTAGCATCCCAAAATTTATTAATTACCGCCAACGAGAGACCCGTTGCCTTGGCAGGAGTCATGGGTGGAGAAGAAACCGAAGTCCATGAAGGTACCGAAAGTTTAGTTTTAGAAGCCGCTTTATTTGATTCCGTCGCAATACGCCGTTCTTCTCGCAGTGTTGGCTTAAGAAGTGAAGCTTCTGGAAGATACGAGAGAGGAGTTAACCGCGCCGAATTGGAAGTTGCAAATCGCCGCGCCTTGTCATTGATTAGCGAATTAGCTAGTGGAATTATTACTCACCAAGAAATCGCCGACACCCGCCCCGACCCATCTACCTGGAGTCGTTCCATTGCCCTGCGTTTAGATAGAGTAAATCAGGTACTAGGGCCAATCGATTTGGGAGAAGACACAGGAGAACTCCAAGAACAAGATGTTGAAAGGATTCTCACTGCATTAGGATGTCAGTTGACTCCTTCAGGTAATGCTTTAGAACAAAACAATACATCCCAAACCACATGGTCTGTTTCAGTACCACCCTATCGTTACCGCGACTTAGAACGGGAAATTGACTTAATTGAAGAAATCGCCCGTCTGTATGGATACAACAGATTTTGCGATACCTTACCAGAAAAAGCCGAAGCGGGTTATTTGCCTTTAGACCAAGAATTGATTCGCAAATTACGAGCTTTTCTGCGCGCAGAAGGGTTAACAGAATTAATTCATTATTCTTTAGTTAAACCAGGAGAAGACAGACAAATAGTATTAACAAACCCATTATTTGTAGAATATTCAGCCCTGCGAACCGATTTAATATCCGGGTTAATTGACGCCTATCAATATAATATAGAGCAGGGTAACGGCGCCCTCAACGGCTTTGAAATTGGGCAAATTTTCTGGCAAGAAGAAGACGGTTTGCAAGAAACAGAAGTCCTCGCTGGTATCATGGGAGGCGATCGCTTTATTGGGAAATGGTCAAAAGGCGGTCGAGAACAACCCTTGACTTGGTTTGAAGCCAAAGGCATTTTAGAAAGCGTATTTCGTCAACTTGGCTTGCAAGTAGAATATCAACCCGATCGCCGAGACGAACGCTTCCATCCCGGACGCACCGCTTCCCTATGGATTAGAGGTAGTAGACTGGGTATTTTTGGGCAAGTTCACCCCCAACTGCGACGCGAAAAAGGCTTACCAGATTCAGTTTATGTTTTCCAGCTAGATTTAAACGTACTTTTAATTTCTCTAGAGGAAGACGAAACTCTCAACCCCACATTTAATTCCTATTCCACCTATCCAGCAAGCGATCGCGACATCGCCTTTTTCGCACCCGTAAAAGTCTCAGTCGCGGAACTTGAAAAAGCAATTACCAAAGCTGGCAAAGATTTACTCGAATCAGTGGAATTGTTCGATGAATATCGTGGCGAAAACGTCCCCGAAGGCCAGCGCAGCCTAGCATTCCGCCTAATTTATCGGGCAAGCGATCGTACCCTCACCGAAGCTGAAGTCGAACCAGTACACAATAAAGTCCGCGAAGCCTTAGTGGAAAAATTCGGCGTCAACTTGAGGAGTTAGTCATTAGTTAGGAGTTAGGAGTTAGGAGTTATGAATTAATAATTCCTCACTCCCCAACCCACTGGTTCCAAAATCTAAAATCCAAAATCTCAAATCCAAAATTGTCTCAGTTATGCCTAAATATGTACTCTGGGGAACTTACTGCGAAGACGTTCTTGAAAAACGCGCCCCTCACCGTCAAGCGCATTTAGACGGATTAGCAAAACAGAAAGAATCCGGTGTGCTAATTACCATCGGCCCTACCAAAGATGTCACAAAAGTTTTTGGAATTTACGAAGCCGAAGATGAAGCTACTGTCCGCGACTTAATTGAAAACGATCCTTATTGGAAAAATGGCATCTGGACAGAATATTCTGTCCAAGAATGGATTCAAGCTTTTTGAATTGGGCATTGGGCATGGGAAAATGAGGCGGATAAACTAGAATGTTGAGCCTCAGAAGGTCAAAGTTGAGCCTCAGAAGGTCAACGTTGAGCCTCAGAAGGTCAAAGTTGAGCCTCAGAAGGTCAACGTTGAGCCTCAGAAGGTCAACGTTGAACCTCAGAAGGTCAACATTGAACCTCAGAAGGTCAAAGTTGAACCTCTGAACTTGAAACTTTCAGTTTTAACTCTCCCCATCTCCCCATACCCAATGCTCCATGCCCGATGGCCAATGCCCCATGCCCCATGCCCCATGCCCCATACCCATATATGAAAACTTGGCAGGCTGATTTTTATCGTCGTCCATCACCGGATGCATCTGGAAAAGCATTATGGGAGTTGTTGATTTGTGATGCAACTCGCAGTTTTGAATATGAAGCGACTTGTCTTCAGTCAGCAGCAAATTCTACTTGGGTTGCGACTCAACTTCAGCAAGCAGCTGGTGAAGAATTGCCAGATGTAATTCAAGTGTTTCGTCCTCAGTCTTTGAATTTAATTGAGGCGGCTGGACGTAGTTTAGGTATTCAAGTCGAACCGACTCGCCGCACTTTGGCGCTGAAACAGTGGTTACAGGAAAAGCAATATCCTTCAGTGCTGGATAAACCACCCCCAGCACCATTACCAGAAAACCTCTTGGGAGAACAATGGCGTTTTGCGACACTCCAGGCTGGCGAACTCGTGGATGCGTTTGCACAACGCCCCATTCCGATTTTGCACATACCAGAGTATCTCAAACCGATCAATTTAGGTTTGGCGTCAACGATCGCTGTTCCTGGTGTGATAATTTATGGTGGAAGGCGATCGATGCACTTAGCGCGGTGGTTACAGCAAGCCCGTCCTATAGAATTGACCTACATTTCAGGCGCACCAGATGGCTTAATATTAGAAGCAGGCTTAGTGGATAGATGGATTGTTGCGACATTTGAAGATCCAGAAGTTACCACAGCAGCCCAAACATATGAAAAACGAAAACAACAAAGCCAAGGATTACATTTTTTATTAGTCCAACCCGATGATTCTGGAATGACTTATAGCGGCTTTTGGTTATTACGGACAGAAAATTGATAATAACTTCCAAAAATATTTGTCTCCTGATTCCTCAGCCTTAAGCAAATGCAATTTTTTACAATAATTTAGTAGACTTCTTGCAAAAGTCCTGATTTTCGCCTTCTCCTTTGCGTCTTTGCGTCTTTGCGTGAGACCTCAAGATCCAGAGTATCAAACTGAAATTACTGCTTGGGATAGTGTTGTTGGAGATGGCATAACTATTTCTAATATTGCTTCCTGAGCTACAGCTTTAACTACATTAATACTTACAGAATTTCCCAGTTGATAATAAGCCTTATCATCATTATGATCAAGTATAAAACTATCAGGAAAACCTTGTAGTCTTGCAGCTTCTCGCGGAGTTAGTCGCCGCACTCTCTGATTGTGATAAACTCCCAATCTATTAGCATCACTAGCAACTAACGTTACTGAAATTTTATTTGGATCTACAAATTTATAAACTTCAAATGAAAAGTTACCTGATAGAGGTTTATATTTATCATTAATCAGTTTTAAATATTTTTTGTTAACCAGTGAATTCAAAATTTCTGCAACATTGGGATGTTCAAAAAAACTAGCTATTTGTTCCTGAGTTAATAATTTACCATCTTGCTCTTTTCCAAATTCTTTATTGCGCCTCTTTAAGATAAAACGGTTCATCAGTTCAATTTCTTCTTTACTACACTCGCCACGCAATCCTAAATCCCACGAGTGAATAGAGTTTCCACCCCGATAATCAATCAACCTAATGCCATGTAAGCGATTTAAATCGTTATTAAATGTTCGTTTCAACGCATTAACAAACTCTGGCGAACAATCATACTTTTCATCTGGGTTATTTTCTAAAATATCGCCAACAGTTACAGATTTGTTTAATGAGGAAAATAAAGATAACTGCTGAGGGTTATATGAATGAGAATCTTTTGGCCCTACGTCAGAAATTAATTCAAAAGTCGGAGAAGCATTTAAAATACCTACTAAATAAATACGGACACGATTTTGTGGTAAACCAAAGTTTGCACTGTTAAGTAAAAAGGCATCAAAGCTATAACCTCGTTTTTGAATTTCATGCTTAATCGTTGTCAGAGTTCGTCCTTTGTCGTGGCTATAAAGTCCTCGAACATTTTCAAAAATAAAAGCTTGTGGTTTATAGGTATCAATTAATCTTGTTATTTCAAAGAATAGTGTGCCTCGTGTATCGCCAAAGCCTTCTTTTTTGCCAGCATGAGAAAAAGACTGACAAGGAAACCCAGCTAATAAAAATTCGTGTTCTGGTAGTTTATCAATTAGTCGAATATCACCTAAGGGTATTTGACCAAAGTTTTTTTCATAAACTAATCGAGCATTTGGATTAATTTCGCTACTGAAAACGCATTCACTTTCTATATTTAAAGAATCAGCAGCTTGTTCAAAGGCTAACCTAATTCCCCCTATTCCGCAAAATAAATCAACAAACCGAATCTTCTGCATTTCCGTAGAATATAAATCATTCTAAGACAGTAGGACTTACGCAAAAACTCTCTGAAACTTTTATTTCTTTGTGTCCTTTGCGTCCTTTGCGGTTCGTTTTTTCATGATTTTGCGTAAGTCCTGGACAGAATATATTGTGTCTCTATATGTATAATATTTAATTAAATACCGTTGTAAATCACTTTGTCATTTTCTACTTTGATTGCACCCGCGCTTGCTTCACCATTGCAATCAAAGTTTGATGAGCATCTTCTGAATCTACTAAAACATGATCAAACTCAATACGAACTGGCACATCTTCCCCGTTTACTTTTGCTGTTAAATCCATGCCCTGTGCATCAATGGACAGCATTTGGGCTGCGATCGCATCTGTAATACCGCCAAAAGTTTTAGCATAAAGAACCACAGCATCACCATGATCTTCATTCATGTGGTTACAGATACGCGAACTAATTTCAGCAGAAAAATTGTTAGACATTGTGAGATAAAAATTTAGGTATACAGCAACACCTTAGATTCTAGGCTAACAACCTAGATGAATTTGACTGCTTTTTAAATTGTCACAAAAATCATAGACTATGTTGCGATCGCCAATCAAACTTATTTCTGACGGAATAATAATTAAATTAAAATTAAACTTTAAATTAAAATAAAGGCAATCCAGTGTTTTTACCTGTCATTGCGGAAACAAGACAGCTTAAACTGTAGCAGAAGTATTAGCGAAAGTTCCAAATTATTGTAGTCAAGAGACAATGAGCGAAACTAACCCCAGACGAATTGTAATTGGGGATGTACATGGTCACTATGAAGGTTTGATGATATTGTTGGAGGCCATCGCCCCCACATCAGACGATCGAGTCTATTTTCTGGGAGACTTAATCGATCGCGGCCCTCATAGCGCACAAGTAGTTAATTTTGTCAAGCGAAATAACTACTCATGTTTGCTGGGAAATCATGAGCAGATGTTATTAAGCATTCTCACTGATGAAAGGGCTTCTTCCCCAAGGATGCAAGCATGGCTATACAGTGGGGGGCAAGCGACTGTAGCCAGTTACCACGAGGCTACAATTCCAGATGACCATGTAGACTGGTTTAAGTCTTTACCTACATATATTGACTTGGGGGATATTTGGTTAACTCATGCTGGCGTTGACCCTTCTAAGCCAGTGATAGAACAAACAGCCGAGCAACTGTGCTGGATACGAGAAGAATTTCACAGCATTCCCAAGCCTTACTTCCCTGATAAGCAAATTATTATCGGTCACACCATTACCTTTACTCTACCAGGTGTTTCTCCTGGTCAACTGGCACAAGGGCAGGGATGGCTAGGCATAGATACTGGCGCTTATCATCCCCGGAGTGGATGGTTGACTGGACTAGATATTACAAACAATTTAGTTTATCAAGTTAACATTTTTAGAAATTATCTGCGTGCCCTACCCTTAAAAGATGCAGCGATCGCAATTGACCCAGCTAAAATCAAAGTTCATCGCCGGGATTAGGGATGAGGGAGATGAGGGAGACGCGGGGACGCGGGGACGCGGGGAAAAACTAATGCCCAATGCCCAATGCCCAATGCCTCATGCCCCATGCCCCATGCCCTTAACATTACGCCAAAGGTCGAATATTGGCTCTATAACTAGCACTATCTAATCCGTAAGTTCCATTACTAGGTTGGGACTCTATGGCACGTTTGAGGTTAGCAATGCGATCGCTCGTTCCGGGGTGCGTACTCAAAAATGTGGGAACAGAACCACCCTGTTTTAAAAGCTTTTGCATAAAAGAAACCATTGCAGACTGGGCATAACCAGCCCGTGTCAAAGTTTTTAATCCTCTTTTGTCAGCATCATATTCATCTTGACGACTGCGGGGACGATTCAAGGCAAGTTCTACACCAATATTGACAGCTGTGTTGCGATCTAAACCAGTCGCACTTGCTAAACCACTAGCGACCGCTTTTTGCCGCATCTGTTTAACCAAGTGTCTTCCACCAATGTGACCAATTTCATGGGCGATGACACTTGCCAGTTCTGCTTCATTATCTGCGGCTTTGAGCAAACCTGTGTTGACATATACATAGCCTCCCAACGTCGCAAAGGCATTAATCGTATTGTCTTCAACTACTTGGAAAGTATAGCTAAGATTGGGGCGATCGCTATTAGCCGCTAAGCGCCGACCAATTTGTTCTACATAGCTATTAACTCCAGCATTCTTGTAAAGCCGGACTTGACTCCCTATTATTTCCTGATTAATCTGCTTACCAATATCAGTTTCCTGGCGATCGGATATATTAGAAAGCTGAAGTACCTGGACTCCCTGCAATATCAGAGGCAAGAATTCTAAACTTCTTCCAGGCAAGGCTGTACCCAGGCACAGACTCAAAGCAACTACCACCGAAATTAGTGGATAAAACCAGCGACGCCGCCACATGCGGTAACTCACAACAAAACCTTTCCAATTCAACATAATCTGTACTGAAGATAATTTCGAGAGAACGTAAAATGATAAGACAAATTATGAGACGGATTTAGAGTATTCTAAGTTGCATTATTAGTTCAAAACCAAACGGATTGTTATACAGCTAATACTTACGCAAATCTACCGAAGTTTAGACGGCTAACGATTCCCTCTAGAGATAGGCTTAAACATTAGATTTTATCTCTTGGGTACATTAGTTCCAATACGCAAAAATTTTAAGGTTAGCTGCCGCAGCTCTAAACTTACAAACTCGTGATAAACTGTCCACCAGCCGATTTCAGTTATTACCAAATAGATAAAATTACCGTTCCCGTCGAAAAGATTCTTGCTACAATCAATTACTTCGCTATTACCTGGGAAAAGTTTTTATGGCTATTTTAGATTCAAAAGGTCGTTTGTTTGGCAAAATTAACCTCCTAGATTTAGGTGCTGCGCTGGTAATCCTGCTAGTTATATTTGGCATCTTTATTTTTCCTGGTACTTCTGGTTCTGTTGCCCAAGTTGGTGCCAAAACAGTACCCATAGAGGTAGATTTAGTAGTTCGTGGTTTAAATGTACGCGACCCAGAACAATTATTTGATAACGGATTAAAAAAAGGTGGTAAAACTAATGTGATTATCCGTAACCAACCTTATGGGCAGATTGAGATTAAATCAATTCAACAGCTACCAAGAACGGTCAATGTTTTCCAACCTGATGGAACTGTTAAAGAATTGCCAGATCCAAAAAGTAATAATTTTAGTACAGATTTTCTCTTAACTTTAGATGGCAAAGCCCAAGTAACTCAAAGCGGCCCTGTTCTTGGTAACAGTAAAGTTAAAATTGGAATGCCATTTGAGTTGGAAGGTTTTAACTACAATTTCAATGCTACTGTCATTGATGTCAGAATCAAAGACAAATAGTATTTGTAATAATTTAGAATTCAGAATTCAGAAGGGTTTGATACCAAACTTAATCAGTTAAAAAATTAATAAGTTGTAGCAAGTTTCATTTTCAAGTCCCACCCTTGATTCTGAATTCTGACTCCTGACTCCTGAATTCTGAATTCTGATATTAATTAAGCAAAGGCAAAAATTGACGAATTAACCCAATTGTGACTGCTGGCAATTCTAACTGCGGTGTTAAACCTACATCTTCCAATTGTTGAAAAAACCGGATTGCTTGGGGATTCATTTCGGCAAGACGGCGACCAATTGCAGGGCCTGTAAATTGCGATTTTTGTCCCCAAATAATAGCCGTGGGAGTGGTCAATTGTTGAATATAAAGGGATAAATCAAAGCACAAATCGCCACGTACAAAAGACAGTGCTGCATACTCAGCATTTGGCTGTTGGGCAGATTCTAAATAAGCATCTACAATTTCTTGGTAGACTCGATTGGACTGAGCAAACTGTCGTTGCTCTAAGAAACTGCGAATACCGCCACTGGTAGCAACTCCAGTACTATATAGCACGCGGTCAATAATAGGAACACTGATTAACTGAGCAAAAAAGCTGCGGGAATAGTCTTCGCCAAAATCGGAAAGTCCGGCGGGAGTAGTGAGAATTAAAGACTTAAATAAATCAGGATGAGCGATCGCCACTCTAATTGTAAAGGCTGCGGTCAAAGATGAGGCGATCGTTTTTACCGGGCCAGTACAAGTCTGCTGCAAAAACTCGCGAATTGTTGTCAAATAATCGTCAATTTTATAACTACGTGCTGGATGCTCAGATCTACCCCAACCGATTAAATCTGGTGCAATAACCCGATATTCAGCAGCAAAAGCCGGATAAACTTTCGACCACTCATAAGCAGAAGATCCACCACCAAAGCCGTGTAGAAAAACCAAAGTTTCTCGGTCATCTTTGAGACTCACATCGTTGTGCCAAGGCGACCCAACATTAGTATAATACACTATCTTACCTAATGAGGTAATTACGGAGCGTTGTTCAAATCCTATTGGCTCAAACATAAATATTTTTCTTCACTTTAATGATTCATTAACACGGATAACACCACAGACGGGGGCATAGGGGGACGCCAAGAGAAGTCCGAACACTGCTTTGACTAATGGTAACTTCGGAACATAAGTAGAACAGCGTAAAAAAATCGAAGTATGTAACCGAAATAGGACTTACGCACACTCTACGAATCCTTGGCGTTCTTCTCTACGAGACGCTGCGCGTTGGCGGAAGCCTCTCGTAGAGAAGGTGGTTCGATAAATAAAGCTTTTTGGCGATTTTTACGTAAGTCCTGCGAAAGAAAAGTTGCCCAAAAAGCTCTTTCCTTCTGCCTTGCCATAACGACAATTTTCAACACCCACCTCACCTACTTACAAGTAATTGTTTGCGTCCTGCGTCTCCCACTCCCCACGTCCTCTTCCTTCTTTGCGTCCCCGAATCTCCCACAGATTTATTATGGGCGAATCAATTACTTTAAGGCTTCTGGCCAGCGTCAGATTAAGCAGATGTAAAACTACTGAAGTAGTTGTAAAGATTTGGTGTTTATTTTTTCATTTTAAAAACGAAACTAACCTTGTAATTACTGTGTTTACATTATTCTACGTAGTAGCAAGTATCACTATAGACATAAATACAGATCAATTGTTTATGGTACTCTATGAAAAAACTGATAAATAATTTTGAGCTTCAGAAATAGCCAAAATGATGGTTTGAATCAGCTATTAGTTTTAGTTCTGCATCTAAAAACAATAGCTTTTGATATATTACTCATCTGATTATTCTCTAGGTAATGGTAAGGCGGAATGTCATGGTAAAGCAGGCTACTCTTCAATCAAATAAAGTACCAAGGATTGAAGACCCTAAATTTGCGCCTGACAATTTTAATATACAAAACCAAATTACAGCTTCATCCCGGCGCGATCGCATCAAGCCACCCATTGACCTTACCAAAGGCAGCATACCTACTTGTATTTGTTTAGACTTTGAAGACTTAAAGTGTTTTGAAGTAGTAGAGCGCCAGTATGAACGCTGGGGAGTAATTTTTCAGAATTCTCTAGCAATACAGCCATCAAATCCAGCATTTCCAAGCTATTCAGGACTGACAGTCTTAATGGGAGCGCCCAAAAGCGGATTTTTAGAAGCTAGTTTCTTGCATCCTGTCAACTCGGTTAGTGCCTTTGTCACAAGTTCGCAGCGGCTAGTGCTTTCGGCTTACGATCGCGATCGGCAACTCCTGGGACAAACCGTACTACCCGGCGCCAATCTCGCCAATTCTGACTCAGCAGTTTCCCCCAATACCTTATTATCCATAACTGCGAATAACATTTACACTGTTACCTTCTGTGCTTTTGACGGTCAATTCGTCCTTGATGACTTTCGTTTTTGTCTCTAAACTAGAAACGTTAAAAACTCAGTAAGAAAATTAAGTTTACTCATCCGAGTCCGGGTATTCTTTTAGAGTATATTGTTCATGGATCTCCCCAAGGGTAGAAACTAGGGTGTGATTTATCATCTCCTAGTATTTTTACCAATTCGGGACGCTCCTTGATTTCTTCGTCTCTAACAAAACTTTTACAATAGGTAATCTCGTATTCAAGTAGGTAAACACCGTGGCACAGGCTTCGTCTTCTTGGCAGCAATTGATCGAGCAGATCCCCAACTGGTCGCTTCCAAAGTTCAAGATAGGAGGAAGCTCAAAACAACAAACTTTTAAACGTTACTCTGGGCCTGGAGGCTTTCTTGGGTTCCTGACGATCACCGTTGCTATGCTCTTGTGGAACTGGAAACTCCTACTAGCTCTGTTAATCGGTGTTGGAGTAATGGTATTAGTTTACTCAATGCAGGAGTGGGACTGGCAATTGCGCTGGTCTAAAATACGGGAGTTTTTAAACAGTCCAAACCGTCGGTTAGTCTTAGCAGTTCTCAGTGGTGGTATTGCTACTGTCAGCACTTACATGGCGGCTGCAATTTGGGTTGAATCTCATAGCCGATGGATTGCGGCTGGCGCCATCGCCCAAGGCGTAGGAACCCTGTTAACTTTAATTTTATTAGTATGGCAACTTGTCAACTTTTATGGAAATCAACAAGAAGACCACCTAGAGCAGTTGTTAGTCAATTTAACAGAAAAAGATCCATTAAAGCGGTTAATTGCCCTGCGTCAACTAACTAAATTGATTGCCCGTAAGCGAGTTGATTCTTCAGTGCAGCAAGATGTAGTCCAATGCTTGCAACTCCTACTGAGTCGTGAGAAGGAAGTTGTCGTTCGAGAAGCAGCTTTTAAGATCCTACAAGCTTGCGATCGCCCACAAGTACTACCACCCAAAACAGCCAAAACCTTCATACCCATATCAGCAAAACTTAAACAGGGCGTTTATTAGTCATTTGTCATTAGTCATTTGTCCTGAGTTAAACAACAAGTCCTTTGTTAATTACCAATGCCCTATGCCCTATGCCCCATGCCCCATAATTATTTTCGAGACAACTTTCCATTGCGAACTTGCACTACTGGATGATTACACCGCCGCACCAATTGTTCATCGTGGGTAGTAACAATCACCGTAGCCCCAAAGGAATTTAACTTTTGGAGAATTTGTATAACTTGCCAGGAATTATCTGGATCGAGATTTCCTGTTGGTTCATCAGCCAGTAGCAGTGGTGGTGTACTGACGATCGCCCTAGCAATACTCACTCGTTGTTGTTCTCCTCCTGAGAGCTGATCTGGAAAGCAGTCAGCTTTACTCAGTAACCCTACCAACTTTAACGTTGGTTCTAAGCGGCGTTGAATTTCTTTCCGGGTATACCCTTGAGCTTGGAGTACAAAAGTTACATTTTCCGCTACTGTTCGCTGGTTAATGAGTTTGTAGTCTTGAAATACAATGCCAATGCGTCGCCGGAATAATGACAAGCGATCGCCCCTTAAAGTTGCTACATTACATTCATCAACAATTACTTCACCCTGTGTAGGTAACTCCTGGCCATACAGCAGTTTCAAAAGCGTTGATTTACCAGAACCACTCGGCCCTGTGATAAACAAAAATTCTCCTTTTTTAACCTCAAGGTTTGCATCCAGCAAGGCATGAGAGCCATTAGCATAGGTCTTGGTTACAGATTGCAATTGCACCTTTGCAGCAGTATTGCTAATGTGCTGTTGAGTTTCACTGTTCTGTTTATCAACGGATTTCTCTGTCTTAACTTCAGTTGTTAATACTGGCATTGTTAAATTCTCCTCATACCCACAACCAAACACTTTGCCAACATAGATTCGACATTCCCCCCAAAATCAGAATTCCCAGGTTTTGCCTGGGAATTTCAAATCCAACAGAGAAATTTAAAATTTGTTAAAGATTTCAGGATTAACTAAGTAAAAACACCCGGAATTCAGAAGCCAGAATTCAGCACTTATAGCAGTTGAAGCATAGTTTAAGACATAAACCCATCGTAAAACCCCAGCCCCAAAAGACTTTCTTTGCTTATTGCCTATTACCTGCGATAATTGCACTCCTAGCAGTCCAGCGATAAACAAAAGCTTTCATCGCAAACTCTGGCAAAGCTAACATCCGCCGCCAACGCCAAGGTTCTTGATACAAACGATATAGCCATTCCAAATTATTATTTCCTAACCAAGCAGGAGCGCGAGTTTTAGTTCCCGACCAAATATCAAAACTGCCACCAACGCCAATCCAAATTGCTTGGGGGCACAAATGACGGTTTTGGGCAATCCATAATTCTTGACGTGGCACTCCTAGACCTACAAAAATCACTTGCGGCTGTAATTGGGCAAGAGTTTGTTGCAATTGTGCTTCTTCTTCTGGAGAGTGGTAACCTGAGTGACTACCTACTACATTCAAATCTGGAATTTGCTGCTGCCAAAACTCTGCTGCTTTTGCAGCTACTCCAGGTGCGGCACCATAAAAAAATATTTTTGCTCCTGTCTTATGTTGTCCAAGTTCTTGCAAAAGCTTTTCTGATAATTCAATTCCTGGGCAACGCTGTACTTTTTGCCATAATAACCAGCGTAAATACAGAACAACCCCAGCCCCATCTGGAATCACTAGTTCAGCATTTTGAATGGCCTGAGCTAGGAGTTCGTTCCGCTCTGCCTGCATAGTCATTTCTGCATTGAGCGTTACCACATGAGTTCCTCTGCCTTGTTGCAAGCATTCTAACAACCAGCCTGGATAGTTAGTCATCACATGAACTGGTATTCCCAATACTGAAAATGCTTTAGGCGATTTAGACATAGTGCCTATTTTTTGATTGATTTTACACCACATTTACTTGAATGTTAAGTTTATCAAATATTTTTATCAAAGAAGAATTTAATAGGAGCCAGTCTGGTTTCTGTCATGAGGGTTTACAGAGCAATAGCTCTGCAACAATAGAAAGCATTGGCTGTGATGGGGAATTGCGGGACAATTAAGGGGACATCAAGTGCCCTTGATTGTCACGACTATGTTCCTTTTCAATGTAGGATTTGAGTTGCCTAAGTGTGAGAACTCTATACGAAGGTGTCTTTAATCTGCACCTCTTAAGACTTTTTAGTAAACTCGACTTTACAGTTAAGGTAGTGTAACGGGCTGAAGTTGGCTATGAGTAAAATTCGTATTGCTCTGATTGAAGATCACGATCTGACTCGCGTAGGTATTCGCACAGCACTACTGCAAAAGGATGAAATTGAAGTTGTAGGGGAAGCTGCTACTGCCGCTGAGGGCTTAAAAATGTTAAAAGTGCTACAACCAGATATTGCCATAGTAGATATTGGTTTACCAGATAAGGATGGCATTGAGTTGACACGGGAGCTAAAATCTACTACTAATAGCGAAGAGTTAAGCACAAAGGTGTTAATTTTGACACTGCGCGATAATCGAGAAGCGGTATTGGCGGCTTTTGCTGCTGGGGCAGACTCCTACTGTATGAAGGATATCAAATTTGATAATTTGCTGGAAGCAGTGCGAGTAACTTACAATGGCAACGCCTGGATCGATCCGGCGATCGCTCGAATTGTATTACAACAAGCGCAACAAAATCCCCAGAAGTCGGAATCGGCTTTTGTAGATACCAAAGCCGTTCTCCCTAATCCAGATTTTGCGGAAAATCTGGAAGGAATTGAACCCTACACCCTGACAGAAAGGGAGTTAGAAGTGTTACAGTTGATTGTCGAAGGTTGTAGCAATGCGGTAATTGCGGAAAGGCTTTACATCACTGTCGGAACTGTTAAAACTCACGTCCGCAATATTTTGAATAAGCTATGTGCCGATGACCGTACCCAGGCAGCAGTCCGCGCCTTGCGTTCTGGGTTAGTGGGATAAAAGTTAAATTCAAGTAGCAGTGAACAGTTATCAAGGTTTCAAACACTGATAACTGATAACTGTTGAGAATGATTAGTTCTAAATTTTCGTTGGTTATCAGGTGGGATAAACATCATACTATCTCGCCACTAAACATAGTTGAAAAATTAAAGTCAAATATGGCTGAGACAGGGGTGGACAAACTCAAGCTCATGGTGGTAGACGATGAGCCAGATAACTTAGATTTACTCTACCGTACTTTTAGGCGAGATTTTCAAGTGTACAAAGCGAATCATGCTTTTGGTGCATTGGAAATCTTGGACAAAGTTGGCGAAATGGCTGTGATTATTTCTGACCAAAGAATGCCAGAAATGAGTGGCAGCGAGTTTTTTAGTCGCACGGTGGAACGGTTTCCGGACACGATTCGGATTTTGTTAACTGGTTTTACTGATGTCGAAGATTTGGTAGATGCGATTAACTCCGGTCAGGTGTTCAAGTACATCACCAAACCCTGGAATCCAGAGCGACTCAGGGCGTTAGTCGAACAAGCTACCGATACATACCGCCTGGTGAAGAAGCGTACCCAAGAGTTACGTCGGGCACTGCGGCGGGAATCTTTGTTTAATGCGGTGACAACGGCAATTCGGGAGTCTTTAGACTACGACAGTATGCTGCAAAAGACTGTAGCAACCATTGGACAAACCTTTGAAGCTACTAGTTGTTTGCTTAGACCAACAGAAGGCGATCGCCTCACACCAGAGGTATTCTCATACTACGATCCTCAATCTGATGTATTGGATTGCGCCTTCGACACTGCTCCTTTAATTGAAAAAGTTCTGCAAACCCGTCATCACGAACTTGCTCAAGAAATATACGACGGTAACCCCTGCCATCATTTGGTTGTGCCACTTAGCTACCAGCAGTACCTCGTGGCTGTGTTGGCTCTCCACCAATGGGGACGCGATCGCCCTTGGGAAGAGGAAGAGATCCAATTGATTGCTGGTGTTGCCGAACAAGCTGCCTTAGCTCTGTCTCAAGCAAAACTCTACCAACGCCTCCAAGAAAAACAACAGCAGATTCACAATGAGTTAGAGGTGGCTCGCCAAATTCAATACAACCTGCTCCGCCAAAGTTTACCTGATATCAAAGGCGTGAAGGTGCAAGCCTGCTGCTACCCCGCACGGGAAGTAGGAGGGGACTTTTTTGAAGTGTTTGTTCATCCCAAAGGCGATTTGTGGTTAGCTGTGGGTGATGTTTCTGGTAAGGGCGTTCCAGCGGCTTTATTTATGGCTAGTGTGATTTCCGTCTTGCGTCGGGAATTATCTCAAGAAGCCCCAGCGCCACCAAATGTGGTCATGCAGAACCTTAACCACGCTCTGAGCGAAGACTTGATTAGCAATAATTATTTCATCACTCTTGTGTTAGCCTGCTACACGCCTAGTACAGGAGAACTCGTTTACACTAATGCTGGTCATATTTATCCACTCTTATGGTCACACAAAGCAGCATCAGCCGACAGTCCCAATTACCTCAAAGTCCGCAGCGTTCCCTTGGGGATATTGCCCAAATGGCAAGGACAGTCTGGTAGCTTGGTTCTCGCTCCTGGGGACACACTGTTACTAACTAGTGATGGCATTACTGAAGCAATGGTATCAAACAATGCATATAATACAGTAAATACCGTGTCTAGCGTTGAGCCATGTAACCGTTCTATGCTGAATCAAGATGGCCTTTGGCAACTCCTACAACAAGAGGAAAAACCGCTTTCTCTTAACCATTTAGTAGCTCGCATCCAGGCAGATAACCACGTCCAAGAAGATGATCAAACTATACTCTCGCTGGAGATTTTGTAAGTAATGAAAAGTGAGCTTCATGTACCAAGTGATTTGAATTTTCTCAATATTGTCGAGAACTGGTTGCTGGGATGTTTGAAAATCCAGCTAGGAGACTCGGTAGATTGGTCGCGCCAATCGAGTCGTTTGAGATTAGCTTTAGTAGAAGCCTACTCAAACGCAGTACGTCACGCCCATCGGGACAAACCAAATTTGCCCATATTACTGCGTTTGGAACTCAAAGACCGAGACCTGGCCCTAGAAGTTTGGGACTACGGCGAAGGCTTTGATATGTCTACATACTATGCTCCTGACCCCGTTGAAAAACAAGAAGGTGGTTATGGTTGGCTGATTATGAATCGTCTCATGGATAAAGTAGACTACAAGTTGCAGATTAATGGCGCTAACTGTCTCAAGTTAGAAGCTACTTTACCCGAATTAGTCAAATGAGTAGGTTTTCAGGCAGAAATAGCTACTTACTATTTTTGAGGGCGTAAAGATAGTAACTCTTGAGGTGAAGCTAAAAGTTTGACTCTAGTATATAAAATTTGCTGTTGTTGGTTGAGGATAAATATCCACAAGACATTTACCCCACACCAAGAGGTTTGGGCCTTACCTGTCACTTGGACTTGGATCGTAGCGTTTTCCAAAGTCTCGCTTATTCCTGTTTTGGGGTAAGCTTTAATGTTTTGAGCTTCTTGTTTTAAGTAAGCTGCGATCGCATCACATCCAACAATATCAGACTCAAGCGGTGGATGCATCACACCATCCTCACCAAATAAGGCCGCAGTTTGATCAAATTCTCCTGCATTTAATGTTTCAAAATAACGCAGTACACTTGTTTCTGTAATTCCTAGAATCTGGAATTCTGATGAAGGCTGTACTGGGGATATTTCAGCAGAGGTCATAAAATTACCTGTATTACGTTAGCTAAATATTTATTTCATTACAAAAATCGTTAAAAAAAAAGCCACTATTGAGATAGATTGGCACACATGTATAAATCTTTCTGACGATGGATCTATTGACTGTTGACGGTTAACAGTCAAGAATTTTGAATTCTCCTGTCTGAAGGTAAAATGAGTAACAAATGTTTATCAAAAAAATTACTAGATTAATGTATAATAATCATGCCTGTAGTTAGGCAAATTCAGATATAAAACAATGAATCAATGTTCCGTAACCAGCAGCAGTGTAGTGAAAGAAAAAGCCAGCGAGTTAGGCTTTCATAAAATTGGGATTGCTGCTGTGGACAGGGTGGATGTTACAGAAGCACAGAGATTGAAAGCATGGCTAGCGCTGGGTTATCACGCCGATATGGAATGGATGAGTAACCAAAAGCGTCAGGATATTCGGTTAGTGATGCCAGAAGTGCGATCGCTTGTTTGTGTAGCCCTCAATTATTACACACCACATCAACGTCCCCAGGGCGAAGAATATGGCAAAATTTCTCGTTATGGCTGGGGAAGAGATTATCACAAGGTAATGCATAAAAAACTCAAGCAGCTAGCTACCTGGCTAGAATCGCTTGATGAAAGCGTGCGAGCGATTTATTATGCAGACACCGGGCCAGTGCAAGATAAAGTCTGGGCACAAAAAGCGGGAATTGGTTGGATTGCGAAAAATGGTAATGTGATTACACGCGAGTATGGTTCTTGGGTGTTTTTGGGAGAAGTATTGACCAATTTGGAACTAGAAAGCGATCGCCCCCATACAGAACACTGCGGTAGCTGTACTCGTTGTCTTGAAGCTTGTCCTACCGGTGCAATTACTCAGCCTTTTGTAGTGGATGCGAATCGCTGCATTGCTTATCATACAATTGAAAATCGGGCAGAAGAATTGCCACAAACACTTACACCTTATTTGCAAGGTTGGGTTGCTGGTTGTGATATCTGCCAAGATGTTTGTCCTTGGAATCAACGTTTTGCTAAGACAACTGATATCACAGAGTTTGCGCCTTATCCTCAGAATCTTGCTCCCCAACTGCTAGAATTAGCCCAAATCTCAGATGGAGAGTGGGACAAACGATTTCCAGCATCCGCCTTACGACGGATTAAGCCAGAAATGTTACGACGCAACGCTCAAGCTAATCTTGACGCATTTAGGCGAAAGATGACCCAAAAAGTAATTATTTTCGATTTTGATGGCACAATTGCAGATACAGTAGATGCCCTTGTTAGTATTGCTAATCGTCTAGCTGTAGACTTTGGTTATATCCAAATCACTCCAGACCAATTAGCTCTACTCAAAAACTTAACATCTAGGGAAATCATTAAGTACTCTGGAGTTTCGCTGTTCAAGATACCTTTTTTAGTGAAAAAAGTTAAAGGCGAATTAAAAAACAAAATCCCAGAATTAAAGCCCATTCCGGGAATTAAAGAAGCATTAATACAACTCCAAGCTCAAGGATATAAACTAGGAATTATTACTTCTAATTCCAAAGAAAATGTGACGGAATTTCTCAAAATCAATGATTTAAATTATTTATTTGATTTTATATATTCAGGAATTACAATTTTTGGTAAAACAACCATTATTAATAATGTATTGAAGCAAAAACAGCTTAAGCCTCAAGATGTAATTTATGTCGGAGATGAAACCAGAGATATAGAAGCATCAAAAAAAGCAAATATCCAAGTAATTGCAGTGACTTGGGGCTTTAATTCCCCGGAAGTACTAGCTAAGCAAAATCCAGATTATTTGATTCATAGACCTAGTGAATTACTAGAAGTCATGAAGTGAGAATTCAGTTATTTGAGCTAGATTTAGCTCCCCGACTTATTGAATAAGTCGGGGAACTGCGGTTGAAAGAACTTATTTTTTAGGTTGACCTTTTTCTAAAGCTTTTTCTACTAAATCGTCATCAATGCTAGCTACGCCCTCAGTTTTGGAATTTCCAACTTCCTTAGCCAAGTCTGTATAATCATCAGGATTACCAGTTGACTGGCTTTGTGTTGTTGTTTCTTTTGCTTGAGGAACTTTTTGTTGAGGAGCGGTTGCGGCTTCGGCTGCTGCTGCGCCTTGACCTGTGCGGTCAATTTCACTAACACTGAATTGTTGTGCAGCTGCATAATCAGCATCAAAATCTACTGTTGGCGCTTTTTCTTCACCACTAGCTATGTTTTCGGCAGCTAATTGAGCATCATGGGTGGGAGCTTGATTAACATTGGGTTTTATTTCATCTGGCATAATTAAAACCTTAGGTAAATTTTTATTACTGGGGCAATCATAGCAAAGCAATCCGCTACTTTATTACTTTCTAGCGAAAGATTTTTACCTCTATTAAAAGGTAGATTAATGTTGCATTTGATAATTAATTTAACTCTTTCTCTTGATAGTAGAATCTGATTCTCAAACTTTGGTAACTCTTAGTTTGGCCTGTTAATTAAATTCTGTTGGAGAAAAGTTATGACTACAAGTTACGATAAAAATATTTCTCAAGCTCGAAGCAATGAAAGTCAAAAAGTGGTAGATGCCTTTAATGCTTTAGATACCGATGCCAAATTAGCTTGGTTCTATTTAGTTTATAAAAAAATGGGTGATTCTGTTACTCCAGCTGCTCCAGCTGCTACCGATCCAGAATTAGCACCACTTCTGTTAGGAAAGTATTTTGATTTATCAGATGACGAGCAATTGGAAATTATGCGGGATATCGTTAACCGCAAGGATACAGAATATTCCCGTGCTTATGGGGCGATTAAAGAAAACAATCAGTTGTTAGTTTGGTATGCTTGGGCAGTAGCTATGGGGGATAAAGTGGTTGATTTGCCAGATACTTATCAGCCAAGTCAGGCGATTAATGATTTGCTTTCCCAAACTGAAGGACTAGATTTTGATGAGCAAATTTCGGTGTTCCGGACAATAGCTGGCGAATTGGGTTACACCGATATTAAACCAATTGAGACACAAGCACAAACTGGTAAAACGCCGAGTTTGTAACCAAACTAAATCCATATCTATAACCTGTCTTTGCTCTAATGGTAAGTCATGCGCTTACCTATGCAGACTTTAGAAAATGGGGTATTTAAATCAACTTTAGTGTCAGTAAAAGCTAATGGCTAATAGCTAATAACTGTTAATATTTAGCTATTAGCCCTCTGCTAATAATGTGTTTCGCAACCATTTACCGATTGTCTGCTCCATACAGGTTTCTGTTTCGGTAAAGCCAAGTTTTTTATAAAATTGGATAGAATCATCTGTAACTAAACAGACATGCTGACCTTGCAATTTGCCTAATAGGATTCGCATCATTGTGCTAGCAATTCCTTGGTGACGATAAGGCGTAAATGTCCAAACATCGACTATGTAAGCGTTACAAATACCATCGGATAGGACACGAGTAGTGCCAATAATACGATCGCCTGCATAAGCAATACAAGTAGCATAACTATTAGTAAAGGATGCTCTGAGTTGTTCAGGACTTCTACCGTTGTCGAATTTATCTTGACTAAGTGTAGCTTTCATCTCCTCCCAATCAACATTTTCGAGATCCTGTTTATATGTCACCATTGCAGTACAGAAGTTGATTTATGATACAGCCAACTGGTTTAAGTCAGATGGAGTCAAATTTGAGTGTACTACTTGACCGTCACGGAACCAGACGATGCGCTGGGTTTGACGTGCTACTTCTGGTTCGTGGGTTACCATGACAACGGTGATTCCGCTAGCATTGAGTTCGCCAAAGATGTGTAAAACTTCTTGGGTTGTGCGCGAATCAAGTGCGCCGGTGGGTTCATCGGCTAGGAGTACTACGGGACGGTTGACAATGGCGCGGGCGATCGCTACTCTTTGTTGTTGTCCCCCTGATAGTTGAGTTGGTTTGTTGTTGAGGCGATTTGCTAAACCAACTCGTGTCAGTGCAACGATTGCGCGATCGCTTCTTTCTTTGGGATTTACATTAGCATACACCATTGGCAGCATCACATTTTCCAATGCTGTGAGTTGAGGCAATAAGTGGAATTGTTGGAACACAAACCCCAGCTTTTTGTTACGGATGTGTGCCAAGGATTTATCGTCCATTTGCGCCACATCAATATTATCTAAGTAATAATGCCCGCCTGTGGGTCGGTCTAGACAGCCGATAATATTCATGGCTGTGGATTTACCCGAACCAGAAGGCCCCATAATTGAACAATATTCGCCCTCGTGGATAATCAAATTCACATCGTTGAGTGCTTTGACTTCGGTTTCACCACTGCCATAGACTTTATATATATTTTCTAAACGAATGATTGTTGATTTCGGTACAGGATTTGGTACTAGAGAATCCGTAATTGAAATAGTCTTTGCCATAAGAATTTTATTTATTAATTGTAGACGCGATTTATCACGTCTTTGGCTGGATAAAGACGCGATTCATCGCGTCTCTACAAGGTTTCCGTTCTATCATTTTTCTATTTACTTCTTATCTCTAGGATAATACTGGCGCTTAGTTATCAGCCAACCTATGCCAATAAAAAATCATGTGGCTAAAACACTCAAGAATAAAGATGCGTAAAAGGGATGGGGTGGGTTGTCAAGAGAGATTGTGGCTAAGGGTTGGTTGATGTTGTCGATGTGCTGGACGATGACGCCGGAGATAATTGCCTTGCCGCCAAAGCCGATGCGTCATATTTGGATTGTGTGTTCTAGGGAGCGATCGCGTTCTGTTTGTTCTATTTCTACTATGCCACGAATTGAGTCTATTGCTTTACTTATTAACTCCAAACCGTGACGAAAATATCCTAAATAGGCGTTGATTTGTTGTTGAAAGAAAGGACTATTTTTTTGGCTGGAGTTTTCTAAAAAACTGATATTTTCTTACATCCCTACACCCATGTTTATTCAGAGATTTTTCAATCACCCAGCCTTTAAAGTCTGACGCACTTTTTCAACAACTTGAGTAAGTGCCCCAGGTTCAAACGGAGTTAGGAGATTTGCCGATCGCACTAATTCTCGAAAGGACGCGGAACCCCCGCGTTCGCATAACGCAATGTACTCCGCCAACGCTTGCGAATAATCTTCTTGGGCTTTGGCCCAAAACTGCAACGCACAACACCCCGCCAAGGTGTAATCAATGTAGTAGAACGGTGAACAATAGATGTGCTGTTTGTCTTGCCAGAGTCCGCCTTTGTTGAGGTAGTTCAAATCTCCATATTGACGCCAAGGCAGATAACGAGCTTCCATTTGTTGCCACATTTGATGTCGTTCTTGTGGGGTTGCTTCTGGGTTCGCATAGACCAAATGCTGAAAATGATCGACTGCCACGCCATAAGGCAGAAACAGAATCGTCCCGGCTAGATGCTGAGAGCGAAATCGATCGGCTCGATCGCCGAAAAACTTTTCCATCTGCGGGCCGGTGAGAAACTCTAGGCTCATAGAGTGAATTTCACACGATTCTTGGGTGGGCCACAGGTAATCAAAAACTGGCAAATGGCGACTTTGCCACATTTGGAAGGCGTGACCAATCTCGTGAACAAACACTTGCACGTCGTTTTTTGTACCATTGAAATTTGCGAACACGTAGGGAACGTCATAGGTTGCGAAGCTTGTACAGAATCCGCCTCCTGCCTTTCTAGGACGATTTTCTAAATCCAGTAAATGCCGCTCAACCATCATGCCGAAAAAGTCACCCAACGATGGATTCATGGCATCAAACATTTCTTGCGCCCGTTCCAGCATCCAGTCACGATCGCCAATTGGAGCTGGACTTCCTTGAAGATCAAAGACGGACTCATCCCAGAAATACACAGTGTCTATGTTGAGCCGTTTCGCCTGTTGCTGAATTAGCTCGATCGCTAAGGGCACGACCTCCTGAACGACTTGATCTCGATAGCGTTCGACATCGGTTCGATCGTAATCCACCCGTCGCATTCGGCGATATCCTAGCGCAATGTAGTTTTCCAAACCCAATTTTTTTGCCATGCGATCGCGCAGTTTCACCAACTGATCAAACAGTTGATCGAAGCGGTCTTGATTCTGCTCAAAAAACTGCCAGCGACACTGTTCTGCCTGGTGGCGAATATCTCGATTTTTACTTTGCAGATAGGGTTGCAAACCCGATAAATTCACCTGCTCACCCTGGAAGGCTAGCTTTGCTGAGGCGATCAGTTCGGTGTATTCATTGGTGAGTTTAGATTCTTCGACTAAATCTGCTGCGATTGCTCTTTCAAAAACCGTGATGTCTGCTTCCCACAACAAAAAAGCTTGCCTTCCCAAACTTTGTTCTAGCTCAGCGCGATTGGGGCTGTGGATAAGTTGCCGTTTTAGGTCTACTTCAAGGGCAGTCAGAGAAGGCAAAAGTTCGCTGCAATAGTCCAAGGCAGCTTTGTACTCTGGGTTTTGCGTGTCTTGGTGAAAGTGCAGTTGCGTAAGTTCTGTCCACGTACTAAGTCTGCGTCGCAAAGCATCCCACTGCTGAAAAACAGCTTTTCGTTGCTCAGAGGTTTGAGCCTGGTTAAACTGCCTCTGAATGGCTTGGTATTCGGCAGTCACGGTTAAAAGCGTTGGAGTTTCCGCTATAATGTCGGCAAAATCTATTGGAGTTTGCATCAATCATTCCCCTCAGCGATCGGGCGATTTCTTGAAAGTTTTTATTTGGAGAAATCGCCAACTTTTACAGTCAGTATACCGAAAACTTTTGGGATGGCTAGTGCGATCGCAATTATAGATAACATCTTGCCTGAAAGTGATTTGCCTAGTATCTAATAGCTAAAACCTCTGGCGATCGCCTCTTGTGTAAGATACACTAAGCACCTGCGTCAAGGTTATGAAAAAACCGACTTTCAGTGTGTGGCGGTGCGTTATGGCTTCAGCCTAACGCACCCCACTTCTAAGCGCTTCTTAATGCAACGATGGGGTCGAGTTTAGCGGCGCGACGTGCAGGGACGACGCCAAAGAATAAACCAATACCACCGGAAACACCCACAGCAGTTGCGATCGCCACCGTAGAAATCCCTGCCTCTAATGGTGTGAAAGCTGACACTAACAGAATACCACTGACACCGACGGCAGTGCCAATTAAACCACCAGCGGCAGATACTATTACTGCTTCAATGATGAACTGTAGCAAAATATCTTGCTCTGTTGCCCCGATCGCTTTTCTCAATCCAATTTCTTGGGTGCGTTCGGTGACGGAAACTAGCATAATATTCATGATACCAATGCCGCCAACAAACAGCGATATGGCTGCGATCGCTGCCAACATAATTGTCAATGCACTTGTAATTTGACCAACGGTTTGCAAAGCATCTTTTTGGGTGCGAATCGTAAAGTCATCTTCACCATTAATTTTGTGTCGCAGACGCAGCAAATTTGTAATTTGAAACTCTGCTGCATCGACACTATCACCATCGCGAGCCGCCGCAACGAGGTAATCTAAGGCGATACCATAGGGAGAATTCTTTCCCACAAGGCGGTTTGCAGAGGTGGTAATCGGTATTAAAGCAGCTTCATCATAATCTGCTCCCACGCTAGAACCTTTGGCTACTAATGTGCCAATTACTTGAAAGCTGGTATTGCCAATTCGCAATTGCTGACCGGTGGGATTACTATTACCAAATAGTTTTTCTGCTAAGTCTCCACCTAATACAACAACTTGATTACTTCGCTTAATATCTACTTCGCTGAAAAACCTGCCTTTATCAGTTTCAAAATCCCGTACTGATAAAAAACTGGGAGTCGTGCCAATAATATTAACGTCAGTATTTCGATTACGATAAGTTACCACTTGTCTTCTATTTAACTCTGGCGCAACTCCTACGACTGATGGTACCTGAGAGGCGATCGCCTCAGCATCTTGCAACACTAAATTTTTCGGCACTTCAAAGGAAATGCGTTGAGTTTCTTGATTTCCTGGCAATACAAACAACACATTTGGCCCTAGTGACTCCAGCTGTTTATTCACAAACTTTTGCCCACCTTCGCCAATACCAATCATGGCAATCACTGAAGCATTACCAATAACTATACCCAGCATCGTGAGGGCACTACGCAGCTTATTTGATAACAGGGTTTTCCCCGCCATTTGCACACTTTCTAAAAAATTCATGTCTTGTGAATTATGAATTATGAATTATTTTGTTCTTTAGCTTTTTCTATTTTGTAATCGTTTGGTGGGTTCACAAAAATGCGATCGCCTTCTTTAACTCCTCCTAAAATCTGCGTTTGGTCTTTGATTTGTGCGCCAACTGTGACTTCGCGGAATTGGGGTTTATTGTCTGCATCTGGTACAAGTACGCCAGTTCTACCTTTTTCGGTGACGATGGAAACTGTTGGTAATACTAAGGCATTATTCACGCGATCGCCTAAAAAAGTTAGATCCACATTTAAGCCAGAACGCAGTTTATCTAAGCCAGTATCCAAAGCAACCCGCACCTGGAAGGATGTCACACCTTGTTCTACCACGGCTTCGGGAGCAATCAAGCGCACGTGTCCTTTAAAAACTTGGTCTGGATAAGCATCGGCGACAATTTCCACTTGCTGTCCTGGTTTGATTCTGCCAATATCGGCTTCGGGAACTTGAGCTAATATTTCTAAACCCCGTGCTACGGCGACAATTGAACTAGAAGTTGCTGAAGCACTGGTAGAAGCAGAAGTTGTGGGGGTGACAAAAGCACCTACGTTCGCATACTTTTGGGTGACAATTCCCGAAAAGGGAGCGCGAATAATTGTATCTTCCAACTGCACTTGTACGCCTTTCAACTGAGCCTCGGCGGATGCGACACCTGCTTGGCGTCCAGCAATTTCCTCAGAACGAGTGCCATCTTCCAACAGTGTTAATGCTGCGCGTGCTTCATTTACTGCTGCTTGACGTTGGGCGATTTCTTCACTGCGAGAACCGCTTTGGACTAACGACAATCGTTTTTTCGCTTCTTCTAAATTGGCTCTGGCGCTTTTGTCTTCGCTGATGGCTTGATCGAGTAATTGTTTTTTCTCTGCACCTTCTTTATATAGATATTGATAACGCTTTACTTGTTCGGCAGTGTAATTCACTCTTGCCTGAGCCGCATCTACTTGGGCTTGCGCTTGGGCAATTTCTTGGGGACGATTACCTACACGAGCTTGGGTTAGCTGGGCTTGGGCTTGGGCTAATCGCGCCCTTGCTTGGGCAATTTCTTGAGGACGGCTACCAGCAAGCGCTTCGGCTAACTGTGCCTGACTTTGCGCTAGGTTAGCAAGATATTGACTTTTTTGTGCTTCAATGCCTGCGCTATCCATGCGGGCGAGAATTTGCCCTTTTTGAATGCGATCGCCTTGTTCCACGTACAATTGCGACAGCACACCAGGATTCTTGGGACTAATATTCACGCTCTCGACTGGCACGACTTTACCACTAGCCGTTATCCGCAACGTGACGTTTTGTGCTGATACTGGGACAGTTAGGCGATCGATGTCTTCTTGGTTTGTGCCTTGATTTATCAGAGTAAAGTTTGCAACTGTACCCACAACCAAAGCCCCCCCCGCCATCAGCCCAATGAACCAGCGTAATGGATACTTAACTTTGCCAATAACTGGAATTTCTATGTTCGTAGCCATACAATAAAACCCTGTGATGATTGCTGTGTGGGAGTAGCCTTTAGTTAGAGGACAATGCAGAATCAGGAGTTGTTAAAGGTTTGCTATGAAATCTCGATCGATTTACCAACAACCAGACGCATAATTAGCTTCATGGTTGCTTAATGTTACTTCATATTAGGCATTGGTATATCTGTATGCCTTCACCTGAATGGATGACTTTTGCCACTAATATCACTGGGTGGCATCAAAAATGCTACGGCATTTCTCATTTGCTTGATGTACAAAGACGTAGCAGTAGAGACGTAGCAGTGCTACGTCTCTACAATTAATTTTCACTTTTTCTTTATCTAAAGCCACAAAACAGGGTTAAACACATCCAACTCGCACCGCCCTAGTAGCAGCTTCCGTGCGGTTGGTTGCTCCTAACTTATTTAGTACCTGACTGACATGATGTCTAATGGTAGAAGGACTCAATTTCATTCGTTGAGCGATCTCTTCATTACTCAATCCTAAAGCCAAGAGTGTTAAGACCTCTGCCTGTCGCCTACTCAGTTTATATGCAGGAGGGGATGATGGTTGAGTCGGTTGCAGCAACGCCTGAATTACCTCTGCTGACAAAATAGATCGACCAATGGCAGCACAACGTATGGCATTCGCTAACTCATCAATTGAGACACCCTTGAGCAAGTAGCCAATGGCTCCCGCTTGCATTGCTTTCTGTACCAAGCCCTTGTCTAGAAAACTGGTCAATATTAAAACCTGAATTTTTGGATATTTTTTGCGGATAACTTTTGTTACTTCCGCCCCATTCATCCCCATCATCAAATCCATCAGCACTACATCTGGTTGCAAGTTTTCGCAAAGACGTAGCGCTTCATCTCCATTACCCGCTTCCCCTACTAATTCAATGTCATCAAACGCCAGCAAGAGAAATTTAATACCCCCCCGCAAGATTTGATGATCGTCAACAGTTATGACCCGAATTGGTTTGACTAATTTATTTGTTTCCATATTTAAATTCGGGTTGTTAATACTATTTTTTAAATCATTGATATTATTTTTTATTATTTCATAGTTAATTTTTTAGCTAAAATTCTTAATCTTTAATTTTTATTTTCCTAGCAAATAAGGCTAAGCCAAAACGCACCATACATCTACTAACTGCTTTGATTTGCACCTTTGTTGTATCGACTTGCAACTTTGATGTTTTGATTTATAACTTTGTTGTATCGACTTACAACTTTGATGCTTTGATTTGCACCTTTGTTGTATCGACTTGCAACTTTGATGTTTTGATTTATAACTTTGTTGCATTGACTTGCAACTTTGATGCTTTGATTTGCACCTTTGTTGTATTACAGTCAACTTAACTAAGAAAGGCAGTCCCGATGAAAATTTTTTCATCGTCATGCATGTAAATATATAGTTCTTCCCTGTTGCCTGTTGCCTGCTCCCTGTTGCCTGTTGCCTATTGCCTGTTGCCTATTGCCTATTGCCTGTTGCCTGCTCCCTGTTGCCTGTTGCCTATTGCCTGTTGCCTGTTGCCTGCTCCCTGTTGCCTGTTGCCTATTGCCTGTTGCCTGTTGCCTGTTGCCTTTTAACTTACTGATAGCTTTAGAGTGGTAATGGGTACATTAAATACATAACTGACAACAGTATGGTAATATGACTACCCAAAATACAACACGCCGTTTGCGCCCTCAATTAATTAGTGAAGATGTAAGTTCATGGCACGGTTTACAAACCATCAGTAGCTATGAAACTAACCGTGCTGATGCCTCTGCTGCCAAATTACAGCAAGCTTATCAAGCTATGTTAGCCCAGCAACAAGCTGAAACCGAAAAACAAACTTTATACCGTGCTGCGGCTGATGCTGCACGACTAGCAGAATGGGAATTTCACAATGCGGTATTAGCAATGAAAGAAGTTGTGCGCGGACAATATGGATTAAATAGCGATCAAGCTCAAGCAGTAGGATTGAAGAAAAAATCGGAGTATAAGCGTCCTAACCGCAAAAAGCTAGTTGCATCATGAGTTAAGTATAATTAACGCATTTTAACTGAGCGATCGCACTTGATATTACTTGTGCGATCGCTTTTTTGCATAGATAAGAACCTTGCAAAACTCTCTATCACTTGTCATCGTCAGCAAAATTTTAACACCGCCAATAAGTATAAGTAACAGTTATATAGGACAAAGATCCTAGTCAAAACTAGGATCTTTGTTCGATGCGGTAATTAAGGCGATCGCTATATAATCCATCTCGCTACAGCAAAATTTAGATAATTATCTAAACTGACAATGAATAAAATCTGGTTTAGCAATACTTTATTGTTTAGTTCAGTTTTAGCAAGTATCTTATTTGCTAGTCCTAAGGTGGCTAGGAGTAACGACTTCACCGTACCCGAAACTCTAGCAAATACAGCACCTTGTCGCCTTAACGTTACTGGTGCTTATCTAACAACAATCTTCAACCCAGATAACAGCGTCGCCTCTCGTGGAGTTATTACACTGACCGCAGATGGTAACTTTTTTGTCACTGACTCCAATCAAGGTGGTGTTCCTAACGCTTTCAATCCCTTTACTAGTGGACAAGGTGCTTGGAAGTGTAATAGCAAAACTAAGGTGAGTGCTAGGTCTATCACCTTTGCTTTTCCTGGCAGTGCAGGAGCCGGTAGCATTGGCCGCGCCGACTACCAAGCCACCTTTAATCCTCAAACGCAGACAGTACAAGGGACTATCACATTGCGCCTTTTTAACGTCAGTGCTAATCCGTTGTCAAATAATGTCCCACCTCTAGGAACATTCAACTTCTCTGGGCAAAAAATCAAACCTAATTAATTTTGAACGAACAAAGGCACAGAGAGTAGAAGGTTTAAGGATAAATTATTCCCTTTGCCAAAACTGTATTGAGCCACTTAGATATAGCATTCTCGTTTGGATGCAATACACTGTGGTGGCGTACAGCTAGCTGTGCGCCTCTACAAAAGGAATATTTTTTTTTGGAAGTCGCTTGAAAAACACTGAAGCGTTGGCGTAGCCCACCGTAGGTATCGCTACTCTCATGATTCGCATAAGTATCAATTATATAGGACAAAGATCCAAGTTCTGACTTGGATCTTTGTTCGATGCGATCGTTGAAGCGTAGACGCGCTGCTTCGGCTTGTAGTAATACTGTTTCACTTTAAACAATCAAACTTTAGCGATTCTGGCTGGCTTTGATACGACGACGCTGACACAAAACAACTTTACTGCTGTTTAAGTTATTTGGGTGGGTAAATGTTTGCCCACTCGACAAATTGGTTAGTTGCATCCAAGAACAGCTTTGATGTATTGGCTTGCATCTTGATTGCATCAAAGAGCAACTTCGTTGCATCGACTTGCACCTTAGTTAGGTTCTTGTCAGCTTTTGGTGATCACTAGTGGGCTGGTTTAGGCAGAAGGCAGAAGGCAGAGGGCAGAAGGAAGAAAGAAGAAAACTACAGAAATTCCTGCTGTGCAAGGGTTACAGAACCTCTAGATCACAAGAAAAGTCTTCAAGTTCGATCTGAGTCTTGGCCACAAGTTCTACGACGACAGGCAGAATCTTAAAACCCTTCTGCCTTCTGCCTCCTGCCCTCTGCCTTAAAGCGCGTAACTTTTCATCATCACCAAAAGTTGCCAAGAACCCTTAGTTACATTGGGTTGCATCTTTGTTGCATCGACTTGCACCTTAGTTGCATTGGGTTGCATCTTTGTTGCATTGACTTGCACCTTAATTGCATTAAAGGATTACTGTTGAAATTGGCTCAATAACCAAGCACCAACTTGACTGTGAGACATTTGACGAGTTCGCCGTAATGCTTCGTTTAATAAAGAAATAGCTAATCCTGGCAACACCTGAGATTCTGTAATTCGGCGGCTACCTTGGTTTTCAATGGCAAAAGCCATAATTTCCACGTTTTGGACATTTAAAATCCAGTATTCTTTGACTCCTAAATCTTCGTATAGTAACCGTTTGTTACCGAGGTCGTCAGCAAGGGAAGTATTAGCAACTTCAATTACTAAATCTGGTGGTGGATAGATGTCTAAGTTAACAATAGAAGTTCCATAGGGGATAACATTAGCATTCTCGTTAATGTAGTAAGAAGCATCAGGTTGAGCTTCATTAAAGCCTGTCTTTCGATACGTACAATTATCCTTGCCATTTAAAGTAATTCCTTTAATACTGGCAAACAGATAAACTGCATACATTATAATTCCGTGGTCGCTGGCGTGGTCATTTCCGATTGGCGGCATTTCAATCCTCATGTGTCCATTGTGGTAGTAGCCCTTGGCTTTTTCGTAAGCAGGATCTTCTATTAGTTCAATATATTCATCCCAAGTGGCTTTTATCCAAGCGTCAGTTACTAATGGCGTCTGCAATTCACTCATAATATTTTCCCAGTCCCTGCTTCTAACATAATCAATTGCGGGAAAATTCCACACTCGCTACAGACAAGGGTTAACCGCGTCTTTAGTCCCTATTTCCAGCTAGAGGCGATCGCACTCAATATTATATTGTGAAAAACTTTTTAAATTCTGGTGTGTTTAAAAGCCATCACCAGAATTTTTTGATTTGACACCCAATCACCAATCCCCAGGGCTGCACTGAGCTTGTCGAAGTGCCCACAGTACCCTAGACTTCACTTTTTCAAAACTATCTGAAAGGAATTCAAATATCCCGTAATAGTTTTAGCTAATGTCTTTTGCTGCTTTTTGGTCGTTATTGCCATTACTTGATATAATCTTCCTTCGGCAACATACATTCTACTTTTAGTGATTTTTCCTCCAGAATTGATATACTCAATTTCTTTGCCAGGATGATTATTTGAACTCCGAATGTTTCGTTGACTAATTAAATTACTTTTGGTAGTTTTCAGAGCCATATCTCGCGCATTGTTGAGTACAGCTTGGGGGTCAGACATTTCTCCATAGCTGTAAGGAAAATCATTGTAAGTAACTATGTATGCTACTTGTTGTTTTGGTGGTTGAGCGACAAATATTTCTAAGTTAATTTCCCCCATGTAAGTTTTTTGGTATTGGGTTTCTCTGTTGGGGCTTCCTGGCATCAAAATACTAAAGCGCCCATCTGGAGCAGTGAATAATTTCCATTTTGGTTGTACAGGTTGAGAAACGGTTGGTTTGGCCTTTGGCTTAATAGTTGGTTTGGGAGTTGTTTTGACAACTGATGCAGGAGATTTGGGTTGACGCGCTTCCACCAAAACAGATCCGCCACAGATAAATGTGGCGGCGATGAATGGCAACAGACGTTTAATTGTCATATTTCTTGCCTTTGAGATGCTAATCTCACTGATGATGCCAGCTGTTATAACCTAGCAGCACATAAAGCAGCACCTATTAGCCCCACTTGGGAGTTGAGAATAATATACACGGGTATCTCTTCAAGGAGCGATCGCATTCTACCTTTTTGGGTGAAATTGAATAAGAAATCGCTGTTTTGGATTAAAGGCAGGATTTTGGGCGCAATTCCACCAGCAATGTATAAGCCGCCGTAAGGTAGGAGTTTGAGGGCGAGATTCCCGGCTTCTGCGCCGTAAGCGTCTATGAATAATTGCAAGGTTTGTTCACAAAGGCGATCGCGTTTTTGTAGTGCAGCTGTACCAATAGCAGCACCAGGATCGACACTTTTCTCTTCTTTACCGGCTTCTTGTTCCCAAGTTCTGACGATTTGGGCGATGTCTGGTGATTCGCTGGCAAATTTGCGATCGCGCAAAAATTGGTAAATTGCCACAATTCCCATTCCGGAAACCACGCGTTCTACAGAAATACGCTGGATATCATGTTTACCCAGCAGGTATTTCAACAATTGAAATTCTATCTCGTTACGGGGAGCAAAATCAGCATGTCCGCCTTCTGAGGGAAAAACTTGATAGTAATTTCCCGTTTTAATTAAGAATCCTTGCCCTAAGCCGGTGCCAGCACCAATAATGGCAACGGGGGCTTCTAGTTGAGGTTTCCCAGGCTGTAACACGTGCAAGTCTTGTTCTTGTAAACCAGCAATGCCATAGCCGATGGCGGCGAAGTCATTAATCAAAGAAATTTGGGGGATACCCAACTCTTGTTGTAAACGTTCGGTATCTAAGAACCAGACTAAATTCGTCAGCTTGGCAGTATTTTTGACAATGGGACCGGCGATCGCAAAACAAGCTTTCTCTGGTATTGATGTATTAGCTTTAGCCAAAAACTGCTGCACTATCGGTACTAAATCAGGAAAATCTGCACTGTGGTAACTTTCCTGATAAATGGTCTGTAAGGTTTGCGAATCGGATGTTTGGGCCAATCGCAAAATAGTTTTCGTACCGCCGATATCTCCCGCAAGTAACAAAGTCATAGAATTTATTGGCGAATTAATTCTTTTTTTTGGAGCATATACTCAACATAGCGAAAGCTGCGATCGTAAATTCTGATGTAGGATTTAAGCAAATCGAATAACTTCTTCTATGTGAGTTAAATGGGAAGTATCTCCCTTGAGTTCTAATAACCATTCTGGTTCGTCACGTACCACTTTTACCAAAGAACATAAAGAAGCTTTAACTTCGGTTTTGGCAACTTCTCCCACTAAACCCATTGCTGCACCCAACACAGATGCACCATGCGCTACTAGCAGGATATTCTCTGGGAAGAATTCACTGGCTAAACATCTAGCAGTTTGTCCAGAACGTTCCCGTACTTTTTCGTGAGTTTCAGGATAATTAGCGGCGATACGCGGTGTGTAGCCAAGGTCAATTCTAGGGAATAATTCTGCTAATGCTGGAGTCGAGAGTCTTTTGGGTTCTTCTGTCATCCAAGCTGGGTTTAGCCATTCACTCAAACCTGTTTCGAGTTTGATAGACAAATTCATCACTTCTGCAACCGCGTTTGCTGTTTGTACGGTTCGCAAGAAGGGTGAAGCAAAAATATGAGTAATCTTTTCTCCCTTTAAACGCTTTGCTAACTGCTGGGCTTGGATCGTACCATCATCAGACAAAGGTGGATCGTAACGTCGTTCGGCAGTGAGAAACCAATCAGGGTTTACGAAGTCGAGGCGGTTGGCGTGTCTTGCGATCCAAACTATTTGACTCATGGGTTTAAATATTCTGGCGAATAGAATTCACCGCTAAACAAATATAGATATCTGCAAGCAGGGCTGCAAATATTAATATATGACAAAAATTGTAATAATTTTTAATAATATTATTTATTTGGAAAAGTTATCGGTGGCAGAATTCAAAAGTTAGAACTAAAACAGCCTTTATTGCTGGGTTTGAGACGTACTTTGCGTGCTTCACGTTTCTTGAAATCCCCTGTATGCGTTTATCCTGATGCATAACTGCGAAGATATTAACTGAGCAATTTATAGAGGGTGAAATAATTTTGGATTATTTCAATGCAAAATCCAAAATTATCTGACTCTTTTTTCTAAGTTATTCAGGGAGCTAAAGATGGTTTCAACTATAGTCACATTGATAATTATTGTGACGGCAGTTGTTTTGATGTTCAAGCATTTTGACGTGCGTTTGAGTTTATTTATCTGTGCAGTAGCATTATTTTTACTTGCAGGTAAATTACCCCAAATTTTCGTCATCATTACTCAACAAATGACGAATGAAAAGACAGTTGTGCCAATTTGTACAGCGATGGGATTTGCATATATCCTCAAACTTACAGAATGCGATCGCCATCTCACACATCTGTTACTCGCACCTTTACGTTATGGCAAGTGGCTATTAATTCCCGGTGGAATTATTGCTGCATATATTGTCAATATGGCAATTGTCAGTCAATCTAGTACAGCTGCAATTGTTGGGACTGTTTTATTACCATTATTATTAGCTGTGGGAATTGCACCAACTATCGCAGGCGCACTTTTATTACTTGGTTCTTCTATGGGAGGCGAGTTATTTAATCCTGGTGCAGTGGAAGTGGTCAAACTTGCAGAACTGACTGGACAATCAACAACTACTATCCTCGCCCAAGTTTTGCCAATTAATTTGTTAGCAAGTGTCACCGCACTTATAGTTTTCTGCATCTTGGTTTTAATTGAATCTCAAAAGACCACGATTGCATCAGAGGAGATAACTAAAACTGAGCAAAATTTAGGAATAAAATTTGAAATAAATTACATCAAGGCATTAATACCACTACTACCAATGATATTATTATTTGTTGTGCCTGTAGTGGTCAAGCTACCCACAGAATTTGCTAATAATAGTGTAGCGATCGCTGCGGCGATGTTAATTGCGATCGTTGCTGCTGGGTTAACTACTCCGAAAGCTTTGCATAGTTTACCAACAGCATTTTTTGAAGGAGCAGGTTACGCCTATGCCAACATTATTTCTTTAGTTATTACCGCGACAATTTTTACTGAGGGAATCAAAGCCAACGGATTAATTGAAACTCTCACTAACGCTTTAGCAAATCGCGCAATGTTGGCAAAGTTTACCAGTTTGATTTTACCATTTACTTTGGCAGGAATTACAGGTTCTGGAAGTGCCACCGCGATCGCAGTGATGAATGTTCTCGTACCAATAGCTGCAAAAATCAATCTCGAACCTGTGAAAGTTGGAACCTTGGTATCTGTGACGGCGCAGCTGGGACGCACCATGAGTCCAGTAGCGGCGGTTGTGATTATGAGTTCCACCATCGCCCAACAACCACCGCTAAGTTTAGTTAAATGCGTAGCTTTACCCCTATTAGCTGGGCTTGGCGTCCTACTCATAGCAGCATTGTGCAATTGGATTTAAAAATGTCAGCCGAAGAACTTTGAGCAAAGCCTTATCAATTTTGAATTCTGAATTCTGAATTCTGAATTCTTAATTATGCATAAATTTTCTCAATCTGCTTGAGAAAAATTGTAGAGGTCTGCATGATGAGGCTAACAAAAGGCATAAATCGCTATGGATGAAGAGCTTCGAGAATTGATCGGACAAGCTTCAGAGTTGTCTCCAGATAGTCCACAACGAGCCAAGGCCATTTCTTTGCTCATAGTCAAGATACAACAACTACCGGGATTTTATCAATCTTCTCATCAAGATTACTTTGATGCCTTAGATCAAATTTGGGAGTGGCTTGGGAGAAATATTCAAGATTTTGAAGAACATCCACCATCGCTAACTGTCAGTTTGGTACGTTGGGTTAACGGAAATTTACATTGGAGAGTCAAAGATATCAGAAATAAACGAAATCAAGGTATTAGTCTTGATGCACAACTCAATGAAGACAGTATGAGTATTAGCTTTAAGGAAGTAATATCTGAAACGGGGTTTGAACCTCCACGCTTAGACGGACTCGAAGGCTACATTGAGAAAATTCAACAGCAGAATATTAGGTTTATAGCTCAAAAACTGAAAGAATATATCGATGAAGACCCTGATTTTATCTTGCGAAAATCACATTTAAGAAATAACCCTGGGTGTAATTTTCAAGTCATTATTCAGCGACTTTATTTAAAAGATAAACCAGAAACTAAGCGAGCGATCGCTCAAGATTTTGGAGTTTCCGAGCAAACCCTCTACGCACACTACAGAAGAAATTGGTCAAAAATTCAATCACATCTACAAAAAGTTGCTTTAAATTCTGGATTGGAGCAGGATTACTTATTATGAATGAGGCGAAAATGCACAAATCTACGGTTCCTCTATCAATAAAAGCACATCAGTTAGCTAAGAAATTTGCCGCTCAACAACTGACACCTGAAAAAGGAAAGCAAGTTTACCTCAATATATTAAGTGTCTATGCTGTGCATCGCTATTTAAAATACCTTGGAATTCATACAAATTTAGAGCAAAGTGATTGCTGGCAATTATCTAATCAAGTTATATCTGATATCGCTGATTTAGTTTTACCAGACATCAATCAAAGATTAGCATGTTGTCCAATTTTACCAGGGCAAATACACTTTGAGTTACCACTGGAAGTCACAGAAAATTTGCTTGGTTATATTGGTGTACAGTTTAGTGATATGCTCAGGGAAGTTGAACTTATGGGTTTTTTACCTGTAAATCAAGTGAGCGAACAACAAATGGTAAATATAGGGATTGATGAACTGCGATCGCTAGATATTCTCATTGAACATATTTATGCTGCTAAAGCTGCACAGCAGACAGAAGATATAACACAGCAACCAGGTTTATTGAATAAGTTAAAAAATATCAATATTGCTGAAATATTTCAGCAAACCCTGAAAGATATTTACTCAGAACCTGCGCCATCCTATGCAACTCGCAGTCTTTCTCTAAGTACCCTAGTTACTGCAATTAACTTAGGTTCACAAAATATTCTGCTGATTGCTGAAATCACACCTAAAGACCTGCAACGCCAACGTGTTTCCTTGCGTTTAGAAGCAATCGACAGCGAAGAATTGCCATCATTACAACTTTCAATCATTGATGAATCTGAACACATCTTCCCTCATAAAATAGACTTAGAAACCCCTACTCATATTCAACTCCAACCCTTCATTGCAGGTATCGGAGAAGCTTTTCAGGTCAAAATAGTGAGTGAAGAAATTAGTATTGTAGAAAATTTTGTTATCTATTGAAAATCAGATTTTGAAAATTTATTTGAAAATTTATGCAAGTTTCTGTTCTCACCATAGATGTTCAATATAATCAAGAATTAACACGTTATTGACCGTTCATGTATTCCCTCGCTGGTTTTGTTTATGGCAGTTTGAAAAAGTCTTCTAAAGTTATGGGTTTAGTTGGTGATTTTACCATATACTTGTAACTCCAAAGTTGGAATTTAATAAATTATCCTAAATAAGCTTTTTTCACTCGCTCATCACTAATTAATTCTGATGCGGCACCTGTTAAAGTGATAGAGCCAGCTTCTAAAACATAACCTCTATCTGCAATTTGTAGTGCCAGATTAGCGTTTTGTTCAACTAACAAAATAGTTACACCAGTAGCCCGTAGATTTTCAATAATTGAAAAAATTTCCCGGACGATCGCAGGTGCTAAACCTAAGCTAGGTTCGTCTAAAAGTAATAGCTTTGGTCTACTCATTAAAGCACGAGCGATCGCTAACATTTGTTGCTCGCCACCACTCAAGGTTCCTGCTAGTTGATTGCGTCTTTGTGACAAACGTGGAAATAGCTCAAATTGACGCCCAATATCTTCTTTAATCTCCGCTTGATTTGAGCGAATATAAGCACCTAAAAATAAATTATCAAATACCGTTTGCCGTGCTAATACTCTCCGCCCTTCTGGACAATGAGCAATACCAAGTTGCACAACTTCATGAGCTTGGCGGCGGGTAATATTTCGCCCATCATAGATAATTGCGCCACTTTTAGGATTAACTATTTTAGATATAGCCCTGAGTGTAGTAGTTTTTCCAGCACCATTAGCACCAATTAAAGTAACTACCTCACCTTTTTTTATAATTAAATTAATTTTCTTCAGAGCTTGAATCCCGCCATAATTTACATCAAGTTCTTGAATTTCTAAGATTGTATAATTTGGTATATTATCGGCATTCATCGGCGTTTTATATCCATAAATATCTTGATTTAAAACCTAACATACATCAATCATAGGTTTCCTCAAACAGTACGTAGCCGCATCCCGTCGTAGATATTGCATTAAGTAAAAAACTAACGCCAGAATACTCGAATCTTTGTGGTATACCTTTAATTACGAATAAGTATATTAACTCTCCTGTGACAAAAGCAGCAGATATTGGTAGCAAGCGATTAATTAATTTAGCTCCCGATGCATGGGTACAGTGGGTAACACAGCGTCCTGAAGTCGTGGCAAAAGAAATTCTTGGTTCGGAGTTTCAATGGGTTAGCCGGGAAACTGATGTTTTGGTGAAAGCATACAGCCCTACTCACGGAGATTTTCTGGTACTCAATGAACTACAGTTGCGTTATACAGCACATATGCCTCTAAGGATGAGAACCTATGCTGCCTTGGCACAAGAACGCTACCGACTACCAACTTACCCAGTACTCGTCAACATCTTACCGCCCCCATCCAGCTTAACTATTGTAAGTAGTTACGAGCAGGAATTTTTAGGATTACGTGCCATTCAAGATTATCGCGTAATTAATTTGTGGGAAGTCGATGCTGAAATAGTTTTTAGACAACCACTACCGTCATTGTTACCGTTTGTACCCATCCTCCAAGGAGGGGGAGAACCATCAGTAGTGCAACGGGCATTACAAGTATTGCGAGCGGATGCACAATTGAACCAATTAGAATCATTGCTGGCATTTTTTGCTAGCTTTGTGTTAGACATCCCTTTAGTGCAACAAATCATGAGGTGGGATATGGCAGTATTGCGAGAATCGCCTTGGTATCAACAAATTTTAACTGAAGGACTTCAGCAAGGACTTCAACAAGGACTTCAGCAAGGACTTCAACAAGGACTTCAGCAAGGTGTAAAACGGCAGTTAATCCGAGTATTACGACAACGCTTTGGCGAAATTCCCCGTGAGGTGGAAGTAAGGCTTGAGGACGAGAGTGTAGAAAAATTAGAAACTTTAATGGATAGCGCGATCGCTGTAAATTCTTTAGAAGAATTTATCACAACTTTGTCTGCTTAACTTTCACAGTTAGTAAATTATTCATTTCCCAAATAAGCTTCAATTACAGCCGGATCGTTTCTAACTACAGCTGGTTCGCCCAAAGCAATTAATTGTCCAAAATCTAAAACAGCAATGCGATCGCACAAACCCATTACTAATGGTACGTGATGTTCAATCAACACAATTGTTAAATTAAACTGTTCTCGCAGACTGCGGATAAATTCGCTCAGTTGGTGTTTTTCATTAGGGTTCATTCCCGCAGCAGGTTCATCGAGAAGTAAAATTTGCGGTTCTAGGGCTAAAGCGCGGGCGATTTCTAAGCGGCGTTGGTCACCATAGGCGAAGTTTTTTGCTTTTTCTTCGGCGCGATCGCTCAAGCCCACCATCTCTAATAATTGTAAAGCTTTTCGCTTACTTTTTTTCTCTTCCCGACGCCCTCGTGGTAATCCTAAAACTCCTGTTAATACATTACTTTTATTATCCAAATGTCGGGCAATTACTATATTTTCTAACGCTGATAATTCACCAAATAAGCGAATATTTTGAAAAGTTCGAGCGATACCTAAACCTGCAATTTGATGCGGGCGGAGTTGGGAAATATTAGCACCTTGATAGCGTAATTCTCCACTAGAAAGGGGAATAAATGCTGTAATCAAATTAAACAGTGTTGTTTTCCCAGCACCGTTAGGGCCAATCAATCCAAAAATCTCATGTTGATTGACTGTAAAAGATACATTATTCACCGCCACTAAACCCCCAAAGCGGCGAGTCAGTGATTTCGCTTCTAAAATAATGTTGTTTGTCATTTCGCTGCGGCTTTAATCAAATCGGCTGCTTTTTCACCAATCATAATTGTTGGTGCATTTGTGTTTCCCGTAATAATAGTTGGCATAATTGATGCATCCGCTACACGCAACCCGGCAACACCATGCACTTTGAGTTCCGGGTTTACTACTGAATCACGGTCAGATCCCATTTTACAAGTGCCGACTGGATGGTATACACTGTCGCAGGTTTCCCGAATGTAAGCCAAAAGTGTTTCATCACTCTGATTATCAGCACCAGGGGCTACTTCTTCTCCTCGCAACTCATCAAATACACTTGATTGGAATATCTGCCGACAAATTTTGATTCCTGCCAAGAGTTTTTGCAAATCAGATTCACTTTGCAGATAGTTCATCCGAATTATGGGTGGGTCTTTGGGGAAAGCAGAACCCAGGTTGACACTACCACGACTTTCGGGATTAGTGATACAAACTGCACCTGTGAATCCAGGCACAGAACGCCCATAAGTAGGATGTGTCCACAAAATAGGGGCAGAGAAAAACTGTAAATCTGGTGCAGCATCTAAACGACCTTCGGTATGCAAGAACAATCCAACTTCTGCAAGATTGCTGGTTAAATCTGGTTGCAGATCCTGGGTTGCTTCGTGTGCTACGCCGACTAGCACGTGATCTTGAAGATTCTGACCAACACCAGGTAAATCAACGACCACAGGAATATCCAAACTCTTTAGATGTTCTGCTTTGCCAATCCCAGAGAGCATCAATAGCTTGGGCGAATCGATCGCACCAGCACTTAAAATCACTTCTTGTTCTATCCAAACTTGCTGTATCGTTCCCTGATGGATGAATTCTACCCCTACGGTTTGCGTTCCCTCAAACAATAACCTAGTAACTAATGCACCAGTGGTAACAGTTAAGTTGGGGCGGTGCAAAATCGGTAGTAGAAATGCCGTTGCGGTACTATGCCGCTTACCGTCTTTAATTGTTAACTGATAAAATCCGGCTCCGTGCTGTTGTGCGCCATTGAAATCAGGATTGTGCCCATAACCCAATTCAACAGCAGCTTCCACAAATTTTTGTGAGGTGACACTCTTCGCTAGGGGATCTGTCACACTTAGAAATCCATCAACCCCATGAAATTCACATGCTTCTCGCTGCTGATTTTCAGATTTTTTGAAATAGGGCAACACATCTTCATAACTCCAACCAACATTGCCCAACTGATCCCACTGGTCATAATCATACCGATTGCCTCGAATATAAATCATGGCGTTGATCGCACTGCTGCCACCCAAGACTTTCCCGCGCGGACAATAGATTTTACGGTTATTGATGTAGGGTTCTTCTTCTGTAGAATATGCCCAGTCCGCCTCTGTACCCCAAAGTTTTGGCCAGCCTAGAGGAATTTCGTGTTCTGGTAAATTAGGCGGATTCCCTGCTTCCAACAATAAGACAGTTGTTTCGGCATCTTCCGTCAATCGGTTAGCAACGACACAACCCCCCGAACCCGCACCAATTACAACATAATCATATTTAGTCTTCATATTATTAACTTCTCTGTTTTGATGTGTTGGCAAATAACTTTAGTAATTGCTTTTTACCTTTTTTCAAAATATCTGGAGTGACAAATCCTTGGGGAAAAAATATAGTCCCTAAAACTATTAAACAACCATAAATAATTAATCTGCCATCGCGTAGAAATTGGGCTAGCCAAATGGGCAGACCGCCTATATCAGCTATTCTTCGCAAAATAATTTCTAATAAAACTTTCAAGACAATGGCACCTACCACCGAACCTAAAAAAGTTCTCGAACCACCAATTAAGACAATCGTTAGATAGGTAATACTGGCATCAAAAGTACCTTGTCGAGCATTCCAGGTATTGAGAAAATGAGCGCTAATTACACCGACAATACCCGCAAGAATCGCTCCCAGAGTAAAGGCTAAAACTTTGTAGTAAGTGGGGTTAATTCCCATCGCACTCGCAGCTAACTCATCTTCGCGAATGGCGATGAATGCCCTACCGGTGCGAATGCGTTCTAAACGGTAAAATAACACCATACTAATTAATAGTAATGGCAGAGCAATCTTTAAATATTCAAGTTGGCTTTGGAATGGTTGAGGAATACCAAAAATCCCTACAGCACCGCCTGTAATATCTAGATTTAAGGATACAACTCGTAATACTTCTACAAAAGCAATGGTGGCGATCGCTAAATAAATTCCCCGCAATCGCAATGCCGGAATTCCCACTAATACAGCTAATATACCAGAAACTAAACCAGCAATTAACATTTCCAATAAAAGTAATGGAATCGGAAATAAATTATTAGTAAATGGGAAAAATTTTAAAAGTAATTGAATAGGCCATAAAGTATTAGTAGATATGAAAACTTGTGTAGATAAAATCGCTGCAATATATCCACCTAAAGCATAAAATCCCGGACTAGCTAAGGACAATTGTCCAGCCATCAATGGCAAATAAAGCGATAGCCCTAATAAAGCCTCCAATACCATGTAGACTATTGGTGATTCATAAGTAGAAAAAAATTCAGACATTGTAAAATATTTTAATTAAGCTATCACTTTTATCAATTCTTAAGCTGTTAATATTTGCTCTGCTGTTAACGTTAGTTCAGGAAAAGTTCGTGACACTATTTGTTCGGAACCCCTAAAGTGTGTGCGTTGGTATTTTCCCTCAGCATCTAGTAGAAAAACAAACACAGTTGGAACTTTGGGATTTCCCAAATACTCCCTTGAACCAATTGCCAAATAATCTACAATCCAATATTCTTTAATACCTAAGCGTTGATATTCATCTAATTTATCAATGTAGTCATCTTCCCAATTAGTCGATGTTACTTCTACAGCTAACTGGATGGGTTCTTCAAGTGCAGAATAAGCAGAACGATTTGAGCGCCATACATCTTTATCTATTACACTGACATCAGGTTTGCGTCCTTGTTCTATTCCATTAGCAGTTATAGTTTTGATAATTGCTGTGTTTTTTACTACGTAATTCAGATTTAAACGTTTAATTTCATCGTTGAAACCAAACAATATAAAATCGGCGACATCATCATGATTTCTAGTTGCACGCACTTCTACAATTTCTCCATCTACCAGTTCATATAAACCTTCCTCTGGGCACTGTTCCAAAAAATCATCAAAAGTTAGTTTTTGTTTGGTGTATGTTTTCATAGCCTTACGTGTGTTTAAACTTTCTGAATAAATCGACGACCTAGCAAACCTTGGGGTCTAACTAACAGCATGATAAATAATATTCCGTAGGCTACAGCGTCTTTGTAACCGGAATATTCAGTCGGTACAAAAGCTTCAACTAATCCAATAAGTAATCCTCCTAAAACTGCGCCGGGAATGCTACCTAAACCACCTAAAACAATTACTGCTAAACCCCTCAAACCAAAGGCAATGCCGAAATAAGGGCCGGCAATACTAACACTAGAAGCGACTAAAGTTCCTGCTAATCCTGCTAAGAAACTGCTAATAAAGAATGTTAAAACGATAAAGCGATCGCTATTTATTCCTAATAAACTCGCAGTGGTTGGATCTTCGGCGATCGCCTGCATTGCTTTACCATATTTTGTGCGATTGATAAAATAGCTGAGAATTGCCACAATCGCTACTGATACACCAAAAATTACTATCTGAACCGTGCGAATGGGAATTTCCTGATCTTGGGTACCAAAGTTAATAGAAGGTGGTAAATTCCCATAAGTATTTGCTGGGTAAGTGTAACTTTCTGCGCCTACTAAATACTGAATTAAGTTCACAATTACCACCGCTACTCCCAAACTGGAAACAACAGTTAGCAAAGGATCGGAACCTTGACGCCGCAGAGGTTGAAAAGCAACTCGTTCCATCACTACCCCAACCAATCCCGCCAAGCTACTTCCTAAAATCAAAGCTATAGCAAATGGTAATTTTATCGGCAAGGCTGCATTAGCTAATAAGCCATTAAATCCAAAGTTACCACCCATGAGTGCATAGGTGAAATATGCACCCAAGGTAAAAATCGCCCCATGAGCTAAATTAATAATGCCCAAAATAGAATAAACCAAGGTATATCCCAAGGCAAAAATTGCATAGACACTGCCAATGGATAAGCCGTTTAATAATTGCTGCAAAAATAAGCTGATATTCATGTAGCAACTATTTCAAAAAACTAAATTTACCTTGACTTCCATCTTTTTCCATTTTGATTTGGGCGACATAGAAATCTTTTTGCACAACTTCACCCACCGGAGTAAATCCAATTTCACCCAGCGGTGTATTGTATTTTCCAGCAAGTATTTCTTTATTTAATTGCGTCCGTAATTCTGGTAGCTGTAACTTATTAACTTTGCTTTTGCTATCTAAAGCTTTTAATGCTTCGACATAAACTTGCACCGCTGCAAAAGCTTGGGCGCTAAATTGGGGCGGTTCTTTCTTGTATTCCTCTGCATAGGCTTTGCGAAATGCCGCGTTAATTTCCCCTGGATGTTCTGGACTATAGGCTTGAGCAATCAATACGCCATCACAAAGTGCTTTACAAACTGCCAAGATATTCGATGTATTTAGACCATTACCACCAACAATTAAGCCTTTGTAACCCAGTTCTCGCAATTGTCTTATCAAATTACCACCATCAGCAGCTAAGCCAGAAATAATGACCAAATCTGGTTTAAGGTTAATTGCATTGGTAGCTTGGCTTTGAAAATCTGTATCGCTGGTTTGGAATTTTTGGACTGTTAATAATTCCAGTCCTTGATCCTTAACTGTTTGCTGGAATATTTCCGTTTCTGACTTGCTAAATGCATCATTTTGAGCATAGAAAACTGCGACTTTTTTAATTTGAGGGTTTTGCTTGAGTGCAGCTTTCACGGAATTCGGAGCGACAACGGAAACTGGTGCAGAAACACGAGCTACATAATCACCAATTTCTGGAATATTTTTCGCAGTATTTGATGGGCCAATGATTGGTACTTTTGCACGTTCGGCAACGGGATCGGCACTAAAGGCTTGCTGTGATAAAGTTGGCCCCACAATGCCAATAACTTTATCTTTATTAATTAAACTTTGAACAGCGTTAATTGCTCCTGCTTCATCTCCGCTAGTATCTTGAAACACTAATTTAATTGGAGTGCCGTTGACGCCACCTTTAGCATTAAAATACTTCTCGGCAATTTTAACTCCAGCCACTTGTTCTTGACCCAATAATGCCACATTGCTAGTTTGAGCAACCGCAATGCCGATAGGAATCGCACCTGATAACGTACCTGTATTTGTTGTGGTGTTAGTTGCAGTGTTATTCGTACTACTATTTGGAGTATTTGGAGAATTTGTCACAGTTGTATTGTCGCCACCGCAGCCTGTTAGTAGCAAAGCGCAACTTGATAATAATGCTGTTATCCCAAAGAAACTTGTTTTCATCGTTAAATAATCATCTAGTTATTAGATAGGTTCGGAAAAATTAAAAGTAAAGGTTAGAATCTGCAAACAATATAAGGCAGATTTTAACTTTTGCAAGAATTATATTAAATCATTTTTGCCAGAACTCAGAAGTCATAATTCAAAAGCTACAAGAGTTCAAGAATCAGGACGATACTAGATGAATGAATACACAAATCATACTAGACTGTTATAAATTGTGGCTTTTCACTTTTTGATACTGAATTCTTACTCATTTTTATTTGACCATACAAAGACAAATATTCAAAGTCTTTGTAAATACAAGTTATTGTAGTAGCCCATGATTTTATCATTCCCAGGTTTAACCTGGGAATGCGGTAATAAGTTGGTTTTTCAGTTCAGTTGAGTACCAGGGGTTAAGCTCATCCCACCCTTAAAAGGAGATGGGATTTCACGTTGACTGTTAACGGTTAACAGTCAACTAAAAAACTATCAAGCCTTTTTCTCATTACCGATTAATTCTTTTGGCTCGTAGTGACGACAACCGTTACATGGCCCGTCGGGATTCACGGCACAGCGGATGTAGCCAGATCGGGCATTAAACTTGCAGCTGATGTCGCCAATCAGGTAACCTACCCCTTCTAAATAATAGCGATCGCCTTCAGGCGATGTGAAGTTTTCCCCTTGCCGCATCCTGGGAAAATTCATGGCTGCTTGCCTCATCCGTAAACGCGCTCGCGAACGCGTTTTGCGGATCGCCCACAGGGAAAACAGGGACGGTAAAAAACCAACGGCAATCACTAAAAGTGTCTTTAACACCTTCTTTTTACCCCTTTTGAGCACCGAGCGATCGTCCCTGATGTTGCACCTGGTTTTACACAAGTGCAAATCTGAGGGTAGATGTCCCTTTTGTTACCATAATTGGTAGCAATTAGCAATTGTCTGGTGGTATTTAGGTAATGAAAGAGAATATCTTTCTTCTACCACTTCAATCAGCATAACTGTTACAACCTCAGAGGTGGATTGCCTTTAAATAGCGATCGCTTTAAGATTTGTTGACTAATGTTTTTTGAAGAATCGTTTTATATCAGCCTCAGCCTTGTTTTTTCTGTGTTGCTGGGACGCTAATCTTTTTTTGGTTTGCTGACGTAGTTGCTGTGCTAATAGTGCTGCTTCCCTTTCTGCTCGAAATAAATCAACTCTTCTTGTTGTCAAAATAAAAGACTGGTCTGATTTTTTTCTTACCCAAGGCACGCTAACTGCCAAATACTGACAAATATTTTTACATTGGTTCGGCTTGATGAGTGGGTAACGTTTTTGAGTATTGAGTGTGTTAGCGATCGCTTTCAACTCTAGTATCGCTGCTTCTAGCTCCCCTGCCATCCAGTTGATGCGTTCAACTTGCGCGACTAAGCGTTCCTGGTCACTGATGATTTTTTCCTCTTGCGGTTGTAGTGGCACTATTGCAGTAATCACAGGTGTTGGCTGCAACAGTGAAATTTTGGCTGGAATAGGCTTTTTGTAGCTGTCTTGGATTTTTTTCATACTACCTCAAGCAAGGCTAGCTGACTTGTAAGGCATTTTAGCAGCAAAACAGTACATTTGTACTGTAAAATTTTGTATATCAAGTTTAGGGGCTTGTATAGCAGGCAACAGGGAATAGAATTAAAAGTCTCTAAGTAGGTCGGTAGGCAGGAGGAAAGAACTTTTTGAGCAACTTTACTTTTCGTTATATATTTTGGTTTTTTTGCACCATGTTACTTAGCTTGAAAATCAAAAAACCTCCCCCTGGTTTTGCGTAGTAAAACCAGGGGGAAGTTGATTGGAAGCTATCGTTGGGTTAATGGTGGTTAGGGTGTAAAGGTGTTTTGCTCACCTACACCCTTAGAGGATGTTTGAAAAGTCCTTAGTGATGTAGCAAATACTTTTAGATCCCCCTAAATCCCCCTTAAAAAGGGGGACTTTGATTCTATTTCCCCCCTTAAAAAGGGGGACTTTGATTCTATTTCCCCCCTTAAAAAGGGGGGTTAGGGGGGATCAATAAGTGCCTAAAGTCACAGCCAACAACTTTTAAAACAACCTCTTAGATACCTTGTTCCAAACCCTTGATTTTTCGTATTACCAACTTTAAGTTAATTAAGCATTGGCAGTTCGGTAATCAGCATCTAACCAACAGCGTGGTAAATCTTCACCAGAGGGAAAAATGAGATTTTGTTTTTTAAAAGAATCAGGTTCCTGTTCTTCTTGACCTTCTTGGTCTTTTGCGCGAACAACATCACTATTAGGGTCAAGTAATTCTTCAATTTCCAAAATTTTTACCAACTCACCGGTATCTTTCAGTTGTAAGAGCATATAACTAACCTCAATAAGTTTCCATGAAAATTTACAGCGAGTCTTAATACAAACTCGCCAAAGTTAGAGAATTTATTCTGAATTCTGGATTCTGGCTCCTGAATTCTATTCTTCTAAAATCCGATTAAATTTCGCGTTGATATTTTTCCAAAATATCTACTAAATTTACTTGGCATTGTAGTGGCAGCAAATCTATCAAAGGCAATTCGCGTTTGCCGCCGCCAATTTTTATTGGAATGGATTCCAACACTTGTGTTACTCGGTCTTCATTAACAGAGTTGGAAGTAATTAAAGGATATAGTTTTTCAGCAACAATTGTATGCAGTTTGGCATTAGATAAATAAAGATGCCATTTAGCAACGTCTATATAAACATTTTCACCAATTTCGGCTGCTAGGGCTTCTAGTAATTCTGTGGTGTTAGTCTTAGCCATAAAAATAACCCTATATTGAGAAAGAGCGCAAAATCTCAGGCTTATTTACATTATTGCTCAATTAACCAGGCTGATTCTACTGCCACAAGTTACAATCGCCCTAGCATCAGCAGTCCATCTTCAGGTGGATTTGGGTGGAGTTTCGGTGTAGTTGGCGATCGCAGCAATATAAATTAGATGTACCAACAATATTACTAGCCAACTAATAGTCAACCAAGGCAGCCACTCCCAACTAGCGCCTTTCAACTTGTGGAAGAACCACAATCCAGAATTAATAGTAGCAGCGATCGCCACATGCACGGCAAAATTCATCCGGTCATCGATTTTACGATACTCTGGGTCATTGCGATCGGGTTTACGAGGCCAACGAGGAGGCATAAATATTTGTTACAGATCTAAATACACCCTACTCATTCTAAGGGTTTTGGGAGTGCGATCGCTATTAGAGGGAGATGAGGCGGGGGGCAGGGGGGCAGGGGAGGCAAGGAGAAGAGAATAATTGTTAACTCAACACTCCCAATGCCCAATGCCCAATCAATTATTCATCAACCTTGTGGATGACCTTTGAACGTTTTGAAGTTAGAAATGATTCATCTGTTTGATAGAGGGAGTAAATATATCCACTTGTGAATATGAGGGATAACCATTAGAGGTGGACAAAAATGGCTAAGGCTAACCCAGTTGAAATCCAAAAACACTTGAAGGGTGTTGACTACCCTGCTAAAAAACAAGATTTGATTCAACACGCTAAAAAACAAGGAGCAGGTAAGGAGATTATCTCTTTGTTAGAAAAAGTGCCAGAAGACAAAGAGTTTGAAAGCCCAACGGCTCTTAATAAAGCTTTAGGTGAGATAGTGTAGTTTATTGCCCTGGCGGGGAATAATCTCCTGATTTCCCGCCACTTTTACTGATTAAGCGAATTGATTCAATTTGAATCGATTTTTCTAAGCCTTTGGCCATATCGTATAAAGTTAAAGCCGCAACAGAAACGGCAGTTAAAGCTTCCATCTCTACACCAGTTTCAGCTTTGGTTTTGACTGTGGCTTGAATTTCATAACCAGGTAGTTGGGGATCGGGTATGACCTCGATGGCAATTTTCTGCAATGGTAACGGATGACATAAGGGAATTAAAGCCGCTGTTTGCTTAGCTGCCATAATCCCAGCCAACCTTACAGTTCCTAACACATCGCCTTTGGGAACGTTTCCAGCTTGAATTGCAGCAAAGGTCGTCGGCAACATCCGCACCTTGGCGGCGGCTACTGCTTGGCGCACAGTGGCTGCTTTTTCAGACACATCCACCATCTGTGCTTGTCCTCGATCGTCTAGATGGGTTAAGTTGCCAAAATTAGATGGAAAATTATCTTGCATCATTTAGTGAGAACGTGTTAATATGGTTTCTTGTCAAGGGCGTGTAGCTCAGTGGACTAGAGCACGTGGCTACGGACCACGGTGTCGGGGGTTCGAATCCCTCCTCGCCCGTTTTTTTAAGTTAGGAGCAAAAAATTACAACTCCTAACTGCTAACTTCTAAGTTATTCATAGCGTAGGTATCTGGGGCGCGACCCAATGCAAAACGCAATGAGTTAGCTAAGTTTTTGCTGGACTTGGTAAAGAAAATCACAAGTGCGACACAAGTGATCCCAGCACCATAGGCAAACATATTGCGATAGCCGATTTGTTCGGCGATGGAACCCAAAACAGGAGCGGCGATCGCAATTCCCAAGTCAAACCCAGTGACGCAGATAGCAAAAATTCGCCCTCGTTCTTGTGGTAGCGATCGGTCTGCCATCATTGTCACAATCATCGATATAACTGTACCACCACCAGCGCCTTCAAAAATCGCCGCTAGTAAGAAACTACTCACAGTGTGAGCTTGCCACAGCACTATCGACGCTAAAGTATAAGAAATTATACCAAAAGTGATAAACAAACCACGACCCAGGCGATCGCTGGCCTTACCAGCAAATATCCTGGTACTAAAACTAGAAATTGCGGCAACTGTAAAAAATAACCCGCCATTAAAATCTATCTGAATTGATTTGATAAACAGAGATACAAAGGTGTGTACAGCGCCGGCAGACAAACCAACCAGCAACATAACTAAAGTCGGAACTCTCACCCGTGGGCTATTGAGAATTTGCCAAAATTTTTGATGGTTGTCCTGAGTTTCTTCGTGTGTTTGTATTGGAGGATTGGTGACTTGTACAATTGCCAACAGAGTGACAAAACCCAACTCAGCAGCAACCAAAAACAACACTCCATAACCAGTTGTGGCTTCTAAAAATCCTCCCAAGGCAGGGCCAATTGCTAAACCAATGGGAGTTGCTAGAGTCATATAACTAATAATTTCACCACGTTTATCAGGCGGAGCTAAATCTGCAACTAAGGCACTGTAGCCAGTGGTAAAAGCAGCAATGCTAACGCCGTGAAAAATCCGCACCAAAATTAACAGTCCAATAGATTGGGTTGCCAAATAACCAAAAGGTGCGATCGCAGCTACTATGGTACCAATCAACAACACAAATTTTCGACCGCGTTCATCAGCTAATCGTCCCAGCATCGGGCGAGTTAGCAATAAGCCGACGGCGAAACTGCCCGTTACAATCCCTATTTGTTGCTTAGTTGCGCCTACATACTCAAGATAAAGCGGTAGAGTTGGTAAGAGCGAAGCCACGCTCGACCAGAATAATAAACCTGCCGTAAATAAAATCAGCAGGTTGTACCGCAGTTCGGTATTAAACGTATTAAATATTTTCAAGGTAGATGCAATTTAATGAGTTTTTTGTGATTAGGTATTAGTCATTGGTCATTAGTCTTTTACTATTTGTTGAGTGTCAACCAATATTTATTCTTAAGTATTTACTAATGCCCAATGCCCAACGCCCCATGCTCAATCATTACTATTGTTACCTTAGTTAACCTTTTTTGCTACCACCTCTCGCACGCGATAGATAGGCCGTCCTTGGGATTCATGATATGTACGCATGAGTAATTCTGCTAAAAGGCCGAAGCAAAACAACTGTACTCCAGTTACAAGCAACAGAACTGCCAAAATCAGCAAAGGGCGATTGCCAATCATTTCACCTAAAGCTAATTTGATGAAAGTCAAATAAATTCCGATTAGCGTCCCCGAAACCATTGAAATCAAGCCCAACAGCCCAAAAACATGCATCGGGCGGGTAAGGAATTTTTTCATAAACAAAATGGTTAACAAATCCATCAACACCCGGAATGTCCGCCAAATCCCATACTTACTGCGGCCAAAGCGGCGGGCGTGATGACGCACGGGCATTTCAGTAATTCTTGCTCCTTCGATGTAGGCTAAAGCAGGTAAAAACCGATGTAATTCACCGTAGAGGTTCATATCTGCCAATAGTTCTGCACGATAGGCTTTGAGCGAACAACCATAATCGTGAATATTCACGCTAGTGGTGTAGCGAATTAGCCAATTGGCAATTTTAGAAGGAAGTAAGCGATTGATCGCACCATCTTGGCGTTTTTGTCGCCAACCACTTACCAAATCGTAACCTTCATCGAGCTTGGCCAATAACATCGGAATATCAGCCGGGTCATTTTGCAAATCAGCATCTAAAGAAACGATCGCTTTACCTAGTGCATAATGAAATCCAGCAGCCATAGCCGCAGTTTGTCCGTAATTGCGACGCAAAATCACGGACTTTAAATCAGGACGTGTTTGCGCTGCTTGCTTGAGATATTCCCCGGAACCATCCGTAGAACCATCATCCACACAAATGATTTCATAACTTATCTGACTCGAAGATAACGTAGATGCGATCGCTTCTAATAAAAGTGGTAAACTTTCCACTTCATTATGTATCGGCACCACCACCGAAACATCAGGGACAATTGTCGAAATCGCCCCATCCACCCCTTGATAAACCAACCCACTCCCCATCTTCCTCAGCGTCCTCAGCGTCTCTGTGGTTCGTAACTCTTAAAAACTCTACCAGCACCGCGCAGCTGCTGATAATACGACTGACTAACAGCATCCCCCTGTTCCGAAAGAACATCAATGCCAATCCCATTGCGTCCCTGTTCCTTTCCAGAACTATGGATATAATAACCATCCGCCAGATAAAGTCCCACATGGGTTGCTTTTTGGCTAGTCCCAAAAAATACCAGATCCCCAGCTGCTAATTCTGCAATGGTAATTGGTTGAGTAAATCCTTCCTGTTGATAAGCATCTCTTGGTAACCAAATACCCACCGAAGCAAACGCCGCTTGCATTAACCCAGAACAATCATAATTTGGCCCTACCGTACCACCCCAGAGGTAATAATTTGGTTGTTGCATGGCTTTTTGGGTAAATGCAATAACCTCTGCTAGCAGTTTTTTAATTTCAGATTCAGAAAATCTTGCAGCCTGATAAAGTACAGTAGCAGGTTGTAATAAACCCAAATCTGAAAAGGATACCCATCCGGGATAGTCATCTTCACGCAAATACACCTCAACCGCCGAATCCTGATGATTTGATGTTACCCATAAATGTCGCCCAGATGCGGCTTGAGTTGCTAGGCGCGTACACTCAGGAGAATCGTATAAGTTCAGGTCAGCTAGACACTGATACTCTGCTGATTTTAGATTTGGGATTTGGGATTTTAGATTAAAGGACATTATTTGAGAATGATTTTTTTTAATAAAGACGAACAACTCGAAAATCTTGGGTTAGGCATTTTAGATGCAACTTGGGCAGCATTTCCTACCTTAGCGCGCAACCAAATTGCCTTGACTTGGGTTGTTTACGATCCCCCAGTGCCGGTAAATACTGGTGGTGCCCTGACTCCCAACGCTTTTTGGAACCACCCAGTTCGGGGTTTTAGTTATCGGGGTGTTGAACGGATTTACCCTGCAAGTGTAGTCAAACTATTTTATCTGGTGGCAGTCAATGAATGGCTGGAAAAAGGCATGAGCCAAACTTCTAAGGAGTTAGAGCGAGCCTTGCGGGATATGATTGTAGACTCTAGTAATGATGCTACCAGCTTGGTTGTGGACATTCTCACTGGCACCACCTCAGGCCCAGAACTACCAGTCGCCCCATTTGAAACCTGGAAATATCAGCGTAATATCGTTAACCGCTATTACCAATCCTTGGGATGGGAAGAAATGGAGACGATTAACGTCTGTCAAAAAACTTGGGGTGATGGCCCCTATGGACGGGAGCGGGCATTTGTGGGAGAGTTACTGGAAAATCGTAATATGTTAACCACAAATGCGATCGCCAGATTAATGCATAGTATTATCGGTGGAGTGGCAGTTTCAAGTGTGCGATCGCAAGCGATGATGAGTTTGCTCAAACGCGACCTCCAAGATTTGCCCACTTATTTCGAGGAAGACCAAGTAACAGGTTTTTTAGGCGGTGGACTTCCCAAAGATGCCCAAATTTGGTCAAAGGCCGGTTGGACAAGTCAAGTCCGCCATGATGTCGCCTATATTGAGTTACCAAACCAGCGCCCCTACCTCTTAGTAGTATTTACTGAAGGCAAAGCCCAGGCTAAGAATCGTGAAATTTTGCCTTTTGTTTCCAAGCTAGTTGTAGAAGCGATTAGCAGTCTTTAAAAGGGACTGGGTATTAGGGACTGGGGATTGGGGATTGGTTATTCCTCTTATCCCCTCATCCCTTTGGCTCTTTATTCCCAGTCCCCAATCCCCAGTCCCCAGTCCCCATATGTCTGTAGATAGATGCAATGTTGCGGGCATCATCAATGCCACGATGGTGTGTGCCTTGCAATTCTATACCCAACTCATTGAGAGCTTGTGCCATACCAAATTTTTTAGAGACACCAAGGTATTTGGAAAATTCGTCTTTGATATTTATGTGTTCTGAACCAAAAGGATAAGGAACATTATGAAACGCGCAATCTTGAATAAATTGATTTTTGTCATAATTGCCCCAAGAACAAAAAATATGATTGGAAAATAAATTAATCCATTCTTGGAAGCGAGAAATTGCCTCTATAAATTTTGGTGCTTCATCAACATCTTGCTGTTGAATAGTAGTCAATTCTGTGCAAAAGGGTGTTAGTTGTGTATGTCTAACAGGTTGGATAAATTGCTGAAACTCCGAATCAATTTCCCACGTTTCTCGATTCAGCATCACTGCACCGATTTCGATAATTTCCATTTCGTGGCGGGGAACAGTTCCTTTGTCACAGCATGTAGCTTCTAAATCAACTATTAAATAATAGTGGGTTCTTTTAGCTTTCATAATTCAGATAATATTCAAGAATACAGAATCAATTAAACCTTATATAATAGTTATATATGTTTTTTGTATTAATTATACTACAAAATAATACTAGTTATAGGTTTTTCATTTATTTGAAGCACAATTTTGTGTAAGTAACACAGTTAGCTGTGGGCTGTGCTACCCTAATTCTCTAAGCACAGACGCTATTCTAATTCTGAATTCTGCTTTGATGGAAAAGGTTTCACCCAATTTAGCTGCATAGCGATATCAAGGGCGATCGCTGCGATTGCAAACCACAATACACTTTCTGTCGCCAATACCAAAAAAGGCCAAATTGTGCTATCAGAATTCCACCCAAGTTCTATTTGGGTTAATCCACGCACCAAGCCAAAAGCCAGCACACCACCAGATTTGAGTTGAGGATTTTTATCTGAGCGGATGATATAGCGGTAAGTGACACCAAATAAAAAACCAGTAAAAGTTGCAACAGCAGCACTCACCCACAAATGCCAATTAATATTACTTTGTAAAGTTACAAGTATTGGAAAATACTTTGCCAGTACTAAAGTATTTAAAAAACTAGCGATCGCAAAGCCAAAAAATAAAGAAAAACCTCCAATTATACCAGCCTTGAGAGATTCTAGGCGTTCTGCCATTAATTGAGGATTTGAAATTGTGTTCACTGTCTATAGGGATTGGGGATTAGGGATTGGGTACTGGGGATTAGGGATTGGTAGTTGGTAGGGAATTGAAAGTTTACAAAGAAAGGCAGAAGTTCGTTCGCGCAGCGTGTCAAAGACAGGGCAGAACGCAGAAGGTTAGGATTAACAATTAAAACTTTAGTTCTGGGTCTAAAGCTGAGTTTAGATAAATAATTATATCGAGACTGCTTGCAGCAAGGTATAAAACATCCTTGTTACAATCCCACTCTTTTAAGGGTGGGTTGCCTTCTGCCTCCTGCCTCCTGCCTTCTGCCTTCTGCCTTCTGAACCAGTCCCCAGTCCCTAGTTACCAATTCTTATTTTGTAATTAAATGTTCTTATCATGTGGGAATTTTGATGATAAATTCAGTTCCCATACCTGGTTGAGAGTTAACTTCTAATATACCTTTGTGTTTTTCTACAACTATTTCATAGGCGATGGACAAGCCAAGTCCAGTACCTTTACCAACAGTTTTTGTAGTAAATAACGGTTCAAATAAGCGTTTTTTCAACCGTTCAGGAATACCAATGCCATTGTCACCAATCCGAATTACAGCAAATTCTTCCGAATCTATTTCTGTTGAAATTTGAATCTGAGGAATTATATTGCTGATTTTGCCTTGTACTATAGCTTCATCTAAAGCATCAACCGCGTTTGCCAAAATATTCATAAATACTTGGTTCATCTGCCCTAGATAACAGTTTACTTGTGGTAAGACTCCATAATTTTTAATGACTTCAATCCGCGGGCGATCGCTATTAGCCTTGAGACGGTGTTGCAAAATCATGAGTGTGCTATCTAGCCCTTGGTGCAAATCAGCAGATATTTTGACATCGCTATCCGAACGAGAGAAGTTGCGGAGTGAATTTGAAAGGTTACGGATTCGCTCACTTCCGACTTCTAGTGAGTTTAAGATTTTTGTGATATCTTCGAGAACAAAATCCAGATCCAAGTTGTTAATAGCAGTAGTAATTTTAGCTGTTGGGTTTGGATACTCTTGTTTATATATTGAGAGCAACTCGGTGATTGCTCCAATGTATTCTTGCAAAGGTGGAATATTGCTAGAAATAAAGTTAACGGGGTTATTGATTTCATGACCAATACCAGCAACTAACTCTCCAAGTGTTGATAGCTTTTCTTGTTGCACTAGTTTGACTTGGGCTTGTTGCAAAGCCTTAGTGCGATCGCTAACTTGTTGTTCCAAAGATTCATTCAATTGTTTGAGTTGTAAATGCACACGCACTCTAGCGATAACTTCCTCTTGTGCAAAGGGTTTCGGGATATAGTCTACTGCACCAAGGGAAAACCCTTTAGTTTTGCTGTCGGTATCTGCTAAAGCAGTGGTAAAAATAATCGGAATGTTTTGGGTAACAGGATTGGCTTTGAGGCGACGACAAGTTTCAAATCCATCAATACCAGGCATTTGTACATCTAGTAAAATTAACTCTGGTTGATTGCGTTCAACTTGAGCGATCGCGCTTTCTCCATCCATTGCAACGCGGAAACGAAACCCCTCACTATTGAGGGCTTCAGATAAAAGAGATAAATTTGTCGGATTATCATCCACAATTAAGATAAATCCAGTATTTGATTTTCTGTTCATGGCAGATTTGAAATTAAAATTTAAATTTATTAATTAATGTATTGTTCGATAAAAGTTGCTAAGCGTTTGAGTTGGAAATTACTAGCAAGTTGGACAAGGTGTTGAGCAAAAACGTTGAGCTTTTCATCAGAAGCTGAAAGTCTATCCGCCAGTTCTAAAATATTTTGAATATCACCATCATGTACTAGTTCTAGTAACTCTTCTAAAATCTCCTTATCCGGAGATATCGTATTATTTGATTGTTCAAAAGCTAGTAGTTTTGTTTTTTTATTTATGTCTACCTTCTCATCAAAAATCCATTTTAGTTGCAAAAATTGTCGGAGCATTTCTAATAGTACTTCAGCTTCCACAGGTTTTGGTAGAAATGTATCTGCGCCAACATCAATACTCTTGTGCTGGTCGATTGCAAACACACTAGCAGAGGAAGCGATGATAGCAATCTTTTGAAATTGCTCCGACTGACGCAAACGATTAATTAACTCAAATCCATCTAATATTGGCATCACTAAGTCAGTGATCACTAAGTCTGGTTTGTGGGCTAGAGTCTGTTCCCATGCTTCCTGACCATGACTAGCTTCAATAACAGTAAACCCAACTGGCTCTAGTAAATTTACAATTACCGATCGGTTTTCCCATTTATCATCTGCAATTAAAATGGTGCGCCTTTGTCCCATATAACCAATAATTGTTCCTTGCTCAAGCGCTCTGGAAACCTTTGCCCAGTCTTTAGATTCTGGGAATTTTGCCTCAAACCAGAAAGTGCTACCTTTACCTAAGGTACTTTGCACCTGAATTTCACCACCCATTAACAAAACAATTTTTTGGCTAATTGCTAATCCCAAACCTGTACCTTCAGATTGTCGTTTTTGATTTCCTACTTGTTCAAAGGGCTGAAAGATTTTCTCAGCTTGTTGGGGTTTTATACCCGTGCCAGTATCTATTACCTCAAAGCGAATTTTGTAGTTAGTTTTTTCATTGGTATTTGATTCTCGACCAGTGACCTGAACTTTGAAAGTAACACTGCCTTGGTTAGTAAATTTAATCGCATTACTAAGCAAGTTAATTAGTACTTGCCGTAAGCGTTTTTCATCACCATGAATGCCTGTTGGCAAATCAGGATCGAGCTGGACTTCAAAGGCAATTACCTTTTGTTCTGCACGGATGCGGCAAATTTCAGTGACGCTATCAATAAAGGCAGGCAAGTAAAAATCAACAGGATGCAATTCGAGTTTGCGAGCTTCGATTTTGGAAAGATCCAGAACATCATTAATCAGGGTTAAAAGATGAGAACCACATTGATAAATGACGCCCAGTCCTTTACGTCCTTTTTCGCTCAAAGATTCTGTGCGTTGGAGGATTTGTGTATAACCCAAGATGCCATTGAGGGGTGTACGTAGTTCATGACTCATATTCGCCAGAAACTCACTCTTGGCCTGGCTGGAATTTTGAGCGACTTCTTCGGCTTTGCGTAGTTCTTGCTCGATGCGGTTGCGCTCTACAATTTCAGTGGAAAGCGCTCGATTGATAACCTCTAACTGGGCTGGACTGGTTAGCGTCAAGGCTTGAGGCATCAGAGAAATTAAGGCAAATGCGGTGTATATCGAAAGAATCGCAGTTAGAGCTTTTAGACAACCTGAAATCCAATAATCTGGATGCCAAAGCGTCCAAATATCCATTAAGTGTCCAGTACCGCAGGCAGTGATAAAAGCACCGAATAACAGAAAAACTCCATTAAAAGGCACGTCTTGGCGTTTAGAAATAAAGTAAATTAATAGGAAGGAAATAGAATAATAGGCAAAAGCAATAGTGGCATCAGAAATAATGTGGAGCCAAACTAATCCAGTTTTCCAGAGATAACAATGTCCGTGGGGAATAAAACCGTCGGAGTTGAAAGCGTAGCTAAGAAATGTCGGCATTGATACTAGGGGTTGCTCAATTTGAAATATATGCACTTAACCCTAATATTCCCAAGCCAGCGAATATAACAGCGCGATCGCTACTTTTTTACACTTGTTTTTATAATTACTTCAACTACTAAGTATTAATATCCAGATGGTACAAGAGAAAGCGATCGCCCACAAAACTTACAACATCATTGATAAAAAAATCTCAGCCTGCCCAATCCCTGTATGATAAACATTAGAAACCTTTTGTAATGATTTGAAAAGCGGGACTATGGAAATTTTGACGCTGGGCTGGGTATCACTGCTAGTCGTGTTCACTTGGTCAATTGCAATGGTAGTCTGGGGACGTAACGGACTGTAAAGGCATGGTAGAAAGTCCATTCCTGAGTATTTTGGCTTTAATTGCCGTAGTGCTGCTAGTAGCAGTGACAGGTGGTATTGGTTATTTGACCCTGGCAGATTGGCGCGATCGCCGTCGTCGAGATGAAGAAAAACGCACCACTCGCAGCACTACCCCCAAGCGGCGATAATCCGCTCGTAGTTAAAAAATCTTTTTTGTAGGGACATGATACTATCATGTCCCTACATTATTTTATCTAGTCGCCTTTCCTGAGTCTCCCACCATAATTTTTTGTTGGCGCTGCCGATCGGCAACTCTATTACTGAGTACTAAAATTTGGTCTAACTTCTGCCAAATTCCATAATTTTTCTGTTTTTTACCAAATTCCCAGTCCCCGATCCCCAGTCCCCAGACCCTTTTACACAGATCATTGTTAACTTTGCGATGGTTGAGGGAACTATGAGAGGAGAACTTTTAATATATAAAATTCCTCTGGGAATGGAAAACTCCTCTATTATTCAACCCATAGAACCAAATTCACAACAGCAACAATCTGATTCAGATGTGGCATTTTCCTTGCGCCAGAATGAGCAGCAAAAAGCTTTGTCTGGAGTTATTGCCAGAATTCGTGAATCTTTAGATATAGACGCCATTTTTAAAATTACAGTTACTGAAGTCCGTCAGCTTCTAAAAAGCGATCGCGTCGGTGTGTTTCGTTTTTATCCTGATTTGGCATGGGAAGGAGAATTTATCTACGAAGATGTGCGAAGTGAATTGAGTTCAGCACTAGCAGCCAAAGTCCGGGATCACTGCTTTGCCGAAGATTTTGCAGAACTTTATCAGCAAGGCCGAATTAAAGCAACAGATGATATTTATCAAGCTAAGGGTGGTGATTGCTACATCCAGATTTTAGAAAGATTTCAGGTACGCGCCAATATTGTTGCTCCCTTGTTGAAAGGTAAAGATTTATGGGGATTGTTGTGTATTCATCAGTGTGATAGTCCTCGGCAATGGGAAGCGTCAGAAATTGAGTTTGTGCAACTGATTGCCGAACATCTAGGAGTAGCTTTACAGCAAGCAGATTACCTAGAACAAGTAAAACTACAATCGGCGCAACTAGCACAAGCTAAAGCGAAAGAAAAAGCAGCAGAATGGCAGAGAACCATAGCCATAACTATTGAGAAAATTCGTCAGTCCCTAGATTTAGAAAGCATTTTCCGCACCAGCACCGCAGAACTCAGACAACTGCTAAATGCCGATCGCGTAGCGATTTATCGCTTTAATCCAGATTGGAGTGGTAAATTTGTATTTGAATCAGTGGCAGAGGGTTGGATCTCCCTCATAGATGAACAATTGCACCGGCCAGAATTGAATGAAAATATCAGCGAATGTAGTGCTAAAGATCTAGCTAAACCCCCGACTGCTGATACCTACTTACAAGAAACAGCAGGTGGCCGCTTTAGCAGAAGTGAAGTGTACCGTATTTGTAATGATATTTACAATGCAGGCTTTAGCAGCTGCTACATTCAAGTTTTAGAAAGCTGTCAAGCAAGAGCTTATGCGATCATTGCTATTTACCACGGGCAAAAGCTCTGGGGCTTGCTAGCAGTATACCAGAACACCGGAACTCGCGATTGGCAAGAAGATGAGGTTTACTTGCTCACCCAAGTTAGCACCCAACTAGGTGTAGCTTTGCAGCAAGCCGAATTCTTACAACAAATGCAACTCCAAGCAGCACAAATCAGTAAAGCTGCTGAAAGACAAAGGGCATTAGCGAACACCGTAGAAAAAATTCGTCAGTCACTTGAAATTGAAGCTATTTTTAAAACCACTACTCAAGAAGTTCGACGGTTATTAGAAGTAGAACGAGTGGCAATTTATCGCTTTTATCCTGATTGGAGTGGCGAATTTGTCGCTGATTCTATTGTTGATGGCTGGACGCCAGTGGTTAAGCCCCAACCTGTGACGGAAGGCGTTCTTGTGCAAGGAACCCAAGCAGGTAAGTATGCACGTAATGAAGTTTTTGTCCCTATTTCTCAAGGTGAGAAGCTTTGGGGATTGTTAGTAGCTTATCAAAACTCCCAGCCCCGTTATTGGCAAGATGATGAAATTAACTTGTTGGCGCAAGTTGGCGTGCAATTGGGAGTAGCATTACAGCAAGCTGAATCCTTAAGAAAGGTGCAAGTACAAGCCCAGAAGTTGGCTAAAGCTGCTGAAAGGGAAAAAGCCTTAGCCGCAACGGTAGAGAAAATTCGCCAATCTCTTGATATTGACACCATCTTTGCTACCAGCACAGAAGAAGTCCGACGGCTGTTAGAAGTTGATAGAGTGACAATCTATCGATTCCGGAGTGATTGGAGTGGCGAATTTGTTGCTGAGTCTTTAGGGCAAGGTTGGATACCAGTCAAGGAACTTGTAAGTGTAATCGCAGATGATTACTTGCAAAATAGCCAAGGTGGAGACTTTGCTAATGGTCAAATACTTGTCATTAAGGATATTTACAAAGCTAATTATTCTGTCCCTGATATTGCCCCCATCGAGCTAATTAAGGCTACGGCATATATGATTGTGCCAATTTTTCAGGGCGAGAAACTCTGGGGATTGCTAGCAGCATATCAAAATATGAAGCCCCGTGATTGGCAAGAAGATGAAGTAGATTTGCTGATGCAAATTGGTACTCAGTTAGGAGTAGGACTTCAACAAGCGGAATTACTGGAACAGACTCAACGTCAAAAAGAAGAACTCGCCCAGACTCTTAAAGAATTGCAGCAAACTCAAAGCCAGTTGATTCAAAGCGAAAAAATGGCAGGCTTAGGACAATTAGTTGCTGGGATTGCACATGAAATTAACAATCCAATTAGTTTCATTTACGGCAATATCACTTATGTTAGCGAACATGCTGAAAGTTTATTAAAATTACTGCGTTTATATGATAAAGAAGCTCCACAAATAACAGCAAAAATTCAAAAGCAAGCAGCAGATATAGATTTAGATTTTATTGCCGATGACTTACCAAAAATTCTCACTTCAATGACAATGGGCGCAGAACGAATTTCTCAATTGGTATTGTCTTTACGGAGTTTTTCTCGCCTCGATGAAGCCGAAATGAAACCCGTTGATTTGCATGAAGGTATTGATAGTACTTTGTTAATTTTACAACATCGATTACAGCCACAAACGAATTCTTTTGCCATTGAAATAATTAAAGAATATGGCGATTTACCTCCGGTAGTCTGCTATGCAGCCCAGATGAATCAGGTATTTATGAATATTCTAAATAATGCGATCGATGCTCTGGAACATACAATAAATTTTGGTAAAATAATTGACAATCCAAAAATATGGATTCGGACAAAAGTCCAACAATGGAATACTATTATCATTTGCATTGCGGACAATGGTTGTGGTATTCCAGAAACGATGCGATCGCGCATTTTTGAACCTTTCTTTACTACTAAGCAACCCGGTCAAGGTACGGGTTTGGGGCTATCTATTAGCTATCAAATTATTGTGGAAAAACATGGCGGTAATATCAACTGCGTTTCTCAGCCTGGTAAAGGCTGTGAGTTCTGGATCGAAATTCCTATGAAACACAGAGTTAGTTGAAGAACAATACAGAACTCAGAATTCAGAATTTTCGTGAAATGGGATGACACCGATATTGCTATTTTGTGAAAAAATAGCTTAGTTTCTTAATTTTGAATTTTGAATTGGTATTAGGTTTATAATATCGATTTAATTGACGATTGAAAAAAGCTCTGTGCGTCTCCCTATAAGCGTAGTAGGTAATTTGAAAAATGATTTCAAAATATGGATTAATAAAATCCAAGTGCAGAAGTCAATTCTTAATCTAAAATCCAAAATCTTTCGATCGAAGGTAGCCGAAGTCTAAAATATAAAATTACATAGTCTCAACCAGAAACCGAACAAATCTCACTAGTAATTATTTGGCTACCAGTGCAACACTCTACAATTGCTGGCAATTCGTTCTCAATATCAATTGGAGTTCCTCTTTTAGCAATTTCTTTGATTTCTTGAAAAATCTTAATTACTAAATCTTGGTTTTCAAGCAGTTCTTCTCTACCAATCTGCTTGAGAGCCAGTTTGACAGCAATATATCCTGATTGCATCCCTAATGCTAAGCTACTTTTTATTCCTAAAACTTCTGGATTTAAACTTTGATAGAGCTTTTCATTTTTTGCTACTGCATTGACATGAACGCCCGCATAGTGTGTAAAGGCATTTTTTCCCACTAAAGGATGATGAGGAGATATAGATATGTGGGAATGCTCGCTGACAAAATCATATAATTTCTTTAAATAGCTCAAATCCCAAGATGATTGTTCTTCAACTATATCTGTTAAATTTATGAGCAATTCTGCTAAATCAACAATGCCAGAACGTTCCCCTAATCCCATGACAGTTACATCAATAATATCTGCTCCCGCCTTGTAAGCATCTAGGGCATTCGCTAAGGCTAAACCGCGATCGTTGTGGCAATGAATTTCGATTTTTGGATATAATTCCTGTTTTGCCAATTCACCTTTGAGGGTTTTCACATAATAAGAAATACTGCGATTTTGAGCAAATGGTGTTGTGTATCCAGTTGTATCGGCTATGCTAATGATATTCGCTCCTGCTCGTACTGCTGCGATCGCCGCTGCAATCACGTTTTCCATAGGCGATCGCACTGTATCTTCTGGAGTATAACGAATTAATAAGTTTTCTTGCTGCTCTCTGGCATAAGTTATAACTTCTACAATTTTTTCTATCGCTTTTTCTAGACCAATGTCATAATCCTGTTGTAATCGTTTCTCGGAAACGCTATAAAAGATACCTAAAAAATTGACACCACAGTCTAGGGCTTTTTTCACATCATCTTTTCGACAAAGTGAATGAGCGGCTATCTTAGCCTTAAGCCCAGCATTGGCAATACGAGCGATCGCTAAGGCAATTTCCCTATCTACCGCAGGATTACCAGCTTCAATAATATCAACTCCTATGCAATCTAAAAACTGAGCGATCGCTAACTTGATATCAGGAGGAAAATAAACTCCAGGAGTTTGTTCCCCTTCTCTCAAAGTAGAATCCAGAATTTGAATCATCTCTTCTATAAATTTAGGAACAAATTTTCACTCTTATTTTCTCTGTGGTTGATTATACTAAGCCTTGAATACCACAGTGCATCAATTTAATGGAAAAATGTGATTAAGAATACAAAATTCTGGAAAAAACTTGAGAAGATAATTTTTAGTAATTTTATATCTTTGGAAATAGGTAATTAGACGACTAATTACCCATAATCAAGAGCGATCGCTTTGCTTAAACTTGGAGCAATGTCTACGACGGGCACGTTTGGGCGCTGGAAATTAACTAACCCATACCACCCATCACTGGATGGAAGTAGAAGGCGAACCCCAACACTGTATAAGCAGCTAATAATAAAGTGCCTTCCAGCCAATTAGACCTACCATCAGAACTAATGGTATTTGCAATCAACACTGACACAACCACAGCTACTAATTCAAAGGGTTTGAAATCCAAATCCATCGGCTGACCAAGCACCAATCCTGCTATCACCAACACAGGCGCGACAAATAGGGCAATCTGCATACTCGATCCCACAGCCACGGAAAGGGAAAGATCCATTTTATCTTTCATAGCTACGGTGACTGCTGTGGCGTGTTCAGCAGCGTTACCAATGATGGGAACTAAGATCACCCCTGTAAACAATGATGTCAAACCTAGCTGGGATGTAGCCACTTCTAGAGAATCCACCAGCATTTCAGACTCAACTGCCACTAACAAGGTGCATACTAGCAGCACGCCAACCCACAACGCAACATTGGGTTTGCTATGGGAAATTTCCTCTTCTTCTGTTTCTGCTACACCCACATCATACAAATAAGAGTGAGTTTTCATGGAAAACAGCAGCGTTAGGGCGTAAACCAAGATTAATACTACGGCAACGGCAACAGATAGATATTGCAGTGTTTGTTCGTTAACTCCTGTAGCGGTGTAGTTCATGGCTGTGGGCAACAAAATGGCAATCACAGCCAAATTCATCGAAGCAGCATTCACCCGCGCCACAATTGGCTGAAATGTTTGTTCTTTGTAACGCAGTCCTCCCAAAAGCATGGAAAGACCCATCACCAGCAGTAAGTTACCGATAATCGATCCCGTGATACTGGCTTTGACTACATCTATCAAACCAGCCTTCAGCGCTACTAGCGCTATGATCAGTTCTGTAGCATTGCCAAAAGTGGCGTTTAATAACCCCCCTAATGACGGCCCCACTACTACAGCAATTTCTTCTGTGGCCGTTCCCATCCAAGCCGCTAAAGGCAAAATCGCTAATCCAGCTGTAATGAAAACTATCAATTCTCCCCACTCCAGAAAGTGGGCTGCCAGAGAAACCGGGATAAACAGTAACAAAACCAGAAAAATAATGTTTTTAATTGACATTTGTTGGTTTGAGTTGAGGGTATCATGCACAGCGGGTAGTCCTAAATTTTAAATCTGGAGTGTTGAATTAAAAATTACTTTCACTCATCACTCCCATAGGATACTCTCAACCCTCTGTAGGCCAATTCAGAGATTTTACTGTTTTCAGTTTACTCTTGTGGATGTTATGTAAAATAATGTTGCCATTTAAGAAGAGTTCGTAATCTTTTGTTGCAAAAGTATGAAATGGATTCAGAATATTACATCAAAAATGGGGTTTAATATATTAAAAGACAATTAAGTTTTTGATTGGCGCTGCCAACGAGAAAACCCCTAAATGAGGCGTTGTTAAATGGCTAATTACTTGAAGCCTTCTGGGAAAGGGCTGTGCGATAACGCAGATTTCCCACTATACTAAAACGGCTTTCTCAAAAATTTGGTTGTATTTCATAGTTGTTGTTTATACCGGATTTTGTGTTCAAACCATTGTAGATAACGTTTATGCACAAAGTGTAACGGTGCAACTGCGAATTTTTTGTTTTGGATATATATACATGACTTCTGCTGCACAAATGCCAGCTAATGGCTCAACGTCAACATTAAATTCAGATTCTCACAACACTCACCAGGCCGATCCCCTGAGAACGGCTCATGGTGTTTATGTGACGGTGCATGGTCATTTTTACCAGCCACCGAGGGAAAATCCCTATCTGGACGCGATTGAACGTCAACCGAGCGCTGCACCTTTCCATGACTGGAATGAGCGGATTCATTGGGAATGCTATCGCCCAAATGCTTTTGCCAGAGTCTTAAACGAACGAGGCGAAGTGATGGGGATCGTCAACAATTATGAGTATTTTAGTTTTAATATTGGCCCAACGCTGATGTCGTGGCTAGAGCGCTACGATGTGGAAGTTTATCAGCGGATTTTGGAAGCCGATGCCAAGAGCAGTCAACGTTTGCATGGTCATGGGAATGCGATCGCGCAAGTATACAATCACATCATCATGCCTCTGGCGAATGAACGCGACAAATATACCCAAATTCGCTGGGGTAAAGAAGACTTCCGTTCCCGCTTTGGACGCGATCCCGAAGGTATGTGGCTAGCAGAAACCGGTGTGGACTACCCCACACTACAAGCTTTAGTTGCTGAAGGTATTCGCTTCGTTATCCTTGCACCATCTCAAGCACAGCGTTGTCGTCCATTCCCAACCAAAGATAATCCCAATCCTGAATGGTACGAAGTCGGCGGTAGTCAGATCGATCCCACCCGTCCTTATCGTTGTTATTTGAAGCCGACATTAGACACTTCATCTTCACCTCTGAGTACGATTCACGATAGTCCCAAGGATGGAAGTAAGGAAGGATTACCCTACATTGATATCTTCTTCTACGATGGCCCCATATCGCGGGACATGGGTTTTAGTGATGTGGTTTATAGTGCCAATCGCCTTGCTGGACGTATTGGTTCGGCGGTGCGTGGGGATCATCGTCCCGCACAGTTGATTTCTGTGGCCACGGATGGCGAAACCTTTGGACATCACAAAAAAGGAACAGAGAAAACTTTAGCCTACGCCTTTACAACAGAATTTCCCCAACAAGGTTGGACGGTGACGAACTTTGCCCACTACCTGAGCTTAAATGCTCCTACTTGGGAAGTGGAATTGAAGCCCATCACAGCCTGGAGTTGCGCCCACGGTGTAGATAGATGGCAGGATAACTGTGGTTGCGGTGGAGAAGGTGGTGTTTGGCATCAGAAATGGCGTCGTCCGTTGCGTGATGCTCTCAATTGGCTGCGGGATCAACTAATTGAGGTGTATGAGGAATATGGCAGGCAGTTATTTCGCGATCCCTGGCAAGCACGGGATGAATATATTCAAGTCATGCGCGATCGCTCCTCTGCTAATGTCAACCGTTTCCTTTCTCGCCATCAAACCCACAAACTAACAGCCGCAGAACAAGTAGACGCCCTGCGTTTGTTGGAAATGCAACGTCATGCTTTGTTGATGTTCACTAGTTGTGGCTGGTTTTTTGAAGAAATTTCCCGTCCAGAAGGGACGCAGATTCTCCGCTACGCCGCCCGTGCTTTGGAATTGGCAGGAGAAGTAGCTGGCGTACAGTTGGAAAAAGGCTTCGTCAAACATCTTGGACTAGCCCCCAGTAATGTCGATCAATTCAAACATGGTGGCGAAATTTATCGCCAACTAGTACTCACAGCCCAACTTGGTTTTAAACAAGTAGCAGCCCATTATGCCATTAGTTCCTTGTTTACGAATCAGGGATCGGCACTGGGTACTGGACACTCAACCCTGGGAACTCACACAAAGCGGGTTTATTGCTACGCCGTTAATGAGCTAGATTACCAACTCCAACGCATGGGATCGCTAACTCTGGCTGTAGGCAATTTGAAGCTAGTATCAGAAATTACCTGGGAAAGCGAACATTTAGTGTTTGCGGTTCTGCATTTAGGAGGTTGGGATTTCCACTGCTGCATTCAACAATTTACTGGGCGGCGTGACTACACCCAATTAAAAGAAAAGGTGTTTGGGGCACTGCAACAAGCAAGTGCAGCTCATACCATCTTGGCAATGACGCAGTTCTTTGGCGAAGAAACTTTCAGCTTGGAAAATCTATTTGCTGAAGAACGCCACAGAATTATGCGGTTACTGAGTCAGGAAACACTGACACGCTTAGGACAACTTTATACGCAAGTGTACCGTGATAATTATGGCGTGCTGATGGCGTTTCACCGAGATCAAATACCGGTACCACAAGAATTGCAGGTAGCGGCGGAGATAGCTTTGGGGCATCGCTGTATGATGACATTGCGATCGCTTGAGCAAGATATTACCGAACCGCAAATGCGTTGGAATCACATAGTAGAATTAGAGGCGATCGCCACAGAAGCAAAACATCTGCGTTGTCGGTTGAATATTCCCGACGGCAAGCAGATACTAGAACAGCTAATTGTGCGATCGCTCTGGCAATTGCTACATGATGCAAATGGTAGTTTTAATGCAGATATCCAACAATTGGAGCGGTTGATTGATATCGGGGATCAATTAAATATTGATATTTCTTTACATCGATCCCAAGAATTATATTTCAGTTGTCTGCATAGTCAGATAATACCTTTGTGTCTTACCACCCTTAGCAATGAAGAAGATATCTATCAGTGTCGGCAGTTGCTCAAGTTGGGCAAAAAGCTAGCGGTTGATGTCAGTATGATTTCAAATCAGTTGCCATAACATGTAGGGGCGCACAGCTGTGCGCCCCTACCACATATTGCATACACACGAGAATTCTTATAAATCAAAATGGCGTCTAAACCGGGGATCAATCCTGTCCGTTTTCTGCTGATTGCAGGCTAGGCAGAGGGTTTGTAGATTGCTCATATCATTTTGACCGCCACGGGCTAGGGGAATGATATGGTCAATAGTCAGGTTAATTTCTGATGCAGTTTTACCACAACTTCGGCATTGATATTTGTCACGTTGCCAGACATATTTTTTTACTTCCGGCGGAATATGAATGCGGGGAGTTTTACTCATAATTATTTAGGTAACTCTTAATAATCTAGTTATTTTAATTCACCTGAGGCGATCGCACTCTTTATATAGAAGAAATATTCAAACAAACGGATTCAATGTAGATATACCACAACCCTCAAAATCCTTAATATTTCTAGTAACAAGAGTCATGGAATGTATTTTAGCTGTTGCGGCGATAAGTATATCAGCTTGCGCTCGCGGTTTACCTTGAGTTCTCAAAAAACCTCTCAATTCACCCGAACACTTGGCAATTTCTGAGGTAATAGGTAAAATTTCACAGTGAGTTGTCAAAAAGTTTTCAAACCAAGCTTGGATTCTAGCATTAGGCTTGGCTGTTAAACCATAATAGATTTCCTCAACTGTAATAACGCTTAAGTTAATTGATGTTACTGTACTTATCCATGCTGTCACCCCTGGATTTGGCATCAGTCGAGTTAATTCACTGATAATATTAGTGTCACAAAGACTGCTCATTTTCGTCGCCAGTAAAAGGATTGTGGCGATCGCTTCGTGCTGGTATCTCTAAACTATAATTTTCTTCGGCACATAACTGTTGAAGTTCTTTAAAGACTTGAGCTAGAGATGTTTTCGCAGCTTGTTGTCGCCAGTTTAAAAATTCTTTAAAAAGCTCAGGATCTACAATAGCAGCCACTAATTCTTCTTGAGTGTAGATTAACTGAGGTTCTTGACTAGTCGCATTAATTATTAAGGATAGCTGTTTTTGGGCTTCTTCAAGTGTCCATTTCATTCTAAAAATCTCCAAGTTTTGTTAGCTTATTCTGCTAATCGCCGTCAATGTCACTTTCAAAGTTGGTGCTAACTGTAATTACGGCTTCTGATATGCTTTTAACGAGGCAGAATATCATTTAAGCGAATATCAAGGCCAGGGAAAAGCGGCGAATTAATTGATTCGTTTAACCTACATTGTTGTTGAGTATAAGCATCTTCAATTAATTGGCAAACAGTGAAAGTAGGTTGCTTGGGTTTACCAATAAATGCTACTCCGCCCAATCCTCGATAATCCACAATCCAATATTCAGGAATCTCTAAAAGTGCATATTCCTCAACTTTCCTTGCATAGTCAGTTTCCCAGTTGCTGCTAACAACTTCCACCACTAGTTTAATTGACCGTCCAAGAGTGATTACAGGTTCTCGTTCCCACAGGGGTTCGCGATCGAGAACGGTTTCATCAAGAACCACGATATCAGGACGACGTGCTGTAGCTGTATCTGCAAAGGGGTAAATTAAACAAGTGCGAGGAATAAACCAAGGCAATTGTTTTGCAACAAGGTATATGCCAATTTGAGTTGCAAGTTTGCCACTCACCGTTTCATGGGGGCCAGTGGGTTCCATGTCAATTAGTTCTCCGTCTGCTAATTCATAGCGGGGATTGTCTCGGTATTGGGAGAGAAAATCTTCAAAGGTGAGGGTTTTTGGTGAGATATGTGTCATGAAGTCAATCTCCTAATGGCAAGTTTTTTTGATTGAAGAATTCAGAATTCAGAATCTAGAAGAAATATTGAACCAGTTGACAAACACTAAAATTGGGTTGTTTGGTTTTAGCAGTAAATACCACATCACCCCTGTGCAAAAACTGTTCCAGAAATTTTAGGCGGTGCGTTACCTGTGTTAACGCACGCTAAAGTTTTTACGGCACAATCAACACTGGACAAGGGGAAAGGTTAATCACGCGGGTGGTGACACTATCAGTCGCTCCCTCTTCAGTCAAACCTAGCCCCCGACAACCCATAATGATTAAATCTGCCCCGATTTCATCAGCAACATCGCAGATGGTAAAAGCCGGTTTGCCTTGCCTTTCCAAAACTTCGGATTGAATTCCTTGCCCAGAAAATAAAGATTGGGCAGTTTGGAGTAGTTTGGCAACTACCTCTGGTGACACCATTGGATCTCCACTAGGTGCATCTGGCGGTGGTTCTTCTACCACAGACAGCAGCACTAAGCGACTGCCGTACTTTTGGACAATGTTGGTAACTACATCAGCAGCTTCCCGCGTTTCCCGGCTTTGATCGATTGGAAATAGTACTGTCTTAAACATCTCTATCACCTGGCACCCCTGACTCCGGTAAAATCTGGATGGTTCTACTTTCAAAACAATAACAAAAAGGCAATCAGGAGAGTTTGCTGTGTCCAAAAAAAGTTTAGCAAGTTTATCTGCGGCTGATGTATCTGGAAAACGCGCTTTGGTGCGGGTTGATTTTAACGTGCCTGTGGATGACCAAGGCAATATCACAGACGATACTCGCATTCGCGCGGCTCTGCCAACCATCCAAGATTTGATCCAGAAGGGTGCTAAGGTGATTCTCGTCAGCCACTTTGGCCGTCCCAAGGGTGTGGATGACAAATTACGCCTAACACCAGTGGCTAAGCGTCTCTCTGAGTTGTTAGGGCAAGAAGTTGTCAAAACTGATGACTCCATTGGCGATGAAGTTGCAGCTAAGGTAGCCGCGCTGGAAAATGGGCAAGTGCTTTTACTAGAAAATGTCCGCTTCTACAAAGAAGAAGAGAAAAATGACTCAGAATTTGCCCAAAAATTGGCGGCCAATGCTGATTTTTATGTAAATGATGCTTTTGGTACTGCACACCGCGCCCATGCTTCTACTGAAGGTGTGACTAAATTCCTCAGTCCTTCTGTGGCTGGATATTTGGTTGAGAAGGAATTGGAATATCTGCAAAACGCCATTGAAAATCCCCAGCGTCCTTTGGCTGCAATTATTGGTGGTTCTAAAGTTTCCAGTAAAATTGGCGTGATTGAAACGCTGCTGGAGAAGTGCGACAAGCTAATCATCGGCGGTGGGATGATTTTTACCTTTTACAAAGCCCGTGGTTTGAATGTTGGTAAGTCGTTGGTTGAGGAAGACAAACTAGAATTGGCGAAGTCTTTGGAAGCTAAGGCAAAGGAACGTGGTGTTACTTTCCTATTGCCCACAGATATCGTATCAGCAGATAAATTTGCTCCTGATGCCAATGCAACAACTGTCAGCATCGAGAATATCCCTGATGATGGTATGGGTTTGGATATCGGCCCAGACTCAGTAAAAGTTTTCCAAGAAGCCCTTGCAGATACCAAAACGGTGATTTGGAACGGGCCGATGGGTGTGTTTGAGTTTGATAAGTTTGCGGTAGGTACAGAAGCGATCGCCCGCACTCTTGCTGAAATTGGCAAAACTGGCACAACCACCATTATCGGCGGCGGCGACTCAGTGGCGGCTGTGGAAAAAGTCGGTTTAGCCGAGCAAATGAGCCACATCTCCACTGGTGGCGGCGCTAGCTTGGAGTTACTCGAAGGTAAGGTATTACCTGGTATCGCCGCTTTAGATGATGCGTAAGTAGAGACGTTACATGTAACGTCTCTATGTTAAAGCAATTTTCAGGTAATTAAACCATTACGATAGGGACGCACAGATGTGCGTCCCTACAGTGAATTGCGACTCAAATCGATGAAAAAGGCTGCAACTCTAGAACCCTTACCAAACCTAATTTATAACTTCCTTACACAACGCTGACTTGTAGCGTATAAGAAAAATCAGGAACACCACTGGCACTACCAGAGAAAGTTCCGCCATCTTGAGGGAAGAGAGGAAATTTACTCACTGAAATGGTGTACGTACCTGCACCCAGGAATCTGTTGATTAATGACGCAGTGCCACCAGCACCATCGTCGTTACTTGTGACTAAACTCCCAAAAGCATCAAACAGACCGAGAACTGTATCTCCTGGAGATGTCACTCCAGTGACGATATTCACAGTTGCTGCGTTTGCTAAAGAGAATGTAAAAAAGTCGGAATCGGGATTACTCTCTGGTTGAACTGTCACTAGTTGGGCTGAAACATCAACGCTTGAGCCTGATGCCAATGAACCTAATGCTTCAGCAGACAGTATTGTGTTGTTCGTACCTTTTCCAGGAAGTTCGCGCTCAAAATTGAAAAGGAAATCATTAAATGTGAGATTGTTTCTTCCCTCCACAATACCTATAATCTCATCTGGCTCCGCTCCTGGTTTGTCTAAGAATATTTGTGTGTTGATTCCAACAACTTCTAGACGGTAGTTTGACGCACTTCCTTTGAGTTGAATTTTATCGTCGCTAGAGTTGAAGTCAGTAATAATAGCTAAGTCGTTAAAACCAGGATTCACACTATTGTTATCGTCGTAGTAAACACTTATGAAGTCCCCCAGGATAAATCTATCTGTCCCAGTCCCACCAGTGAAGGTATCAATTTCCCCTAATCCAGGTGGAAGCGAATTGCCGCCAGGAGTACCAGTACCAAAAACACCGATGAGAACGTCATTTCCAGCCCCGCCATTGAGTCTGTCATTGTTCAGTCCGCTTCGGAGTCTATCGTCGCCGTCCTCACCGTTGAGGGTATCATTGCCACTACCACCGATTAGTGAGTCATCACCTCCTCTTCCGTTGAGAATGTTGTTGCCTGGACTGGTACCGCTTATGGTGTTATTGAGACTGTTACCTGTCCCATTGATGGAGCCAGTTCCCGTCAGCGTTAGATTATCTAGATTGGCTCCGAGTGTGTAGGTGACAGAAGACCGAACAGTATCTATGCCTGCATTAGCAGCTTCCGTAATGGTATCAGTAGTACTGTTAATTATGTAAGTGTCATCGCCTAGTCCACCAATTAGGGTGTCAATACCCAAGCCACCATCAATTGTGTCATTGCCATTGTTACCAGATAATCGGTTATTTTGGCTATCTCCAATAATGCTGTCACTTGCATTTGTACCGACGATATTATCAAAGTTGATTACACTAAATGATATTGTTCCCAAACCAGGAACGTTATTGGCAGAGATAGTTTGGGCTTGCAAGTTAACTGTGATAGATACTCCTGGCAAAGATGCAGATGTATCTATGGTGTTGTTAGCAACATTAGCATTGGCAATAACCCTTTCTACTTTAAAAACTTGGTCTTGCCCCAAAGCCCCTTTTTGAATGGTTCCGACACCTGATAAGGTAATGGTTTGATTTAGTTGACTGTAGTCTGCGATATCAAAGCCATCTCCACCATCAATGCTGTCGTTACCTTGGCTGCCTCGGAAGAAGTCGTTTCCTGCACCGCCGATTAAAGTATCGTTTCCTGTACCACCGTTTAGAGTGTCGTTTCCTGTACCGCCGTTTAGAGTGTCACTACCATCTCCACCGTTTAGACTATCGTTCGATGTCCCACCTGCGAGGGAATCGTTACCAGCCAAGCCATTCAAGGTATCGTTACCAGAAGTACTATTGGCATTACCACCACTAGCCCAACCAACTATCGTGTCATTTCCTGTAGTACCATTTATCGTGTCATTTCCTGTAGTGCCGAAAATAAATGCCATATCTCTCCTAAATTTTTCACTAACTATCTAAGTTCAGCCTTAATCAAAGAACTATTCATCAGTTCAATCTAGATTACTGACCATTTGCCTAACGCTAAGTCAGAAAACATTAATTATTTGGTTAGGAATTTCTAAACAAAAAAATATCCAATTATTTATTGTTGGCTGCTCCAAATCACCCGCTTTTATTAGCGGGCAAACGAAACGCCTACTTTACAAAATTAGATAGCCTATTTATTGAAAATCCTAATTAATGACCCAATTCGTAAGCAATTAGGCCAAATATTTTGGTTCTTTCCAACTTTTGTGAACCCAGATGTAGTAATTTATTTATCATGAAGTATGAGGTTACATAAACTTACTTAGCAAATCTTTAAAATTTGAAGAAAATTCAAAAATATTGTCTTTGTTTAATATATGAAATAGGACTTAGATACTGTACAAATTAATCATGGTATGCATATATAGCAATCCTAAATGAGTCGTGAAAAATATGGATAAGGAAACGCACGGTCTTGTATAGCGGTGCGTTATGCTAAAGCCGTAATGCACCTGACTATAAATGGTCTTTAAATGGAGCGATCGCTTTATGCTTTTATTAATTCGTTATTTGATCGCAAGTAGACTCCTGCTGTAGGGATTTCGCAATGCGCTTTATCCCTACGACAAGTGTGTTCTTTGAGAGGTTCATATTTTATATTTTCTGTTAACGATGACTCTCTACTAAGGCGTTGCTTCCTGCGTGGGTGTCGGTATCGGAGTAGGGGTTTCTGTGGGAGTTGGTGTCGGAGTTGGTGTCGCCGTGGGTGTAGGCGTTGGTGTCGGCGTGGGTGTTTCCGTAGGCGTTGGTGTTGGAGATACAGGTGCGGTGGGAGTTTGGGCTGTGATAGTGAGTTGATAGTCTATTGGTTTCGATGCTGTGGAAACAACAACAAACTCATAAAAACCGTTTTCTGGTAATTGAGTTGATAAAGTACGCCGCGTAGAATCTTCTAAAAATTTAATTTTGCCAGTGGGTGAATAAACTGATAACAAAACTTGGGAATTTGCTTGTAGCTTTAATTCTAAAGATTGTTCTTTGGCAAGTTCAGCAATAAAAACTTTACCACCACCAGGTTCTAGAGTACCACTGACTGTTTTACTGATAGTACCGGGATCGAAGGTAAGTTTTTGGAAAGCACTACCGGCAAGGATAGCACTGAGTCGATCGCTGACAAATCCATACCAAACTTGTCCAATGGGCTGTCCCGTAAAATTCTTACCTCGCTGTTCTGGGAATACACTTAAAAAAGCTGCATCTCCCAAATCGTACAAAGAACGACTACCAACGTTGATGCGGTTGACTTCCACTTTCCAGCGATCGCGTTCAGCAGTTGTATAAGTTCCCAATTGCCGACGTGAATTTGAACTCAGTGGCGCTAGCTTTTCCAGCAATTCTGAAGCCGTTTTATCCCATTCTGCCCGCAAACTCTCGTCTTCGGAACCATTGCTGAGAGTTCGTCCCCGTAAACTGGGATTTCTGTCCCAAAAAACTTGATTCACCAAGTTAATGTAAAAGTTTTCATTAATGCCCAATTGTTGACGGCGATCGCTTAATTGTTGTTTGCGCTGGCGTTCGGCTGGTGAGTATTGCGCTAAGGGATCGACTGGCTGGTTACTCGTTGGGATTGGGCTAGCTGTAGGGCTAGGTTCAACTTCCCCTCTATTGCGGTTGCTACTTACTCCCCAGAAAATTAATCCGGCTGTAGTAACTGCTGCTAGTGCAGCCAGAAAGGTTTTGGTTGGTGTCCAGGTGCTTGTGGGCTGCGAAGATGAGGGAGGTGAGGAATAAGAGGGAGATGAAGGGGGTGGAGGGGAGACGGCGACGGTGGCGGATGTGGGTTCTGGCGGGGTGGGAGTGGGGTATTGAGTGGGCGGATAGTTGACTGGAGGCGGGTTCAAGACTTGCAGTACTTGACGGGCTGATTGATAGCGATCGCCTGGTCTGACGGATAGCATTTTATCTAATACTTGTCCTAAAAGGGGACTCAGGCTGACTTCTCGTCGCCATTGCCAGGTTAAATTATAAGTATCAATTAATTCTTGCGGTAGTTTGCCTGTCAGTAAAACTAACATAGTGGCAGCTAAAGCATACAAGTCACTGTGGGGAGACACCAACCCAGTTTGCATCTGTTCTGGGGGAGCAAATCCTACTTTACCTAATAGGGTTGGTGATGGCGAAGAAGCGGCTACACCGGGTTGGTAATATTGGGAAGCTACAGTTGCTACTACTTGTTTAACACCGCCAAAATCAATTAATACTGGTAGTTGGTCAACGGCGCGAAGTATTAAGTTATCTGGAGAAATATCTCGATGAATTACGCCTAGTGAGTGGATATACTCCAACACTGGCAGAATTTGTAGTAATAATTGGCGAACTTCAGCTTCTGTAAAGCGTAAACCTTGCTTGGTTCGAGCATTTAACAAAGAGTTGTAAGTTTCCCCTTCTACATAATCTTGCACTAAAAACAGATATTCTCTGCCCTGTAAGTTAGTGCGAAGTAGTTCCCGGAAGCGGGGAATTTGGGGATGTTGTAGTTGATAGAGAACACTTGCTTCTCTTTGAAAAAGTTCTTCAGCTTTTTCGACAACGTAGGCGGTTTGGACTTGGGGAGAAAATTCTTTTAAAACACAAAGTTCCCGGAAACGGTTAACATCTTCAGCTAAATAAGTGCGTCCAAAGCCGCCTTGACCGAGTTGACGCACAATTACATAGCGATCGCCTAAAGTTAATCCTGCTTGTATACCATAACTCATAGGCGTATCCAATTTTTCACCACACTGGAGACAAAAGCGACTACCTGGGGAATTTTCATGTCCCTGAGAACAATATAATTTAGTCATTAGTTATTAGTCATTAGTCATTAGTCATTAGTCATTAGTTATTAGTCATTCCCAGTCCCCAGTCCCTTTAATTTCCAGATTTTACTTTATCAATTCGATCGGCTGCGAGTGCATACCAAATTTGACCGAAAGTTTGCTGATTGAGTTTCGCACGGTCTTGGTCGGGAAACAAGCGATCGAATTTTTCGTTTGTTTCTTTGTTCAACTGATTAATTGTATAGTCTCCGAATTCTCCGGCTCGTGCTTGTCGTCTCCATCTTTCGTAATCTTGTGTTGTGTAAGTTCCTAGTTTGCGACGCGCTGCTGTACTGAGGTTAGCTTGTTCTACTTTAGTCAACAGTTCGTCGGCGATACGATACCACTCGTCTCGTAAACGAGCATCTTCAGGTTTCGATGTCAGGCTGCGTCCCTTTAATTGAGAATTTTTTGTATAAAATGAATCATCTACAAAGCGTGTAAAAAATCCTTCGGGAATTTGTAACTGCTGGCGGCGAGTGATAATTTGCTGAGGTTTGCCAGTTGTGCCTCGATCGCTAACTGGTTGGCTGCTAGGATTAGGTAATTGCGGAATTTGCGGTAAAGAAATAGATGGTAAAGTAATAGACGATACACTGCGAATGACTGCGTTTACCACCGCCCAAGCACCTGCACCAGTTAAAACAACTAAAGCTGTACCGCCTAGACTCATCACAAAAGGACGAATCCAAACGGGGAAAGATGCCGGTTTAGCGATGGCTTGGGTTCTGTTCTGGAATCTACTGATAATAGCGCTGGCGCGTTGTCTTCCGGGAGCAACTACCATCGTTTTAATTTTGGTAACATAATTTGCTGGAGGTTTAGTTGCGTTTGGCGATGGTAAATCTTTGAGGATTTGCTCGGCTCGTTGATAGCGATCGCTCGGTTTATAAGCCAGCATCTTTTTTAACACAGACTCCAGTTTGGGACTCACTTGGATTTGCTTGCCCCAGTACCAAATTCCCTGATAGCTGTCGTATAATTTTTGTGGTTCTTGCCCCGTCAGTAAAACTAATGTAGTTACAGCCAAAGAGTATAAATCACTACTTAAAAATACTTTGCCTTGGCGTAATTGTTCCTCTGGAGCATAACCTTTCTTACCCAGCAAAGTGTTATTCCCAACCAACTGAGTCCGCCAAAAACCTTGAGAAGCTGGCAATTGTTTGACACCACCAAAATCAATCAACACTGGTAGATTATCAGAACGCCGCCAAATCAAATTATCGGGAGAGATATCGCGGTGAACTACATCTCGTGAGTGGATGTAGTGCAATACAGGTAAAATCTGTTGCAGTAGGGTGATGACTTCTTCTTCACTAAAGGCTTTTCCTTGAGTGCGACGCTGTTCTAATAATTGGTCAAAATTGTCACCATCTACATAATCTTGGACTAAAAAGAAAAAATCTTTATTACCGATTTTCACTTGTAGGGAACTGTGAAAACGGGGAATTTGAGAATGCTGGAGTTTTTTGAGGACATTGGCTTCTCTCTCAAATAACTCTTTAGCTTTTTGTAAATCTTGTTTCTCTTGTACTTGGGGCGCAAATTCTTTCAGCACACAGGTTTGATGGGATTTCTTATCTTCCGCCAAATAAGTGCGTCCAAAGCCGCCTTGGCCCAGTTGACGGATGATTTGATAGCGATTATCTATAACCTGCCCCACAACGAGAGGTAAGGGTTCACCGCAATGGGTACAAAAGCGGTTACCATTATCATTCGTGTGTTGTTTGCTGCAATAGACCTGCATGATGCCCAAGGATTTAAGGTTTTATTTAATGACTACAACGTGCGTACAGTTGTTTTCGGATATCTTACCAAACGTTAGTGGTAGGGTGTCGCTATCCTAAGGAATATGGTTTTGTATACTTATGTACTATGGTAATCCGCTTTGATTTTTTAACTCCTACAGCGTGAGTATAAACGCAATTAACCACGTCTGTACAATAGTAGGAGACAATCGCCACTTTCGAGGTGTAGGCGGTTGTTTCAAAAATCAACTAGGAGTTGCATAACTTAAAAAGTAAAAAGAACCAAGTTAAAAGTAAAAAAAACGAGAAATTTAATATTTGTTTTTATTTTTGTCTTTGAGCTTTTTACTTGCAAGTAACGGTGTTGGCTCTACTTTTAGGATAAAAACAAGCATCATGAATTGCAAATCACAAAGCCAGCGAGTAATTAAAGAATTTGAGAATTTTCTTTCTACCCCTCTAGAAACGCAACTGCAACGACATCTCAACACTCAAAGTTCGGCAGTTTTGAGTTTATTTCATGATGTAGCGGCTAATGTACCGGCCTACAAAGCTTTTTTAGCAGAAAGAGAAATTAATCCGGCGAATATTAAAACTTTAGAGGACTTTCAAAAGCTCCCAGCGATCGCCAAAGAAAATTATATACTACGTTATCCTTTACCTGACTTATGCCGCAACGGACAATTGGAACGGTGTGATATGATAGCCGCTTCCTCTGGTTCCAGTGGTAAACCGACATTTTGGCCTCGTTTTTTCACAGATGAACTCCAAATCGCCACACGTTTTGAACAGATTTTTCACGATAGTTTTTATACAGATAGTAGACGTACTCTAGCTGTGATTTGTTTCACCTTAGGTACTTGGGTAGGTGGAATGTTCACCACCAATTGCTGTCGCTATCTTGCTAGTAAAGGTTATCCCCTGACTGTAATTACTCCCGGTAACAACAAAGAAGAAATATTGCGAGCTGTGCAAGAATTAGGTTCGGCTTTCGAGCAAGTGGTACTCTTGGGATACCCGCCATTTTTGAAAGATGTCATTGATACTGGAATTGCTCGTGGTGTGGAATGGCAGAAATATCAGATTAAATTTGTGATGGCGGGAGAAGTATTCAGCGAAGAATGGCGAAGTTTGGTTGGTAAACGAGTTGGTTCGCAAAATCCCTGCTATGATTTTGCATCACTTTACGGCACTGCGGATGCAGGAGTTTTAGGGAATGAAACGCCATTAAGTATTTGTATTCGTCGTTTTTTGGCAGAAAACCCCGATGTAGCTAGAAGTTTATTTGGGGAATCGCGTTTACCCACATTGGTGCAGTACGATCCTTGCAGTCGCTTTTTTGAAGTTCGAGATGGCGCATTGCTATTTTCTGGAGATAACGGAATTCCTTTAGTCCGTTATGACATCTTAGATACTGGCGGCATAATTAGTTATGATGCCATGCTGGAATTTTTAGTAGAGTGGGGATTCGATCCTGTTGCAGAGTTACAGAATCAGAATTCAGGAGTCAGAATTCAGAAGTTACCTAGAGGTATTCATTCATTACCTTTCGTTTATGTTTTTGGTCGTTCTAACTTTACAGTTTCGTATTTTGGGGCGAATATTTATCCAGAAAATGTGACGGTGGGATTAGAACAACCAGTGATTCAAGAATGGGTGACGGGTAAATTTGTGTTGCAGGTGAAGGAAGATGCAGACAAAAACCGATTTTTATCTGTGGTTGTGGAATTAGCACCGGGAGTAGAAGGTAGTGAAGATAAAAGGCAAGCGATCGCATCTTCTATTCTTTCACAACTGCTACGCCTCAATAGCGAGTTTGCTAATTATGTTCCACCAGAATATCAAATATCACAGGTTGCATTAGCGCCAATGGGGGATGCTGAATATTTTCCGATTGGGGTGAAACATCGTTATACGCGTAAATAGTACTAGACGCGCAAAACACCCACAAATATAAGACGCGATGAATCGCGTCTCTACAAGGGGGGATGGGGTGGTTGTTCGCGATGGGCTATGCCCCGCCGTAGGCATCGCTCTTCCAATTGATTGGGTTATTGATAATATATTGTCTAATGCGATCGAGGGCGAATTCATTACGAATTATGTTGTCATGAAACCTTTGTTGCCATTCAAAACCTTCATATATTTGATTAATTTCAAATGAACATCGTCCTTTGTACCATCTAATAATTTTAGAAAGTGAATTTTTAGACAACATCGGGTTAAATAACCCAGTAACCCCACCCCGTTCACCATCCCCCCGTTGACTTGTAGAGACGCGATGAATCGCGTCTTCTTCCTGTGTTCGTGGATTCATCGCGTCTTCTTCCTGTATTTGATTAATAACCAAAATCCCATGAATATGATTAGGCATGATGCAAAACGAATCTATCTGGCAATTAGAAAAATGATTAGGAATCTCGTACCACAATTTATGAGCAATTTCTCCAATTGGCGATCGCTGCATTTTTCCCTCTACAACCTGACCAAAAAAGCATTTCTTACCATCCGTGCAAATAGTAACAAAATATCGACCATCACTAGCATAATTCCATGCTGGTAAACGTGTTGAATCAATTCGATATTTACCTTTGTATTTAGGTTTGTTGTCTTTTGGTTGAGGATCGTCATTATTCATGATTACATGTTTAATTGAGGCAAAAACTTATGCTAGTATTGCTTTGCATTTATGTAATTGCCAACCCAAAAAACTCGGAATTATTCTCACTATGTAAATGACGGTAAAGAAGAAGACGCGATGAATCGCGTCTCTACAATAGGGAATGAAAAAAACAATAGCATTTCCATCCTGATCAAAATATCTGTTTAAACAGGGGCGATCGCATAGCCTTGTAGAGACGGCGATTTATCGCGTCTCTCTTATTCGTTCACAACACAAGTCTGCTCTCAACCATTTATTCTCTAATACCAATTCTATATGAAGATGCACAGAATATTAAACGTAGACGCAAAGCGGCTTGCCGCAGGCTACCGCCAAGTACGCCAAGAGCGCCAAGAATAGAGAGTTACTTATTTAGTGCAGCTTCACATTAAATTAGTATAATGTCGTATAATTATTGAATATTTAATATATTAAAGTTAAAAAAGTATATTATTTTTGTAAGTTTTATTGAACCCCTACATTATCCCATTGAGACACTCTAGAAAGATAAGTTTAGTAAAAAGTGTCCATTGATGTACCGCAAAAAAAGAAGCCCTAACGCATTCGTAAAGCTACCATTACCCGGTTAAAATTTACCGCAGAATTAAAAGCCGCTTCGACACCAACCGCTTAACAAGCAACAAATAGGCATCATTCACTGTCAATGATGCCCATGTTAATGTCTTTAATTTTGAACTTTGAATTGTTAACCCCTATTTTATTCCTCAATCAACTCAAAATCAACTCGCTCATAAATATCTCGTAACGTAATTTGAAAATCGATACTATTCAAAATTAAAACAGCCTCTTCACCTTCATATTCTTTAAAAATCCATTGTCCTTCTGTTTGTTTGGCAAATTTTTCTACAGAAAAACTATACTGGTCAATCATAATATATTCTTGAAACTCAGGAATCGAACGATAATATTTAAACTTATCTGTTTTGTCATAATTTTTAGTTGACTTTGATAAGACTTCAACAATTAACAAGGGATTAGTAATAATTGTTTTACTTGTTCCCTCGTAAATAGGCTTACCTTTGATGACCATAACATCAGGATAAGTATAAATGCGATAACGAGGTAATGCTAATTTCACATCACTTATGTATATGTCATAAGCTTGACCTTGCACTGTAAGAGGAAATTTTTTATAAAAATTACCTGCAATTTTGTTATAGTTAGTTGTTCCCCCTGGCATGGGTATAATTTCTCCATCTCTGTATTCATTTTTATATTCAGCCTTCTCTTCTAATTCCAGATATTCTTCTGGGGTGTAGTAAAGCTTCTCTGTTTGTAAAACCATATTAATTAACTCACAAAATGTAGCAATTGGTCTATTATCAATAGGGTAACGCAACTGTGTCTATTAGAAGAAGTGGTAGACCGTCAGACACCTCGTTATTATTCCATTAAATCATCTACTGTAGGCTCACTTGGATAACAGCGATCGCTTAAAATCCATAATTCATAATTCTGTTTCAGATAGAACTTTAAACCCTATCTGAAACAACACTACTACCTACAAACCCTTTTTAATTACGAATTACGAATTACGAATTACGAATTAAAAAGTCACTACACTCCGAATTGATTCACCTTTGTGCATCAAATCAAAAGCATCATTAATTTGTTCAATCGGCATTACATGGGTAATTAAATCATCAATATTGATCTTACCTTCCATATACCAATCAACAATTTTTGGCACATCTGTACGCCCTTTAGCACCACCGAATGCCGTACCTTTCCAAACCCTTCCAGTTACTAATTGAAAAGGACGAGTACTAATTTCCTCTCCAGCACCAGCAACACCAATAATTACACTCACGCCCCAACCTTTGTGACAGCATTCTAATGCTTGACGCATTACTTTCACATTACCAATACATTCAAAACTGTAATCAGCACCACCTTTTGTTAAATCAACTAAGTAAGGAACTAAATCGCCCTCTACTTCCTGAGGATTAACAAAGTGCGTCATACCAAACTTTTCTGCCAAAGCGCGTTTGCTGGGATTAACATCCACCCCAACAATCATATTTGCACCCACCATCCGCGCCCCTTGAATGACATTTAAACCAATACCACCCAAACCAAAAACCACCACATTTGCCCCAGGTTCTACCTTGGCTGTATTAATAACTGCACCAATACCAGTAGTAACACCACAGCCAATGTAACAAACTTTATCAAACGGCGCGTCTTCCCGAATTTTTGCTAAGGAAATTTCCGGCAGCACTGTATAGTTGGCAAAAGTAGATGTACCCATGTAATGATGAATCATCTGTCCATTGATACTAAAGCGACTAGTTCCATCGGGCATAACGCCGCGTGCTTGGGTTTGGCGAATAGCCTGACAGAGATTAGTTTTGAAGCTCAAACAATATTCGCACTGACGACATTCAGGAGTGTATAAAGGAATCACACGATCCCCTGGTTTGAGACTGGTGACACCAGCGCCTACCTCAACCACCACACCAGCACCTTCATGTCCCAAAATTGCCGGAAATAAACCTTCGGGATCGATACCAGACAGGGTATAAGCGTCGGTATGACAAACCCCAGTGGCTTTAATCTCGACTAACACTTCTCCAGCTTGCGGCCCAGATAGTTCGACAGTTTCAATAGTCAACGGCTTACCTGCGCTGTAAGCGACTGCTGCTTTAACTTGCAACGTCAGCCCTCCCTGTTTGTCAATCAACTTATTTGAGTTTATATCGACCGGTGATTTAGGGGTATCGGGCATTGGGCATTGGGCATTGGGCATTGGGCATTGGGCATTGGGCATTGGGCATTGGGCATTGGGCATTGGGCATTGGGCATTGGGCATTGGGCATTGGGCATTGGTTATTAATTCTTCTGTCTGACTCCCTTATTTCCCTATTCCCCACTTCCTCAAAATATTACTTTGTAAAAATATCATTCTCTAGCTAGATTGGTTAAAGGCGGAAAAAGTTGTTTTGGCAACGATGTAAACTGGATGTCAGCAGCAAATCCCAAATAATTTGTCCACCCTCAATTAATAAATTTTATCAAAGCTTATGAACCCTGCCCTAACACAAATTGGCGCTCAAATGTCCAACCTGACTGGCGTCAGAGCAATCATGAAGGATATTATCGAAACATTACGAGCCGGTTCAGGGCAGCAGTTTATTAATTTGAGCGCTGGGAACCCGTTGATTTTACCGGAGGTAGAACAGTTGTGGCGGGATTGCACTGCACAGCTTTTGGCTAGTTCGGAATATGGTGAGGTAGTTTGCCGCTATGGCTCAAGCCAGGGCTATGCACCATTAATTGAAGCGATCGCCAACGACTTTAATAAACGCTACGGTTTAAAATTGAGCGATCGCAATATCTTTATCACCCCCGGCAGTCAAACCCTCTATTTCTACGCTGCTAACGTATTTGGTGGCTACACCAGCAGCGGCCAGTTAAAAAACATCGTTTTGCCCCTAAGCCCTGATTACACGGGTTACGGCGGTATCTGCTTGGAACCAAAAGCCTTAGTGGCCTACAAACCAACTCTCGATATTGATGCACCTGCCCACAGATTTAAATATCGCCCAGACTTCAGCCAAGTAACGATTAACGAAAACACAGGTTGTGTCATCTTCTCTCGCCCCTGTAACCCCACCGGTAATGTTCTCACTGACGAGGAAGTCAAAAAGATTGCGGCCCTAGCCTCGCCTTACAATTTACCCGTGCTAATTGACTCGGCTTATGCGCCTCCCTTCCCGTCATTGAACTTTACCGAAATGACCCCGGTGTTTGGCGATAATATTCTGCACTGCATGAGTTTATCCAAAGCCGGATTACCGGGAGAAAGAATTGGTATTGCCATCGGGGATGAAAAGTGGATTGAAGTGCTAGAGTGTTTTCAGGCAAACGCGAGTCTGCATTCTTCACGTTACGGTCAAGCGATCGCTGCCTTAGCAATTAACTCTGGTGCCTTAGTAGAAATTTCTCAAACTGTGATTCGTCCCTTTTACCAAAATAAGTTTGCCGTCTTGGAAACCAGCTTAGAACAAGCAATGCCCAAGAATTTACCTTGGTTCCTCCATCGCGGTGAAGGAGCAATTTTTGCTTGGTTATGGCTAGAAAATTTACCCATCACCGACTGGGAATTTTACCAAGAACTCAAACAAGTAGGTGTAATTATTGTACCTGGAAGTACTTTCTTCCCCGGTTTACATGAAGAGTGGGCGCACAAACACCAATGCTTCCGTATCAGCCTCACCGGCAGCGATGAAGAAATTGTCACTGGTATGCAACGTTTAGCCAAAGTAGCCCAAGAAGCTTATCAACGTGCGGCTGTGAGTGTGTGATCGAGAAGTGGGGAGTGGGGAGTTAGGAGTTAGGAGTTAGGAGTTATTATTCTTCCCCTACTCCTTTGTGCCCAATGCCCAATGCCCAATGCCCCATGCCCAATGCCCAATCAATGCCCAATGCCCAATGCCCAATGCCCAATGAATAATGACTGGCTAGAAATTGGTAAGATTGTTGCACCGCAAGGATTATCTGGGGAGTTACGAGTTTATCCTGACTCGGACTTCCCGGAACGATTTGAAGTGCCAGGAAAACGTTGGTTGTTGCGTCCTGGCCAGACAGAACCGCAACCGATAGAATTATTGGCAGGGCGTTACATTGAGGGCAAAAATTTATATGTCATCAAGCTAGCTGGGGTGGAAAATCGCAATCAGGCAGAGGAATTGCGCGGTTGTAAGTTAATGGTGCCAGTAAGCGATCGCCCCCAATTAGCCGAAAATGAATATCATGTCCTCGATTTGATTGGCTTGGAAGTATTCATGCAAGCATCTGGGGAACTCGTCGGTACGGTGGTAGATATTATCCCGGCTGGCAATGATTTGTTAGAAGTGAAATTGCATGAATCATTTGCTAGGGACAAAAATCAAAAAACTGTTTTGATTCCTTTTGTAGAAGCGATCGCCCCAGTGGTAGACTTGCAAGCACGCCGCATTGAAATTACGCCGCCAGCTGGTTTATTAGAAATTAATAATTAAATCAATCATATGTTACCTACAAACGAAGGGTTACTTTACGATATATAAAGCTAAATCTCTCGATTTAGTAGTAATATGCTACCCTAATTAAACCTTTCAATTTCCTCAAAAATAGTATTAAACCAACATCCATCAAAAGAAATATATTAATAAATTCTTAGAATATAATTCTTTAATTCTTTAAAAGAGAATTTTCTATTTTTACTAGAAATCAAACGAATTTGAAAATTAATATTAAAAAACCAGCAATCTTAAACTAATCTTGCTAGCTTACTAGTGGCAAGATTCCATAGTTATTTACACTTATTCTATATGTGAATAAAGGTATCATGTGCTGACTAAGGCTACCTTTAGCAGTTCGCTTTTGGAAATACTTGTCATGGGTAAGATGACCTTCATACCCCAGACAAGTAAAATTGCATACTAATGAACTGGTCAAAATCCTTTTGTAATGGAGTGTCGGAATGACATTAGCAACTACTCCACAAACAAAGCCTTTAACAGACGAAGAATTACGCAAGATTAATGCCTACTGGCGTGCAGCGAACTATCTTTCAGTTGGGCAAATATATCTACTAGACAATCCACTACTGAGAGAACCACTAAAGATAGAACACGTTAAACCCAGGCTTTTGGGTCACTGGGGAACAACTCCAGGGTTGAACTTCATCTATGTTCACCTGAATCGGGTTATCAAAAAATATGACCTCAACACAATCTACATTGCTGGGCCTGGTCATGGCGGCCCCGGACTGGTAGCCAACACCTACTTAGAAGGTACTTACAGCGAGTATTACCACAACATCTCCCAAGATGCTGAGGGAATGCAGAAACTCTTCAAACAATTCTCTTTCCCTGGTGGTATTCCTAGCCATGTTGCACCGGAAACTCCTGGTTCTATCCACGAAGGCGGGGAACTAGGTTATGCCCTCGTCCATGCTTTCGGTGCTGCCTTTGATAACCCAGATTTGATTGTTGCTGCTGTTGTGGGTGACGGGGAAGCCGAAACTGGTGCTTTAGCGACTAGCTGGCACTCCAACAAATTTCTCAACCCAGCGCGTGATGGTGCGGTACTGCCGATTTTACATCTGAATGGATATAAAATTGCTAACCCAACAGTATTATCACGGATTAGCAATGAGGAATTGGAAAGTTTATTTGTGGGCTATGGCTACAAACCATACTTTGTAGAAGGTCACGATCCCACAGATGTACACCAACAGATGGCGGCAACTCTAGATACAGTCATCGGCGAAATTCAAAGTATCCAAAGAGAAGCCCGCGTACATGGTTTCACGGAACGTCCTCAGTGGCCGATGATTATCATGCGAACCCCCAAAGGTTGGACAGGGCCCAAGGAAGTGGATGGCAAAAAAACCGAAGATTATTGGCGATCGCATCAAGTCCCCTTTGGTAACATCAGCAAACAGCCAGAACACCTGAAACTCCTAGAAGATTGGATGAAGAGTTATAAACCAGAAGAACTCTTCGACAGCAATGGTAAGCTAATTGAGGAACTAGCAGAACTAGCCCCCAAAGGGCAGCGACGCATGGGTGACAATCCCCACGCCAACGGCGGGATTCTGCTGCACGATTTAAAGATGCCGGATTTTCGAGACTATGCTGTAGATGTTCCCGAACCAGGTACAGTAATAGCTGAAGCAACCAGAGTTACTGGTAGATTCCTGCGGGATATTATGCAACTTAACGAAGACAAACGCAACTTCCGCATCTTCGGCCCCGATGAAACGGTATCCAATCGTCTGGATGCTGTACTTGAAGTCACAGACCGGACTTGGGTAGGCAAGTTTCTCCCAGAAGACGACCATCTTTCCCCCGACGGTCGAGTGATGGAAATTCTCAGCGAAACTTGTTGTCAAGGATGGTTAGAAGGCTATCTCCTCACAGGTCGCCACGGCTTTTTCTCCTGTTATGAGGCTTTCATCCACATCATTGACTCCATGTTCAACCAACACGCCAAATGGTTGAAAACCACCAGACACATTCCCTGGCGCAGACCAATTGCTTCCCTCAATTACCTGCTTTCCTCTCACGTTTGGCGACAAGACCACAACGGTTTTTCGCACCAAGACCCCGGTTTTATCGATCATGTGGTTAACAAGAAAGCAGAAATCGTTCGCGTGTATTTACCACCCGATGCCAACACTCTGCTATCAGTAACCGACCACTGTTTGAGAAGCCGCAACTATGTCAACGTCATCGTTGCCGGAAAGCAACCAGCATTGCAATATCTCAACATGGATGCAGCCGTCAAGCACTGTACCAAAGGCATCGGCATTTGGGAATGGGCAAGCAACGACCAAGGCGGCGAACCAGATGTAGTACTGGCTTGTGCCGGCGATATCCCCACCTTAGAAACCTTGGCGGCTGTAGACATATTGCGCCAAAACTTCTCTGACTTAAAAGTGCGGGTAATCAACGTAGTCGATTTGATGACACTACAGCCAAAAAGCGAACATCCCCACGGTTTGAGTGAAAGAGACTTTGATACGCTTTTCACCACAGATAAACCGATTATCTTTGCGTTTCATGGCTATCCCTGGCTAATTCATCGCTTAACCTACCGCCACACAAATCACAAAAACTTGCATGTGCGCGGCTATAAGGAAGAGGGAACCACCACCACGCCTTTTGATATGGTTGTTCTTAACGATTTAGATCGCTTCCATCTCGTAATTGATGTAATAGATCGCGTTCCCAAACTCGGATCTAAAGCAGCTTATGTCAAACAGGAGATGCGAGATCGACTTATCGAACATAAGCAGTACATTGAAAAATACGGCGACGATATGCCGGAAATTCGCGACTGGAAGTGGCCTTATTAAGTGATATGTTAAGCGATCGCTAAAAACAAAAACCCTAGAGACTTTTTTCTCTAGGGTTAGGGCGATCGCAATCAAGAATTTCAGGCGCTGTGTCATTTTTGCAACGCAACTAATTAAAAAATATTTGCATAATTTTTTACGTTTGTGCTGAAAAGTACTTCAAGCTACTTAATGCATCGATCGCTACCGATTTTTCTCGTTAGCGCTAGGATAGCTATGTATTTTTTGGAAGTATAAATATGGCTCAAACTTTTTATGTAAATCCAGTAACAGGCAGCGATACTAACGCGGGTAGCCAACAAGCCCCGTTTAAAACTATTACTCAAGCCCTGAAGGTAGCTACAGTTGATACTAAGATTCAACTGGCAAATGGTAATTACAATGCTGCTAGCGGTGAAGTCTTTCCCCTAGCTATTCCATCTGGGGTGACAGTGGTGGGTAATGAAGCCAACAAAGGCAATGGTATTTTGATTGAAGGAAGTGGTAGTTTCCTCAGCCGTACTTTTGCTGCTCAAAATGTCACTTTTGTGCTAGCTGATAAAGCCGAACTTCGGGGAGTGACTGTAACAAATCTGGCTAGCCGTGGTAGCGGTGTCTGGGTTGAATCAACTGCGCCTACTGTTGCTAATAGCACGTTCACTCAATGTAAGCGGGAAGGAGTATTTGCTACAGGCGATGCTAAGCCAGTTATTCTAGGTAATGTGTTCAGTGAGAATGCAGCCAATGGAGTTGCGATCGCCAAAAATTCCCAAGGTCAAATTCAAGGTAATACTTTTTTCAAAACAGGTTTTGGCATTGCCATTAGTGATACTGCATCACCCATACTTCGAGATAACAAAATTTCTGAAAACCGTTCTGGAATTGTCGTCTCTGGTAGTGCCCGTCCTGTATTACGAAATAATTTGAGTGAGAATAACACTGATGATGGTCTAACTATAATTGCAAGCGCCTTACCGGATATTGGCAGTACTAATAACCCAGGAGGCAACACTCTACGAAATAACGGTAAATTTGATTTGCAAAATGCCAGTTCCAACAAGCTAGTTTCTGTGGGAAATACAATAGATCCGACTAAAGTCACAGGAAAGGTAGAGTTTGCTGATACTTCGGTTCCTACACCCACTCCAACTCCAACTCCGACACCAACTCCAACTCCTACACCCACCCCAACTCCAACTCCTACACCCACCCCAACTCCAACACCAACACCAACACCAACACCAATTCCTACACCCACCCCAACTCCAACTCCAACACCCACACCCACCCCAACTCCAACACCCACCCCAACACCAATTCCTACACCAACTCCAACACCCACGCCTACTATTGAATTAACAGATATTACTAATCATTGGGCAGGTGCATTCATTCGGGAATTAGTCAAATTGGGGATAATTAATGGTTTTCCCGATCGCACATTTAAACCTGACGCTACAATGACACGGGCGCAATACGCAGCATTAATAGTAAAAGCTTTCAACCCATCGCCAAACCGCCAAGTTACCAAATTTAAAGATGTACCAGCAGACTTTTGGGCATCAAAGGTAATTCAGCAAGCATATCAAGGTTTATTTCTCTCTGGTTTTCCCGATAATACCTTCGGCCCCAACAAAAATATCCAGCGCGTGCAAGTAATTGTTTCTCTGGTGAATGGATTGGGATTATCTGGTAATGGTACAGCAACCAGCAAAACTTTTGATGACCAAGCCAAGATTCCTGATTATGCTAAAGATGAAGTCATCAAAGCTGTTCAAAAAGAGATTATCGTTAATCACCCTAATCTCAAACAACTCAATCCTACCCGCGATGCCACGCGTGCTGAAGTAGCTGTGATGGTATATCAAGCTTTGGTAGATGCTGGTCGTGTAGCAGCAATAGACTCACCTTATATTGTGAGTGCATAAACTGGTTTATTTTGTTTTGCAACACATCAATCTGTTGTAGAGGCGTACAGCTGTACGCCCCTACTTTCTACTAGAATTTGGGCAAATTATTCGGGTCAATACCCTGAGATTGCAAATAAGCAATTAACTGTTCTTTTTGCTGGCGTTCTTGTTCGGCGCGTTGGCGTTCTTGTTCGGCGCGTTGGCGTTCTTGTTCGGCGCGTTGGCGTTCTTGTTCGGTGCGTTGGCGTTCTTGTTCAATCTGTTCTATAGCCCAAGGTAACAAATTACCATCTCGATCCCACCAGCGCAACCAATAACCAGTTCGCGCTTCTTTTGTGCCTTGCCAAGTTCCTAAAAATAAGCCCATGACCTCAACCCAATGACGGCCATTTTCGTCAGGTTGCTTTAACTCATAACGTTGATTTTCCAGTTGATAATATTCTAATAAACCACCATCTGGGTCAAAAATTATGTAGATGGGAATCTGTAAAATTTGCTCGTAGAAAAACCATTTGCCTGGGGGATAACTTCGCTTTACCGAATATTCTCCACCATCAGTATCAGATAGAAATTCAATAGCGATCGCCGGAATATCTCCTTCTAAATTCGGTGTATAACTTTTACGATTGCCTACAATTTCATTTACAGACGGCACATAAACCCAGTCTGGTGCTTTGGCGATAAATTGCCCGTTAACAGTGGCACAAAGACCAAAGTTTGAAGCTATCAACATTTGAGGTTGAATGAATCCACTGATTTCTAGACTTTCACGCAAAGCACCAGCCAAAATTGGCTGACCGGTATTCTCCACTGGTTCATCCTCTAGTTGAAAATCTTTGGGTAAGGCTTCCCAAGAGATTACCAGTTCAGTTGCAGATTTGGCTTGGCTGAGTTGGGTTGCCATAAATACAGCTTGAATTTATTTTTGATTTTATCGCTTCCAGAAGGGCTGTGGAGGTGATGTCAGTATCAAAAAAATATAGACAAGCTTGCCCTTCTATTTAACTAGGAAATTCCAAATGCTTTTAATTAAGTCTTAAGGACGTAGCGATCGCCGCATTTGGAGATATATTTTACTACTTAAGATGAATTCCAGTAAAACAAATTTGTATTTAAGATTACAAGTACTGAAATACTAAATTTGCAGGTAATTAATTTTCCCTGCTACTAAGGAGTAATAATGATTTTAAGTCAAAATCAACGCATTGTAGGCGTATTTACTCATCGTCGAGATGTAGAACAAGCACTACAGGAATTGAAAGATTCTGGTTTAGGGATGGAGAAAGTTTCTGTAGTTGTACAGAACCCAGACCGCAATTATGACATTGCTAATAATGAAACTGGTGATAAAGCTGACGAAGGTGCAACAGTAGGAGGACTTTCGGGGGGTGCTGTTGGTGGTTTGACTGGTTTATTGGTAGGCCTTGGGACTTTAGCCATCCCTGGAGTCGGGCCAATAATGCTGGCTGGGGCAGCGGCAACTGCTTTGGTTACAACTCTTGTAGGGGCAAGTATTGGTGCTGCTACTGGGACTTTTGCTGGTGCATTAGTTGGTTGGGGAATATCAGAGGATCGAGCTAGAGCATATAACGAGCGAGTAGAGGATGGACACTATTTAATAATTGTCGATTGTACATCTTTAGAAATTGTTCAAGTAGAAGCAATTTTACAGCGTTGGGGTATTGAAGAGTTCGGCATTTACGAGCATCTCAACACTGAGTATGAAACTACAAATTATTTAAACACAACGACTTCTGTTAGCGCCATTCCTAATAAAAGTGGAATTCTGACCAAGTATGCAATTAATTACTTCGATCGCATAGATAATGCTGAAGCGGCAATTAACGATATGCTTGTTGCAGGTTTTCCAGTAAGCCAGATTTCCTTAATTAGCAAAGGCTTTCCTCAATTGATTGGATCGACAGGTGTTATTTTAAGCGATCGCTTTGACGCTTTGAGGCTAGGAATACCAGATGACTGGGCACGCTTTTACAACGAGCAAATTGAGCAAGGTAATTACATACTTATTGTTAGTGGCACAGACAAAGATCTCCATGACGTTAGCTTGATTCTGGGCAAGTATGGTATTCAAGAGTGCCAAATTTATGACCCGATGTTAATTCGTTCTTAAAACTGAATGCTGCCATTGATATTGCGAACTTATTTGAGTTTCAGAATATAGTTTATGAAGACAAGTTACAGCAATTCTCAGGTAATTAAACCATAGGGTAGGGGCGCACAGCTGTGCGCCCCTACAAATGTACAAAGAATTTGGTAGTAGTTTCTTTTTTGGAAGTGCTTTACAGCAGAACTTTCGCTAAAATCGGTTCCACAGTTTTAGAAATCTCTGGGACATATACTTGTGAAACGTAGTCAGCAATCATTCTGTCAGTGTTGAATAACGGCGCATTTGTCTTAATCGACGTTTTCATCATCTGCACCCAGCGGTGGGGAATACCTTGAGCATCTTGGTCATAGTATAAAGGAACGATTTCCTCTTCCAAAAGCTGATACAGCGATTGCGAGTCAATACGATCTTGCAATACTTGGTCGCTAGTATGAGCATCTTCACCAATTGCCCAACCGTTAATTCCTTTGCCATCTTTGCCGGCTTGATAACCTTCGCACCACCAGCCATCGAGAACGCTGCAATTAAGACCGCCGTTAAAGCAGACTTTTTGACCACTCGTACCAGAAGCTTCCAGGGGACGACGAGGATTATTCAACCAAACATCCACACCTTGTACTAATTTTTGTCCAGTGTAAATGTCGTAATCTTCAATAAAGGCGACTCGGTTAATAATGCCGGAATTATGACACCATTCCATTAAGCGCTGGATAATCCGCTTGCCTTCTTCATCTGCTGGGTGGGCTTTTCCTGCAAAGATAATTTGTACTGGGCGTGAGTTGTTACCAAAAATCTTTAATGCGCGTTGGGCGTCCCGCAGAATTAGATCCCCACGTTTGTAGGGGCTGAAGCGTCTGGCAAATCCAATGGTTAATACATTGGGGTCGAGTAGCCTTTGGGTTGCTTGAATCAGTTCATAATTTTCGCCACGCAACTCCCGTGATTTCTTCACCTTATAACGTGTGAAAGCAACCAATCGTTCTTTGAGGATGAGATGTCGCGACCATAGTTCCTCATCGGGAATGTCGTCAACTTTAGCCCACATCTTGGGATCGACGGCGCGAGTTTTCCAGTCTTCTCCGAGATACTGATTATATAAGTCAGCTAACAGGGGTGCAGTCCAAGTGGGTGCATGAACGCCATTAGTAATGTAACCAATTGGTACCGTATCTTCCGATCGCTGCGGAAACAGAACTGTCCACATTTTACGGGAAACTTGACCGTGCAATTCACTGACGCCATTACAAGCCCGACACATCCGCAATGCTAAAACGGTCATACCAAAGGGTTCCCAAGGATCGCCTAGTCGGCGTGCGCCCAATGCCAAAAATTGCTCGCGGGAAAGTCCCAATTGCGGCCAGTAGTTGGCAAAGAAGGAGTCAATTAAATCTGGGGAGAAGACATCGTGACCGGCGGGAACGGGGGTATGGGTAGTAAATACGCAACTGTTCCGCACCTTGGCTTCGATGTCGTAGAAGGATTTGCCAGTCCGTTCAACTTCTAAACGGGCAATTTCCAAGGTGCAAAATGCAGCGTGTCCTTCGTTGAGGTGATAGACGGAAGGTTGAATTCCCAAGGCATTCAAAGCACGGACACCACCAATACCCAAAACAACTTCTTGGGCAATGCGGGTTTCTAAGTTCCCGCCATATAGGTGTCCTGTTAGCCAACGATCAATGGGATCGTTATCGTTGCGATCGCTATCCAATAAATATAATGTCACCCGCCCGACTTGCACTCGCCAAATTTGCACTTTTACATACCGCTGGCGGACTTGTAGCTGGATAGTCACCGCTTCCCCTTGGTCATTTTTAATTAACTCTAGGGGCATTTGCCCAAAAGGGTTGTCAATATAATAATCTTCTTGCCAACCGTGGCGATTCAAACGCTGCCGAAAATAACCTTGGCGATACAACAAGCCGACGCCAACCATTGGTACACCTAAATCTGAGGAGGATTTCAAGTGATCCCCAGCGAGAATGCCCAAGCCCCCAGAATAAACTGGTAAAGATTCGTGGATGCCAAACTCTGCACAAAAGTACGCAATGGGGTGTTCTTGGGATACTTGCGGTGCAACTCGACTTACCCAAGTATCTTGCTGTGTAATATATTGATCGAACTCACGCGCCAAGGCGGATATCTGCTTGAGGTAGGATGGATCTTCTGCTAATTGGGTGAGACGTTCGTAGCTTGCTGACTCTAAAATCGCCACTGGGTTATGGCCGCAGCGTTCCCATTCTTGGGGATCGATGGTTTGGAATAAAGAAACGCGATCGCCACTCCAACTCCACCAATAGTTATAAGCCAAATCTGCTAAACGCTTGAGCGGTAAAGGTAACTTTTCACTTAAGCGTCGTGCTGCTTCTGTTGCACTGCTATTAACCATACTAATCTACACCCTTTGTTTTAATTTTTTCTCTAAGCAATGGGGACTGAGGAATGGGGACTAGTAACTGGGGAATGGGGAAGAGTTTTCCTAACCCAATGCCCCATGCCCAATACTTCTCTACGAGAGGCTGCGCCAACGACTGCACTCACCACAAGTCGGTACAAGTCGCTCAGTACAAGTGCCCAATGCCCAATTCCTCTAACTTCCTCTTCAGGATTATGATGCTGGAGTCCTCACTCGCTGAATTTTCCCCTGAAGTTGGAGCAGTCGATCGACATCAAACTTTATCCAAATGAATGGTTTTTACTGTTTTCGTCTTTTAAAGATTATCTCTGCTTGTTGGAGAAATGTGAGATTTTTTTATATCAATTTCATTGACATTATTTTAATTTATTTATTTTCTTGTTAATATTTATTGAAAATTTTTGTGTGAATAACTAAAAATTACTCATATCTAATTTTTATGGGAGTAAGTTATGACTAAACGTATTAGCTTTGAAATAATACTAAATAATACTTTTTATAGGTAAATACAGCAATAATACCGTTATCTGCCTGGTGAAATGATTATATTAACGAAGGATTAAGCATAAATTACAAAGTGGCAAAATTGTGCATACAACAGCAAGCCTCTCAACTTGAGAGAACTGGTATATCATACTAAGTCGCATTTAAAAAGCACATCTTTCCGTGTTGGGCGTTGAGTGTTGACAGTTAAAAGTCAGCTGTCAACAGCATGGGTGATTGTGCAATTTAAAGGGGTAATCACTTAACATCTCCCTCTTATTTGCTATGGAAGATTTTATAATTTATATCGAGAAATTAAGTTATTCTGCACCATGAATTACGAATTACGAATAATTATTTTTTCAGTTAGATCCTAAAGCGATCGCATGGTGACGGATATGATCTTCAATAAAAGTGGAAATGAAATAATAACTGTGGTCGTAGCCTTCTTGATAACGTAAGTTTAGCGGCTGGTTAACATCTGCACAAGCTTGCTCAAACACTTCTGGCATTAATTGTTCAGCTAAAAATTTATCAGCAGTGCCTTGATCAATGAGAATCGAACTGTGATACCCAACTTTTTTGACTAATTCGCTAGCATCATAAGCATTCCAGCTTTGGCGATCGCTGCCAAGATAACCACTAAAAATTTTTTGACCCCAAGGACAACGCATAGGTGCAGTAATAGGTGCAAAAGCTGATACTGATTTGTAGAGTTGTGGATTTCTCATTGCACAAACTAACGCCCCATGTCCCCCCATTGAATGACCGAAAATACCTTGTTTATCCGATCGGGCGGGGAAGTTTGCGGTAATTAAAGCAGGTAATTCGTGGACGACATAACTATACATTTGGTAGTATTGACACCACGGTTCTTCTGTAGCATCAATATAAAACCCCGCACCAGTGCCAAAGTCCCAGTCATCATCCTCACCTGGAATACCTGTATTACGCGGGCTAGTGTCTGGCGCAACGATTATCAAACCATACTCAGCTGCAAAGCGCTGCATTCCACCCGCCTTAACCATAAAATTCTCTTCAGTGCAAGTCAAACCAGAGAGAAAATAAAGAATTGGCACAGGTTGTTGAGTTGCTTGTGGTGGTCGATAAATGGCAAAGCGCATTTCACCGTTACAGCTTGACGACAAATGACTATAAAAGCCAAGTTTGCCACCAAAGCTTTTATATTCTGAAATGAGGTTGAGGTTAGGCATTGCTTATATTCTCTTTCCTGAGCAGTTGCCAAAGAAAGATCATACCATTTTAGATTTGAGATTTTTAGATTGGAAATCGCCTTTTATATCTGGATTTAGTGAATCTATATGTCGCAATTATTTTTCAAGATAGTATTTTAAACGAAGTATAGGATGGATAACAATGTTATTTGGAATCCACCTCTACTTTACTCAGCAATGGGTGTTTGATACTTTTTTCGTTCAATATGTGCGTTCAAGCGCACCTATATCTACTATCGCAATACCATTGCCATCTCCATCTTGTGGACGAATAACGCCACGCTGATCGATGTTCGGTGCTTTGGCGCCATTGAAGGTACTCAGTCCAGCATCAATCGCCAAGCTACCATATCTGAGTGAGAAATTACTTGTAGCTATATCTGCAAATTGTGGATCTTTTCCAATAATGTTACTCAAGCCTGAACTGGTGTACTTAGAGGAATTGTAGACAAGGTTATGGTCATAGGTTACGGTATTCTGAGATTGATACAAACTGTTGACTATTCCATCTTTCTTGGCATACATGATATTATTGAATACTTTAACGCGCTCAGCCGTAACGGTTGCAATTTCACCTAAGTTTTGAGTGTCAGGATGTTGTGCATTTTGATAAGTCGTATTGTTGATTACATCAACATTGGCACTTCTAAATACGTGAATACCAGAAGCGCCATTTTTGTAGACGATGTTATTTGCAATTAAGGTTTTTCCCCAATAAGCTTGATGATTTGAATTCGTGTTTTTATTTAGAGCATCATCAATCATAATCCCATTACCTTCAGTAATTTTTCCTGCATAATAATAGGGAATAAGGTTTTGATTACTGTAAGAGACATTACCTCTAACAATCATTTTATAGTCAGTGGTATTGTTGTCATAATTCCAGTTAAACAACATGCTAATGGCACTCGTTCCCAAAGGACTATACAAGCAATTTTTAAAGAGGATATTGTTTTCAATGGTGATGTAGTCAGCTTTAAATGTGCCAATTCCTGTACCACCAAACTTAGAAATTTTGTTGTTGCGAATTACTACGTGGTGGGAATGGTTTTTGATTCCTCCCCCTGAGAAGGATGGATTAAGCGCAATCCCTATGCCACTTGTCAGTGGGTTGTTCAAATTATTTTTTTGCTGTAGTGCATACTCCAAAGTGATATTGTCGTTATTTCCTATTAGCTCAAGACCTTCGATAATCACGTAAGACGAGCCAACAACATTAATGGCGAAAGAATTTTGTGATTTGATAATAGGTTTGTGTCCGGGATAGGCTTTGAAAGTAATTGGAGCAGTAGATGTGCCATGTTTTTCCCAAATCACAAGGATTTCTTTAGGGGAATCTGTACGCGTATAAGTACCGTTCATCACGTAAACTGTATCCCCTGGTGCTGAGACACTATTTGCTGCTCGTTGCAACGTCCGAAACGCGGTAGTTGTTGTCAAACCATTATTGCTATCGTTTCCAGTGCTAGAAACGTAGTACGTCTTGCTGGTATTAGCTTGTGCTAATTTGCTAACACCAATTCTAGAATTATGAATGCCTTTAACCGAGTTAAAGCTACCTGTAGTAGTACTTATTAAGTCTGCATTATTACCAGTCTTTTCTTCATAGTTAGATGCAGGCTGAACATTTGTTGTTGAAGCTACTTTTTGTACATTACCGAAACCAATTAATACACAGGTTAGTACAATAGAGTAGCTTGAAACAAGATTTTTCACTAACATAGGAACACACTTTTCTTAACATTGCCATTCAAAGTTACTTTGAAGAGCTAAGTGTGCCAACTGTGATTACACTAAACAACTGTGTATGCAAAGCTAACAACATCTGATAATAAAACGTATTATCTACGACTAAGCACTTAAATATTTATACTTAAGCTAAGACCTATTGAAATTGAGTTGAGACCTATTGAAAAATTATTTTATGCTAGCAAAGAGGGTTTTGCTCGGAATTTAATCAATCGATGTAATCCGAACAAACAAAGCAACTATCAAATTGATAATTTAAACATCTGTGGGGTATTAAGACGCACATTTGATCGTAAAGCCAATGCTAAATTTCTACGCTAGCTCTGAGTTTTTAAATAACACGTTTTTGGTGTTTTTGTTGGAAGATTAGAAACAATTTCTAGCAAATACTCGCTGAGATATGAACCATATTTAGCGATAATACTACTAGCTATTAATGCTCACTTTTGTTGCGTCATCGTCTGCGATCGTCAGACGTATAGAAACTTCCAAGCTATAGCTTATATAACGTCTTTTTTTGACATAGGTATGTACGAAGACCACAACAACCTGAATTTCTGCTTTAGTACTAGCAGAATAAAGATGATGTTTCCGATGAAATAACGTTGCCATAAACGTTTAGGTTCCATAATCAACCGGAACAACCACTCTAAACCAGCTTTCTGCATGAATTTTGGCGCTCTTTTTACCATCCCAGCAACTAATTCAAAGCTGACCCCAATACCAATGGATACTGGAACGCCTAGTTTTTGGTAATTGTTGTATATCCAATATTCCTGCTTTGGGGCACCCAACCCAACAAATAGAATATCTGGTGCTGCTGCTTGAATCGCTAAGTTAATTCGTTTTAATTCCTCTGGGTCTGACTCAAAACCGTAGTAAGGACAATAAGTACCAACAATATCGAGGTTGGGATGTCTTGCTTCTAGAACCTGTTTTGCCTTCTTTGCAGCTCCAGTTCGACCACCTAGCAGAAACACTTTCAGCCCTTTGTCAGCACTGATTTTGCACAGATGCTCGAACAAGTCTGTTCCATTTACTCGGCCAGACAGTGGTGTGTTAAAAAGCTTAGCTGCCCACAAAAGAGGAACACCATCCGGTACCACCAGAAAAGCCTGGTGATATATCAGACGAAAACGAGCATCATGTTGCAGTGCCACAATATGCTGTGCATTGGGTGTCACCACATATTTAGGAGTAGTTCTTGAAATTGCCTGATGTGCGATCGCCTCAACTACGCGATCGAATGGGTACTTGTCTATCTGGATATCGCAAATATTTACTCTTGTTGAATAGTTCATAAATTTGTGGTGTTGGAGTTAAGAGGCCATCAAAAAGTGCTGATTGCTTTTTGCAGTGATAATGAGCAATTTAAAAAAGAAAAATTTAGCAATGCGTAAAGTGGGGGATTTAGATCCGCATCTAGAAGCACCACCAAATTTTCAGCAAAACAGAATTCAGGGGTCAGAAACCATAATTAAGAATTTAATTCTGCCCGACTGGCAAATGAATAACTATCCCGCTCCTAAAAGGGGATAGGATTTGACGTTAACTGTTGGCTGATAACTGTTAGCTTTCAACAGTTAACGATTAACGATCTAAAAAGGCCTCTTTCATCCTATCCCTAGAAGAGATGGGATGAAAGACACCTTTTTATATAATGTATTTAGAGTTTAAGTAATCATAAATCTTTGATTGCATAAGCTATGTCATGAATGAATTTATCTTGTCGAGTATGATACCAATCTTTTGCTTCCTCAAAAACTTTTTGTGTAAATGGCAAGGAGACTGCCGAAATTATAAAATTAGCAAACTCTTCTGGCTTTTCAGCTATTTTGACTGTTGAGGGTAGACAAGAAATTCCTCGTAATGCTACTGGAGTTGCTACGATACAAGATCCCGAAGCAATAGCATCTAAAGTTTTTATCTGTATACCTCCCCCACTAAGAGTAGGAATAGCAATTACCCTTGCTTGAGCCATAAATTCTTGAGCATCAGGTACAACACCACAATAGTAAATATTAGGATACTTATTAGTTAGCCAATCGGCACCTTTGCCAGCTATATGAATTAATAAATCGGTGGGCAAATAAGGATAAATTTCTTCAATAAACCATTGGAGTGCTTCTCTATTCGCTTTCCATATCCAACTACCTAGAAGGCCAATATCAAAGCATTTATTTACTGCTTTATCTTGTAAATTTGTAAAACCAGGTGTTATTCCAAATGTTCTAACTTTACCTAAACCTCCAACATTAGAAAAGTACTTTTGATCGCGATCGGTCAGTGTCCAGACCTGTTGAGACGCATGTAATAAATGTTCTTCTTGGACTTTAATTAAATTAGCTTCACGTCTATAAATAAACTTTGATATAAAGTTGTTTGCTTTCTGAAAAATATCTTCATACATCTGATACTCTACGTTGTGAGCAATAGTAATTAATTTATTTTCTACTGAGATTAAACGCTCTATCCATCCTAACTGAGCATGATCGATGACGATCGCGTCATAATTGTCCTTGATTAAAAGCTTTTTTACTAGTGCAATGTAATTATGAGAATAATATTTTGCTGAAGAATATGGCAACCCTTTCAAAAAAGCTATTATTAGCCAAAAAATCAAGAAAAGCTTTGTTTTACTCGTTTCAGTATATCGTTCATCAACTATTAGTGTTTCTTGAGGATTATGTTCAAACTTATCACCTTTGCGTAGATATCCAATGACTGTGATTTGATGTCCAAGATTCCTCAGAGCATTAATAAAACATTGTGAAGCTACTTCGCCACCATTGCAATTTTTACTTAAGATAATAGTTGTTAAGAAGAGAATTTTCATAAAAAATGTTTCTAATGATTATGTAAAACCATAACTTCTTTCATTAACAAGAATTTGCTGTTAAGTTTGATTACCATGCTCCATAGCGATCGGCTGGTAAGCTACCAATTTTCTCTCTGAGAAAAGCTTTTATTCGTATAGATAATTGTGGCTTAATAACTAATTTTAATGGAAAAGTTATCAACTCCTTCAATAGCCAAGTCAAATAAAACTTTCGATGTTTAATATTTAAACTATTTGATTCTTGTTTAGCAAATTTAGAGGTGACTTTCCAACTCTCGTGAATTTGCTTAAATTTGTTCAATGGTTTCCCACTCATGCCATTAAGTGAGTAAGAGACAAGAGGCATTGCAACGTATTGAAAGCAAAAACCCGACCTGTAAGCTCGAAAAATAAAATCGTAATCAGCTGCTATGTCATAGCTTAAATCAAACAAACCTAGTTTGTCATATACCGATTTTTTCACAAAACAACTAGGATGATTAAGCGTAAATTTGAATACTAAATTTTTTAATTCTCCGGGAATAAAAGTATTCATATATTTACCTTCAAAATAGTTGTCTATAGAAGAGTAAAGAATTGAAATTTTTGGTTCCTGCTGAAAGCTATTTTCAACAATTTGCAATGCATTAGGATTATACCAATCATCAGAATTGATAATACCAATAATATCTCCTGTGGAGAGATTTATGCCTTTGTTCATAGCGTCATAAATACCTTTATCAGATTCTGATATTAAAATATCTATGTCATCCGAATAACGATTAATTATTTCTAAAGTTCCATCATTTGACCCACCGTCAACAATAATGTACTCTAATTCAGCTTGAGTATCTTGATTAATTACGCTCAGTATAGTCTTTTCAATAGTACTGACAGCATTATACACAGGTGTAATAATTGATATTTTCATTAGTTTTGTGTTCTAGTTTATTTTCTAATTGAAAAAGAAGATGTAAATTACCATAAAATCCTTCAGGGAAAAGCCAATCTTTCCAGAGTTTTTGGCACTCATTCTGTAAATCTAAAAATTCTTTTGGTGAAATATTACTATGAAAATCAGCTACTTTTTCTGCAATATATGGTATTTATTTTTCATCTATCCAGACGCAATATTTTTTCTGGTCAATTACGAAATCGTAAGGTAAAACGCAGTCTGTATCAATAAAAATTGGGATACGACCACAGCAGAGAGTTTCAATTGTTAGCATCTTTACCACTTTCCAAAATATTAGTAAAAAGAGAAGAATAATGATGTGCTTGTTTTGTAATTGTAAATTCTTTTTCTGCTTTTTTACGAGCGTGAACGCATAGGTTCTGATGCCGCTCTTGGTTTTCAAGCACCCAAGCAATTCCTTGAGCTAAATCTTCAAGTTTATAAGGTTGGGCTAAATAACCATTTTTTTGATGTTCAATTATATCCGACATCCCGCCAATCCTAAAGGCAACGCAGGGGGTTCCACAGGAAATTGCCTCCACCATTGTATTTGCTAAATTCTCTTGAATAGAAGGTAGAACAAATACATCGGCTGCTGAATACAGTAGAGCTAAGGATAGGTCATCATTAAGTGTACCTAGATAGTGAGCCTTGAAGCCAAATTCAGGTGGATTATCCGGTTTCAATGAGCCAAAAATTACTAATTCTAATCTATCTTGCCATCCGGATTTAGTTAGCTCTTGCAAAGCTGGTTGAAGTAGATAAAATCCTTTTCTATTATCGCTAGTTGCCTGTAGCGATCCGAAAAGAATTAGTTGTTTATCTTGGGGTAAGTTAAGTAATTGTCTGGCTATGGATTTTTGAATAGGTCTGTAAACTTGAGTATCCAATCCATTAGGAATGACCTCTATCCGCAAATCCTTAAATAAGGAACTGGATTTAGCGCACTTAGCTAACCAAACACTAGGCGAAATAATTGTCAGATTTAAATCTCTCCAAGCTTTAGTTTTGCGTTGCCATACCCAATGGGATAAGTCCAAGTTGCCAGTACTCCCAAGCTGGGGACAACTACCACAGGATGCTGTGTAGCGATCGCATTCCCCGCTGTAATGACACCCTCCAGTAAACGCCCACATATCATGGATAGTCCAAACTATAGGGCGTTTAAACTTGGCAATAGTTTCTATCTGCATAAATGCAGAATTAATCCAGTGGAGATTGATGATATCTGGATTAATCTGAGTAACCTTAGAAACAACTCTATCTGGTAACCACTGTAGAGAAAATGTAGTTTTAGTACGCTGACCATAAAACTTTAATGGCAAGGCATCAAACGTCTGTTTTGCGCGTGCTATACCTTGAGAAAGTCTAAATTCTGGTGCAAGCACCGTTTTGTCATCACTATATTTTTCTTGTGTTAATAATTGTGAAATTGCAGCAATACCCTGTAATCCTTGGTGCAAACGATAGGCAGCACGCGAGGCACCGCCACTAATATCAGAGTGATTAATCAGTAAAATTTTCATTTGTATTCCCTGGCTTATTCAGCCTCAGATACACTATCAGAATACTCAGGTTAAAAATCTTTATTTTGATAATTTAGTTTTTATTATTCATTTATTCACTAATTGATTCTGCAAATTTTACAACATTAGCTTTGAGCCTATTTTGCCAAATTATAGTTGATAGTACTATTGATACGTATATTGAACATATTGTATGGAATGATATCAGAGTTAATGTCTCACTAACTTGTAATAAAAAGGAAAGGATAAGAAATTCAAGCATCCAAAAACTTTCTATTGTTTGAGTTAAATGTATTAAATTAATAACTCTCTTAACTGCTGCAAAAAAATTGAATATAAATAGCGAAAATCCTATAAGACCTACTTGCAAGATAGTATCGATAAAGCCATTATGGGAGTGAAAACGATTAGTAGTACCCACAGTAGATGCTGCCCAAGTGTGTTCAACGATCAACAGACCCTCATTAGAAGTCCAAAATCCAGCAAACCCATAACCCAGCAAAGGTCGTTTTAAAGCAGCTTCAATAGCTAACTGCCAAATATCAAAACGCCCATTAAAATCTGGAGGCTTGCGTAGAATATCAACTACTATTATTTCTAAGTTACCAAATATCAACACAGCGATACTTCCAGCTATTAATACTACAAAGACATACATTATTGTACGAATTTTGTAGTGCCATCTTGTGAATTTGAGAATAGGCAACAAAGTTAATCCAACTATAAAACCTACCCACGATGTCTTACTTTTTGAGAGAAAAAGTAAAATGATTGATAAGCTAAATCCAATCCATGTCAGCCAACGAAATCTTTTGTGAGAAAAAGAGCTCAACAAAAATAATATGGCTGCGTGCATCATCATCCGACCTAGATATTGCTTGTGTGTCAAAAAACCTTGCCATGAGGGTTCATTGTTTGCTTGAGAAATAGCGATGTATGGTTGGCCAATAGCAACTACAAAGCCAGTAAATATCAAGTTGATAATTATCGCTATACCAAACATTCTGAGGAATAGCTGCATCAGTTCCTTTGGGTTATATTGGGCAGCTAGATAAATTCCAAAGAAAATCGCACGCACGACACTTTTAGACTCGTCTAAAGTAAATTCCGGAGCAGCAGACCAGAAATACGATATCAATAGAACACCAATTAGTAGCAATAGAGATATATCTCTAGTAGCAACATAGATGAATCGTTTCCATCGCAAAATTATGAGAAAGAGTAGAATACCATAACTTGCAGTGTTGAAGCGATCGCGCCATTCAAAAATGTTAGCGTCAAAGAAACCTATAAAGAATAATAAAATAGCAACAAATTCTAACTTGTTACATAGTAAATTAAGTATTCTATTAACTGTAAACTTCTCTATTGATGAAACACTCATTTAAATATTATTAAAATAAAGTTTCTGTCACAATCTTTCTAATATTTCAGTAACTTATTGAGTCGCTGCTTCAATAATTGGAGTTTACTTTGTCTAAATAAAGTTTCCTGTGTAAAGCTATCTGCTTGAAAATCACGAATTATAAAGGGTGGATGTTTTATGGGAAAGTCTATTGCCTCTGTTGGCAGACTCCCGTATCTTTGTTTTTGATTGGCTGTGACATTAGTCGAGTCTAAACCAAAACCAATATTAGAAATTAAATTGACATTGGAGATAATACCTAGACTACTCTGAACCCAGCAAGCAAATGTCCATTGATAACTCCAAATTGTAGATGCTGGATTAGCGAAGACCGACTCAAACATGCTAGTCCAATAATCCACCGCCTGCCGATCGGTTAGGATATCATTAAGGAAACCTCCTTCTTGAATTTCTGTCCAAAGTTTCATCTGAATATCAAAATGCTGCCAAGCACGTCTCCAAGTTGCCCACCCCCAACAATGGTTATATCGTGAAAAGTAGTAGCTGTAATTAGTCCTTTTACGCCCAAACTGAACATTTTGTCCGGAGATTGAGGCCACTCGGTTATCATATCTATACTTATCCAACAATTCTTCACAAAATGGAAAAAATGTAGGATTAGGTACGCAATCATCCTCTAAAATAATTGCCTCTTCAACTTGGTCAAAAACCCAATCCAGTCCGCTAGAAACACGTTTAGCGCAACCTAAATTAATATCAGAGTAGTTATTTAAAACCTCACAATCCCAATCAACTCGCTCAATAGTTGCACGAGTTAATTCGCACTTTTGTACCTCCTCAGGACGGTCGGTACGCGGGCCATCTGCAATCACAAAGAGTTTTGGTGGTTTTGCTTGGCGAATTGCTTGAAATACTTGTTCAGTGGTATCTGGGCGTTTAAAGATAATAAATGCAACAGGAGTTTTCATAGCTTTTTTTGAGCATAGTCAAGACTTAAAACAAATTCTTGGTATTTATTTGGAAATTATTACTCATCCTTCAAATTTAAGATTTATCTAAAGCTGAATAAATTTTACCATCCACCGTAAACAATCAAAGATTTAGTTAAACCAAAGATTTTCTCTTCATAATAATTTGCGCCAGGAAAAAGATTAACAAACTGGTCTTTGTTCAATAATTTAATTGATTCAACTATGTTTTTGGCTTTTTGTTTATCTGGTTGTTTTTTCAACCATCCGAGATTAAAGCTAGTTAATAACTCTACTCTAAGCTCTATTGGAAGAAATTGAAAAAAGGGAAAAACGAAATGAGGTTCAATGGGAAAGTAAAGATTAGGTGTTTGAATAAAATACCTTTGTCCAAGTCGGATGACTTCATTAGCCATTTGACGTTGATCGCTATAATCTCCTACGTGTTCAATGACAGAATTTGAAAAAACAATGTCAAACTCTTGGTCTTGAAACTGTTTTAGATTTCTGGCATCACCAGTCATAATTTTTATTTTCTGATTATTTGTTCCATGTTTTTCATAAAAAGGATTTATATTGACTATATAAATTTCTACATCTACAGAAGGTTGTTCCAAAAATGCCGAATTTTGCCAAAACTCTGGGACTCCTCCTACGTCAATAATCTTTACTTTAGTTTGTGTTTGGGGTATCAAAGCCATCAGAGAATAAAAAAAACTCAGCCGTTTTTTTCTCAGTTTTGCTGACCATGAATTAGAGTTACGGTAGTCGTAAACATTTTCGATAATTTGGTTTAACATTGTTGTTTCTCAGCTAATCTTTCAGTATAAAGAGACGCGTAACAGCGTGCTTGCAATTCTTGAGTGAATTCAGATTTTATAATCTACGATCGCCCATAATCTAGTTTTGTTAAGTTTAAATATCTAGCCAATCTTTCACTTCATTAATGTATTCTTTTCTAATAGCAATAATATTCTGATAAGCAAATATTTCCAAATTTAATGAATAGTATTCACCCAAAAAAACCAAACCATCTGGTAGTAATCTGTAAAGTAAATAATTGTTTAATATTTCATAAATGTCTCTAAAGAAAACTCTACTAATAACATTCATTTCATTAAATTCAAGTTGGATAATATCAATTAATCCTTCTGCAAGACTTTCTTTAGCTCCCAATAATACTTTAAGCTCATTTCCCTCGGTGTCTATCTTTAATAGGCGAATACGCTCGATTTCAGAACTTTTAACAAATTCATCTATTGTAGTTACGTTCACATACCAACTTTGTGAAACTCCTTTGTGTATCTTATCGATGACATCTTTATAGAGAGAAGCATGGGAAGTTTTCTTTTCATAGTCATACAGTTGTAAGCTACCTGCTAGATCGCTACAAGCTGCATTCAACGCTACATAATGATTTTGATTAGCTTGAATTTCAAGCTCTGTGAAGGTATTGGGATGAGGTTCAAATGCATAGATATTTGTACTTGGTGATGAAGTTTTAATTTTGTTAGAGTAATTGCCAATATTCGCTCCCACATCTATTACTACTGAATTATGCAAAATTTTTGCTATTTTTTTTATAAAAAAATCTTCACCGCTTAATCTATCATTCTCATGATTAAGAATTCCCATACCTCTCAAACTGAGACTAAAAATTAGCTTATTTAACTTGAATAATGATTTCCTTAGGAAAAAAAATCTATAAGTAGATATGACAATATCCAAAATATTTTGCTTGGTTGTTTTATACATTATAAAATCCTACAACGAATATTAATTATGAGATAATAGCAACCTTTTTGAGTTTGAGTGAAATGAAGCGATCGCTAAAAAGGTAACAATGATTTCAGTTGCAACTTAAATATTTTTCGTGTTTTTGGATGAATGGCATGGCTGAAAAAAGTAGCAAATGATTGAGATATTACAGTTGCTATAGCAGCCCCAACTCCAGCATACTGAGGAATCAATAAAAAATTTAACAGCACATTAATAATTGCCCCTAGTAAAGTTCTATTTAGGGAAAGATGAGTCAAATCCTCACTAATAAACCACGGTGATGTTGCCACCCCCATAAAAACAAATAAGGAAGCCCAGATATGAATTGCCAGTACTGGTCCGGCAGCTGCATAACCATCGCCAAACAGTATGGTAATTATCGATCCGGATAGAAATGACATCGGCAGAGCGATCGCAACAGAAATCACCACGATCAGACGCAATAATTGTTTGAGCCGCTGATAGTAAAGCGCTTCACTGGTTTGTTTGGCAGCATAAATTGTTGGAGACACTGAAGAGACGATCGCTGTAGGAATAAAATACCAAACTTCAGAAATACGGGACGCAGCCGAATAAATTCCTACAGCACTATCGCCAATCATTTCTCCTAGCATAATCTGGTCGATTTTCATGTAAATCATGATTGTCATCCCAGAAAGAATCAGAGGCCAACTATCTTTGAGCAAAGTCTTGGCGACAGGAAAACTCCAACGCCACAACCCCAACGAATAACCCTTGATTCTGTAGGCGACGGCCAAACCAACTGCACCCAAGCTAAATTCTGCCAATGTCACCCAGGCAAAAGCAATTAATGGTGCGTGCATATCAATCAGAGCTACCTTCACCAGAGTAACAATGATAAAAGCTGTATTTTTAGCAATTACGGTGTACTTGGATAGCACTTGAGACTGAAACCAAAAATCAATGGCATCTACAGCTTGAAAAATTCCTACACTTGCCAAAATTGCTACTAGCCAAACAGTGACCTTTTGATCTTGGCGCAACACATATATCACACTAACTGCTAATAATAAAGAAGCCACTCCACCAAGTAATTTGAGCCAGAAAGTTGTCCCTACAATTGTCTCTTTGTTCGATGAGTCACGCACAAGATCCCGAACTACTATGTTGTCTAACCCTAGTGTTGCAAGCGGACTGAATAAGGCGACAAAGGCAACGGCATAGTTAAAAAGACCATACTGCTGTACTCCCAAGTAGCGTGCAACCCAAACCCCCACAATTAGACCTACACCCATCCGAATAATCCGGTCAGCAAACAACCAACCTGTATTCGTAATAATTGCACGCAGACCGGTGCGAGATTTTAGGAGCGATAGCTTCTCAATTTTGAATTTCCCTAGCATCAAACTTTTTTGTTGTGGTTTTGGCTAACTCAAACAGCTTGTTTCTTTTTTGTCTTGTTCGATAATAAATTCGACTCAGTTGATTCTCTGGAGTAGTAGAAGTAGCTGTCAGTTTCTCGTTTGATATTCACGCCGTTAATTACCATCCCTAAAACTTGTTGCCCTGACTGTCTGAGAAACTCTTTAGCCGCATTGGCGGTGTCATAGTTAATCACTCCAGGGCGAACCACCAACAAGATACCGTCAACTAACTTACTTAAAACAGCAGCATCTAGCATTCCTGCGAGGGAAGGGGTATCGAAAATTACGAAATCGTACTTCTGTGTAAAATAACCGACTAGTTTAGCCATCCTCTGGGAATCTAGAAGTACTGCTGGGTTAGGAGGTACAACTCCAGAAGGTAGAACGTCAAGGTTTGGCATTACTTTGTGTACAGTTACACTCAGAGGAACTTGGTCAATCATGACATTGGATAGCCCGACTGCATTTGTCATTTCCCAAATATGATGCTGCACTGGATGGCGCATATTGGCATCCACTAGTAGTACTCGTTGTCCTGACTGAGCCATTGTCACAGCTAAATTTGCAGCTACCTCAGACTTGCCTTCTTTGGATACAGAACTAGTAACTACGATCGCTTTTAGCTTTTTATCGGAATTTAGAAACTGTAAGTTGGCTTGCAGCATTTGGTATGCATCACCAACAGGATACTGGGGAATCTCTCTGCCAATTATTCTGGGGATCTGTTGCTCTACAGAACTCTTTTTAAGATTCCTACCTACTGAAGGAATCACCCCTAGTAGAGTATATTGAAACAATTGCCTAGCTTCTTTAACTGTTTTCACGGAGCTATCAATTAGATCTAAAGTGAAAGCAGCAATAATGCCAAGCATCAGACCAATAACTCCACCCCCTAATAGAAACAGGGCTTTGCGAGGACCAGTAGGATCGTCTGGTACTAAGGCAGAGGAGATGATCCGAGCATTGCCAATATTTTGGTTCTCTGCTACCTGAACTTCTTGCAGTTTTGTCAAAAGTACTTCGTAAGTTGTTTGAGCCGCTTTCAATTTGCGCTCAAGTTCGCGCTGGGTCTGTTCGAGCTTGGGTAAAACGTTTGCTCGTTGTTTGTATGCATACCACTTATCAGAAAGTGTAGCAATTTGTTCGGCTAAACCAGCCCGTTCTGTCTCAGTGCGAGCAAAATCTTCAATCAGACTTTGACGTAGTTCTCCAATTTGTAAATTTTTTGCAGGAATTTGCTGATTACTACCTATGCTTCGGTTGATACGATTTTGTAGTAAATTGTTGAGACCAGTAATTTTTTCTCGCAAATTGATGATGTTAGGATGAGTTGGCTGCAAACGAGTTTGCTCAACTGTCAACTCGTTTTGTGCTTCTTGAAGTTGAGTCAACACTTGTTGAATTCCAGGTATTTGACTCAAGGAGGCAAAACTCACAGATTGCTGTGAATCAATGCTTGCCTGATTTTGCAATTTTTGTACCCTAGCATTGACGTTCACAAATTGAGCTTGGGCTTGAGAAATTTGCTGTTCTAAGCTGGAAATAGTTTGGACTGCTATGGATGCTTCAGTTTCTAGAGCAATTATTTTATTTTCCTCTTTAAATTTACGTAGATTTGACTCTGCTTTTTGTACAGCTGCCTCGGTGGCAGGTATTTCTTGCCCGATAAATTTCCGCGCTGACGCTGCCTCAGCCCGATTAGCTTCTATGTTATTCCTGATATAAACTTGCATCAGTTGGTTGACAACTTCGGCAGCTAAAACTGGATCTTGATCTGTATAGGAAACTTGTAAAATCTCAGTCCCTTTAGCATTTTCTATCTTCAGTTTTTGCAGAAAGTCCTGAATTTTCAAAGGTTCGCCTTGTTTATCTTTTAGGCCAAGCGTTCTAATAGTTTCCTCAAGAACTGGCACAGATGTCACTATTTTGGCTTGGGTTTCTAGAGGATTATTTGTAGAAGTTAAAGACTCTAGTCTGCCTATAGCTTCTCCTAGACCAGTTAACGAAGAGGTTTCATTCGTCCTAATCAACAAACTGCCATCTGCTTTATATGATGGTTTTAATGACAGTGCAAACAAGGTTGCAGCGGCAGTAACAATTGCCCAAATTCCGACTGTAGCAAGCCAACGTCGTTGTAAAACGAGTAGATATTTTTGAAAGTCTATCTCTTCAGAGTTTGCTTTAGTTTCCATAATCGCAAGATATTTTATTGGTCTATGGGAGGCTGCAATTATTTTAAAGTGTCTTTACCGAAAATCTTTGATGCCGCTACCGGCTATTCTGGCTTGTCTTTTAGTAAACTCTCCTACGGAAGGGTTGCCTTCGGGGTGAATTACGCCACTTGCTTGCTGCCAAAGTTCTGAGGGTGCGATCGCCACTTCATAAGTACGATCGCATTTCTTGACGTGATACCACTTTGTTTGCTGACATAGATTGCACCAAAATTCTTCCAACCATTCTCCTTCTAAAGGAATAGCTGTTTTAGTTGCCACTAAAATTAGTGCATTCTGCCGTCCTATCCCCCTTTGTTGGAGTTGTCCGGCTCGATCGGCATATAATTTATACTTTTGACTCACACTATCCAAATAGCATCCATGAATTGGACAGTAAATAGCCCGTCGCTTTGAACGTTTCCGATTTTGGTTACACTTATCCTGCAATTAGACCTCACTTATTGGTAGGCACACCATTAATAAGGTTCCACTGGAGGGACTGAGATATAAATCATCGAAGCCCAACTCCTAAATCAAACATCAGTTATTTAATTCAACTTAAAAATTTTGATTAATTACTAATCAGGTTGCATAACTATTTTATTTTCTTTCTTTTTTCTCTGCTAAAAAAAAATAAATTTCTATCCTGAGACTTAACCATAATTATAGATAGGGTAAGTGGAGATTAATCACAACCATCGAGGTGTCCATTTTTCAGAAATTCCTTACTTAATATTTCCAGATTTTTTGTAAAAGGGATATTAGAAATAGGTCAAAGTCAAAAGAGATAATACTGATACTCTCAGTTTTTTACCTATTCTAAATAGTTAAGTTTATTTAGTCGATGATGTCCTAGAGACGGAATAAACTTACCTCAACTGGATTTAGATCCTCGATTTCTTCAATAAGTAGAGGAACTAAGCAGCAACTTTTACTTAAGTAATTACAACTCATGATTAGGTACTAGAGATTAAAGATTGACAATCATTCTTGATCTGTTCGGACGAGAAATAATTTCTCAATGGATAAACTAACTTTTTCTCAACATATGAAGAATGATTGATAACTAGGTTGCCACTCGTAAAAATATGTTCCAGGCTTTAGATCCCTCGCAAATTTTAGAACAATTTTTCAGTAGCCACTACCTACCAGAGAGAATATACCAACAACCAGCATCATGAAGTATAATTTTGCGCCTCCTTTTGTGCGGTACGGTATCCGGCTCGTGGCTCAGTAGGAACTAGCGATCGCCGCGACAGTTTATTGGGTTTCAGACAAAGAGGCTGATTCTGGTAAATATTTAAGAAATAATTTATATTTCTTCCTCTCACTTAAGTAAATTAACACTAGTCTCGCTCTAAAGATATAAAATTATATTAATCTTTGTTAAGATTGATTGTGTCCAGGGAGGCTGTCAGGCAGACCGATAAGCGATATCAAAATTGTGCATTGTGGCCTTGCCTGCGAGTAAAGTCTGCTACATAAGAGTTTCCTTGAGGGTGAATTATGGCACTCGATCGTAGCTGCGATTATACAGCAGATTGCAAGTTGGTGAGGTACAGATCTATAGTAGGGGCGCTAAGCTTGGCGCCCCTACCCATGTACTTCATTTACCTGAAAAACGCTGTATTTCTTGACATAATTCCACTTTGTTTCCTTGCAACTATCACACCAAAATGCTTCCAGCTATTTACTTTATAAGGAAATGGCTGTTTTAATTGCCACTCGAATTAGTGCATTCTGGCGTCCTAAACAACTAATAATATACCCAAAGATAGATTTTATATTCGGGAAGTAACTCTTATTGTTACTAACGAGCACATTAATATACGGTTAATATTAAGTCAAACATGAAACCGGAATAACGTGAAAACACAACTTGTTTCTAGGGCATTTCAGAAAGTATTTCGCCGCGTATTTCAACTATTGAGCATAGATGAAATAACTGGTACAAAAGTCGTATCGCGCAACGATTTATTACATATTGGTACAGATTATGGCGGCTGGGTAGTTCCCAAAGACTTACTGAATGCAGATTCTACATGCTATTGCGTTGGTTGTGGGGAAGACATTACGTTTGACTTGGGGTTGATAGAACAATTTAACTGCCACGTCTATGCTTTCGATCCTACTCCTCGTGCGATTAAGCACGTTAGAGAACATGCCGCCGATTATCAGAAGTATCATTTCTCTGATATTGGACTGTGGAATCAAGAGGAAAAATTAAGGTTTTACGCACCAAAAAATTCAGCGCACATATCACACTCTGCATTAAATTTACAAAAAACTGAAGAGTTTTTTGAAGCTCAGGTAGATAGACTTGCAAACGTTATGCACAAGAACGGACACACTCATCTCGACTTACTAAAACTAGATATCGAGGGAGCCGAGTATAAGGTTGTAAACTCCATTATTGAAGACAAATTGGATATTAAAATACTATGCGTTGAATACGACGAATGCTTCAACCCTTTAGATACAAACTATAGGGACAGAATAAAAGAGTCTGTAACCAGTATCCTGCAATTTGGATACTCACTTGTGTATGCTCAAGGTAATGGAAATTACACCTTTGTTAAGGAAATATAATTACGTTTATTTTTTAAAGCCTCTCAGCCTCATCTAAACAAGCTTTTAATTTTTTTGCCAAAACTTGTACATGGGGTTCTCTGAGTATGCTGGTGTGGTCTCCAGGGATTTCATGAACCTCTACCCCCTCCAATGCCAGCCCGCCCCAACCCCCCAGAGGATCTGAGTAACGTCTTGAAGATTTTAATTTGGCTCGAAACAGGGTGACATGGCTGGGATAAACTTGCGGTAAATAATTTTTGCTGGCGTGGAGGTTAGCCTCTAAAACATTTAAAGTGTATAGAGTTTGAGGCGAACGATCCATATCACGTAAGTTATAGAAAACTTGGCGAATAGGCTTCGGGATTCTTTTGCTAATATGCCACTCTAACCTTTCCCAGATGTAGGTCAGTTTTTCTTGAGGCTTGAGTTGTGCAAGGTTATTTAAATGGCCAGAAACAAAATCAAAGAATGTGGTGGGTAAATTATTCCATCCAGCACTATCCAACAACGATAGCAAAGCCACTTTTTCACCTTGGGCATAGAGTTGCTGAGCCATCTCGAAAACTACTGTGCCCCCAAAAGAAGCCCCACCAAGAAAATAAGGGCCATTGGGTTGGACGGTACGTATTTCTTTGATGTATTGAGCTGCCATATCTTCGATGCTGGTATGTGGGGGAGTTTTTCCATCCAAGCCTTGAGCTTGTAGTCCATAAACTGGTTGGTTTAAACCCAAATGGCGTGCTAAATCACAGTAGGAAAGGATGTTACCACCTACCGCATGGACAAGAAAAAAAGGAGGTTTGGAACCTTTAGGTTGAATTGGCACTAACGAAGACCAAGGCTTGACCCATCCTGGTTGACGTAAGATGTTAGCTAGTTCCTCAATAGTGGGGGCTTGTAGGAGGGTAGCTAAAGGAAGATTGTTGCCCAAGGTCTTTTCAATTTCTGCGAACAAGCGTACCGCAAGTAGGGAATGTCCTCCCATCTCAAAGAAATTGTTTTTGATACTGATGCGTTGGATGCCTAAAACTTTTTCCCAAATCTTTGTCAGTTCGAGTTCTAATTCATCTTGGGGAGCTACAAAAATGTCTTTTGATTGCTGTATGGTTTGGTGAGATGCCCTTAGAGCGTACCGGTCTACTTTGCCATTGGGAGTTAAAGGTAGAGCATCTAACAATACAAAAGAGTTTGGCAGCATGTAATTAGGTAGTTTTTGTTTGAGAAAGTGGCGTACTTCATCAAACGTAGGTGTCTGCTCTCGGTGGGGAACAATGTAGGCCACTAGCCGCTGGTCACCTGGGTTATCTTCTGTTGGTATGACTACAGTCTGTTGTATACTAGCGTGTTGTGCGAGAATTGCTTCAATTTCTGCAAGTTCGATGCGGAAGCCCCGCAGCTTGATTTGATTGTCAAGGCGACCGAGAAACTCAATGTTGCCATTATCAAGGTAGCGGGCTAAGTCGCCAGTTTTATATAATCGTGCTTCTGGCTTTTTGCTCAAAGGGTCGGGAATAAATTTTTCACTGGTCAAATCGGGACGGTTGAGGTAGCCACGAGCAAGTCCAACACCACCAATATGTAGTTCCCCTGATTCACCAATAGCCGTAGGTTCTAAATTCTCATTCAGGATATAAATCTGTGTATTGGCGATCGCGCAACCAATGGGAGCAATGAGATAATTACTAGTGCGATCGCATTTCCAAAAAGTGGCATCAATGGAAGCTTCTGTCGGGCCGTAGCAATTATATAGAACGTCGTCTAAGTTCAATTTAGCAAAGAAACGCTGTATGAGTTCCACAGGTAAGGCTTCGCCACCACAAGTAATGTGCCTGAAAGATTGACAATTCTCAATTTCCTTCTCATCTAGTAATACCCGCAGCATGGAAGGTACTAAGGCCATAACGGTGATTTGCTGTTGGAGAATTAACTCAACAAGATATCTAGTATCCAGATTTCCACCAGGACGAGCCATAATTAATTGCGCTCCCCAGCACAACGGCCAGAAAATCTGCCACACCGAAGGGTCAAAGCTCAGAGAAATATTTTGTAAAACTTTGTCTGCTTGAGTCAATCTAAAAGTTGTTTGTCTCCATGTGATTTGATTGCAGATCCCACGATGAGTAATCATTACACCTTTGGAGCGTCCTGTAGAACCGGAAGTGTAGATCGTATATATCAGGTTATCAAGTGTCGTATTACTAAAGAGATTTTCTTGGTTGTTCTCGCTAATTACTTGCCAATCTGAATCTAGACAAACAACATGAGTTATACGATCAGGTAAACTACTTACTAATTCTTGTGTGGTGACGATCGCTGATATCTGGCTGTCCTCTAAGATATAAGCTAAGTGTTCTGATGGATATGCCGGATCTAAAGGTAAGTATGCGCCTCCAGCCTTGAGAATTCCTAATAGTCCTACCACCATTTCTAAAGACCGTTCGAGATAAATGCCAACAAGTACCTCAGGTTTGATACCTAAACTACGTAGGTGACGCGCCAGTTGATTTGCTCGTTGGTTTAGCTGGTGATAAGACAGTTGGTTGTTTTCAAATACTACAGCAGTTGCTTGGGGCGATCGCTCTACTTGAATTTCAAACATCTGATGAATACAGAGTTGATTTCCATCGGGTGTTTGGCTAACTTGAATTTTTGTAAGTTCAGTTAATGTATCGATCTGCTCTAAATTATTACTATTGGTACTCATCTTTTATATTTTTACTACCTTACTAAATTGTCTAGAGCGAGCTACATTTGCCAAAATTTAGAAGTTGAATTATAGAAATAATTAAAAAAATGATGTATAAAGATAACACAGTATTTGGATGAGCTATAGATTGTAACTTCTAACCAGCAGATACTATAGCTTTTCGGAAACTTCGCAATGCACACTTCATGTTTTGTGCTGAATTTTTATCTAAATATTAAACGCGATCGGGATTATTTAAATTTATTTTTTTGTAAAACTAAGAATAAAATACTTTAAATAATCTTCAAAATATCTAATTAAGATGCAATATTTATTATTTAATTCCTGAAAATTCAACTAATCTATTAAATCAAGCTAGTATCACTCTAGTCTTACTTCTACAGACATAAAATCATCAACATATTAATAGATGTATGTATTAAAATTGACATTAGACCTTTTGCAGAAATCGCAAATAAGAACCCCAAAGAGCCAAAGCTACGCTTTGTCTCCCCTCCCCTTAGCAAGGCTACGGTGTACACACAAGTCTTCTAGAGTTGAGCCGCAGACTTTAGATCCCCCCAACCCCCCGATAAATTGGGGGACAAAAATCTCTCAAAGTCCTCCTTTTTAAGGAGGATAATGACGGATCTACGAGGATTTTGGTTTCCTACACAGATGTGTGTATACGGTAGCCTTAGCAAGGGGAGGGGTTGGGGGTGGGGTGTTAGGGACGCAAGAGACTCCATGAACACAATTCACAACGAAGGAATGAAAATATTTCTTTCCTAGTCACCAGTCTCCAGTCCCTATTTTCAAGGCAGATCTATTGATATGAATTCAAGTTAAAGCATCTTTGAACAGGACGCAAGGACACCCCATATCTAAACTCTCTTGATTGCAACAAGGAATATTGGCGTTGCATAAATGCGGGATGAATTAAGATTTTTGACGAAGGCTAAAGGTAGATTCTTTGCGCCTTTGCGCCTTTGCGTGAGGTAAAAATCATCCCTAGATTCAGCAATGCCGGAATATTTTTGTTGTTCTTGTCGAATAAGTTCACTTTGTGATGAGCGAGTGCTTCCTTCGCGACATGTTCTGCGTCTCTTATTTGCATATTTCTTTGTGTGTTCTTAGTCAATTAACCCTTTGACTAGGTAACTTAGTCCCACAGTTTTTACAAAACACAGCATCAATATCGTGGAAAGCCAAACCACAATTTGAACACACTGTTTCTACCTGATTAGCTGTTTTCACCACTTGTTTAATCAAATCTCCCACTTGCCAAGGAATCAAGGCAATTCCTGTAAAAATCATCAGTACTGTTAGCGATCGCCCTAATTCAGAAATGGGAATCACATCACCAAATCCTACAGTTGTCATTGTGACAACCGAGAAATAAAATGCATCCAAAAATGTAGCGTAGTTTTCCGGATTAACCGGATGTTCGACTTGATAAATTAAGCCAGAGTAAACAAAAACAATTGCAAATAATGTAAATAATATTCGTGCAAAAATCAAGCCATCTTCGGTGCTGATACTGGCGAATAAATATTTTTTATCTATAAATCTAATTAATCGTAAAATCCGAAACCATCGCAATAGGCGGATAAATCTAATATCTACTATTCCTAATAACAATGGTAGAATTGCCATTAAATCAATAATCGAATAAAAACTAAAAATATACTTAATTTTATTTTCTGCACTCCAGAAGCGGAGTATATATTCTATCAGGAAGATAATGGCGATCGCAGTATCAGCTACGCTCAACTGAAAGCGAACATAATCAGGAATATTATAAGTTTCTGCTACAAAAATTCCTGATGAAATCAGCACCAAGACTGCAAGTGTTAAATTAATGGCTTGACCTAATGGCGTTTCCAAGTCTTTTAAGTAAAATTCTGTTGTTTGTCTACTGAGTAACATATTCGACCATTAACCACTTTTAATTTCTAGTTATAGCATTAGAAACACGATATGATTAAACATTGTCTTGATGTTATCCCCAACTGATATGAACTCAGAATATTTTATGCATTTAGCTTTGACAGAAGCCAAAAAAGGTGATGCGCCTTACGGTGCAGTGATTGTTAAAGATAACGAAGTCGTCGCCGTAGGTCATAATACTGTCAAAAGAGATAACGATCCATCAGCTCATGCGGAAATTAACGTCATTCGTAGTTTAACAGCTAAACTTAAAAACCCTTCTTTAGAAGGTTATAGCATATATACAACTGGCGAACCTTGCCCAATGTGTGCAACTGCTTGTGTTTGGAGTGGTTTATCAGAAATTGTATATGGCGCTTCAATCCAAGATTTAATTTTGGCTAATCAATCACAAATTAATATATCTTGCGAAGAAGTGATTGCTCAATCATTTAGAAACATCAAAGTAACTAAAGGTGTTTTAAAAAATGAATGTTTGCAGTTATTTCAATAATTTTTAACTTGGTTCGTTCAAATAAGATAAATAGCTATTTGCCCAAATTGCAGCTTGAGTGCGATCGCGCAAATTCAACCTGTTTAAAATATTTGTAACATGATTTTTGACTGTCCCCTCAGAAATGTAGAGTTCCTGAGCAATTTCTCGGTTACTAGCACCTATAGCAATTAATCGCAAAACCTCCTTTTCTCTAGGAGTTAGTTCACTTAAACCAGATGGTACAGGTGGTGATTGAGTTGGTGTAGGTTGAGAAAACTGGGTCAACAATTTTTTAACTATTCCTGGGCCTAATTGAGTGTATCCTTTATATACAGCGCGAATAGCAACAGCTAATTCTTCTGAGGGTGTATCTTTCAATAAATAACCCATTGCTCCACTTTGCAAAGCCGCAGAAACATATTCATTATCATCAAAAGTTGTGAGTACTAAAATCTTCGTTTTGCTAAAATGTTTTTGGATTTCCCGTGTGGCTGCAACTCCATCCATAATAGGCATTCTGATGTCTAACAATACGACATCTGGCTGAAATTGGGCAACAAAATTAATCGCTTCTTTACCGTTTTCTGCTTCTCCTACTATTTCTAAATCTGGTTCTAGTTCTAACAAAGCTCTTAATCCTTGACGAATTAAACTTTGGTCATCTACCAACAATACTTTAATACTCATGTCAACCTCGTTAAGGGGATATTAACTATAATTTTGCAACCAGAACCAGGAGTAGTATCAATATTAAATTCGCCTCCCAACGCTAAAGTGCGATCGCGCATACTATGAAGTCCAAAACCAGTGGTATTTTGCCTGATATCAAAACCTCTACCATTATCCTGAATTATTAACCGTAAATTACTTCTAATGGTAGTGAGTTGTATTTTGACCTCTGTCGCAGATGCATATTTAGAAATATTTGTCAAAGATTCTTGAGTAATCCGATAAATAGCAGTATTAATTTCAGGCGGTAAAGAATATTCTAGATTGATTTCATAAATTGGTAGAATACCATTTGAGCGATGAAAATTTTCTACAAGACCAGCGATCGCACGTTCTAAAGATTGCTCTTGTAAAGGATTAGAACGCATAGTTGAAACAGATTGACGGACATCTTTGAGTGCTTTTGAACCTAATTCCTTTGCCGTTGCTAGAAATGTCTCAGCCTTAATTGGATTAGATTGCCACAGTTTTAAAGCAGTTTCTAATTGAAGATTTAAAGCAGTTAGAGAGTGTCCTAATGAATCATGAATTTCACGAGCAATGCGGTTTCGTTCTTCCAAGGTAGCTTGATTTTCAATTTGCATGGCATATTGGCGAAGTTTTTCGTTAGCAATAGCGAGTTTTTCGCGACTGTGCCGTTCAGATAATACAGCATTCATCATCAACAATACAAAAACTAAACTCAGACCAAACACCAAAGACCAATTCAAGCTCAGAAATCGAAAACGTTCTTGAGCTTGTGGTGAAGATTGAAAACTGAATAATTGATATTTTAATTGTGTAGTCAGTAAAAATAAAGTAAATGACAGACTTGTCATGAATAAACGCCCAGGTAACTGAAAAATTAGACAACTGCGAGTCACCAAAATTATATAAAGAAACGGAAAAAGACGGGCAAATCTTTCACCAAAAAGTCCAGTCACTAAAATCAATACAATTTGAATAGTTGTGTATATTAATTTACTTTTATGATTGCTTTTAGGTAACCATAACCCCATTAATGCAAAAACAATCAGGCTATAAATTGACAATTCTGGCAAGAAATTACAAACTGATAAATCTGGAAATGTCCCACAAATAGATAGCTCTGCTCGTCTAGGACGAAATCGCCGCAAAGGTGGTGGTATAACTGCTATTAAAGCAGTGATTGTCAGTAATATCCATTCTAAATAAAGCAGAGACGGAAAAGGATGTTTTTTAATTTGAATTAGAGGATTCATGATGATAACACCTAATTGCTAACTCTTAACTCCTAACTCTTAACTTCTATTATTGTCAGTCACATTTGTCATAATTGAATCATGACTAAAGTCATGGGCATAACCGTGACTTTCTCCTCATGTGAATATTGAAGATAAATTCTTATGATGGTGGCATCCACACAGGCAAGAACCACGAAGTAAGTAATGAAACTCAAAACATTATCATTAGTAGCTGGAGCGATCGCTTTAAGTTTAACTGCAACTTCCTTTGCTGTCGTAGCTCAAACAGCCTCTCCCTCACCCCTGCTACTAGCACAAACTCCACAAAAACCAAAGGGCCCTTGGGCAGAATTAGGGCTAACCGATGCCCAAAAAAGCCAAATTCAGGCAATTCGCCAGGATAGCCGTGCTAAATGGGAAGCAATTTTAACTCCAGAACAAAAAGCAAAGTTAGAAGCAGCTAAGCAAGCGCGTCAGGCTCAGCGCCAAGCAGGTCAACAAGGTCAACGCCAAGCGGGTCAGCGTCGAGGTGGATGGAAGAACTTTGCAGACTTAAATCTGACCGAAGCACAAAAAACTCAAATGCGGCAAATCCGAGAATCTGAGAAACAACAAATTCAAGCAGTTTTAACCCCCGAACAGCGGCAAAAACTCGAACAAATCCAGCAAAACTTCAAACAGCGTCGCCAACAACGCAATCCTCAATAATTTTAACAAGAAAGAATTCAGGAGTCAGAATAGAGAATTCAGAATTCAATTCTGTGTAACTAATTCTGATTTCTTTATTCTTCTTCAATCTTTAAAAAGAGAGTTAATAGTCATTGCTTTTTACATCTAGGTTTTATTAATCCATCTGTCGCAATCATTTTTCAAATTGGTATAAGAATTAAAAAATTATACAGACTTCTTGCAGAAGATGGGAAAGGGGAAAATCGATCTCCTTTCCCTTTCCCTATTTTTGTGGGGAGATAGGGAGACGCTCTTACGCGGAGAATAACTAATGCCCTGTTTGCCCAATCGCTATTTTGTTTTCAATTCAATGGAATAGACATGCTTGAAAATTAAATCATTTTACGTTAGCCCAGTTGTGCTAACTACTGCAAGTTGCTATAATGTCTGACACAACAAGAGTATAAAAATCTCTTGACCCCTAAACCCCGTAGTGATTTAGTTTTCCTAAATCACTACTCCCCACCTACTATTTTTAAGCTACTCAACTAGGGGAAAAACCCCAAGCAAACATCAAAAATTTGCTTCCCCCACTCCCTAGAGACGTGATTAATCGCGTCTCTAACCACTCCACAATCCCTATTTTGAAGCTAGCTTTTTCAAGATGTCTAAAGAATTTCCTATTGGTAGTAAAGTCCGTGTTGTAGCGCTACCGCCCTACGTCAAAACTGCTGAACCTATGCCCATGCTCCGCCCCCCTGATGTGATTCACATTGGCGAAGAAGGTATAGTTCTTGACCGTAGACCTGGCGGATATTGGGGTATTCGCTTTGCTAAAGGGGCTTTTCTCCTAGATAGCCAATACATCGAAACCATAGATATTTCTCCCGAATCTGACTCAGAATGAGATTAGTAGCAACCAGGAATGTAAACTTGTGTAAAGTTGTCATTTTGGTTTGCACCATGATTTCACGCCGCACTTTTTTAAGCATATTATTTGCCAGCTGTATTTCTATTATTAGCTGGCTGAATTTTGTCCCTACTGCTGATGCTCTTGGTGGTAAACTTCCTGCAATTAATCAACCTGCGCCAGAGTTTACCTTGCCAACCAACATAGGTGATGGCAAAATTTCCCTCTCTGACTTTCGTGGTAAGTGGGTAGTTTTGTACTTTTACCCCAAAGATTTCACTTCCGGTTGTACTATAGAAGCTCGTCGTTTCCAAGAAGATTTACCCAAATATCTGGAAAAAAACACTCAAGTTCTCGGTGTCAGTGCTGATGATATTGATTCGCACGCTCAATTTTGTGATTCAGAGGGACTAAAATTCCCTCTATTGGCTGACACTGACGGTTCAGTGAGTAAAGCTTACGGTTCGTGGCTGAGTTTCTTATCTATGCGCCACAGTTTTATTATCGATCCTCAAGGTATTTTGCGCGAAACTTTTGTGAAAGTTAACCCAACTATTCACAGTTCAGAAGTACTAGCACGACTAGAAAAATTACAATCTGCGGCTTCTTAAATACAGCACAGAAGCGCGACCTAGCGTATTTGCTGGGTTGCGCTTAATTCTTGTAGAGCCTTTGTCTGTTGAATGTGCTGCTAAATTTAAATCGTCAATATAAAACCGTTGAATATCAAATTGACAAAATTATCACCTAAAAGCTTCACTTTAATTCCTCCAGTGATTGCTATCATATCTGCCTGAGATAGTTTCCGTACTTGAACTTGATTGTCAGGTTGTAAATCAGTAATTTTGATTCTGGACATATTTTTTTCTTCAGATTTTTTGAAATCTAGGAGAATTTTCGTTTGATTAGCTAGCAATCTCATCAACCCAAAGTTATAATATTTAGTATTTATATGCTTTTAAAACAGACATTATTGTAATTAATTATTTTTTGTTAGTAACGCTTATAAGTATAATTTTTGTCTTGAGTATACACCCAATTCAGTGTTGTTCTATTTCCAATTTGAACAGTATAAAAATGAGACTGAATATCTGATAACTGTGTAATTAAAAAGCACAAATAGAATAAATACTTGAGTGATTGATGAAATTGATTTTAACGGTCATAGGTGTTTGTAGTAAAAACTTTAGTCCTTGATTTTTTAAGTACTAAAGTGCTGACTACAAACCTATGAAGAACAAGCTGCTAGTTATTTAGGCACAATAAATCCATATTTTTTGAGTATATCTTTGGCTTGAGCGCTAGATAAAAATTGGACAAACTCCTTGGCAGCAGAAGGATTTTTACTGCTTTTGAGGACAGCGATCGGATAAACTATCGGTGAGTGAAATTTCTCATCAGCAGCGACTACAACTTTTACTTTGTTGGAGATTTTGGCATCAGTGGCATAAACTAGACCGGCTTGGGCGTTACCAGTTTCAACTGCTGCTAAGACTTGGCGCACATTGTTAGCAAAGACTAATTTGGGTTTAACGCGATCGTAAAGTTTCAATTTCTTTAAAACTTGCTCTCCATATTGCCCTGCTGGTACGCTTCTGGCTTCACCGATCGCAATTTTCTTAATCTTCTCATCTGTTAAATTGTAGAAGCTAGTGACGCCCACAACATCCTGAGCCACTACCAAAACCAGACGGTTATTTGCTAAATTGGCACGCGTACCTGGCAAAAGGAGTCCTTTTTGTTCTAAGGCATCTACTTGTTTTTTCCCAGCCGAAATAAAAATATCTGCTGGCGCACCTTGCTCAATCTGTTGCTGCAAAGCACCAGAAGCCCCAAAATTATAAGTAATATTCACATTTGATTTACTTTGTTGGTACAGAGGCTTAATTTCTTCCATCGCATCTTTTAAGCTAGCGGCGGCTGAAACAAGTATGTTGTTTGACTGGGCGACTACAGGAGAAGGAGTAACTAAGGGTAAACCAATTGCTAGCAATAAACCAGCAATTGCTATACCCAAAAAGCCAAGAATTTGTCTTCTTTTCATGGAAAAGGCGTTTAAGATGTTTTTTTCATCAAATTGATGCTACGTAGAATCCTACCAAAATTTACCCAACTATATCGGTAAAATATTCTATTGGATATTCATCAACACACGTTGCCAAAACCCTATATTTTTGTGTAGCCGTGTCAATGCCTTGCAGGACAAGCGTTTGAGGTCGGTTTTTGTTAAACTGAGCAAAACCGATAGTTTGATAGCCGTGGGAGTTTCAGTTATGCCTTCTCCATTTCCCGGTATGAATCCCTATCTAGAACATCCTTCTCTGTGGGCAGGAATCCACCATCGGTTAATTACAGCGATCGCCAACGATCTTGCCCCTAAGCTTCGTCCCAAGTATATTGTGGCGATCGAGGAGCGTGTGTATGAGGTGAATGGAGATACTGCACTGCTTGTGGGTATACCCGATGTTTCGGTGCAAAGTTCGCTCTCTCTACCGCCACCAACTGAATCCAATCTTGCAGTTGCTCCAACAACCCAGCCCATTGAGGTGATGCTACCCTTACCAGAGATTCTGACAGAAGCATACTTAGAAATTCGCGCTGTGGAAACTGAGGAGGTTGTGACCATCATTGAGGTGCTTTCTCCAAAAAATAAACAGGTAGGAATTGGGCGGCTACAATACGAAACAAAACGGCTCAAGATTTTGGGCAGTGCAACTCACTTCGTTGAAATTGATTTATTGCGCCAGGGAAATCCAATGCAAATGGTCGGAAATTTTTTGCCAACCCTCTATCGTATCGTGGTGAGTGATAGCGAAACTCGTCCCAAAGCTAAACTTTATGGGTTTAATTTGCAAGATGAAATTCCTGATTTTTCAGTGCCGCTTAGGGCTGGTGAACCTAAACCAATTATCAACTTAAATCTATTACTCAATGATATTTACAACCAGGGCAGTTATGATTTAAGAATTAATTACAGCCGCCCTCCAATTCCTACCTTGTCAGAAGCAGATATGGCTTGGGCAAATGAGAGATTGCAAGAGCAGGGATTGAGGTAGAGTAGCATCATTCCTCAGCCATTTCCAACAACTGCGCTTCGCTTAACTGCGTGATTCCCAACGAAATAGCTTTTTCTAACTTAGAACCCGCATCTTCTCCTACTAGCAAATAATCTGTCTTTTTGCTGACGGAATCAGTGACTTTTCCCCCAGCTTTTTGAATCAATGCCTTGGCTTCATCGCGCTTTAGGGTTGGCAATGTACCCGTGATTACAAAAGTTTTTCCGGCGAACTTTTGATTGCTATTATTAACTGTTTCTGTTGATTCGGTAGAAGTAAATTGCAATCCTTTTGTTTGTAACCGTTGTATTAATGTTTGGTTAGCATCAATCCGAAACCACTGATAAACAGATTGAGCAATTTCAGCACCGATACCATAAATACCCTCAATATCTGACTGTTTTGCTGCCGCTAATTGTTCTACGGTGGAATATTTCTGAGTCAACAATTGGGCATTCACACTGCCTACATGACGGATGCCTAAACCATACAATACCCTTGACCAAGGTTGGTTTTTTGATTGAGCGATCGCATCTACCAATTTCTCTGCCGATTTTTTTCCCATTCTTTCTAGATCGTATAATCTCTCTTCTGTCAATTCATATAAATCGGCAACGGAATGCACCAAACCTTTATCAACGAGTTGGTATACCAACTTTTCGCCTAAACCTTTAATATCTAAGGCATCACGGCTGACCCAATGTTCAATGGAACCTTTGAGAATCGCGGCACAAGAAGCATTGACGCAGCGAGTTACGGCCTCACCTGATTCTCGCACCACCGGTTGACCGCACACTGGGCAATCAGTAGGCATGATAAAGGGTTCGGTGTCAGCAGGACGAAGTTCTTTGAGTACCCTGACTACTTCTGGGATGATTTCCCCAGCTTTGCGGACAATCACAGTATCGCCAATGCGGATATCTAATTGAGCAATGCGATCGCTATTATGTAAAGTAGCGCGGGAAACTGTTGTCCCCGCCAGTTGCACTGGCCGCATCTGGGCTAACGGCGTTAACGCCCCGGTTCTGCCGACATTCACAGCTATATTTTCCACGCGGGTGGGCGCTTCTTCGGCTGGATACTTCAAAGCCACCGCCCAACGAGGGAATTTCTGGGTAAAGCCTAGTTGTTCCTGAAGTTTAAAAGCATCCAACTTCACTACTACGCCATCAGTCATGTAGGGTAAATTTAGCCGTTCCGTATCCCAATATTCGTAATATTCTGCTACTTCTTCGAGGGAAGCACACAATTTATGGTTGGGGTTGACTCGAAAACCCATTTTTTCTAACAACTCCAAGGCTTCCCATTGGGTATTGGCAATACTGGCGTCATCCCTACCGGGAATATGCAACGTGTAAGCAAAGAAATCTAGTCGTCTCTTAGCGACAATGCGCGAGTCTAGTTGCCTGAGTGTACCAGCTGCGGCATTTCGAGGATTAGCAAATAATTGTTCGCCTGCTTTTTGCCTTTCCTCGTTGATTTGTTTAAACACTTCCAACGGCAAAAAAGCCTCGCCTCGCACTTCCACCCTTTCTAAAATTTCTAAACCTTCAAAATTCAACCGCAGAGGAATTGAGCGAATTGTCCGCACATTTTGGGTGATATCTTCACCCATCACTCCATCACCCCTAGTTGCACCCCTGACTAAAACCCCATTTTGGTAGGTCAAAGCTAAGGCAGAACCATCAATTTTTAGTTCCGTGACATATTTTACTGAGTCTAGTTTCGGTACTTGTCGCCGCCAACGTTGTTCCCAGCCTTGCAACTCAGTAATATTAAACGCATTTTCCAAACTGTACAAAGGAATGTTATGGCGCACCGAGGTAAACTGAGTTGCCGGTCTCTCACCTACGCGCTGAGTCGGACTATCTGGTGTAGTTAATTCTGGATACTGAATTTCCAGTTTTTGTAATTCCCGATATAACTGGTCATAGATTGCATCCTCCATAATTGGAGTATCTAAGACGTAATAAGCATAGCTCGCTTGTTGCAATAATTGGCGCAGTTCTTCTGTACGTTTTACTAAAGTTTGAATCTGTGTCATGAGATTTTTTGTAAAATACTAGGAATAAAAGTTAAAGACGATAAAACCTGCCATAAGCAGGTTGTGGATGCATAACCTTACACTGATAGTTGAGTGGCTCTGGCTTAAAACAAAAACATCTACTTTTCTAGGTTACTAAATTTAATACCAATAGTCCCATCCATCGGTACAGTTAATACATTCCTATTGAATTCCAGAAAATCGAGTTGAGATCTTTACAAAGATTCATTTGGGTCAACTAATGGCATTAAAAGTGCCATAATTAAAGAATATGCTGTTCAAGCTTTAGATATTCGGCGAATTGTTCTCTGTCTTCATCCTCCAGAAATATTGCACTAGACAATTAAATACTACAAGTTGTATTATAAATTTAGTTTTGAACTACAAATACTACAATGTTCTCGACGATCGGCAAATTCTCTTCAACCATTGATAGCATGATGCATTGTCAACCGAGCAAGGGTTCAGGCAGAATACCTGGTGCGTGTGCGTTTGAGAGGGCGTATCGGTTATTAGTGGCTCAGTCTGCAAGTGAAACCATTATAGGAGCGATCGCTCTAGTGCTGAATCCAGATCGAATTATCTACAGCGGGAGGTGCAACTGTCTCATAGCGCCCATAACTAGGAAAAAAGTACCAACGACCTGACCCCCGCTCCTGATAACCAGAGGTGGGGGTTATTTTTTTGAGGAGTTTTTTACATATGCAAGTCCAGCAGCAAACTCAGCAACCACACATACTACAAAATTCAGTGGTAGTATTCTCCAAGAACTACCTACCATTAGCACGCATCAACATCAAACGAGCAATAGTACTGTTAGTTACTGGTCAAGCAGAATCATTGGATTTTGGCAGTACAAAGCAGTGGGAAGTCCGTTCACCCAGCGTTGTACTACAAGTTCCGGAACACATCCGTTTGACAACGGGTAATCCAGAACGACACTGGAAAGTACCTCCTGTGAATCGTCGTGAAGTACTCAAGCGCGATAACCACACTTGCCAATACTGTGGTAGTGGTAAACGTTTAACCCTTGACCATGTGATTCCTCGTTCCAAAGGTGGACAACACACCTGGGATAACGTTGTCACAGCTTGCGAGAAGTGTAACTCAACAAAAAGCGATCGCCTTCCTCATGAAGCTTCTATGGTACTCAAAACCAAACCCAAAGCTCCAATTCACCCCGCCGTCGCCTTTGCAGAGCATTTTTGGAGCGTACAACGGATGAATGAAAGTGAGTAATTCACTCGGCTATGTCCGTAAACGGGAATATACACCTATTCCAACAAATGTAGAGACGTTGCATTGCAACGTCTCTCATATTTTTTCACCAACATTGTAGAGAAATTGTAATTGTTGCAATCCTGGCAAAATCAAAGGGGATTTATATAATTATCAAATCCATTAAATACTTCTCAAGTACGTGAAAAAAACAAAAGTATGGCTATTAACGATACTCGTTGTAGGAATAGTAGTAATCAATATCATCGCCGGACATAGCAATTCCCTGAAAGCTGCTTCATCTTTAGGAAAAGACACGCTAACGATGATTACTTCACCAGATTATCCGCCTTATGAGTTTTATGATACTAAAAACGGTGAAAATCAAATCGTTGGCTTTGATATCGATATTGCTAAAACCCTGGCTGAAAAACTAGGGTTTAAACTTAAAGTTATGGAATCTGACTTTAATGGCTTAATTCCTGCACTCCAAGCAAATCGAGCAGACTTTGTAATGGCAGGGATGACTCCAACTCCAGAACGTCAAAAAAATGTTGATTTTTCAATTATTTATTATGAAGCCAAAGATACGATTGTCGCCCCTAAGGGTAGTAATCTGAAACAGCCGCAAGACTTATCAGGAAAAAAAGTAGGGGTACAGCTAGGAACGATACAGGAGCAAAATGCTAAAAAAATTGCCCAAAAAGTTACAGGTATTCAGCTAAAGCAACTTAATAAAGTGCCGGAGGTAGTTCAAGAAATCAAATCTCGGCGAATTGATGCGGCAATTGTTGAAGATACGGTGGCGAAAGGATTTGCCCAAGCTAACCCAGATTTAGAGTTTAATGTTATTCCTTCAGAAGAAGCAAGTGGATCGGCGATCGCATTTCCTAAAAATTCTAATTTAGTCGAACCTTTTAACAAAGTCCTGCAACAAATGAAGGACGATGGCACATTAAATCAATTAGTAAATAAGTGGTTTTCCCAGAAGATTATTACCGATACTAAATCCTCAACTCCTGCCAAAACCGGATTAAATCTCGACTTCACAAGAATCTTTCCAGATATTCCCTTTATTCTTCGGGGAATCCCTTTAACTTTGTTGTTTACGCTATTATCTGTAACTTTGGGCTTAATCTGGGGAACAATACTTTCTCTAGCAAAAATTATCGGCATCAAGCCGCTTACCTGGGTTGCAAATGCTTACACCTCTATCTTCAGAGGCACACCCTTGCTGTTACAATTGGCGCTGGTTTATTACGCAACACCCCAACTTACAGGCTATGATATTTCGGCATTGGAGGCAGGGGTTTTAACTTTTACCCTAAATTCTGGCGCTTATATGTCGGAAACCATCAGAGGTGGAATTCAAGCTGTAGATAAAGGACAAACTGAAGCGGCGTTGTCTATGGGTGTTCCTTATCGGTTGATGATGTGGGATGTGATTTTACCCCAAGCATTGAAGAATATTCTGCCAGCATTAGTAAATGAAACTATTGGGCTGCTGAAAGATTCAGCTTTGGTGTCAACAATTGGTGTGGTGGAAATATTACGCAGTGCTCAAATCGTCGGTGCAAATAAATATATTTATTTTGAACCATTGCTATTTGCAGGATTAATTTATTATGTTTTGGTTATGGGTCTAACCTTCGGTGCATCCACTTTAGAAAGGAGATTACGGCAAAGTGAGTAATGCAGTAATTCGCACGGAATTTTTGTGTAAATCCTTTGGTCAACTTGACGTACTTAAAGATATTTCCACTGAGATTTATCAAGGCGAAGTCGTTGCCATACTAGGGCCTTCTGGTTCTGGTAAGTCTACTTTTTTGCGATGCATGAATTTGCTAGAACAACCCACCAGAGGAAGAGTTTATTTTCAGGAGCAAGAAATCACTAATCCGAAGGCAAACATCGCTAAGGTTCGTCAACATTTGGTGATGGTATTTCAACATTTTAATTTGTTTCCCCACATGACAGTGCTGCAAAATGTCACCTATGCGCCTATCAAGGTGAAGAAAATAGACAAGCAAAAAGCACAGGAACATGGTTTAGAATTGCTGGCGAAGGTAGGTTTAGAGCCAAAAGCCGATGTCTACCCGTCGAGACTATCCGGGGGACAGAAACAGCGGGTAGCGATCGCCCGTGCATTAGCAATGGAACCAGAGATGATTTTGTTTGATGAACCCACCTCTGCTTTAGATCCAGAAATGGTAAAAGACGTGCTGGAAGTGATGAAAGGTTTAGCCTTATCTGGAATGACAATGGCCATCGTTACTCATGAAATGGGTTTCGCCAGGGAAGTCGCCAGTCGAATTATGTTCCTCGATCGCGGAACGTTAGCAGAAGATACTGCTCCGAGTGAGTTTTTCCAAAATCCTAAATGCGATCGCGCCAAGCAGTTCTTGGAAAAAATGCTTTAGCACTAAGCAGATTGCAGGTTGTTACAGCCTTTTTCATGTATTTGAACTACAACATCCGCCCTGCACCTTTGTTGCATCGACTTGCACCTTTGTTGCATCGGCTTGCACCTTTGTTGCATCGACCTGCACCTTTATTGCATCGACCTGCATCTTTGTTGCATCGCCCTGCAATGCGATTGCAAGCCCATGCAATGTTATTGCATCAACCTGCAAACGCGATTAATTAATACCTACTCCCGGTCTCAGAACGGGCATCGTACTCGTAACTCAGCACTCTTCATTGCACGCAGTTAGGGTTACTACCAGGAGTAGCATCAGGATAGAAAGTGCGGACGCCGCCATCTCTCCTGACAAACACTGCTTTAAACGTGTTACCCTCATCAGTTACAGTCCAATGACAAACAGTATTAGTCGAACTTGTATTGGGGTTATTTTTATAAGCTAAAGCTGCCATACCGAGAATTTCTTCAGCACTGAGAGTGTAAGCATAACCTTTGATTGAAGACTGAGCAGTACTATTACCTACTTTAACAACAGCACCAATAGTATAAATAGCATTGGGAACAACTTCTTCGTTGGATGTGTTGTTATTTAGTCGTCCAGCTAAACCCTTTTCTTGAAGCTCTAAATAACGACCAATGAAGTGTAATCCACCAATTGAACCTCCTGCAACAGGTTCTCCACAGAAAACATGTTCAAAACCTTCTGCATTAAACCAAACATTAGTCAAGTCAGCTAAAAAATCTGTATCGGAAGTACGCCCTGCAATCAAATATCCTCCTACATATTGTTTAATATTTGCCAAAACAGTAGGATTATTTGTCATCATTAACTGGAAGTTAGAAGGACTGACAACTGTGCCAGGTTGTCCACAAAGATCGGTCACTGCTGTGTCAAAAGTATTTAGAGTTCGGGGAGTGGGAGTTACATCTGCTGGGCTACCGTATGCTAGTCCAGATACAGGATTGTTGATATTGTCAAAGAATGGAACAGAACCAGCGGGTAGAGGGGGAGAACCAGAAGAACCATAATCAGTAATTACAATATCATCGATGTTAGTTCTGTTGGAACTAACATCAGTTTTGCGGACTTCGCAGCGAACTATGCCAGAAATATTAGGTGTGAAAGTTGCAGTTTGAAGAGTTTTAGAACTTGTTGTAATTGTTGAACCTACTGCTGTCCATGAGGTGCCGCTGGTTGTCGAACACCACAATCCCCATGTGGTGTTACCATCATTACCATATTTGGCATGTTTGATTGTAACTGTGCCAGCACCCGTAGTGCGATCGAATTTCATGGTAATTTTGCCAATGTTACGAACGCGAACAGATTGCGCTCCGTTTTTAACATCGGCTGAAGTGTTCCCAATTAGCGCGTCATTCAAATTCCAAACGCCTGAACTGAGGTTGACATCAGCCGCAGCATAAGCTCCTTTTTGGCCAGACTCAAAACCTTCTGAAATTGTGGCGGCAATTGCTCGAAAAACAGTAAATGAAAGCAGGAAGACCGCTCCTCCTGCTATTTTCAACGGTAAACTTAATTTCAGCATACTCAACAAAATTAAATATTCAATTAGTAGTTTTAAGCTTGATTGGTTATCTGCTGATTAACCTTTTTTTAAAATAGTTTTTTAACCCTGTTTTTTCAATTTTTGTGAAAAAAAGGGTTAAATAGTACAGAAGATGTATTTGGGAGCGATCGCCATCTACAAAAACAAAGATTGAACAGTCAAATCCTTCAAAGTAATGGTGAAGTTACGCTGTTCTGCTGTGGCAATGAATGAGACAATTGCTTCACATGCTACAGCAACGGTTAATATTACTAAATTTCGTGCCAACGGATAATCGCAAACATCATCATTCATCTCAGAAGGCACGCGATAAACATCATTCCAAATCACTTCTGCATAATCAGATGCTAGTCCAACATGAAGACAAGGAATGCTAAATTTATCGGCATAATCTTTTATTATTTGACGTGCGACGCTATTGTCAAAAACATCAATAATTAGCTGGCTATCTTGGAGTAATTGATTTACATTTGCTGATGTCAATTCTTTTGTTTTGGCATCAACTTTAGTACCAATTGCTCGATATAAATTGTTAGCCAAAATTTTTGCTTTGAATGCTCCGACATCAGAACGATAGTAAGGCTGAGTGGAAAGATTACGCTCCTCAATACGATCGCGATCGATTACCGTAAGCTTATCAAAACCAGACCGAGCCAAGTTTTCCGCAATGTTAGCTCCTAACGCTCCCGCCCCACAAATGGTTACAGGATAATTTTTCAACTTTGCCATCACAGCATTGCTGCGGTAAAGTTGTTCGTGAAAAAAAATACTCATAATAATTGGTAATTCGTAATTAATACACTCATTAATCTTGTTGTTCGATGACAGCAACCAAAGATTGCAAATCGAAGTCGCGATCGTATCCACTCAGGCAGATACCAGAACTGATTACAGTCAAGTCAGTTTTAGCGATCGCGCTACTGTGGCGAACACCATCAGCCGTTGTCCAATCGACTGTCCAGTAGTCACCGCGATCGTGAAACTGCTTTAATTCACCGCCACCCATTTGCAATGCTTTTCTCAGTCGTCTTTCATCCTGTTGGGGTTGGTCGAAGCCCTCAATACGCCGAGTTGCTAATTCATACACCGTGCGAATTTCTGGAGTCATGCCTTTGAATTGCAATTCTTCAACAGGAATGAGTTGCTTAACGGCAGATTGCAGAGTTTCAACAATAGCCGGATCGGTGCGGCGATCGATTTCCTCAAACCAGCAGGACTGTCCATTCCAGCGGGCTATGATTTGGTCAAAGATGATACCTTCGGTTACTAAATGGATTGCGATCGGTTTCACCACCTGCAACCGTTGACCCACATCTGCTTCATTCACGGGGTATGCTAACCAAGTTTGTCCCCGCAGTTGGTGTGCTAATCGCAGTCGTATTTGGGGAAAGTGTCGCAGATATCCGGCAATTTGGGGTAAATCTGCCTCTTCTAGAAGCGTTGCTGTCTTCTCATCCACAGCCTCAAAGATACCCCAACCTTCAAATTTACTAGGCTTTGGTGTGAAGGTGTAAACCATCCCTGCTACTCGCGTGCGAACTCGTCCACCTTTTACACAAGGTGCAATAAATTGAGTGTTACACAACTGTGCTTCTGCGCTAGCAATTTGGTTGATTAGCTTAAAGATGTTAGTCATAACTAATATTAATTATTTAAAATAAGGCTACAAATGCAACGCTAGAAAGCTGGATAAAATCTAATACCAATTCCAACAATCGTTGCAACACATCCTTGGGTGAAGACGCGATTCATCGCGTCTCTACAATTCGTCTATTTGTCACATTATTTTTTCAAATTTGTATAACTTTCTTAATAACGAATTACGAATTACGAATTACGAATTACGAATTAATTTGCGTGCAAGTTGGTGGAGCATTGCGTTTTCTCAGTTACTAGAGGGACTCCGCTGGTGAGTTGTTACACACTCTTTCAAAGATGGCTACTTCTAAGCCGACTTTCCAGGTTCTTCGCACTCCCCGTTCACAAACGCTCACTGCATTGGCAGTGTTATCTTCCTCTCGTACTAGTATGTAGGCTCACACGAGTTAGGGCACGCAAGATATTTATATAATACAATATACTACATAATTTTGAACAGATAAAAAGAGAGATTTTGCATTAGTGCGATCGCTGCTAATTGATATATCCTTCAACAGCCAATATCATATAAAATAAGAAATCAAATCAAGCATAATCCTTGAGATGGCAGAATATGACAACCTTTGTAAAATACTCGCAGAAAAGTATCCCCTTGATTTTGCTCGTTGGTTGTTAAATCAAGAACCCCAAAAAATTGAAATTTTAAAAACTGAATTGAGCATCGAACCCATACGTGCTGACTCAGTAACATTTTTGCGAACAGAAAATCGTATCTTGCATCTAGAATTCCAAACTACTATCAAATCCCAAAAACCGATTTCTTTCAGGATGCTAGATTATTACGTTAGATTGACACGTCAATATCAAGTTCCTGTCACACAAGTCGTAATTTTCTTACAAGAGACGACAGACGCGATCGCTTTTACTGAGGAATATGTCAGCGAGGTAACAACCCACCGTTATCGAGTTATACGCATGTGGGAGCAAGATTCAGCACTATTTCTTAGCAATCTGGCGTTATTACCTTTCGCACCACTAACACAAACAGATTCACCCCAAGTGTTATTATCACAAGTTGCCCAGGAAATTGCTAAAATTCCAGATGTTGAGACTAGACAAAATACAGCTGCATACACAGAAATATTAGCGGGGTTAAAGTTTAAGCAAGATTTTATTCTCCAATTATTACGGGAGGCAACTATGCAAGAATCAGTTATTTATCAGTATATTTTGCAAAAGGGAGAACAAAAACAAGCTTTAAAATATACTTTGCGTCTTGTAAATAAACGCTTTGGTAAGATAGATTCAGGAATAATTGAACGCTTACAAGTATTATCTACTGAGCAATTAGAAAGTTTAGGAGAAGAATTTTTAGATTTTTCAAATGTGTCTGATTTAGTTGCTTGGCTTGAGCGAAATACTAATAGTTAAAATTAATCCTGAGTTCTGAGCAATCTTCAGAATGTGCGCGGAGAATTTAAGGTAGGCAGAAAGTTGTCTTTAGAAGAAATCAAAAAGGAGGTTTTATAATAGTGCGATCGCTACTACTTATATAATTGTTAACAACACAAAGATTTCTTGCAAACTTAAGATTTTTACTTAAAAGAAGCAATTTTCAATTTACAAAGTAGGCAATGTTTACTATTTGTAATAATAAACATTGCCATATCTTAGAACTTATTTATCATCTCGCACAGGCAACGGCATGTCCAAAATCTCCATCAGCAAATCCAAACGAGAGGGGCGCGTCAGCAGTGGAACGAGGTTCGGCAAGCTGTAGTAGTCACCCTCGAAGGTGAAGGTATCCACAGGTGCTTGCTGCTGCTTGAGTTGACTCTCAACCCAGTTGTAATGACTACCCACACGGACAATCACCACATTAGGCATTACCGCAAACTCTCGGCAATAGGTCTTGTAGACTTCACCGAAGTAAGGAGCAGCATTTTCGCCTTCATCCGTCACCAGAATAATCTGGTCAACTACCTGCTTCTTCTTCCGCATTGCTTCCAATGCAGAACCGATACTAGTACCACCGCCTGCATTGATGTGCTGGAAAGCACGCTCCCAATCGGTTAACTCTTTGCCCTTTGCTGTGACAGCGTAAGGGATGGTGTCGAAGGCGTAGACAAACAGTTCTGCTTGAGCGATACCAGAGATAAGCGCACCGAGTTGCTTACCAAGTGCGATCGCATTCTCCATTGAACCAGACTTATCTACTAATAAAGCAGTTGGACGAGCGATCGCACCACGCCGTTTCACCTGTTCGTTGGTCACTTTTTCCAAACGTGCAACGGTGTCTGCGTCTAAATCTGCGGTGTCTGCGGCAATTTGAGCTTTGAATGCTGCCACACGTCCACTTTTAGAAGCTTCTTCCAGCTTTGAATCAATCAGTTTCTTGACTTCTGGGTGATCCATTGCACCTCTAGCTTGGAGTGACTTGAGGTTATTGATCGTTTCCTGGGGAGTCATGCTGTTGATTAACGCCACCAGAACAACCGGTGTGAGTTGTTTGATTGCACCGATCGCGATGGTGTAGGGAATGTTAAACTCCACAATCAGCCGTGCTTGTTCTGCGGCACTTTCCGCCTTTGCAAGCCGCTTGAGGATATCTGCTAAGGAACCCTCTGGAGGAGTATCGCCAAACAAAATCGCATTTGCTCGTTCATTTGGTTTGATGTGCAGCGAAGCATAGAGGTGCTTCATTGCCTTACGACCCCGCAACGCGGCGCGATCGAACAAAGCCGCATTGCTCTCCCGTGTTTTCAGGTAACGCCGTACAGCAGTCCGAGCCGAACGAGGCACTTTATTTTGCTGCTGTTTCATAAAATCGACTACACGCGCCACCTGATAAGGTGGAAACTCTTGCAGCATGATAAATCCGGCGTCGCGGTGTTCAATCAAATTGCTGGTTAGCAAGTGAGCAACAAACACTTCCTTGTGGTCGCGGACATCACCATGACGCTGATACCAGACTGCCAGGTGTCCATAGAAAATAGGATCGAGTTCAACAATTAACTTGTGAATTTCTGCGACTTGCTCAAGTTTGCGGTGAGGAGTTGTCAGCAAACTGTTGAGCATTTCCAAGCGCAGGTCACGTTCTGCGGTATTCATAGTAACCTCCTTTAAGAATTTTAGATTTTGGATTTGCAATTTTGGATTCCAATCTAAAATCCAAAATCTAAAATCCAAAATTGAAGGAGGCAGATGTTGTACGCGGGGCGATCGAGTCACCGCGCAAGTTGCAGAAGCATTGTGTTTAACTTATTCAGAGTTATGTTAGCTTCTGCGATCGGGGCGCGACAACAACTGCTAAGGGTTGGGTATTGGAAAATAGGATTTTTAATCAATCCAGGACTTACGCGCTCATACCGAGTTGCGTTCAAAAATATTAGTTTTGGGAGGCAGGGGGGATCTAGATTTCAGGTTTCAGTGCGTAAGTCCTACATTAATTCCCTAGTCCCCAGTCACCAGTCCCCAATCACTATTACCTCAGAGAAACAACTGCTCCTGCTTCCTCTAGCTGTTGCTTGAGAATTTCAGCCGCTTCCTGATTCATTCCTGTCTGAACCACTTGAGGTAGGGATTCTACAAAGTCTTTTGCTTCTTTAAGTCCCAAACCAGTCACCGTCCGGATGACCTTGAGTAAGGCAATCTTTTTCTCTGCTGGAACCGATACCAACAAGACATCAAATTCCGTTTGAATCTGCGGTTGAGTTTCATCCTCATCTCGCTTGTCAATCTGAAGGAATTTCGGTGTGGATATATCGACATTGAAAGTAGCTTCAATCTGCTTTACTAATTGACTGGTTTCATTAACATTTAGAGACTTAATTTGTTCTAAAATTTCTAGAATTTTCACAGACATAGCAGCCTCTACCCATACCAAATAGTAATAATTAGTCTTGTTTTTATTTACAAAAAACAGCTTTGTAACTACAGCGGATTTCGAGTAAGGTCAAACGAAAAACCTCAGCTATGTAGAATATAAAGCTTTTTATTGCTGAATTCTGACTCCTGAATTCTGAATTCTTATTTTTAACCACTTCGTGCAAGTTGAAAAAGCTGTTGTTTCACACACGGGATTTGAACCCGCAATCGCTTGATCTCAAGTCAAGTGCCTTTTCCAATTAGGCTAGTATGTAAGCTTTTTCGGTTAGGGCACGAAGTGAATATTTTAGTTTTGAGAAAGTTGATTTAAAATAAATCGAATTTCTTTCTTACTACATTGCTGTTTTCTAGCAGCGTAAATTTTTCTACCCTTATGCCATAAAGCAGCATAACGATGAATGAAACCTTTGAGAACATCTCTTACATAATCAGTTGACGATGGGAAATTTTCAAAGGTAATTAGATACCAAATCTCGTTCAGCTTCTGATATTGATGATAATCATCGACAATCAAAACATCAGTTTGCTTTGGCTTTTGTTTCTGCTTTCGAGGCGTTTTTTCGACTGCACAAAGAATTCCAGTCTGAGGATGAATGTAGAAGCGATCGCCATAGTTTTGAGCTAACAGATTTCGATACCCTTGGTAAGGCTTGCTATAAACATTACCATCAATTATTTCTACATATCGCTCAACGTAGTCCCACAGATGGCCAATAACATGCTGTCCTGCCATTGTTTTGGCATCTAATCGTTGAGACAGTTCGCTGTAAACATCATTCCACGGCTGTCCCACTTTCGAGCGCAAAAACCGACGCAACGGGCCAAGATGATCTGAAAGATATTTGGATTTATTTCTTGGTTTAATTAGGTAGCAATTAAACAATCCATCTTCGCTTGCTTCTTCGGTGAGTTTGTTTAATTGCTTTTTAAAACCACTCAACTTTTTAAGACTAATTCTCCTGCCACTGCGAGGACGCTCAATCACAATCTCGCTCAAACGATGTTCGCTCATATCTCAAGTTGTTTAAATATAGTTCTAGTAATTGAGTTTTGATTAAACATAAATTTGCGAACATCATTGAACTCACCTCCGTATTGATCATTGAGTTAGGGTTAATAAATAAATACAATTTAAATAATTGGAATTCCGCACAAGTTAGCAAAGCAGTTTTCACAGTTGCCTTTACCAATTTGGCCACGCTCCCATAAGTGGAAGCGGCAGGAATCGAACCTGCAATCCGTTGCCGGATAGTAGTGTGTATGCTTTACAAGTTAGGGCGCGGAAAGAAGACACGGGGACGCAAAGAGTGGGAGACGCGGAGAATTTATCTAACCGTAAACAGCTTCAGGGCGCACAATTAAATCCCCACTGGGACGCCGATCTACTACATAAGCAGAAAGGCGATCGCTATTTACATCTAAATGTCGCGCAACTCGTTCCTTCACTGCCATATCATTCATACTTGCTGTAATTCCCAGTTGTGTTTCTACAACATCAACAGAACGTCCTTCAAATCGAATATGAACCATCACAATCACCTCTTTTTTAATTACCAATTACGAATTATTTAGTGGATCTGATCGGAATCGAACCGATACCTTCCCTGTGAGAGTTGCACTCACACCTCGTGCAAGTTGAAAAAGCTGTGGTAACACACGCAGGAATCGCACCTGCAACTTTTCGTTTAAGAGACGATTGCTCTACTTTTGAGCTAGTATGTAAGCTTTTTCTGTCAGGGCACAAGTGAATCCAGGCGCTCTACCATTAGAGTTACAGACCCAAGTTTGTTTAGTCAGTGGAGTCGTCGGGAATTGAACCCGAATCCTGCAACCGTCCGTTTGTTGGTTTCGGAGCAGGCGAACGCCAATCGCGACCCCAAAAGTTCTAATTAGCTATTCAGTTTTCTTGGTTCTGAGATGTTTTGCCTTCGCCTTTTGCGGAGGCTTTTGTTTTCATATTACATTTGTAATACATAAGTTACATGGTGTCAAGGGGATACTACAAATTTTTTGGCTTATGAGACAGCCAGTAGTATGAATTTACAAAAAGTTTCAATTATTACAATTGCTAGCCAGGGAATTGGCGGAGGTGATGAGAGTTAGCAGCGTGGCGTTATGGCGTTGTAAACATGCCTACAACAGAGCTAAACTCTAAAGCCACCATAGTTAAAAAACTATTATTTTTTTGAAAATAAAAATATGAGGGTATAAAATTTGCGCTTAGTTGATTTCATCAATTTTGAGGACAAACAACTAATGCTGAAAATTTGTGTAACTTTTTTGTGTGCGATCTTCTTGAGCTTTAATATAGCGATCGCTAACGCTTGGGCAACTGGTGAGTTTTCTCAAACCTGTAATAACATTAGTCTTGAAGGTTCAACCCTAACCGCTAGTTGCGAAAAAGCTGATGGATATACTGTTTCTGCAACTTCTATCGACTTAAATCCATATCTCGCAAATCTGGATGGAACCTTAAGTTGGGATGGAGATAAATTTGCTCTCACCTGCGGCAATATTGGTTTAGCTGGTAAAAACAGACTCCGTGCTGAGTGTGAAAGAGCAGACGGACAAACATATCTAGGAACATACATCAATCTTGACGAGCATATTGCTAATATTGACGGTCAGCTAAAGTTTGAATAATTTAGAACAGTCCCTATCTTCTAATCCCAAATTGGCAAAAGAAGTATTAGAGACTTCCAACAAATAAATTATCCAATCTTGTGGGGTAGGTATCTTACCCGTCTTTTCTAGCAGGCAGCCGAGATGCCCGCCCCACAATTAGTAATTGGATAATCTCAGGGTGCAATCTACTAAAAAAAAGGCACAACATATAATGTCAGACCAATTTACATTTACTGTAACCAACAACACCGACTTAGCAATTACAGAGTTGTGGGCATCTCTTGATGACGAAGAATGGTCTCAATTTACTCTTTCCGAAGAAGGGATTCCCATAGGTGAAGCAGTAACGATTGCCTGGGCAGAATATACAAATGACTCGCCCTGTGAATGGTACATCTCTGCTGTATTTGAAGATGAATCAGAAAGTGAGTCAGCCTTATTTAACTTCTGTGAAGAACCAGATTTAGTATTTGGATAAATTTCTCCATACCTCATTATGATATCCAAAATGTAGAGACGTAGCACTGCTACGTCTCTACTCCTGAATCCTGATAACAAAATTTTAGGGGTGGTTAGACAACCACCCCTTTATTCCCCTCATATTAGAATTTAATTCCAACACCCTTTGTAGGATGTATATTTTACTTTGAAATATTAACTAAACTTTCAACTTGAGAACTAGCCAAGGTTGGTGCTGTAAAAATACGTGAGTAGAGACTTGATGGTTGCTGGTGAGCAACGACTGGTAGAACTTGACGAGCATGAGCGGCTAATTCTACTGCTTTGACATCATAAGTCTGCGTTGCCAACTTGGGATAGAACCCGATACCGATGATTGGTAGCAGCAGACAAGCGGTGATGAACAGTTCGCGGGGTTTGACATCAGATACTACAGCATCCAAGTGCAACTCTTGATTTTGGTTTCCGTAGAACACTTGACGCAGCATCGACAGTAAGTAAATCGGTGTCAAAATCACGCCCACTGCTGACAGCAACACAACTACAAGTTTGAAGCTAGAACTGTAAACATCACTGGTGGCGATACCCAGGAATACCATCAACTCACCGACGAAGCCACTCATCCCTGGTAAAGCCAGAGAAGCCATTGAGCCAGCAGTAAACAGAGCAAAAGTTTTGGGCATTACCTTCGCTATTCCACCCATTTTATCCATCATCAAGGTGTGGGTGCGATCGTAAGTGACGCCAGATAAGAAGAACAAGCTAGCAGCAATCAAACCGTGAGAAACCATTTGTAGTACTGCGCCGCTGATGCCAAGTTCTGTGTAGGAGGCAATGCCAATCAGCACAAATCCCATGTGGGCAATTGAAGAGTAAGCTAAGCGACGCTTGAGGTTGGTTTGGGCAAAAGCACAGCAAGCACCGTAGACAATGTTCACTACACCCAAAATCGCCAGCACTGGAGCAAAGTAAACATGAGCGTTAGGCAGCATCTCAACGTTGATGCGGATGAGAGCATAACCACCCATTTTCAATAACACACCAGCTAAAATCATCGAACCAGGTGCTGATGCTTCACCGTGAGCATCAGGTAGCCAAGTGTGTAAAGGGAAGATTGGCAGTTTTACACCGAAGGCAATCAAGAAACCTGCGTAGACTAATAATTCAAGAGCTTTAGGATATTCTTTCATTCCCAGAGTCGCCATATCGAAGGTGACTGTATCTCCTGAGAATGCCATTGCAAAACCAGCTACTAGGATAAATATTGAGGCAGCAGCAGTGTAAAGAATAAACTTAGTGGCTGCATAGCGGCGATTTTGTCCTCCCCAAATGGAAATCAGCAGGTAAACCGGCACTAACTCGATTTCCCACATTAAGAAGAACAACAGCAAATCCTGAGCAACAAACACGCCAAGCTGGGCGCTGTACATCGCTAGCATCAAACCGTAAAATAATCGCGGCTTGTTGGTAACTTTCCAAGCCGCGAATATTGCGAGGGTATTGATTAAGCCTGTCAGAAGTACCAAGGGCATCGATAAACCATCAACCCCCACAGCCCAATGTAAACCTAACTGCGGTACCCAAGGATAGTTTTCTATCAGTTGGAGTGTTGAAGTTTGAAAGTCGTATTTATACCAAAAGGTATAAATCATCAATGCGAAATCTGCAAGAGCAACTCCTAAACCGTACCAACGGACGGTTTTACCTTCTTTATCTGGGATTAACGGGATGGCTAAGGCAGCCACCAAGGGCAAGATAATTATGGCTGTTAACCAAGGAAATTCCATAGCATTCATCACTTCTGACAATCAATTTCACTTTTCGCTTTTAATTACATTATATTAAGCAGTTTGTACTTTTGTAAACGAATTTTGACTTGGAGAGAGTAAATTTAAGATTTCGATAGTAATAAATACTTATTTATAGCGACCCTACACAATTTTAAATGTAAAGTTTTACAACGTCAACAAAAAACGGCGGCATTAGCCACCGTCCTAAGTTATGTTTTAGTGGGTTTTGAATTGATGAGTATTGACTCAGATTTCAAACAATACGGTTGACAATTGTCCAGACTTCACCGTCTGAGCGGACGTAGGGAACAGAGATTGTCTTGAACCCAGTAATGAAGGGTTTGTAATACACTTGCCAATACATGGGACTAAGCTCATCGGCGCAAGCTTTGAGTAGCCGGATTTCTGTAGCTAGTTCTGCTGCGATTTGATTAATGCGTTGAGCGTGAACCTGAGCTACTTTTTTTGCTTCCTCTAGCTGCTGCTGTTGGGTAAGTTGTTTTGATTCAATTTGCCAACGAGCCAATTGAGCTTGTTTTTGCTGTAGTTGCAATTCCAGCGCTGCGACTGCATCATCTATCCCTCTGAGTTCAGCAGATAACTGGGGATTTTCTCTAGCTTGGCGACGGTAAGCCTCAACCATTGCCAAGGGTGAATCATTTTGGCTGATGACATCATTATTAATAGTGAGTGCAGCGCGTTCTTGCTGGAGAGCGTGAATTTGAGACTTAAGCGCTGCTATTTCAGCTTGAATTCGATCCATAAGGAAGTGGGTACTGGGTACTGGGGACTGGGGACTGGGTACTGGGGGAGATGGGGAGAACAACTCTTAACTCCTAACTTCTAACTCACAACTCAGCACTCCTAATGCCCATCTTCTAACTTTTTGCGCCTTGGATATCCAGAGAAAGCGATCGCACATTGGCTATAATTCCTTCTTGTTCCCAAGCACTGGACATGGCTGCTTCTACAGCCTGTGAGTGTAACTCATCTGTCAAAGCTAACAGTGTCGGCCCCGCACCACTAATCACCATGCCATAAGCACCAGCTGTTACAGCTGCTAAATTGACAGAATCGTAACCAGGAATTAAAGCTTTGCGATAGGGCTGATGCAATTTATCTTGCAAAGCCGTTTTTAACCATTCTGCTTTACCAGTTTCCAAGCCACGCAATAATAAACCCAAGTGTGCAGTATTGAAAATTGCATCTGCACGGCTGAATTCCGTTGGCAGAACCCGCCGCGCTTCGGAAGTGGAAAGTTCAAAATCAGGAATAGCTACAACTGGTATGATATCTTGATGCCAGGGAACATCACAAATTTCCCAACCTGCACCACCAGAAGCAGCCAACCGACATCCACCCAACAAAGCTGGAACTACATTATCAGGATGTCCTTCCATTGCGATCGCTAATTCCATTACCTGGGACTGACTCATCGGCGCACCCTCAAGTTGATTCGCCGCCACTAATCCACCAACAATTGCTGTTGCTGAACTACCCAAACCCCTCGCTAGCGGTACACCCAGTTGAATTTCAATTTTTACCGATGGTGGTGTTTGCTCTATATGCTGATAAAACCTGATAAACGCTTGGTACAGAAGATTGCTTTCATCGGTTTGTACTCGTTGAGCTTCTTCACCCGTGACAGCGATCGTTAAACCACCCTCTTCCACACGAGTGAACTTGAACTGGTTGTACAGCTTTAAAGCTGCACCGATGCAATCAAAACCAGGCCCCAAATTAGCGGTTGTGGCGGGAACAGTAACAGTGACACCAGAAACAACAGACATCTGCAAATAATCCCTAATCAATCAACCAGCATCCCACGGAAAGGGCTAATTTGTTCATCTGGTTTTAAGTAGAAGGCAGGAGGCAGGCTTCGCCGTGAGCGTCAGCCGAACGGAGGCAGAAGGCAGAAGGTAAAACCCTCAATAAATAGTAGAGGGTTTCGCTGAGTTGTATTTTACATTTAATTATGTCTAAGTAAATAGGGTAGCACAGCTGTGCTACCCTACCATGCGTTAAATTTAAACGAAAATCCCTATTCTTTGTTCCCTATATTGCAATACTTTGTGCAATTTTGGAGGGGAGAAGGTAAGTGTAAGGTTGAGAAACAGATGCGTTACGGACAGATATTTTTGTTTCGATTTCTCGAAGATTTGTCTGAAATTTTTGAAATGCCTGCTTTGCTACAGGATCGGAGAAAGGATTTCTCAAAGTCGCTAGAGATTTGCTGGAGTATGGTGGCGCTATAGTTAAAGCTTTCACGAGGACGATTTGCACAATAGATTGAAAGCGATTTGGCAACCTTTCGGGAAGTGTTGCTTTATTTTGACTTTCAGATTTAAACACATCCAAGAAAGGCTTGTAAATAGCAAATGGGTTATTAGGAATCCATCCTGCATAGTCATATTGACCAAAATTGACAGCTGAATGCTGAGCAGTTGCTGTAAAAATAATGATGGTAGCAATCTCAATCAAATCATCTAATGTATTTAGCTGATTTGATTTATCAGGAGTCAGCAGTCCTTTAATGTTGCCATTATCGAGCAGTTCATCTTTCCAGTTTTGCAGCTGGCGATCGCCAATGATTTCTGCATCATTTTTGTAGTGCGATCGCAATACATCATCTACATACTTTTTAATAGCATTCCAAATTAATAATGCATCATCGCGATAGTAATAATTTGGTAATTCCTTGACCTCACGTTTTCCCAAATCATAAGGCAAAGCTAACTCGTAAAAATTTAATCCTTCTGTTTGATTTTCACTTGCTTCACTGTTATGGTTGATACCGTTATATGCTCTATTTAAAGCCCTATTATAACCTACATAACCCACTGAACCTACATTATCAAATAAACCACCTCTGCCAAGGAATACATTACGAGCCATATTATTGATGGGCAAGGTGTTGAAAAAGTGAGGCTTTAACAGTTGATATAAAATGTGTTGTGGCGATAGTTTTCGGTTTGTAGTTACTGCAAAAGGCTCAATAATTAGATGTGTATAGAGCAAGTGAGAAATCATCCCTTGGTAAGCAGCGTCAGCACCAGCTACAGCTAACTTAGCTACTGCCCATTCTTCGGGTAGTGAGTTGGGCGTAAAGATTTTTTTAACTATATCATTTTCAGTGCTAATTTTTTCCTCTAACTGTATGGCAATGGGAACAAGCTGTTTTTGCTCATCTACATAAAAAAGACTAATTGAAGATTGGATGTATCTTCCTAATTGGTCTGATAATTCAGCAGTGGTAATGTTATCGAAGATTGGGTAATCCAAGATGAACAAGCGATTTTCTGCTAATGCTGATGTGAGGTCGATATTCTTACCCCTAACTGGGTTAATTATTTTATTGGTAACTGCAAATTTACCACCAGGGTTAATATCTTCAGCCTTGCATTTGCGTATCAATACTGGATTCATCCCATTGAGACGTTGGCGACCAAATTCTATATCTGACTGCCAATTTTTAGCTACATCTGGTCTTTGGAAAAATGTCCAAGGTTTAAAGAACTCATTAAATTCTTCAAGGCTATTCCAATTATTGAAATCAGCGAAAATCTTTATTAATCCCAAGTCTGCCGTACCTGTAAAGACAATTTCGCCTTTTTTAAACTTGCCCCAAAGGTAAGGAAATAAATGTAGAAATTGTGCTGTCAGTAAACCTATTACACCTTTAATAGCAGTGAAAAGAAAAATGAAGATTTTGAATATACTAAATCCTTCTCCCCTGGGAACACCTTTGACATGGCCAGGTAAGTTCTCATAGGTTCGCTCCCATTGGTAACGACTTTCTATATTCTGCGAAATTTGTTGATTCGCCTGAGTATCGTTGAGTAATGTAAAATCTTTGACTGTGGTTGTTTTAGAGTAATTCATGATCTAGAATTCCTGGATTCTCAACTACCAACGGTGTAAAAATCAAGTTTTTCAGGTCTTATATTTCCTGTTGTTGTACTTGCGTTTTTACTACCTTAGCCACAAATTATGCTGTATTTTCCGCAAAACTATTTAAGTGAAATTACTTAAAAAATATTAAATAATATTTCGATATTAGCGATAATTACCCAGATCCAGGAGATAGTATTCAGTTAATTTGCTTAGGCGGTGTGGTGCGATCGCCAACAGAATCTTTACTTTACCAGCACCAAATACAACAACAATTGCTGATTAAGATTTACAGCTAGTAAGGCTAAATATTGATATAGCGCTTTTTACGTAAATGAAGCACGTCGCAGGATAGTACTTAAGTACTATCCTGCGGACTGTATTATACTTACAGCAGATTTCCAGTTAATGAAGTACATTATCTAGGTGTAAAAGCTAGGCTCAAAGGTTGTTGTAATTCTGAATTCTGCTGTAAATTACTTCAAAGTTCCTAAAACAGGTGTTAACTCAGTTTCTGGGATTTTCGTCGGAACCAAAAACTTATTAGCGTAAATGTGGGGGTTTGTTTGGGAAGCTATGGCATAAGATTGGCGAATACGAGCGTTAACTGCCACAGTCTTGACATCGTACATCTGCATAGCTGCCTTGGGGTAGAAGCCAATGCCGATAATTATCAGCAGAAAACAGGCAGCAATAAATACTTCACGAGGTCTGGCATCGTCGTAGACTGCTTCCTCTGGCACGAGGCAGTCTGTACCAAAACAAACTGTTCCCTCGTCTTCTTGATTTTCCAAGTTTGCATTATTAATATCGCATAGAAGTGCTGCATCTTTACCATAAAATACCTGCCGCAGCATGGAAAGTAGATAGATGGGTGTGAGGATGACTCCGACTGCGGCGAGAAAAACCGTTACAGTGCAGAAAGTTGAACTGTAAATGTCACTGGTTGTGATGCCAAGGAAGACCGAGAGTTCGCCAACAAAACCGCTCATACCAGGGAGAGCCAAGGATGCCATCGCTGAGATTGTAAACAGAGCAAAGACTTTGGGCATGGCTTGACCAATACCACCCATGTCTTTCATTACCATAGTGTGGGTGCGATCGTAAGTAACACCTGCCAAGAAGAACAGCACCGATGCAATCAAACCATGTGAGATCATCTGTAACATCGCGCCGTTGATTCCCAAATCAGTGAAGGACGCAATACCTAGCAGTACAAATCCCATGTGTGAAATCGACGAATAAGCCAAACGCCGTTTCATATTGGTCTGAGCAAAGGAGTTTAATGCACCATAAATAATGTTGACAACTCCCAGAATGGCTAGAACGGGTGCAAAATAAATGTGTGCATCAGGGAGCATCTCAAGATTGAGGCGAATAAGTCCGTATCCGCCCATTTTGAGCAACACACCAGCCAAAATCATGGACACAGGAGACGATGCTTCTCCGTGGGCATCAGGCAACCAAGTGTGCATGGGGAAAACAGCCAGCTTGACACCAAAGGCAATCAACAATCCTGCATAAAGCAACAATTGTAGACCAAGTGGGTATTCCTTCATGGCAAGTGCGGTTATATCAAAAGACATATTACCACCGCCGTATAGACCCATTGCTAGGGCTGCCACTAGAATAAATATCGAAGCTGCTGCTGTATAAAGCAAGAATTTTGTTGCTGCGTAGCGGCGTTTCTGTCCACCCCAAATGCACACTAGTAGGTATACGGGAATTAGTTCTACTTCCCACATGATGAAAAATAGTAGCAAGTCTTGGGCAACGAACACGCCTATCTGTGCGGAATACAGCACAAGCATCAGAAAATAGAAAAGGCGGGGTCGGTGATTAACTTGCCAAGCTGAAAAAATCGAGAGTGTAGTGACTAATCCTGCTAGAAGCACAAGTGGAAATGAAATTCCATCCACCGATACTGCCCAGTTCAAGCCTAACTCAGGTACCCAGGCATAGTTCTCCACGAGTTGAAAATTAGCACTACTGACATCGTAATGCTCCCAAAAGGCGTAACACATCAAGCCAAAGTCTGCGATACCTACACCCAGTGCATACCAACGCACGCGCTTGCCGTCTTTATCAGGCAGCACAGGGATGAGCAGGGAAGCAATGAGTGGCAGCAAGACAATCGCGGTAAGCCAAGGAAATCGATCCGCTATCATCATGTGTATAGGAAAAAATACTTATCTGTGATTGATGTCATTCTACTAAACTTTGTAACAATCTCTTCATAAGTCTTTACCCTGGATAAGCATAGACGGATCTTTAGGTGCTTTGACAGTTGAATTTTTGAGTAGACGAAAAATACCCGCTACCACATTAGGAAGAGTAGCGGGTATTTCAGCTAAAATTTTGGAAAGTTATAAAAAGCAAGCAAGAGTTAATAGGCAATAGGCAAAGAAAGTCTCTTGGTCGAGGGGTTTGACGATGAATTTATGTCCTAACCTAACTGGCAATTGCTATAGTTAGGCTTAAGATCTGAAGTTTGTAGGTGGGTAATAGCTAAGAGATTGTTAGAAGTTCTCGAAGTTAGCGATCGCATTCTTCATCTTATCCAACACCTCATCCACAGATATAGTTCCCAATTCCCCAGAGGCGCGGGTGCGGATACTCAAGGTGTTGGTTTCTACTTCCTTGGCTCCCACGACTGCCATTACAGGTATTTTATCTTTTTCTGCGTTGCGAATAAGTTTACCCAAGCGATCGCCACTAGTATCCACCTCTGCACGGATACCCAATGCCCGCATCTTGGCTACTACATCTTTAGTAAAATCTAACTGTGCTTCACCTACTGGCAGTAATCTAGCTTGCACTGGTGCCAACCACAAGGGAAAATCCCCCGCATACTCTTCAATTAAGATACCAATCAACCTTTCCAGCGAACCAAAAGGCGCACGGTGAATCATCACCGGACGTTTGCGAGAACCATCTTCAGCAACGTACTCTAACTCAAAACGTTCTGGCAAGTTGTAATCTACCTGCACAGTCCCCAATTGCCATTCCCGTTCTAAGGCATCACTGAAAATAAAATCCAGTTTCGGCCCATAAAACGCCGCTTCTCCAATTCCCTCAAAATGTTCCATCCCCAAGGTTTCAACTGCACGGCGAATTGCACCTTCAGCTTTATCCCAAACTTCATCGCTACCAATGTACTTATCACTAGCTGGGTCGCGGAAACTCAGTCTAGCTTTAAAGTTTTTTAGTTGTAGTTTATTGAACACCGATAAAATCAAATCCACCACGTTGAGGAATTCGCTATCGAGTTGTTCTGGAGTAACGAAGAGGTGAGAATCATCTACAGTAAAACCACGCACCCGCGTTAAACCGCCTAATTCTCCGGATTGTTCGTAGCGATAAACAGTACCGAATTCTGCCAAGCGCATGGGTAGTTCTCGATAGGAACGTAACTCACTCTTATATATTTGGATGTGGAAAGGGCAATTCATGGGCTTCATGACAAAGCCCACCTCTTGGGCGGCTGCTTCTTCATCATCTGCCATTAAAGGGAACATATCTTCTTTATATTTTTGCCAATGTCCAGAGGTTTTAAATAAATCGACTTTGGCAATGTGGGGCGTTACCACAGGTAAATAACCACGTTTTAGTTGCTCCTGTTTCAGGAAGTCTTCTAAAATACTCCGCAACAGGGTACCCTTGGGCGTCCACAAGGGTAAACCCGGCCCTACTAAGTCAGAAAATATAAATAATCCTAGTTCTTTACCAAGTTTCTTATGATCTCGCCGCAGCGCTTCTTCTTTGCGTCGCTTATACTCAGCAAGTTGTTCTGGAGTTTCCCAAGCAGTAGCGTAGATGCGTTGTAGTTGGGCTTTGGTTTCATCACCACGCCAATAAGCGCCAGCAACACTTTCTAATTCAATGGCTTTGGGATTTAATTCACTAGTATTTTCCACATGAGGCCCTGCACACAAATCCCACCATTCATTCCCCAGATGGTAAATTGTGATTGGTTCCTCTTTAATATCTGCTAGGATTTCTAGCTTGTAAGGTTCCTTAATTGCCTCAATCCGCTGTTTGGCTTCTTCTCGGCTGACTTCTTCTCGAATCACTGGCAATTTGCGATTGATAATCTTGACCATCTCTTTTTTGATGGCTTTTAGATCGTTTTCGCTAAAGGGTTCTGGGTTGTCGAAGTCGTAATAAAATCCGTTTTCAATCCAAGGGCCGATTGTAACTTGCGCCTTGGGAAACAGCTTTTGTACCGCCATTGCCATCACATGGGAAGCAGTGTGGCGAATCTTTTTTAACTTCTCCGATTCGCTGGTACGCGGTAAATAAATTTTTTCAGGTTTTTCTGACTCTTCCGAAGGATTTGATGATAATTTTAGCGACATTGGCTGCTGAACCATTGGCGAAGTGATTACAAAAAGGATCGATCTGAATCTGTAAGCTTATTCAACTATAGCGGTATTGGGTATAGGGCATTGGGCATGGGGCATTGGGAGTTAAGAGTGAGGAGTTGGGAGTTATTCTCCTTGTCCCCTTGTCCTCTTCTCTCCTCCATCTCCCTCATCCCTATGCCCTATGCCCAATGCCCTATGCCCATCTTATAGACACCTTTCCAAAGGATCTGTACAAACCCCTTAGCAAAAATATATAATCAAAAGTGTGCTTTTTGTTACAAATCGTTGTTTTTTTAAATTTATTGTGTGTGAGAGAGATAAGATAATTGTTAAGAATCGTAAATAACGTTAATATTAGTAAGAAAGTTGGAAATATTCTTCTAATTTATGCGAGACTCAGATTTACCAGGGACTCAGTTGCTGAAAACGGTTTTAGAACCCCTGCTGGACGATTTTCAGTATTGGTTTACGCGATCGCGCGACTTACTCGAAACCGAGCGACTCTCATTTATGAGCAACAAAGAGCAATCAGACTTGCTCTGTCGTGTTAAGCAAGCTCAAGAAGAACTCAACACCGCAAAAATGCTATTTAGTGCTACTGACGGACAAGTCGGAATTGATATGGCAACTTTAATGCCTTGGCATCAATTAGTAACAGAATGTTGGAATGTGGCAATGCGCTTTCGTCAAGCACCTGAAGTCTAAATAGCATTAGCTAAAGTTAGACACCACAGACAGCTTAACAATTGGAAAACGACACATTCAGTCGTTAAACAAATAGTACAAAATTCTTAACATTATCTTAAGTTTGTTTTCATTAACAAAAGAATGTATCCTATGTTACCGTAAGTGGAATAACGGTTGACAGATTGCTCCATATCAATGCAAGCGCACAAAAAGTGCCTTAAATATTTCGCCTCACTGTTAGCTTAATTAATGTGAGCCACAGCGTCGGCGAACCAAAACGTTACAAAATAAACTTTTAAAAATTGCTGCCCTGGAGGAAAATCCAATGTTACACCTGCTTTACATCTTTGCTTTTACAATCCTTGCATTTATAGCTGTTGGTAATTTAATTCGTAACCTGATTATGTTCAGTTTCGATCGGGAGCGAACTTACCCAACGAATTCTTCAGGTAATCAAGGTAGCTTTGGTTATTACGCATCAAGAAAACAATTTGTACCCCATCCAGAGTTATTAGATAGCGCGGGCAACTTAATTAAAGAGCCATTATTGGTAATGCGTTCGATTAATGTTGAAGATGCTCGTCAACATCTTGATGCGCTTTATGAAGCATCTCCAGGGCATAAGAGAGAAAATTCTGAAGAAGCATAATAAAAGAAAGTTAGGAAGGATTTTTTGGATTTGGAATTTTGGATTGTTAGGGAAAATTTCAAATCTCAAATTACCAGAGTTAGGAATTAAGAGTTAAAGATTTAGAACAAACCTTAGTGGAGGTGTTAACGTGGAAAGCACCCAACGAAGGTTTATTTTATTGGCGATCGCTTCCCCATACTTCTGATACGGTATACACAGCAGTAGTTAGTAACCGCAGTATTCCTGTCATTCGATGTAACTGTAAGTTTTTACAACACAGCGTATTGACAACGTAAATACATCTTCTTGAGACTATCAAGCATGGATGTGTATTTCGTGCTTAATGGTGTAACCTTCGTTTGGAACGAAGAAAAAGTGAAACGGGCGGTTAGAAACCGCGTCTGTCCACTAGGTTGAAAAAGGGAGTAGGAGTGGAAAATTTCCCACTCCCGACTCCCTTGCTATGCTTCGATAACTACCCGCAAATTACCGCGTTTTTTGGCAACGCGACAAGCAGTTGTACCACCAGAACGCTCGAATTCTAAATCTAGGATAGTGGTACCAACTTGCAAATTGTGAAAGGATAGGCGATTAATGGATTCTGGTAAAGCCGGATCGATAATTCGCAAACAGTTATTTTGAGCATCAGGCACTAAGTTGACCATCATTTGCAGTAGTTGAAAGATACTACCAGTAGCCCAAGCTTGGGGAGTGCAGGCGACTGGATATTGCACAGGCGCATTATTACCGTTACGTTCGTACCCGCAGAAAAGTTCTGGAGGACGTTGGTAGGATTGCTGGCTAGTCATGTCAAATAAACCTTGGAAAATTTCTAAAGCTTGATCGATAAGACCGAGCGATCGCAATCCCGTTGCAATCAAAGCGTTATCATGTGGCCACACCGAACCAATGTGATAGCCCATTGGATTATAAGCAGGTGACAAACTACTCAGGGTGCGAATGCCCCAACCGTTGAACATATCTGGTGCCCGCAAACGTTCTGCCACACTGTAGGCTTTTTCGGGTGTGAAGATGCCCAAATGCAGACAATGACCGGGATTTGAGGTAATACTATCTACTCGCTTACCATCTCCATCCAAAGCCAAGGCGCAGAAATCCTGGTCTTCCATCCAAAAATCTCGATTAAAACGCACCTTGAGATTTTTCGCTTCTTCTTGCCAACGGTCTGCCAAATCAAGGCGCTTCTTCATCCTGGCTATTTCTGCTAAGCGCATTTTTGCCGCATAGACGTAAGCTTGCACTTCACACAAAGCAATGGGGCCGTTGGCTAGTTCTCCCTTGTGGTCAACAATACAATCACCAGAATCTTTCCAACCTTGGTTAGCAAGACCGCGTTTAGATCTACAGTAGTAGCTGAGGTAGCCGGTTTGTTGGGTATTGCGATCGACCCACTCCATTGCTGCTAGAGCATTCGGCCAAAGTAGCTCTAGGAGTTCGTGGTCATTAGTCCAGGCATAATATTCAGCATATAGCATCAACCATAGAGGAGTGGCATCAACTGTACCGTAGTAGGGTGTATGGGGAATTTCTTGACACCGAGCCATTTCCCCCAAACGTAACTCGTGTAAAATTTTACCCGGTTCTTCTTCCCGCCATTCATCGTCGGTTTTACCTTGGTATGTCGCAAGTAGTATCAGGGTTTCTTTGGCAATTTGCGAATTTAACATCAGAGTTTGGGAAGCTGTAATCAACGAATCCCGCCCAAACAATGTAGAAAACCACGGCACTCCGGCGGAAACAGTTTTATACTTGCCAAAAGACTGGCGCAACAAATACATATCTTCCTCAGCCCGTTCAATTACTCGGTTGAAAATGCTTTTATCCGAGCTAATACGTGTAATTTGTTGTACCCAGTGTTGTTCTTCCATCCACTCAGCAGCTTTCGCCTGTCCTAAGGTGGCGGGGGCGCTGACAGTTGAAGTGGACTTGTTGTTGGTCACCATGTTCACCCGATAGCCGAGTTTTTGGGTTTCGTGAGAAGCCAACTCTAACTGCCAAACCGCAGTGTAACCTTTGAAATAGTCTGGTTGCCGATGTTGAAATATCAGACGCGATTCCATCACCGAGCCATCGAGACCTTGATAGGCGAGTGTTAAAAATTCTTCTCTAGAGGCGTGTAGCTCTTTGGTTACAGGTGAAACACCATTCACCAGAGAAAATATTCCGTCTTCAGCCGTTGGCTCCACTAGGCGTAAAAGCCTACCCCGTTTTTCTCTCTCGTAACCCCGAACTTCAAATAAATCAACAAAATCCGCGTCAAAGCTGATACTGAGTTCAAAACTGATGGTGGTTGTGCTGTAGTTAGATACCTCGATTTCTTCAAATAGTGCGCCATTTAGCACCATTTCCCGGCGAATTCCCACAGTTTCGGCTCTGAGGCGTTCGTCAATTCTGGGGTTGGTACACAAAACTGAGAGTAAAAGCCCTTTTTCAGCAGTACTACTTAAGAGTACAGGCGATCGCCCTTCAATTTGCAACTCCAAACGATTGAGAAATCGCGTATCACAGCAAAACAGCCCCATACTGGGATTGCCATCATTGAGGGAACAGCCAGAAATGTTTCCTATAGTATCTGTGACTAAAAATAAATCGTCATCTTTAACCGTCAGTGTTGGCTGTGGTCTTTCACTGACAACACAAGGCCACTCTGGAATAGGTAATTGATCGGCAGCAATAAAAGTTTTTCCATCAAGTAAAATTTTTTCCGGGGTTATGAGTGCATCTGGTGTCATTAGGCAAAGTTCCGTCTACAAGTCTATATTTTGGCGATCGTATTATTTATAGCTGTTCTCGATTGCGTGCAATACATCCTCAAAGAGGATACAAGGTAAAAAAATTTCAAAATACGGTAGGGGACAGGCAACAGGCAATAGGCAATAGGAAAATCTTAAAAGGTCGTTCCTCCCTGTTAAGAGTTTTATTCTAGATAAAATCCTCTTTTTTGAGTTCCTCACGAATTGAATGTGCCATTCAATTAGTGGGGTATAAAGGCCTCACCATACGCAGTCTCTGTTGCCCATTGCCCATTGCCTATTGCCTATTCCCTGTTCCCTGTTACTAATTCCTTTCAACAATTCAGACTAAAATAGTCATCAATACTTCATCCACTGAGTGTTTATCTCAACGCTATCAACTGGTCATTGTGGCAGGGAAATGAAGACACACGGAATTTTATTGAAGAGTTCAAACCAGCGATCGCTCCTTTAAGAGGGTAATTTAGCACAGTAAGTTACCTTTTAATTTTTTACTTTTGCTTTGTTCGATGACGATAAAGGCGATCGAGAATGTATATTGGGCTTAGTGGTCTATCATTTAAAACATCACAATGTCAGCCAATGGATAAAAAGACTTGAGTTAAGAACAAAGCGATCGTGGCAAATGACTACGCCACGCCAAGGTGCGAAAGACAAATGCATTGCCGCTGTTGCTCTATTTCCTACTCAATACTTTTAAATTTTGTAAATGAAGCTAGCTGCACCCACTCCTGCTAATTAGTAACAAAGTGTTGCATTTGCTTAATCAGAAAGTGCTTTTTAGCGTTCTTTACATATTGAAACTGTCTATTTAACTTGAGAGTCCTTTGGAATTTGTACAATGCAGCTGTGACGTGGATCTTGTTGAGATTGGGCGTTTAACGATAATTCATGAGCATTTCGACTTCTGTGCTGAGCGATCTCCTAAAGTCCCTACCGTACTTGCGGCCCCAGCTATATTTTAAGGCTTCACTAACGGCGCTCTCCCACGCGATGGAAGATCAAGTTTTGGCTGCGACTTTAGCTCAACCGCTTATAATTGCTAGTTTCCAGCGAGAGCGATTCTACCGCCAAGAAGCTCATCGCTATCAGCGGCTTGCCTTGCGAAGTAATCAAATATACGTATTGTCGGCTCCGGAAACTGATTTCGCGAACAGTTCGGAACACTACGAAAAGGTAGCTTTTGAGCCAGAGGATGGCTTAAGTCAAGAGTGGCATTTGGTTGTGATTGCTGACAGTTACGCGACTTGTTTGGTTTGTCGAGAAAACCTCGGTTCTATTGCCAAAAACAAGCAAGTACCAGAGCAAAGCCCTAGTCTGGATATGGATACAGCGCGGAGATTTGAGGGGATTTGGACATCAGAAAGGGGAGTTAGCCTCAAAGCCGCCGAATTACTGTTAGAGAGGATTTTGATCTACAGGCCAGAACTGGCAAGCAAAATTGAGCGGGCACGTCAGAGGTTTGGCATTGGGCAGACGAGAACATACTTTGGAGCAGAACAGATCAGCGAATATGCTTGTGACATTGACACCGATCCGTTTGTGCAACGCTTGGTTACTTACCTGCAAGCTAGTCAGTACAAATTGCACAAAGCCTACCGTTCAATTACTGCCAAGGCACGAAAAGAACGATTAGTCAATACCATTAGTACAGCCATTCGGCGATCGCTCGATCCTCACGAAGTTCTGCAAATAGCAGCACAAGAATTAGGGCAACACCTCAATGCTTGTCGCTGTCTAATTTACCGCGCTCAAGCTACGGATAAGCAAGCGATCATTGAACATGAATTTTTGACTGCTGGTGTTTTATCTGTTCGCGGACAAACCTGGGAATTAGAGAAAAATGCCCTATTTCGGGATATCATCCAACAAGGGGAAGGGGTCTGTATCAGCGATACACTCAGCGATCCTCGCGTTACGAATTCCGCCGGGCTTTCTTTGATTGCCAAAAAGTTTGCCATCCGTTCTTGGCTGATGGAACCAGTATTTTATCAAGGACGATTATTAGGCATTGTGGAATTACACTACTGCCAGATGCCACCGCACGAGTGCCAACCAGGGGAATTGGATTTGGTGAAAGCGATCGCCACCCAAGTGGGAGCTGCTCTCATCCAAGCCGAAGCTTACGCCAACCTAGAAGAACTCAATCAGCAGCTAGAAGCTCTAGACCGCACCCGCAGCAATCTCATAGCCATTACCGGACACGAACTGCGTACCCCCCTATCCACCATTCAAGTGTGCCTAGAAAGTCTGGCTAGCGAGCCAGATATGCCCTTGGAATTGCAACAGGTGATGCTCAACACTGCTTTGGCTGACTCAGAACGAATGCGGAAACTCGTGCAAGATTTCCTTACCCTTTCCAACTTAGAAAGCGGTCGCGTGGAATGGCATCCAGAATCCCTGACTTTACAAGAGTGTGTAGATTTGGCACTCAGCCGCCTTCGTACTCGCTCCTCAACGGAAAAGCCCCCCCAAATTCAAACTCAAATTCCCCAAAACTTACCTTTGGTCAGAGCTGATGGTGACTGGCTGGTAGAAGTACTAGCAAAACTCATAGATAACGCTTGTAAATTCACGCCATCCCAAGGAGAAATCACCATTAACGCGATTCGCAACAGCCATCAAATGGTCGAGGTTACTGTGGCTGACACAGGACGCGGTATTGAACCGAATCGTTTAGAAATCGTTTTTGACCGTTTCTATCAAGAAGAAGGAGCGCTCCGACGCACCACTGGTGGAACTGGACTTGGACTAGCAATCTGTCGTCAAATTGTCAATGGCTGGGGTGGAGAAATTTGGGCTAAGTCAGCCGGAAAAGACCAGGGAAGTGAGTTTCACTTCACCATCCCAATTGTTCAAAGTAGCCAAGAAGAAAAGCGGGCGAAAGTTAAGACTAAGTAGGGATGGGCATGGGGCATTGGGCATTGGGCATTGGGCATGAGACAGGTGGAACGCCCAATTGCATTCACGAGTATTAAAGGCTCGTTCACGAGTATCAAAGATTCATCGGTGAATATCTAAAGACTAACTTTTGCGTTCCACATAAGTTATATCTCCCCTGCCCATGCCCAATGCCCCATGCCCAATGCCCAATCAAAAATGACTAAAAACTGTTACAGTCTATGACGCGATCGCAATACGATCCTTATTACGATGTTAGTATGCCCTAAAAACGTTGAGAGAACACTTTATGGCTGAAACACTCTCTGGACAAACGCCACGATTTGCTGGCAACACTGGCGGACTGCTTTCTAAAGCAGAAGTGGAAGAAAAGTACGCTATCACCTGGACTAGCCCCAAAGACCAAGTATTTGAACTGCCTACAGGTGGTGCTGCTACTATGGTCAAAGGCGAAAACCTGCTGTACTTAGCCCGGAAAGAACAAGGCATCGCTTTGGGTGGTCAACTCCGTAAATTCAAGATTACAGACTACAGAATTTACCGGATTTACCCCAACGGAGAAACTACTTTTATTCACCCAGCTGATGGTGTCTTCCCCGAAAAAGTGAATGAAGGCCGTGAAAAAGTACGTTTCGTCGCACGCCGCATCGGACAAAACCCCAATCCTGCACAGCTCAAGTTCAGTGGTACACCCACCTATGATGCATAGGGATTAGTTACTGGGTATTGGGGAATGGGGAGATGGGGAGATGGGGAGATAGGGAGATGGGGAAATAGGGAGATAGGGGGAATAACCAATGCCCTCCTATACCCAATCTCCCATGCCCAGTCCCCAGCGATGCACTGAGCTTGTCGAAGTGTCCCCAGTCCCCAGTCCCCAGTGCCCAGTCCCGAGTCCCCAACCCCCTAGCTATTTATGGTATTTCCCGATTTTTCTGAATTTTCACAGCTAGCTGTACAAGGCAACTTCATTCCGGTATACCAGGAATGGGTGGCAGATTTAGATACGCCAGTATCTGCTTGGTATAAAGTCTGTGCCGGTCAGCCCTATAGCTTTTTGTTGGAATCCATAGAAGGTGGAGAAAAACTGGGGCGGTATAGTTTAGTGGGTTGCGATCCTTTGTGGGTTTTGGAAGCAAGAGGCGATCGCACAACTCAAATCAACCGCGATGGCTCTCAGGTAGTTTTTGCTGGCGACCCTTTTACAGCTTTAGCTGAATGTCTAGCACCTTATCACCCAGTGAAATTGCCACAGCTACCGCCAGGAATTGGTGGTTTGTTTGGGTTTTGGGGCTATGAATTGATTCGCTGGATTGAAGGGCGCGTACCAATTCATCCACCAGATGAGCGAAATATTCCCGATGGATTGTGGATGCAGGTAGACCACCTGTTGATTTTTGACCAGGTGAAACGGAAAATTTGGGCAGTGGCCTATGCTGATTTACGCGATCCGCAAGTTGATTTACACGCAGCATATCAAAAAGCTTGCGATCGCGTTACCCAAATGCTCGAAAAGCTATCTCTCCCCCTATCGCCACAAAAAACTAGGCTGGAATGGAAGCCACCAGGGAGCAGAGGAGCAGAGGAGCAGGGGAGCAGGGGAGCAGAGGGGTATCAGAGTAACTTTACTCGCCCTGATTTTTGTGCAAGCGTGCAAAAAGCAAAAGAATATATTAAAGCTGGGGACATCTTCCAAGTAGTTATTTCTCAGCGATTATCAACAACATATACAGGTGACCCGTTTGCTCTTTACCGTTCTTTACGTCAAATAAATCCTTCGCCTTACATGGCTTATTTTCACTTCCAAGATTGGCAAATCATCGGTTCCAGTCCCGAAGTAATGGTGAAAGCAGAAACCGATCCAAATGGTGGAGCGATCGCAACTCTACGTCCAATCGCAGGAACGCGTCCACGGGGCAAAACCATCCAAGAAGATACATCTTTTGCTGAGGATTTACTGCAAGATCCTAAGGAAATTGCCGAACATGTGATGCTTGTTGATTTAGGGCGAAACGATTTAGGGCGTGTTTGTCAAACTGGTAGCGTCAAAGTTGATGAATTAATGGTAGTTGAACGCTACTCCCATGTAATGCACATTGTCAGTAATGTTGTGGGTAAATTAGCAGACAATAAAACAGCATGGGATTTACTCAAAGCTTGTTTTCCAGCAGGTACAGTCAGCGGCGCGCCCAAGATTAGAGCAATGGAAATTATCCACGAATTAGAGCCTAGTCGTCGGGGTGTTTATTCTGGTGTTTACGGATATTATGATTTTGAAGGACAATTAAATAGTGCTATAGCAATTCGCACAATGGTCGTGCATAATAACACGGTCAGCGTGCAAGCCGGTGCAGGTTTGGTGGCTGATTCTGAACCTGAAAAAGAATACGAAGAAACGCTAAATAAAGCTAGAGGTTTATTAGAAGCAATTCGTTGTTTGCGTTAAATTTAGAGACTGGGCATTAGGCATTGGGCATTGGAAGTTTGTGAATAGTGTGAAGCTTTTTTATAATCTTCCCATACTCTCTTATATCCCGATGCCCCATACCACACTTACTCATGAATGGCACACTGATTTATATTGGTTGATTGTAAGATTCGACTTGATATCAATACAGTAATTGTTCGATTAGCTGTATGAGAATCCAGACCAGACTTTAAAAGTTGATATATTAGTATTCTTCTATTTTGAATTACATAAGTTCTACTCTGAACAGCAAGGTATTTGGCAACAATTTCTGCTACTTCTAAACCTACATATCCACAATAACGCGATAAATTGGGAAGATTTATAAATCCAATTAACATCAAAATTTTCAATTGATGGTTTCAAAGTTGTTGAAAGTACATCTAAAAATAATCGATCCAATTAAATATTTTTTGGGTAATTAAAATTAGTTTTCATAGTTATGCCTCTAAGTTATTATATTCGTCAATGGGGGAAAATTCGTAAATTTGAAGCAATACGTTGAAATTAAGCCGAAAAAATAAATTTGGCCTTGTTTTTACGAAACTGCGAAGAGATGTAAATTTATGTAAATTTTTTATAAAAGCTTGACACAGCAATCGAACTAGTAAAAATAGAACTCAGCAAGTAGGCTATTTCAGATTGGTCAAGGAATACCACGCATTAATGGAATTAGAATTGCGATCGCTCTCATAGTTCAATAAGGAAAAAGACATTACAATAAGTTATTCATAAATAAAATTTATCAATTTATAATGAAGAAGTATTGCTTATTTGTAATATTTTTTGTTATATTTCTTTACATAATGAAATAAAAATTAAAAAATGCCTAAAACCACTGTTAAGCAATAAATTCAAGGTAAGTTTTCATTGTTCGGTATCCAAAGCTACAACAAGAAATTCTTGTAGCTTTTGCAAAGCGATCGCAACTGTGTTTATTTTCCTCGTTGAGTATCTTTGCTAACAGTGAAAAGTGACATAAAGATATTTCCAACAGTTATTGATTGGATAGTCTGATTTTCAGGTAAAAAATGGAGATTTAGAAGGCGGGCTGTATGGATGCTGATGAACTTCTCAAACGCTATTGTGCAGGAGAGAGAAATTTCACCCAGGTAAGCCTGCACTTGGTTAACCTCAGCGAGGTCTGCCTAGCTGGAATCACTTTAGATCGAGCTAACTTGGCGAATGCGACTTTATCTCATGCCAATCTTTCTGGAGCTAATTTGACTCAAGCAAATTTGACTGCGGCATCTCTATGGAGAACCAACCTCAGTCGAGCTAATCTGATTTGGGCAAACCTCAAGGCTGCTAACATGATTCGGGCAACTCTCACCAAGGCAGATCTGCACAGAGGAAACCTTGCCAAAGCAGACTTACGTTTAGCAAATCTGTGTGATGCAGATCTTAGCAGTGCAAACTTCGCTGGAGCAGACTTACGGTATGCCAACCTCAGTGGTGCAAACTTGGCTAGGGCAGATTTGAGTCGTGCAAACCTGACTGGAGCAAACTTGAGCAAAGCAGACCTCAGTCATACCAATCTCACCAAAGCCATTTTCTTGAAAACCGATCTCAGTTACGTTGACTTAACACAAGTAGATCTCACTCAAGTACATCTAGAGAACTGCTTGCTCAACGGAATCACCTTGCCGGAAGCAAGCTTAATTAAGGTGGGTTAACCATCGTTGGGAGATGCTATTAGCCTTAAGCCCTAGCGAATAGAATTCGCGGCTACACAAGCAAAGTCCGCCTAAGCGGACTAATGGAAAATTAGGGTTTCTAACCAAATACGGTTCAGTTAAGGCTAAAAACTAAAACTAGCGTAGGTTGGGTTGAGGAACGAAACCCAATATTATCGAAGCTTTGTTGGGTTTCGCTGCCGCTCAACCCAACCTACTGTTCTTCTTAACTGAACCGTATTGGTTTCTAACCGCCCGTTTCGCTCCCTTCCAGTCGCCAGAAGGATCGCCCATCAGACAGAAGGTTTACCTTCTACCTCTCTTGTTAAGAATATTAGTGTAGTTTTAATAAATATTTTAGTTATAGGAATTACGCAAAATATCTCTCAAACTCTGATTTCTCCGCGTCCTCTGCGCCTCTGTGGTTCGTTATTCCGTAACTCGTGCGTAAGTCTTAAGTTATTTAAACTTTAATTATCTTTCGGTTTGGTATGGACGTATTTTCTTATTATTTTTTCAGCAGAGATGCTTTAATACTTCGCTTAATATTTGTGTTCTCTGCATCTCTATAGTTAAATCAATTATTTATTTTCTAACCACAGAAACACAGAGAACACAGAGTCAAGAGAAAGTTTGAAGTTAAAAGGTAAGCTTTGAAAGTTTTATTTTACATTCTTGCAAGAGCTACTACTTTGGTCAGTTTATCTTTGTCGAGTTCGTTTAATTCATCAAGAGCTAACCAGCCCTCTTTGACTAACCTAGCAAACACAAAGATTAGTACAGAATATCTGTAGTCATACTTCCCATCTATGTCATGTCTTCTTGCACTTAAGAAGTCATGTAAGCGCCACATATCATCAAGTTCTGCGATCGCACTTGCTCTGGCGCGAACTTCTTCCATCAAAGCATTGATTTCTCTTTCGTAGGCTCTTTTAAAGACTACTTGAGCCAGTTGTTTCTCTGTTGCAGACCACTCTGTATCACTCACTTGCATTATCAAACCTAAAATATCATCGTTCGAGCCATTTTATATTGAGTTGCACGTTTTACTCCACAATAGGGGAACGCCCTGCATCACAGAGCGTTCGCACCAATTTGTCACAATTTACTCAAACTGAGTATGTTTCTAACGAACTAAGTTTAATAGTTCTTTGGGAGATGCCAGCAAATCAATAGCTACAAAGAAAATTTTATTATCAGGAGTTAGCAGGAATCTCCAAGCCATATTCATACCCACAGCAGCACCAAACCAAGGAGTTTGGACTTTGCCGGTGACTTTCACTTGAGTAAAACCATCTTCAGCAGGTTCAACTACTCCTCTCTCTGGGATTAACTTGAGGTTTTGACAATCTTCTCTAAAAAACCGTAGGACACCCTCTTTACCAACAATCGGTCTCTGGAAGGGAGGTTGCAGGGCACCATCAGATGTGAATAACTCAATCAGCGCATCAAAATCGTTAGCGTTAAGGTTATTCATATAACTTAACACTACTGGGTTGTCAACGCCTTCAATATTGACTTGAGTTCGCTGTGATATTTCTTTAGGAACAACAACAGGCTCGGAAACTCTTTTTTGACCATCCAATTTATTTGGGTCAAATCCCATATCAACTACAGAATTACGCAAGACTGTAATTTGCTGACCTGCATCAAGTTCCCTAATTGCTTGCAGAACAGCAGCAGCGTTAGCAGAAAGCTTATACCCTTGGGGAATTGGTGCAACAATCCCTTGATCCATCCATTTTCCTAGCTGATACCAGAAACCTAGTTTGATGTTTGCAGACCAAACCGCGTATGTGCGGGTAATTGGTGTATCTGCTCGGTTTGCCAGATCGCACATCACTTGTGATTGCTCGGTAAAAGACATTTGCCGAATTTGATTCAATGTCGCCTCAGCAAATTGCATACTTGCAGCTCCGGGAGCCGCAATAGTGATTGTCTTGCCCATTTCCAGGTAAGCAAACCAAATTAGTGCAAGCTGATCTTCAGCACTGAGTTGATTAAACCTGGCTATTGTTGCAGGTACAACATCAGCCGCTAATGTGTTGGGAAAGATACCACGAGCTGAATCAATGGTAAATGGCATATTGCAGTTCTACCTTACTAGATTGGTAACTAAAAAAAGTTCAAACAAAAGTTTTTAGGGGATGAAGTAGCACCTCATATATCCGAAAATATCACAAAACTTAATTAAAGTACACAAAAAATTATATGGTATTCATAAGGTAACCTTACTCATGGCTGCTAAGGTAAGCCTGAACTCCCATGAGACAGTACATTCATCGAAAGTGGCCGTAAACTTTAGGCTATTTGCAGGGTGAAAGATATCTGCACCCCTTTAATGTTGAACGCAGGTTTTCCATACAGCAGAATACTACCAGGTGCGATCGCTAGCAATGCAACTCGAATTACAGTAGATAATGTTGCAAGCTACTTAAGATGATTAAGAGAGAAAATTAATTTGGGCTGAGTCTCTGGGAAAAATCAGGTTAGCAAGTTTCATTGTACGGTTCCAGCAACCACTTATTCTATGGTAAGTACGTCAATTCTGACAGTTGAATAAAAAAAGGCTGGTTAATGCCAGCCTCATAACTAAAGTGTCATCTGGAAGCTACTAACGAATCGTTTCAAACCTTGACAGTTTATCCCAAGGCTACCCACTTCCTAAATAAAGAGCAGCCCCACAATATCTACTTTAAGTTGGTCGCTTTCAAGTCGTCGGATAGCAACTTAGGAACCTCGGCTCGATACCTAGTAGGGACTATTATGTTCCCGGACGAGAGCGAAGATGATCGGGTATATGATGGCGATCGCCTAAAATTTCTAACAGAGGGCCATGAACGTCAAATTTAACCATACTTACCGACGCGACCAAAATATTCACCCGATAGCGATAGCGCCCCAAATCAATTCCCAGTAAACTGCAAAGCATAATCCGAATCGTGGCTTTATGGGAAACTACTAAAACATTACCTTGGGGATGTTTTTCTTGGATTTCAGCAATTACAGGCATAGAACGGTTAGCAATATCTACCGCAGTTTCTCCACCTAGTGGTGCATTCCAAGCCGGTTCTGTCAACCATTTTACATAATTTTCTGCGTAATTCTCTTGGGCAAACGATTTACTCTTAGCTTCCCATTCGCCGTAACTACCTTCTCTAAGTCCGTCACGCAACTGCATATCCATACCGATAGCATCACAAAATGGCTTGGCAGTTGCAATTGTGCGCTTCATCGGGCTAACATAAACAGCCTCCCACTTCAATTGTTGATAAACATCGGCAAAACCGGATGCCATCTGCATCCCTTCTGCTGTCAACTCCGCATCAGTTTTGCCGCAGAAATTACCACTTTGACTAAAAGTAGTTTCTCCATGCCGCAATAAATATAAATTGAGTGTCATAGCTTGTAGCGCAATTGAGATAAAGGAGTTTGTGCAAAAACAAAATACCATCAATCTCGCAATGGAGTATGTAACACCAGGACAAAGTAATCAACCAAAAAAGTCAATCAACACAAACTTTAACTTGAGACAACGGTGTACTAGGTATTTAGATGTCTGAGTACCCAGACATTTCTACATCCAATTAGCCGTGTACCCTCTTTGAGATATTATGCTTTATTGATTAACAAACAGATGCCGCATTTCAAAACGGCTTTCTTCCCAAAGGCTTTGTAAAGCTTGTTTAGCAGCATTTAATTGAGCTTGGGAAAAACTAATTTTTCCGTTTTCTATTATCCAGATAAATGTCCGAGTTATTAAGTCTGCTTTGAAACTATTTTCATATTTACTATTATTTATTCTTGCTACTTGTTCATCTAAGCAATTCATAGCATCTTTAAAATTACACTGGTTAAAGTTATAAGGAATCTCTATTTGTGTATTCTGCCAATTAACAGCAAGCAAATTTCTCATAATATAGTCTATCCCTGTGATTGAGGAATCAGTATTGCGTATTAAATCTGTAAATGCTTGATAATAAGATTGCAAGAGTGAAGCAGCAATATTTTCCTTATATATATGTAACCAAGAGTGGATATGACGAAGATAAGGTAATAAATCTTTAATATCATTAATTTGCTGTATCTGCACGCGTTCGCCTTGATAATTTATTATTTCGGCTAGTAATTCAGTTTCAGATAATTGAAACTTATCTAAATAGTAACTAATCACTTGAGGAATATATTTTTCTAATAACCACTGCTTAGTATATTTAGCCGTCCAGGTTCCCCTTAGCCCAATGTCTTGTTGCCAAGAAGTAACTTTTCCTCTTTGAAAAGATTGAAAACAAACATTATTTATTTTATATATAATATTAATTTTGTTATTAATACCGAATGCTAAATTACTATCAAATCTGGGCAATATAAAAGCATGATCGTGAATTCCTCGACTCACTCGGATTGACATATCTTCATTATCAAATAAATGCCATTCAGACTTGCCTTTACTATAATCAAATTCATCAGCGAACTGCTGCATTAATTTCCATAATTTTTGACCTACAGAAAATAGGATAAAACCCCGAATATTTGCAAAATCTACAAATTCAAAATCCCAGGTTTCTAGATAATTCTCAAATTGAATTATTGATTTTTTGTATTCTTGGCAAACTATATCAACACAAAAACACAAATCCAACGTCTCTAATTTAGATAAAATAAGTGTTGTTTTACCTAAATTTACTTCAAAATAATCTCCATCTAGCTGTTTCAAAAACTTCCGACAACTCCAATCTGGCTGGGTGTTTAATCCAGTCATTAATTGACCCAAAATATCTTGATGATTTAAGCTAATTTTGAGATCTCTTAAAATGATGTTGCTAAAGTCTATTTCACAATTACCTTCTGCAAAAACTTTGGGTAAATTACAGGCGATCGCTACTTTCGGTTGCACAACAACCAAGCGATAATCTTCTCGCTTAATTAAAGGCTCAAAATCACATGTTTCTAAAACATCCTGTAAATCTGGATAGCGTCTTATAATCTTTTCTATTAAATTATATTTAGCATTTCTCCAAATATTACTCATTTTATAAATTGTTTAATTGGCTCTAGAATGGACATCACACAATCTACCTGATTGTATAAATTCGTTACAGCTAATTTTCTTCGTATACTTAACAATTTATCAAGTAATTTCAGATTATATGGTAATTGCCAATACTTTACCAATAATCTTTAGTGGTGTGCGCGTGCAAATATTATTTATTATATCTGTAAGTCTTTTAAGTAAGTTACTGAAGATAAATAGAGTAGCACAGTTATCTGTACTACTCTAAAATAGTTTCTTCTGCAAATTGCTGTATATGCGGAATGTGTAAACCACCAGCCGCGAGTCCAGAGACATCGCTATTTACCGACTAGCCATTTTGCAACCATACTCCGGCGTCCTTCGTGCGATTCTTGTACCCAAATCATTGTCAGTTTTGGTTGAGCAGATTTAAAACCGGCAATTTCAGAAGTATTAGAGGATTCAATTAGCTGCATAGGAAGTTGAGCAACACGAGTATTTTCTAATAATTTCATTTCTGTTTCTCCTGAGTTTAAGTAATAAAGGTTTAATTTTTTGGTTGTATAGTGTTATCATCCGAGATTTGGTTTTTTATGCAAGTCTTTAGAAAAAAGTTAAAACAGAATTCAAAACTTAGATGTAATACAATTAAAACAATCTTTGCAACACATCGACGGTAGCGTATTACTGCTGTGCTAACCTTTTCAATGTATTTGTTGCATTATTTTATTTTTTGGCGTTGCTGATTTCATGTATGAAAACGATTGTGCATGATATCAAAATCCTGTAGAGACTAGCAATTGCAACGTCTCTACATTTTGATTAATATTGCAATTCAGCAACGCCAATTTTTTTAATCAATACAAAAAACCCTACTGTTAACTAACAGTAGGGCAAGTTAATTGGTTGTGTCGTTTTCTCAAGCTTGTTAATTGAGGAAATATTTGAATTTTAAAAATTACTAGATTTGATAGGCAATATAATTTATTCCTTAAATTTTGGACTGAATAGCTTCTGTTTGCTGTTTTTGCTAATAGAGAGCTACACAATCAAAATCGAGTATTCCGGATTTTGGCCGAAATAGATTAAAAGCAACTTGTTGCCAAAAATCAGCTTACTACTGTTCTGAATCTGAAAATGGCTAAATGTGTATTTCACCAAGGACTTTTGGCGGATGAACTCGCAAATTCATCTGCTGATGACGTACAGTTAACCAAGGCCGGCCTAAACCTATTTCAGAAAAAGGACTTGCAGCAGGGATTTCTAACTGAGAACTAATCAAGCCCAAGAAAGACTCAAATTCAGCGGAGAATATGAGCAAATCACTACCCTTGGTGCTGAAAGCAGACGCGCCTAATTGCACAGGCCATACCCAGCTTTGTTGATTATAGTTAAAACTACAGAGTTTCTGGTTTCCTTGATGCACACTAGCATATTCTCTTTCCAGGGTAAACTCAGCTAGTTCCTTCGGTAGCCCCCAAATTTCTCGACCGCCAGCTACAGAATCAGCATTATCTACATAAATGTGCGAAATCCAAGGGCCGATTTTCGTTTGGTGATAAACCAAAGCTGGGGCAACAATTAACTCGTTGTACTCCAATACTGAGCCTGACCCATAATTAGCCAAATACGCACTACCAATGGTTTTACCAGGCCACACAGAAATAATTTCTAATTCTGAGGGAATTAAAGGACGCACTCGGTCAATATTTACCAAATGCAGAGTTTGGATAGCGTAGCCTTGCAGTGTCCAAGGTGCTTGAGGATAAGGCATAAGAAAGTTAGGAGTTGAGAGTTAGGAGTGAGGAGTTAAAAATAAAGTTTAAATTTCTAGTTAAAAATTAGCACTATTATTTCTGACTCTTAACTCTTAACTTTTAACTTCTAACTTCTAAAAAAAAATCCCACCCAAGAAAAACCTTGGATGGACAATATGAAATGGGACAAAATAATCTTCCCCAAGAAATAGGAGAATTATTTGCTTTCTGTAAAATCAGCGTCAATTACATCATCACCACTACCAGCAGAAGAAGAACTACCATCTTGAGGTTCAGCGCCAGGTGCAGCACCGCCACCAGCTTGTTGATAGATGTTGCTACCAACGGCGAATAGTGCTTGTTGCAATTCTGGGGTCAGCTTCTTGATTTGCTCATCGTCATCTTTAGCAATTGCTTCCCGCAGTTCTTTCACCAAACCATCGACTTTTGTCTTGTCAGCAGCGGGAACTTTATCGCCCAATTCTTGTAGCTGCTTCTCGGCTTGGTATGCCAAAGAGTCGGCTTGATTCTTGCGTTCAATTTTCTCGCGTCGTTCTTTGTCAGTTGAAGCGTTTTGTTCAGCTTCTCTGACCATGCGGTCAACGTCATTTTTATCCAGTGTGGAAGCACCAGTAATGCTGATGGACTGTTCTTTGCCAGTACCTTTGTCTTTGGCAGTGACGTTGAGGATACCGTTAGCGTCGATGTCGAACACAACTTCGATTTGGGGGACGCCACGTGGTGCGGGAGGAATTCCATCAAGGCGGAAGGTTCCCAAACTCTTGTTATCGGTAGAGAATTCGCGTTCGCCTTGAAGAACGTGAATTTCTACGTTGGTTTGACCATCCACAGCGGTGGAGAACACTTCAGACTTCTTGGTGGGAATTGTGGTGTTGCGGGGGATAATTTTGGTCATCACACCGCCCAATGTTTCAACACCCAAAGATAGCGGTGTTACATCTAACAACAAGATGCCAGTAACATCACCAGCTAATACACCTGCTTGAATTGCTGCGCCAACTGCCACAACTTCATCAGGGTTAACACTTTGGTTGGGGTCTTTACCCAATACCTGCTTGACAATCTGTTGGACTGCGGGAATGCGGGTAGAACCACCAACTAACACTACTTCATCGATATCGCTTTTGCTTAACTTGGCATCCCGGAGAGCGTTTTCCACGGGGATACGGCAACGGTCGATTAAGTCAGAGCAAAGTTCTTCAAATTTAGCACGGGTCAGGGTTGTATCGAGGTGCTTAGGCCCGTCCTGAGTAGCGGTGATAAATGGTAAGTTGATTTCTGCTTGGGTGACGCTAGAAAGTTCAATTTTTGCTTTCTCTGCGGCTTCAGTCAAACGTTGTAAAGCTTGTTTATCTTTGCGTAGATCGATGCCTTCGTCTTTCTTAAACTTCTCAGCTAGGAAGTCAACTATTTTTTTATCAAAGTCGTCACCACCAAGGTGGGTATCACCTGATGTGGCTAACACTTCAAAAACTCCATCGCCTACTTCTAGTACGGATACGTCGAAGGTACCACCACCAAGGTCAAATACTAGAATTGTTTCGTTGCTCTTTTTATCAAACCCATAAGCTAGAGAAGCGGCTGTAGGTTCGTTGATAATCCGCAGAACTTCAATCCCTGCGATTTTACCAGCGTCTTTTGTCGCTTGCCGTTGGGAGTCATTGAAGTATGCTGGAACTGTGATTACTGCTTGGGTTACAGTTTCACCCAGGTATTTGCTAGCGTCTTCAACCAGTTTGCGGAGAACTTGTGCAGAAATTTCTTCAGGGGCAAATTGCTTACCAGCGCCTGGTGAGTCTAGCTTGACATTGCCGCCGCTGCTAAGGACTTTGTAAGAAACTTCAGTAGTCTCCTTGGTAACTTCGTCAAAGCGGCGTCCAATAAAGCGCTTGACAGAGTAAAACGTATTTTCGGGGTTCATCACCGCTTGACGTTTGGCGATTTGACCAACCAAGCGATCGCCATTTTTGGCAAATGCAACCACTGATGGTGTTGTCCGAAAACCTTCCGCATTAGCAATAACTGTGGGTTTACCACCTTCCATCACTGCCACGCAGGAGTTCGTTGTACCTAAGTCAATTCCAACTACTTTTGCCATTTTAGGTGCTGGCTCCGTATAACTACAAATGAATGAATGAGAATATTAAGGACTAAATTTTCAACCAACAGGGTTAAGAAATCAGCCAGTTCAGCATTAATACCTTAATTTGGCTTTTTCTGGGGATTAAGACTCCAGACTATGCTGATATATATATTGAGATCCATGAAGGGTGGTTTACCGAACCTTGGTGGGGACGGTTAAACTAACTCAATAGTTTTTAAGTTAATTCATGGATTGATTTGCTTCTACTTCGTCTAATGTATGAGAATTAATACTTTCAGTAATTAGGGTGAACCGTAACATCTGAGTGGTGTTTGCCGTCTTTAGAGGTAACAAATTACAGATGGCAATTGGGCATGGGGCAAAACCCTTCGGGTAGGGAAAAGGGGAAAGGGTAAGGGGAAAAGGGGAAAGGGATGTATGTAGGGTTTATTCCCTAGTCCCCTAGTCCCCTAGTCTCCCCATCTCCCCACTTACTCAAGCCCGGAAAAAAGAGTTTCCCAGTCGATCGCAGCTGGTCTTTGTCCTTTATTGACTATTTCAAAAATTTTCCTGGAAGTACTTGGGTAAAAAAGACACTCGACACAAGCGTTTGCTACATCAATTCGGCTGGCATCACCTACAAGTGTATCACCTGTGCCAAGTACCACAGCGGATTTACCGCCTGTTTTTGCCCTTAGGAGGGTGTTGAGGTCGTATGAAGTATAAGGCCCGTCAATAAGGCGTCCTGGGCGGATAATAGTGTAGGGTAATCCTGAATTAATGATGGACTCTTCGCCCTTTTGTTTGGCATCCAAGACGCCGAATGCATTGAGGACGCTAAAAGGAAACTGATTTTTACGGAGAATGCCGCAGGAGGAGACGAAAACGAATCGCTGCAAATTCTGAGGCGCTGCTGCTACTAGGTTGCTGACACCTTGGGCATCGATTTTTGCTGGACTATTCTTTGCTTTGGCTTGGCTAGATTGGGGGTTAAGAAAAGTTAAACCCCATTCAATCAAGTTTGGGGATTCCTCAAACTCCCATCTGGCAGAGGGAAAGGCTGTGGTTCCAGTACAACATATAATCTGGGTGACATTTGATATTGCAGCACTAAGTGTAGCGGGCTGGCGGGTATCACCAACAACAATTTCCACTTGCTGATTAAACATTTTTTCAGCTTTGGCGGCATTCCGTGTCAGAACACGAACCCTAACACCTTTTTCCAACAACTTGCCTACCACAAGTTGTCCTACTCCACCAGTAGCACCAGCAACTAGTACCAAATTCTCAACTGACGCTTCCAAAGAAGTCATAAAATGTTCTTGAGATAGTCTATTGCTAATCTACTGAAAAATTAGGCGATCGCAAAAGTTAGGAATAAAGAGGGAGTATACTTTTGTTCTTCGTAGATATTAATTAAAGCAGTTGTAGAACGCTACTTTCTGCTATATTTAATCACCTGATCTAATCGAGGTAAGGCACTCACCGCTGACTCCCGAACATACGAATCGACAGTTTCATCGTTAGTCAATGCTGTCAGCACTTCTACGCCTCTGACATCGCCCATTGAACCAAGTGCATTTACAATCGCCACAGCTACCGCAACATTATCTGTGGTTTTCAAAGCTTCAGTTAAAATTTCAAAGGCAGGAGAACCAATCTCGCCCAGAGCCATCACAGATGCAATATATACAACACCATTTGGATCGTTGAGTGCTGTTTTTAATCCTTGCAAGCCCTCTTCTGGGAAAGGTACGTCTGGATGGTTGGCGGCGACCTGTGCCAAAGCTTTAGCACAACTGCCCCGAACCGTTGCGTTATCACTATTGAGCAATAACTCTACCAGTGCTGGCACAGCATCTACACCAACGGCACCCAAAGCCTTTACCGCAGCTCGACGATAGGTCACATCTTCATCATCCAAAATACTCATCAATCGAGGAATAGTATTTTCATCGCGGACTTCGGCTAGTTGCCACATAGCTCGTTCCCGCAGATTTGGGTTAGGGTGTTTTAACTGTTCAAATAGAGAATCTGTCGTCATAATAAAAAATTGAGTTCTAGTCAAAGATAGTAATTTAGGCTGCGAGTAGGGAGTATAAATATTCTATTTGAACGCAACTTAGTATCACTCCTACTCCTGAATTCTGAGTTCTGAATTCTTTCAATAACAACTGAGGGACTCTAAGTCCATCGCTCAACCTCATTTAGGCAAAGCAATAGACCCAGAGTCCCTAGTTTTAGAGTGCAACGGTCGCTCGGCTAATCAATCCGCGTATTATGACAAGGAGTTGATTACGTAGTCGAGGAGAGCGCGGAACTCAGTCAACGCTTGAGGAGACAAGTCGCGAGGAGAGCAAGCGCGATCGCGGGTGTAGGTCAATGCGGTAACGTAGGGAGCGGTAGGCAGACCTAAAGAGCGATATGTTTCGCGAGCGCCTGCAATACCCCACTCATCCAATGGGCCGGTACCACCAACAACTAAGCTGTAGTTGATCAAGCGTAGGTAGTGCTTGATGTCGCGGAGGCACTTGTCTTTCTTAACTTGGGTGTCGCCAGCTTCACCTGCTTGGGTCAAGTAAGGATATTTTTTGAAAGCTGCATCATAACCTTCTTTAGCTACAGCATCCAGACCAGAAGCTAGCTTTTCAGCAGCTTCTAGACGAGCAGTAGCACGTTGAATGCTACCTTGAACGGATTCTAGGTCAGAGGTGCTGGGGAAACGGCCTGCTGCATCAGCAGATGTAACAACTGTGGTGATAACTGATTTCATTGCTTTTTATACTCCAGATGGGATTTGATCGGGTTTTGATTTCACTTCGTTTGGCTAAATAGCCGTTAACTGTGAGCTATTAGCTCAGAGCAGAAATAACGCGATCGAAGTAACTAGCAGCTTCAGCAGCTAGAGCAGAGCAGTCGCCTTGGATAACATCCAATTTGCGGAACTTAGGCCCAGCATTAGCTTCGGTGTTGGTGTTGGTGATGTGAGCAACAGCGATAGCTTTGAGGATTTGAATAGCACGTACAGTGGAGCTAATGGGAACTCCCAGAGCTGTGTAGGTTTCTTTTAGTCCGTTGATAGCACGATCGTCCAATACGGAAGAATCACCAGCCAACAACGCATAGGTTACGTAGCGCAGGATGATTTCGGTATCACGCAGACAAGCAGCGTGGCGACGAGTGGGGTACAAGTTACCGCCGGGTTGAAGCAAACCAGTGTTTTCGCAAGCTATTCCAGCAATGGCATCAGAAACAGCACAGCTAGCGTTGCTGGCGATCGCATTGACAGCATCAAGGCGCTTGTTGCCCGCAGCAATAAAACCTTTGAGAGCATCTAAGTCAGCACCACCAATAGCAGCACCTTTAGCATCTGCTGTAATTACAGCTCTGGAAAAAGCATCAAGAACCATGAGTTCTCCTTAATATTCACAAATGGCGGATATTATTTGTGGCCTAGTTTCGTCAGATGAACTGCGAGTAGCCAAAGTAAAACATAGGGGATTAATAGTACCCTAGTCTTTTCTATGAGAGAGAAAGTAATAATCTGTAATATTTCTTTGGGCATAGGGCATGGGGCATAGGGCAGACCACTGGTTCAACGTCCCGTTCGTGTTGGCGGAGCCTCTCGTAGAGAAGAAAGCTACCAGCACTCTGTACTCAGCATTCTCAATGCCCCATGCCCCATGCCCCATGCAAAAAAAAATTAAGACTTATGCAGCCACAGCGTAAGTCTTAAGGAAAAATATTCTTTTTTTAGTGGCTTAGGCTTGTTTAAGCAGATGCTTGACCAAATTATCTTTCACCATCATCTGACGTAAAACTTCCAACAAGAATTCTTGAGCTTCTTCTTGGCTCAAAGTCTGTACTTGGGCTTTCAAGTTTTGTAGGCGAAACTGTTGCTCTAAGGTTAGTTCGATGGGGAATTCCATAGGATTCACTCCTCTAATTAGCTGAATCGAAGGTGCTTGCTGTTACTGGTACTGTGAAGGCTTAGGGGTAGCACGTTGTATACATCACTTTATATAAGTCTAACATTGAGATATCAAAATGTCCACATTGTCAAGCCATAAAAAATTAATATTACAAAAATTTACAATTACTAAAAAACATGTTTGTCTGTTCCTTTGCCAGGAGTTTATTGAAGCTAAACGCTGATGGTTGTAATGTTTAGAATGTTTATATACCAACAACTTTAAAAACAAAAAGCAAGGTAAACATCGTCCGCAGGAGTCAAAGGTAGGAGTCAGAAGATTGATAGACGCAATGGAATTTTTTCAGCTAAGTGCTGGCAAATGGCGATCGCAACGTGTAACCCATCACCTGGCGTTCAAACGCTCAGAGACAGGTGAATCAGACATAGAAGTGGAAACTCTGGCTGCCGATCACCCAGAAATCATTGAGCTGTGCCAGTATCATCAGATAGACCCAGCCCTTTCAATAGGAGGATCGCGGGTGCGTTGGCTAGGCACAATGGCTTGGGATAGAGAGGATGAAGAGAATCATCAAGGGAAAACCATATTTGCGATCGTGCCTGATGCCGATAACCCAAGGCAAGGCAAATTACTCCGCGAAAGAGGCTACGCGGAAATTGTACCCGTGGTCGGTCTTTTTCACATGGACGATGAAGATGGACTCGTATTAACAACCGAATACGAAACAATGAGTTCCATTGAGCGATTTTGGTTCGGCGGCCCGAATATTAGACTGCGAAGCAGTACAGTCAAAAGGTTTGGCGGCTTCAGCACAGCATCGTTTTGCACTGAAACCCGCATTGAGTCTTCTTTAGAAGTTTCCAATACACAAGAGGTAACTTCTAAACAACAGTTTTATTCTGTTTTAGGCTGGTGAATGATTCTCAAGCAGACCGATGCTTTTAATCGTGGGCGAGATTATCTACATCTGGTACAGGGATTTGCCCTAGAACCAGGTATGGTGGATGTATTCGATAACCTACGCGATCGCATTGCCATTTGCACTTGGATCGGCAAAAACATTAACAGCGTTAACGCCGCGATCGACACCTATTTGGAAGCCTGTCATCAGTGCTTTCATCCCGAAGAACGCCGCCAAATCCAAATTTTTGCAGTACCCATCGCTCAATCTTTCGGTATTGACGGTTTGTGCAACATTCTTACAAACCCGATCACCATTTTGGTAGATGTGGGTCGAGTTGCACCTAAAGACTGGTTCGGTATCGTCGTCCATGAATATGCTCATGCCCATCTTGGAGACTATGGTCACAATCAGCAGTTTGCTAATATTCTGTCTCATCTGTGTTTGGGACTGGGATTAGAACCACCATTATGGGAAGCAGGAATGGAAGCAACCTTGCGTAGCTGGCCTTACTGTCAGTCAACCATAGATCCCCTGGAATTTTGGGTAGGTAAAGGGAGTGGGGCATAGGGCATGGGGCATAGGGCATGGGGCATGGAGATGAGGAGAAGAGTTGCAGTAAATCTTTGTCTTTATCCCTCTATTCTCTTCCTTCTACGTGTCCCCGTGTCCTTTTCCCATACCGAATACCCATTCTTCATTAAATTCTTTTGCGAAATGTTAAAAAATATTGCCTCAGTTCAAAAAAGTGAAACTGAATCTCCTAATCTGAATTATGTGAACAAAGCTTCTACTTAATTTAGCTAAATCCAAAAAAAAACGCGATCGGGTAATAAATTTATAATCTGCGGTGGGGCATTTCTTGGACTTGAAAGTGAGCTTCAGCATATCCTGAATACTAGCTGGATTAGCTGAGAACCTTACACCGTATGCTTTGCAAACAGTGTAGGAGATGTCAACAAGTCATGAAGCTGAAAACCGCAGCGTGTCGCTGAAGCTAGTAGTGGGCTAAATCCACCAGTTCAGCGCTATTTCTTACGAATACTGAACCACTCTTGGTTAAGTTTCGTGAAACTTTATCAGAATCTCAGGTTCTGATCCAACTACGTCCCTTAATATGTGATTTAAAGTTGTTAACTTTAGTTAAGAGCATGGAGGCTTTAGAGTGACACTTCCTCTGTTAGAATACGCACCTTCAAGTCAAAACCAGCGTGTAGAAGCATACGAAGTACCGGGTGATGAACAACCCAGAATTTATTCTACAGACAATCTGCTTTCTCCCTCAGATTTTAACGATCTGATCGAAGCAGCATATCGTCAACTTTTCTTCTATGCGTTTGCTGCCGATCGCGAAACCTACTTAGAATCCCAACTCCGTAATGGACAGATTACAGTGCGGGACTTTATTCGTGGGTTGGTGCTTTCCAATACCTTTAAGAGAAGCTTTTACGACCTCAACAGCAACTACCGCTTTGTTGAGCAAGTAGTACAAAGAGTTCTGGGACGCGACGTATACAACGAGCGAGAAAAAATCGCTTGGTCAATTGTAGTTGCTACCAAAGGTATTAAAGGCTTTATCGACCAAATACTCGACTCTGAAGAGTACCTCAGCAATTTTGGATACTCTACAGTGCCTTATCAGCGGCGTCGAGTCTTACCATCTCGCGCTCAAGGTGAGTTGCCTTTCAACATCAAATCTCCACGATATGACGATTACTACCGCGCTAAACTGGGCTTCCCCCAAATTATTTGGCAGGTAGAAGTACGTCGGTTCATCCCCCAAGAACAAAAGCCCAAAGCTGGCGATCCAGCTAATTTCTTGGCTTTGGCACAGAGTATCAATGCAACTGGCAATGCTCCACAAAGAGTTTCGTCATTCAACATCGATATCGAAAGGGATGTACCTTATCGCCAACTAGCAGGAATCAAGTAACGATTTTTGCTCAACCGCTAGCTAGTAAATCTGTTTGATTATTTGATAGCGTGCATTAGTCCTGGGTTATGTAGGAGTTTCATTTAGGTTTAACTAGTGAAGCAGACTCTATCCCATGTCTGATGCACGCTAATCGTTTGTTTAGATGTACAGATTAGAGGATGTTGCGTTTCAATCCCTAATAGAGATTTTAGTTAATTGCAATGTCACTCGATCGAGAATATGCTCAGTGCGGAATGTTTCAATCCCTAATAGGGATTTTAGTTAATTGCAATTGCTACAAATCACGCATTCGCAAGCTGTTTCATTGTTTCAATCCCTAATAGGGATTTTAGTTAATTGCAATATTAGACCACTGAGAGGTAACAGCATAACCACCATTGTTTCAATCCCTAATAGGGATTTTAGTTAATTGCAATCAATGTGCCCTAAGTAGTCTTGAATTAGGCGCGTGTCGTGTTTCAATCCCTAATAGGGATTTTAGTTAATTGCAATGTTTATTGCACATATTACTCACTGTGCTGCGGCTGTTTCAATCCCTAATAGGGATTTTAGTTAATTGCAATATTTGGCTGTGGCAATGCGCCAATCTCGGCTGCTGGTTTCAATCCCTAATAGGGATTTTAGTTAATTGCAATTTTACTCTGGATTTTCCAATTCCAGCAGGAGCAAAGGTTTCAATCCCTAATAGGGATTTTAGTTAATTGCAATGCCCAAACTATCAATAATTCTTTCTCGGTCAAATTGTTTCAATCCCTAATAGGGATTTTAGTTAATTGCAATGCGTTAGACAGAAACGGTAATGCAGGGCGAGAGATGTTTCAATCCGTAATAGGGATTTTAGTTAATTGCAATCGCTTGCGTCTGAAAGCTTTGTCCTATTTGGTTTTCGAGGTTCGGTTGCGCGAATTGAAAAATCATAACACGAGGGTTTGTAATTTGGCTATATGTAAATGATTGAAAGCCCGTCTAGAAAAGGTGCGCGGATGGTTGAGAAATAGGGTACTTCTCAAATGCTTACATATACCAGAATACAGCCATTTTTGTACTCAGTCTCGTGCCAACACCTACCCATCCGCGCTTTTTTTGCACAGGACTTAGGCAAAAGATAACGAAAGTGACGGTAATACCCTGCGGGTTCGCCCAAAGCGTTCTCGCAGAGTGGCTGCTGGGCGTCTATATGAATTACCGCTACACAAGAATAAGGTTTTCGGTCACATCTTGGGTACTTAAGTGCGATCGCTTCGTTTTTTTAGCATCTCCAAAAGTTTGGTAAATTGGCTAGGAGGAGTTGCTGTGACTTCAATCATTTCTCCAGATATGGGATGCTGTAATTTAAGTCGCCAAGCGTGCAGTGCTTGACCTGGCAAATTGACTCCCACTGAACGACCAGAACCATAAATAGGGTCGCCAACAATCGGATGACCGATTTTGGCGCTGTGGACGCGAATTTGATGGGTGCGCCCGGTTTCTAGTTGAAAGTGGATTAAAGTGTAATTACCGAGGCGTTCTAGTACTTGCCAATGAGTGACCGCTGGTCGTCCGCCTTGTTCAACAGGTATGATAGCCATTTTTTTACGGTCTTGGGGATGGCGACCAATAGGTAAGTCAATTGTGCCACTTTCAACTTTTGGCGCACCGTAAACTACACCTAAGTATTCTCGACGTGCTGTTTTTGCTTTGAGTTGTGCTTGGAGGTGATGATGAGCAACTTCTGTTTTGGCGATCGCGATCGCTCCTGTTGTATCCTTATCCAAGCGATGGACAATTCCCGGACGTTGCACTCCCCCGATTCCTGGTAAATTGGGACAGTGTGCCAACAGGGCATTTACCAAAGTGCCATCTGGATGACCGGGTGCAGGATGGACAACTAAGCCTGCGGGTTTGTTGAGAATGAGTAATTGGTCATCTTCATAGAGGATATCTAGGGGAATATCTTCTGCTTGTAGTTCTAAAGGTTGGGCTTGTGGAATTTCTAGAGTAATGCGATCGCCTACCTTTACATTAATCTTTTTAGACGTACAAGTTTTACCGTTAAGTTGGACATTACCTTCTTCGATTAACTGTTGAATGCGAGAACGAGATAAATCTGGTAATTCTTGCGAAAGGTAGCGGTCAAGGCGAACACCCGCGTCATCACTATTTTCTTGGATTTGTAAATTAAATTCGGTCACAATTGCTTCATGTTAGAGAAATTACGCCGCAGTTGGGTAGAGCAATTAGATGGGCTGAGTGAAAAATATTTCATCATTGACACCAAACCCTTACTAGTTTTGGAGCTCAAGCGCGAGCGGCGATATAGTGATACCAATTCACTAAAATAATGAGACAGATGCAAACCCACCAAAGCCTTACTAATTCTGACTTTCTTAATGCAAGAATTTTGAATTTTGAATTGGTATGACTTTGGCACAAATGTCGCCCCTGGTTGGTGTGCTGGCAGGGAAATGCGTTATTTTCGATATTTACGCAGATAAAGGATTTATTTGCTGCCGATTTAATTCACATTAGGCGTAAATTCTACTCTATCACTCATTTGCAGTAGCGATCGCTCCTGCACTATCGCTGACACTCGCTAATTGCACTGTAAATGTGGAACCTTCATTTACTTTACTTTTCACAGAAATAGAACCACCACAGCGTAATAGCAATTGCTGTACAATTGTTAACCCCAACCCAGCACCACCTTGATCTTCAGCTGCTGTTGTTCGCACGCGATAAAAGCGGTCAAAAATTTTGGGGATTTCGTTTTCAGTAATACCAATACCTGTGTCACGGAATTCTAATTGGACATGAGCACCTTGAGTACGGGCACGTACCCAAACTTGACCACCATTGGGGGTAAACTTAATACTATTGTGCAGCAGATTAATCACAATTTGCCTCAACCCACCACTGACGCACCAAACAGGTGGAAGTTCGGTAGGTACAGTGTAAGCTAACATAATTCCTTTTTCCTGGGCCACAGGTTGGTAAGTACTAACAACTCCAGGGACAATATCCGAAAGACGTACTGATTCTAAAGTCGTAGCTTCTAAATCACGTTCGAGTTGCACAAGATCTAACAAACCAGTGATTAAGGAATTTTGCTGATCGCACTGCGTATTTAACATCTGTAAATAACGTTGCCGCTGCGGTGGTTTGAGATTAGGCGAATTCAATAACGAGAGTGCTGTTTTCATATGCGTCAAGGGGATACGTAGTTCCTGACAAACATTTTTCAGGTATTCATCTTTTAGTTGTTCCTTATTGTGCAGTTCTTGATTTTGCTGGTGCAATTTTGTGGTGCGTACTGTGACTATTTGACGATTAATTTCATCTTGGCGCAGGAGTTGTTTTGCCAATAATTGATTCATTAATGCAGGTTCAGGCACAGTTGGACAAATAAAATCAGCAGGTATAATTGGGGATGATTCTGGCGTAAGTGCTTGTTGAATACCATTTAATACTTGCTGAATTATTCTCCCCTCAACACTAGTAATAATTAACAACGGTTGATTTTTATTAGTAGTTACTTTCCCAGAAGTTTGATTTTTGCGTTTTTTCAAAGGTCGATGAGCCAAAATTAAACTACAAAACTGGGGAGACAACACCATCAGAAAATTTTCCCGTCGCAGTTGGCTATCGGGTGGTAGGTAAACTGGGACGTGATAGAGAGATGAGGAAGACGCGGTGACTGGGAGACGCGGTGACGCGGAGAAAGAACTCTCCGCGTCACCGTGTCCTCCGAAGTTTGGATCGGAGGCTTCCTCCGATCCAACTTCTCTCCGTGTCTCCGTGTCCTCTTTACTCTGCGCCTCACCGTGTCCCTGCGTCCCCACTTCCTCTTTACTCTCCTCAATTTGGCAAGTATAGATGAGACTAGACGCACCCGTGGAGGATTGATAACGGGCTAATTCTAATTGCCAAATTTTTTCTGGTGGTAGCTTCACCCATAAAGTAGCTGCAATTTGCTGCTCAATGAGTAAGTCAATTTGCGCTCTCACCAGAGATAGTAGAGTAGCTGGACTGAGGGACAATGGTTTAGGAGGCGTTTGCACTCCCATAACCAGTTGATAAACAGACAGATCCTTAGCTAAAGAAACATTCATGAGTCAAGCACAATAGGGATGAAGCAAAGAAATAATTCTGTCTTCGATTTTCACCTTTATGTGTGCATTTTTTACAAAATCTCCAAGGTAAGAAACGTGAACAATGAAAAATGAGGGGAGTGGGGGAATTAGGAGGATGAGGGAGACGCGGGGACAAGGAGACGCGGAGAATGCATACCCAATGCCCAATGCCCAATACCCAAATTAGGCTAGCCTTGCCTGTAAAGCTTCGCGTGCGTGTTCTCGGTCATCAAAATGGATTTTTTCAGTACCGAGAATTTGGTAGTCTTCGTGACCTTTACCAGCAAGTAATACTCCATCGCCGGGTTGTGCTTGTAAAATAGCGGTACGAATTGCGATCGCCCGATCGCAAATTACCGTTGGCTGCACTGTTTCGGGAATTCCTGCCAAAATATCTTCTAAAATTCGTTCTGGGTTTTCAGTACGGGGATTATCTGATGTCACTACTGCCACATCAGCTAATTCCGCCGCTATTTTACCCATTTTTGGCCGTTTGGTGCGATCGCGATCGCCGCCACAACCAAACACACAAATCATTTTTCCAGGTATAAACGGACGTGCAGCTTTCAACAAATTCTCTAAACTATCTGGAGTATGAGCATAATCTACAATCACGCTAATATCTTGCCCAGGGGCAATTTGCACTCGTTCCATCCGACCGGGAACACCGGGAAATTCCGGTATTACAGATGCCACTAATTGCAAATCTAAACCTAAGTGTAAAACTGCTCCTACCGCTGCTAAAAGATTTTCTAAATTATATTGACCAACTAAAGGCGATCGAAAACCTACATCACCTTTTGGTGTATGCAAAGTCCCGCTGACGCCATTCGGCTCGTAACTTAAGTCACTCATCCATAAATCAGCGTTGTTGTCGTTGACACTGTAACTCCAAACTTGCTCTGGATTTAACGAATCAATTAAGCGCTGACCGTAGGAATCATCAGCGTTAATTATCGCCCTTCCCTTGAGATAATCAGGGCTAAACAACAACGCTTTGGCGGCAAAATAATCTTCCATATCTCTGTGGTAGTCGAGATGGTCTTGAGTAAGATTACTGAATACCGCAACTTCAAATTTACAGCCCAACACTCGTCCTTGTGCCAAAGCGTGGGAACTAACTTCCATTACCCCAAACTCATTACCAGCATTTACAGCTTCAGCTAGCTGCTGTTGCAGTTCCACCGCAAACGGGGTTGTATGGACAGCAGTTTGTTCAAAACCAGGCCAACGAGTGTAGAGAGTTCCCATCAAAGCCGTAGCTAGATTAGCTTTGGCCAGCAGAAATTCAATTAAATGGGTAGTTGTAGTTTTGCCATTGGTACCGGTTACACCAACCAGCTTGAGTTTTTGCCCTGGATAACCGTAAAAAGCGCTGGCTATCTGGGCACAAGCTTGAGTGATGTTACTGGCGCTAATTACCACAGCTTCATCTGTAGGAGGATGTTTTTGTGCTGCTTGGGGAGAGACAATTGCTGCCACAGCCCCAGATGCGATCGCACTAGGCCAAAATTCCCCACCATCGACCCGCGTTCCTGGCATTCCAATAAACAAATCTCCCACACCACAAGCATGGGAATTCGTCTTCAAACCCCTAACCTCCGCATCTTCCAAAGCTGGATGGCTAGGTAATTGTTCAACACTGTCTATCGCCGTTAGCAATTCCCGCAATTTCATCTTGCGAACCTCGTCACAAACTTTTCTTGCGCTTATTCTGCATCATTTTTTTCTAATTGGCTAAATACTTACGCAACATCTCCTCCAATTTTTGCACGCTAGCACGAGGAGAAGGACGCGGCAAAAGTTCCTCCGCGTCCTCTGCGCCTCTGCGGTTCGATAAAAAAAGTACCGGCACCTCATACTGATACGCACTAAACCAATCTTCACGGGTCGTAATATCTCGAATTTCCAACTCAAAACTCAAATTTTGGATTTGTTCAAGCTTTTCTTGCAAACCCTCACATAGATGACATCCAGGTTTACTGTATAAAATCAATCGCATTTGCTTCTACTAAATTTGCCTCAATATATCTAGTCTTCAGAAGTCATAATATGCATATTAGCGATCGAATTGCTAATTTTGATTTCCAGAAAAGTCAGAAGCTGCTAGCTTCCTGAAACTCAAAACAAACCCTGATTTTGCACAGGGAGATAACGACCATGACTCAAGTAAAATCTCAAATCACACTAGAAAAATTCCTAGCACTGCCCGGAGGTGAAGGAGATATCACCTACGAATTGGTTGATGGAGAACTCAAACCCAAAATGGCACCAAAAAGATTCCATTCACGATTAACCCTTGCCCTGAGTATACTTCTGACTCAATGGGCACAAAATCGCGGTGAGGTTGGTATTGAATGGGCAATTACTTTAAAACGTCGCGGTCGAGACTGGGCGCCAGTACCAGACTTACTTTATGTCTCCTACTCTCGGCTTAACAGTGACTTAATTGAGGATGAACCTTGCCCCATACCTCCAGATTTAGCGATTGAAATTATCTCTCCCGACCAAAGTTTTGGAGAAATGAGTGCAAAAGCTACAGATTACCTGAATGCAGGCGTAATGAGAGTTTGGGTTTTGGATGCAAAAGCTAAAACAGTCACTATTTTTTATCCTGATGCCCGGCCTCAAACAAAAATTGGTGCAGATATTTTAGAAGACTCGCTGCTTGAAGGACTACAAATTACAGCAGAACAAATTTTTCAACAAGCAGGAATTCCATAAACCAGAATTCAGAATTATGCTAATTTCGTCTCTTTTTCTTAAGATAACAACTGCTCTTGTCAAAAGTAAACAAGAGCAGTTTTAACACCAAAGCCCAAAATTAAAAATTTACGCATCCTCAAGTTCCAATTGAGCCACCGTAACGGCGTTAAAAGCGAAAGCCAAAACTAATGGCATCGGAGACTGGAAGCAGAAGGTAAAAAGAACAGCAAAGATCGTGCAAATTACTGCTGAGCTAGACCATAATCGTTCTTCAAAAGTTAATCCTTTTTCGGCTTTAATCAATCTCAGAACATGAACAGGAATTGGTTCTGGCATTACACAACCCGGAGGAAAAGCCCAGTAGTTATTGCGCCGCTCGACAAATAAATCTGTCCAGCCATTTTCTTGGCACCATGCCTCAATCCATTGAAGTGAGTAATGATTAATCATCGCAGTTGAAAGTTCTATTTGTGGAATTTGTGTAGTTGCTGAAGATAACTTTTGCGAGATTCCTAAAGTTTAACTAATTCAGTATAAAATTAACTCTATCTCTGGTATTTTTAAGCTTTGTTAAGCAGTTGAGATGCATAATTATTAGCCTCAAACATTGCTTTGCTTATTTAAAAGCCTAGCAGTCGATAGAATCTGTTGACTTCAAATGAAAACAAACTTTACGTGAAATATTCAAAGTTAAGAATTGTAAATTAATTGGTGAGCCTTACTGCTTAAGAAAACTATCTATAGTAATCGGTTTTGATTTTTGAAGTTACTTCTGTGGTTAGGGAGTAGGCAAGAAATCTTCAAGTTATAGGTTTACAAAAATTAAATGTGAATCCTAAATATATCTAAAAAACGAAATTTTGAAATCAAGAATTGTGAATAAATCAATAGGCATAGGTGTAGCTATTGGTAGACATAGCTTGAAGCCATAGCTTGAGAATTAAAAAAATAGAAAGTTATTTATATCAGTCTTTGGTAATAATTTTGTTGGTATGATGTCGCGTAGGCCTAGCCCGCACTTCTCTACGAGACGCTCCGCGTAGCTTGCTTCCCCGTAGGGGTACGACAAGCTCAGTGACCGTCGTAGACATTGCCCCCTACATCACCCCCCCAAGTAATTACTACTTTCTGCCTAAAGTCGCATAAATAATTTTGCTCGTAGTGAGAAGCGATGCGTGTTTTTAGGTTACAAAATATTAAGCAGGGAAATTATAGATTCCCCAAATTTAGCAGCACGATCGCTAGTCTAAATTACTTAGGCTGTTAACGGTAAACAGTCAACAGTCAACATTAGGTAAGGTTACAATGCAGCAATTATACACCAAATTGGCTCAGGATAAGTTTTGGCGGCAAGGATTGGCGTTACTTGTGGGGATTATTGTCTGGTGTTTGGCTCATCCTGCACTGGCGGTGGACTGGACTCATCCACTGTCATTTAGTAATGCAGAGTTGTCAAGACGTGATTTTTCTGGTCAAAGTTTACAAGCTGCGGAGTTCTCTAACGCCAATATGGAATTGGCTAATTTTACAAACGCTGACTTGCGGGGAGCAGTATTGAGTGCTTCAGTGATGACACAAGCAAATCTCCACGCAGCCGATTTAACGAATGCAATGGTCGATCAGGTAAACTTGACTAAGGCTGATTTGAGCGATGCAGTTCTTAAAGAAGCCCTTTTGCTCCGCGCCATCTTTAATGATGTGAATATAGACGGTGCAGATTTTACAGATGCAATTTTGGATAAAGCACAAATCAAAGAACTGTGTGCAAAAGCTGGTGGTGTGAACTCGAAAACAGGCGTGCAAACTCGTGATTCTCTGGGATGTTAATGAAACGTGTAGGTGTAATTGGTGGCGGACAACTTGCCTGGATGATGGCAGATGCAGCACAGAAGCTAGGAGTAGAATTAGTAGTACAAACTCCAAGCCTTGGCGATCCGGCGGTGTCAATTGCTCAAGAAATTGTTTTCGCCGCGGTAGATGACGCCAGTGCTACAGAAATGTTAGCGAAAAAATGCGATGTCATCACCTTTGAAAATGAATTTGTTAACTTAGATGCTTTATCTGTTTTAGAAAAGCAAGGGGTTTGTTTCCGTCCAAGATTAGAAGCATTAACTCCTCTTTTAGATAAATATCATCAGCGCCGCTATTTAAGCGATTTAGGTTTACCAGTTCCGCAATTTTTCGCCGTCGATCGCACAGAAAATCTCAAATCTAAAATAGAATATCTAGGTTTTCCTCTAGTTCTTAAATCCCGACGCCACGGTTATGATGGTCAGGGTACTTTCATAATTAAAGACTTCGCTGCTTTAGAAGAAAAGTTAAGTTATGAAACCATAACAAAAACTGCAAATCAATCGCTTTTTTTGTTAGAGGAATTTGTACCTTTTGAAAGAGAACTAGCAGTCATAGCATCTCGTTCTGTAGATGGAGAAATTGTCACCTATCCGGTGGTAGAAACCCAACAAGAACAACAAGTGTGTCGGCGGGTAATTGCGCCAGCTGAGATTTTGCCAGATCTAGTAGCAGAAATAGAAGCGATCGCACATACTCTATTAAATAGCCTGCAAGTAGTAGGAGTCTTTGGGATTGAGCTATTTCTGACTGCTGATAGTAAAGTGCTGGTAAATGAAATTGCTCCCCGTACTCACAATTCTGGACATTTTTCCCTTGACGCGTGTGAAACTTCCCAGTTTGAACAACAGCTAAGGGCAGTTTGTGGTTTACCCTTGGGAAATCCTGGTTTACAGCGTGCTGGCGCTGTGATGGTGAATTTGTTGGGGTATGAAAATTCTGACAGCGATTACCAAAGCCAGCGTCAACAAATAGCAGAGATTCCCCAAGCGCACGTCCACTGGTATGGGAAAACTCAATCGCGTCCTGGGCGGAAGTTGGGACATGTCACCGTTTTGCTAGACAATCAAAGTCGAAAACAAGCGATGGCTGTTGCCCAGACTATAGAATCTATCTGGTATCCAACTAAATTTTTGAGAAACTTTTGATGTTGAACACACAACATCTTTTTGAAAGCTATAATGAGTTAGTTGCACTACGACGTTGGTGACTGCCATCAAGTTTTTTGATCTATGCCTTTAAAGAAAAGGGAGTCAAGCGTTCTCGTGGCAGTAGACCGGGCATGTACCCGGAAACTTTAAACGAGAAATTTAGATTCCCACCTGGTTTAACCAGGTCATAAACTTAGGTAAAACGGCGTCGCGGTGAACTCAAAATTATTAGCTCCCAAACTCAGTTAGAATTTGGGAGCTTTAATTATTTAATTTAAATTAGTAAAACTTATATCAAAAATCAGAAATTTAAAACTAGAAATCAAAAAATTGAAACCCACGCAAATTAAAGCTTTTGCCTATATTTTATTCATCAAAAAAATCACTTATAGCGGTTTTACTTTCGATGTAATAAGCCTTAGGCAAGCAACGCTGTGGTCTTTACTTCAATTCGGGAATACCTGCTAATAAAAACAAAATCTGTATAACATGATTCTAATTTAGGTGACATTCAGCGGTAAAATCGCACAATTGAATGAAATTGTGGTTAAAGCTACAAAAAATTGTCACAACAAATAACTAATACAGTGTTTCCAGCCTCGGTCTTCCGACTAGACAGTGGCTTAACGTTTATTCATCAAGAAATTCCCACTACCCCTGTAGTCGTGGCGGATGTTTGGGTGCGTGCTGGAACAAGCCTAGAGCCAGAACCTTGGTTTGGGATGGCGCACTTTTTAGAACACATGATTTTTAAAGGTACCGCAACGCTACCTCCCGGAATGTTCGACCACAAGGTCGAAAACCGGGGAGGCGTCAGTAATGCCGCAACAAGCTATGATTACGCTCACTATTCACTCACCACAGCTGCGCCTTATTTGCAAGAGACTCTGCCGCACTTGGGAGAATTACTGCTGAATGCGGCAATTCCAGATGATGAATTTAGCCGCGAACGGGACGTAGTATTAGAGGAAATCCGTTCGTGCAATGATGATTCTGACTGGATAGGATTCCAAGCTTTAGTTAGCAGTATTTATGGGCGTCACCCTTACGGACGTTCTGTACTGGGTACTGAGCAAGAACTGATGCAGCAGTCACCAGAAGCAATGCGCTGCTTTCACCGTGCCCACTACCAACCGGAAAATATGACGGTGGTAATTGCAGGGGGCATAGCCCAACAGCCAGCTTGGGAATTAATAAATCGTTCATTTAGTGATTTTGGCGAACCTTCTCATTGTCCCCAGTTTGAAAAAGTTGCACAGCCAATAATAACAGAAATTCGTCGTCAAGAACTATATTTACCACGCATGGAGCAAGCGCGATTGTTAATGGCGTGGCTTGTACCGGGAGTAGAAGAAATCCACACTGCCTATGGGTTAGATTTGTTGTCCGTGTTATTAGCAGAAGGGCGGACTTCGCGTTTAGTACGCGATTTGCGGGAAGATTTGCAATTGGTACAGGGAATTTGTAGTAATTTTTCTTTGCAACGGGAATCGAGTTTATTTACAATTACTGCCTGGTTGGAACCAGAAAACGTAGAAAAAGTAGAGGCATTGATTTGCGATTGTTTAGATAAATTACAGACTCAGGAAATTAGTCAACAGGAACTCGCGCGATCGCGCAGACTACTATGTAACGAGTATGCCTTTTCCACTGAAACGCCAAATCAACTCACAGGACTTTACGGATACTACAATACAATTGCCCAAGCCGAATTAGCTGTGACCTATCCTCAGGAGATTCAGTCTTTTGATGCCCAAGAACTGCAAAAATTAGCTAAACAGTATCTCTCGCCGCAAAAATATGCGGTTACCGTGCTTAAACCGTGTTAAGTATGGGGCATAGGGCATGGGGCATGGAAGAGGATAAGGGAGATTTAAAACTGAAAGTTGGAGTTCAAAACCTCAACGTTCCAATTCAAAACCTCAACGCTCAAACTTATTTCCCCATGCCCAATGCCCAATGCCCAATGCCCAATACTTCGGCTTCTCTACGAGACGCTACGCGTAGCTTGCTTCCCCGTAGGGGTACGCTCAGTACAAGTACCCAATGCCCCATGCTCAATGCCCAATGACAAAGGACAAATAACAAATGACAACCTTGCTGCAAAAATCGCCTATCCATCGCACTGTATTAAACAATGGCATTGTCGTGCTAGTGGCAGAAAACCCGGCTGCGGACATAATTGCGGCGCGAATTTTTGTGCGTGCTGGTAGTTGTAACGAAAACCAAGAACAAGCAGGGTTGGCACATTTGCTATCAGCAGTAATGACAAAGGGATGCGATGGACTTTCTAGCTTAGAAATTGCTGAAAAAGTCGAGTCTGTGGGGGCGAGTTTGAGTGCAGATGCGACCTCTGATTATTTTTTGCTATCTTTCAAGACGGTAACATCGGATTTTGCCGAAATTTTAACATTGGCAGGGCGGCTTTTGCGATCGCCTACTTTTCCCGAAGTCCAAGTGGAACTAGAACGGCGTCTAGCACTACAAGATATTCGTTCGCAAAAAGAGCAACCCTTCACTGTGGCCTTTGAACAATTGCGGCAGGTAATGTACCAAAATCATCCCTATGGTATGTCGGTATTAGGAGATGAAACAACCATGAGCCGCTTAACTCGTGCGGACTTAGTGCAGTATCATCAAACTTATTTCCGTCCCGATAATCTGGTAATTAGTATTGCTGGGCGAGTCACACCCACAGACGCAGTAGCATTGGTGACAGATATTTTTGGTGATTGGCAAGTTCCAGCAGCAGCAGTGCCAACACTCAATTTACCTGAAATTAGAGTGGAACCACAGGTAACGCTAAAGCCACAACAGACGCAACAATCAATCGTGATGCTTGGCTATATGGGCACATCAGTGAGTTCTCCTAACTATGCCCCGCTGAAGTTGCTGTGTACCTACTTGGGAAATGGGCTTTCTAGTCGCTTGTTTGTCGAATTGCGGGAAAAACGAGGTTTAGCTTACGAGGTGTCTGCTTTTTACTCAACTAGGCTATACCCAGCATCGTTTGTAGTTTATATGGGTACAGCACCAGAAAACACCAACACAGCCTTAGAAGGATTGCGTACAGAAGTAGATTTATTATCTACCAGCGAAATATCACCAAGCGCCCTGCAAGCTGCTAAAAACAAAATTCTGGGACAGTACGCTTTGGGTAAACAAACGAACGGCCAAATTGCTCAGATATACGGTTGGTATGAGACTTTGGGGTTAGGAATTGATTTTGACATCAAGTTCCAAAAACTGATTGCGGCTGTGGATGCCCAAGAAGCGATCGCCACCGCTTCCAAGTATTTAAAAGAACCTTATGTATCTTTAGTTGGCCAAGAAGCAGCAATCAATGGAGCGATCGCATAAGGTAGATGATGTGCATCAGGCGTAGCCCGTCACCGCGAAAAGTTGCAACGGAGGTTGTCTTTGGTTCAAACTTTTCAAGGCAGACATCGCTTTATGCAACAGCTGTTTTTTACACCAAGCGGCTGTACCATTAGCATCAGAATATTCTGGGAGTAAATTCCATGCAACGCAGCCTGACAGCAAGTATTTTGAGTTACTTAAAATTACTAGATCCAACTGTAAATCGCTGTAAAATGGAAAAACGGCAAAAGGGTTGGTGGACAAAGAGATCTAAGTCTTTATCAGCAACTCAAATACTCCTGTTCTCCACTACACCTCTGTTCATTGCTTCTTCTGCTCTAGTATCAATTGCAGCCCCACAAAAAATAGCCCAAGTAAACCCCGCAGATAGTATCAGCCGTCCGACGCTGAAAGTTGGTAGCCAAGGCGAACGCGTATCTGAACTTCAAGCAGCTTTGAGACTTTTGGGTTTTTACTCTGGCGAAGTAGACGGTATATATAGTGAAAACACAGCTACTGCTGTTTCTCGATTTAAACAAGCAGCTGGCTTAAATCCAGATGGCATCGTTGATGCCACCACATGGCAAAGACTGTTTCCTAGAGAATCGGTAGTAGGATCGACAGTTCCAGCATCTGGACAAAGATTTAACTCAGCGACAAATTTTCCCGTTCCAACTCAGGCTAGTAGCCTCACCAACGTTGGAAATCCCAATCCCAACCCACCAAGACAGGCTGTCACCCCAGTTCCCACCAAGCCCAATCCACCAAAGAAAGCTTCAACACAAGCTACTACAAACCCCAAACCGCCCAAGAAAGCTGCAACACAAGCTACTACCAGTCCCAAACCACCAAAAAAAGCTGCAACACAAACTGCTACCAGTCCTGAACCCAGGCCTGCTAACCCTAGACAAGCTCAAAAAACGCCGAATCGCACTACATCAACTACTCGAACCCAGTCAACTACCCGAAATCAGTCAAATACAAATACTAAGCGAACTCCTGGTATTCAATACACCTCAGAAGGATTACCAATTTTGCGTGTAGGTTTACGTGGTTCCGAAGTCGTCAAATTGCAACAACAGCTCAAAAAGCTTGGTTACTTAAAAGGCGATGTAGATGGAGACTTTGGCGCGACAACCGAGGCTGCTGTCAAAGCTTTACAAAAGCGTTATGGTTTAGAACCTGACGGCGTAGCTGGCGGGGCTACCTGGGAAATTCTTTTGCGCCGTTAGGGAACTCGAAATCATAATTATTCAACTTTTTAAATGAGGGGGATGAGGGAGTAAATTCTTCCTTGTCCTTTTTGTCTTGGAATCAAATTGTCAACTGAAGCTGTATGCGATCGCATTATTACTGGGTAGTTGACTAGGTACATCGTGGAATACGATAAAGATACTGGCATTATAAAGTATTTCTCGATGCCAGCAGGAGGCTATTCTAATTCCGATCGGAGGCGGAGTTTCTCCGGTTCCGTTACTGAATTCTGTTAGCGCGGCGGGGCGTAGCCCATTCTGAATTCTGACTCCTAACTTAGGGTTAATTCTTCTAAAAAAGCTTATGCGACACTTTTTATTAACTTGGCTCGGTACTGCGGTGGCGTTATTTATTACTGCTAATATTGTTCCGGGATTCATTATCAAGAGCTTTGTAGCTGCCTTAGTTGCTGCTATTGTTATTGGTCTAGTTAATGCATTTATTAGACCGATTTTGCGGATTTTAACTTTTCCAATTACGTTGCTCACTTTTGGTTTATTTACATTAGTAATTAATGCTTTAACACTTTGGCTAGCAAGTGCCCTAACTCCGGGTTCTGGATTTGAAATTAAGGGTTTTTTACCTGCTTTTTTTGGTTCAATAGTGCTAGCAATTGTTTCTAGCATTATTAACTATCTTTTGAGAGTTGTTGAATAGAAAAGTCAATCAAAGAAAGCAGTTTGGGCAACAGCTAGCGTTACTGCTCCTGATTGCCCTTTTAATGGAAAAATTTGTTTGGAAACTAACAGTTTTACCCGCAATTGTTCTGCGCTAATAGAGAGAGAATCAGTGAATAAAAAGTTGAGTTGAGTAGCTGCAACAATAGCCGCCGCCTCTGCTACACTAGGTGTACCTACTTCTTGGTTGGTAATTGTGCTGGGGTTGGGAACCCAGACACAGCGAAGAACTTCGGCAGAAAAAGTCTTTAGGGGCAAATTGCGTAGATTACAAAATTCTACTAAGCCAACTTCCGAGGCTTTAGTATTGATAGTAGCAATACCCGCGATCGCACTTTGGCAAAGTTGATTTTCTTCAAATACTTTCTCAATTGCCAAATCAATTAATTGCCATGAAGTTCCCCGTTTACAACCAATTCCTACCCATAAAATCTGCTGCATCTGGTAAATGTCCTAATTAAAAATTACGTTTTAGAACGCAGATTAGTATTAATGCTAAATTGATGAGTCCCGACACTGGCAATGGTAAAGTCAAAACAAGCGGAGGTTTTGATATGGCTCAAGCTTTACCCAAACTATTGACTTTTGAAGAATTTATTGCATGGCTGCCAGAAAACACTGGAAAACGTTACGAATTACACGATGGGATAATTGTAGAAATGTCTCAACCGAGTGGAAAGCATGAAAAAGTGACGGGATTTTTAGCAGGAGAAATTACCGTTGAATATAAGCGATTGAAACTGCCATACTTTATTCCCAAAACAGCTTTAGTAAAACCACCGAGAAAATTATCGGGTTACTTGCCAGATATCGTATTAATCAACGATGCTAATTTGCAAAATGAGGAATTGTGGGAAAAAGAGTCTACCGTGACTCAAAGTGAATCCATTCCTTTGGTCATTGAAGTTGTAAGTACAAACTGGGAAGATGATTATTACACCAAATTAGGGAATTATGTTCGCGTAGCGTCTCGAAGAGAAGCCATGAAAATTCCTGAATATTGGATCGTTGATTATGCATCTCTAGGAGCCAGAAAGTTTATTGGTAACCCCAAACAACCAACTATTTCTATTTATCATTTAGTTGATGAAGAATATCAAGTTGCTCAATTTAGGAATTTAGAACGTATTATATCCCCTACTTTTCCAGATTTAAACCTGACTGCTAATCAAATTTTCAATGGTGCTTTGTAGAGTACTTTTGATCTACACTTCAGGAAAATTCACAGAACCCTCTTCTGTCACTATTTCAAAGCTGGTAATTGGTACTGCATAATTTATTTTTTTGATGGTTATTTAAGCTAATAAATTATCTCTTACTCCCCAAAAGCGGGAATAGGGAACAGAAAACTGTTGCCCGTTGCCTGTTCCCTATTCCCTTGTTTGATAAGATTGCTATATTACATCCTTTCTAATACCTGAATTCCCAACAAAGATAATCCCAACTTTAGGGTTCTAGCTGTCAAATCACACAAAACCAAGCGGGATGTTCGCTGTGGTTCTTCGGCATCCAGTACCCGAACTCCTCGATCGCGGTCATAAAACTGATTAAATTTTTTACTCAGTTCATACAAATATTCACATAAACGATGAGGCAATAAATCTTGCTCTAAAGTATTAATAACTTCATCGAGTTGAAGTAAATATTTTGCCAGCGCTAATTCGGTTTCATGCTCTAAGATTACGGCATTATTTCCTAAATCCTGAAAGTTAATTTCACCCTTGCGGCTAATCCCTTGAATCCGGGCATAAGCATATAGCATGTAGGGCGCAGTATTACCTTTAAGATCTAGCATTTTGTCGTAACTGAAAACATAGTTACTGGTGCGGTTTTGGCTTAAATCTGCATACTTAACTGCACTAATTCCAACTACCTTGGCAACTTCATTAATAAATTCTTCAGTTTCTTCGCGTTCTTCTTCTTGTAATCTTGCTTTGAGGTCTGTATAGGAACGAGCGATCGCTTCATCTAACAAATCCCGCAACCGCACGGTATCGCCAGAACGAGTTTTGAATTTCTTACCATCTTCCCCAAGTACCAACCCAAAGGGCACATGCACTAATTCCACATCATCGGGAATCCATCCAGCTTTGCGTGCTACCTGGAAAACCTGAGCAAAATGGTTTGCTTGTCCAGCATCTGTTACATAAATTATCCGCTTTGCTTCATCCTGCTGAATCCGGTAGCGGAGGGATGCTAAATCTGTAGTGGCGTAGTTATAACCGCCGTCTGATTTTTGGACAATTAAAGGTAAAGGTTCGCCTTCTCTATTTGTAAAGCCTTCCAGAAAAACACATTTTGCCCCCTGGTTTTCTACAAGTAATCCAGATTTTTCTAAATCTTCCACAACTCCTGCTAACAAGGGATTGTAGAAAGATTCGCCGCGTTCAATTAACTTGATATCCAACAAATCATAAATTAATTGAAACTCTTGGCGTGATTGTTCGCACAGTAATTTCCAAGCATGGAGTGTATCTGGGGCACCTGCTTGTAATCTGACGACTTCTTGGCGTGCTGTTTCTTGAAAAGCTTCATCAGCATCAAACCGCTGTTTGGCTTGGCGGTAAAAAGTGACTAAATCGCCGATATCTAAAGCATTCGCAGTAGTTAAAGCTTCGGGGTACACTTCCCGCAGATAAGCAATTAACATACCAAATTGCGTACCCCAATCACCGACGTGATTTAACCGCAGGAGATCGTGTCCTTGAAATTCGAGAACGCGAGCGATCGCATCACCGATGATTGTAGAACGCAAGTGTCCAACGTGCATATCTTTAGCAATATTCGGACTAGAAAAATCCACAATTTCCCGCTGTGGCGTCTTCGCCGTTGGAATTCCTAGCCTGGGATCTCTCTGAATCGCATTCAGTTGTGCTTCCAAGTATGCTGTTTTCAGTTTCAGATTAATAAATCCCGGCCCTGCAACTTCTGGCGGTTCGCAGATTTGGGATACATCTAATTTCTCAACTATGGCAGATGCAATTAACCTTGGTTGCTTTCCTAACTTTTTACTCAGTGATAAAGCCACATTTGCCTGATAATCACCAAATTTAGGATTACTAGCAGCAACCAAAATAGGATCTATTCCAACGAAGTCAGTGCCAAAAGCCGCGACTAAAGCCTGCTCAAACTGAACTTTTAGTTTTTCTTGTGTAAGGTTCATATATAAATTCTATCTGTGAGGGGGGTGATGTAGCTCTGGAAAAGCTTGATTATTTTAACCTTAAAATATATTCATCAAGTCCAAGCAAAGACCGTCATCTTTAACCACAACCCCATAAATTGTCTTCCATCCTTGGCATACCTTCCAGATTCTGACCCTACCCCAGTGCATATTAGACTTCTTGCAGAAGTCGGGAAAAGGGGGAAAGGTTTGGTATTTTCCCTTTTCCCTTTAACCTTTTCCCACCTCTTGCAAAAGGTCTATTGACCAAGCCCTACCCTGCGGGAAGGCTGCGCGAACAAGGCTTGGGGTTAGGGGAACAGAAGAAGAACTAGCCCCCAATATTGGCTCACCATTATTTATGGAAAAATCTTGCTTTGAAACGAGATGGTGCAACCGACGAAGTTTTAATGCGTCATTATACAAATACCTTAATTTTAATTATCGCGTCTTAAACTGTTGCCTGCGTTGCACTGAGTTTCCACTGCGCTCAATTACCGCTTGTCCTAGCTGTATGGGGAAGCAAGCTACTCGGAGCTTCTCGTAGAGAACAGAAGTATTACCTGTTCCTTATTCCCTTTTAAAGACTACTATAGGACTCCTGTTCGATCGCGTGAAAAGCTCCCCCTCAGCTTGAAAAGGCTGATTCTCTACTCCCTAACGGGAGCAAAGTAAGTTGAAAAATCAAAGTAGATTACTTCAAGTTAACGAAAGTGTCGTGTGTAATCAGTACTTGAGTGCTTCAAACAAAGACTAAACTTCTGAGTACAAACTTATTTACTCAGATTTTGTTAATTTGATGGACTGCTAAGTTTCTCAACGTAAGTACGGAGATAAACTTTGTTTGTATACCCGCGAATTCCATCGAGCAAGGCTGAACTAGATGCGTATGACGTTGCTACTCTACCTATGTACTTCGTTCCAATGAAAATCGCTAGAGATTTAGGTTTTAACCTTTGACTCTATAATTTCTACATCTTGTTTTCATAAAACATATAAACTTATCATCAAATTTTCATCATATATAAGTTTAAACCCTCAGTGCTAATAACAGTGTATTACCGAATTAATAATAGTATTTTTTCAGTAAAAATACTTTAAATAAAGAGCTATTTGAATATAGGAACAAAGCGCAAAAATAAGATTGACTTTCGAGAATCATAGCTGTTAGAAGTAAGAGACAACATAAGAGAGATAGCTGCTCAAAAGAGCATTATCTAAATTGTTTTCCCTACTTAATGACTCTGTTATGAAACGTACTTTATTCACCGCTTTAATCGCTGCTACAGCTACATTGACTGGATTAGTATCTAAAGTAGAAACTGCATCTGCTTCTGGTTTTACTTGGAATGATTCTTGGACTCAACCAACAGTACTTAATAAGTCTCAAACTGGTTTTAATGACACTCCTTTCCAACAATTTGTTCAAGCAGAAGGCATTGAAATTCCAAACAGCGGTCAGTTTAAATTAGACCCGAATAAATTAAACCTAAAATACGACCACAATGTTTCTGTTTACTTTATCAATGAAGGTGCTGGTTATAGAAACCAGTTAGCCTTCGATGCCGCAGGAACTACTAATAAGTCGGGGTTAGTTTTTAACGATATTTCTTGTGAAGGAAACGGATGCGTTGGTGCTTGGGGTGGTAATGCACTCAAACTGGGCGATGGGGTAAATCTTGGTAAGTTTACCGCAGGTACTCAACTAGATTTCTGGTTAAGAGCTGATGGTGTGAACCGTGGTAGCTCTGCTAATATCTTTGGTACAGACACTGCCTCTAATGCTGATGGACTACAGCACACAGTTGCTTATGCATACAACAACTACATCATTCTGGCATTCGAGGATTTATACGGTGGTTTACACGCTTCTGGGATAGATTCTGCAACTGGTAAGTGGAACGAAGGCTCTGACCGTGACTTTAATGATGTTATCGTTGTTCTTGATGTCGGTGAAGCCAATGTTAAAGACTTAATCGGTGCTACCGTTCCAGAACCATCTGTTACTTTGTCAATGTTTGCGGTGGGAGCAGTTAGCATGTTTGGATTGCGTCGTCGCCGTAAAACCCGCACAATCTAACTAAACTTTGAAACTTTGTTAATTTTAGGTGCTTTTACTTTTCTTGGACAATAACGACCGATCGCTAGCATTTTCACCCGTATAGTTATACGGGTGAATTTATGTGTATAGTAGCATTTATCTTCTACATACCACGATCGCGTTCTAAATCCTCAATGACTTTTTGTAAATACCATTCATCTGACATCCCAGGATAATAATCCTGCTTTTGCTCAATTAATCGTTCGGCGATTTCCCAATATCCCCCCACCATTCGCAAAAGTCGCTGACGTAGCAGGTTATAATTTTGCTTTTTAAACTGCGGACTAAATTTTTGGATTTTTTCTAGGCTGCTTAAGACTTGTTGATAATTTCCCCAGTCTTCTTGTTCGCAAAAAATACTCGCGGCGCGTTGATAATTCTCCACAGCATTTTGCATTTCTTCGATGCAAGAATAGGCAATGCCGCGATTGTAATAAGCTTGAGGATCGTCAGGATTGATTTGCAGCGCTTGGCTGTAATCTTGAATTGCACCGAGATAGTTGCCCATTGCCCGGTAGGCATTACCTCTGGCAACATAGACTAAGGCATCTTCTGGTTGCATTTGGATTGCTTGACTAAGATCTGCGATCGCTCCAGTATGATCTCCTAAGATAGAACGTGCTTTGCCTCGGTTGCGATAGACAATGGCATCTTGAAAGTTTAGCCGCAATGCTTGATTAAAATCTGCGATCGCTTCTCGATAATTGCCCATTTTACAGCGGACAACGCCACGACAGCAGTAAGCTTGGGCATCTTGCGGATCGGCTTTTAATACCCAGTTTAAATCTGCTAGTGCTTCTTGGGTATCTCCTTTTTCAGCCTTTTCTAATAACTGCGTGAAATATTCTTTTGTGGATAAAATCGGCACATTTGCAGAATGGGATGGTTGTACAGCAGGTAATTCTTGGGGTTGTAGCTGTTTAATTTGTTCCAGACACAGGCGACAATTGTCTTTGTCTTGCTGCTCTAGATATAACGTAGCAGCTTTTTTAAAGTTAGCGATCGCATCTTGAATATAACCCTGTTTGCGCCGCACCATCCCCCGCAGTTGATAAGCAGGAGCATAATTGAGATTGAAACGAATAGCGCGTTCAACGTCTTCCAAGGCTCCCGGCAAATTTTTTAGCGCCAGCCTTGCTAATGCACGACAATAATACGCTTCTACACTCTCAGGATTGAGTTTCAGAGCCTCAGTATAATCTGAAACAGCTTTTAGCAATGCTCCTGAGTCATAGTATGCTAAACCCCTTTGCAAATAAGCTTCAGTAAAATAAGGTGTTAATTGTAAAGCATGGTTAAATTCCTCAATTGCTCCGGCGTAGTCTTTTCGCTTAGCCTTTTCTAATCCCCTATTGTAGAATTCCTCATTCATGGCATTTATTTACTTGATTGAGTTAGTTAAATTCGGGCAGACTTGCTTAGTAGCCTAACCTATGGAGTGAGTACTGATATTTTAAATATTCAGTTTGGCTTTGCTTAATTTCGTAATTTGTGCTGAATCTACTTAATTACAGCAAAATTTAGGATTCATGAATCAGAATTGAGGAGTAAAACAGGTTTAATAGCTGATTTTGAGACGAATCGTTGTGTATTTCACACAACTAAAATCTCCTGTATCTCTAATACATTTTTTCCTAAAATCTACCTACAGGTGATTTCTAATTAGAAGCTATTGCAACTAAGCTTACAAAGTAACGCTTAAGTTTTATATACTTTCCCATATGGTAGATATCTATATTATTGACCTATTTATAATTGGTTTACTTTTACTAACGGTCACCTTAGGGTCAGGTTGGATTTCTCGATTACCTCTTTCCTTTGCGATTATCTATCTAATTGTTGGTATTTTTTTAGGACCTTATGGCTTTGGACTGATTCAACTACGTCGAGATGAAGTGTTCAATGCGGAATTACTAGAAAAAATCACAGAATTCGTAGTAATTATTTCCGTGTTTAGCTGCGGTTTAAGAATTGTTCGCCCTCTAAAGCTAGAAATTTGGGGAATTACAGCCAGACTAATTGGATTGTTAATGCCAATTTCAATTTTTGCTTTAGCTGCTGTGGGTAAATTCTTTTTAGGTATGAATTGGGGAGAGGCAATTTTATTAGGAGCAATTCTCGCTCCAACCGATCCAGTATTAGCTTCGGAAGTTCAATTGACTGATATCAAGGATAAAGATGAGTTACGTTTTGGTTTAACTTCTGAAGGTGGATTAAATGATGCTTTAGCTTTTCCGTTTGTTTATTTTGGAATTTATGCTCTCAAAAATGATAACTGGGGCAGCTGGTTTAAGCAGTGGGTTTTAGTTGATTTAATTTGGGCGATCGCTGCTGCCATTGTCATGGGATTTGTTGTAGCTAAAGTAATAGTTTGGTTAGATCAAAAAATTCAAAAACGTCGTCAGGTTGATGAGTTGATGGAAGATTTTCTGGCGATCGCTACAATTCTATTAACTTATTCTTTAACAGAAATTGTTAATGGTTATGGATTCTTAGCAGTATTTGTTGCTGGGTTAGTGGTTCAACGCAGTTACAGAAATCCTGATAAACCACTAGAACAATTAGAATTTATTGAGCGAATGGAAAAGCTTTTAGAAATCGGGACAATTTTGATATTGGGGTCGATATTATTAGTCAAGCCCATGTTAAATTATGCTGCTCAATCTTTGTTAGTAATCTTTTTGTTATTTGTAATCATCCGGCCTTTAGGAGTCTGGATTAGTACAATAGGAAAACGTCCTATATATTCTCACCGCCGCACCTTGAACCCAGGGACACGTTTGTTATTCGGTTGGTTTGGCATTCGCGGTGTTGGCTCTTTATATTATCTTGCCTATGCCTTTGGGAAAGGCTTAGAAGGCGAAGTAGCAGAACAAATTTCTTGGATAACTTACACTACTATTGTGGTTTCTGTGATTGTACATGGAATTAGTGCAACTCCTTTAATGAAGTGGTACGAACACAAGATTGCCAAGTACGCAAAGCCTAATCCTCCTGACACAATTGATGAATTTGAGTAACAATAAATTGGATATTCGTAATTAAATATCTCAAAAATAGAGTATCTCCAATATACCGAGATTCTCTTTTTGGATAAATGATTTAGAAATGAGGAAGAGACAAAACAGTATATAAATATATAAATTGTTATTGTCTCCCACTTTTGCTACTATTTTTACTTACCTGTCACCTTTTCAACTATCTCTCCAGCTTTATCAAGTAAATTAGGCTCAGAATTTCCTTCAGCCTTTAAATTTCTTTCGTAAGCTTTTTCTATAGTTCCAAGGTTTTGAGAATCTTTTACTGCTTGATTGTAAGCCTCTTGTCGTGCTTCTTCTTGAGCACCAACACCTGGATCGTATTCGTTAGCGCGGTTAATTTTTTCTTCTGGAGTTGGTTTATACTCTGGAGGTATGAGCTTCAATTCTTCAAGAGTAGTTGCATAACTAGCTTGCTGGGTGAAAATGAACGCACCTGACAAGCTGATGAAAATCATCAAGCTAACAATCAAGAAGCTTGAACGAAAGGCATTCTTTAAAATTAATAGAATTTTTTGCATGGAAAAAATCTCCTGACTTTCTGGTTTAAGCCACTGCATATGTATAAATAGATTCAATTTCTGAGGATCACAGGCATCCTAATTGTTTACGTATAGTTCTTCCTTCTATCCCAGGGTATATTAATTTTTAACTGTTGGTGAATAGCGATATGGCTAAGTAGCGATCGCTTCCCCAATTACTAAAAAACTGAGTCAGCCAAAGCCATTAACAATTCAAAATTCAAAAATAAATGAACATATTAAAAAATGTTAGTTTAAAAATATCATTACAAACTGACCTTTATTTCCATGACTTACTACGTAATCTACGACGGGAATTGTAATCTCTGCGTTACCTTAGTACAATTGTTAGAAACCTTAGACCAGGGAAAGCTGTTTCAATACGCTCCTATGCAAGATGAACAGAAAGTTTTGCAGTGGGGAATTACAGCCCAAGATTGCGAACAGGGAATGATTTTAATTGATGGTAATGAGCCTCAAAGACGTTGGCAAGGTAGTAATGCAGCTGAAGAAATTGGGCGCTTATTGCCATTAGGAAGTATATTTGTAGACGCTTACCGGGCGTTACCGGGGGTGAAGTGGGCAGGCGATGTCTTACGACAAGCCGCTTCGCGTCTACGCTTTTACGAACAAATCCGCGATAACCGTTACACTATCTTTGGCAAGCGTTCTAGTACTTATGAATCAGCATACTGTGTTGATGGCAGCTGCAAGTCGTAGGAATCGATGGCTGTGGGGAATATAGAGACACAAAGAGAATAATACAGCAAATTTATCTTTGTGTCCCGGAACTGATTTTCTCAGGTTATTTCTTAATATTCTCTGTTTCCCTGTTCCCTGTTCCATTTAGCATTACAACTCAGGCAGAGTCACTAATATTAATCATTAGACAGAGTTTTATAGTAATAAATTCAGCCCTTCGATACTAGTAAAAAGTCTGGTAAAACCACCATGATCCTATTTGGCGCGTTTGTAAAGATAGTGTAACAACATGAAATTACTTTGACGCCAAAATCCAGCACAAAACATTATTGAAGAGGTGAATCTGCGTGAGAATTGGTGCAAATTATTTGGGGAACGGAGAGTGTGAATTTACAGTTTGGTCTCCAACGTTAGATAGCGTTGCTGTGCAAATTTTGACGCCAGAACCGCAAGTAATTGCGCTTAAGCCTCAAGCAGAGGGATACTGGCAAACGAAGGTGAATGATGTCTATCCAGGTACGCTTTATAAGTATGTGCTGAACGAGGAAAATGCTTTTCCTGACCCGGCGTCACGGTATCAACCAGAAGGCGTGCATGGCCCATCTCAAATCATAGATCCTCAGTTTGAGTGGACTGACGAAGGATGGTCTGGTATTCCTGTGGAATCGATGATTTTCTATGAACTTCATGTGGGGACATTCACCCCTGAAGGCACTTTTGCCGCCATTATTCCCCGCCTACCGGAACTACGCGAACTGGGAATTAATGCTATTGAAATCATGCCCATTTCCCAGTTTCCCGGAGATACCCATATTGAGCCTGCTTTAGCATACCGTAACTGGGGCTATGATGGCGTTTACCCCTATGCCGTACAAAATTCCTACGGTAGCCCAGCAGATTTGAAGCAATTGGTGAATGCTTGCCACGAAAACGGTATTGCTGTGGTGCTGGATGTGGTGTACAACCACTTTGGCCCAGAAGGTAATTATATGGGTCAGTTTGCGCCCTACTTTACCCGAACCTATAAAACGCCGTGGGGCAATGCGATGAATTTCGATGATGCCCTGAGTATGGGCGTGCGAAATTATTTTATCCAAAATGCCGTTTATTGGTTGGGCGAATTTCATATTGATGCATTGCGCTTAGATGCAATTCAAGCAATTTATGACTTGGGAGCAAAGCATTTTTTGTGGGAATTAGCAGAAGCAGTTCATCATTTTTCCCAACAAGGGCAAAGATGGAAACGCCATTTAATTGCGGAAAGCGATTTAAATAATCCGCGAATCATTCGTCCGGCGGAATTGGGTGGATATGGACTCGATGCTCAATGGAGTGATGATTTTCACCATGCATTGCATACACTTTTAACAGGCGATCGCCAAGGATATTATCAGGATTTTGGCACATTTGCCGATTTAGCAAAAGCTTATCAAGATACTTTTGTTTATGATTGGAAATACTCAGTCGATCGCCAACGATATCATGGCGTATCTTGCCGCGATCGTCCTTTATGGCAGTTTTTAGTTTGCAGCCAAAATCACGACCAAATCGGCAACCAAATGAAAGGCGAACGCCTCACAGCGCGCATCTCTTTTGAAGGATTAAAACTAGCCGCTGGTGCTGTGTTACTATCACCTAATTTGCCGTTATTATTCATGGGAGAAGAATACGGCGAACCCGCACCTTTCATTTACTTTGTTAGTCACTCCGACCCAGATTTAATTCAAGCGGTTAGAGCCGGACGCAAAGAAGAATTTGAACCATTTCACTATGAAGACGATCCCCCAGATCCCGAATCCGCCGAAACATTTTTAAAGTGTAAACTTAACTGGGAATTACACCAAGAAGGTAACCACAAAGTTTTGTGGAATTGGTATCGTCAATTAATTAATTTACGCAAAACCCACCCAGCACTTCTCAACCAAGACCGCAATTCTATCCAAGCGACTAGCGATGAAGACAAGCAAATAGTTATAGTTCGTCGTTGGTGTGAAACAAGTGAATTAATCTTTGTATTGAATTTCAACTCCTCTCCGGTAACGATAACTTTGCCAATTCAAAACAAAGCTCACAAACTATTAGATTCAGCAGACACCTCATGGTCTGGCCCTGGTTCCCAAGCCCCTGAATATCTCTCTGTGGAAGAAGAAATTAAATTACAACCCATTAGTTTAGTACTGTATGAAAGAGAGTAGGGAGTTTAAGAGTTAGGAATTGGGAGTTAGGAGTTATGAGTTAGGAGTTAGGAGTTAAAAGTTACGAGTGGGGAGAGTTAGAATTTCAAGTTTTAGCCTAAAGGTTCAACGTTGAAGCTCAGAGGTTCACTGTTAAGCTTGAAAACCTCAAACTCTCAACTTTCGACTTATAATATCATGTCCGCCTAATTAGTTATAATTCGGTGCATCTGTGCAAAAACCAGGAAACCCTCTTTCCCCCTGCTCCCCTGCTCCCCTGCCATCTTAATGATAAGTCTTTAACCGGACACGATATAACTCCCAACTCTTAACTCCCAACTCCCAACTCCTAACTCCTAATTCCTAACTCCCAACTCTTCAGTCAATAGTCAACATTCATCATTCCCACGAAAAACAAATATGCGAATTCCAAGAGCAACTTATCGAATTCAGTTTACACCTCAGTTTGGCTTTGAAAATGCAAAAGCCATCGCTGCTTATCTTTCTGATTTAGGCATTTCGGATTTATATGCTTCGCCGATATTTAAGGCGCGGTCTGGTAGTACCCACGGCTACGATATAGTAGATCCGACTCAACTTAACCCAGAACTGGGAACTAATGAATCTTTTGATGCATTAATTAGTGAAATACAATCTCTGGAAATGGGTTGGTTACAAGATATTGTGCCCAACCACATGGCCTATAGTAGCGAAAATGAGTATTTAATGGATATCTTGGAACACGGGCCAGATTCCAGCTATACTGATTACTTTGACCTTTCTTGGAATGTACCATTTGGCGATCGCCAGCAACGAATTCTCGCTCCTCTGCTAGGAGATTTCTATGGTGTATCTTTAGAAAATGGACACATTCAACTGCAATACGAACAAAACGGTTTAACTGTTAACTATTACAGTTTAAAACTACCGTTGCGGTTAGAGTCTTACACAAAATTTCTCACCTACAATCTCGGCAAACTTACGCGCACGCTAGGCCGCAATCATCCCGATTTTATTAAGTTATTGGGGATTCTCTACATTCTCAAAAATGTACCTTCAGAAGTTGCGGGTAAACAGCGACAAGACCAAATTGCATTTATCAAAGGATTAGTTTGGGAACTCTATAACACAAACGATTTAATTCATGAGTTCATTGACGAAAACCTCCAAACTTTTAACGGCGAACCGGGTAATTCCGAAAGCTTTAATCTGCTAGACGATCTACTCAATGACCAATTTTATCGTCTCGCCTTCTGGAAAGTCGGTGCGGAAGAAATGAACTATCGACGGTTCTTTACTGTCAATGAATTGATTTCTGTAAAAATTGAAGAATTGCGAGTTTTTAATAACACTCATAGTCTGATTCAAAAGCTCGTTGATGAAGGTAAATTTACAGGTTTACGCATTGACCACATAGATGGACTTTATAACCCAAAACAGTACCTTGAACGGCTGCAAGAAAAAGCTCCAGATGTTTACATCACCGTTGAGAAAATTTTAGAACTGACGGAAGATTTGCCAGAAAGTTGGGAAATACAAGGTACTTCTGGATATGACTTTTTGAATTATGTAAATGGTGTATTTTGTCAAACTGACATAGAGTTTTGGTTTGATAAAATTTACCATGCTTTTATTAGTAATAAAGTAGATTATGCATCTTTAGTAAAGGAGAAAAAGCAGCTAATTCTAGAAAAAAACTTAGCAGGTGATATAGACAATTTAGCCATACTGTTAAAAAATATTTCCAGCAAATATCGCTATGGTAATGACTTTACCATCAATGGACTTAAAAGAGCGATCGCGGAAATTTTAACACTGTTCCCAATTTACCGTACTTATATTACTCCCGATGGAATTGGGGAAACCGATAAACTCACCATTCAAGACGTAATTAGTCAAGCGAAAGAACAAGCACCTTTATTGCAGCATGAGTTAAATTTTATTGAAAAATTGATGCTGCTAGAATTTGATAATTCTCTTTCGCAAACAGAACGGGAACAGTGGATATATTTTGTCTTACGAATGCAGCAATACAGCGGCCCCCTTATGGCCAAAGGTGTAGAAGACACAACATTATATGTTTACAATCGCCTGATATCACTCAATGAAGTAGGAGGAAATCCCAGCCATTTTGGCATTTCTGTAGGTGACTTCCACAGCTTTAACCAAAAGCACCAAGCAACATGGCCTCACACCATGAACACCACAGCCACCCACGACACCAAACGCGGTGAAGACGTGCGAGCAAGGTTAAATGTATTGTCGGAATTGCCAGAAGAATGGGAAGAAAAAGTAAACATCTGGAGTCATTATAATCAAGGACATCACCAGATTCGCCACGGATTTGCTATGCCCGATCGCAATGATGAGTATTTTCTCTATCAAACCCTAATCGGTGCCTTTCCCTTTGCCCAAGAAGAACACGAATCTTTCGTAGAACGGGTGAAGGAATACATTATTAAATCAATTCGAGAAGCGAAAGTGCATACTGCATGGTTACGGCCTGATAGCGAATATGAAGAAGCTTGCACTTCCTTTGTAGAAAAAGTGTTGAATCCTGCAACTTCTGGGGAATTTCTTGAAGCCTTTCATCCTTTTCAACAGCGAGTTGCCTATTACGGAATGTTCAATTCCCTTTCCCAAATTTTACTCAAGACTATCGCACCCGGCGTACCTGATTTTTATCAAGGAACGGAACTTTGGGAATTAAGTTTAGTCGATCCAGATAACCGCCGTCCCGTGGATTTTGACTTACGACGGAGTTATTTAAGCGCCATAAAAGAGCAAATCAAAACCGATATTTTGGAATTGATTCAAGAGTTGCTCAAATACAAAACCGACGGTAGAATTAAACTGTTTTTAACGGCGCAATTACTCAAAGCCAGAAAAGATTATCTCTCATTATTCCAAGACGGAAATTATCTGCCGTTAGAAATTCACGGAACTCATGCCAATCATATTATTGCCTTTGCGCGACAATTAGGGAATCAAACAGCGATCGCCATCGCACCCCGCTTTTTCACTCGCCTCATTCAGCCTGGAGAAGATCCTTTAGGCGAGTCAATCTGGAAAGATACGCGCCTACAATTACCCTCCGGAACTTCCTCATCTTGGAAAAACGTCTTAACCGAACAACCGTTAGAAACCAAACAAACATTATCCATCGCATCCGCCCTCGCCCATTTTCCAGTTGCTCTTTTAATAAGTGGTTAACGGGTACTGGGTACTGGGTACTGGGTACTGGGTATTAGGAAAACTGTCCCTAGTCCCCAGTCCCTAGTCCCCAGTCCCTAGTCCCTAGTCCCCAGTCCCCACAAGATATTATGACTACTCAACTAACACTCACCACCGCGCAGATAGACGCTGTACAATCCCATATCAAAAAAACCTGGAAAACCTTAACGCGATCGCACGAACATTTATTACAATCTGCCAAGGATAGCAAGCTAGACCACACATCAAATACTCCTTGGATTGTCTACATTTCACCTTTAGAAGATTGTCCTAACGTCCAAAGTGTGTTAGAGCGGGCGCTATCTCCTAAAGATATGCAAAGAATTGAAATTCGCACTTTGCCGAGTGAAGCCGAGGCAATTCAAGAGCATGGATTATTATACCTGCCAGGGCCTTATGTCGTCCCCGGTGGTCGCTTTAACGAAATGTATGGTTGGGACAGCTACTTTATATTATTGGGACTTTTGCACGATGGCGAATTGGAATTAGCCCAAAGCCAAGTAGACCAATTACTCTACCAAGTGCAGCATTACGGTACTATCCTCAATTCCAACCGGACTTACATGCTGTCGCGATCGCAGCCGCCGGTTCTCAGTATGATGGTGATGGCGCTATTCCAGCATACCCAGGATGAAGAGTGGCTCAGGTCAACTGTACCGCTACTAGAACAGTTTTATTATTACTGGGTAGTTCCGCCCCACTTGAATGCTGCAACGGGTTTATCGAGATTTTACGCTTTTGGCGAAGGCCCTGCACCAGAAGTTTTGTTTTCGGAGCGAGATGAGCAGGGAAAAAGCCACTACGATCGGGTTAAGGAGTACTACCAAACCTTTGAGGTTGAGGATTATGATGTCAATCTTTACTACGATCGCCAAAAGGACGAACTAACTAGGCTATTTTATAAAGGCGATCGTACCATGCGCGAGTCGGGTTTTGACATCACTAACCGATTTGGCCCCTTCAGTGCTGATATTCTCCATTACGCTCCTGTGTGCCTGAACAGTTTACTGTATCAGATGGAACAAGACTTAGCCCAAATCAACGAAATTTTCGGTAACGAAGAACTGGTGCAACAATGGCGCGAACGTGCACACATCCGCCGCGAACGCATCGACCAGTGTCTTTGGGATGAAGAACAGGGGCTTTATCTGGACTATCATTTCCAGAGTGGCAAACGCCGTCGTTATGAATTTGCCACAACATTCTATCCCCTCTGGTTGGGAATTGCTTCGCCGTCCCAAGCCAAACGCGTGGTAGAAAATCTTTCTTTGTTTGAAGCTCCAGGTGGAATTTTTACCAGTACTCGTGTCACTGGGAACCAGTGGGACGCCCCTTTTGGCTGGGCGCCGCTGACGTTAATTGCTGTCCAAGGACTTCACCGCTATGGATATCATACAGAAGGCGATCGCATTGCCAACAAATTCCTCGCTATGGTGGTTAAGGAATTCGGGCGTCACAACACTTTAGTTGAGAAATATGATGTTGAACGCTGTTCTGCCAACGTTTCCGATGAAATTTGCTTCGGATATAGTTCTAACGAAGTTGGTTTCGGTTGGACAAATGGAGTCATTCTCGAACTTTTAGCAGCGTCTTGGAGAAAAAGTTAAACCAAAAAACCCTGCATACCAAAATAGAGACGTTGCAATGCAACGTCTCTACATCTGTTTTAAACCCTTGTGGGCTGGGCAGCGTTCGACTGAGCGCTCACGCCGAAGTCTTGCCCGCCCTATTTCGCTGATTCTACTCCTGAATTCTGAGTTCTGACTCCAAAAAATTAAACCAATCTCAAATCAGAATAATTTGCCAATACATCATCTGATGTCAGAGTATCGCCTTGAGCTTGGGGAGTCCAAAGAACTTCAATTGCTAGAAGTCTGTCGCTGGGGATACTACCAATTTGGCGTAGGGCTTGACGCAAATCATCAGAACTGTTAATTTTTGGAATTTCAGATTTGCCTAGTGTCGCCGCTAATAAGGTGACGATAATGTATTCGCCAGGGCCTTCGGTAATTAGACGGGTGGGGTTGTCGATTTCATCAGCTGGAGGTAAAGCATCTTTGGCGAGGGCGGCTCTGAGTTGGTTGTTGACGTTAGTCAGAGTTTCTTCGCTAAACTTGCTGCGTTCTGCTAGTGATAAGCGGTTGAACTGAGCTTCAGCTGAATTTAATCTAGCTTGTTGAGTGTCACCACCTGCATATACCCAATACTCTGGATGGCGGAGTAAAGCTAAACTAGCTTCTTGGAGTATTTCTGCTCTTCCTTCTGGGGAGTTGGTATCAGCAGTTTCAGCAATGTGGTTGAGTTCATTTTGCAAATCACGAGCCTGAGCTAATAAACCGACTTGCAAACGAGTCACGGAAACTGGAGAGCTAGTGCTGTAATCTGCTTCTTGTGTTTCACCGCTAGCAGCACGACGGAAACTTTGTAACAAGAAATTACCGATCGCCAAAAAAATTAAAATGCCAAATAGACCACCAAATCCGCCTCCAATTCCCCAAAAAGGAATCAAGAAGGGAAAGCCAAAACCACCACCAGGATAATATCCGCCACCGGGATAATATCCGCCTCCGCCTGGAGGTGCATAGGTACGCGGTGTATAGGTACGGCTAGATGGGACTCTAAATGAGCCACCGCCAATTCGTCCGCCACTAGCAGCTAAGGCGCCATCAGCGTGACCTAGAGCCAATGTTAACACCAGGCTGAGGGCTAGGAAGGTTTTTAGTAGCGGTTTGATGATTTGTTGTAGTTTTTTACGCATAATACAATCGCTTCAAAAACGGAATTTTTTATGATTTTTCCCTATGTTCTTGGGATTCTTCTTGTGGTGTGTGACTAATGCCAGCCCGTAACAACCTTTGCAATTTGTAGCATTTACTTTTATTAAGCTACACATTCACTTTACCGCGTCCCATCTTGGGTAGGCAGCGATCGTTGGGGGGATTTCTCTACAGGGGAACCGTACCTAAGGATATGTTCGCGATTAGAGAAATTGGCGATGTCTACGACGGGCTACGCCTACGAGTAATTGAGTAATCCTAATTGGAATTGTGAAAAATATCAGTGGTGAGTGTTGACTGTCAACAGCTTCTAGCAAGATTTAACAAATTATTTAGGATTCCACTAGCACTTTCTGACTACAGTTTTGAATTATACAGATGATTTGAAATTTTAGTAATTATTTTGACTTATTTTTTTAATAGTTGGCGCTAATTATTTTCTTGTAATCTCAAAAATTTTGTAAAAAATTACACACCAATGATATCAAAATCTCTTTAGCTGCACTCCCTACAAATAAAGGTTAACCCTTGTCTGTACGCCCTATTCTCCAAACAATAGACATCTTGCAGAAGTCGGGAAAAGGGAAAGGGGGAAAGGTTTGGTATTTTCCTTTCCCCTTTAACATGTATCCCTTTTCCCACAAGAGTGCAAAAGTGTTTTTTGCAAGAGACTCCATGAACACAATTCACAACGAAGGAATGAAAATATTTCTTTCCTAGTCACCAGTCCCCAGTCCCTATTTTCAAGGCAGGTCTAATAGACATCTTGGCATTCTGGCACAACTGTGGAGACTATTTCAGATATTCTGTTGAATGTAGCTAAATTTCAAAATTTTCGCCACGTTTGCTCGTCGAGCGATTTAGCTGCAAGTGATAGCTTTATATCTATTGTTGAAGAAGCACAAAAATTCTCAAGTCATGAGAAATTTACCAAATGAAATCAAATATACATAAATCAAAACTGATATTACTGGCTAATGTTCTCAAATCAGCTTAGAATTTATCTACTGCATTCGTCGAAAGAACAAACAATAATTATCCTGGTTTGGAAAATCATCTCAATTGTAAATAAATACAAAAAATATTTAAAAATCGAGTTCTCAAGTTGATTATGGAACATATTTCTCAACTCACAGCCAAAATTAGAGACGAAACTGCACATCCAGATATTCTGGTTATATCCCGGTTCTTCCTACCGAAACAAGCTGTCATTGGGGAATATATCTACAATCGCTGTCTGCAAGATCCAGAACGAGTGATTGTGTTGACTGCTGGTTGCTCAGGAGATAAAGTATTTGACGAAAATCAACAGTTTCCTATATATCGTTGGTTTTATCCTAAATACTGGCATAGCAGCTGTTTAGCAAATTTTCTCAAGCCTTTGGCGAATATTGTCTGCTCATTTGTGCTAGCAATTAGACTGTATTTTCGCTATCACTACCGCTATATTGAGTGGGGCCACGGCTATGATTTTCCTTCACTGTTGCTATTGAGCTATTTCTTACCGATTCGCTTTTTTATCTATCTGCATGGCAACGATCTTGTGGTTCCGTTACATAATCCAGTGTGGCGATCGCTATTTAAATTAACACTTCATAGAGCTGAAGGCATTGTTTGTAACAGTTCTTATACACAAAACTATCTCAGAAGTGCTTTGCGGTTAGATACACCAACCTATGTTATCAACCCAGTAATCAGACCAGAAAAATTCGGCCATGCAACAACTTCAGCTAGTCTGGATGATTTACGCGTGCGCGTGCGTCAAAGTTACAACATTCCCGAAACAGCAATAGTTATTCTCTCGGTAGGAAGGTTAGTAAAACATAAAAGCTTTGAGACCGTAATTGATAACATTCCACTATTGCTAACTTTTGGCGTGGATGTCCACTACATAATTTGCGGTCAAGGCCCTTGTGAATTAGAACTAAAATCTCTCGCACATCGCTTGCGCGTAAATAAACGGGTACACTTTGCTGGATATGTACCAGAGAACGAATTAGCTGGTTATTATGCAGCCTGTGACATATTTGCCATGCTGGGTTTATTAGATACAAAACATAATAATGTAGAAGGTTTTGGTATTGTTTATTTAGAAGCAAGTTACTTCGGTAAACCTGTAATTGCTCCTCGTGTAGGTAGCGTTTTAGACACAGTTAAACACGAGGAAAATGGCATTCTCGTGAATCCTAATTCTGGTTATGAGGTTTTTCAAGCTTTTAATAGGTTGTGCAAAAACCAACAGCTACGCGAACAACTTGGCCGCAAAGGTAAAGAATTAGCTAATCGTAGAACCCTTCATCGTTCGCTGTACAAATCAGAGACATAAAACACGATTTTGTGAAATCAAAGTTGAGTAGGGGTGTACATCTGTACGTCCCTACTATTGTGTTAGTTGGCTAACCCACGTCAATAAAGGTGCGTTGCGCTACGCGACAACACACCCTACTTTATATTTATGTGTTCCTATAGATTTAGGTATTGCCAAATTTTTGTTAATAGTAGAACAAATATTTCCAGAATTCAGCAAAATGGCAGTGTAGAATGACGCTTGTGATTTAATTAATTTGCAATGAAAAATATTTTATCTACCATATCCCAATTTGTTCGATTAACTCAGCGAAAACAATTTCTTATTTTCACAGTTATTGGATGTTTTGCTGTATTCAGTGTAATGAATTTTGGGAGAATGTACGCTCAGGCTCAACCAGCTGCAACCCCATCTAAATCTCCAGCAATGGTGAATGTGAAAAAGTCAAATTTCGGGCGACACTTTCAAGAATTTGGACGTGAAGGGTCAATCTTGATTTACGACTCCAACAACAAGCGCACTTATGAATACAATTCTCAACGTAATGCAACTGCTGTTCCTCCAGCTTCCACATTCAAAATTTTTAACTCTCTGGTGGCCCTAGAAACAGGTGTCATTCCTGATGATGTGGCGGTTCTCACTTGGGATGGAATTAGGCGAGAAATTGATGCTTGGAATCATGATACAAATTTGCGTCAAGCTTTTAAAGATTCAACTGTTTGGTTCTATCAAGTATTGGCACGTAGAATCGGATATGAAAAGATGCAGCAATTTATTAATAAAGTAGGCTACGGTAATCGTCAAATCGGCACCGCCGCAGACATAGATCGCTTTTGGCTGCAAGGGCCATTGAAAATTACACCCCAACAGCAAATTAAGTTTTTGCAACAGTTATATCAAGGAGATTTGCCTTTCTCCCAACGAACAATGAATCTTGTCAAAGACATCGCGATCCGCGAACAAACTCCAGACTACACATTGCGGGGAAAAACAGGATGGTTAACGAGTTCCAAACCAAATATTGGTTGGTTTGTGGGTTATTTAGAACAAAACAAAAACGTTTACTATTTCGCAACAACCCTTGATATGTATAAATCAGAAGATGCACCTGCCCGGATCGAGATTACACGACGCAGCCTCAAAGATCTGGGTTTACTGACTGAAACTAATTAACCACCACCAACAATAGTAACCACTTCTAAGCGATCGCCCGATCGGACTTTTGTTTCTGCCCAAAACTGACGGTGTAAAATTTCGCCGTTATACTCCACCGCCACTAAACGGGGATTGAAACCTAACTGTTGCAGTAAATCAGGTAAAAAGGTTTCAGATAAACAGCTACGGCTTTCACCATTTATCTGAACCGTAATCTCATTAGACATAAATTTGGGGAGTGGGGAATTGGGCATGGGGCATGGGGCATTGGGCATGGGGCATGGGGCATTGGTTATTGACTAATGACTAATTACTAATGACTTCTGGTTTAATACGATTGAGTTGGGAAAGCAAATATTGGGTTACTAGGGTAGGCTGTTCGGCTTGCATGAGCGATCGCACTACTGCGACGCGTTCAGCTCCTGCATCAATGACATCATTAATATTATTTGCATCTATTCCCCCAATGGCAAACCAGGGAATTGAACAATTTTTCGCTGCATGGCTGACATATTCTAAGCCTGTTGCTGCCTTACCCACTTTCGTGGGAGTTTCATAAACTGGCCCCACGCCAATGTAATCTACGCCTTCAGCAATTGCACGTTGCATTTCTTCTGCATTTGTGGTTGATAGACCGATGATGCGCTGGGAACCGAGTAGTTGCCGAGCAACGCTGATAGACATATCTTTTTGTCCTAGATGCACTCCATCGGCATCGACGGCTAAAGCTAAATCTACGCGATCGTTAACGATAAACAAAGCCCCGTAAATGTGGCATAACTGCCGTAGTTTCCTGGCTTGTTCTAGACGCAAAGAATCATCAGCGGTTTTCTCACGGTACTGTACGAGGGTTAATCCACCTTTGAGTGCAGCTTCCACAGTAGTCAATAAATTGTCACTAGGGGAAGTAACAAGATACAGACGCGATCGCCATAACAATTGATGGCGCTGATAACCCATTAAATTACTTTCTAGGGTGTATACTTGATAACGCATTTGCTTACAAGCTTTCGCCATACTTTGGTGGTAAAGCTTGCCATATTCTTCCAGCACTCGCAACGCTTCTTCTATCCGACAAAAGTTAGCCTGCAACACCGATTTTATACTAGCTCGTTCTTCCTCCTGAGGATGGGTTAACTCAGTCCCAGGATCGCCTGGTGTATCTCGCGCCGCCCGCAATTCCGGGGTATGCCATTTGGCCACTTCTTGTCGCAAGCGCTTACATTCAAGAGCCAACTGGGCATTATTCAACCCAAAGCGGCACCATTCCTCAATAATTCGCAAGCCTTCACGAGCGCGGTCTAAATTAGCGTCTAAAATCCGGTAAACAACTTGCTGTATTTGTTGTTTTTGGCTGTATGGCTCGACCATTACCACAACCCCGTTAGTACTTTCATCGAAATGTGAATTATCATATGTCCTAGTAACCATAAGTTAATTAATTTACTTTTTTTGACTCAATTTTGACTAAATCTACGCAAAAAGACGTAGAAATAAGGGTTATTTTAAATTATCCCATGTTCCCATAGGCAGCGATCGGGGTAGTTTGAGGCTACAGTTTAGCACTAAGCTTAGTCAAGTATTTTACGGTAGACTACAGGCTGACAAAGAACTGGCAATAGCGGATACAACAGCAAATCCGCACTCAGCACAAGCAATAGCCCAAGAGCTTCTAAATCAAAATATCCAACTACTCATATCCCATTACTTATTTTCCCGTGAATGTCTCACCCAAAGAAACGCATCTTAATCTTCAATATTTAGATGGGTTTGCTCTGCAATTTGCTAAACCTTTTTACAATAAATTTACAATGAACGACTACAAGACAAAAATCAAAAGGGTTAACAGTTATTGCTGCATTAATTTGTATTATTTATCACAATCTTTATTTAAACAAGATTCTGACTTTTGAAAGGTTTTCGCAACCGACGTAAGGGCTAGCATTGCAACTATTAGGTTTAATATTATCTTCTGACTTTAGCCCCCGATCCTTCGGGGGATTTTTGTTGAGAATTTGCAGATTATGAATAATTATTGCAATCAAGATTCATAATTTAAAATACAAAATTGATGAAAAAGAGGGGGAAAGGGGAAAGGAACCAGCAATTTAAAAACAGGGGTTTCAAGGCATGGAGTCGGCAATTTTTATCGCACTATGTATCTCCTCAATCTTCTTTTTTGTTCTCCATATTTAAAAACAAGGGCTTTATACCTTGCAGTGAAAAGTTTTTTCTTCTTCCCTTACCCTTTCCCTTTTCTCCTTCTTGGTAAAGAAAGAAGACTTTCATACCCAAGTTTAATAGATTTAAAAAATTAATAACTCATAGCACGCTTGACTTTCCAAACTGAAACTCGATTCCGATTTCTGATTCGTGAATTTTTACGCATTGCAGTCGAGCCGACGCTTCAAGAAATACAGGGAGTCGGTAAAGAGGCGATTAACTTATGTCTGAACTGAGGGCTGAGTGTCAGGAGATTTTGAAGAAGGCAGAAGTCAGAAGGCAGAAGGCAGTCCCGATGAAAAAGCTTACCATCTCTCCACTCTTTCCACACCTCCCACACTCCCTATGCCAAATTCTCAATTCCTTGTTTTATTAGTCGCCAAGAGACCAATATGTGGGTAATATTATCGGCATAGTGGTGTCTAAGAGTATAAGAATTTATTCATACTTTGGAGGAGCTATGTTAAATATGATTCCCTATTTTCTATTTTCTACTTACCGCAGTATAAATACTTTGCAAGGAAAGCGAAAGTTTCTGGAAGCAACAAAGCTTTTAGTGTTGAGTTCTTATGTTGTAATTTTTACTTTAACTTTCAAACTAACAAGGGTGGATAGTGCGTTAGCGGAGCTCGCCGAAGGCATCGCTCAGATGCCATCGACACCAGATTCCGCACCTATAGGTGAAAAAAACAATTCCCAAGCGAATGTGCTGTTTGTCAATCCCAATGCTGGAGACGACGGTACAGGTAATGGCAGCCAATCCGCTCCTGTCAAAACAATTACCCAAGCGCTGCGATTAGCTAGCTCCAATACTGTAATTATGCTCTCCCCAGGTACTTACAGCACCGAAACCGGAGAGGTATTTCCTTTAATGCTCAAACCAGGTGTTTCTATTCAAGGAAATCCTGGCGATCGCGGCAAGGATATCCTTATTCAAGGAGGTGGTGATTACCTAAGCCGCAGTTTTGGCGGACAAAATGTAACAATTGTTGGGGCAAACCAAGCAGTGCTAACTGGGGTCACCCTGACAAACTCAAACCGTCGTGGTTATGGTTTATGGATTGAATCTAGCAATCCGGTAGTTGTGGAAAATACCTTTGCGGGTAATATGCAAGATGGGATTTCCGTCAGTGGTAATGCTGCACCCACCATTAGCAAAAATTACTTCGATGGCAATGGCGCTAATGGCATCACAATTGCTGGTAACTCCCGCCCCCAAGTGCAGGAAAATATCTTTCATGAAACAGGCTTTGGCATCAATATTGCCCAAAATGCTGCACCTGTAGTTATAGGCAACCAAATTCAGAATAATAGATCTGGAATAATAGTCCAAGCAAATGCCCGCCCGATTTTACGGAATAATATTATTCAAGGTAGTAAAGAAGATGGTTTAGTAGCCATCGCCCAAGCAATGCCAGATTTAGGCAATGCATCCGAACCTGGGGGTAATGAATTTCAAAATAATGGCCGCTACGACATTAATGCCAGCGCTGCCAAACAGGTGATTTCTGCTGCTGGCAATAACTTGGGGAGCGATCGCATCGCTGGTAATGTAGATCTCAACGGTACAACAGCACTAGCAACCGAAAATTCTCAACCCGCCCCTGTGCCCAACAATGTCGCACCAGAAATACCAGCATCCAGGGAAATCACTTTTTCGGCCCCAGGAGTTCCAGAAACCACTAACACCCCAACCAGCAACAGTATTTCAACAGATAATCTTGTTCCTGCACAATTAAACAGTCAACTGCTACCGTTGCAACCAGCGAGTGTTCCACTTTCGCCACCCATATCCAATCAACAACCGCCTACATCTCAAGTCGCTGGATTTCCTACTCCTAGCAACTTGCCAGCCAGACAAATATCAACTAGCGCTCAAGTTGCAACTTCCACCCCAGCACAACCACCAAAGACACCGCAGTTTAATTATGTGCAGATCGATCCGAACACGATTGAATTTAGTGCGCCTCAGTATTCATCTTCTGTAGCACAGCCAGCAGTTCCCAGCACCGCTAATCAAACACAGCAGTCATTACCAAAACTAGAGCCTACTGCTTTGGGCAATGAAGCAATGTTGCCAGTTGCCAATACTCCCAATTTGCCAAAAGTACCAACAAGTTCTACAACCATGTCTTACAGAGGGAACTCCGGGACACAGTACGGTATACGTTATCGGGTAGTGGTTACATTAGTAACAGATAAAGATGGAGATTTAGTGCGATCGCTTGCTCCTGGTGCTTTTCCTACAGTTTGGCAAGGTCAAAAAGTGATGCAAGCAGGAGTATTTGACAGTGAGTATAACGCTAAAGAAATGCTCAAAACCCTTTCTAGCAAAGGCTTGAGAGTCATTATGGAGCCGTTGAATTGATTGGGGAAATGGGCATTAGCTACAATCAACAGCGATCGCATGAATCCGATGCGGATAAAGCGCGATCGCGTCAATTGTTTTCAAGTTGAGAAATTGCTAATTTAATCACCGCTTGAACTCCTGCTTCCTGTTCTTGAATCAATGCGGTTTGCAGAGGCTCTAAAGCAACATCATCACCAATTTTCATTAATGCCAAAGCGGCTGCTTTTCGAGTTTCCCAATCGGGATGATGCAATAACTCAACGAGGTTGGGAATCGCTGGTTGATGAGCTAAGCTACCCAAAGCTACAGCCGCTTCACACCGCACGATTGGCGATGCATCAGTGAGGGCGTTAATCAAGATTTGAAATGATTCAGCTTCTGTGCGTTCTTCAGCGATTTTAGCGATCGCTCCCACTACCGCGGCCCGAACTTCTGGAGAGTCAGAGTTAATTTCTCGATATAGATATTCCTTTGCCTGTGCTCCAATAAATGCTAACGCCCATACCGCATATCCTTTGGCGCTTTCTGGATATTCAGATGAAGCTAAAATTTCTAATAATGCGGGTACAGCAGCCTCACCAATCTTAGCCAGCGCTCCCACTGACGAACCTTTAACTACGGTATCCTCATCATTTAGGAGGGCGTTCACTAAGGTGGGAACTGCGATCGGGTCAGCAATCAATGTCAAAGTTTTTGTGCTAGCTCTCCTGACAACTGGATTTGGGTGGTTTGCCACCGTTTCCAATAATAAAGGAGTTACAGGCTTACCAACTTTACCCAATGCCTCTGCAAAACTCAAACGTACCATCCCCCGTGAGTCCCCCATACTCTCAATCATTTGCTTGAGGATTTTTTGGTCGTCAGGGTTGAAGGTATTTTGATTTAATTGCTCGCTGACTGCTGCAAGTAAAGCATCTGTTTCGGCGTGGGATAGCTGAATTGGATTTTCCCCGGACTGAGTTTCAAAGTTGACCATGTAAATTAGGGAGTGGAGAATGGGGAATGGTAAAAAGTTTTCCCAGTTTTAAATTGCTTAAAACTGAATAATTAAAGCCTTTTGCCTTTTGCCTTGTTGTACTAGTTACTTCCGCTGAGAGTAGCTTGCTGATTACGCAGTTCTTCGAGGGCAGCATCAATTTTGGCAAGCTCAGGTTCCAATTTTGCCATGACGCTTACCCTCATCAACTTAGCGCGTTTTGCTGTTTCTGTAGTTTCTTGAACTAAACGTTCCCGATATTGCTCAAGTTCTGCAATGACTTCTGCTATGTCTTGAGTGGTTACATCATTTGTTGTCAGTTCTGAGGTTTCATCCATATCTTTTATTTCCTTTATGTGTATTTATGATGATTTTTTGTCAGTGTTTGACTGTTGTTAATAGGCAATAGGCAATAGGCAATAGATTTTTTCACCAATGATTTAAGATTGCTATAGCTGACAAAAAATACATTCAGATCTTCTCAGATTGAGTGACCACTGGTAAAGCTTTTTGACGGAAATCCTCAAAAGGTTACTGTATTTTGTAAATTTATCTGTCGCAATCAATTTTCAAGTTGGTATAGCAGTTACCAGGTAGATTAGGGCAGAAACTGACCGTCAAACACCAACACCAAAAGACTTTTAAGCCTATTACCTATTGCCTATTGCCTATTGCTTGCTGTGCCACTACTGCGATTGAAAAATTAGCCCTTTCCCTACTTATTGTAAGGAAAGGGCTAGAGTTACCTTGAAATTGAATTACGAATTAATATCCGCCTTCTTCTTCGTATTCTGGCTGTCTTTCTTTGACTTTCTTGGGAATATTCACTGGCTTTGGCGCATCTTCCCAAGCATCGCTTTCTAAGTCGTCATAATCATCGTAGTCGTCAACGTATGGCTTGTTATAAGGCTGGGGTTCAGATTTTAGCGGTTGTTTATACCTGTCGCTACCTGTTGCTTCACTCCAGTTATCTTCTTCGTCGTCTTCTTCGTATTGAATAGACTCATACTGCCGCGCCTTCATTACTTGGCGCTGTGGCCTAACTTCTTCCACATAGTCTTCTGTCCATTCTTCTTCGGCTACGGGTTCAGGGGCGCGGACTTTTGGCTTGGGTGGCTGCAATGGCACTCCGCTTGGCAGTTGTTTATCTGGCGTCACTTGGCGTGGTGGAGTATAACCGTATTCTGCTTCTTCGTCTCGCTCCCACGGTGCTTTGCCGATGCCCAAACGCTCTAGTAAACCGACTGTTAACTGGTTCACGCGTTCTTCGGCTCCCTCAAACACAATCAAGCGATTGGGGCCTGTGCTGACAATTTCATCGACTGAGAACTCGTAAGTACTTAAAAATTGGTCGGGAATTTGGGGCAATCCTAATGAGGCAATGACTATGGAATCAAGTTTACCTGTTTCGCCGTTGAACTTGAAGCCACGAACTTTGCCTAAGACTTCACCTGTTTCTGTTATTACTTCCCAGTTAATCAGGTTGCTGAGAGCTTCAACTTCGATATCTTCTATTACATCTTCGTTATCAACCAGGATGACATCACCGATTTGGTTGATGTTGTTGAGGTACATGTAGCGCGGTATGCCCGAAATAGAGATCAGGCTGTCTCGCAAACCAAGAGCCACAACCTCTCGTTGATCGATATCTACCCACACTTGACTGACGATGCCTAGCCGCTTGCCGTTGTCGCGGGTAATTACCTGAGTATTTAATATGTCGGAACGCCTAATTATTTGTTCAGAGGTCATTCTATACCGAGTCCTGATCTCGAATCCGGTTTATCTATACACTATTATTAACAAAAACTCAAGCAGATGTATTGGATGATGTTAATTTAATCCCCAAAACTTGAGTATAAGCTCCTCGTGCTTGAGTAACGCCAATTGTGCGTTCGGCTGATTCTATCATCGGACGACGCAAACTAACAACTATAAATTGAGCTTGTTGTGACTGTTGTTTGATCATTCTAGCTAATCGCTCTACGTTTGCTCCATCCAAAAACATATCTACTTCATCAAAGGCGTAAAATGGCGATGGACGGTAGCGTTGCAGGGCAAAGATAAAGCTCAAGGCTGTGAGTGATTTTTCTCCCCCAGACATGGAAGCTAGACGCTGTACCGGTTTACCTTTGGGATGGGCAACTAAATTCAGTCCGCTGCTAAATGGATCTTCGGGATTTTCCAGTTGCAGGTAACCATCGCCATCGGAGAGAACTGCAAAAATTGATTGAAAGTTTTCATTGACGGCATCGAAAGCTTCTTTAAAAGCGAGTTGCCGCAATGTGGTAAAGTTCTCAATTCGCAAAAGTAATTCGGTGCGTTCCCCTTCTAAGGTTTCTAATTTTTGCGTTAGTTCTTGGAGGCGGTTTTGGGTGCGTTCGTATTCTTCCAACGCCAGCATGTTGACAGGTTCCATTGCTTGCAAGCGTTTGGAGAGCGATCGCAATTCTTTCTGCAATTCTTCCAAGTCTACCTTATCTGGAACTTCCGGCAGTGGGTTGGGTAATTCTGCTGCCACATCGCGCAACTGACTTTGCAGTGCAACTAGTTCTTCTCGCCGTTTTTCTTGGGTTTCTTGGAGTTTTTGGATTTCCCATTCTAGTTGTTGCTGGCGTAGAAGTTGCGATCGCACTTCTTGTTCTGTGGCGTCGCGTTTTTGTTTTTGTTCGCCCAATTTTTGTTCCATTTGATTCAACGATAGACGGGTTTGGGCGATTTGGTCGTTTATCGTTGTGATTTGGTTCAAGACGCGATTCATCGCGTCTCTACAAGAGGTTTGTTGGGTTTCGTATTCGGCGATTCGGGTTTCGGCTTCTTGGATTTTTTCTTGGAGGCGCTGTTGCTGATTTTCTAAATTTTTTAATCTTTGTTCGGCTTCTCTTAATGCTGATTCGCGTTGTTGTAATTGTTGCTCTTGAATTTTAATGGTTGCTTGGATTTGTTGCCATTCACTGGGAGTTTGAGAGGCTTCTAACTCTGCTAAGGCGTGTCGTAATTGTTGCAGTTGAGTTTCTTGTCCTGGTAATTCCCGCTCCAAAACTTCCAGACGAGATTGAGCAGCAGCTAATTTTTCGCTGTTTTGGACTAATTGCGATCGCGTCCCCTCTAATTGCGTTGTTAAATTTTTAATATCTTTGTGCAATTGTTCTAACTGCAACTGCTGTTCGCGCCGTGCTTGTCGGGCTTCTGTTAATTCTTGCGTTAATTGTTTGGTTCTGCTTGACAAAGTGGCGATCGCTTCAGTGCAACGCTCTAAAACTCGCTCAATATCCACCAAACGATTTTTTAAAGCAATAACTTCATCAGATTCCGCCGCTTCGCCAGTACCAAAGCGCAATGCCGAACGTTGAGTGTTGCTGCCACCAGTCATTGCACCGCTGGTTTCTAACAATTCCCCGTCTAAGGTGACGATACGGTAGAGTCCTAAATTTTTCCGCGCCTGTTCGAGACTCCCAAAGACAACAGTGTTACCGAAGACGTAGCTAAATACATCTTTGTAACGGCGATCGCAATCGACTAAGTTCACAGCATAGTTGATAAAGCCGCTAGCCAAACGCAGCGTTGCATCTTGAGTAAATTTCCCAGCAGAAATTTTATTTAGCGGTAAAAAAGTCGCTCTCCCAGCACGTTTTTGTTTGAGCAATTCAATACCCGCTGCGGCAATACCGTCATCTTCAACCACAATATGTCCCAAACGTCCACCAGCGGCAATTTCCAAAGCTAGCTGATAGCGGGGTTCTACTCGTCCTAGCTGGACAACCAAGCCGCAAACCCCAGGCATTCCTGATTGTAAAATCACTTTACTCGCTTGAGTACCTTGGACTTCTTGCTGTGCTTGCGTCTGTGCTTCTAATTTATCTAACTGACGTTGTTTTTCTCGTTGTTCGGCAAGTAATCGCTTTTGGGTTTCCTGCTGAATCTGCAATTCTTGTTCTGTGGCTGAGAGATTTTGCGCTAAATTTTGGATGGGTTCGCTAGAAGCGTTAAATTCCGTTTCGATTCCACTACATTCAGCTTGTTTTGCGGCTAATTCCGGCTCATAGCGTTCAATTAGCAGAGTTTGTTCTTGGATGAGTTGTTGTAACTGGTTATTGCGTTCCCTGAGTTGCGCTTGTTCAGTGCGTTGGGGTTCCAGAGTTTGCAACAAAGTTTCAATTTGACGGTTGAATGCCGTTTGTTGCTGTACCCACGCCTCCGAAGCCGAGGCGATTTCTGCGGCTGCTTGGCGAGAAGTTTCTAAAGTTTGTTGCGCTTCGTTTCTTTGCTGCTGTGAAGACGCGATTAATTGCGTCTCTGCAAGCTGCGTTTCGGCAACTTCTTGGAGAGTATGACGCTGTTGTTCAATCTCCTGCTGAGTTTGAGCCAGACGCTGGGCAGTTTCTTCAAAAGCCGTTTGTAATTCCGTTTGCTGACGCAACAATTGTTTGCGTTCTGCTTCTTGGGTAGCGAGGGTAGATTGTACCGCTAAAAGTTCGTCTTCTCCCAAAGCTTTCACGTGGGCATTGAGTTCTTCAAGTTCGGCAGTTTTTTGGACAATCTGGGAATTGAGATTTGTAAGTTGCGTATTGAGTTCGCCAGAATTACGATCGCCATTTTGAATTTCACCAACCAACTTTTCTTGGTGTGCTTGCAGCGATCGCCATGATAATACAGCTTCCCAAGATTGCTTCGCTAAGAATTCCGCCCGCAGTTTTTGATACTTTTCAGCTTTAGCACGATCTTGAGAAAGGCGATCGCGTTGTGCAGTTAATTCCGTCTCAATAATCCGACAGCTATCTTCCTTTTCCTTTACCTCATCTAAAGTAGATTTTGCTTGATTAATCTTGCGATCGAACGCCGCCACCCCAGCCAACTCATCAATAATTTCCCGCCTCTCCCGTCCATTCATCGAAATAATACTAGTGACATCCCCCTGCAACACCACGTTGTAACCTTCAGGATAAATCCGCAGATTATTTAATTCTTCATGCAACTCCGTCAGCGTACAACTTACACCATTGATGTAGTAATTCGATGTATAAGTCCCCTGATGAGTCACCCGCAACTTCCGAGTGACACTCCACTCTGCCAATCTTCGATTTTGGACTTCCGATTTTAAATTTTCTTCCCCTGCTCCCTCTGCTTCCCCTGCTTCCCCTGCTTCCTCCCTTTGCGCCTGGGCGCCTCTGCGTGACACTTCATCCGACAAATCAAACGTCACCGTCACACTAGCCTCAATTGCAGCCCGTCCCTTAGCCGTTTGAGCATTATTTACCAAATCTGGCAAGCGATCGGCTCGCATTCCCTTAGAACTAGCGAGTCCCAAACAAAACAGGAGGGCATCGAGAATATTTGATTTACCCGAACCATTTGGCCCAGATATGACAGTAAACCCCGGCAGCAAAGGGACTTGGGTAGTACCGCCGAAGGATTTGAAGTTAGTGAGTTCCACGCGCTTGACATGCACCATAGGGCGCTGGTTAACTGGGCTAATGGTTAATGAAGAACAAGTGTATCAACTAATTCAAGAATCGCAAGAGGGTAAGAGGAATAATTCAGGATTATTAAACCACAGAGGACGCAGAGAACGCAGAGGGGCACAGGAAGAAAATCTAAAATCTCAAATTGGCAAAGGGGGCAATAGCTTGCATTTCATTCACAAATTTTTGTAAGAGGATTTTGCAAGTATGTAAGATTTTAGTAGTAATAGACAAACCATGCACTAAATTATGCAACTAGGAGATTCTTGACTTTCAACGTCCCGATGATATTCGACTCAAAGGTACAAGAGTAAGAATTGAAACTCTAACTATAATATTATTTTATTTTTCATCAAAGCCTTTCATTAAGTATTAAATTATACTTTAATATAATCAAAAAGGCGATCGCCCTCCGCCTTGAGCTTGCGAAGCGGGTAAAGAGTTCGCCCAGGAGTAGGTTGATGTAGAGATGTTGAAATGCAACATCTCTACAAGAATTTAGATATCATGCACAATCTTTTTCATGCATGAAATCACCAATGTCGAAGTTCAGCTATTGTCCTATGGCTTTTTCACAGCTTCAACTTTTGCTTCTACCTTCACAGTTTTCACACCTTGAACTTCCTTAGCTAAAGTTTCAGCTTTTTTGAGTTCTTCAACAGAACTAGCTGTGCCTTTGAGGATAATTTCACCCTCTTTGTTTTCAACTTCTAACTTATTCCCTGGTAAATCTTGATTCAACCTTTTACTAACTTCAATTTTTAAATTACTTTCAGCTTTTGTTGCTGTGGTTGTTGGCGAATCAGTTTTAACTTTAGTCTTTGTAGTAGCTGCCGGAACAATGGTTGGTTGTGCTGGAACGTTAACAATTTTATCAATACCTGGATTGGTTTCGGAAGCTGGTTTTGCTGGTGGTTGTGATGCTTCATTGGTATTGCTAGGAGTTTCAGAACCAGTTTTAGTAGCTTCTTGGCAACCAACAGCACCAATTACGAGAATACCACTAACTAAAAATGGAATTAGCTTTTTCATTATTCATCTCCGAATTCAGTAGTTGAAGCGACTAGTTAAGCTGTGTGTAATGGTGAGGAGCAAATGTGAAAAATTTCTTATTTTTTGTTGGTCATTTGTCTTTTATCATTTCTTCTCTGTGATTTGTAGTTTGTAAATGACCAATGACTAATGACTAAAAAGTTTGGAGAAGCACCAATTCAATTTTTTTAGGGCTGCTGACTAGTATAGCTTTGCAACACTTTCTGGCTATCTGTCAATTTCAGGTAGATGCTAACTAGCTTTCTTGGAATGAGACTATGCAACCCCAGACTAGTGATTTGATGTTATCAGATTTGAGCAAGTTTGGCGATGTTTACAACAACCTTACTTCAGCAACTCAAAATTTCAGCATTTTTGCAATTCTCTGCCAGCAAAATTACCAACAAAATGTTACTTTAAAAAACTATGGCTTGCTTAAAATGCCCAAAATACCAGGAAAGATTAGCCAATGCCCTACCTCACTTCCGCCCGCGAAATTCGCGCCATTGTCGCTGAATATACTCATGCTAAAACGCTGTGGATAGATACAGAAGTGGCTGACTATAAAAGCCGCAATCCCAAGCTGTCGCTGATTCAGGTATTGGACGATGCTCATGATATGAGTGGCGATCGCGTTTATCTTTTAGATGTCTTAGAACAAGATGACATTATAGCTGAATTTATTGAAGAAATCATGTTAAATCCTACTATTGAAAAAGTTTTTCATAATGCCAGCTACGATCTTAAACTTCTCGGTAATAAAAAAGCAAAAAATATTACTTGTACTTTGGAAATGGCAAAGAAAATTCCTTATTATCTCTTACCATTGCCAAATTACCAACTCCAAACTATAGCTACTGCACTTTGTAGTTTTAACAATATCGACAAACAAGAACAACAAAGCGATTGGGGAAAACGTCCTCTGACTGAAGAACAAATAGAGTATGCTTACCTAGATTGTATTTATCTGGCTCAAATTCACTCGAATTTGTTAAAATTACAAGCCCAAGCTAACCCCGAACCCGCAACAGAAGATTTAACAATACTCAGTGCTAGATATTCGCAAATTGAGCAGCAATACAAGTTATTAAATTCAGAATTTGAGCATTTGCAAGAACGTATAAAAAAAGCTATGCAAGCCCAGAATATATCTGAAACTGCTGATTACAAGCTGAGTAGTTATGAGCGTACCACAATCAAAACTACGTTTACAGAATTGGCAACTCTAGCACAAAACCAAGGTCTTGATTTAGATTTTCCCATTACATTAACTCAGAAACTCCAAAAAGATTTGGGGCAAAATCTAGAACAATTGTCTGTAGATATTGATAAAACTACCGCTTGGCGGCTAACTGCCAAAACTCAGGATACTGAAACGGAAAATGAGTAACAGACGCGATAAATCACCGTCTCTACAAAGGACTATAAAATCTATTTATTTCTCTCTGCGTAGGCGTAAGCCCGCCCCAGGCATCTCTGTGCCTCTGTGGTTTGTAAGTTATTTATTTCACCGCAGAGGCGAAGAGGGCACAGAGAGAAGAGGTTATAGAGAAATTTATCTTCGAGAATTTTTATATGCCTTGAAAGGGTTCATCGTAGAATTTATAAAATTTCTTAAAAGCTGTATCAAAAGTTAGAATAATTTTTCTGCTTAAGAATTAAAATCTAGAGTTTGGGATTAATTTATTTCAGGTGTTCTCAAGAAACAATAAAGGCGTCAGTCAGCAGATTTTCTTGTTTTGACTTCTGAATTGAATTGGTGAATTATTCTTTAAGGTAGTTTATCTTAACTTATGATACGGCGTTTATTTGGGCAAAAACGAACAAGGGTAAATAAAGTATTTACCATAGCTATTTTTACTACATTAACGGTAATTAGTAGCGTTTCTTGTAGTAAGAATGACAATGTATTAATCACAGAAGTCGGAGTTAATCCACCTACCCGCCGTTCGGCTATCAGAACTAAAGCTGAAGCATTCTATGTTCAGGGAAAAAATCAGCATGTCAACGGCGATTTGCAAGCAGCGATCGCTTCTTACGGGAATGCAATTAATGAAAATTCTCAATATGTCGCTGCTTACAACGGTCGTGGATTAGCCTATTTTGATTTGGGAGACAAGGAAAAAGCGATCGCAGATTACAATCAAGCACTGCGTATCAATCCCAACAACGCCGAAGCCTACAATAACCGAGGAAATGCCCGCGCTTCACAAGGAAATAACCGAGAAGCAATTAAAGATTACAGTGAAGCGATTCGCCTAAACCCAAACTACGCCGAAGCCTACAACAACCGGGGTAACGCCCGCGCCTCCTTAGGAGAAAAAAACAGGGGGCTGGATGATTTTGACCAAGCCATTGCCCTCAACCCCAGATATGCTATTGCCTACAATAATCGGGGAAACGCCCGTGCTGCCAATGGAGATCCTCAAGGAGCGATCGCAGATTACAATGAAGCGATTCGCCTCAATCCTAACTTTGCTCCTGCCTACAATAACCGAGGAAATGCCCGCGCCAAGAATGGAGACAAGGAAGGGGCGCTAAAGGACTTAGAACAAGCAGCAAACATCTTTCAAACTCAAGGTAACAATGATTTATACCAACAAGTGACGAAAAACATCAAAGAACTTGCACAGTAGTGGGGCATGGAGAATGGGGGAGATGAGGGAGACAAATCAATTCAAATTCAAAATGACGCTCGCGGACACGGCGAATCGCTGCTCTAACAAAATTCACGCATTAAAGAACTTCTGCCTCCTCTTTTCCCATGCCCCATGCCCTATTCTTCAATAATTGGTGTACGAAGGTCTTCTACCAATGCTTGAATTTCTGCTGGTGGAGGTGGTGTTAGGCGAGAAACTACTAGGGTAACTATGAAGTTGATAATCATGCCCAAAGTACCGATTCCTTCGGGAGAAACACCAAAAAACCAGGGTTGGACGCCGCCAAATTTTACCGCAACAATGTAGATGATGGTAAAAATTAAACCCGTCAACATCCCAGCGATCGCACCTTCAGAATTGGTGCGTTTGTCGAAAATTCCCAGGAAAATTACTGGAAAGAAGCTAGCAGCAGCTAAACCAAAGGCAAACGCTACTACTTCACTCACGAATCCCGGCGGATTTACCCCAAAATATCCGGCGAGAACGAGGGAAAAACCTACCATGATGCGTCCGACAAACACCCGTTTTTGTTCTGAAGCAGTGGAATCTACTATGCGGTAGTAGATATCGTGGGCGATGGAACTGGAAATTACCAGTAATAAACCGGATGCTGTTGACAAAGCAGCAGCTAAGCCGCCAGCCGCTACCAAACCAATCACCCAAGGAGGAAGTTTAGCTACTTCTGGGGTGGAAAGCACTATGATGTCTCGGTCAATGTTAATTTCATTGGTGTCTTTCTTGGGAGTCAACTGGAAACGCCCATCTTTATTTTTGTCGTCAAAGCTTAGCAGTTTGGTTTTTTCCCATTTGGTTGCCCAGTCTAGTTGTTGCACTTGTGTAACTGTCTGATTGTGCAGGGAATCAATCAGGTTATAGCGGGCAAACATGGAGAGGGCGGGAGCAGTTGTATAAAGAATTGCAATAAACAACAGTGCCCAACCAGCGGAAAAACGGGCTGCACGCACACTTGGTACTGTATAGAAACGCACGATAATATGGGGCAACCCGGCTGTACCTACCATCAGGGCAATGGTGGTAAACAGCACATCTAGCATGGATTTATTGACAAATGGCTCAGTATATTGCTTAAATCCCAGGTCAAGCTGGATTTGGTTGAGTTTGTCAGCAACATTACTGAAAGTAAATGCTAGCTGGGGAATAGGATTGCCGGTGAGGAACCAAGCGATCGCGATCGCTGGAATCAAGTAAGCAACAATTAATACTCCATACTGCGCTACTTGTGTCCAGGTAATGCCTTTCATACCCCCCAACACTGAGAAAAAGCCGACGATTATCATACCGATAATCACGCCTGTATTGATATCTACTTGTAGGAAGCGGCTAAAAACAATCCCCACGCCGCGCATTTGACCAGCAACGTAGGTGAGGGAAATGAAAATAGCTGCAATTACAGCCACCAAACGAGCGATATTAGAGTAGTAGCGATCGCCTACGAAATCTGGAACTGTATACTTACCAAATTTCCGCAGGTAGGGAGCCAGCAATAATGCCAGTAGTACATAGCCGCCAGTCCAGCCCATTAAAAAAATAGAACCGTCGTAGCCCAAAAAAGAAATCAGTCCGGCCATTGAAATAAACGAAGCTGCGGACATCCAGTCAGCAGCCGTAGCCGCACCATTAGCAATTGAGGGTATCCCCTGACCTGCAACAAAGAAATCTTTAGTATTTTCGACTCGTGATTGCCAACCAATATAAATGTAGGCGACAAAGGAAAGTCCAACTAATACAATAGTCCAAATTTCAACTGACACAGTTTTTCCTCACTTCCTGAGATTGTATTTGTCGTCTTGCTTGCTGGGATTGTATTTGCGGTCTAGCTTGTCCATCTGGAAAGCATAAATGAAAATCAGTCCCACAAATACCAGGATCGATCCTTGCTGCGCCATCCAAAAACCAAAGGGTACGCCAAAAAACCGTATTGTATTCAAAGGTTGAACCAACAAAATACTGAAAACGAGGGAAACTAAGACCCAGACAATTAAAAGATTACGGATTAAAGCAGTATTAGCACGCCAATAAGAACGGCGCTGATCTTCATCCATTGTTATTTATCATCACTACGTTAGTGCATCAAAATAATACCAAGAAGCTTTTATTATGCTGTATGATAATGTGTTAATTTTTATATTTAGTCAATAATATTTAACTTTAAGTATAAAAAAACTCTGCTAATTGCTCTAAATTAAAGCTTCTCTAACTGTGAATTTTTATTAACAAACACTTCAGAAGTCAGCAGTCAGCAGTCTGACTTACAGTTTCTATACCAAATATTTAAAATATTTACGTACTAATTACCAGGATATTAACACCACCAAATGCTATGAAATGCTGTGGTGGGAACTCTACCAGTCATTAGCTGTAATATAACTAAGTTATTTTTTATTTAAAAAGATACCAAAACTTACTGTAGTTTATTACGTAGTTAATTTAATAACATTAATTATCAGCTTTTGTTTATTGTACACGTAAATCTTACTAAACATTAGTACATCGTGATACAAGAATTACGTATTTAATATAGATGAAATATGCATCATTAATGCGACAAAAGTTGAATTAAACATGACATTGGTAAAAATATCTCTGAAAGAATGCGAAATGCATCAATCCGAGTTTGTAGATATAGATCGATCTACAAAAGTGAGATGCATATTTTAACTTAGCCCTCAAAAAGCCCAAATTTTAGCTTCTCCCATACCACGAATCAGAATATATGTTTATTGAAACACTATTTACAGAGCCGATTTATTTTTTCAGAATCATTATAATTGTCATATTTTCCATCACTTTACACGAACTTGCTCACGGCTGGGCTGCAATGAGTCAGGGAGATAACACTCCACAAAAAACAGGTCATCTCACCCTCAATCCTGTAGTTCACATGGGCAAAGAATCAATTATTTTTCTCTGTCTCATGGGTATAGCCTGGGGACAAATGCCCGTTAACCCTTCCAAATTTCGCTCTCCCAAGCTAGGCAATATTTTAGTATCCGCAGCCGGGCCATTATCAAATCTTACTTTAGGCATTATATTTATTTTAGTGCTTAAACTTCTAGCTAATTTCAGTTTTTCAGCACTCTTTAGTGTCGAGTTTCTTTATCTAGCGGCTCGAATAAATTTGACGTTATTTCTATTTAATCTGTTGCCAATTCCACCCCTTGATGGCTTCCATGTTTTCAGTGAAATTTTTCCGAAGTTAAAGCCATTAGAAAATACTCAATTTGGAATCTTTGCAATGATGCTTCTATTTATAATTCCAGAATTTGGCATAGGACTTAGTGGCATTGCTGATTTACTTATCCGGTTAATGCTTGGGGGAGAGTCCGTAAATTTTTAGCCCAATACGTTTAGCCACAGATCCCCGACTTCTTTGAGAAGTCGGGGATCTTGTTGTTTACAAATAATTTAGGGTTGCTGGCTTTTTGGTGTAATATTCAGTTTTTGTATAAATGCTGATAATACTATCACCAACTGCAAAAAAAGTACCTTGTTGCTCATTTTTAGAAAATTGCAAATTTGGGTATTTTGCAGCAGCTTCTTGGGCAGTCATGGCTTTTGCTGACATTTGTTCTGGCAATACTCCAGTACAGCCGATATAAAATACCAAAGGAGAAATCTTGTCTTGATAGATTTTTTCTGTATATTCCTCTAGTTTGGTATTTGCTACTGTTAACGCTGAAATCATTTCTTCTTTATTGATTTGCTTACCAGCTTGTTTATCCTGCAACAACTGTGCCAAACTATCAGCGCCGACTTTCTTCAAAATAGCTGCAACTGTGCCATTCTGCTCAAGCCCAAGAAAATCATCAAAAATCGGTTTCATCAACTCATCCACTTTTGTAATCTTGGTGCGTGATGAAATTAGCCTCTCTCTAACAGCAAGATTCTGGTTAAATGCCATCTCGAAACTAGCCTTAGCGATAATTTCTTTAGTATCTTTATCATAAAGGCGATACATTCTATTCAGAAATTTGTTAGCCGAATGCAACTTGCTAAAGTTAAGAATGTCTTGGCTACCGATATCAATTTTATAGCTCAATCTTGATTCCAAAGTACCATTAACTAAAGCTTCATGAATATCTGTGTATTCATTAGTTGTCGGGAAGTTGATGTAGATGTTCTTAGATAGATAGTGTTTTTTAAACTCATCTAATTGTTCGGCTACAAATACATCTGATTCCTTTTTCAAATGAGCAGAAATAATACTAGTAAGTACTTTAATTTCTGCTAGTTGATTGAATAATCCATCAATGCTGCTGTAATGACTATCAGCAGGTACAAGCGGCAAGCTATCTAGCTGAATGGTATATTCAGTACGAAAGTCAAAATTTTTGGCATCCAACACGCCTTTTTCTTTAAGCAAGTCAAAAGCTTTTTTACTACTAATTTTGACTTGTAAGGATTTGACGTTGATTTTGCCGTCCCTAACAATGGTGTAATTATTAAAACTATTGAGGTCATTGACTAGCAAACCTGCTACCTCAAGAGTGGGAGTTTGGTCTGCTGATTTGGCAAGTTTAACTTTACATTTAATCAGCATATTAATAGTAGCGGTATTGCGATTAAAGTGAAACTCGCCCATACCAACATACTCAGCATTGTCTATATTTTCTGTTTGCAACCAAGGTTGGATTAGTTCTCCGTTTTCGTCTCTCACACCTCTAACACGCTTGACACTTGTTCTTTGATAATGTTCTTGCAGGTGCTTGATGTTGACAATAATATTGTTACGATATTCTGTCAAAATTTGGATGAGTTCTACTAAAGAAATTTGATTAGTTTTCATCTTGCCACCTTCCATGAAAGCTAAGTTTAAATATGCTGTTTAAACTGTAAAAAATTGAAGAGTAAACGTACAATAAACCGATGCCAAATATATGTTAAAATTGGCAAATAAGGCACAAGTATTGTGCGATCGCATTACATTCACGAACTAGCCACCAAACACGTTGTGTTCAAACTTTGGGTATTTCCAGGTTCTCTGCTCACCGGATATTCATACTTATATAATACACTTGTACTATAAAAATGTCAAGTCGTGATGCCTAGCATTGATATCAATTAAGTAAAATCGAAAACTACTGTTAATTTTGAATACGGTATCGTTCAGCAATATCTTCACAAGCTGCCATGTAATTTCATAAATTTTGCTGAGGCGATCGCCAACTAAATCGCACAAAATTAGTAACGGAAAGTTGCAAATTTGATGATATTTAAACAAATCATCAAAAGTTAGATTTTACTGATTAAATAGAGACAAAGTAATGAAAAATAAACTATTGTTTGCTGGCATTTTCATGGCAACTTGGGTAGGAACATTAATCCCCAGTGCTTTTGCTGCTTCACCTTGTTCTGTGGGACAAAAAGCAGAGGTTTTTTGGAAAGATACATGGTATCCAGCAACAGTATTAGATGTTGATGATAATCAGTGCTATATTACCTACGATGGTTATGATAGTTCTTGGGATGAGTGGGTTGGAACTTCGCGTTTTCGGGCATCATTTGAAGTTGGGGATGCTGTGAGAATTCTGTGGAAGGGTAAATGGTATCAAGGGCGAATTTTAGATGTTAGTAATAATCTTTATAAAATTACTTATGATGGCTACGATAGTTCTTGGGATGAGTGGGTTGAACCCGCACGAGTAAGCAGATAAGTAATACTTTACTTTTATAAATTGGGAGGGACGATTTCCATAGATGAAATCGTCCCTTAATTTTTTATCAAAAGTGTTGCAAAAATCCATTCCTTTTAAGGATGGTATGAAAGACAAAAGTTAGGTTATGGTGTTATCGATAATTTTTTCCAAGATGCTTTTTTACCTTTGAGTGACTTTTGATAAATTCGTTGTAATTTAGGCTCCGGGTTTGAAATAATCAAAAAGGCGATCGCCTGAATCAGCACGAATCAATGCTACAACTACATCTGGTAAGGCAGCTAAACTAGGGTAAACTAAATAGCGTGGTTCCCAACGGGGGCGGAACTTCTCTTTATAGGCGTGTAGTCCTTGAAAATTGTAGAAGCGATTTAAATGCTCGTAAAGATAATACAATACTTTCTCTAAACGGCGTGATTCTGGATTATCTCCAACTCCAGCCAAGGCAGAAAGACCAAAATTAAAGCTATCGAAACCATTTTCTTTAAAATGCTGGAGTATGGAAATAAATAAAAAGTCCATTATGCCATGTTCGATAGACGGGCGGTGTCGCATCAGATCGATAGTTGCTTCGTTGAGTTGATACTCTGGGATAATATTAGCAAAAGCGCTAATCTGACCTTCTGGACTATACACCACAGCTATCTCACACTCTCGCAGATATGCTTCATCAAACCAACCTAAAGAAAAGTGTTTTTCCGAACCTTGTACCATCTTTAGCCATTCATCACTCACAGGTTTGAGTAAGTGCAATAAATCATTATCAATTGGTGGTTGATAAAAGTTAATTCGATATCCTAATTTTGTTAAACGATTGATTGAGGGTCTAAAATTTTTACCAGCTTTACCTTGTAATGTAAAACTTTTCAAATCCACAATCGCTTCTTCTCCAATCTTAAGTACCTTAAATCCCAAAGATTTGTAAAGTTCAACATCATCAGGCAAAGTTTGATAAAAAGCAGGATACCAATCATTGCGTTGACAAAACAGCTGGAAAGCGACAATTGTCTCTTTGCGGTCTTCAACCGGTCCTATGGGATCTCCTAAGGCGATCGCACCTCGTCCTTTGGGAACATAAGCGATTACACTATTACCAGAGGGACTGAAATAATAACTTTTATCATTTAATAGCGTCAAAGCTGCTAAAGAGGAACATCCATATTGTTCGACAATTTCTTTAGCTTTTTGTCTTTCATTGGCAGTTACTAAGTTACGCCAAAACACAGGTTGCAACAGCATAAACACTGCGTATGTAATAGTCACTGCTGCAATAATATAGATAGAATTAGCAAAAAACTCTCCAAATCGACTCTTTGGTTCCAGTCCCAAATTATCCTCAGTGAAGAACATCGCCAAAGTCTGAAGTACAGCTTCACGCCAATTAAAATTTTCTGAAAACTTGCCGTCTAACAAATAAAATCCAATAGTTCCGTATGCCAGAGTAAACAGTAAAGCACCGATAAGTACTCGGACTCCCTGTGCAATGGAAGGACGGTCTGATTGCGCGGTAAAAATATGGCGCATCAGAATTAATTGCACTAGCAAAACTCCAGAGAGTAGACTTTCTTCATAGTCCAATCCCTTCAGTAAGTGGCTGAAGATGGAAATTACCAAAAGACCAATAGTAAGTAACCAAGCAATTTTTTTTCTGCGTAATAAATTAGTAGCAAGTGTAAGTAAAATAAATCCAGTTATAGCGGCAAAAATATGACCGCTAGCACGAATTTCAAATGGTAAAAATTCTTTTAACCAGTGATTTCGTCCGTACAGGTTAGGTGTCACTGCTGATAATAAATTTACTACCCCAACTAAACCTGTAAGGAACGCTACACTCCAAAGTAAAATCTGAGTTTTTAATTTATTAGTCATTAATTTTGGCGTTAAAACTCTTAACTGGTAATTCCAAATTTTTTAAACTGTTCTCCTACATAAGAAAGAGAATCTTTGAGATGTTTGTGGAAGTAGTTCCAGCCAATATCGGCACCAGATAAACCATGACCTCCGGGAAAAGCATAAAATACATGAACAATGCCTAACTGACTTAAGGTTTCATGGAAAGCTTTGGTAGAAGCTAGTAAATCAATATCGTTCGCGCCTGCATCGAGGTAAACACGCAATTGCTTTCTATCTTCAGGTGATAGCTGTTGCACAATTTGTTGAGGACTATTTTGCGAACCGTTACTATCAGTAAAGTAACCGCTGTGGCTAAACAGAATATGGAAGTTGTTGAGATAGCGTAACCCGATATTAAAAGCTCCCCATCCCCCAGAAGATAGACCTCCCAGCGCCCAAAATTGGGGTTGTTCTAAAGTGCGGTAACGTGATTTAACAACTTGTACTAATTCCGAACCAATTAAAGTTCCAATTTTGCCATTTGGCCCATCAAAATAATCAGGATCGTACAATGGACTGGAACCACGATTATCATTACCATCAGGTGTAATTACAATCGATGGCGGTAATTTTTTAGTTTGATAAAGTTCGTGCAACACATCTAAAATTGCATATTTATCAGCAAAAGCGCGAGCATTATCATGTCCTCCATGTAGTAAGAATATCACTGGGTAACGTTTTTGCTGGTTTTTGTTATAGCCTGGAGGTAAAATTACGCCATAGTTGCGGACTGTACCCATCGCTTGGGAATTGAAGCTTGCTAATTGAAACTTTAGCCCAGTATTTGTTTCTTCTTGCGGCGGGTCTAGTTGCGGCGCACCTAATATAAATACATAATAATAACCGACCGTGATGAGGAGTGCGATCGCTCCTACCAAGCTAATGAAAAATTTAGAAATCTTCATATACTTTTAGTGCAAAAAATTCACCTTTACTGGATTAAAATTTAATATACTTAATCCAGTAAAATTTTTCCTCAGAGTTTTTCCATTTAAATTTGACCATCCAGGTTTTGAGAAGCTTCTGTGATTATTTATTTTTTAAAATTCAAACTTTGGTTATCAGCTTGATGTGCTATTTCTGATAATTTGAATTGTTCGCCTACAAATGTCAAAGAATCAGCTAAATGTTCCCGCCAATATTGCCAAGTATGACCGCCGGGAAACTCACGAAATAGATGGTAAATTTTGAGTTTTGCAAGGACTTGACTAAATTTTTGGCCTTCTTCAATTTCTTCAATATCAGATTTACCAGAATCGAGATAAATTCTCAACCGTTTTTGCGCTTGTAGTGGAATAGTTTTGATATAAATTATTGGGCTATTTGTCGGGCCACTTTTATCCTGAAAATAACCACTATGACTAAATAAAATGGAGAAATGATTCCAATTGTGTAATCCTACGTTAACAGCACCCCAACCGCCAGAAGATAAACCACCTATGGCCCAAAAATCTGGATTTTGTATTGTACGATAACGGCTTTGTACAACTTTTACTAATTCATCTCCCAAGGCTGTAGAAATTTTACCGTTTGGGCCATCGATATATTCAGGGTCTCGGTAGGGGCTAGAGCCGCGTTTGTCGTTACCATCTGGTGTAATAATTATGCTGGGTGGCAACTTACCTGTAATATAAAGTTGTTTGAGAGTTTTAAGAGCTTGTCCCTTATTTTCAACAAACCAATCTGTAGCATTACCGTGTCCACCGTGGAGAAGAAAGATTACAGGATAGCTGCGTTTTGGGTTTTGTTCGTAGTCAGGGGGTAAAGAAACGCCGTAGGTACGACTTGCACCCATGATTTGACTATCGTAAGTTTCAATCTTATAGCTGAGGGAAGTAGGCAAATCGCTAGCATTAGGCTGGGATGGAAGAGGGGAAGGCGTTGTTTGTAAGTTTTGCTGTTGGGGTGGTTTGGCGACGACACTTTGGGATAAATTACAACTAACTAGTGTCAATACTGAAAGTAGCAAAAACATTTTTGATTTTTTGTAGTTCATCTTTAAAAGGCATTAGACATTTGGTGCTAGCAATCAAAAGTTTACGCAAGTAATTTGTCAATGTTGTGTCAACACGATGGAAACTGTACGACTGTTTGTAAGTTAAAAATCAAAAGTTAGGATAAGTTTCTTGAGGATGTCTAAAAAGCTGCGAATTAATTTCAGTTCTTTGTTTGGCTTGTTGCTATTGATGCTTTCTTTGTGGGCGATCGCTCACGAATTGCATGAGTATAATTATCGTGATATCCTCAACTCTTTAGCAGCAATTCCTAAAAGTCGCTTAAGTTTGGCAATTTGGCTGACAGCTTTGGGCTATTTAGTGATGATTGGGTACGATATTTTGGGTTTTAAATACATTAATCGTTCCCTAAGCTGGAATAAGATTGCTTTTACTAACTTCATTAGTTCTACATTTAGCAATACTATCGGTTTTGCCTTGCTGACTGGCAGTGCTATCCGTTATCGATTTTATGCTAATTGGGGAGTGTCAGCAGTGGCGATCGCTCAAGTTATTGCTTTTGTTAATTTCACTTTTTGGCTGGGAATGTTTGCAACTGCGGGATTGATATTTATTACCAACCCTTTAGCAATTCCTACACAACTACATTTGCCTTTTGCCACAGTACGTCCCATCGGAATAATTTTTCTATTGTTGATTGCTATATACTTGTTGGGAAGTATTTTAATTAAACAACCATTAATTATTCATCGACACGAATTTCGCTTTCCTTCCTTGCCAATATCCTTAGCTCAAATTGTAATTTCTAGCCTTGACTGGATTTTAGCCGCGGCAATTCTTTATGTAATATTTCCTAGTAATATATCCTTATCTTATCTAGACTTTTTAGGAATTTATTTACTAGCGATGTTTGCAGGTGTAGTTAGTAATATTCCTGGCGGCTTGGGTGTCTTTGAAACTGTAATATTGCTGTTTTTGTCATCCAAAATTTCGGCAGTGGCGATTCTGGGTTCCCTATTAGCTTATCGCGGAGTATACTACTTTTTCCCTTTGCTGCTTGCAGCAGGGTTCCTGGGAATATATGAAATTAAATTGAGATCCGGTTTGGGAAAAAATATCGATAAATTATGAGTTTAGAAAGCACTTTTCAGGAGGCAGGAGGATGAAGGCAGGAGGCAGGAGGTAACCCACCTTTAAAAGAATGGGATTGAGGCAAGGAAGTTTTATACCTTGGTGGAAGCATTATCAGTATAATTATTGCTTCAAACTGGGCTTTAGATCAGAATTAAAGTTTTAATTAATACTTATTATACCATTTCACGAAATGGCTGATACATAATGATTAGTCTTTAATTCTTCCCCCCTGCTGCCTATTTGTATCAATCTTAAAGTGAAATGGTATTAATCGTACCCTCTACCTCTTGCCTTCTGCCTTTCTTCGGTAAAATCAATCATTGTTTGGCGATAAGCATCTGGCAAACCTATATCAAAACACTTACCTTTAACAACATATCCCGTCATCCCTTCTTCTTGACGCAATCTTTCTAAACAGGATGTTAGCTGAAATTCACCTCGTTCTCGGAAATTTTGATTAATGTGTTCTGCTAAAAAATCAAAAATTTTTGGTGTCAATAAATATAAGCCAAACATACATAAAAAGTCATTTTCTGGCATTCCTTCGACATGCAAATGCCTTTGTGCATACTCAATCGTAGGTTTTTCATAAAGTTGCGTAACCTTAAAAATCGAGTTTAACTCTTGCCAAACTCCTGTTACACATCCTGCTTTATAAAGCATTTCTGCCGACATTGTAGTTAAACTAATAACACTTTGATTAACTTGTTCGTAAACATCTAAAACTTGACTAGCACAAGATTTTTCTGAATTAGATGTATAAATATGGTCGCCCAGCATTAACAGAAACGGCTCATTTTGTACCCAATCCTTAGCGCAAAATACAGCATGACCGTAGCCTAATTGTTCCTCTTGAAATAAGAGAGTAACTTTGCTACCCAAATCTTGTAAATAGCGGCTATATTCTTGATTTTCTGGTGAAAGTTTGGCGAAAAGTTCTTTTTTGGGTGGTTTTTTCAATAAATCTTCAAACATTTCTTTATCATCTGGCTGCACCACTATTCCTACTTCGGTAATTCCAGCACTAATCGCTTCTTCAATAATTGCCAGAATCACAGGTTTTGCCCTACCATCTCCATCGATAATTGGGAAAAGTTCTTTTTTCACAACTTTCGTAGCCGGAAACAAACGAGTGCCAAAACCAGCTACTGGAATTACAGCTTTTTTAACTTGATGTTTTTGCATAAATTCGTTTTAGGGCATGGGGCATGGGGCATTGGGCATTGGCCAAACAGGAGTGTGGGAGGGGTGGGAGGTGTGGGAGGTGTGGGAAGAGACGAGGGCATAAATTCTCTTTCTTCCCACACTTCCCCATCCCCCCACACTCCCCACACTTCCCATAGCCTATACCCTCTGCACCTATGCCCCATGCCCATGCCCCTAAACCGATTCTTATAATTTTTCAAACAATTCTGCTAAAACTACATTAGAAAACAAAAACCCTTGGGGATCGGTCAAACGCAACCTTTCTCCTACAATTTCCACCCAACCTTTATCAAAATACGATCGCAAGTATCTACAAATTTCTTCTACCTTCTGTTGCCCAAATACTGCCAAGTTTACACCCTCCGCTAAACGCAACCCTAACATTAATGTTTCTAACAATACTTCCTTTGGGGGGGTCACTTCACAATCAATCACAGCGCCAGCTTGCACCCATTGGTAATATTCTTTAGTCTTACGCGGACGAGTGAAGCGTTTTCCCTCAATATAACTCGCCGCACCCATGCCAAAACCATAATAGGGGCGGTTTTCCCAATACACTCGATTATGTCGGCATTGGTGACCGGGCTGAGCATAATTAGAAATTTCGTAATGTTCATAACCTGCATCAGTCAAAACCTGCTGCGCCATTTCGTACATTTTGACTGTACTTTCATCCGTCGGCAAAGGACCCTCACCCGGTTTGTAGTAACGACCAAAGGCTGTACCTGGTTCGATGGTAAGGTCGTAGATAGATATGTGAGTGGGTGAAGCTGCCACGGCTTTGTTTAAAGAATCTTGCCATCGATCCAAAGACTGATGCGGCAATCCCGAAATTAAGTCTAAGCTAAATTCGGGAATCTCGACTTGGTGGATTAAGTCTATAGCTGCAAAAATATCATCGACCGAGTGCGATCGCCCTGCAACTTGCAATAATTCTTGACTAAAGGCTTGTACGCCCAAACTAACGCGGTTGACGCCTGCACTACGATAACCTGCTAAATGTTCTAAATCAAAGGTCGCCGGGTCTATTTCCATTGAAATTTCTACCCCAGAAGCGATACCAAAACGCTGTTCTAATTGTGTAAGTACGCGTTGTAACTGGTTTATTGATAGCAGCGAAGGAGTACCGCCACCGAAGAAAATTGTCTTTAGGGGTTGACCAAATGCTGGTGTAATGGCAATTTCTTGACATAGCACCTCAACATATTGGGAGATAGTACCAGATGTTTCGCCCCGCAAGCGATCGCCGACAACAGACACAGCGAAATCACAATAAAAACACCGCCGTCTGCAAAAGGGAATATGTACATAAGCGGAACTCACAATTCCAGAAACATCAAAATTTTGACTCATTTTAAGAAAGAATATAAGTTAGTCCAATTGCCAATTAGCGATCGTGAAAATAATTAGTTTTTTTACAAGTTTTTATCGTTTTACAACGAAACAATGAAAAATATGAAGATAAAAGCCTTTGGTTATAATAATTGCAGATATTGTTTGCCTAAACCCTTAGTGTAATTCAATATTGATTAGTCTATATTACCGATGAAATAAAAAATACCTAATTTTATCGGTTAACACAGTTGTAGGAAAACAAGATAACCATGCTTGACGCCATTATCATTTTTTCATTCATCCTAGCAGCATCGGGAATAGGGTTCTACAGCATCGAACTACTACCCAATGGCACCTTAGAGAAGGTGACAAATGTCGAAGCTTTACGTTTAATTATTGCCGTTTTTGCCGCCATTATTGGTGGTGCTATCGGCTTGAGTTTCCAGACTACATATCGTCGCTTAGAGGCACAAGTCAAAGAAATGCCTCTAGAAGTTATCTTAACTCGTGCCATTGGTTTAGTGATTGGGCTATTGCTAGCGAACCTCATGCTAGCGCCGTTATTTTTGTTACCCATACCCGCAGATTTCGGATTTATTAAACCACTAGTGGCAGTTGTCGGCAGTATTATCCTGTCTGTCACTGGTATGAATTTAGCAGATACCCACGGACGCGGTTTATTGCGGTTCATTAATCCCAACACCGTAGAATCTTTGATTGTGGAAGGAACGCTAAAACCCGCCAATACCAAAGTTTTAGACACTAGCTGCATTATCGATGGTCGCATTGAAGCGCTACTAGAAACAGGGTTTTTGGAAGGACAAATTCTCGTACCGCAGTTTGTTTTGCAAGAACTCCAACAAGTAGCCGATGCTAGCAAAGATCAAAAACGAGTCCGGGGAAGGCGAGGACTAGAAATTCTCAACCGCATTAAAGAAACTTACCCCGATCGCATCCTCATCAACCCAATTGACTACGAAGATATTCCCACAGTTGATGCCAAGTTAGTCCGTTTTGCCCAAGAAATTAGCGGTACATTGCTAACCAATGACTACAACTTATCTAAAGTTGCCAGCGTTCAGAAAGTACCTGTTTTAAATGTCAATGATTTAGTTAACGCCGTCCGTCCCAGTTATTTACCTGGTGACAACCTAGATTTGAAGATTCTCAAAGAAGGTAAAGAACCCAGCCAAGGCATTGGTTACCTCGATGACGGCACAATGGTAGTCGTTGAAGAAGGCAGCAGTTATGTGGGTGGTGAACTTCGAGTAGTAGTCACCAGTGCTTTGCAAACTACAGCAGGGCGGATGATTTTTGCCAAACCCCAAGCTTCAGCATTGGCGTGAGGGAAATGTTAGGTGCAATTAATAATTAAATTGTGCGTAGCCAGCGATCGGTGCAGTCAACTGCACCGATTATTTATTAATTAGACTCACTTACTTAATATTGTTATTTAGGCATTCAACCTACACATATTATAATACCAATTTGCTAATTTAAATTTTTATATAGCAGTTCTAAATGAGTTATGAGCAAAAAGATCCCCGACTTCTTCAAGAAGTCGGGGATCTGAGCCTTTCGATGGAGAGCAAATCAAATAGGATTGCTATATAGCGAGAGGCAGGAGGTAAAACTATTACCATTCCTAGCATTCACGCTTGTTATTATGTCCTAATTTATGTGGCTGCGGCTATATCTTTTAAATTATAAGAATTGTATTCAAGCATTAAATGTGTATCGTTAGCTTACTTAATCGCTTAATTAAAATGAAGTATGTTAGTAATGCCGATTTATAAATATTTTTCCATTACATAGTTTTTAAACCAAACTCCCCGCCGTTCTACTTGCTGTTCCCTGACTACAATAAATCCTTTATTTTCAAAAAATGGCTTTGCAGTAATACTCGCTTCTGTATACAGTCGTGTAATTCCTTGTGATTTTGCAGTATTTTCTATATGTGTTAAGAGTTTTGAACCAATACCTTTTCTTTGGTGTTTGCTATGACAATAAAAACAATCAATGTGACCATCGGCTTCTAATTCTCCAAAGCCAACTATCTCGCCATTATCTTCAGCAATGTAGGGTAGCTTGACTTGTAATCTTTTATGCCAAACTTCATAGTCCATATTTTTCGGTGCCCAAGCTTCGACTTGTTCTTGAGTGTAGTCGGCAATATTAATTTCGTGAATTGTATCGTAAAATAAATTGGCGATCGCCTGAGTATCAGATAATCTATATTCTCTAATTTTCATAAATTTCTAATGGTAAATTATCTGGGTCTTTAAAAAAAGTAAACTTTTTGCCTGTTAGTTCATCAACTCTAATATTTTCTGTCACTACACCTTGAGATTTTAAGTAATTTACACTTTGCTCAATATCATCAACTTTAAAAGCTAAATGCCTTAAACCACAAGCCTCTGGACTACTAAATCTTTGCGGCGGGTTGGGGAAGGAGAATAACTCTATTTGAGCATTTTCTCCAACTCGTAAATCTAATTTATAAGAATTTCTCTCGGCACGAAAGGTCTCTGCAATAATCGCAAAACCTAAAGTTTCAACATAAAACTTTTTTGAGCGATCGTAGTCAGAACAAATTATTGCTACATGATGAATACCAGTGGTTTTCATGTGTATTTCCCAAGCTACTAATTATTTACCTGTAGCAATTTTACCAAAACTTTTTTATGCATTCATGTTGCTATATCGTTGAGCATTAAATCCCCTAAATTTATTTATGGGGATTCCTTCTGCCTCCTGCCTTCTGCCTCCTGCGTCCTTAAAATTTTTGCTTGAGCAAATCTGCAATTGAAGTCAGGAGTTCAACTGGTTGTACTGGTTTGGCAATGTGTTTGTCAAAACCAACTCTCAAAACTCGCTCTCGATCGCTTTCTCCAACATAAGCCGTCAGAGCGATGGCCAAAATTTCTCCACCCTTATCTTTTGGCATTGCTCTGATGTGCTTCATCAAACCATAGCCATCCATCTCCGGCATTGCTAAATCGCTGATTAATAAATCGGGTAGATTCTTGGCAATGGCGTCTAGGGCTTCAGTTGCAGATGCAGCGGCAGTTATCACTGCGCCATTCTGTTGTAGCAAGAAGGATACAAACTCCCTAGTATCCGCATCATCATCGACAATTAATATCTGTACCCCATTCAACAGGGAAAAGTTAAATTTTTCCGTTGTTCTTCCTACTCCGTCTGCTTCCCTTGTTGCCCTACTTTCTTTGATCGCAGGTAGTCTGATAGTAAAAATCGCTCCCTGTCCAATTCCTAAACTATCGGCCATCGCACTTCCGCCATGCAACTCCACTAAACGGCGAACTATTGCTAATCCCAGCCCCAGCCCCCCAAATTTCCTGGTTGTGCTGCTATCAGCTTGACGAAAATATTCAAATACGTGGGGTAAAAATTCGGGTGAAATACCTTGGCCTGTATCTTTGACTTGAATTACTGCCCACTGGGAAGTCAAATCTTGAGTTAATGAAAGGCTAACTTCCACTGTTCCACGAGCAGGAGTAAATTTGACAGCATTGGAGAGCAAATTCCCCACAACTTGCTGTAACCGATAAAAATCACCAGAGACTTTACCGACATTCGTGTCAAACTGGGTTTTTATTTGAATAGATTTGGTTTCTGCAATTAACCGGACTGTTTCCAATGCAGCTTCAATTACAGCTATGGGGTTGACAGGGGCAAAAGTCAAATTTAGCTTACCGCGAATAATTCGGGAGACATCAAGCAATTCATCAATTAATTGAATTTGCAATTGGGTATTTCTTTCGATGGTTTCTAAAGCACGATTGGTAGTATCTTCATCAAATTTGCGACTTCTGAGGAGAGATGACCATCCCAGAATTGGGTTGAGGGGCGATCGCAATTCGTGGGAGAGAATGGCCAAAAACTCATCTTTATTGCGGTTTGCTTGTTTGAGTTCCTCTGCTTGTTGCCTGAGTGCTTGTTCTAATTTTTTTCTGGGGGTGAGGTCAATAATAAAACAAATCCAAGACATCGGCGATCGCTCAACCATTGCACCACCAATTAATATGGGAATCCGGGAACCATCCTTGCGAATATATTCTTTTTCGTAAGCACTACATACCCCAACTGCTAAAAGTTGCTCTATGCTCTGGCGATCGAGAGGATGATATTCAGGTGGAGTGATGTCTTGTCTGCGTACCTTACCTGCTAATAATTCCTCTCGCGTATAACCTACCATTTCTAGAAACGCTTCGTTGGCCTCAGTAATGTAATCAGGAGTAGCGAAGATAATGCCAATAATGTTGGAATCAACTAACCGCCTTAATTGAGTTTCGCGCTGACGTAAATCATTTTCTGCCTGTTTGCGCTGGGTAATATCTTGGGCAGTACCCATCATCTTTACTGCTTTGCCATCGGTGTCGCAAAAGACACGACCTTTAGCGTCAATCCAATGGATACTGCCATCATGCCAAACGCTGCGGTATTCAATGTCATAATCAAGTTTTTTTTCGATACAATTGGCGATCGCTTCCTCAATAAGTGGGTGGTCTTCTCGATGTACGCAGTTGAGGAAAACCTGAAAATTAACTTCGGCTTCCGGGGATAGTCCAAACAGTTGCTTGCATTTGTCTGTCCAAATTAACTCGTTGGTAGTGATATTCCAAAACCACATACCAAGTTCAGCGGCGTTAGTTGCCAATCGAATGCGTTCTTCACTTTCTCGTAGCTTTGTTTCGGCTTGTTGGCGATCGTGCAGTGCAGCTTGCTGTTCGGTAATATCAGTACTAGCACCAACTACCCTGACTACCTGACCATTTGCATCCCGGACTGCAAACCCCTTGTCTTGCACCCACAAATAGCGGCCATCCTTGTGACGCACTCGATACTTGACGCTATAACGGTTGCCAGTCGCCATACTAGCGATGAACTCATCCGTGACCATTGACAGATCGTCGGGGTGGATGCGTTCTTGCCACCACTCAAGGGTAGGTTTAGCTTCTTGTTGCGTGTAGCCAAAAACCTGAGTTAAACCCTGAGTTCTTTCCACAGTATTGTTAAGAATCTCCCAGTCGTAAATCACAGAATTAACCGCTGCTGCTGCTAGCTCAAACCTTTCGTTACTTTGGCGTAGAGAAATTTCTGTGCGCCGTCGGTCTGTAATATCGAAAGCGATTCCCAAAAGATAATGTGTTAATCCCTCACCAGTTCTGCTGTACACAGTCTCATAGCTACAAAACCAGCGCCACTCACCATTGGCGTGTCGAATTTGGTATTCAAAAATGAGGACTTCCCCATTATGGGCAGAATTAAATTTTTCTACATGGCTTGGGAGCCGAGCTAAATCCTCAGGGTGTAGAAGTTGGGGAAATAAGTCACTTCCCATAGCTTGGATTTGTTCTGGTGTGTAGCCCCAAAATTCAGTGATTTCGTAATTAACGTAACAATTTCGCTGCTCGATTACGTCATAGATATACAGTATGCCTGGAAGAGTGCCAGCAATTTGTTGAAACAGACGTTGACTATTCCACCCAGGTCGAAAATCGTCTACATCAATTTTTTTAGGATCTTCAACTTCAAGGTACTTAGATTCAGTAATATCCGAAAAAGTTGTGGCGATCGCGTAGGGAGTAGTCCCTGTAACTTGAAATAGCGGTTGTGAAGATAATAACAGCCAGACTAGCTGACCATTAGGCTTATAGAACCCACAGACTACATTCAAACAAGGTTTACCCGTCTTCAGAGCAACCATCGCCGGGTGAATCTCACACAGCAAAGGTGAGCCATTTTCATTAATAAATTGCCATTTGGGTTCGAGCAAATTTTGTCCCACAAACTGCTCGGTTGTAACTCCCAAAATGCTTTCAACAGCGGCATTACAAGCTTGAATTCTCCCATCAGGTAACAGAAGAATCATTCCCTCTTCTTGATTGGCTACTAACGAATAATTGGATTCTTTATTAACTTGCCTATACAGCAGCTTGTCACTAGCCAGCTGGTTTTGAGACTTTTCCGCGTCTGGCATTCTATTAAAGTTAAAGAAATTTTAAGTGAATAAAAATAATATTCAGTATTTGATGATTACATAAATTTTAAGGCAAATACTTCTATCTGAAAGCGGAATATGGCTGAAATTATTAGTTATTGGGCATTGGGCAGGGGGCATTGGGCATTGGGCAGGGGGCAGAAGTTCTTTAATGCGTGAATTTTGAATTGATTTGTCCCCAAGTTTCCCCATACTGAAGATTCAGTTAACCTAGTTATAAAGCTGACTTTACGAAGTTGATGATGTAAATGCAACTCTTACAGGAGATAAGACAGTGAGTAATCTGGGCAAGAAAAGATTGGAAGTTGTTTTAGCGATCGCCACTTATTCTATTGGCAATGGTACTGCCTCAGCTGCCCCAACCCCTGGCGTAGAAATTCCGAAACAGATTGTGTTAACGGCTTCTGATGTTGCTATGTTTACCACTATCTGGAAAATCTATTTTCATGAAGACTTATCTAATAAAGGAATCTTGGAAATGCTGGCGGAGTTGGGTTTAGTTACCCTTGCTGCCACAGGTACAGCTTATATCGTTAGCAAAACCACTACAGCCATCGTCTGTGAGATTGCTGATTGGCTTGGGGCTGTGGGATGGGGTGTTGCAGCGGTTATCGCTACTTCTATTACTGGTTTATTTGCCGCTAGCTGGGCAGTCTATTGCGATCGCCTTTATTGTGAAAAAGAACCTCAATTAATTTAATCTACCTTTAATAGTTGTTCATTGGTGAAAGATGGAGCGATCGCTAATAATTATTTCCCACACAGCAAATTTTTTTCAACTTTATCCGCCCCCTACCCCATGCCCCATGCCCCATGCCCCCTTTAAATCAACATCCCAGCAATACAAGCAGTAATAAAGCTCCCTAACAATCCGCTAATCATTGCCTTAACACCCATACGAGCTAAATCATGCTGGCGATTGGGTGCTATACCAGTAATACCGCCGATGGTAATGCCAATTGAACCAATATTTGCAAAGTTACATAATGCGTAAGTTGCAATTATGACTGAACGCTGGGAAATTTTACCGCCCTCAATTAGTGCCTTCAAATCCAAAAAAGCAATAAACTCATTCAGAATTGTCTTTGTACCTAATAAAGCCCCAACTTGCTGACAATCAGCCCAAGGTACACCCATCAAAAATGCTACAGGAGCCATAAAATAAGACAAAATCCGCTGTAATGAAAGTTGCTGTAAACCGAAAAATCCGCCTAACCATCCCAGCAGTGCATTGACAGCAGCTAATAATCCCAAAAAAGCAATAATCATCACCCCAACATTAACTGCTAGCTTTACGCCGTCAATTGCTCCGCTACTAGCTGCATCAATTACATTTATATAATTAGTTTCTACATTCACCTTTACCTTACCAGCTGTTTCTGATACTTCTGTTTCTGGGTACAGCAATTTTGATACCACCAAAGATGTGGGAGCAGTCATAAAAAAAGCCGCAATCAGGTGTTCTGTTTGTAGGCCAAAGGAAATATATGCTCCTAGTACTCCACCTGCAATTGTGGCAAAACCAGTCGTCATCAGCGCATGGAGTTCAGATTGCGTCATATTCGCTATGTAAGGTTTCACCATCAGGGCTGACTCTGTTGGCCCCAAAAAGATGTTACTTGCACAGGATAAAGATTCAGAACCCGATGTTTTCATCGTCTTCATCATCACCCACGCCATTACACTTACCACTCGCTGTAAAATTCCGTAGTGATACAAGACGCTGATGAAAGCAGAGAAAAAGATAATTGTCGGCAACACTTGGAAGGCAAAGAAATGATCCTTAAAATTTTCTCCAAAGACAAATTTGGCACCAACATCAGAGAATGCTAAAAATTGACTGACAATATCTCCGAGAGATTTAAACACATTCAAGCCCCAAGGAGTTTTCAGAATCACTAGGGCAAATATAAACTCCAATCCCAAACCCCAGGCGACTATTCGCCAACGCACCGCCTGACGATTCACTGAGAAGGTGTAGGATATAGCGAGAAAAATTAAAATTCCCAACGCAGAAATAGCGCGTTCCATATTTACTCTGGGGATACAACTTTTTTATAACTTTGTCGTCAGACAATTTTAGATTTTGAATTTATGAACCCAGTATCGATGTACCGGTAGCGCTGGCACTCTCAATACTGTATTCTCTGATAAATTAGTATCTGCAAAAACAGGGATTAGGAGGAATACCATTCAGGTTTACACCTTTAAAAGTAATTTTGTCTGTAGGTAAGAGTAAATTTTATAATTTTCCCACTAATTACCTAATCCCCAGTCCTTTGGTTAAAAATCTCATTAAATAAGCATTTTAGATTTATCAAAAACCCCAAGATGCCTTCTAAGCGAATCTTGTTTATCAGTAACGGCCACGGAGAGGACAATCACACCTCTCATGTTATTCAGACCCTCCGAGAATTGTGTCCTTCCATTGAGATGGCGGCAATGCCGATTGTGGGAGAAGGAAAAGCTTACCGCAACTTGGACATTCCGATTATTGGGCCCACACAAACAATGCCCTCTGGAGGATTCTTTTACATGAAGCGCCTCTATTTGCTCAAAGATTTTCAATCTGGATTGGTTGGGTTAACGTGGCGCCAGTTACAAGCGGTCTTAAAGTATGCTCCCAACTGCGATTTAGTTATGGCTACTGGGGATTTTATCTCTCAGACATTTGCTTACTTAACCAAGCGCCCCTTTGTGTCGTTTATCTCTTGTCTTTCTGCCATCTATGAAGGGCGATTGCGTATTAATCCATTGCTGTGGCACGATTTGAATTCTTCTCGCTGTCTGACAGTTTTCACCAGAGATTCTTATACGGCTGCTGACCTGCAACGGCAAGGTATAGCTAAAGCTCAGTTTGGCGGTATTCCCGCTTTAGACCGGCTTGTCCCCACTGGTAAAGACTTGCAGCTCAAACCAGACATTCCAGCGATCGCCCTCCTCCCAGGCTCACGAATGCCAGAAGCCTCACGCAACTTCTGTTTGCAGTTGCAACTGGTGGTAGAAATTGCCAAAGTAATGCCGGAGTCAAGATTCCAGTTTCGCGCTGCCTTAGTGCCAAGTTTGATGGCAGAACTAGACGATATTGCTAAAAGTCAAGGTTGGCAACTCAATCAAGGCGTACTCACCTATTCTTTGCCGGGAAGTTCTGCCCAGGAATCACCGCTTGTAGAAGTGAGATGTTACTCAGATGCCTTCAGTGATATCGTATATTACTCTAACCTCGTCATTGGGATGGCAGGTTTGGCGGTAGATTTAGCAGTGGCGATCGGCAAACCAATTATCCAAATTCCCGGAGAAGGGCCTCAATTTACCTATGCATTTGCAGAGGCGCAAACTCGACTCTTAGGCATTAATGCCCAAACCATCGGCACAGGGCCAGCAACCCCTGACACTCTCAAACAAGCCGCTAGACGAACAGTCGAGACTTTACAAGATGCAGACTACCTCGCTAAGTGTCAAAAGAATGGCCCTGAGCGATTCGGCCCACCCGGCGCATCTGAAAGAATTGCTCGCTTTGTGCTAACCTCTCTAGGAGAAATTGAGTAAAAATTACGTCAGAATTCAGGAGTCAGAATTCAGTATTTACAAAATTGCTGATGCCGCCAAATTTTAATCATGAAGGTAAGGATAACAATACAGAATTGAATTAAGTACTTAGGAACTTCCAAAAAATAAAAACAACCGCTTCAGGTCGTTGACTGTTGAACGCCAGTTGCCACCCTACCCTGCGGGAACCCTCTTCTCCTTTGGAGACGCTAACGCGAACGAGGGAACGGGAACGCTAAAAGCGAACAACTTTGGGAACCAGAGCAACGCACTGGCTCTTGTTAACTGTGAACCCCGTCAACAGCAAACAATAGCAATGGAATATTTTTTACTTGGAACTCCCTTATTGAATTCGGGATGTCGTTTATTGAATTCGGGATGTCGTTTATTGAATTCGGGATGTCGTTTATTGAATTCGGGATGTCGTTTATTGAATTCGGGGTGTCGTTTATTGAATTCGGGCAACCGCCGATAATGCACAATGCAGAGTCTTGCCACGCTACCACAAACAAATTGGATATTTTTTTAATTGGAAGTCCTTTAGACAGAATTAATTACACACGTTGTTTTCTTGTTCCCCCAACCCTATTCTCCCAACCCCGTTCTCTATCTCCACAAATAAATTTAATTTTGTCCAACTACTTATGAAAGTCCGCTCTAGCTACTGGCAACTGTTACCCTATCTGTGGCCCCAATGGCCGCTGTTAGTTCGGGGGTTAATTTGTATATTAGGATTTGTGTTGTTCACCCTAGCACTGCCCTACCTAACAGGTCAGATCGCTTTTTTTGTTGGTCAGGGAAATGTTAACCAGATTGCCTACTGGCTCGGACTAGCTACTGTGGTATTTTTGGTTCGAGGGCTTTGTCAATACGGGCAGAATGTGTTTATGATTGCTGCCGCTCTCAACATGGTTTTAAACTTGCGTAAGCGGGTTTACGCTCACCTGCACAAACTCGGATTGGATTATTTTGAAACCACACAAACGGGTGACCTCACTTATCGGCTAACTGAAGATATCGATCGCGTAGGCGAGATTGTAGACAAGTTATCCCATCAGTTTCTTTCCAATCTCTTGCAGTTAATTGCGATTCCCATTTACATGCTCTACCTGAATTGGCGACTCACCCTTGCAAGTTTTGTTTTGGCTCCGTTGATGGCTTGGTTGATTGGGCTATTTGGTCAGCGATTACTTGTACTATCTCGCCAGAGTCAAAATCAGGTTTCTAATTTGTCAGCGATGCTAACTGAAGTTTTTAGCGGGATTCGCGTCGTTCAAGCTTTTGCAGCACAAGGGTATGAAATTAAGCGATTCAATCGAGAAGCAGAAAGCAATCGCAAAGCTAAGTATCGCGCCCTACAACTTAAATCTATTCAATTTCCCGTTGTCGGTTTTTTGGAAGCAGTTAGCATTATGCTGCTGTTTCTATTGGGAGGGTGGCAGATTTCTCAAAATCAGCTGACAGCTCAAGGGTTTATTAGTTTCTTAGCTGCTGTGGCTATACTGATTCAGCCAATCGATTTGTTGATTAGCAATTACAACGAGTACAAACAAACTGAGGCTTCTGTCGAACGCATCTTTGAATTGATGGCGAAGCAGCCGAATTTAAGCGAAAAACCAAATGCTAAGGAATTGCCACGAGTTGCAGGTAAAGTAGAGTATCGTCATGTCAATTTCGCCTACAATCCCGGTCAGCCAGTCCTCAAGGATCTCTCTTTGCTAGCCGATCCTGGCAGTGTCATAGCCTTGGTTGGGACTTCTGGTGCTGGAAAATCAACGTTAATTAGCCTTTTACTTCGCTTCTACGATCCCCAGGCGGGTGAAATTTTGATTGATGATATCGATATCCGCGATGTCAGCCTTACCAGCTTGCGCCATCAAATTGGCATTGTTCCCCAAGAAATTACGCTTTTTTCAGGAACGATCGCCGAAAATATTGGTTACGGTCAGGAAGAATTAAATTTAGCAGCAATTGAGGAAGCGGCGAAGATTGCCAACGCTCACTCGTTTATCACCCAGTTTTCCCAAGGTTACCATAGCTGGGTAGGCGAACGGGGAGTTAACCTATCGGGAGGACAACGCCAAAGATTAGCCATTGCCAGAGCCATCGTCAACGATCCCCGAATTCTCATCCTTGATGAAGCGACTTCTGCTTTGGATTCGGAATCAGAAGCGCTAGTTCAAGAGGCGATCGAGCGAGTCATGCAAAACCGTACCGTGTTTATTATCGCCCATCGCTTGAGTAGCGTTCGTCGGGCTGACTGCATTCTCGTACTCGAACAAGGACAGGTAGTTGAAGCTGGTACTCACGCCTCTCTCCTGGCTAAAGAAGGGCGCTATGCGCGTTTTTATGCCCAACAGTTTTACTCTACAGATGAGGGAGGGAGTAGGGATGAAGAGATTTTTTGATTATTTAGTATAATTTAACGTAAATTCGACAGACCTCACCCAGCAGGGAGGAGAGTGAGGAGTAACGAAAAATTAGGCTTTTTGCTCCCCTCTCCTTCGAGGAGAACGGCTGGGGATGAGGTCAAAATTCTGTACATCGAATTGACATTAATTTGTTACGTTAATGTTGCTTTGAAAACAGGAAGTAATACCATTTCGCAATTAAAAAACTTAGATGTAGGAAGAATTTCCTGCCTTACATCTGTTGCTTGATTTTAGAGAATTGGTGGTATAAGAGTAAAGCGCAATATTCTTTTTCAGGAATCGTTTGTTTATGACTCGAATGTTTCGACGATACCATCGTCAGATTGCGATCGTGCTGTGTCTGCCATTATTTATCACTGTGGTAACTGGCATGAGCTTTACCATTGCCCATGAATGGTTGCATCAAGATGATTTGGGCGAATTTATCCTGAGAATACATACCCTGGAAATCTTGCATTTAGAAAAAATTTATCCCCTTTTAAATGGTTTGGGATTAGTCGGGTTGTTAATTACTGGTTTAAGTATGACAGGGTTATTTCGTGAACGAGCCTAATCAGCTTCATGATGTATTGAATTCAGCCCATCTGATGTCGGTAGCCATCTTAGCTTTGGCTACAAATGAATGTGTAAAACATTTTATAGTATGTTATACTGCGGCATCAAACAGGGTATTTTATCCTTGTTCATTTGTCTTTTATAACCCCATAACCCTGCGATAATGAAGCTCTAATTGCTCTACCGTTTGAGATTTTCGTTTAGTCTCCCATTGACTGCGATTAAATAATTCTTCTCGCAATTCATCAACATTAATTGTTGCAAATTTACCATCATTAATAATTTGCTTGCCGTTTACCCAAGCACTATTAACAACATTACTAGGACGCCCCAAAACTAATAAACCAATGGGGTCTGTACGTGGTAACAATGATAAATTTGTGAGGTCATAAAGTACTAAATCGGCTTGTTTACCAACATTTAAAGAACCAAGTTTATCTGAAACATTTAATCCTTTTGCACCTCCTAAAGATGCCATTTCTATTGATTTTCGAGGTGTAATCCAGTGCTGATAATCTAAGCCTGTAACGTTATGTAAAATTGAACCAATTTTAATAGCTTCCAACAAATCTTGAGAGTCATTACTAGAGGCACCATCACAACCAAAAGTGACATTTACTCCAGCTTGGCGATATTTTAAAATTGGGGCGATGCCACTGCCTAAACGTAAATTGCTTAAGGGATTATGAACAACTGTAGATTGAGTTTCTGCGAGAATATCGATATCATTATCATTTAACCAAACACAATGGGCAAGAGAAGTTTTATTGCTTAAATAGCCAATTCTTTTCAAATGTTCCACGGCTGTACAACCGTACTTTTCTTGGGCGAGTTTTTCTTGTGCCCTGGTTTCGAGTAAATGGGAATGACGACTAAGATTGTAGCGATCGCTTAATTCAATACACCCTGCAAACAAAGCATCTGTACACAATTGTATTCCTGTTGGTGCAACTAAAATACTCACACCTTCATCTGGGCGATGAAATTTTCTCACCGCCTCTTCGATGATTTCCAATGTTGCCGCAGTTGAGCGAAAATAAGGTTCATGATTTTGGGTTGACTCCCCAGATGGAATACCTGCGGTGAGAGATTCATCTTGAATTAAAGGCGCAATAAAAGCCCGAATTCCTATTTCTTTGTAAGCGCGAATTGCAATAGCAATGGTTTCTAACTCTTGTCCGGGAATTAACACTAAGTGGTCTACTACACTCGTCCCGCCGGAAAGTAAAGTTTCCACCGCCGTCCCCAAAGCGCTGAGATATACTTGTTCAGTATCTAGAGGAGCAAAATCATACAGTTCTGCCAACCATAATTCTAAAGGCAAAACCGACATAATCCCCCGTTGCCACATTTCCGAAGAGTGGGTGTGGGCGTTAAAAAAGCCAGGAAGCAGCAGCTTATGTTTACCATCTATAGCTGTACCGATTACCTGTAGGTTCGGGGCAATGGCAGCGATTTTACCATCTACAACCTGTACATCTACAGTCGCGTAATCATCAGTAGTAGCAATCAAAACATTTTGGATGGTGAAACTTAACATATTTAACCTTGATTAAGTAATCGTATTCTGGACTGAGTTTCAAGTTACAAAATAGAAAATGGTATTGGCTATTGCAATTTTATGAATTTACCATTACGGACATTGGGGTTTCCACCAAATGCGTGGACAGTGAATGATGCTATTGCAGATATCACTCGTCCGCAAAAGACCCCACAACCCGTTATCTTAGCAACAGAAACAAAAACCCTGCGTCTAGACCTCGCAAAAGCCGCTATTCTCGTTATTGATATGCAAAACGACTTCTGTCACCCTGACGGCTGGTTAGCGCATATCGGTGTGGATGTCACCCCAGCCCGTAAGCCCATTGAACCTTTAAAGAACTTACTCCCAGAACTGCGTACTGCTGGTGTGCCAATAATTTGGGTGAATTGGGGGAATCGTCCCGACTTACTCAACATCAGTGCAGCTTCGCTTCACGTCTACAACCCTACGGGTGACGGCGTGGGTTTGGGCGATCCCTTACCTAAAAATGGTGCTAAAGTACTCATGGCGGGTAGTTGGGCCGCGGCAGTGGTGGATGAACTACAACCGCTAAGAGAAGATATTTGCGTAGACAAATACCGGATGAGTGGCTTCTGGGACACACCTTTGGATAGTATCTTGAAGAATCTGGGAAAAACGACACTATTTTTTGCTGGTGTCAACGCTGACCAATGTGTGCTGACCACATTATGTGATGCCAACTTCTTGGGATATGACTGCATATTAGTCAAAGACTGCACCGCTACAACATCACCTGAATATTGTTGGTTGGCGACATTGTACAATGTCAAACAATGCTTCGGTTTTGTCACAGATTCTCAAGCAATTTTCACAGCTTTAAGTGAGGAGTAGAGACGCGATGAATCGCGTCTGTATTTGTCTGTATTTACAGATTAGTAATTTTGTAAATTATATCATGTTCGGGTAATTAGTTATGATTTCGGTAATCATTAGACCCTACCCCTTAATCCCCTCCCCGCAAGCTCTTAGGGGAGATAAAGCACAGCTTTAGCTCTTTGGGGTTCTTCAAGTTTAGTAAGTAATTAACCGGGCATGATATTAGACATACAACTACAGCAATCCTAAATTCTTTGTGAAAATCTCTCTTCTCTCTGTGTGCCTCTGGATGAGATCATTTTCTAAATCTCCAATCACACAGCAAATAAGATTAATAACAACTAAATATTCAACACTTGCATCTTTTGTCATCATATCAACAACTTCGAGGGGATAAATAAATGCACGCTACTCGTTGTGTAATTCCTATTATCAAATCTCCCAAAGATTACCAAGTATATCGCATCAGTCCTAACGACTCTAATCGTTTAGCGATTATTTTCGATTCGACGAATGCGAATACTTCCTTGACTTGCTGCGTAGAAATATTTGATGTCGGCGGACAAACACCGCCAAACCGCCATCAGTGGGCAGTAGAAATGTTTTTTGTCCTTAAAGGTGAAGCGATCGCCATGTGTGATGGCAAGATGGCTAACATTAAAGCTGGAGATAGTTTATTAGTGCCTCCCACTGGCACACATTTAATTAAAAATACAGGTTCCACTCGGTTGTATACTCTAACTGTAATGGTGCCTAATGAAGACTTTTCAGAATTAATTCGCAGTGGAATACCAGTAGAGTTAGATGCAGAAGATCTGGCAGTACTAGGGAGATTAGATGCTTTAATGCCTTGTTAAAAGAGAATTGGGCAGGGGGCAAGCAGGAAGTGTGGGAGGGATGGGAGGTGTGGGAGGATAGGAAAAAAATCTTTCCCCCCACACTCCCCACACTTCCCCATCTCTCCTCTGCTCCCCAGTCGCCAGTCCTCACTCTCTTTTACTCAAATTTGAGCGTTGCTTTTGAAGGGACTTCAAGTAAATAAAAATAATCAGGACTCAACCATTCTCGCCAATTATTATCGCCACCGTTACCAATATATTGAATTGATGATTGGGATACTGTTGACCAAATTTTAGGAGAAAGCGCTTTAGGAAAAATAACTACTTTTAGTTCTTGGCGATCGCCAAATGAAACTTTTGTACTAAATGTCCCTTGACGCGACTTAATTCCATTATTATCGTAATCTTTAACTTCGATTTGGTTCAGTGGTTTGAGATTATTACAAAAGTCAAGTCGTTTATCATCTGGCGATCGCAAGCTAACCAAGGCAATCATTGATATAAAGGCTAAAAAAATAAAAATAAATATTTTTCCAAGTCTATGAACTTTCATTACTCTATATTGATATTTGTTTATCCACACTACACCGTTCAATCTTTGAGACACGATGAATTCATCTGTACATGAATACTTTTTAGATCAATACAGTCAATACAGTTTAGATAAGCCTATTCCCTGTTCCCTTTTTCTTAACCCAAGTGTATTGCATCCTATCTTAGAAAACAAAAAATAGTAGGGTCGAAAATACTTACCCTACTATTAAACTTGTTACGCCTAATGGCGATCGCACCAGAAGTTTCGTGTAATATAGCGGTAGTCACATAGGTTAGGACATTTTAAAAACTTGAATGCTAGGCATAGTAAGACTTTTACCTCCTGCCTTCTGCCTCCTGCCTCCTGCCTCCTGCTATATCTGGAGTAGTTCGTTTTTTAACCTACCTTGCTAATATAGGGACTTGTTAATTTATCCAACTGCTGAATCAAAAGGCTGAGGAATAATCCCACATCTGTGACTACACCTACTGATTCTATAGAACCGCGATCGCTCAGTTTTGTCACCACAGCTGGATTAATATCCACACATACCATTTTCACTCCCGCCGGAGTCATATTGCCCACGCCAATGGAATGTAGCATTGATGACAGCATCAAAATCATCTCTGCACCTTCTAAGTTTTTGGCATATTGTTCTTGGGCTTTGAGCAAATCCATTTGGGTATCAGGTAAAGGCCCGTCATCCCGAATCGACCCAGCAAGCACAAAAGGCACGTCGTTCTGGACGCACTCATACATTACGCCACTCTTAATTACCCCTGCTTCCACAGCTTTGGGAATACTACCGTAACGGCGGATGGTGTTAATTACCTTCAGGTGATGGCGGTGTCCACCACGTACAGCCACACCCCGCTTCATGTCCACACCCAAGGAGGTGCCCATCATATTTTGTTCGATGTCATGGACGGCGATCGCATTGCCACCGAGTAGTGCTTGTACGTATCCTTGGCGAATTAGTTGCGCTAGGTGTTCGCCGCCACCAGTGTGAATCACCACAGGGCCAGCTGTGACAACTACTTTACCACCAGCATCACGGATTTTACGCAACTCCCAAGCCACTTGTTCCACGACTAATTCGACGCGGCGTTCGCTGGAAACTCCCGACGACATAAAGGTGAATTCTTGGGTACTGCGTTGTTCCCGCGATTCAGTTTTGCGGATGGTGCGGATACCTAACACGTCTGTAACTACTTGTTCGCCAATTTCTAAGTCACGTAGTATTTTACACCTTGCTTTGAAGCCATTGGCTGTTTGAGTAATGGCGATCGCGCCATCCATCCGCTGATTTTCCACCTTCACCCACTGCCCATGAATCCGCACTTCGGTAGGATAAATTGTACTGACGTAGAAATCGTCAGGTGCTACGCCATTTTGGGTTACAGGCTCTAGTTTAGCGTCTCGCTCATCTTGGGGTAAGTCTACAGCACCTAAATCAATCAACCGCGAAATGATTTCTTCCATCACTTCATGGGATGGTGCTGATACCTTCACTTCGGCAGCTGAGGTACTTTGGCGCTGTTCTCCTAAGTTGAAATTCAGAACTTGGAAACTTCCGCCAGCATCTACAATTAAATCCAGAGCGCGGTTAATCAAACCAGCATCTAGCAAGTGTCCTTCCATGCGAATGACGCGGCTTTCCACCGAGACGTTGGCATGAAGTTCTTCTCTAACTGGTTCTGTCACGCGTAAGGTTAGACATTTAGCCGCACCACCAGCTTTGAGAAATTCAGTAAGCGGTGTTTCCAGCACTTGGAAACCAACATCAGCAAGGCGGGATTTCAAAGTATCACTCGCCTTGTTCATAATAACGATGCTGTCTACATTCACCGCATTACAAGCAAAATTCACTGCATCAGCTTCGGCAATAGCAATTCGCTTTTCTGGTGCGACCCGCATTTGAATTAAGCGGTTGGAGTAGGAATCAAAAGCACCTGGATAGTATAGCAAATAACCGTTTGCTAACGGACAAAAGCAAGTATCCAGGTGATAAAAACGTTCGTCTATCAGTCGCAAGGAGAGTACTTCAATATCCAGCCATTTTGCGAGGTAAGGGTGAGAATCTAATTCCGAACGGAAACCGTATCCCGCCCATAACCAGCGTCCTTCCCGATCTAGCAGTGCGTCTCCTGCGCCTTCAAAAGGCAAATCTTTGGGAAGTTCATTGACTGTATAACCATTTTCTTCAAACCATTGTTTGAAGTAAGGTTCTTCTCCCTGACGTTCTCTGTGTAAAAAACGACTCAGAACAACGATATCTCCCAGTACCAAACCAGCGTTGGCAGTAAAAACCATATCTGGCCAACCTTTCTCTGGTGACACTAAGTCTACAATGGCGTGTTCTTTAAGCAGCTCGTGTAGTCCTTGCCACTGTTCTACGGCGCGATCGCGCGATGATTTGTGAATATTCCCTTCCATCCAGGGATTAATCACATAATCGACATCGTAGTGATCGGGAGGACACATCAAAAAGCGAATCCGGGAAGTCATAAAAATTTTACAAGCGTATTTTGGACACAGATTTCTGTTTTTGCAATTTTGTCAAATCTGCTACTAGAGCTTCTACCTTTTGATAGTTGAAAGCTTTACAAGGGCTTCGTTCTTAATTCTATTACTGGAAAATACAAACTGAAGGTTAAGAAGAAGACAAGGTGGCAAAATGGCATGGAACTGGCGGTGTAATTTCGTGTTATTCTAACCGCATCAGCTGGTGATACAGCAGAATTGATGAATTCTTAAGTAAGATAAGCTTGATGTCTGGCTACCAAGCTCAGGCTACGTACCTCATCAAATTGAAATCTATTGTTAAGCATCTGTTGTATTTTGTGTACTTTTTGCTGACACAAATCTTTATATATTAGTGTTGCGCCACTAACTAATAAAAGTTATGCCAAAGTAAGCGATCGCTCTGTTCTAGGGACGTGTTAAGCTGTTATGCATTTCACGCGGCAGACAATCGTAATATTTTAGTGACTTAAAAGTCAAGAGTCCAGAATCTAGATTGAACTACATCTAGCTGTGTGCCTTTAAAGCTAAGCAGCGTAGTATTCGCCTGATGGATTTAGCGATACGGTAACAGATTTTAATTTCCCTTCTGGTAATTGAGATACCTTGCAGTAAACCTTGCCTAATCTTGCTGATATTCTTCTAATAGTTGCGGGATGTAATCATAGCCATCTACACCAATAAGTGCAATGATTTTAGGACGATGTTGCTGTAATAATTTTTGGAAAGCTTCTGCCCCTATTTGCCCTTGTAAAATTTTCAGTAACCCTGCTGGTTGACGCCATTCACGAGAAGCAATTTGGTTCAAAAGATACATTCCTAAACTGCCTGTGTAAATGGTTTTTTCGGTATTTTGCAAATGATAATAAGCTTCAGCTAAATAAGCTAAATTGCGTCCTTGGAGATAAAAATCACCAGAAAATTGCGCTATTTTAAAACCATCTTCGAGATATTTAATTGCTGTTTGATGTTGTCCAATTACTAAATAAGCAATTCCTAAGCTGTTGACACATAAGGCTTTACTAGGAACATCGCCTAATTTTTCTGACAACTTTAAACCTTGTTCCAAATAGTTAATTGCCGATTCATAGGTTTCTGGTTCTAGATTTTCTAGTTGTTGAGCTTGCATGACTTCGCTGTAGCCTAAATTGACTAGCGCGTTTGCTTCTCCTGTACGATCGCCTGCTTGCCGACTCAATATTAATCCTCGTTGGCTGTAGTTAATTGCCTCAGCATAATTTTGCTGTTGTACGTAGGTACGGCTGAGGTGGTTGAGATTAGCAATTTCACAGGGGCGATCGCCTGCACTCCTAGCTATGTCCAACGCCTGCTGATGAAAATTAAGGGAGCGATCGTATTGTCCTAAAGCACGCTGAGAATAACCTAAAAGTGTCAAAATCCGCGCTTTTTCTTGGGTTCCCTCCACAGTTTGCAGTGGTTCATCCAAATAGTCCAGAGTATTTCGGAGATAACTGCCAGAAAACGAGGCAAAAATGCCGCCGTAAAGGGGAAAATATGAGCGTTGGGCAAAGGTTCGCAAAATCTGGAGCATAATTTGAGAACAAGCATCGCTATATCCTGCACCAATGCTCTGAAAACCAATTGCTAACTGACTCCAAATCACTGCGAAGGTTAAAAAAGTCGAAATGGACAACTTCGGCCCTGCCTTAACGTCGTAAGCTTGTTGGTCAAACCAGTTAATTAAGCCTCGTTGCAAATATTGTAAAACCAACGCCATTTCTACCCAATCTCTGAGGGTGATACCCCGTTGCTGTTCGGCAAATTCAATTGCAGATTCCTCCATCGCTAGGGTGCGAAACAGTCTTTGGGGTAACTCACTATTAACTTGCTTCGCCCAACTCGCCCAAGGGCCGCGTTCACCCGGTACACCACCAAATCCCAGAGATTCTCTTTGCTCATACATCCAACTGAGCAAATTTTCTTGTAGGCGTTGCCAAGAAGCTAAACCACGGGTGATACCTTCAGAAAATTGTTGTAAATCGGCATCTACCTGGGCAAATTGCTGTAAAGATTTTGATAACTGCTGTAATTGTGGCAAATTTAGCGGATACTTTTGATTCGGGTCGGTAACACGAACAAATGCTGCCAAACGCTCATTAACAGAAGCAGTAGTAATTTGTGTAACTGCAAAAGCGATCGCTTCTGTAGCTTTGTTTTGCTCTTGCCAGCGTTGCCATTGAGTTTGAATGGTTTTAATCGCTCTCAAACTGCGAGTAGCTTTAGCTTTTTTGAGTTCGTCTTTTTCGCTATCAACTTGGCTTTGAAGAACATTCAAGCGATCGCTCAAAACTAGCTCAAACACCTCCCCTGTACCGGAAGTTATGTTTTTAAGCAACATTTGATACACCTGTTCCACAGAGCTAATTTTGCCCTTGAGGGTGGTTTCGATAATTTCATCGATTAAGGCAAGATAGCGATCGCGCAATGGCAGAGAGTCTGACACTTTGGCTACTAGGAAACGTCACGTCAATTCTAATTCTAGTCTGGGAGGGGGGAGGTGGGGAGACGCGGGGACTGGGGACTGGGGACTGGGGAGATGGGGGAGTGTGGGGAGTGTGGGGAGAGAGGGGGATGGGGGAGTGTGGGGAGATGGGGGAGTGTGGGGAGTGTGGGGAGAGAGGGGGGAAAGATTTTTTCCCTATCCTCCCACACTTCCTGCTTGCCCCATGCCCCATGCCCCATGCCCAATGACTAATGACTAATTAATAAATAAGTCATCATTTCACCTTTACCTTTAACTTTAATTAAACCTCGTTCTTCTAATAAATATTTATCTTTTAGAAGTTGATAGCTTGCTTCACAAACTTGGATACTACCTGCTATACCGTGTGATTCCATGCGGCTAGCTGTATTGACTGTATCTCCCCAAAGGTCGTAGGCAAACTTTTTCAGACCAATCACTCCTGCTACTACCGGGCCTGTACTGATGCCAATGCGAATGCGAAAAGATTGGTTATTTTCTTCATTAAACTGAGCTACAGCATTTTGCATATCTAACGCCATATTAGCTATGGCGATCGCATGGTTGGTAGACTGATTTGGCAACCCAGCAACAGCCATATATGCATCACCAATGGTCTTAATTTTTTCTACTCCATGACGTTCTGCTAATTGGTCAAATAAGCAAAATATTGTATTTAATAAATCAACTAATTCCGCCGGAGATGTACGAGATGAAAGTTCTGTAAAACCCACAATATCAGCAAATAGCACCGTCACTTCCATAAAACTATCAGCAATAGTTGTCGGCTGTTGTTTTAATTGTTCGGCAATCATTTCTGGCAAAATATTGAGTAGCAGCCTTTCTGATTTTTGCTGGGCTACCTCCATCGCTTTACGGGCGTCGAATTCATTTTTTTGTAAGCGTTCATATAAATAAACAGAAAAAACACAAATTATGCAAGTCCAAAAAAAATATATACCGTGTTCCACATAATAAGCTAAGGGATTTTCTAAGGTAGGTTTATATAGTACATATAAAATTAAATAGCAGAAAATTGTCCCAAGTTGTGATATTAAATGCATCCACCATTGTACGGGTACAAGTGTAGCTTGGGTTAAAAACATTAAATTCCAGAGATTGTTTGTTGGTTCAAGATAATTAAATAGCAAGGCTATATCAATTTGAACAACACAAGTTACAGACCAGCATAAGCTCAAAAAAATTAAATCCGGATGGCGTTGTCCGATGGAAGTTTTACATAAAATCGAACAAATCAAAATGAATATTTCTACTACAAAACCAATCTTAAAAGCGTATATTTTACCTAGTGCCTGTGAATTTGCCCAAAGAAAAAAAGCGATTAAAGTCAAACCAGCAATCAGCATAATCTGAGCCTGCAATTGTAGTCGCTTGAGCAGGAAGCGCTGTCGCTGTTCTTTGTAGGATTTGTCAAAGCTATTGCTTATTTGCCAATGGGGCATCCCTTGACTCATGAGGGCATCGAGTTGACTTTTGTCAGAGTTATTTGGATGAATCATGCACTTTTTACGTTATTAGTAATCAAGGGAGTGGGGAATTAAAAGTTAGGAGTTAGGAGTTAGGAGTTAGGAGTTAGGAGTTTTATGTGCCCCATGCCCAATGCCCCATGCCCAATGCCTAAAAATTATGGTTCGTACCCCAACATTGACTTTCGATCGCGGCACATTAATTTTGCATCCACCACCACGCGGCAAAGCTTGGATGGACTACGCCACATGGGATGATAGAGTTGAAAAATTCCGCATTCCGGCGATTAGATACCGATCGCTCGTGGAAGCACTACAAGCGGAAGATGTGAACTTTATCGATGAAGCAAAGGAATTTTATCCTCTAGATTTGGTTTCTAGTTTGGAAATGGAACCATATCCTCACCAGAGTGAAGCTTTAGCAGCTTGGAAACTAGCGGGTAGGCAGGGGGTGGTTGTGCTTCCCACGGCGGCGGGAAAGACTTATTTAGCACAAATGGCCATGCAGTCAACCCCCCGCACGACGCTGATTGTAGTCCCGACTTTAGATTTAATGCATCAGTGGTATGCACATTTAGTGGCGGCTTTCCCCGATGCTGAGGTGGGATTGCTGGGGGGTGGTTCGCGGGATAAAACACCGATTTTGGTGGCGACTTATGATAGTGCGGCAATTCACGCGGAAGCGATTGGAAATCAATATGCGTTGATTGTTTTTGATGAGTGTCATCACTTACCGACAGATTTTAATCGGGTAATTGCTGAATATGCGATCGCACCTTATCGCTTGGGACTTTCTGCAACCCCAGAACGCACCGATGGCAAACACGCTGATTTAAATATTCTCATTGGTCAAGAAGTATATCGCAAACGCGCTGAAGATTTGGCGGGGAAGGCGTTAGCAGAACATGAAATTGTCCAAATTAAAGTCAAGTTATCGCAGCAAGAACGGGAAAGATACAACCAATTAATTCAAACTCGCAACGACTTTTTAAAGCAATCTCGCATTTCTTTGGGGAGTCTTCAAGGTTGGCAAATGTTCGTGCAAATGAGTGCGCGATCGCAAGCTGGACGTAGGGCGATGTTAGCGCATCGAGAAGCCAAAGATATTGCTTTGGGTACTGATGGAAAGTTACGAATTTTAGCTAATTTATTAGCAGAACATTATCCAGCTAGAATTTTGATTTTTACGGCTGATAATAGTACGGTTTATCGCATTTCTCAAGAGTTACTAATTCCGGCAATTACTCATCAAACTCCCGTGAAAGAACGCCATGAAATATTAACAAAATTTCGGGAGGGTACATATAACACGTTGGTGGCTTCTCATGTGTTGAATGAGGGGGTTGATGTGCCTGCGGCTTCTGTGGCAATTATTTTATCGGGAACTGGTTCGGCGAGGGAGTATATTCAGCGGTTAGGGAGGGTTTTAAGGAAGGGGAATATTGAGAATAAGCAGGCTATTTTGTATGAGGTGGTGGCTGAGGATACGAGTGAGGAGGGGACTTCGGCGAGGCGACGAGGGGAGAAGAGAAACGTAGACGCGACAGCGGCTTCCCAAAGGGTACCGCAGAGGCGCGGAGGACGCAGAGAGGAGGAGGAGAAGAAGGGGAATTTGCAGGTTGTGTATGGGAGTGGGAAAGGAAGGAGTTTGAAGGCGGCGGAACAGTTAGAAATAAATTATTCAACTGGAAGTTCAAAATCTAAAATCAAAAATTCAGATGTTACCGACAGATTTACTGATGCATCGCCAAAACGGGGAGGAGATCATCCCGAAGAGACTGAAGATTGATAATAAAACTTCGGAGTTGGCGATTGAGTTGATTAATTATTTTCAATCAGCGGTGGGAAAAACTCAGGGTGCCCTTGAGCGACAACTGACTGATTTTGAAGGAGATTCGACAGATTATCGGGTGAAGCGGGGATTAGCTTATATTCTCAAAAGTAGTTTTTGTACTTTTGAGGTGGTTAGTCCTTTGGAACCACAAATGTTAAGAGAACGGGTGTTTTCTCTGGCTGCAAAGTCTGTTTCTAGTCGGGAATCTACACAAGTGACTCTGGGGAAAGTTGCTGATGAGTTAACTCAAGAACTGGAACGGGAAGTTTTACCAGAACAGGTTCGCAATGGATTATATGCTGATTTATCTGAGAATAAAATTTTGACTGTTTTTGATGCACCAACAGCGCCAGATTTGTTAAATCGATATAACTTATCTCAAGTGCAGGGTGTATTTTATAAAGCGAGTCAGTTAGTGTTAAATGCTCATCGCAATGTTCCGGGAGAATATAAGCTGTTATTTCGCTATCTCAAGTTATTTCAATTGATGGCTTATATTGAAGGTGATGCCGACCACGGATTTACAATTACCATAGACGGGCCGACAAGTTTATTTAATCCTAGTACGCGATATGGGTTGGCGATCGCTAAACTTATCCCCGCTTTACTTCACGTTACAAAATGGAGTCTTTCTTCCATTCTCCAAACTCGTGATGTTTATACAAATACTTGGAAAACTGGACGTTTTACTCTCAATTCAGAATGTGGTTTGGTATCCCACTATCCACCAGGAAAGCCCTACGATAGTATGCTAGAAGCATCCTTCGCTGATAAATGGGATGCTTTGAAAAGTGGCTGGGCATTAGAGAGAGAAGTTGATTTAATACCAATTCCTGGTAGTGTAATGATTCCTGATTTTCGCTTAGTGCATCCTGATGGACGTAGCTTTTTATTAGAAATTGTTGGTTATTGGCGACCAGAATATTTACAAAAGAAATTTTCTCAAGTGCGGCGTGCTGGACGAGATGATTTGATTTTGGCTATTTCCGAGCGACTTAATTTAGAAAAGGCGGGAGTAAAATTAAATGATGTCCCCGCCAGAATTGTTTGGTTTAAAGATAAGTTATTGCCAAAAGCTGTGTTAGCTGTAATGGATTAATTGAGGCGACTGGGGATTGGGTACTTGGTATTGGATATTTGTTATGAAGAAAACTCTTTCCTAATCCCCAGTCCCTAATCACTTTTAACAAGGAGAAATGAGATGAAAACTATAGAAACAATTGCCACAGTTACCAAAGATGGTAAAATCACAGCGCAGTTACCATTGGATATTCCAGAGGGTGAACATCAGGTGGTAATAGTAATTGATGAGAAGCCTTTGGCACAGAAAGCAGAGAGCAAACAAAAGCGTCCTCCTCTAAACTTTCCTGTGCATGATTGTGGACTTTGGCCTGAAAATCTTTCTCTAAGACGCGAGGATATGTATGACGATTGGGGAAGGTGATCCTATTTTTTTAGACACAAATATCCTGGTGTACGCTAGTCAAATTCAGTCTCCATTTCACCAACCTGCTATAGAGGCTATCCAAGGTTTTTATGATGCGGGGGTTCAACTATGGATTAGCCGACAAGTGTTGCGAGAATATTTGGCTACCCTTACCCGTCCGCAACAATTTGCCAACCCACTACCTATTGAAATAGTAATTCAGGATCTCCGCTATTTCTATAACCGCTTTCGGGTAGCTGAAGATAGTTCTCAGGTAACAGAAAGGTTACTAGCACTCATGGAGCAAATTTCTATTGGTGGTAAGCAAGTTCATGATGCAAATATCGTTGCTACAATGCTAGTTTATGGCATTCCTGAATTACTGACTCACAACACAGGTGATTTTGCTAGATTTTCGGAATTAATTAGTGTGTTGCCATTACAAAATTAGACTGTTTGATATTTTGCAATCCCACTGATTAACCCCAAATACTTCTGCGTTCCCAATATTGGGCGACTCTTTTTTCCCACTCTTCCCAGTAATCTTTTATCACTGCTGGTTCAAACCAAAATACCTCGGCTGGCATCTCTGGAATTGCTACTACCAACAAAGCATGATTTAGCTGAATGCCATAATCTCGATAATAGTTGTTAATTGCTCCAATGTATGCTGTAATTTGCAGTGGATGTTCGTATAAATGCTCGATTGAACCTTTAGGTTTATCTGCTGTTTTCCACTCGCAAATACAGGGGATGCCTTGATAGCTGGCAATACAATCGACTTTGCCAGAATAGCTCAAATCGTAATGAAAAACCGAGCCTTCCACGAGTCTTATTGTGTCGATTTCTGCTAAAACTGGCTTAATACTTTCCCAATAAGGGCGACTGGCTTCGGGACAAACAGGATTTTGCCCAAGGAGGTAGCGCTCAATTTGTTTGTGTGTTTGGGTTCCCCGACGACTGGCATTTGTAGATATGCGGGTGGCTTCTTCTGTTCCAACACGCGCTTTCCAATTTAATAATCTGTCTCTGTCTGCTTGGGGTTTGGTGACATTAAGTATTGTGGTGACGCTGGGGAAGCGGTTTCCCTTGGCATCTACATAATATTGTTTACCATTTTCTCTGAGAGATTTACTATTAATTCGAGGTAGGAGTTGGGTATTAAATTGCATTTGTAATTCGTAATGGGCTACGCCCCGCTACGCTAAGGTAATACTCGCCTCCGGCGAGAAGCAAGCTACGTAATTAAGATGGTTTTATTTTGGAAAATAACGATAAATATCTTTCCGGTGTAGCACTCGCTGAAATAGGACTGTTTCTCCATCAAAAATAAGTCCTATACGATAATCACCGACGCGGATGCGATAAGCATTTTCATAACCCTGAAGTTTTTTGAGGTTAGTAATTTCTTCAAAGGTTAATAGTTGTGGTATTTCTTCAAAAGCAAGGGTTTTAATAGTCTCATAGTAAGGTGTACTTTTTAGAGCCTTGAGATCCTTGATAAAGCTGGGTAGATATTGGGTAATCACTCTTGTTCTAGTTGTGCTAATGCTTCATCAATATTTAGAGGTATTTCATGTTCTACTGCCTTCATTGCTAAGATAAGTCCTTCATCCTCAATAGCTTCTAGCAACCGTAGATAGTCATCAAAACCTATGACTACTTTGCGGATATTACCTTCCATATCAGTAATCAGTTCTTGAGCAAAAGGGTATTTATCAGTTTGCATTTGGGTTGTGATTTTTTAGTCATACTATGACTTTAGCGTTATTAGCTGCCCAGATTCCCGACTTCTTCAAGAAGTCGGGAATCTAAATCCAGCTTAAGTAAGTGACATTCCACTCTACATATTACTTTTACTTCAAATCATCCCCCTCTGTCTCCTCTGGTTCCAGCAATTCCCAAATGAGAAAGGTAATTTCAATGAAAATACCCGAACCTGGGATTAACCACTCTGCAATTAAGGGAATTACAAATAGTAAAACTGTCACCAGCTTTTTAATATTGATAGATTTCGTTGCCTTTTGCATTTGTTTCACCTTGAATACTGAAGCAACGGTAAATTTGGGGTAGTCAGTGAAAGCAAATACGGTTGTTTGTTGGCTGTAATGGGTGAATACCCGGAGATTTGAGTTTGGGGATGCTAGATTAAGTTTGGGGATTCCCGAAACTTTGTCTAAATTTGAGCAAAAGTAACCGATGGCGCGTGTTAGCTATGGCGATGATGTTAAAGCGCGGGTAAGGCTGCTGTTAGAAAGGTTGTTGGCTTATGCCAATGACGAGATAGAAAAGGGTGAGCGTTTTAAAATTGACTTTAATTTGCAAACACCAAAGCAACTAGTTGTGAGGACACAGCTAAGAGTTTTGGCGTCACTTGGTGGTTTAGAGAAAGAACAAGTTCGAGAAGCACTAAAAGCACTTGCTGAGTTTTTGGGTGTTCTGGAAGATTTGCGCGAACACAAGCGAGGTTCGGAGAACTGGCATTTTAAGCTGACGCTTTGGTGCGACAAAGGCGATAAAGATGGGAACTTAAACAAATTTGATGAAGAATGGCAAAGCCGTAGAGAAGAAAAGCCAGGTGTGCAGCGTGCTGAAGCAAGAAAAGCTAAACCCAAGCCGACGTTTTACGAAAATATTCCCTTAAGTGGAGTGGTGGAGTTTGTTGGACGTGAAGTGGAATTAGAAAATCTCCACCAGCTTTTGCAGGAAAATGAACAGGTGGCTATAGCTGCTGTTGCGGGGATGGGTGGAGTTGGTAAAACTGAACTTGCCCTACAATATGCCAGAAATCACCGCGAAACTTACAAGGGTGGAATTTGCTGGTTACTGGCAAAAGTTGGTGATGTGGGCATTCAAGTTGTAGAGTTTGCCAGAACTGTGCTTGATTTAAACCTACCAGAAGGTTTGGATGTTCTTGCACAAGTGCAATATTGCTTTCGGCATTGGCGCGAGGGCGATGTGCTACTAGTGTTAGACGATGTTGGGGAATATCAGCAGGTTAAGCCTTATTTACCCTCGTCATCTTCCCGGTTTAAGGTGTTGATTACCACGCGCCAATACTTGGGAGCATCTATTAAGCAATTATCCCTGGATGTATTGCAACTAGAAGCGGCGCTGGAGTTATTAAAGTCATTTTTTCAAGAAACACCACAGCGAATTGAGCAAGAATTAGCTGTTGCAAATCAGTTGTGTGAGTGGTTGGGATATTTGCCTTTGGGTTTGGAATTAGTGGGGCGATATCTCAAGCGCAAAATAGACCTTTCTCTAACAGAAATGTTGCAACGGTTGGAGAAAAAGCGACTAGAACAACTCGCTTTGGATAAACCAGAAGGCGACATGACAGCACAACGGGGTGTGTTAGCAGCTTTTGAGTTGAGTTGGCAGGAATTAAACGACGATGACAAGCAGTTGGGCTGTTTATTGAGTTTATTTGCACCCGCACCTATAGCTTGGGATTTGGTGGAACAGTGTTTAACCGAGGAAGACGAGGAAGAGTTAGAGGAAATTCGGGACGATAAGTTATTGAATTTGCATTTACTCCAGCGCAAAGATGAGGGAGTTTACCAACTACATCCACTGTTGCGCGAGTTTTTCCAATATAAGCTTACAGATTTAGAACAGGCAGAGGAATTAAAGCGTTCCGTTTGCAAGCTAATGGTAGGAATTGCCGAAAATATTCCTTATACCCCCACCCTTGAGCAAATCAACGCTGTTTCCCCAGCTATACCTCATATAGCTGAAGTAGCAAATCATCTCATTGAATTCATCAGCGATGATGATTTAATTTGGCCATTTATCGGTAACGCTTGGTTTTACAATGGTCAGGCATTGTATGAAAAAGTAGCACCTTGGTTAGAGGAGTGTTTAGAAGCCACTAAACAGCGCTTAGGAGAAGAACATCCAGATGTTGCCGCTACCCTCAACAACCTGGCGTTACTCTACTACTCCCAAGGAAAATACAGCGAAGCTGAAAGCCTGAACCTGCAAGCTTTAGAACTATGGCGACGCCTGCTGGGAGAGGAACATCCATCTGTTGCCACTACCCTCAACAACTTGGGACAACTCTACTACTCCCAAGGAAAATACAGCGAAGCTGAAACCCTGTACCTACGAGCTTTAGAACTATGGCGACGCTTCCTGGGGGAAGAACATCCAGATGTTGCCGCTACTCTCAACAATTTGGGACAACTCTACTACTCCCAAGGAAAATACAGCGAAGCTGAAATCCTGTACCTACGAGCTTTAGAACTATGGCGACGCTTGCTGGGAGAGGAACATCCTAATGTTGCACAAAGCCTCAACAACGTGGCACAACTCTACTACTCCCAAGGAAGATACAGCGAAGCTGAAACCCTGAACCTACGAGCTTTAGAACTATGGCGACGCTTGGTGGGAGAGGAACATCCTAATGTTGCACAAAGCCTCAACAACGTGGCAGAATTCTACCGTTCCCAAGGAAGATACAGCGAAGCTGAAACCCTAAACCTGCAAGCTTTGTCACTATGGCGACGCTTGCTGGGAGAGGAACATCCATCTGTTGCACTTAATCTCAACAACCTGGCGTTACTCTACTACTCTCAAGAAAGATACAGCGAAGCCGAACCTCTGTACCTGCAAGCTTTGTCACTATGGCGACGCTTGCTGGGAGAGGAACATCCTAATGTTGCACTTAATCTCAACAACCTGGCATTACTCTACCACTCTCAAGAAAGATACAGCGAAGCTGAACGCCTCAACCTGCAAGCTTTGGAACTAAGGCGACGCCTGCTGAGTGAGGAACACCCTGATGTTGCACAAAGCCTCAACAACTTAGCGGGACTTTACCAATCCCAAAAAAGATATAGCGAAGCTGAACCCCTCTACATTCAAGCTTTGGCACTCACATGCAATCTGCTCGGAGAGGAACACCCTAATGTCGCGACTAGCCTCAACAACTTAGCGGGACTTTACGAATCCCAAAAAAGATACACTGAAGCTGAACCCTTGTACATTCAAGCTTTGGCACTCACACGCAAGTTGCTGCCAGAGGAACACCCTAATATCGCCACTAGCCTCAACAACCTAGCGGGACTCTACGAATCCCAAAAAAGATACACTGAAGCTGAACCCTTGTACATTCAAGCTTTGGCACTTAGGCGCAAGTTGCTGGGAGAGGAACACCCAGATGTCGCCACTAGCTTCAAGAACCTAGGATTACTCTACTACTTCCAAGACAGATACAGTGAAGCTGAACCTCTGTACATCCAAGCTTTAGCACTCAGGCGCAAGTTGCTGGGAGAAGAACACCTAGATGTCGCCGCTAGCCTCAACAGCCTAGCCTATGTCTACGAGTTCCAAGACAGATACAGCGAAGCTGAACCTCTGTACATCCAAGCTTTAGCAATCAGGCGCAAGTTGCTGCCAGAGGAACACTCAGATGTCGCCATTAGCCTCAACAACTTAGGATTACTCTACTATTCCCAAGGCAGATACAGCGAAGCTGAACCTCTTTTAATCCAAGCTTTAGCAATCAGGCGCAAGTTGCTGCCAGAGGAACACCCAGATGTCGCCACTAGCCTCAACAGCCTAGCGTTAGTCTACTATTTTCAAGGCAGATACAGCGAAGCTGAACCTTTGTACATCCAAGCTTTGGTACTCAGGCGCAAGCTGCTGCCAGAAGAACACTCAGATGTCGCCATTAGCCTCAATAACTTAGGATTACTCTACTATTTCCAAGGCAGATACACCGAAGCTGAACCTCTTTTAATCCAAGCTTTAGCAATCAGGCGCAAGTTGCTGCCAGAGGAACACCCAGATGTCGCCACTAGCCTCAACAGCCTAGCGTTAGTCTACTATTTTCAAGGCAGATACAGCGAAGCTGAACCTTTGTACATCCAAGCTTTGGTACTCAGGCGCAAGCTGCTGCCAGAAGAACACTCAGATGTCGCCATTAGCCTCAATAACTTAGGATTACTCTACTATTCCCAAGGCAGATACACCGAAGCTGAACCTCTTTTAATCCAAGCTTTGGCACTCAGGCGCAAGCTGCTGCCAGAAGAACACTCAGATGTCGCCATTAGCCTCAACAACTTAGGATTACTCTACTATTCCCAAGGCAGATACACCGAAGCTGAACCTTTGTACATCAAAGCTTTAGATATTTGTGAGCAACAGTTAGGAGTAAATCACTCAACTACTGTAACTATTCATAGAAATTTAGCAGATTTGCGCGATCGCCTCCCCTCAGAACAGTAAAATTCATGTTGCCAACCTCATCAATCAAGCTTTTATCTGCAAGTTTCGCGTTCTAAACGAGAACATTCCTGTTTGTAGTGAGAACGTTTCTGTTTCAAGTGAGAATGTTTTTGTTCTAAACGAGAACGTTCTTGTTTCAAGTGAAAATTTTCTTCTTTCAAGTGAAAATGTTCTTGTTTCAAGTGAAAATGTTCTTGTTCCAAATGAGAACGTTTCTGTTCTAAGTGAGAACGTTCTTATTCCAAACGAGAACGTTTCTGTTTTAAGTGAGAATGTTCCTGTTTCAAACAAGAATGTTCTTGTTCTAAAGTTGAATGATGGTGTTCTGAGGGCGTAGGCGTAGTCCGTAGCAGAAATCGCTCTCCCTTTTTACTCGAAGTTTCTTGTTCCCAAGTAAAATAATGGTGTTCTGGGGGCGTAGGCGTAGCCCGTCAGAGATATTACTCTACTCCAGTTTAATTGGAGAAGGATCTGACCCACAATATATTAGTACAAAATTACCGATGAATCAAGAACTGACTCAAGCGATCGCCTCTGAAATTCAGTTATTTCAGAATATCGAACAAAAAGAAAACTTTCTGTTTTTACTCGGTGCTTTAATTGCTAAAGTAATTAGCTTAAAAAAAGCTGCGGAAATCATGCAGCTAGAACCAGCAGAATTACTCAAGATTCTAGACTTGATGGGAATTGAGTTTTCGTATCTCTGTGAAGAAGATGTTGCTTTAGAAAAAAGCTGGTGAATGAATGCAGATTATTCTTAATTCATCACCCCTCATTTTTTGTCAAAGTTAAACTATTTGAATCAGTTTATTGAATCTCCTGATGATTTCTACATTCCTCAATCCGTTGCAGATGAAATCAAAGCTAAATCAGATCCATCTAGCCAAACTATTCAAGCTCTGATTAACTCTGGTAATCTTCAAATTAGAGCATCCAACTTAATAAACCTTGTCAATAGTTTAAATCAACGTTTGGGCAAAGGAGAATCAGAAGCTATTGCCTTGGCAATTGAGTTAAACACAGATTATGTTTTGCTAGACGACTCAACAGCCAGAAGAGAAGCCAAAAGACTTGGTTTAAATATCAAAGGTACGTTAGCAGTTATCAAGAAGAAGATTGATATTACTCCACGGTCTCATCTTATAAAGCTGGAGTTTCACCATTAGGCATTGCCTCTCCTCACAATAGCAAAAAACACAGCAAGAGATAGCAATTTATAAGTTCGCCTCAACTCATAGAATTATAAAAGCGAAAAAGGCGATCGCTCAAACTCAATTTTGACCTTCCGAGGCTCAACGTTGACCTTCTGAGGCTCAACTTTGACCTTCTGAGGTTCAACTTTGACCTTCTGAGGCTCGACGTTGACCTTCTGAGGTTCGACGTTGACCTTCTGAGGTTCGACGTTGACCTTCTGAGGCTCGACGTTGACCTTCTGAGGCTCGACGTTGACCTTCTGAGGCTCGACGTTGACCTTCTGAGGCTCAACGTTGACCTTCTGAGGCTCAACGTTGACCTTCTGAGGCTCGACTTTGACCTTCTGAGGCTCGACTTTGACCTTCTGAGGCTCGACTTTGACCTTTTGAGGCTCAACTTTGACCTTTTGATTGCAAGCAATCTGCCTCTGAGAGTTGAAAAATCAATATAATTGCGAACGCTTGACTTTCAAGACAGTTGCTACACAGTTTTAGAGCGATCGCTTTGCCTAAATTGTAGAATGATGTGCAGCTTTTGTGTTTTTGTTGATAATGGAGAGCGATCGCCGATTGCAAAATAAGCATTATTCAAGTAAATCATATCCCTGTTCGCTTCTTAACTTTCTGTCAAAACTTACTGTTGAACTACAACCATTATGTTGAGCAATTGCGCCGATTAAATAGTCGGATAAATCTGCCTTTCCCTGCTTAAATCGCTGTAATGCTTGATAAATTAAAGAGCGATTTTCTAACTCAAACACTGAACATTGCAACATTAATTCTATAGTGTTGCTAATTTCTTCCCTACTAAATTGATATGGCTTTCCCCGTAAAACCCAAACCAGCTCACAAAGAACTATATTCGCTATAAAACATTGCTCTCCTGCTTCAATGATTTGGGCAGCCTGCTTCCACTGCTTTTCATCATCTTTTGTGAGGTATCGCACGAAAATATTTGTATCAACTCCAATCACTTGCGCCTTCTTGGATTGCTGCTTCCATTTCTTCTAAAGTCGCACTTTTCATTGCCGGACGATTTAAAATGCCCGACAAGGTTTGAACAGGAACATTGAGTGGAATTAGTTTAACTGTTCCATTTTCATCAATGACAAAATCAACCTTACTACCTATATCAAGATTAAGATAATCCCGAATTTCTTTAGGAATAATTACTTCTCCTTTGGTGGTAATGGTGACGCTAGCCATTACGTTTCCTTACATAAATTATTTACTTAAATATAACGTTTCTTAACAAATCAACAGAGCGATCGCTCGACTTAAATTGTAGAATAATTCAGCATATTTTGTATTGCATCCAACTTTTAACGGCTATATTGCAACATTTAAGTATGCGTAGCCCGTCAAAGACAAATACGTTGGCACGGGCGTACAGCTGTACGCCCCTACAAGCAATTTATTAGTTGCAAAGTACTGTGTAGACGCGGTGAATCGCGTCTTGTATTCACGCCATTACCATCCCACCATCGACATTAAAAACTTGTCCGGTGATGTAGGCGGCGGCTGGGTCGGCAGCGAGGAACCGCACCATGCCAGCGACTTCTTCTGGTTGACCAAAGCGACTGAGGGGGATGAATTTGAGAATATCTTCAGTGTTGTTGAGGTCGCTAGTCATATCAGTGGCGATAAAACCAGGGGCGACGGCGTTAACGGTGATGCCACGAGATGCAAGTTCTTTGGCAACGGTTTTGGTAAAACCAATTACACCTGCTTTGGCGGCGCTGTAGTTTGCCTGACCTGGGTTGCCCATTTGCCCAGCAACAGAGGTAATGCTGATAATCCGCCCCGATCGCTGTTTGAGCATGATTTTACTGACGGCGCGTGTACATAAAAACACACCAGTTAAATTCAGGTCGATGACAGCTTGCCAATCTTCGGGCTTTAAGCGCAAAAGCAGTGTATCACGGGTAATACCTGCGTTGTTGACTAAGATATCCACACGCTTAAACTTTTCCATGACGGTGTTAACTAGCGCGTCTACTTGCTCGACTTTAGAAACGTCTGCTTGGAGAGCGATCGCCTGACCACCTGCTGTGGTAATTTCTGTAACAACAGCTTCCGCTGCGGCGCTGGAACTGGCATAATTAACAACTACGATCGCTCCTTGTGTGGCTAATTCGATGGCGATCGCTCGTCCAATTCCCCGCGAAGCACCTGTGACAATTGCGACTTTATCTTTTAATAGTGTCATTTAATGTCCCTCAATCTTTAGAATACCGCGCTAATTATCTTATGGTGATTTCGGGAACATCTGAAATATTGTTTTGAATAAAATCTAACTATAGGAATCCGCTTTGATTCCTGAACTGATTTGCGTAGGAAGGCAATAGGCAATAGGCAATAGGGTTTTAGAAAATGAATGTGTACTAAGTTTTATTCAAAAATCAAAGTGTTAACTTTAGTAATTCTGCCTCTAACTCTTTGAATCTCATAGTTGTCGTAACAATTAACTATCTATTTTATTTGCTAATGAATGGATAACGTTGAGGAATATATTTTTGGTTGAATTATAACTGTCTAGGTGAGAGCCTTTGAGACATCGCCAAATTTGATAAACTACCACTTCTGTAGACATAAGCCTCGTGAAACTCTGTATAATCATTTGGCTACGTCAAAATAGGTAAAAATAAATATCTAACTGCTATACACAAAATAATACAATATCTCTATTTTATTAGGATTATTTAATAATTTTGCTAGCGAACTAGTCTGTATTGCGCTAATGTAATCTTTTCCTGAGAAAAACTCATAAACATCTACCGATTTTATTTTCTAAGAATTACCATTGAAACAAACAATTGAAAAGCGGTGTGTATCACATGGCAACTAAAAAACAATTTAACAGCTTTGAAGAGATGCTGTCTGATTCTGATGTGCCCGTATTGGTAGATTTTTATGCTGAGTGGTGTGGGCCATGTCAGATGATGGTGCCAATTTTAGAACAAGTGAATGCCGAACTCAAGGATCGCCTGCGGATTGTCAAAATCGACACAGAAAAATACACACAATTGGCTACTCAGTATCAAATTTATGCCCTACCAACCCTAGTACTATTTAAGAAGGGTGAGCCTGTGGAGCGAATTGAGGGTGTAAGACAAGCAGCGGATTTGGTCAAACATCTACAAACAATAATTTAAGTAGTATTGAGAATTTGGTGTTATGGCAGGCAAGCAGGCAATAGGCAACAGGTAATAGGCTTGAAAATGTCTTTGTGTAAAGGTTTTATGCTGGGTTTATTCCTAACCTACCTGACAACTGCTATGGTTCCCGAAGGCGCGAAATCTCGCGTCTTTTTTAGTAGCTTAGCACTGCTGTAATACTCTAGAAATCGCCGTTTGATTGCACTACCACCAAGTAATATCATGTCAGCTTGATTGCTTGTTAAACAGCAAGAACCCCAAAGAGCCAAAGCTGCGCTTTGTCTTCCCTCACCGCCTGCGGGGAGGGGATTAAGGGGTGGGGTGCAATCACCGTGGGAATCATAACTAATTAACCGGACATGATATAAAACCTTAAGCAAACATTAAGCATAACTACTTATATGTCTTCAGAAAGTAGTTTAGAAATTAGGAGAGCTATATTGTATAGATATAATAATTTTTTTTGACAAGTGAGACAAACTATGGGTGATAAGCAACAAATACCCAACAAAGCTTATATTTGGGTAAATATTGATTTTGATAAGGTTAAAGACAGAATAAATGTAGTGACTTCCAAAATTGAGCAGGTTATCCAAAAGTATCAGTTTTCAAGAGGTAGTGACTCAGGCAAAAGGAACAATTAGGTTGTTAGCAAACCTATTTCAGTTGATGTTTTTTGCTTAAGAACGCCTTACATTCAAACAACACCATTCTTTGCGTTTCCACAGGGTAGCAACTACCCAACCATGTTTTTCTAAGGCGTCAGCGACAGCTTTAGATTGTTCGAGTAAAATACCGCTGAAGATAGCCCAAGTGTTAGGCTTAGCGATCGCACTCATTTCTGGAACCAGCTCAATAATTACATTAGCCAAAATATTGCAAACAATACCGTCCACTGGCTTTTCCAGCAGTGTTGTCAAAACGTCTACACTTCCTAGTGCAGGTATTAAACGTTCTGCACTAATCTCATTCAAGGTGCGATTGCTGATAGTTGATTGCACCGCCAAGGGGTCATTATCAACCGCGTAGACTTTCTCTGCCCCTAGTAGTAATGCTCCAATAGAAAGGATACCAGAACCACAGCCAATGTCAGCAATTACCGTATGCTCTTGTTTATTACCACTACCGACAAATGATTGTGGTACTTCACTCAGGCGCATTTCCAAAGATTCTAAACATAGTTGAGTCGTGGCATGGTTTCCCGTACCAAATGCTACACCAGGGTCGAGACGAATTACTAACCGTTGGTTTGTTTCTGGTAATGGTAGCCAAGCGGGGTTAATCAAAAAGCGATCGCCAATTTCTTGGGGGTGCCAATATTGCTTCCAGCTAGTGGCCCAATCTTCTTCATCAATCAATTCCCAGCGCAGGGTGGGAGATGAAAGCCCTACACAGAGGGCATCTTGACGCAGCCGTAGCGATAGTGCGGCTAAATCTAATAGTTGTGTTTGAATTGTCGGCAAGTAACCCCTGATTAAAGAGGAATTTCCTTTGCTTTCGCTAGCTGTGCCACGACAGCCAAAATCTTCCAGTCGCCAAAAGATAGAATCTTCTAGATCTGGTTCGCATAAAATTTGTAATTCCCACCAGGTATTTGCCATGTTTGAGTGCTGAGTGGTGAGTATGAAAGAGTTAGGAGTTAGGAGTTAGGAGTTAGGAGTTAGGAGTTAGGAGTTTTATTTTTTAACTTTTAACTCCTCACTCCTAACTTTTCTTCACTCCTAACTTTTTTCACTTAGCACTCATAGAGTTACTGTATAAGCGTCCCGAATGCCAGGGACTTTAATAATCTCATCTAAAATGCCCTCAGGTAAAGGGTCGTCAATGCTCAGAGCCATGACTGCATCACCACGGACGATTTTGCGACCGACTTGCATACTGGCAATATTCACATTGAAACTGCCGAGTAGGGAGCCGAGTTTACCGATAATTCCCGGCATATCGCGGTGTAGGGTAAACAGCATATATTTACTGGGTGGAACGTTAATCGGGAAACCGTCAACGTCGGTGAGATGAATTTCTCGTTCGCCCAACAAAGCGCCTGTGACAGAATGAGTACCTAAAGTACCAGTGGCTTCTAGATGCAGTGTGCCGGCATAATCTCTAACAGAAGCGTCGCGGGTTTCAATTACGCGAATTCCCCGTTCTTTGGCTTCGATGCTGGCATTTACGTAATTTACGCGTTCCCGCAAAGCTTGGTAAAGTAGTCCTTTGAGGGCAGCTACTACCAAAGGCTGACTTTTGTTAGTTGCGAGTTCCCCTTGCAGTCGGACATTCAGGACTTCCACTCGTCCGCCAGCTAGCTGTCCTACTAAATTACCTAGAGTTTCTGCCAGTTGCATGTAGGGTTTGAGTTCTTCCAACACATCGGGGCCGAGTCCGGGAATGTTAACGGCTGAACGTGCTGGTAGTCCTAGAAGTACATCCCGAATTTGTTCGGCGACATCAATGGCTACATTCACTTGTGCTTCCGTGGTGGATGCTCCCAAGTGGGGGGTGAGGATGACTTCCTTGCCTAGCGATCGCAATTCCGATTCTCCCAGTGGTTCTGACTCGAACACATCCAGGGCTGCACCTGCGATTTTACCAGCTTTGATTGCTGCTGCTAAAGCATTTTCTTCAATGATCCCACCACGAGCGCAATTAATAATCCGGGCTGTCGGTTTCATCTTTGCCAGGGTTACGGCATTGATTAAGTGGGTAGTTTCTGGAGTTTTAGGAATGTGTAAGGTGATGTAATCTGCTTGCTGGAAAAGTAAATCCAGTTCTACTAACTGACAGCCAATTTGTTCGGCTCGTTCTGTGGAGATAAAGGGGTCGTAAGCTAGTAATTTCATCCCCATTGCCTTAGCCACAGCAGCTACATGGGAGCCAATTTTACCCAAACCGACAATACCGAGGGTTTTTTTATAGACTTCTGCACCGATAAAGCTATTGCGATCCCATGCACCACGTTTCACCGAAGCATTAGCATCGGGGATGTGGCGAGACAAAGCTAAAATCATTGCTATAGCATGTTCGGCAGCAGCAATGGTGTTTCCTTCTGGGGAATTAACTACGACAATTCCTCGGCGTGTGGCGGCGGGAACATCCACATTATCCACACCGACACCAGCGCGACCGATGATTTTTAGCTGGGTACCGGCTTCAATAATTTCTTGGGTGACACGCGTACCAGAACGAATCATTAACGCGTCATACTCACCAATAATTTCTATCAATTCTGCTGGTTTTAGACCTGTTTTGACATCAACAGTAGCAACTTGGGAAAGAATGTCAATTCCAGCTTGGTCAATGGAATCAGAGACAAGAACCTTAGACATGATTACTTTATTTAAAGCTACAGGTTTTGCTGCACAAGACTTTTTAGTGTAGTCTTTATCTGTCGCAATTCAGCAAAAATTATCAGTTTTAATATCAACTTAACCTTGAGTTACACTGCGTGCTGATAGTATGCGGGCGCGAGTTGCTTGGTAGTGATATCTGGTGCCTCCTAGTCTTTGAACGTGAATGGGTGTTTGCACTACCCTGTCGCTAAATATAAAGCATGAATGGCATCGAACTCGATATATTTATTAATAGTTAAGAGTTACCAAAAATTTTATCGGCTTCAGCAACTTTGCGGAATATGCCAGATTGGTCAGCTAAACTAGCCGAGGCTTTTTGTTTACTCGCTGGAGGTATTTTAGATGCTTAGAGGTTGTTTTTTTGGTTTTTGTATGAGAGCGATCGCTGTCATAATATTTCTTACAACACGTGTTCTGCTAAAAATCGCTATAATTCTGGTGACCCAAAAACAACCAAGTGCTATTTGAGTTTTCGGGAGACGAAGCCATGTTAGAGTACAACTTGCCAAGGTACTTGCCATCAGCCGAAGAACTACCCGACTCTGATGAAACCCCTGTGGATAATGAACTACAAGAATTAATACCAGGTTTGCTCAAGTCGATACTGCTGATACTCTGGGCAGAACACATGGACTGGTTTTTTGGGATAGATATGGGTATTTATTATCACCCCGATAAACCGCCCATTGTGCCAGATGGGTTTTTGAGCTTAGGAGTAGAGCGGTTTTATGATGAGGAACTACGTCCCAGTTATGTGCTATGGGATGAAAACGTTCTACCGATTTTGGTACTAGAAGTTGTTTCCCAAAATTATCGCAAAGAATACAGCACTAAATTGGATGAATATGCAGCATTAGGTGTACTTTACTATGTGATTTATTCTTCTCGCCGCCGCCGCAAACCTCGATTAGAAGTGCATAAATTAGTTAATGGTAAGTATGAATTACAAGAAGGAAACCCCGTTTGGTTACCAGAAATAGGTTTAGGAATTGGTTGCGAAAGGGGAAACTATAGCGGCGTAACGCGAGAATGGATGTATTGGTATGATGAGGCAGGAAAACGCTATCCCACACCAGCAGAACAAATTAAACTAGAAGTAGAACGCGCCCAGCAAGAAGCACAACGCGCCCAACAAGAAGCACAACGCGCTCAACAAGAAGCACAACGCGCTCAACAAGAAGCAAAACGCGCTCAACAAGAAGCAAAACGCGCTCAACAAGAAGCACAACGCGCCCAGCAAGAAGCACAACGCGCTGACATTGCAGAACAACGCGTTCAACAATTAGCAGAACAATTAAGAGCGCTAGGAATCGATCCAGATAATCTAGGTTAGGTAGATATTTGAAAACATTTTCAACAAAATTTAAAGATAATCTAGTTTTGCTACTAAAAGCTGTTAAGAAACAAAAACTGTTACTTTTTAGGAATAACGTTTCTGATTCCACTTTTGGGAGAAACAGTATCACCTTTGTAACGAGGGATGATATGAATACTGGTGTGCATAATATTTTGGCCTGCTTCTCGATTTATGTTCATTCCTACATTAAAACCATCAGGCTCAAATTCAGTCTTGAGAATTTCTTGCACTTTATTTACCATAAACCAACAAGCCGATTGTTCTTTAAATGGTAGTTCAAAATAGTTGCTAACATGACGTTTAGGAATAACTAAAACATGTCCTTTACTAATAGGGTAGCCATCAAATATAGCGTAAGCTGTCGCTGATTCAGTTAAGAGTGTGAGATTTTTACGCGGATTACAAAATATACAATAAGTAGATGAATTTTGCTGATGATTATAGTGAATATATTCATAAACCTCCCGATGCTCATCTAAATAAAGTGAAGGAAAAGGAAGCTTGGCAATACATTGATATGTAGGCTTTTTATGAACATAATGTTCGCGAAAACCTTCTTTTTTAATATCCCTTCTCACAGCGTAGTAAGCTTTGCCTCCAGCTTTTAATAAGTGTGAGATTTGCATCAAAATATTAGCTTGTTCTTCAGCAAATAAAACATTTAAAACGTAAAAGCAAATGATTGTATCAAATTTATTCTGAGGATATTCTGGAAAATAATAAGGATCGTAACCTGTAATATCACAGCCTTTTTGGCGTAATATTTGCACATCATTACCAAAGCCACAACCAAAGTCTAGTATTTTGCCTTGTAGTAGGTTTTGATTTAATAAAAGCTGTGCTGGAAATGATAGATAAGTTCTTTCGATCGCAGTAAGATGACTGAATTGATTTTTTTGCTGTTTCATGGAATTTTGGTGCAGATGTCCCAAAATTATTATTCCCAGCATTTCTTGAGGTTATGCGATGTCTACGATGGCCACTGAGCTTCTTGCCCTGAGCGACGCCGAAGGGTGTCGAAGTGCGGGCTACGCCTACGCATCAGGGTCAACACCTAATTCGCGTAACCTAGCTGCTAATATATCAGCACGTTGGCGTTCCTGTTCAGCACGTTGGCGTTCCTGTTCAGCACGTTGGCGTTCCTGCTCAGCACGTTGGCGTTCCTGCTCAGCACGTTGGCGTTCCTGCTCAGCGCGTTGGCGTTCCTGTTCAGCTTGTTCGCTACTCCAAAAAAGCAAATTTCCTTCTGTATCCCACCACCGCAACCAATTTGTGGTTTGGCAAAGTCTTTCACCATACCAAATTCCCAGGAATAAATTTAACTCAGGAATCCAAAAGCGTCCATTGCTATCTGCTTGCTGCAAAGTATATCGCCCATTTTGCAAGCAGCGTACTTCTAAATTAGGTTCGTAGGGGTCGTAGGTTAGGTAGGTTGGAACCTTGAGAATTCGTTCGTAAAAATAAAGCTTACCGTAAGGTGGAGTTGAGCGAACTGAGAGTTCTCCACCTTCTGTGTCTGAGAGAAATTCCATCACCACAGCCACAGCGGCACCTTCTAAATTCTGGGTATAGCTACGCCGAATTACATCAGCGGCTACAGGGTGTACTTGAGGAACGTAAAACCAGTCTGGTGCTTTGACGACAATTTTTTTATTGACTGTGGCGACAAGTCCAAAATTAGAGCCAATTAGCATCTGCGGTTGGATGCGTTCTGCGGTTCCCAAAGCATCGGTAAGCGCCGCAGCGAGAACGGGTTGTTGAATATTTTCCACTGGATCGTCGGGTAAAATGAAGTCAGCTGGGAGTGCTTCCCATGTAACAATTGGTTCTTTTTGGGTGGGTTGAATTTGTAGAACCATAAAACGACTCCTAATATCAATTTCCAAGTTATCAGTTATTAGGGCTGTCTAAGTCTTTAAGTTGAGACTTTTGATTAATCTACGTATTCTTTCGTATTTGTTGACGCTGAATTCCAGAAATTTAATAACAATCCGAGAAAAGACAATATTTTCTTTAAGAGCTTAACGTATATTATATTGCGTTTGTAAATTCAACCAAAACTGAGCGCTGTTACCAAAATAGCGAGATAAACGCAAAGCTGTATCTGCTGTAATAGTTTGTTTCTAGCTTTTGTAAACGATTACCAGGTGGAACCCGTAAATCGTTAATTGACGACAGTAAGCTGTCAAAATTGCTCAAGAACTTTTAAATATATTGAATGAATCATCTTCAGCAGATAGGCATGGTTTACTGTTACCCAAGTCGAAAACATTAGTAAAGTTGTAAAAATTAGCAAAACCCCAAAAAAGCGACCCGTTGACATCTACCCAAATAATCCTAAGTTATAGTTTGTTGCTTTAACTAACAATATTACGTATCAATCTGACTTTTCATAGTCAAAAAGTATCATAGACGACAAAATTTTTATCAATCATTGCACCCAAAAAAACTTATCTTCTTGATTCAACATTGATAAGATTAATCTAAAGACTTGTGGAATCTGCTCTTCGTAAACAGACTGGACTGGCATAAATTACTATCAACAACTTTCCACTCACATTATGAACCGCTTTGCCTCTATTTTTCTGGCAGGCTTGATAGCTTCTGCTTCAGCTTTGGCTATTTCTCCTAAAGCTGATGCCTCTTATCTTGCTGAGTTAGATAGTTATAGCTATCATCACAATGATGATGGTAACTCTGAACTTCAGAGTCGTCACTATAGAGATCGCGATTATGACCGCGATCGCGATTTTCGCAACATTCGTGACAATGACCGTCGCTACGATCGCCGTTATGACCGTCGCTATGACCGCCATAATCATCGTCGTTATGACCGCGATAATCATCGCCGCTATGACCGCGACAACTATCGCCGTTATGACCGCGATAACGACCTTCGCAACATTCGTAACGATCGCCGTCGTTATGAAAGCGATCGCTATTGGTATCGTTATTAATCCCTCCGCGTTAATTTATTAAACGTGAATTCGACAGACCTCACCCACCCAGCCTGCCTCTCGGAGTAACGAAAAATTAGGCTTTTTGCTCCCCTCTCCTTCAAGGAGAGGGGCTGGGGGTGAGGTCAAAATCCTGTATATCGAATTCACGTTAGATTTCTACTTCTACCAAACTTTCCACCCTTTCTTCTACCAAACTGGGAACTTTGACTTCTTGTTCAACTCCCAAGTCAAAGTCATACCACTCGTTACGCCATTGCAGGCGAAACTTCAAACGCGTCCAGTGGGGTGGAAGATTGGGACAAGCCACTGGGCCAAATTGAGTCATGCGGATACCACCAAAGCCAAAGACTACTGCTTGCCAAACTCCTCCAGCACTGGCGGCGTGAATTCCTTCACCTGCATTGAGTCGGACATCTTCTAAGTCTACCAAGGCCGATCGCATGAAATGTGTGTAAGCTTCGGTTGGTTGATTCAAGTCGCAGGCTAAGACGGCGTGAATGGCTGGGCCGAGTGATGAACCGTAGGTGTGATCTGTGCGTTGGTTGTAATAGTCCCAGTTAGCGGCGAGGGTGTTATGGTCATAACGCTCCCGCATCAAATACAAAAGCATCAACACATCTGGCTGCTTGAGAATCTGCTTTTGGCTTGTGGCTTCAATTCCCAATAGACCTTGCAGAGATTTAGTACGTGGTTCGTAATCAGCAAAGTTAATATCTTCTAGCTGGAAAAACCCTTCAAACTGTTCAATTAAACCTGTTTTTGGATCTTGATTCACAAATAAATGCTCTGGGATTTCTGCCCAACGGTGCAGACGTTCTGTAGTTAAGTTGAGTTTTTGCGCTAATTGGGCTGAGGTTTCGGGGTATGCTTGCTTGAGCCAGTCCCACAGCGCCAAGGCTGATTGTAAGTGCCAGTCTACCATGAGATTGGTGAAGGCATTATTATCGACGCGATCGTGATTTTCGTCGGGGCCAATTACATCCAGAATGTCATAGCTGTGGCGTGCTTGGTTCCACTGGACGCGACTTTCCCAGAAAACCGCCGTATCTAAGATAATTTCGGCGCCATAATCCCGTATCCATTCATCATCGTTGGTGGTGTGCCAGTAGTGTAATACTGCATAAGCGATATCTGCGGTGATATGCACTTCGATGTCGCCGCACCAAATACGGACTAATTCGCCACTGGGAGTTGGCACCCAGCGCGGGGTGACTTCATCGCCGGTAGCAGCACTTTCCCAAGCAAACATCGCTCCTTGATAACCTGCTTCCTGGGCTTTGCGTCTAGCTCCTGGTAAAGTGTGATAGCGGTAGGTGAGCAAGTTCCGGGCTAGGGCTGGCTGGGTGTAGGTGAGGAAGGGAAGCATGAAAATTTCCGTATCCCAAAAGATGTGTCCGCTATAGGCAAAACCACAGAGGCTTTTGGGAGGAATGCTCACTCGGTCATCCTGACGCGGTGTGACGGCTAGTAATTGGAAAAGATTATAACGGACACTTAATTGAGCTTGGCGATCGCCTTCAATAATAATGTCACTGTCTTGCCACACTTGCTCCCATGCAGCAATGTGAGCAGCTAACAAAGTAGCATACCTGGGTTCTTTACCTAGCCTTTCTATGGCTGCGGCAATGGGGAGTTCTGTTTCCCGTGAAGTAAACACAGTGACAATCTTTTCTACTGTCACCGTTTTTCCTGGGTAAAACTCAAAGGAGGTTGCCAATGTCGGACGCTCCCGATTTTCTACGCCCACGGGTGTAGTGTCGTCATCTTCTATCACTAACTTAGCCGCCATCCCCAGTTGAATAGCTGAGTGCAGAGTTTGACTGTTCAACCAGATAATTCGATCTACACCACCTTGGTTTATCGTTCGCCAATGTCTAACGCCTTGGGTATGGGGTTCGGCATCAAACCCCGCTTCCACGGTAACTTCACCCTCAAAGTCTACGGATGTGATTTGAGTCCGAATTGCTAAAACATGTCCATCTGCTAAACTAGCGAACCGCTGAAAGTGAAAATCTAAAGTATGACCACTAGGACTACGCCAGCGCACATCACGGCTAACTAAACCCAAACGCAAATCAAGCCGACGCTCATAGTTGAGAATTTCACCACTCTCCATACTAAAGCTTTCGCCTGCTACTTTGATTGTCAATGGCAGCCAGTTAGGACAATTCACAAGTTCAGTATGAGCAATTTTCACATCATCATAAACACCATGAATGAGCGTGGCGGAAGAATCTTGAGAATATCCTTCCTCGAAACTACCTCGCACTCCCAAATAGCCGTTAGCAAGGGTAAAAACTGTTTCTTTGTGATGCAATCGCGTCGGATCGAATTCCGTTTCAATAACGTTCCAATCAGTAGTATCAATCAATTGCTGATTTTGTTGAGAATTGTGAGTGGACACGTTGAGCATGAGTAATAAAACCTATATTTTGGGACAAGCTGTGGACGGAATGAAATACACGTTGGAGTAATATCGGAACCCAATTTGATTTGGAGAATCCCTCGTCAAGAGAGTGAATGGGTTTTGGGGAACGGGAAACAGGTAAAAAGCAATAAAGATGTACCTAGCTTCGTAAAAATCAAGTATAAATCCCATATCAAATGATTCATTCCTTGTCTTTAGCGTCTACACTTGAAATATAGGCTAAACACAAAAAAGCCACATTCTTACCAACAGTAACGTTTCAGATTTCATCTGTCTACAGTTAGATTTCCTTGATAATGCAAGTTACAACTAATAAATCTCCATCAGATACAAATTGTTAGAGTTTTTCTTGAATTTATTGCATACATCAGAACTGAGGTTTAAAAGTGTATTGAGTCTGGTTATTAGCGTTATGTTTTTGTGTTTGCCGCTGGTGAATGAAATTTGCAGTTCATCTTGCACCCACTCACCCTTTGTGGAATAAAGAATATCTTCTAAACCTTGTAATTCAGGCTTTACAGCTATTTTCAGGTAAATGAACCACGGCTTTTTTTATCACGCAGAGGCGCAGAGGCGCAAAGAGGAAGATGAGGATGTGGTCTAAGATAGATGAAAACTGCTGTAAACTCTAAATGCCGAGTTCTGAACTCTAAATGTCAAGCTTTTTTCTTGAAACTTTATAACTTTTTGTTCTTCTGCCAGAAGTGATATATTGGCACTTGAGCAGAAGAGGACAAGGGAATAGCAAGAAAAAACCCTTGTGCCAAATTTTACAATCCCCCGTCTTGCCTACGGCACGCTCCCCGAACATATGTGAAATAATTTAAAAGGTTTGTGTCGAGACACGTGGTGCTATACATCAGGTGTTTATATTACAAGCCCTATCTTTAGATATGGGATTGTCCCTTTAAACTCCATGCTGGCGATCGCCAAAGCACTGCAAAATGAAGTATACGACCTTTTGAGCGAATAACAGCGCCTGTCTCTAAATAATCTCTAAAATAGCGCCAAGAATCTCTTGGAATTAATCAACCACATCCTCGACTTAGCCGATATTGAATCTAACAAAATGGAACTACAACTAGCTTCGACTTCAATTGAAGAACTATGTGACTCTTGTCTGAACTTTGTTAAACCTCTGGCATTGCAAAAACATATCCAGTTAAGCGTACAAGCACCTGAAGAACTCCCACCCATCCAAGTTGATGAAGACCGCATTCGAGAAGCGTTCATCAACCTGTTAAGCAACGCTGTTAAATATACTCCAGAGGGAGGCAAAGTTTGGATTGAAATCCAACCACACCCCACAAAGCAATATATCTTTTTCAGCATCGTTGATACTGGCATTGGTATTCCTTCCGATGACCTGTTCCAATTATTTCAACCTTTAGACCCGGATGAAAGTTCATACTCCCGTCGTTCTGCAAACACAGGTTTAGGATTACTAACTGTGCAAACAATTGTAGAGTCCCACGGTGGTAGTGTCCATGCTGAAAGTCAATTAGGCAAAGGCAGTAGATTCACAATCAAGCTTCCTTGGAAGAAGATGGGGGAGTAGGAGTGGGGGACGGAGGGAAAATTTCGGAACTAAAAAATAGGCTTTGCGAAAAATCTACGCTTGTGAGGGAGTGGGAAAGTAGAGGAGAACTTGCTAGGAGTCTTTCCCTAAATCTCCGTACTTCTGATGCTTCCACACAAAGAAATCTTAATAAAGAAGCATACTTGATAACAAGAAGCTGACCCTAAAGCCCAGATACCAAAGGGCTTTTGACGCTGTTGCCTGTTGCCTATTGCCTATTGCCTACTATAAGTGATTGTTCGTATTTCATCCAAGTCAAGTGCCTCTGGTGCAAAGATGCACAGAGATTTTAATAAGTGATTATCCGGAGTTCAGATGAATTCCGGTTGAACAATTACAGTATTTTTCGATATTTACGTATTAAGAATAGTTTGCTAAATTCTATATTCAAATATTTACCAGTGCTAGAGCTTGCAAAGCTTCAAATAGGATTAAAAAATTTTTTCCGTGTTTGCACTGATTTTATTTTCCATCATAAATCTGATGATTCTTAATACTAAAAAAATAGTAAAGAAATTGGGTTTATATGTAGAAATTAGATTAAAACTTCCCTTAAATCAAAACTAAACAAATGCAGAGTATGTCGGATATAGCTACTAAAAAGTTGGGAAATTTTTTGCAAGAAATAGAACAGCGATCGCACTTTCACGCAGGCTATCCATACAATTTAACTTGCGATTACAGCGAGATAGTTAAATCTTTTAATTACATGTTAAATAATGCTGGAGATCCTTATGTAGAACCAGATTTTGGTCTGCATTCTCGTCAATTTGAACAAGAAGTTTTATCCTTTTTCGCCCAACTTTATAAGATCCCCGAACATAAATTTTGGGGTTATGTGACTGCTGGAGGAACTGAAGGAAATTTATATGGAATGTTTTTAGCAAGAGAAATTTATCCCAATGGAATTCTTTATTCATCAGAAGACTCTCATTACTCAATTCCTAAAGCAGCCAGATTATTTCGCATCAAACATCAAGTTGTAGATTCGCAAATTAATGGTGAAATGGATTATCGCCATTTTGCAGAACTAATTAGCCAAAATCGTGAGTATCCAGCGATAATCAATTTAAATATTGGCACTACTGTTAAAGGTGCGATCGATAATTTAGACAAAGTTATCGAAATTTTAGAGCGTTATCAAATTAAAAATTACTACATTCATTGTGATGCCGCACTTTCAGGATTAATATTACCCTTTTTAGATGGCGCTCCTCAAGTTAACTTTCAAAAACCCATAGATAGCGTAGCTATTTCTGCTAAATTCATGGGTTCTCCATTGCCTTGTGGCGTCGTCTTAACGAAGAAGAAATGGGTAGAAAGAGTGGAAACAATGATTGAATATATTGGTTCCAAAGATACAACTATTCTCGGTTCTAGAAACGGCCATGCTCCTCTAATTCTTTGGTATGCACTGCAAAGCAGAGGTTATAACGGCTTAGCCAGAGAAGCAAAGACCTGTATTCGGAATGCTCAATATCTTTTTCAACAACTTCAATTGAGAGAATATCCATGTATGCTCAATAAGTTCTCTACTACTGTCGTGTTTAAAAAACCTTCTCAAAAATTAATTAAAAAGTGGCAGTTAGCAAGTTTTGAGAATTGGGTACATATTGTAGTCATGCAGAATATCGATAGAGAAAAAATCGATACTTTTATTGATGAACTTGTTTTAGAACAAAGATTATTTGAGCAAGTCCAAGATTTACAGCTACAGGCAGTAAGCTAAATTATTATTGGGCATTGGGCATGGGGAAATGAGGGAGAAATAACCAATAGCTAATGACTAATGATTAATAACAATTTAGTACCTTAAGAAGTCTTTGTAACAAAAGTTAGCAGCAAGTAATCTTTCTACTTCTACACTTTGCATAGGTGGTAAAAAGAAATATCCTTGTCCATAATCACATTGCAATGCTTTAAGTTGTGCTAACTGCTCTACAGTTTCTATTCCTTCTGCTGTTACAGACATATTCAAATTATGAGCTAACGTAACAATCGCTCGCACAATTTCTAAATTTTCTCCTCGACTACCTATATTGTTGACAAAAGAACGGTCAATTTTAATAGTTTTTATTGGTAGTCGATGCAGATAATTCAAAGAGGAATAGCCAGTACCAAAATCATCCATATGTAACTCCACATTCAGCGCAGTTAACTCGGAAAGCACGGTATTAGCTAATTCAAAATTATCCATCAACAAACTTTCAGTAATTTCTAATTTCAAACTACATGGCTCTAGTCCAGTTTGTTGTAAAGTCTGCTTAACTTGTTTAAAGATATCAGCTTGGGTAACCTGTTTACCAGAAAAATTGACGCTAATTGTCAAGTTTAATGAACTAGGAAATTGTTGATGCCATGTATGCATTTGTTGGCACGCTTCATAAAGTACCCATTGTCCGATACTAATAATCATTCCAGTTTCTTCCGCCAAGGGAATAAAATCTTGAGGAGAAACAATTCCTCTTTCTGGATGATGCCAGCGTATCAATGCTTCAAATCCAATAATTTTACCAGTTATCAGTGAAACAATTGGCTGATAGTAAAGGCGAAATTCCTCTTGCTTGAGCAGCAGTGCATGTCGCAGAGCAGTTTCTAATTCTAAGAGCAAAGATGCACCCTCGTGCATTTTTTGGTCAAACACCTCGTAACGTGCTTTACCAAGTGCTTTAGCAGAGTACATTGCCACATCGGCATCGCGGATAATCTGCGCTGCTTGCTGATAATCTGTTTTACTCAAAGCAATACCGATACTAGCATTAGTGAACACCCTATGTTCATTTAATTGAAATGGTAAAGCTAGCACCTTTTTAATACGTTCAGCTATCTGTATGGCGGTGTTAACATCTTCAATTTCTTCAATTAAGATTGTGAACTCATCTCCACCAAAACGGGCAACTATATCTCCAGTTCGGACAACTGATTTGAGACGATGAGAAATTGCAATCAAAAGTTGATTTCCTAGTAAATGCCCCAAACTATCATTCACGACTTTAAAGCGGTCTAAGTCTAAAAAAAGTACAGAAAATAAATAATTTTTGTCCTGTTTAGTACGTTCTATTGACTGCTGCACTCGGTCGATAAATAAACGTTGATTGGGTAACCCAGTTAGCCCATCATGAAGAGTATTGTGTAGTAATTGTTCTTGTGCTTCTTGACGCTTGATAATGTCTTGTTGGAGTTGTTGATTAACTCGAATAAGTTCTATGGTGCGTTCTAAAACTAATTGCTCAAGCTGGCAACGGTATTGGACTAACTCTTCCTCTGCTAGCTTTCGTTGAGTGATGTCACGTACAATCACAACATACTCTCGTAGTTGGGGATTAAATGGCCGGGAAACAGTTGATTCAACAATTCGCAGACCTTGGTTGATTTTTAAAGTTTGCTCGCTCCTAATAGACCATTGCTCAGGTTTGCCGTGATAACACATTAAGAGTTGATTCAAATTTTGCCCAAGCAATTGCTGAATACTCAATTCAAATAATTCTTCAGCGGCTGTATTTGTTTGACAAATAATCCCGTTTTCATCTAAGACTAAAACAGTATCTGGAACTGTATCGAGAGTAGTGATAAATAAGTTTTTTGCTTGTTTGCGTGCCTCATCAATAGCAACAATTTGTGGTAGAGTTGTCCAACAGGCGATCGCCACTCCTGCAAAAGAAAGCGTCACTAGTAAAATCGCTAATAAAGAGTTGTGGCTATCATTAGTAACTTTGCCTAATAAATCCCGGATAAACCAACTGCTTGTAGCAGTAATGCAAATTAATGATACTAAAACAATTACCTGTAAGACAACAAAGTCTGGATTGTGTTTAGTAGGCTTTTTATCATAAATTTCTTTCCAATATTTTCGATATAATGCCGCACGACTTACGCGGCTTAGCACTGTATCTCCTAACATCAAAAAAATCGGTAATAATAATCCAACTAAAAAATCTCTCCAATTCCAAGCTAAACCTCCCACTATTAGAACTATCGCTTCTATAAAGAAAAAACCAAGTGACCACCAAGGCCATAAAACCTCTGGTTGACTTCGAGACAACCATAATCCTAAATGTAATCCCATAATCGACAAAAGATAACAAGTGCCTGCTACCGTCACTAATTGAGATACATTTCCCAAATTTAAACAAAGCAGACTGAGGAGAAAGGCAACAAAAATCGCAGGGCCAAGAACACCTTGGCGAGAAACTACTGTAAATATCTCAGAAACCTTTCCGTCTAAGCCAAGTTGATATAATACGCGAGGAGAATTAGAAACTGCGGTAGCAGAACTTAGAAGGCAAGATACTGTAATTAAAAGTGTTACTAAAAAAGAGGCGTATTGACCCCAAAAAGGTACAGAAGCTGCTAGCAAATTTAAAAAAGCATCGTCGCCTATTGCTTGATTTGGAGCCGAACACGTTAAGACCCAAGAACTGCCTAAAAATACCGGAGGAATTAACCAAGCAGCCACAGTTAAAAACTTCAAAGTTTTATCTGGATTGTGGCTATCAGCAACAAAAGAAGAAGTAGTTTCACAAGCATAAATTGAATAGCTGGCCAGGAAAAACCACTTTGCCCATTCTTGAAAGCTCAAGCTATGTATACTAATTGCAGGTAAATTAAAACTAGTGTTTGAGAAGGTTAACCATACCAAACCTTGAATACAAAATAAAAATAGTAATAAAATCGCTGGGAACACAAAAAATAAGTGCAGCAGTGCTAAAGCACGACTCCCACTGAATGCCACAATAAAAGGAATTGCTGTAAATAGAAATTTTAAAAAAGTTTCTGGACAAACAATATCTAATGTTTGAAAATTGACTTTAATCAGGTTTGTCAGAATAATTGCGTACAGTGCTGGTGCTGCTGCCCAACTAAAAAAGTATCCTAAAGCTACGTAACGACCTAAGTAAGGAAAGTTTTTTAATAGCCTTGTGGTATAGTTCGGTGTTCCTCCTGCGACATCTGACCAATGTCTTCCTAAACTTTGTACCTGCAAATTAAGTAAAAAGGAGACGATAGTGCCAAACAACCAAACTAAGATAGCTTTAGACCCTAATGCTGCATGAATAATGGGCGCAGTACCAATCCATCCAACATGACCCGTCAACCCAAAGCCCCAGGTTTCTAGATAACTCAGAGTACGCGGTAAACGCATTCGCAAGGGTTGATTTTTCTCTGCCTGTAGAGAATCGTTACTAGTCATTGTTTCTTAGCTAGATTTACTGGCCTTTTCACTCAATAACTGAATCTAGCTATTATAGCTTCAGTATAAGTACTGGATTTAGAAAATAACTAGCTTAATTCTTAAGAAATTTTATTTTTTTATATATTATTTTTATATATAAAAATCGACAATAAAAAATTCCCTAATTCGTTGAAAATTAGGGAATTTTGTTGTTTATGAATGGTTAACTAGGGCTATAGTTTTTGCAACAACTCCTGAGTTAATTGAAAGAATGCTTTTGAGCCAGGTGATTGAGGGGCATTTAAAACAGCTGGCATAAAACTATCAACAGCCTTAGCAACATTCACATCAACTGGTATTTGTACCTTGCAAATTTTCTCAACACCGAAATCTTCAACAACACGGTGCATCACTTGTTTATAGTATCTCCCAGTTAGTAGGTTAGCACTAGACATACTAAAGACAATTCCTAACATTTTTATATCTATTTTTGTTTCATTTCCGTGACTATCTTTTAATTGGGCGATCCGTCTTTCTAGTAGTTGAATACCCACTACAGACAAGGGTTCTGGTTTAGCAGGAAGTATGTAGAAATCGCTGGCAGCTAAAGCGCTACGAGTCAAAAGATTATAACCGGGGGCACAATCAAGAAGGATAAAATCATATTCTTGCCGCACAGGTTTTAAAATGTTGTTTATCAAAACTCTTTCAAAGCGGTTCCAAATCGTTTCAAAGTCTTGTTCACCTAAAGCAGTCGCTTGTTGATGTAGCATTTCTGACACAACAAATTCATCATACAAATCAATATCTCCAGGTAATAAATCTAGTCCGGGAAGATTACAAACTTGGGATTGAATGATATCTTGAATTGTCAGCTTTGCTTGTGGTTCTGGATTGATAACCTCGTCTATGAGATATCTAAATGTCTTACTTTGTTTACGACGTTTAGCAAAATCTAATGGTGACATCAGACTAAGCGTGGCACTAATTTGGCTATCCAAATCAAGAACAAGCACCCGCTTGCCATAATTTTTAGCTAGACAGGTAGCTAAGTTCACAGTAAGGGTGGTTTTACCAACGCCGCCTTTCATATTTGCAGTTGCAATTACATATCCCATTGATTGAGTCCTTTGTTAACGCATTCCCATCTAGGTAGCGTACACCCCCGTGGATCTATGAAATCTTCCATTAAATTTAATATTTTGACACAAAAATACTAACTGTAGGTTGGGTTACCCTGGGGTATCTTGCTACGTTCCTCAACCTAACCTACGAAACTCCTCACTCAAAGTTAACACTGAACAATCAACAATCAGCATTGCCAATGCTCTTTTCTTTTTTTACCAAAACATTGATTCTGTGAGTTCAGAACCTCCTGCTTGACGCCCTAAGAAATAGTGAATTACTGCAAATAACATAACCATTGGCACTGAGGCAAAGTGAACAATTCGTAAGGCTTGCCAACTACCAAAAAAATCTACAATCCAATGAAATTGAGCAGGTTTATACATTCCTATTCCTGTAAATAATGCCAACAGCAAAATTGGAATAATTGCTGTATAAGCGATACGATGCCAAGCATAAATAAGACGTTTGGAATTTTGAGTTTTTTGTAATGCTTTGAGATCGTTAGCTCCTACAAACCGATGACGCCAGCGTCGAGTAATTAAAATGTAAATTCCATACCACAAGAGATTTAGTGAAAATAGCCACATTGCTGCAAAATGCCAATGTCTACCTCCTGCAAGCCAGCCTCCCAAGGTAAATATTGGCGGAATATGTAAACCTGAACGTCCACCAAAAACAGGGTTGGCGTTGTAAATTTGTAGTCCGCTGGTGAGCATGAGGAACAGACTAATGATGTTACACCAATGAAATATTTTTGCTGCGATCGCTTGGGTGGGTAACTTCCGTGGTTTGGTAGAAATGCTTGAAGTCATAGATTTTAATTGAAAATAGGGAATAAGGAGTGGGGAGTAGGGATAGAATTTAGGTTTTTCGAGTTGTACTGAGTACGTAAGAAATGCAGTAATATTATATATAACCGTAACCGTATATTATTTTTGGGTATTAAGACTCATTATGCATAGCCACTATGACGATGAAGAAGATATGCTGTGCTTATCCCTACGATGTCTTAGTACCCTGACAATCTAGTTATGGACAATACGGTTTTGTTAACAAATCGTTAATTGAGTTGATTAGACTGTAACTTAGATCTCAGATTATCAGCCCAGATCGTTAATTTTGATGTAATTTAGCAAAAACTAAACGGACAAATCTCACCTTTGTTACGATCGCCTGACCTATTTTTGAAAAAAACAGCTAATTTGTCTGCATCTACATTCTAAAATATGTCTCAAAAAAGTAGATAAAATCACATAAAATTGAAAAAATAAGAAAAATTTGTCAAAAAATTTTATGATTAAATCACATCAAAAATCTGAGTATACCAAAAATTATCCAGACTGATAGCAATCTTAAATCATTCGTGAAAAAGCTCTTGCCTATTGCCCGTTGCCTATACTTCGACTTCTCTACGAGACGCTACGCGTAGCTTGCTTCCCCGCAGGGGTACGCTCAGTACAAGTTGCCTGCCTTCACAACTAATTTGACAACTCATTTAGGAATGATATATTTGTATCTTTTTGGAAATAGCTAGCTCTTACACACACTCAACAAGCTACATGCACTTGCTAAGAATAATCCTGTGAGACAATTTTATGCTTAATTAGAGTCAATCAGTAATGACAATAGATGAAGTAGTACTCTTATTAAAAGCCAGTCAAGCTACCGGTTTAACAACACTCCAAGAAATTGTATTACGTTCTGCCTGGGAAGGAAAAACCTACACAAACGTAGCAGTTGAAAGCAATTATCCTGAGGATCGCGTCAGGAAAGTTGCTGCTGATTTATGGCAAATTCTGAGTGATTTTTACAAAGAATCAATAAACCAATCCAATTTCCGCGAGACTCTAGAAAATCATCGTCTTGGCAAAGCACATCAGCAGTTACTTAGGGAATTTAACCAAGCTGCCACAGCCATATCCTTGGAATTTCCTAGTGGCCCTGTATCTCTAAATTCCAGATTCTACATTTGTCGCCCGCCAATTGAGGAACTCGCTTACGCAGAAATAGCTCAACCGGGGAGCGTCATCTGCATCAAAGCACCTAAGAAAATGGGGAAAAGCTCTTTAGTTTTGCGGTTGCTTGCACGCGCTAAAAAGCAAAACTTCCGCACCGTGAGTTTAGATTTTCAGCAAGCAGACAAAACAGTATTGGCCAATTTGGAGAAATTTTTGCGTTGGTTTTGTGCCAATGTGAGTCGGGAATTACAGCTAGAACCAAAACTTAATGATTATTGGGATGAAGAAATGGGTAGCAAAGTCAGCTGCTCTATCTATTTCCAAAATTATTTGTTGTCTGCGTTGGAAACTCCTCTAGTTTTAGTTTTGAATGAAGCTGATTGGGTGTTTGATTCTCAGGAAATTGCCCCAGAGTTGTTATCATTAGTGCGTTCTTGGCACGAACAAGCTAAAGCAGTTGAAATTTGGCAAAAACTCCGCTTGGTTCTGGTTTATTCCACGGAAATTATTGTTCCTATAAAACTGACTCAATCACCATTTAATATTGGTTTGCCCATTAAGTTGCCTTTGTTTACAAAAGAACAAGTGCAAGATTTAGCACAGCGTCACGGTTTAGATTGGACAGATGGTAAAGAGGCTGATAATTTAATGGCAATGCTGGGGGGACATCCTTACTTGGTACGATTGGCTTTATATCATCTTGTAGGTAAAGGAGGATTACAAGGCAATTTAAAACAGCTATTGCAACAAGCACCTACAGAGTCAGGAATTTATCACGAGCATTTAAGACAATATATATTAGCACTACAAAATGACCCAGATTTAGCAGCTGCTTTTTATCGAGTAATTAACGCTAAAAATTATGTGAAATTAGAACCAGCATTGGCATATAAATTACAGGGTATGGGGCTAATTAATTTAGAAGGCGATCGCTGTACTCCCACATGTGAATTATATCGTTTATATTTTTGCGAATATTTAAAAATAAATGAAAGTTGTAACAATAATCATGTTGAACGTTTGCAACTAGAAAATCAACAATTATTTGTCTTTTCTAGCTTGGATGAACTAACTCAATTAGTAAATCGCCGCTATTTTCAAACTTCCCTACAAATTGAATGGCAGAACTCTGTTAGTCAACGCACCCCGATATCACTAATTTTATGCGATATTGACTATTTTAAAATTTATAATAAAACTTACGGCGTTGCCGCAGGAGATAGGTGTTTACAAGAAATCGCTAATACTATCTGTAACTGCGTAAAATGCTTGCTGGGTAATAGTAGTTTCTCATTTTCTAGGAAAATTGCGAATCCTCCTACTAATTCTTCTGCAACTTTCCCTAAAGGAGATTTCAGAGATGAAAACAGCGAGGTAATAGTGGCTCGTTATGGTGGTGAAGAATTTGTGATTCTTGCAAAAATAGATGTTGCTGCTGCAATGTACATCGCCGAATATATTCGAGAGGAAATAAAAGCTTTGGCAATTCAGTGTAAGTATCCTAGTATTGGTGGTTTGCCTGCTCCTGTTTTGACTGTAAGTTTAGGCGTAGCTAGTATTATTCCCGCAGTTGAAACTGAGCCTGCTAATTTAGTTAATGCTGCGGAAAAAGCACTTGATCGCGCCAAAAGACAAGGACGCGATCGCGTTGTTTTAGGTTAAGTTTTTATCATTAAGAGCGATCGCTTGCTTATTTAGGCTTTAAAGTAAAGCGATCGCCATTACAAAAACATCATAATCTAATCTTAAATCGCGATCAAAGTTTTGTTGGGTAACGCTTATATTCAACCTAACCTGCTATCTTCTGAATTCTTCCTTAAGAAATCATTCTCTGAAGTTTCTTCCGCGATTTTTTCAAAAACCGATTCATTTGTGACATCACACTAGGAGCTTTCAATTCTTTTGGTTTTCGTTCTGGCTCTTTGAGAAATCGATAATATAAAAATTCATCTCTATAATCGATATTCACATCTTCTCCTTGGCATAATCGGGTAAAGTCAATAGAAGAATAGCTCATGTAGTGAATGCGATGAATTGGTTTTAAACCATCTTGATTATAAAGAACATTATTAATATTAACGAATCGGTCTGCATTAGCACAGTTACCTGTTCTATCTTGAGGATTGGGGCTGAGGGTAAAGTTAAATATTCGGGGATCGCCGTATAAAGTTATATAAACGAATATGCCAGAACTAGACCACCAAGAACCTGGACGAATCCATTCAAATTCACGTTCTTCAATCCATTTTTGTTTAATTATATCTAAATCTTCGCCACCAAAAAGCAACCGCTTAGAACCAAAAAAACTATCACAATGAATTTTTGCACGCAATTGGGTTTCTGTTAGCTGGGTTACTTTTTCCAGTACTTCCAGATTTAATTGTGTTTTTTCTCTAGGTTTAGCATGTTCCCAATCGTTAAATATTAAATCGTAATTATCGAGTTTTTCAAAAACATCATCTATTGGTTTCATGGCTAAACTATCAGCATCATAAAACACAAATCTCTCAAAATCACCATTAAAAGAAGCAAACTTTCGGTGTACAAAGCCTTTGTACCATCCGGGACGATTCAATTTGGAATCATTTGCTCTTGGATGAGCATCCCAAAGCTCATTAATGAAATTATCCCAGCGGTGAATTGCTTCCCAATCTTCAAAAAGTGTGACATTTTTTCTAGATTTGATTTCCTGTTTAACCAGGTCTAATTGCTGGTTATAGGGAATCACGCAAACAGGAATATTTTCTCCAACATTTACCTCAATGCTGTTTAGCAAAGCAACTAATTGGTCGTATACAGTATCATTGGCAAGCGTATAAATACCAAATGATTTCATTTTACTAAATCCTACTTAACTTTTAGACTAGTTTGTTCGCTCAGCACTTTGTCAGTGACAGTTACATACTGACTTATACTTGACTGTAAAAACAACAGATGAGTTTGAACTATACAGTAAATTTACTATTACTGCCTGTTAATCAGTAACTAGCTTTTTGTTTGCTTTAATTTATGAAAATTTTACAAATCATATATTAAGGGATACTTATGATGACATACAAGCATGAATCAGTCATGGTGTATGTATCACATTTGATGCATTACTTGTATGAACATCTTAATGGTATCTTGCACCTTTCCCTACCCGCCCACAAGGGGAGGAACTCAAGTCAGGACATTTTATTTACTTAAGTACTTAGCTCAAAATCATAATGTTACCTTAGTTACCCAACGCGAACGCGGCGTTACTGATGCGGAATTAGCAGGATTACGTGATTGTGTCGATCATTTGGTAGTTTTCGATCGCCCGCAAGAAGCTGCAACTACAGCTAAAATGTTAAAAAAAATACAGCGTTTTAGTAAATTTTTATTACACGGTACGCCGCCAAGCGTACTCAACCACTATTCAGTGGAGATGCAGACCTGGATTAATAACTGGGTAGAAGCAGGGAAATGTGATGCGATGACCTGCGAGCATAGCGTCAATGAAATTTATGTGCAGCCACATTTTCAAAAACAGCTAAAAACTATAGTTAATGTTCATAGTTCTGTTTATGCTACTTGTCGCAAACAACTAGCGATTGGTATTTCTCAAAACACAATTAGAGACAAAATCAATCTGCCACTTTTGCGCCGTTACGAACAAAATTACTGTGCTAAATTTTCGGAAATTGTTGTGACAACAGAAGAAGATAAACTGCAAATAGAAGAATTTAACCCCAATAGTAAAATTACAGTTATCCCCAACGGCGTAGATTTAGTTTCTTTTCCCTATCGTACAAGCGATCCAGGGGGACATCATTTAATTTTTATTGGTGCAATGGATTATTTAGCGAATGTTGATGCTGTCTGCTTTTTCAGCAATCAAGTATTACCAGAAATCCAGAAAAAATATCCTGATACAACTTTCGATATTGTCGGTTCTCACCCGGCGCCAGAAGTTTTAGCACTTGGTAAAAGACCAGGAATTAATGTTACTGGTCGCGTACCTTCAATGGTAGAATATTTACACAAAGCAACCATCTGCGTTGTACCCATGCGGACTGGATTTGGCATTAAAAATAAGACCCTAGAAGCAATGGCAGCTGGTGTACCAGTAGTAGGAAGCGATCGCGGTTTAGAAGGATTAGCTGTAGACGGTGCTAGCGAACCATTACGTGCATTACGAGCCAATCAGCCTACCGAGTACGTCAGTGCAATTAGTAAATTATTCGACAATCCACAATTGCGATCGCAACTGTCCCAAAATGCCAGACAACTAGTAGAAGCAGAATTCACTTGGGATATTGCTGGCAAGAGGTATGAACAAATTTGTCTTGCCTAATTCCTAATTGTTTTGAATTGTGAATTATTAAAACAAATGTATATAGAGACGCTGTAATACAACGTCTCTATATAAACCATTGGTGATGCAAATTATCTTATCTAAACCGTTATTGGGTTTTAGTTATACCAAATTTAAATCAGGATTGTAATAGATGGAGTTACCAAAAATCCGCTGACTGAGTAACTCATTTTCTAGAAGATGCACGCCCGAACACAATCAAAAATTTCAAATCCAAAATGGTATTACTTTGTGAAAAGACGACTCAATTATTTTCAAAATTAGTCGCAGCTTTGAACACAAGTAATTTTTTATGCTTACGCTTATTCTTATTCTTGAGCATAGCCAAATAATTATCAACATAGCGAAAAGCAGATGCACAATCGTAAGCAGCGATCGCTATAGCTTGCAAGAAAACCTTTGAGGGAATTTCAAACCCTAAAAATTTTTCTGTTAAAATCAATAAATCTCGATCTGTGGCAGGAAAAGTAATTTCTTGTGCCTCTTCTGAATCATTAAAGATATCTTCAATTAATGCTTTGGACATTTTGTACCTCCCCAAAAGCATAAGACGCAAAGCCAGTGATGAAATTGAGCTGCTGATCGCGAGTCCGTAAGTTATCTGGGAGTTCAGTACCAGGACATCCTATTTCCCGCAAAATTTCTAAACAATAAGCACCGAGTTTGGTATATGGAGCTTGCTCCAATTCTTGAGCTACCTCCAGAGCCATCTTTAAATTGACCTGGATAACCGTCGTTACAGGGCTGGTCATAAATAAACCCTAATCAACTGGATGCTCTCAGTTTTGATCGGAAAGACAAATTAAGTAACGGTGTTTTTGCGGAATTTATTAACAAGGCAAATTAAAGTATCAGGGCATTTGCGGTCAAGCATCCAAAACAGAAGACTCCAATCTTGGTAAAGTCAGGTTCTCAGTGGATTATACGATAATATAATGTCCGCTGAATTGCCCATAATCGGTACTTGTGCGGCTACTGTGAACGCCTTAAGGCTTTGGCGTTCATAACTTCAGTTACTGAGGACTACTGACGGTTTTTTGTTGTTGATAACGCTGTTTAAACTGCTGTTGTTGTCTTTTATGATCTACAATTGGTTCCGGATAGCCAGCAGCATGGCGTTCTAAAGGTGGAATTTTACCAGTAACTAAATATTCTGTATCCACAGACCGCAATTCTCTCACCCATTGGCGAATATATTCCCCATCTGGATCGAATTTTTGCGCTTGACTGGCTGGGTTAAAAATTCGGACGGGTTTTGGGTCCATCCCACTAGAAGCACTCCATTGCCAACCGCCATTATTAGCAGATAAATCACCGTCAATCAGTTTCTGCATGAAGTATTTTTCTCCCAGTTGGGGATTAATTAGTAAATCTTTGGTGAGAAAACTAGCGACAATCATCCGACAACGGTTGTGCATCCAACCGCTTTCATTCAACTGGCGCATTGCTGCATCCACAATGGGGTAGCCAGTTCTACCTTCGCACCAAGCTTGGAAATGTTCTTCGTTAGTTTCCCAAGGAAAATTTTTGAAGGTATCGCGGAAAGCACCATCAGCCAATTCCGGAAAGTTATACATTGCATGTTGATAAAACTCGCGCCAGGCTAGTTCCTGTTGCCATGTGCGGATAGCGACTGTTGCTTCCTCGCTACGACTATTTTCTTGTGCTTGCGTTGTGGCTTGCCAAACAGTGCGAATGCCAATTACACCAAATTTTAAAGCTGCACTCAGTTGCGATGTTCCATCAACTGCGGGAAAATTGCGCTGTTCTTGGTATTCAGTAATGGCTTTAGTGCTAAATTCCTCTAGCCGTTCTTGCGCCGCCGCTTCTCCTGGTGAAAGAATTAATCCTCCATCCCAAATAAATCCTAAGTCTTTTGCAGAAGGTAATGCTATCGCTCCTGCTTGTTTTGCAATTTCCCGTTCAGTTTCCGTTAACCCCTCGGCATTTTGCAGAGTTTCTACTGGTTCACTCTTAGGTTTGTTAATCCAATTTTTCCAAAAGGGAGTATAAACCGTATAAGGTTGATTACTGCCCGACCGTATTTCTTCTGGAGAATGGAGAATTTGATCCCAGTTTTGGGTAAGAAACTGAATACTTTTTTCTTTAAGGGCATTTATAATAGTGCGATCGCGTTCTTGGGAATAAGGTTCTACATCCCAATTCCAAAATACAGCTTTCGCTGATAACGCCTCAGCTAAAGCTGGTATCTTTTGCACAGGGTTGCCATGAAGTATTAACAACTCGCTGCCAACTTCAGCATATCGCTGTTGTAATTTCTCCAAACAGCCAATCATATAAGTTACCCTCACCGGGGCAACATCATCTCGTTCCAGAATCAGCGGATCGAGGCAAAACACACCCACCACTTTCGGACTCTGCCGCCGTGCCGCAGCCAGTCCCGTATTATCACAAATGCGTAAATCCCGACGATGCCAAAACAGAATTAAGTCAGACATTCTATACTCAAGATAGTTCACCCGTACTAGCTTAGATGTTAATGGCACCAAACAGCATCATTCTATTGATAAATTTATTCTGTGAATTGGGCATTGGGCATTGGGCATGGGGCAAGCAGGAGGTGTGGGAGGTGTGGGAGGTGTGGGGGGTGTGGGAGGTGTGGGAGGTGTGGGAGGTGTGGGAGGTGTGGGAGGTGTGGGAGGTGTGGGAGGATGGGGAAGCATTAATTCTCTTTCTTCCCTCACTTCCCCCACTCCCCTCTCTCCCGACTCTCCCCACACTCCCCTCTCTTCCCACACTCCCCACACTCCCCTCTCTTCCCACACTCCCCACACTCCCCACACTCCCCTCTCTCCCCACATTCCCCACCTCCCGATCTCCCCATAGCCATTCCCCGGTTTGTCAATCGGCAATAGTGGTTTTTGAGTAAAAAGTTGAGTATACTTTTGTTAATAGTTAATTAGTCTTTTTATCATGGCTAACCTCCTACTTGATGACGGCACAATTGAGAGCGATTTAGGCGAAATAGTTCGTGAACTTGCCCCTCTTGGTATTCAACTAAGACACTACGACCCAGGAACATCGCTCCTTTTCCCAAATCTGGTAGACCAAGAGGTTTTAACAGAGTCTGAAAGACTTTATATTCTAGAACTCCATAACAGCGTCTTTGAATTTATCCAGCAAGAAAATGAGGCTCTCTGGTCTGACTTGCTGAATCTCCATCCAGGTTCCCCTAATCTTCACCAGTTGATAGCAACATACGGCCGTTACCACACTCACAATGCTGCTGAACCCCTCTACGTGTTGGCAGGAGAAATGATCTATGGCTTCGTGCGGCCTGATGGTAGCCAAGTACAGCTTTTAATTCAGGCACAAGACTATCTCTACATCAAAGCAGGTGTTGAGCATTGGTGCAGCCCAAATGGATCGTTGAATTTCAAAGCAGTACGCTATTTTGCAAATGCAGAAGGATGGGTTCCTAAGTATACAGGTACTCAAATGAGTGATTCCTTGAATAAACCGCGTTAAAATCATTAATTTTTTCAGAAGGCAGAAGGCAGAAGGCAGGAGGCAGAAGGCAGGAGGCAACCAACCTTTAAAAGAGTGAGAAAGTATAGGCACAAAAAGCTAAAATAAAATGCCCAACTGTGGTTATGAGCTAGAAGTTAAGAAGTTAAACTGGCAAATTTAGCAGATCCAACTCAGAGAGACGAAAGGTATTCTGAGTTCATTTCCCCCACTAAACTATAGTGGGGGTTTTAAAATGTTCCACAGGTTACTAGAGTGAATTTGATTTACTTTCTTTTACGTTCTGCTTGGGGTATGGTAGCGATCGCGATCGTTACTGGATTCTTAAGTGGCGGTAGTAGTGCTGGCTTGATTGCTTTGATTAGCCGTGCTGCTAGTAGCGGTAGTGCTTCCCGGATTACATCTATAGCTTGGGGTTTTGCGGGGCTGGCCATAGTTGCATTGATTACCAGTATTATTTCCCAAGTGATGCTGATTCGCCTTTCTCAGAATGCAGTTTTAAAGTTGCGAATGCATTTGAGTCGGCGAATTCTTGGTTCTGAGTTGAGCCATTTAGAAGATTTGGGTAACCCGCGATTATTAGCAACTTTAACTGAGGATATTCAAGCAGTTGCTAATGCTGTTTATCAGATGCCTTTTTTGTTTATTAATTTAGCGATTGTTGTGGGTTGCATTGCATATATCACCTGGCTTTCTTGGTTAGTACTGGTGATGGTTTGTGCTATTTCCATAGTAGCGATCGCTAGTTGCCAGTGGCTATTAACTGAGGGTAGAAAATTTCTAGCCCTGGCTCGTGATGATGAAGACCGACTGTTTAAGCATTTTCGCACCATTACCGAAGGAGTCAAAGAACTCAAGCTTAATTATCAGCGGCGTCAAGTTTTTTTAGAAGAAAAGCTACAAGCAACTGCTAATGAATTTCGCCATCATAATGTTAAGGGTTTAACTCTTTTTGCTACAACTTCTAGCTGGGGTCAACTTGTTTTCTTTTTTGCCATCGGTTTTGTCTTGTTTGTGCTGCCTAATTTACTGGCTCTTGATGCCACAACTCTCTCTGGGTACATTTTGACTTTCACTTACTTGGTGTTACCAATGGATAACATCATCAGCAAACTTCCTTTATTAAGTAAAGCCGGTATTGCTTTACAAAAGATAGATTCATTGGGCTTGTCTTTAGCTACTCGTTCTGAAGTATCAACTATTCCACCTGCTATTAAAACTTCGTGGCAGAGTTTAAAATTCCAAAATATTACACACACTTATTACACAAATCAAGAAGACAATAGCTTTATCTTCGGCCCGATTGACCTAACATTACATCGTCAGGAATTAGTCTTCATTGTCGGCGGTAATGGTAGCGGTAAATCTACTTTAGCGAAACTAATTACTGGACTTTATATTCCAGCTAGCGGCGAGATTTGGTTTGATAACGAGTTAATTAATCAAGAAAATCGCGAATGGTATCGGCAGCATTTTTCTGTGGTGTTTTCCGATTTTTATTTATTCGATGAACTTTTAGGATTAAAAAATTCCAATTTAGATAATCAAGCTACAAAATATATCAAACAACTGCAATTAGACCATAAAGTAAAAGTTGAAAATGGACAACTTTCTACCACTGCTCTTTCCCAAGGACAACGCAAACGCCTAGCTTTACTCACAGCATACTTGGAAGATAGATCAATTTATCTATTCGATGAATGGGCAGCGGATCAAGATCCAATATTCAAAGAAATATTTTATACTCAACTATTACCAGAACTGCGATCGCGTGGTAAAACAGTCTTGGTAATTAGCCATGATGATCGCTATTTTCATTTAGCAGACAGAATTATCAAACTTGATTATGGACAAATAGAGTATGACAAAACTTGACACCCTACTGCTTTAGGGAATTGGTAGCTAAAAATAGTGTTAGCATCATGTAAAACAGCACTCTTAAAGTACCTTTGGCAACCTGTATAAGGATGAATTTATAATCTAACTTCCAACAGATTTTTAAAATTAACAACAGCAAATATTCTGGTAATGGAAAACTAGTTACTCGTTGCTTTTCCCAATAAACCTATCAAACTAAATACTTGTTTAATTAAGGGTTTTGATAGCTTAGGAAAATCAAAGTAACCTTGTAATCAAAGGTTTTGATAATGACTAATTTGATTCCTGAACGCAAAACATCTGAAGAAGAACGTTTTGAAGATGACTACTATTCTTACTTCCAAGCACCAGAAAATTTTACACGTTATACACCTACATCTAGTTTTCTAGATAAAATTTTTGAAGAAAAGCCCTTCTCTTTATTGGATTTAGGTTGCGGTAATGGCGCTTTATGCAAATATTTACCTGTCCGATGCGACTATTTGGGAGTAGATCACAGTGAATTAGCTATTGAAGAATGTTTAAAGCTTTACCCCAATAGAAACTTTGTCGCCAAAGATTTATCACTTTTCTTATCTCAATTAGTTGAAAAAAAACAAAAATTTGATGCCGTCGTATTAGCAGGTTTGCTATTTCATAGCGTTGACAAGGAAACCGAAGAAAAAAAAGACGATGTAGAAATTATTCAATTTTGCTTGGATAAAATACTAAACGACAAAGGATATTTAGCGATCGTTGTACCTTTTGCTTATGGAAATCATCCATCTCACAACCTATTTGTTCGAGCAAAATGGCTGCAAAATTCAGTAGAAAAAATGCTAGAAATTAGCAAAGCAAAAATTGTTCACGAAAATATATCCTTACAAATAGGCTTAGATGAAAGAGTTCGCCAGCAGAAGGTAATTCCTGATTGGTTTATTTCTGACAGTAATGCTGATTATTCCAGCGCATTTGATGGAACATATATGGCAACTTGGACATTTATTGCCTGCCCCAGTACGTAAGCTACGGAACAAAAAAAAGCACTATAGCAATCCTAAATCATTCGTGAAAAAATCTATTGCCCATTGCCCATTCCCTGCCTCCACAACTAATTTCACAACTAATTTAGGAATGCTATATAACGTTTAAACTTGTTCAAGGAACATTTGCACATTTGCCAAATAAAATTAATGTCTGAGCAAAAATCCCTCAATCCCTGGAACTACAAACCTTGGTGGTGTCAACCCTGGTCTATACTCCTTACAGGTGTGACACTGATTGTTGGTAGCTGGTTATTATTTAAAACTATCTGGCTAACAGTTCTTGTTTCTATCCCTGTAGGAGCTTGGATGGGATTTTTTATATTAATTTGGCCGCAACTAATTATTCGCAGTGGAATTTTAGAGTCCTATAAGACTGATATTTGATTTTTGAAATACATGTAGTAGCGTGCCACTTGAAGGTTTTGGTGCGTTAGGCTTTATCCTAACGCACCCTAAAAATTTTTTTGGAGCATTTTAGTCTTACCACGCCACTACAATAATTTCCCCGAACTTTTATCAGGGTCTAGGCGAGTTTATAGTATTAAAAATATCAAGCTTTGACGAAGAAATTTTACAATTTCATAAGTTTTGATAATTTTTAGCCAATATTGATCGTTTTCAACCTGGCTTTGGGCACAAGACTTTGTAAGCATTTACATACCCAGGGAATTTGCAGCTCAAAGCTAGAGTGAAATGAACAACACAGCAGACCGAAGGCATGAAGAACATAATAATGCAATAGAATATCTCTGTACAAGATTCAACCGAATTTTAATTTCCGTTGCAGAGATGTTTTTATCGTGCAGGTTTGACCTTCGAGAGACAATCCTGCCATTATTGCAAAACTTCCAGCCTAGCGGACTTTGTTGCCTAAAGTTGAGACGCTCATCTGTGAAAACCCGACCTGCTCTTTTACCTGAAAATGAAGCAGAAAGGCTCAAAGCATTAGAGGATTACAATATTCTCGATACCCTGCCGGAACAAGGATTTGATGACCTGACTGCTCTTGCTGCCTATATTTGTAAGACTCCAATTGCTTTAATTAGCTTAATTGATAGCGATCGCCAATGGATTAAATCTAAAGTGGGGCTAAAAGTGAGGGAAATACCCAGAGACTGGGCTTTTTGCTCCCATACGATTCTGCAACCACAGAAGATATTAGTAGTTAGCAACACCATCAAAGACGATCGCTTTGCAAACAATCCCTTAGTTAAAAATAATCCCAAAATTCGTTTTTATGCTGGTATACCGCTAGTTACATCCAATGGATTTGCCATCGGGACATTGTGTGTCATCGATATGATTCCGCGTCAATTAAATGACCGACAATTAGACGCGCTGCACCGCCTCAGCCGTCAAGCGATCGCCCAGATGGAACTCATCCAGGAAATTCACAACCGCAAACAAGCAGAGATCGAAGGAAGACAGCTATCGCTAACCGATGAACTAACAGGATTGCATAATCGGCGTGGCTTCTTCCTACTAGCTGAACAACAACTGAAAATCGCTCACCGGATGAAACTTCTATGCTGGGTAATCTTCATTGATTTAGACGGACTAAAACAGATTAACGACACCCTTGGCCACGATGTCGGAGATGCGTTGATTATTGATGCTGGCCGATTACTTAAGCAAAGTTTTCGCAAGTCCGATATTGTTGCTCGTTTAGGTGGAGATGAGTTCATTGTTTTCATTTCCAGCTATTTCAAAGATGCAGAAAACATCCAAACACATTTGCAAACAAACATTGCCAATTTCAATCAACAGCAAAACCGTAGCTATGAAATTTCCATGAGTATGGGAATACAGCGTTACTCACCAGAAACCAATATGTCACTAGAACAACTCATCGCCAAATCTGACGAGTTAATGTATGCTCACAAACGTCTCAAGCGGCAGTCTGTTTTGTAAAGGGGCATGGGGCATTGGGCATGGGGCATGGGGCATTGGGCATTGGGCATTGGGCATTGGGTATGGGTTATTAATTCTGGCGTTGCTGAATCAGAATATGAAATGCCAAAATTACCTTTCCTTTTCTTTGTACCTTTGCGCCTTTGCGACTTTGCGTGAGACAAATTCATATTTTCAATCAGCAACGCCTTAATTCTTATCCCTCACTCCCCATCTCGCCATCTTCCCATCTCCTCAGTCCCCAGTCCCCAGTCCCTTTTCATATCTTTGACAATCTCTGGTCTAACTTTTCAAGCTTGGTTTCGATAATTTCAACCTTCCATGCTGATGAATAATTAGCCACCCTATAGCCACCACTCTTAATATGAGTCAACATCAATTCATCTCGTTGATGCCAAACTGCAAATATTTTTTGCCTACCATCATTTAGGGTTGCTGGATCGATTTGATAAACTTCATTTACTTGCTTCAGCTTCAAACCTAACAAATTTAACAATCGGCTGAGTATTTTAATTCCCCGAAGTTGTTCTTTCTCTCCAAGTAAACTAATACCCAGCACTCTTTTAATGTGCTTGCTATGCTGAAAAGCAACATTTTTCAGCAATATTAAATCATCATTATTTTCTGTAAATTCTCTCCCTTCTTCCAAGAATTGCAGCATTCCTAACGCTCTCATGGCCTCCACTTTGAGAGTGTAAGTCTTTAAATCTGGGAGAAAAACTTTCCCTTCACCCCAAGATAATTGCTGATGCCATTCTTGCTGATCTCTAATGTGAAAATATTCGCTTTCATGAGTCAGATAATAGTGGATTAATAATTGACCATAATATCCGCGATCGTCCTGCAATTTTAGACTAGGAGTAACTTCTATTCCATATTTTTGCCTGAGAAGATATTTGTTAAGTTTATTGCGTTCTTCATCAGTCAAAGAATGTTTAACTAATAGTTGTTCGTATTCTACATAATCAATATTTTTTGCATTAGCTACAGCTATTGCCACTGCTAATTGATTTTGTTGTTTAATTTCTTTGATTTTGCGTTTAATGTCTTTAGCTTTTTGACGACTTTGTGCCCAATCTTTTTGGACTTTGACGATTTCTAAAATTAACCTTTTGCGTGTTTCTAAATCATTGCGATCGCTCGCCAAAAAAGCAAGGCGTAAATCTCGAATAATATTATTGTGAACAGCATTACTCCGCAGTTGAATCATATGCCCATCAGCAATTAAACCATCTTGCATGGATTGACGATATAGGCGAATTGATGCATTTACCCTTGCCGATAATTTTGCCCAAGTTCGTAGATGAATCGGGTCATGAACTAAAGGTAAATCCACGTCTATTTTATGTAAAGGACTGAGCAAAGCTAAATTTTCTTTTTGATTTTCCTGATACCAATCAGATAGCAACCGATAATTTGTACTACCACTACCAATTAAACCAATACCTCGCTTAGCGCACCAGACAACACGCGGCACATCATCCCGCACCCTTGCTAATGCTTGTCGCGCTTCTGAGTCAGGAATTACCCCTTGAAAAATGCCATAAACTCGGTCGAAATGTTGAACATCAATACTAATTCCCGTACCAAGACTAGGGGTAACAAAAACGCCGTCATATTCAGATATTTTTTGATTAATAGCTGCAATAAAATCAACTGCTGCGTGGCCAGGTGTATTTGTAGTGTGACTACTAACTACTAAAGTTTGGGGAAACTGTCGTCTTAATTTTTGTAATCGCTCTTTCAAATAACGTTCAATGGTTTCACAACTATAACGCCCAGCACGACTATCGGTAGTAACATAGCATTTTCGTCCGGCAAGTAAGTCTAATTCTAATTGATGAATTAACGGCGTTGGATTTGGTGAATCATAAAACGTCACATCCCAACCTTGTTGAGGTTTCCATTCGTTAATAACTACCCAAGGTGTTAATTTAATTCCTGATAATCCCTGTAAGTATTCAAGCGAAACGTCTGACAAATCGGCATCTTGGGCAATTATTAACCCCCCAGTTGTTAGAACTGTAGCAATTAGCTCTTGGAAGATTTTTAATATTTTTACACGTTTATGCTTACAAGTATTACTGTTTAGTAAATGCCACAAAGATTGTTCGACTTCATCCAAAATTACTATCGCCCCATGCCAATCTTCAGGGTTCAATTTCCAAATCGAATCAATGCATAAACCAAAAGATTTGGGTATGGGGTATGGGGCATTGGGCATTGGGCATGGGGCATGGGTAAGATGAAATTCTCTCCCCATCTCTCCATTCCCCACTCCCCATTGAATCCCAATTTTTTCACACAAAAATCGTCCTAATAAGATTCTATGAGTAATTAATAAAACAGGTCGATCGATCTTTTTAGCTTGCCGAACAACGCTTTGCAGTGCTGTAGTTTTACCTGTTCCTTTTGCTGATTTAACTCCTACTAATCCAGATGTAGGAAAAGGTATTTCACCTATATAAGGACGGTTAAAAGTTAGCGCAGCAGGAATGTTTAATTCGGTGTGGGGTTTGGTTTGGGCAAGATAAATTTCTAAATCAAGACTTTGGCGATAAAGTTTATCGAAGTTAGTTGCACCTTTGGCAACAATAAAATCATCAACACCTTTTTCCCTTCCCGGAAGTTCGATGACTTTAACAGGACAATTTTTTTGCTGGAATAAACAACCAAGTTGGGAAATGGCATTATTAATAGCAGCAATTTTCTTAGGTTGAGTTTCAAAATCAAAGCAAATATAAAACCGACGCTTTGTCGTTGCAAACATCGCTAAGTCGGGTATCAATTGACGACGGGTAACTTTACCAAACTCATCTTTGACGACGCGATAACCACTGGTAATTCCAGGAACGCCAATAGCTACATATCCTTGTGTCAACAGCGTTGCTGCTTTCTTCACACCCTCGCAGATAATGACGGAAATATTCTTTTCCATCACCCATTGCCAAAAACCCCTAGCTTCGCCATCAGGGTTAATGGTGATATCATCAGGCATGGCTAAATTGTAACGCTCTGCAACTTGCTGCCAGATTTGCAATGTTACCCGCAAACAAAACACCCGCGTTGGCGTGCTGGGGGGATGTTCGTATTTGATGGATTTGCCTTTGTTATTTTGTCGCGGTTGGTTTGGCTTAAAGCACCCCCATTCCATCATTTGCCAATTATTCAAGGGGTCTAGTCCAGAACACCACCAACCACCTTCAGTGATATGAGCATAACGTTGCAACCAACTACTTTTTACCATTCCAGTATTGGTGCGCGGAAGTAACTCAGAAATCAACAAATACTCATAAGCAGCTACATCTTGGAGCGACTGAAAATTAAGTTGCACTAAGTGTAAGTCTATACCACTACTCTTGACTAATTCTTCAAGGTGTTGGGGGTCTAAATAGTGCAGATGCATATCAAAAGGCGCTAAGGCAAGACGATGAGATTAAAACATTAACATGCATCTCTTAGTTTATTGTAAGCAAGATTGCGAATATTTAATGATGCTTTTTTAACTGCGTTTTGGGAGATACATCGGTTAAGACTTTAATGGGTTATCCTGCCTAGTAGATCCCCGAAGTAATAATTTTGTATTGTGATATTTGTTTGCTAAAAATTTTCATTTATCAGTACATTTTTCCGTTAAGGAATGCGATCGCCATCAGCCACAAGGTATAGTAGGGAACAGGCAATAGGCTTGAAACTCTGTTGGTGTTGGAGTTTTAAGAGCGGTTTATGTCCTCAACTATGCTTCAACTGTTATAAAATCTTGCTTTGGCAGTATTCCTACAGGCATAAATAAATGTTAAGAATTAAAGATATCTTCCGGAAATTAGGGTTGGGAAAGTTTATTTTTTATTCATGAGTTGAATTTCCTTAGATAAATAAAGAGATCTACTAGAACAAGGCAAAAGTCAAAAGTAAAATGAAGAAATCCTGAATACTACAAGCTTTTAACGCCTTGGAAATGGTCAATTTATTTTTGCGTTGACGTATTAGTGAGCTTGATTTTTGACTCTCCACTCATTGGAGAGACAGTTAGTTGACAAAAACTGTGGTTTATTTTTGTCTGACGTTAAATCCGAATTAACCTAGAAAAAGGCAATATATTTGTAAACGGTCAGATTATGTGGAAATCAAAGTTAATATTTAAATTGATCCTGTCGGTTGCGGCGATCGCAACTAGCGTCCAGCTAAGTTACAGTAGTGATTCTGCTGTTGCTGAAAGTGCATCTTCTAATCTGACCGTCGAATCTGGACAACAAAATGACACTTTGGAAATTCCAAAGTTAGCTCTTACAGGCATTGGTATAGGAGTCATAACAGGCTTAATTATTTCTGCTTTTTGGTATCAGAAATATCGTCAGCGCCAACTGCACTCCACTACGAAAATAGACCGCTTTCGCGAAGAATTTGGTTGCGGGTCTTTAGCAGATTATTACTTATCTAAATCAAGAAATTCTCCAAAAAGCTTAACAACACCAAATCAAGAAAAAATACCCGCTTATCCTACTTTTAGCGAAAGTTTAGGAAATCCTAACTCTAGTTCTGAAACAGATAATCTAGCCGCAGAACCTACCCCAGACACAATACCTAATTCCTTATCTGATAGCTATTACAAATTAATAGAAGAAATTGTTACTACCACCCTTAAAGGTCAAGTCCGCGCTAAAGAATATATATATCGTCAATTAATAGAAAATGTTGGCGCTGGTAATGGTGAAATATTTGAACGCTGTTTGAGCGATCGCTTAAATTCTACCCAATCTGAACTACATAAGGTGAGAATTTCCCCAGACTTGTTTCAAAGAGAAACTCCTGAGTTGAAAAAGGCTCGCTTAAATCGTACCTTGAAAGCATTACAAAGTATTGAAAGCGAATGGGAAAGAGTCCAAAAAGAAAAACGCAATCGAGCCGCAGTTACCGCAGCTGTGCAACAAATTCTCACAGCCTCAGAAGCTTATCGGTTTTCAGTTTTGTTACAAATTATCGATCCCAACCAAAACGAAGTTTTTAACCAAAGTCAATTACAACAACTAGCCCAAGAATTAAAAGAAGCGGTATCTGCTGATGAAGATTTTCAGCTAAAACAAGAAATAGAACAACTAGCGATCGCCATTGCTAGTGGTGTAGAATCTTATCAACAATTAGAAGCTTCTCTTGTCAGTTGGATTTACGAACCAACGAAAACTTCATTAGAATTAACACAGTCCCAAAAAAAACAAGAACCTTGGGCTTCATGGGCAGAAACAGTCAACAGTCCATTAACACAAATATTATTTTCGGCATTAGCTGAAGGCATATCTGCAACAGAAGTAGTTGTTTGCCAGCCTTATATCAACATCAAAGACTGGGTGGAGTTAACAATAATTGTCCAAAGAATGCAGCAAAGTTTGGTAACTTGGTTTGAAAGACAACCCTATGATTCTAAATGGGGTACCTCTGCGTCCATTGCCACTTTTTTGAGTTTTGCTGTAGTTTGGTGTGAGTTATCTCATGGTTTTCGTGTCGCTACCAATATCGATCGCACCAAACGCGAAGAATTAGCGAAAGCCTGTTTTCAAATCGTTTTACAAATTCTCAGAACTTTTGCCCATCGCCAATACTTTCCCCTTTACGGCGGAGTATTTGCCTTTTTTGGGAGAGATGCGTTGCAAGATGCCATTGATTACTTAGATACACCACTCAAAGAAGTGGAAGGTACTCAAGAAAAAGCCAGGATACTAACGCTGTTGGGTTATTCTCAATTTATTTTAGGTAAATATCCACAAGCCAACTCATTCCACCAACAAGCTTTAGAAATTGCCCGCCAAGCGGGGGATCAGCCTTGTGAAATTGCCAATCTTAACCACAGTAGCCGTGTTTGCGTTGCTCAAAAAGATTATTCTCAGGCAATTAATTATAGCCAGAGGGCATTAATTTTAGCTCGTCAAGCAGGCGATCGCTTTGGAGAAGCCCACGCCTTGGCGACTTTAGGCTATGGCGAAGTGTTTGCGGCGCAGCAGACAGAACGCATAGAACCAGATATTTATCAACAATCAATAGAATATTTGCGCCGAGGTTTGGAATTGTCAGAAAAATTGCGTGATTCAGCATTTGGTGTTAACTTGGCTGCACACCAAACTCAAGCCCTTTGTTATATAAGTCTTGGTATTGCCCACGTCGCCTTAGAAAAACCCCAAGCTGCCATAGAATACTTAGAAAAAGGTACTGAGGCGGTACAATTTTCTGGTGACAAATATCTCCAAGGGTTAAACTTTTTGTATTTAGCGGAAAGTCACTACAACTTGAATCATCTAGAAACAGCAGTATACAATAGCTGCTTAGGGATGTATTTATTAGAACAAATTACTGCGACGGAATGGCGACAAGCCGCTGGTTTACTGACAATTTTACAAAGTAAATTAGGAAATGAAGCTGTAGAGCAAGTAATAGTAAATTCTCGAACTAATATCATCAAATTTATTGGTGTCGATGGCTACGATACCTTGTGGAAATTGCTCGAAGAATACAAGCGATCGCACTAATAACATTTTGAATTGTTTTTCCAGATGTAGCGATTGTAGAGCTATCTCTATTTAGATTTTACTAATACTTTTATGTAAGATATTGAAATGATAGACCACGATCGCCTGTTTAAAGAACTTCTATCTAATTTTTTTCCAGAGTTTATTGAGTTATTTTTTCCTGATATTAGTGCCGAGTGGCAACGTGACTCGATAAAATTTTTACCATTGGAAGTTATTACCGATGTCACTGAGGGAGAAAAGAAAATCCTCGATATTGTTGTGCAAGCGTCATTGAAAAACCAAGATACTTTATTCATCATTCACACCGAACATCAATCCTATTCCCAGACTAACTTTAACCGACGGATGTTTACCTATTTTGCTCGGTTACATGAAAAATATGCACTTCCCATTTATCCGATTGTCATTTATTCCCACGATAGCCCCAAAACACCCGAACCAAATTCTTACAGGGTAGAGTTAGCAAACAAAATTATATTAGAGTTTAATTATGATGTCATCCAACTAAATCAATTGCATTGGCAGGATTTTGTAAATCAGCCAAATCCTGTGGCTAGTGCTTTAATGGCAAAAATGCGGATGAGTGCAAATGAACGTCCCCAAGTCAAACTGACATCATTACAGTTGTTAACAAGTCTTGGGCTTAACCCAGCACAAGTACAGTTAATTTCCGGCTTTATAGATACATATTTGGAATTGAATTCTCAAGAAGAAGTCGTGTTTCAAGAACAACTTGCTACCATTGAACCAAAAGAGCAGGAAAAAGTTATGCAGATAGTTACTAGTTGGATGCGACAAGGACTTGAACAAGGACTTGAACAAGGACTTGAACAAGGGGAAAAGAAAGGAGAATTAAAATTGCTAATGCGTCAACTTAATCGTCGCTTGGGAGAAATTAGTCCACAAATGAAGGCTAGGATTGAAAATCTGTCAACCTTTGAGCTAGAAAATCTCGGTGAGGCGTTGCTAGATTTTTCTTCTGTTGCAGATTTGGAAGCTTGGTTTGAAAATCTCAGTTAGTTCCTATAAATACGAGAAATAGGAAAAAGTTATGCAGATAGTTACTAGTTGGATGCGACAAGGACTTGAACAAGGACTTGAACAAGGGGAAAAGAAAGGAGAATTAAAATTGCTAATGCGTCAACTTAATCGTCGCTTGGGAGAAATTAGTCCACAAATGAAGGCTAGGATTGAAAATCTGTCAACCTTTGAGCTAGAAAATCTCGGTGAGGCGTTGCTAGATTTTTCTTCTGTTGCAGATTTAGAAGCTTGGTTTGAAAATCTCAGCTAGTAGCCTCACTGCACTGGCTCCCTAATGCTCGTCTATTGTAATAATTCCTGAAACCGCTTTTGACTACGCACTTTGCTAAAGTCAGGGTCAGTTTTAGCTAATTTTCTGTACTTTGCAGGAACAAATTGAATCGCTCGATCTAGGTTTTCAATTGCTAATTCTACATTGCCTTGTAAAGCATAAGCACAAGCTTTGTTGTAATATGCTTGGTGCAAATCTTTTTTGATAGCGATCGCTCTATCATAGGATGCAATTGCTTCTTGATAGCGTTGCAACTTTGTTAAGGCAATGCCCCGGTTAGTTAAAGCTTCATATTTCTTAGGCTTGATGGCGATCGCTCTATCATACGATGCAAGAGCCTCTTTGTAGCGTTGCAGAGATGTTAAGGCTATGCCACGGTTATACCAGGCTTCATCTTTGTCAGCCTTGATGACGATCGCTTTATCATAGGATGCAATCGCTTCTGGATAGCGGTGCAGCGATGTTAAAGCTATGCCTCGGTTTATCCAAGCTTCAGAAATCTCAGCTTTCATGGCGATCGCTTTGTCGTATGCTTTTATTGCATCTTCGTAACGCTGTCTATCTAATAAATTATTGCCTTGAGCAAACAAAACTTCTGCCTTTTGGCTAGCCTTTGCTTCTACAAAAAGCTGGTTTACATTAGTTTCCTGAACAACTTGTGTGGTATTTTCTGTCCATGAATTTGCCCCATTACTACAACCAAACCCAAATAAAATTATTAAGCTAGATGCAACCAATCCGTACCTACAAACCATGCTTTATCTACAGAACTTATAATTCTGTTATTCCAATTTTGTTATTTTTTGAATATTATCAAATATTTACTACTTTTTGCTCATTCTTTTGATGATTTTTTGAAAAAACCTTTGCTGAAATTTTACAATTGTTTTTTTGATATTAAATTTACCCTATAATAACATATTCAATAGACATCAAGCAATTGCTGAATCTAGAGCTTACTTCGGCTAAAAAATGGTAATTTGTTTTGGTTTTGATTTTGCAAATTTCTGATTTATGTAAATTATTTTTCAATGGGGATCGCACTTTTTTTATACAAGCATCAATAAAAACAGTCTAAAAAATTAAGTCAAACTCCAGCCAAAGCAATTAAGCACTTGAGATGGCGCGGGATGAAGATATAACCAAACTAATGGAGACTCAGATTAAACCAGTACAATAGCGATCGCGCCCCTGTTGTTTAGCTTTATACAGTGCTTTATCAGCTGAAGCGATGAGTGTATCTGGATTAATTTCATCAGTGGGTATAACAGAACTAATACCCAAACTAACTGTAACGATATCCTTGATATCAGACTTTGCATGGGGAATAGCCCGATCTTGAATTACTTGCTGAATATTTTGTGCTACTGTGATTGCTCCTGCTAAGTCAGTATTGGGGAGGAGTACCGAAAATTCTTCGCCACCGTAACGCGCTACTAGATCGGCAGGACGATGAACTGTTTGTTGCACTGTTTGTGCTATTGTAATTAGACAATCATCGCCTCCAAGATGACCATAGCAGTCGTTGTAAGATTTGAATTTATCAACATCGAATAAAATCAGTGACAGGGGTTTTTGTTCTCGTGCAAGGCGTTTCCATTCTGCTTGCAGTCGTTCATCAAAGCAGCGACGGTTGGCTACCTTAGTCAAACCGTCTAAATTTACCAGTTGTTCTAGTTTTTGATTAGCGTCTTCTGCTTTTTCTTTAGCAATTACTAACTCTGCTGTTCTCTGCTGTACCCGTTGTTCCAAAGTTTCCAAAGATGTTTGTAACTGAAGTGCCATGTCGTTAAATGATTTTGCCAGTTGACCTATTTCGTCTTTTGAAGTAATTTTGGCGCGGATATCTAAGTTACCTGCGGTAAACTGGAAAACTATATTGGTAAGGTAAATTATTGGCTTTGTTAGCAATTGCCCAATAGTAAAAGCGATGATTGTTACTACTGAAGCGATAATTGCAAATAGAAACATTACGTCACGAATTTGCTTTTCTACAGGTGCTAGGGCAACAGCAAGGGGCTGTGCGAACAACACAGACCAAGGTTTATATTTTAAAGGAGCGATCGCAATCAGATTAAGCTGATTACCTGTTGCTTCCAAAGATGCAATTAAATACGATTGTTTATTATCCAATGCTTGCTTAAGTTTTAACTCATCAGTTGCCAATTCTTTGACAGGAGAATTACGCAAACGCCCTTTCTTTTGTAGTTGAGTTACAACATCCAAAGGCAGAGGCACAATTGATTGAAAAAGCAGTTTTGGTGCAGTGCTATGTGCCAAATAAATATTATTTTCATCTAAAAGAATAGCAAATGATTTTGCCCCAGCCCTTTGGGTTTCTCTAGTTACTAACTGCTGGACAACAGTAGCATTGTATGAAATACGCAATACACCTAATATATCTCCCTTGGCATTGCGAACCGGACTGCTAAAAAATAAGGTAACAAGGTCAGTAATTGTCGGCGATCGCTTCATGCTAGAAACAAAGGATAATCCAGTTTCCAATGGTTTTTTAAAATAATTTTCAACTGATTCATCTTTGCCAATGTTCGATGTATGTGTATCCAATACATTTTTGCCGTTTAAGTCGAGCAAAGCGTATGAGAGAATATTGAGCATATCTTTGCGACTGAGACGAATTAATGTTTCTGTTGCCAATTGCATTTCTGGGCTGTCATCTCGCTGTTTTGGAGTTAGGCTGAGGTAGCGTGCCAAACCTGGTAAAATCGCCTCTACGCGCACGGCATTGAGATTTCCATCAATAAAGGCATCTATTCTATTAGCGGTTTCGTTAGCCGCTACAGATAAGGCTTGCCGGGCGTTGTCAGTTAGTGCTTTTTCAGTTGTCTGTTTGTTGATAGATGCCAATAACAGCAAAGGAATCAAAGCAACAATGAGAAACGAGGCGATCAACTTTCTACGGATGCTGCCCAAAAGATGATGCTGCATGGCTTTAAACTAGGAGGGAGGGTTCAAAAAAGAAGAATTGAACAAACTTTTTAGCTCAGGAATGCGCGTCACGTTTCCAGAGCGAATAAAAAAGTCTGCATATATTTTGGCAGCTTTGTAGATGGAGTTAGGGTTGTTAGATTGAAATAATTTTTGATTTTCAGCTAAATCAGTTAGGTTTACTCCCTCCAGAGAGAGTGTATTGCTAGGAATTTTTAACGCTTTGCTAACGATCGCGTTTCCTTCTTGAACATTTGCCTTCCAGTAGGCTGCGGCTTGCAGCCATCCTCGCACAAATCGACGAATGTCTTCGGGGCGATCGCGGATTGTATCATTGCGAAAGATAATCATATCTAAAATCAAGCCAGGGGTTTGTTTGCTAGTAAATAGGATGTGTCCCCCTAATTTAATAGCTTCAGAAAGATAGGGTTGCCAAGTGTGTCCGGCTTGAATAACATTATTTTTTAGCCGTTGAGGAATTTCTAAAGCCTCTAATTTAACCAATTTCACATCATCGCTGGTTAAGTTGGCACTTTTCAACATCTCAGTCACAAAAACTTCGCTAAAACCACCTAGATTTGCACCTAGTTTTTTCCCTTTCAAGTCAGTAACGGTTTTAATTTGTGATTGGGCGACTACCACATCTGCTCCTGTTGATTCATCTATAACCAGCACGCCTTGTATATCAGGATTTGTGGCACTCAAGATGATAAAACTTCCTAAAGACAATGAAACACCATCATACTTACCCGCACTGAAATTTGCTTGTTCTAATTGGGTGTATCGTTTATAAATTAGTTCCACATCAACCTTTTGGGCTTTGAAGAATCCTTTTTCTTGAGCAATGATGCCTGGATACTCCCCAATAAAAGATCCAAATACTATTTTTAATGGAGAACGTTTTAATTCTGTTGGTACTGAAGCATTACAAGCAAATAGCAAACAGGCGGTAATGAGAAAAATACTAACGTATCTGAATAGTTTGAACATAGAATATTTGAGATTTTTTAATCACTGCTGATGAAATATCTAACTAAATCAACTATCTGTTAAACTTCAAATTAACTGGAAAAATTTATTATGATTTGTCACCAAAAATATGACATGAGCGCCTAACGCTCCTTGTTATTTGGCGGTGCGTTAGGCTAAAGCCGTAACACACCCTACTTAAAAATTTACTTTATAAATGGTCTCTAAAAATTAGAATAAAATTCCCCCAGATCCAAAAAAATCTGAGGGGAAGTAAGCGTGATAATACTATTTGATCTACATTGCGATTTAAATAATGCCGAACACTGAGCCAACAGTAGACTTAATCGAATCGCGTGCATCCTTCAAAGTTTGGCTGATGGGATGCTTTGCTTGCAAAAACACACGCGCACAATTGCGTCCCGGCATTCCGGAAATGGAACCGCCTGGATGAGTCCCTGCACCAGTGAGAAATAAATTATCAATTGGGGTTTTGTAATTCGCTATTTCTGGCAAGGGACGGAAAAATACCATTTGATCTAAGGTCATATCAATATGGTAATAATTCCCTTTGTATGCACCTAATCTTTCTCCTAGTTCTGCTGGACTTTCTACACGACGGGCGATAGTTGCATTTTTCACATTCGGCGCGTAATTAGCTAATTTATCAACCACCTTATCTGCAACTTTATTTTTCAATTCATCTGTCCAGCCAGTGCCTTTCAAACCTGTACCTTCTGCACCGGCAATTTGATAAGGGGCGAAAAACTCAATCCACACAGTATGTTTGCCTGGTGGTGCTAATGTGGGGTCTAAGTAGCTAGGCATCACTAGGTACATTGATGGGTCAGCATCGGGAATCTCTCCCAAAGTACATTTACTATGAGCCTGTTCTACATGAGCCACGGAATCTGCAATTAAGATAGAGCCAACAAGATATTCGTCTTTGTGTTCGTGGTAGGGAAATTGAAGTGGTTCGTTCAAAGCCAAATCGATTTTGAGGATAGTTTCGTTATTGTTAACGATGCGGCGTTCTAATCTTTCCCATAAGTCAGGATCGACTCCATCAACTTCGCTTTTATCGGTCATTTGTAAGAACAACCGCTTAGCGTCAATATTAGAAATTACCCCATGTTTGGCACGATATTCTTTACCGCCAGTGACTCGCACGCCCACAGCTTTGCCATCATCAATTAAAACTTTTTCCACATGCTGGTCTGTAAGAATCACGCCACCCTTACTTTGGACTAAATTCACCAAAGCTTGCACAAGTGCGCCAGTCCCGCCGCGGGGTCTTGCCATCCCTGGATTGTGACGCATTGCCATCATAATTGCACCAATGGCAAGGGTTTTTTGTGATGGCGGCGCACCAAGTTCTGAGGCTAGCCTTGCTAGTGGTGCTTTAAGAAATTCTGAATCAAACCACTCGTTAAGTAAATCTTCACCGCTGGTTAACATGGTGCGAATAAAGTCCAGCGTTTTGTTTGGCGAACCAATGACAGAAAATAAATCTTTCAGTTTTGTAATGTCATAGTTACCAAGGATGTCTATGATTGACTTTGGCGGCGCATTAAACATGGGAATCATTGCACCCAAAGCCCTTTGCCAAAAGTCTACAAATTCTGCGTATTTTTTAGCATCGCGATCGCTATAACGAGCGATTTCTGCACAAGTCTTTTCTACTGACTTATGTCCTAAGAAATATTTGCCATCAGGATGGGGACAGAAAACAACTGGATCGCACTCTAAATAATGCAAGCCATATTTTTCTAGTTCTAATTCTTCAACTACTGGCCCTAAATGAATAAACTCATGGTCAATAGCACACAAATTAAATTTAAATCCAGGAGCTTCTTCTGGTAAACATTCTTCAGTTGTTGCTGCACCGCCTGGAACGGAACGCTTTTCTAGTAACAGGACACTATAACCAGCTTTCAATAAATAAGCTGCACAAACTAGTCCATTATGTCCAGCACCAATCAGCACAACATCATACTCTTGCATAGTTGTTAGTTTTAAATTATGTAGCTTTATAAAGCTTAAAAAACTTTTGGGAAATTTAAATCACCCATCAGTAACAAAAATTATCTTTAATTAGTGTCAATCCTACTAAAGAGGTAGTACATCTGATGAGGGTATTTGCTTTACTTGAGCTTCTACCATAAGTATTAAATTACCAATTTCTACTTTTAGATCTTTGATACTAAATACGATATCGTTCCATTTAAAATATGGTATACTAATCAATTCTTTTGCTTTGTGCATTAATGCTGTAATGAATTCTATTGAAACACCCTCTCCCTCAGTACAGTTAAAACTCTCCAACATGACGGGTTGTGAGTGAGTACGTGGACGAGCGATCGCACTAAAAGCTAAAAGCCGAGTATTTCCCTTTTCCTTTAACAACATCTTTCCTCTGAATTCTATTTTGCCAGCACCAGGTAAAAATACCTGAATTTTTTGCGGCTCAAAACTCACAATTTCGCCATCTACATCCAAGTCGATATTTTGCATCTGCTTGCGAATAAACTCTGACGACAAAGCGCGGTTCATATCTGCTTGTGTCAGTGTAATCTTCGCAACAGTATTTACTGGCTGATCTAGTTTGATTTCACCGAAAATAGCACTCAAAGGATTGATGGCAATACCATCTGTTTGCAGTTTTATTTCTTGTACGCGAATGTCTTTTTGAATAACTAACCCTTCACCTGCAACCGAAACTCCATCCGCTTGTCCCTGGACTATTTTCAACAGATCGGTTTGTACATCTATTTGTATTTGTTCTACTTCATCAAAATTTTCGGATATCCTTCTTTCAGCTTCCTGGGATAATAATTTCTCTTCCAATCTATGCTCATCAGACATGAATTACTAATCTCCTAAATATCCTCTTATTAGCTACTGTAAAGGCTGGATACTCAAGAGCGAATCTGTATTGCGGTATATGCAACTCGGAGGACTGATACTATTTTGGATTTTGGATTGAAAAAAAGGTAAAATGGCGAGTCAAAAGACATCGCCTTTTTCTATCAACTTATTGACTGTTAATTTTTACCATTCGGTCGCTGAATAATTGTCTCTAAAACCCGCCGCTTGGCTTTTGGATCGATCGCTACCAAACGTATATACTCACCGCTATATTCTGCCAGAGATGATTCTAAATTTGATATTGCATCCGATTCGGCATCAATGTGGCTGTTAACGCAACTTTGCCAAGAACCTGTACGGAAGCGACGCTCATCTACGTGTTCGATACTAATTTTGTAACCTTGAGCCAGTATTTCCCGGATTTGTGCCTGTGTTTCCAAACTCAAATGTGGACTCGATGATTCTTTGTTGGGGAATCCATTTGTAGTTGCACCATTGGTTGACGGTTGACTAGTTGGCGTCACAGCAGGTGGTGGTGCTGCTTGATAGCTTCTACCTCGATTCAGTCGGTTATACTCATCAACTAATTGGGAATTTTCCACTCGTTTTTGTTCGCCAACCATCAAATGACCAGACTCGATTAAGTGAGACAGGCTGAAATCTGGTTTTTTAAATTCTGGCGGCCCTTCAGTGCTGTTAACCACACGCAAGGATACACGTTCAAAACCGATTTGATGGATAAAATTACGGATTTGTTCGTCATAAATCCGCGATCGCAATGCGCTAAAAAAGTCAATAGATTGATTGGCAAAAGTATCAACTAGCTGCTCAACTTGCCGCTGCGAAAGTCCATCCGGTTCAAAAATCCCAGCGACGATTCCCACTTTATCATCTCGGTCTGGTTCCCAATAAAATTTCTCCATCCGTCCATCCCGAATTAACGGCGCATAGAGGGTAGAAAAATCATTACCTGTGACAATAATCGGTACGCGATTTAAAGGCGTAGAATCATAGCTTCCCGGTAACTGCACATCTGTGGGGTTATCCGCAATATTCATCAGTGTGGCATTCACCAACTGCGTGTTTACAGTATATTGAGTGCCTTCATCGAAGCGTCCAGCACCGGCATCTAAATCGTTAATCATCAGCACGCACATTTTACCGCGTACTTTGATCAGTTCTGCTGTTTCCCGGTAGCGCAGCCGAATCAACCGCGCTGGATCTCCCGCATCTGGACTTTCCAATTCGCCACCAGAGATGTGAGTCACCTCGATACCCATTTTCTCGAAGACTAACTCGCATTGAAAAGACTTGCCTTCACCTTTACGTCCATGAATACCTAAAATCAAAGGTACTCTGACACCAGGAAGCTTCAAGAAATTTTTGGTGATGTGGACAGCAAGTTTGTCCAAAAATCGCGGAGCAATGTAGTAACCCATGAATCTATCTTATAAAGATTTAGCCCTTCTAAAGTTAATGTTAAGTTTTTTTGGGTATAGCGATCGCTTTTCGTGGATTATTCATGGCGATCGGTTTTTTAACACAATTTAAAACACAGAGATAGCTTTTATCTGTGTCGGTGCGAATTCTATTCCCTAAGGCTGATTTTTAATATATTTTGATACCAATAGAGGTAGATAAACTGTCCTGTAGCCGTGAATGATATTCGCCAGAGCTTCTATGCTAAACTTTGCACAAACTCTGCATTTTCTTCACTGTTCAATCCTTCTTGTAGCACTACTAAAACCTTTGTCATTTCTCCTGTACGTAACGCCTGTACGTCCAACCATAAGCCAGGAAAAATACGACTTTTAATCACATTATTTATATCAGGTTCTAGCGATATATATTCACCCTTTTCTAAACAGAACCAATCTAGTTAATTTTCTAATATTCGCCAAACAATATATTCTTTGACACCGTTGCGACGGTAGACTTTTTTCTTATCATGCAAATCATTAGCAGCACTGCTGGCTGCTACTTCAGCAATTAATTCTGGCGCACCTTCAATATAATCATCTTCACTAATACGTGTTTGTCCGCCCAAGTTTTCATCAATCAACAATACAACATCAGGTTGAGGTTCATTGTCTATCCTAATTTTCTATAATTTTGGCATCTGTTGTACAAAACTATGCCCTACCATAAACGGGGAAATATGCATAACTACCACCTTTGGTAAAGAAGCGATCGCCTTTTAGCACTATCTTAACTTTAAATTGTTAATTAACTTAAAAGAAACCAATTTAACCAAGCGTCCCAATTTTCTACGATTTTGGCAAATTCTGTATAACCTCCTGCTCTGGGATGAGCGCCGTCATTAGCTCTTGCTTCATCTATCCAAATATTAGATTTTTCCAGAATTGGAAACACATCTAAATAAGGCACATTTAACTCTTGACAAATTAAAGCTAAATTTTGGGATAAATCGCTAGTTCTTTTCCTTCTTTCAAGGTCTTCTTGTTCTACGTATGGTGCTGGCCCAATCATTAAAACAGGATATAACTGTTGCGCTTTCCTTAAAATTTCCTGAGCATTTTTGACTGAATCTGCTAAGTCTATACGAGTTTTACCATTTTCTATTGTTGTGTCATTTAGTCCAAAAGAAAATACAACTCTGCCATCATATTCTTTTGGCAAACGCAGTGATACTTCTTGTAGCCAACGCTTTGCTATATCGCTACTCGTATCACGCCTAATTCCTAAATTATAGTAAGTAATGTCATAGCCTTTTTTATTAGCGCTAGCACATACTCTTCCCGTCCAACCCAGACATTCAGGGTCGCCAGTACCGTTAACGAAGGAGTCACCAACAAAACAAATTCTGACTTCACGTAGCTGTGCTGAATTCATTGAATAAATACTTCTATAATTTCAGGTTTTATATCCAATAAAAGAAGAGAGGCAATTAACTTGACCTCTCTTAATAAATCAATTTCAAAGGTAGTAAGCTTTAGCTTTTACCTTTTAATTTTTAGTATCTGCTGGGTTTGTGAACGATAAAGCTGAGAACTTGGCACTGCTTGATGTTATCAAAACCTACAACACGGATGTAGCAGTTGCTATATTGAGAACGGCAAGATTGAACTTCATTCAGTACTTCTTGAGTAGATTTAGCACCGAACAAAGGCAGCTTCCACATTGTCCAGAAAAATTCGGTTGGCTCAGAAACTTCGTTGAATTCAACCGCTGGAATGTAACCTTGATTCAGAATGTACTGGATCTGCTTGGCAATTTGAGCATCAGAAAGGGGAGGCAGATAAGAAAGGGTTTCGTAACGACGCTCTTTTGGTAGAGTTTGCATGGTTAATGATAATGGGTTGCGGTTGACTTTAGTTACTCAGTTATCAGTGAAAAAGCGATTGCTCTTAACTGTTCACTGTTCGTTGTTTGGGTCTGAAGTTGTTTGCTGTTCTGGGTAGAGACTGGGGCCCGATAAATTAATTTGCGTGATGCGTTCTAAATGCTGGCGACGCTGTTCCATATTCGCTTGCTGAATGCCAGTGCGAACCATTTCCGGTAAAAATTCTGTGATTTCCTCGGCAATGTGTTCTCTGACAGTCATAATCCGCAATGCCAAATCTGGTTTCTCTCGGAACAGTTCCTCGATATATGTTTCTCCATCGTGGATTTTGTCAGCTGAAAAGTTTTGCAGCCAAATTCCCAACGGCGGATTAGTTTCGCCTAGCTGTGCCAGTACTGTCTTCAGCGCCTGATACGTCAGGTAGCGTTGGAGAGTCTTGGCTGTGTCCTTCGCAATTTGCTTAAGATTCATGCTTGACCCCAGCCTTTAGAAGTTATGAGTTATGAGTTATGAGTTACGAATTGAGTCAACTCTTAACTCTTAACTCTTAACTCTTCACTCTTAACTCAGATCAGACGGTATCCATTGCTTCAAACTCGAACTTAATTTCTTTCCACAGTTCGCAAGCAACGGCCAATTCAGGAGACCACTTAGCAGCTTCGCGGATAACATCATTACCTTCACGAGCCAAGTTACGTCCTTCGTTACGAGCTTGGATACAAGCTTCTAATGCTACGCGGTTAGCGGTTGCACCAGGCGCGTTACCCCAGGGGTGACCCAGTGTACCACCACCGAATTGCAGTACGGAGTCATCACCAAAGATTTCAACTAGTGCGGGCATGTGCCATACGTGGATACCACCAGAAGCAACTGCCATTACACCAGGCATAGAAGCCCAGTCTTGGGTAAAGTAGATACCGCGAGACTTGTCTTGCTCAACATAGTTTTCGCGTAACAGGTCAACGAAGCCCATTGTGATACCACGCTCACCTTCCAGCTTACCAACAACGGTACCGGTGTGGATGTGGTCACCACCAGACATCCGCAGAGTCTTAGCCAAAACGCGGAAGTGAATACCGTGGTTCTTTTGACGGTCGATAACAGCGTGCATAGCGCGGTGGATGTGCAACAGGATACCGTTGTCACGACACCAACGAGCCAATGTGGTGTTAGCGGTGAAACCTGCGGTCAGGTAGTCGTGCATGATGATGGGCTGTTTGAGTTCTTTAGCGAACTCAGCTCGCTTCAACATTTCTTCGCAGGTGGGGGCGGTGACGTTCAGGTAGTGACCTTTGATTTCACCGGTTTCTGCTTGGGCTTTGGCAATAGCTTCAGATACGAACAAAAAGCGATCGCGCCATCTTTGGAATGGTGCTGAGTTGATGTTTTCGTCGTCTTTGGTGAAGTCCAAACCACCGCGCAAGCACTCGTATACAGCGCGTCCGTAGTTCTTAGCAGACAGACCCAATTTGGGCTTAATTGTACAACCCAGTAAAGGACGACCGTATTTGTTTAACTTGTCACGCTCAACTTGAATACCGTGGGGAGGGCCTTGGAAGGTCTTCAGGTAAGCTACAGGAATCCGTAAGTCTTCTAGACGTAGCGCCCGCAAAGCTTTAAAACCAAACACGTTACCTACAATAGAGGTCAACATGTTGGTTACAGAGCCTTCCTCAAACAAATCTAGAGGATAAGCAACATAAGCAATGTACTGGTTATCTTCACCAGCAACGGGTTCGATGTCGTAGCAACGACCTTTGTAGCGATCTAGGTCGGTGAGCAAGTCTGTCCATACGGTGGTCCAGGTACCAGTGGAAGACTCAGCAGCTACAGCAGCACCAGCTTCTTCAGGTGGAACTCCAGGTTGGGGAGTCATCCGGAATGCAGCAAGAATATCTGTATCTTTAGGAGTGTAATCGGGGGTGTAATAAGTTAGTCTGTAATCCTTAACCCCGGCTTGATACCCAGATTTGCTCTGAGTCTTCGTTTGAGCGTAAGACATATTTTATCCTTCCCAGAAGTCACTCTTTTTACTTATCAAATCACGTATTGTGCAAATTTCCCACACCCCGCTCTTTCCCCCTTGAGCGGGGAGAAGATCGGGAAAAATTTTTGTTATGGGTTGCCTTCGGCAGAGTTTAGCACTTTTTTTGCGGCCTATACTTTGGTAGCGGAGGTAACCTTCATTACCAGTGTTCTCCCGTTCTTGGGCAGACGACCTAGCGCTTCTACTCCTTCCTCTACCTACACATCAAAATTCTTTTTTATCTGTTTCTCTTCTCGCACCCGACTAAACCTTCTCAATTTCACCAAAACTTCCGCACTTTGCGGTCAGCATTTAGATAATTCTCCCATAAACTGGCATATTCAGGGGATTGGCCTGGCTGGCACACATTCCCGCCTCCATACTCCTTTTATCTTCTCCTTACTTGGGAAAGATACCAGAAAAGAATTTACTTGACAGAGATTTAGCAGAGTGGTGAGCAAAAGATAAAAGAATTGCACACCACGAAATTTGTAGCTTGTTTCACAATATATCAAGAATTCGATAAGTTATTCTTTGAAAGTTTTTAACTTATTTATTTAAATTTGTTATTACATAAAGATTTAAACATTTTGTTAAGAAAGGTTTACAAAATGTCATTAATGGTGTTCAGGGAATGGGGATTAGGGACTGGTGACTGGGGACTGGGGATTAGGGATCGGGGACTAGGAACTAAAAAATAAACATTCAGCAATACTTTCTCACTGAGTACCCAATCCCCAATCACCAGTCCCCAGTCCCCAATCCCCAGTCCCCAATGTTTAAAAAATCCAAGCGAGGGGAACACTGAAGTTAACCAAAAGCCTATTTAGACAACGGCTATGGGTAGTGTCTCCAAAGGAAATGTCATCGTGGTATTGTTTTGCAAGCGTACTAGTTTATTGATTTCTTCTATCTTGCTGGGGTTAATAATGCCGAGTATGGGATGGGCACAAAAAACCCCTGATATTAATTCATCCGATTTAGCTCCTGCTTATCCGTCTTCACCACCGCCTCCGCGAGTAGATCCTTTACCCGACGATAGGGGAGTGCAAGAAAATTCGCCAGAAACCGATTATCGTGTCGCCAACTTACTGGCAGATGTTACAGGTAATCTTTGGATAGGTTCTTGGCGAGGACTATCGCGCATTGACCCGAAAACTGGCAAGATTGTTTCTCGTGTAAGTTTACCTAATGTTGCCATTGGTGCTTTAGCCCAAGACAAAGTAGGACGCTTGTGGGTGGGAAGTTATGGCGGACTGATGCGAGTAGATCCCCGCACGAGCGAAATTACCGCACAGAATTTATTTTTGCCTTCTAAACGAGTGTTGTCGCTGTTAGTTGACAAGCGCGGCTATTTGTGGGCTGGAACTGACAATGGTTTAGCCCTAATTAGTCCTGACCAAGGCTTGATTATGACAACATTAAAAAATCTGCCTGGTGTGAGCGCCAACACATTGACTTTAGATGCTGAAGGTCACTTGTGGGTTGGTACCCTTGATGGGGTAGTCCGAGTTAATACTGCTAGTGCTGAGATTATGAAGCGAATCGCAGATTTACCAGGAACCACAGTCCAAGCGTTAGCTATTAGTCCAGAAGGGTTGATTTGGGCGGGAATGCCGAATAACTTGCTAGTTATTAATCCGAAAACTGGGGCAGTGTTGCGATCTGTAACGCGGTTGCGTGGGCGTAACGTTACAGCAGTGCGTTTTGCTAAAGATGGTAGTGTCTGGGTCGGTACTCACGATGGTTTGTTACGATTAAATCCAAATACCGGAGCTGTGTTAGACGCTGAAGTTGCTGGACTTCCTTCTAGTCGGATTCTTGCCCTTGCACCTGACATCGGCAATAAATTGTGGATCGGTACTAGTGAAGGTCTAGCTTGGTTAATGCCGAAAATGACCAGTGCAAAACCCCACCTTGCTTTCAGTCGTGCTGTGAAGTAAGGATTAGGGACTGGGGACTAGGGACTGGGAACTAGGAAAATTGATTCTTAATACCCAATACTTAATAACCAATACCTAATCCCCAATCAAAAATCCGTCTTTAAAAGTTCAGATCTCCGGAAGCCGGCGCTCCGACTTTTGTCTCCGACACGCTACGCGAACGCAAAATCTCAAATCCAAAATTGGCAATGGCAATCACTACCCAGCAATTAATTCAATGGAAACAACAGGGACGTTCAATTGTGGCGTTGACCGCCTGGGATTATGCGATCGCCCAACTCCTCGACGCAGCTGGTGTAGACTTAATCCTTGTGGGTGACTCGATGGCAGTAGTTTTAGGCCACCAAACAACTCTGCCAATAACTCTAGATGAGATGATCTACCACGCCAAAGCTGTACGTCGAGGAGTTAAACGCGCTTTTTTACTGGTTGATTTACCGTTTTTGAGCTACCAGGAAAGCATCCAACAAGCGATACATTCAGCTGGCAGGGTTTTGAAAGAAACTGGAGCGCAAGGTGTGAAGTTAGAGGGTGGTTATCCAGAAATGGTGCAAACTGTGGCTCGTTTGGTGCAAGCCGGAATTCCAGTTATGGGTCATGTGGGTTTGACGCCGCAATCAGTACATCAACTCGGTTTGCGACAACAAGGTAAAACCCAAGAAACCAGTGAGAGAATTTTAAATGAAGCGATCGCCCTCGAACAAGCTGGCGCTTTTGCCATGCTATTAGAGCATATACCCGCAGATTTGGCAATGCAAATTACACAAAAACTTACCATCCCGACAATTGGTATTGGGGCAGGGCCTTACTGTGATGGTCAAGTTTTAGTGACCTCAGATGTACTTGGTCTGGCAGAAAAGAGTCCACCATTTGCCAAAGTTTATACAAATTTACGCGACACAATTACTAAAGCTGTGCAAGATTATGCTTTAGAAGTGCGACAACGGAAGTTTCCTTAAGCAATACTTAACTCAATCGAAAAGCGCCTGGATTGGACTCAATTCTGACGCCGAATTCTATTTTGGTAAAAGTCAAACTCTCTGTTTTCGTAAGCATTCATTAATTAAATGTTTCTTAACAATTGTGAAAACATTGTTTGACAATTATCAACGGTTGTCTAATAATAAATTACTACGCTAATAGCTAAAGTCTAGTGAACTAGACTAAAGATTTTTGCAGATATTTTAGTCATCTTGAGATGAATGTTGCTATTACCAAAAAACTTCAGCTACTTACATGATTTAAGTATAGGCCTATAAACAATGGGCTTTACCCCCATAATTTCGCTATATCTACCATCAAAAAAGTGATGCCATTAATTTTTTGCGACAACTTAATAAGTTTATAAACTAAGCTCTAAAATTTACTTACCATATGAGTTATCGTTCTCATAAATGTTAAGAAAAATTACGGTATCAATAACCGATAACGGAAGATATTCGGAGAGAGCTTTTCCAGACACAAATGAAAAGTTAGATTGAATTTAAGTATTAAAGCGTAGACAACACGATCGAAGTGCGGAATTTCCGCAATTGCCACCAAGACAATTGTAGAAACCCAGTGTAGTCTTTAACTAGAAAAACAGTGTCAGGCGGTTACTAGACAAAAGGTCAACTATTCCCACTAAACTTTTTAATATTTATCGTTCTTATGACTCCAAAAGACATCAAAATTAAATTTCCTCTTTGGCAATATCTGAACCAACCCTTATTTAGTGCTGATACTAAATTAGTATGGAATCCCCATCGTTTTGCATTGGCTTGGCGTCTTCAGATGCTAGAACGCTGCTGGACTAAAGAATGTGATGCGAAAGGGCCCCAACAGCATTAGCGATAGCAGGCAATAGGCTTGAAAATCTTTTTGTGTGCGGGTTTTATGCTAGGTTAATGTCCTAATCTATCTGGTAAGTGCCATAATTATCTATCAAAAAAAGGCAAACTAAGCCTCGTCTAAAGTACGGGGCTTTTTGCCGTCTAGTAAAGTACTAACAGTCATGTCTCCCATGACATTAATCGCAGTGCGGCAACGATCCAAAAACCAGTCTACAGTCACTAGCAAAGCTATGTACTGGGTAGGTAAACCTACAGAAGTAAACACCAGCGTCATTGTTACTAGCCCAGCATTGGGAATATTCGCTGCACCCACGGATGCAAAAATCGAAGTGAGGATGACAATTACTTGCTGTCCTAAGCTTAGGTGTTGCCCAATTAGTTGAGAAATATACAATGCAGACATCGCTTCATAAAGAGCAGTGCCATCATTGTTGAAATTTGCTCCTACTAACGCCCCCAACGCAGCAGAGGATTCTCTTAAACCAACTTTTGTTTGCAAAACCTCGAAGGTTATGGGCATTGCCGCCGCAGAGGAAGAAGTCGAAAAAGCCGTCAAAAAGGCATCAGAACCACCAGCTAGAAATTTCAATGGGTCTACCCAAGAACCAAATTTGACTCTGGTGAGGTAGTAAAACGCTTGTAATAACAGTGCTACCAGCACCGCGATGATGAATGCGCCTAAAGATTGAAAGGGGGCAAAACCTTCTTTGGCAACAGTTTTAGCCACAATCCCAAAGACTGCCAAGGGTACCAAGGCAATTACCCAATTGAGGATGCGGACTACCGCTTCAAACAAAATTCCGATGACATCTTCAATGGGTTGGTATCCGTTTTTTCCTTGGGCGATTTGTTCGGATTTTAATCCCCGCAGTACAATGCCAAAACTCAAGGCAATGACAATTAGTTGAATGACGTTATTATCAACTAATGGCTTGAGGACTGCTTCTGGTACTGCATCTTTGACGAGTCCCCAAGGGTCAAGGTTTTGAGCTGTGATTTGTGTATTTGTTGAGGTGACTACATTGCCCCAAGTTCCCGGACGCAGGACGTTGGCGACAAAAAGTCCGACTAAAATAGCTACGGAGGTATTGGTTAAAAGTAGCACAAATAGCCGTCGTCCGGTGGTACCAGGGATATTTGTAGTCATTAAAGTATGCAGCACCGCTACCAAAATCAGCGGGGTAGCTAAGGCACGGAGAGCCTTTAGTACTAACTCAGCTGGAATTGCTAAATTGTTAATTAGGGTGGCATTGCTGGGGCTGGGATTTCCTGCACCAAGGGCAATTCCGACGCTAACGGCGGCTACGAGGGCGATTACAATTTGTAACGTCAGAGGAATACGCTGCCACCAAGGCCTAGCTTTGGTTTCAGGCGAAGTAGTAGTGTCTGGATGGCTCATTGGTTAGATGCGGATGAACTGCTGTAACTATTAAAACAACACTTGTGACAGTGGCAAATCCGGAAAAACAAAAGCTTTATTTTTGGGTAAAAACTGCTAATCTAAGATCCCGTTGCTTTGCAAAATCCGGCTTGAAAGGGTCAGCCCCTGAGAGATATTTTTGGCTTGTGCTTGGAGACGCTTATGTCCTTTGTGCCTTTGCATATTCACAGTGACTACAGTTTACTTGATGGAGCAAGTCAGCTACCAGAGTTGGTGGAAAGAGCGATCGCATTGGGGATGAAAGCGATCGCCCTTACCGATCATGGTGTCATGTATGGTGCGGTTGAATTGATTAAAATTTGCCGCAGTCAAAATATTAAGCCGATTATCGGTAACGAAATGTATATCATTAACGGCGATATTGAGAAACAGGAACGCCGTCCCAAATATCATCAAGTTGTTTTAGCTAAAAATACAAAAGGTTACAAAAATTTAGTCAAATTAACTAGTATTTCTAATCTCAAAGGCGTTCAAGGCAAAGGAATTTTTTCTCGTCCTTGTATTAATAAAGATTTACTCAAACAATATCATGAAGGCTTGATTGTTACTAGTGCTTGTTTGGGCGGAGAAGTTCCCCAAGCAATTCTCAGTGGGAGACCAGATGCAGCCAGGAAAGTTGCTCAGTGGTATAAAGATGTATTTGGTGATGATTATTATTTAGAAATTCAAGACCACGGTTCCCAAGAAGACCGGATTGTGAATGTCGAAATAGTCAAAATTGCGCGGGAATTAGGTATTAAATTTGTTGCTACCAATGATTCCCATTTTATTTCTTGTTTTGACGTTGAAGCCCACGACGCCTTGCTGTGTATTCAAACTGGCAAGCTAATTATTGAAGATAATCGGATGCGTTATAGCGGCACAGAATATCTCAAATCTGCCCAAGAGATGAAGCTGCTATTTCGCGACCATTTACCAGATGATGTAATTGAAGAAGCTGTAGCCACCACTGAAGAAGTCGCCGATAAAGTCGAGCCTTACCATATTATGGGTGAGCCTCAAATTCCTACTCCCCCCATTCCGTCTGGTCATACTGCTGATACTTACGCTGAAGAAGTTGCATGGATTGGACTTTTAGAAAGATTAAATCGCAAATCACGAAATGAAGTAGATCCCGTCTATAAAGAAAGATTGGAATACGAACTCAAAATGATTCAGCAGATGGGTTTTTCCAAATACTTTTTAGTTGTATGGGACTACATTAAGTTTGCAAGAGATAATAATATTCCCGTTGGCCCTGGTAGAGGTTCGGCCGCTGGTTCATTAGTCGCTTATGCAATGCGAATTACTAACATTGACCCCGTACATCATGGGCTATTATTTGAGCGGTTTTTGAACCCAGAACGGAAATCCATGCCTGATATTGATACGGATTTCTGTATTGAACAACGCGATAAAGTTATTGATTACGTAACAGAGAAATATGGTGCAGATAGAGTTGCTCAAATTATTACCTTTAACCGCTTAACTTCTAAAGCCGTTTTGAAAGATGTCGCCAGAGTATTAAATATTCCTTATGGTGAAGCCGACAAAATGGCGAAATTAATTCCTGTGGTGCGGGGTAAACCAACTAAGCTCAAGGTGATGATTTCTGATGCGACTCCAGAAGCAGAGTTTAAAGAAAAATATGATAAAGACCCAAGAGTTCGCCATTGGATTGATATGGCGATGCGAATTGAAGGAACTAACAAAACCTTTGGTGTCCATGCAGCTGGTGTAGTGATTTCAGATGAACCACTAGATGAAATTGTACCGCTACAAAAGAATAATGACGGTTCTGTGATTACTCAGTATTTCATGGAAGACCTGGAATCATTGGGTTTGTTGAAAATGGACTTTTTGGGTTTGCGTAACCTGACACTAATTCAAAAAACCCTCGATTTAATTGAAGAAAGCAAAGGATATCGTATTGATCCAGATGAAATTACGCGGGACGAAAGAAAAGCCCAAAGGATATTAGCCAAAGGCGAACATACGATTTTACCTAACGAAGTCAGAAAAACTTATGAACTATTAGAAGCTGGTGAGTTAGAAGGAATATTTCAATTAGAATCTTCTGGAATGCGTCAAATAGTTCGAGATTTGAAGCCTTCTAATATAGAAGATATTTCTTCGATTTTGGCACTTTATCGACCGGGGCCATTAGATGCGGGACTGATTCCTAAATTTATTAACCGCAAACACGGTCGAGAAACAATTGATTACGAACACAATATTTTAGAACCAATATTAGACGAGACTTATGGAATCATGGTCTATCAAGAGCAAATCATGAAAATTGCTCAGGATATGGCTGGATATTCCTTAGGTCAAGCTGATTTGCTGCGTCGGGCGATGGGTAAAAAGAAAGTTTCGGAGATGCAAAAGCAGCGAGAAAAATTCGTCGATGGTGCGGCAAAAAATGGTGTGAAAAAACAAGTAGCTGATGAATTATTTGAGCAAATGTTGAAGTTTGCTGAATATTGTTTAAGCTATGATACGGAAATTTTAACGGTAGAATATGGCTTTTTGCCGATTGGCGAGATTGTAGAAAAAAACATTGAATGTAGTGTATACAGTGTTGATAATAATGGAAATATTTATAGTCAACCTATTGCACAGTGGCACGATCGCGGACAGCAAGAAGTGTTTGAATATTGCTTAGAAGACGGTTCAGTAATTCGGGCAACAAAAGACCATAAATTTATGACTAGTGATGGTCAAATGTTGCCCATCGATGAAATATTTGAACGCGAATTAGATTTAATGCAGGTAGAGGGTTTGCCACAGTAGGGGATGAGGGAGGTGGGAAGATGGCTTCGCCAAGGGGAAAGGTAAAAGGGAAAAGGGAAAAGGAGGGATCTTTCTTTTCCCCTTTGCCCTTTGCCCCATGCCCAATGCCCCATGCCCCATGCCCAATTATGCTGGTTCATGACAAACAGCTTCTATGCGATATCCGTCAGGATCGATTACAAAAGCGGCATAATAATTGGGGTGATAATTTGGGCGCAATCCTGGTTTACCATCGTCTTTAGCTCCTGATGCGATCGCTTGTTCATAAAAAGCATCCACAGCTGCGCGATTATTAGCCACAAATGCTAAATGAAAGCCCCTCGATACCTCATGGGTGAACTTTTGGCGACTCACAAGCCAAAACCTGGGGAAATTGTCAGCACCATAACCAGCAATGTCAGTCAAATTAAACAGCCGCTTGATGCCTAACGGTGCAAGCACAGCATCATAGAAAGCTAGACTGCGTTCTAAATTACTGACGCCAAAGGATATGTGGTCAAACACAAGCTTTGATTTTTAGATAAAGTACTTACAATATTTTTCAATAAAACGGCATCTCAAGAGCGATATGAATTAGAGATAGTCTAAGAACTGAAGTATAAAAAAATGTACGAATTATTCGAGTGGATGATTAGTCTATGCTAGATTGAAATTTTCAACAGTTCACAAGACTGCCATGACCTCTGAAATTACTTACCCTCACATAGAAAAGCTACAGAGTCAGGCTGCTCGCTTACAAAGACTGCCTCGCATTCGAGTTGCTCAACTTGTAATGGATTACATAGCCTATGGCTGGTCGGTTGAAGAGATGTGCCGCCAGCATCCATACTTACAACCTGCTGAAGCCTACGCAGCTATGGGGTATTACTTTGACCACCAAGATGAGATTGACAATGAAATTCGCGCTGAATGGGAAGAAGCACAACAAGCGAAATTTCAAGCTGCAAGTTCTCCTTTTGCTATACGGATGAGGGCTAGAGGACTTTTATAAGTGACAATTAAGTTGTACATGGATGTTCATGTTCCTCAAGCTATTACCGATCAGCTTCGTCGCCGTAATGTAAATGTTCTCACTGCGATCGAGGATAATGCAGATGAATTACCCGACGATGAACTTTTAGAACGTGCTCGATTGCTGGGGCGAGTAATTTTTACACAAGATATTCGCTTCAAGGCAATGGCTCAGGATTGGCAACGCGAAGGTAAATCATTTGCAGGAATGATTTTTGGACATCAATTAGGAGGTACAATTGGGCAATACGTCAAAGATTTAGAGCTAATTGCACAAGCCTCTGAGCAGGATGAGTGGTTGAACACTATTGAATACTTGCCTTTATAGGCAGCAGTCTCACAAGCATAATTATGCCACCTATGTTTCTATAGTTTAAACAACTGCTGGCTCCAAACTATAGATAATTAAACATCAGCCATAAAATTACTTAGAATATTTTTCAATAAAACGGCATCTCAAGAGCGATCGCTTTCTTTATACCCGCTAAAGTTCTGTTTGCCCCTAGTTCCGACTTCCTGAGGACTAAATCTTGATTGTCCCCATATGGCCTATGGCAAAGGCAGTTGTGGCAGTAGCGAATTTTTAGAAGATGGGATAAAAGTTATGTGTTAAAATTTTACAGCCGTTTCTAACTTAAAAAAATGGTAGAAGATACACTTTTAATCCAAAAAAATAGTTTTAATTTTAAAGTTGTTAAAAGCAAATATCAGGATTTTTGGGAAAAAGTTAATGATGAGCAATGGGAACCCCAAACTTTCAAAGTATTCGATCGCTTCATATCTAAAGATGTCACATATATAGATGTGGGAACATGGATAGGCCCAACCTTGCTTTATGCAGCTCAACTAGCTAAACAAGCATTTGGTTTTGAACCCGATCCTGTAGCATATCAGGAAATGTTGGCTAATGTTAATTTAAATCCTAATATTTCTAATATTAAAACTTACCAAGCTTTGATAGGAATTGAATCTGGTGAAGCTCGACTAGGAAGTAGAGAAGAAGGAGGAGATTCCATGAGTAGCGTTTTGTTTTCAGATCTGAAAACAAGTTGGCTAGTTAAATCTATGAATCTCCAAGAATTTGTCAAAAAAGAAGGTTTGCAGCCACCTCTATTTATTAAAGTGGATATTGAAGGTGGAGAATATTCGCTGATTCCAACATTAGCTGGCTTCTTTAAAGACTATCAACCAATAGTACTTTATTTATCACTTCATCCAGAATTTCTGGCAATGAGTACATCTTCTAGTAATACAGTTGTAGGAAAACTGAACAAATGGATTAAATTAATTACGGCTCATATAAATTTAGCTAAGAGTCTCGGCAGCTTTAAGTATATATATGATATTCATGGCGATCGCACCAGTATATGGGCAGGACTACTCAAAGCCTTAAGCAGTAAAAATCTAGTAGCTGAGAACGCTATTATTGCAACGAACGAAGTCTGGGAAAAAGCTGGAAATGAAAATTCAAAATCCAGAATTCAGAATAGTTATTGATTCAAAACCACGGAATTTTAAATTAGGTGTGAATTGATATTGAATCAGTTTATTGAGTCTGGATTTTGGTAGTGACGCTTTTATTGTTTGTTGTTAAACTCACATTAAGCAATTTATTAAGACGACTGATGAATACTATCAATTTTAATCCTATTCCAGAGATTTCAGTCATATTAAGTACGTACAACAGGGAAAATTATTTAAATAATTGCATTGATAGTGTTATTAATCAAACGTTTCATGATTGGGAACTAATTGTCGTTGATGATGGTAGCCAAGATAACACTTTTACAGTTGTCAATCCTTATTTGCAAAAATTCAATAATATCCGTTATCTAAAACACCAAAATCGTAAAGCTGCTTATGGGAGAAATGCCGGGATTCAAGCATCTTTCGGGAACTACATCACATTCATAGATAGCGATGACACATACAAAACAAATCATCTAGAGTCACGATTTGAATATATGAAAGCTAATCCCGAAATTGATTTAATCGAAGGAGGATGGGAAATCGAAGAAGAGTTTTTCGTTGCTGATTTTTTTAAACCAGGTGAAAAAATTAGCATTCGCGAATGTGTTGTAGGCGGGACATTTTTCGGCAAAAGAAAAGTCTTCTGGGAATTGAAAGGATTTAATAATATTCATTATGGAGAAGATGCAGATTTGTGGTCTCGCGCCGAAAAAATTTTTAAAACTCAAAAAATTAAACAGCCAGAAACCTATGTTTATACTAGATCTGAAAGTAGTACTACCAAGATTTTTATGGATAAAATCTCTTAAATTTAGTTAAATATTTGGTATGAAAATTACATTTTGCCTTCCCAAAATACTAAATATATTTCAGCAGCATACTAGCTATAAATGGAGAAGTTTATTTTTAGGAATTATCCTAATCTCTCTACTATTTTTATCTAGTTGTCAAAGTACAACACCAAAAAACAACGGTGCAATTCATGTCACACTCTGGCACAGTACGAATCCACCGGGTAATCGGGAAATATTCAATAAACTAATAGATAAATTTAATCAGACTCATCCTGACGTTTATGTAGAATCTATCTATGTAGGAGTAGACGGAATATTACCGAAAATATTGACAGCAGTGATTGGCAATGCATCTCCAGATATGTTGTCATTCTCTCCACAAATGACAGGTCAGTTTGTAGAATTAGAAGCAATTCGACCTCTGGAAGATTGGCTTGCAAAATTGCCACAAAAGTCGGAAATTTTTCCTAATTTATTTGAAGAGTTGGAATTTGATGGTCACATGTGGTCAATTCCTCTGACTACTGCTAATATGGGCATTTTTTACCGTCCTAAACTTTTCCAAGCAGCAGGAATTACGGAAACACCTAAAACTTGGGAAGAATTGAGGGAAGTTGCCAAAAAATTAACTATAGACCGCAATGGCGACAATCGACCCGAACAATATGGAATGTTATTGCCTTTAGGAAAAGGAGAATGGACTGTCTTTAGTTGGTTCGGCTTTTTATTAAGTGCTAACGGAGAGATTGTCACCAATAATCGCCCAAATTTGACGAATCCGGGAGCGATCGCTGCGTTAAAATTGTGGCAAGATCTATTAAAAGATGGTTCAGCCACCCTTTCTCCCCCAGAGCGAGGTTATGAGGAAGACGCTTTTATTTCAGGCCGAGTGGCGATGCAAATTACAGGCCCCTGGACTTTCATCATGAAGTCTAATGTGGATTTTCAAGTTTTTCCCATACCTGCAAATGTCCAGCAAGCTTCAGTCAAAGGCACTGGAAATTTATTTTTGATGAAAACTACACCCGAAAAAGAACAAGCCGCACTCAAATTTTTTGAATACATTTTGAGTGAAGAATTTCAAACAGAATGGAGTATTAAATCGGGCTTTTTACCAACAAATATTAAATCAGCACAAAGTCAAGCTTATCAAGAATTGCTCAAGCAAAAACCTGTTTTGAAAACTTTTCTTGACCTCATGCCTGTATCAGGTTATAGACCAATTATTCCCGGCTATAGTCGTTTATCTGATGCTCTTGGTCGAGCCATTGAAGCCACCGTGCTTGGTGCATCTCCAGAAACAGCACTTGAAAAAGCCCAAGCCAACCTCGATTCAATTTGGGATTCCATACAACCTCAATGAAATCTAAAATCCTGCCAGCACCCCTCAAACCTGGTGACTTGCTGCGAGTCATTGCTCCTAGCGGTGCTTTACGAGAATTTGAGGCATTTGGACGAAGTATAGAAATTTGGCGATCGCGTGGCTATCAAGTTGAAATCAGTCCCAAGATAGATGACAAATGGGGATATTTAGCAGGTAAAGATGAAAATCGCCGCAACCAGCTAGCAGCAGCATGGCAAGACCCAAATTGTCGCGGTATCCTCTGTACCAGAGGTGGTTTTGGTAGCACCCGCATCTTAGAAAATTGGCATTGGCAACAAAATTCACAACTTCCCAAGTGGTTGATTGGCTTTTCTGACATCACCGCACTCCTATGGAGCCTTTATAACGTGGGCATTTCTGGCGTTCACGGCCCTGTACTGACGACTCTTGGTGATGAGCCAGATTGGTCAATCCAGCGATTGTTTGATTGGGTGGAAGGTCGTTGTGTTGCTCCTATTCAAGGTTGTGGTTGGGGTGGTGGGATTGCAACTGGGGTTTTGTTACCAGGAAACTTGACAGTAGCAACTCATCTTTTAAGTACACCAATCCAGCCAAATTTTGATGGTGTGATTTTGGCACTGGAGGATGTCACAGAAGCGCCCTATCGAATCGACAGAATGCTTACACAATGGCGTTTAAGTGGTGGTTTGGCAAAAGTGCGCGGCATTGCTTTGGGCGGTTTTACTCGTTGTGAAGCCCCGCCAAATGTGCCTAGCTTTAGCGTCGAAGAAGTATTGCGCGATCGCTTGGGTGATTTGGGGATTCCTGTTGTCTCTGATTTGCCTTTTGGTCACGGTAGTCCCAATGCAGCGTTACCAGTGGGCGTAAAAGCAACTTTGAACGCAGATGCAGGGACATTAGCGATTAATGATTGATAAATATCACATCATAGCAATGTTTAAAACTTGCTCGTAAAAAGTTTGGAAATACAGAATTAAAAAACAAAGGAATTTATGGACAAAAATTTAATAATTGATGTTGGGGTTCACACAGGTCAAGATACAGAGTTTTACTTAAAGAAAGGCTTTCGAGTTATTGGTATAGAAGCCGATCCTCAGATTTACAAATCAGTAAAAGAGCGACTAAATCACTACATTGAAAATGGTCAGCTTACCCTCCTAAATATTGCTGTATCAACCAAAGATGAGCCAGTCACATTTTATACTAATTCAGATAGAAGTTTTTGGGGTACAACTTCACTAGATAGAGTGAAAAATAAAGAAATTACCTTTAGTACGCCTTTTGTTGAGATGACTGTAGAAGGATGCCGATTTGAAAAAATCTTGGAACAGTTTGGTATTCCCTACTATCTCAAAGTTGATATTGAAGGTACTGAAATATTGTGCGTACAAGCATTAAAACAGTTTGAAAGTAAACCAAAATTTATCTCTATAGAATCTACAAAAACTTCTTGGAATGCTTTGCTTAATGAGTTTGCAGTATTTAAAGAACTTGGTTATCAGAAATTCAAAGCCATCAATCAAGCGGAAGTACCGAACCAAGTTTGTCCCTCACCAGCACTAGAAGGGCAGTATATTCCATATCAATTTGAATATGGCGCTAGCGGACTTTTTGGAGAAGAAACACCAGGTAATTGGCTCTCGGAGAGTGAAATAATCAAGGTATACAAAGATATTTTTTGGAGTTCGAGAATACTTGGAGTAAACGGGATTATTTCCAAATTACCAGGGGGAAAGATGTTGCTAGATACGCTCAACATCAAGGAACCCTGGTATGATACTCATGCCAGCCTATAGTTGAAGAATTATCACAACAAAATTCATCGAGAAATTTCACTTTGGCGAGGTGAATTTCTTTTTAAAGTACACAAGCCAATTGCTGGTATAGCTCCGAGAACAATTGCTGTAAATCCTTGTCCACTCCAATATAAAATAAAATTACGGTTTGCTTCTGGAATTAAATTTTGCCCAATAAAAAGCAACCAAATCAAAATAGTAATTAACAAGAAAGAGATTGAAGGTAAAAAATTCCACCACCAAGCGCTTGCTGTATATCTTCTTAATACCAGCCATTGGCAAATCCCTAGCCAAATACCAGAAATTACATAAGCGATCGCTCCTAGAAATCCCAAAAGAAAAGTCTGTTCGGGGGATAAAGCTTCATTGAAGGATGAGGCAATGGATGAAATATAGTTAATCCAAGCTGTAGAAACACCGTTGGCAATTAACCAACCAACACTAGTAGCAAATATCCATTGCCAACCAGATAAATATCGAGAAACGACAAGGGCTTGATCGGCGGCAAAAATCAGCGCAAACGCAACGTTGCTCAGACATCTAACCACAATGCTCCACATTTGCGAGTCTAGTGATACATTTTCGAGAATAACTTTCTCTAAAGCGATACTGGCAACCCCACCGACAACCCATCCGATGAGGGTCATTAAGGTAAACTGAAAAAAGAATTTCTGTCGCTGCGATCGCGGAATCAAAAATTTTCCTGGGTTAGGCTCGTTATTAGCAGAAGTAAAGCGATCGGGACTGTTGGAGTCAGATTGCATAAGAGGTTAGGGAGTAGGGAGTGGGAGATGAGGGAGATGAGTCAGGTGAGGGAAAAGGTTAAAGGGTAAAGGGTAAAGGGATAAATTTAACCTTTCCCCCTTTCCCTTTCCCCCATGCCCTGTTTGCCCAATTCCCAATTCAATATTGATTCCTGTTTTATCCTATTTCCCAGTCGCCAGTCCCTAGTCCCCAGCCCCCAGTCCCCTGAATTCTGAAAAAGCGTAATCCCGGAATGATAAGCTAAACAGTGGCATAAAAAAGTGACTTAGGATGAAGTGATAAATGGGTGTTTCGTTAACAACTCCTCATCTCTTACGGGCTGCTCGTGGTGAAGTAGTAGATCGTCCCCCTGTATGGATGATGCGACAAGCGGGACGATATATGAAAGCATATCGAGACTTAAGAGATAAGTATCCTTCGTTTCGCGATCGCTCGGAAATTCCAGAAGTGGCAATTGAAGTTTCCTTGCAACCGTGGAAAGCTTTCGGGCCAGATGGAGTAATTTTATTTTCTGATATTGTCACCCCATTACCTGGTTTGGGTATTGATATGGACATTGCCGAAGGTAAAGGGCCAATCATTCATTCGCCTCTCCGCACTCAAGAACAAATTGATAACCTGCGTCCCCTAGAACCAGAAGCAGCTTTACCATTCATCAAAACAATTTTGCAGGCGCTACGCTCGGAAGTAGGCGATAAATCAACAGTGTTGGGCTTTGTGGGTGCGCCGTGGACGTTAGCTGCTTATGCGGTGGAAGGAAAAGGTTCTAAAACCTATTCCATCATCAAGAATATGGCATTTTCTGACCCGACGATCTTGCATCAATTGTTAACAAAATTAGCAGATGCGATCGCCGTCTATGCCCGTTACCAAATTGACTCTGGCGCTCAAGTGGTACAAATGTTCGATTCTTGGGCGGGTCAATTAAGCCCCCAAGATTATGACACCTTTGCTCTGCCTTATCAGCAAAGAGTTTTCCAGCAAATCAAACAAACCCACCCCGATACACCGTTGATTTTGCTAGTTAGCGGTAGTGCTGGTGTGTTGGAAAGAATGGGCAAATCCGGTGCAGATATCGTTACTGTAGACTGGGCAGTGGATATGGCAGATGCACGGGCAAGATTGGGCAAACAAGTCAAAGTCCAAGGAAATCTTGACCCAGGTGTGTTATTTGGCTCGAAAGAATTTATCCGCGATCGCATTTATGATACCGTTCGCAAAGCCGGCAATTGGGGTCACATTCTCAATCTCGGTCACGGTGTCCTACCAGAAACTCCAGAAGAAAATGTCGCTTTCTTCTTTGAAACCGCAAAGCAACTGAATCTGGCAGGAGTTAAAGGTTAGGAGCCATTCAATTTTGGATTTTAGACTTCGACTACGCTCAGTCGAACGATTTTAGATTTTGGATTTTTTCTGCAATCCAAAATCCAAATTCTTCTTGAAAACCACCAAAGCTGCGACGCAAAATCTAAAATTTGCAAAGCTATGACCTATAAAGTGTTGCAAAGTTGAAAGTTATTTTTTCTTCTTAACCTTGATTTGGAACTTTTAACTTTATTCTTAAATCTTGGTTTTTAACTCTTAATTTTTTATAAATTATTTATGAGCCAGAAACGGATTTTAGTGACTGGTGCAAGTGGTTGTGTAGGTCATTATTTAACAGAAGCCTTAATTCAAGAAACAGATTACGAACTGTTTCTGCTAGTTAGAAACCCCGCTAAACTGCAAGTTGATACTCAAGCACGTCCAGGTATCAATGTTTTGCAAGGTGATATGCAAAACATTAGCCAATTTGCAGATTTATTATCAACAATTGATATAGCGGTACTCACTGCTACAGCTTGGGGTGGCGAACAGACATTTGATATAAATGTCAACAAAACAATAGAGTTGATGAAGCTGTTAGATCCAAATAAATGCCAACAGGTAATTTATTTTTCCACAGCTAGCGTTTTGGATAACCACAATCAACCATTAAAAGAAGCTGGAGAAATCGGTACAGATTATATCCGCTCCAAATATGAATGCTTACATCAAAAAGAAAAATTAGAAATAGCGCCTAAAATCACCACGGTTTTTCCAACTATAGTTTTGGGTGGTGATGCTAATAAACCCTATTCTGCTGTTTCATCTGGTATTACAGAAGTCACCAAATATATTAATTTGATTCGCTTTTTGAATGCAGATGGTAGTTTTCATTTTATCCACGGGCGAGATATTGCAACTGTAGTGCGATATTTAATTGAACATCCTCCTGAAAAAGAGCAACCACGTAGATTTGTTTTAGGTCAAGCAAAATTAACTGCTAACCAAGCAGTGGAAGAAGTTTGTGCTTATTTTGGCAAAAAGATTTACTTTCGCATTCCCGTATCTATAGCTTTAGCAAATTTGATTATTGTTTTGTTCCGCATTCGCATGGCTGCTTGGGATAGGTTTTGCATGAATTATCGGGATTTCACTTATGAAAATGCGGTTAATCCTAGCAGTTTTGGGTTATCAAATTATTGTGCAACCATGAGTGATGTTTTGAAATTAAGTTGAGGTAAGGATAACAATGGTACAAGTACCAAATAAAATCTTAACCCTAGAAGAATTTCTGGTACTACCAGAAACTCAGCCCACCTTGGAGTATATCGACGGTGAAATTATTCAAAAGCCCATACCTCAAGGAAAACATAGCACTATTCAAGGAGAACTCTGCCCCACAATCAATTCTGTTATCAAAGTACAAAAAATGGGTTGGGCTTTTCCAGAATTACGTTGTACTTTTGGAGGACGTTCTATAGTTCCTGATGTCGCTGTATTCTCGTGGACAAGGCTTCCTGTAGATCGAAATGGCGATATTGCCAATACATTCAACGCCGCACCCGATTAGATAATCGAAATTCTTTCTCTAGAACAAAGCCATACAAAAGTTATAAAAAAAATCTTACACGCTCTCAATCACGAGTCATGCTAGCCGTAGCCCTAAAACTTGGCCACAAAGGCTATGACTAAAAAAAGAGAAAATGTGCGATCTTAAAAACTAATTGTTGTGACATTATCTGAATTTTCATTAAATGGAAAAGTTGCCCTAGTAACGGGAGCAGGACGAGGGTTAGGATTGGAAATTGCCAAACTACTTGCCAAAGCCGGGGCGTGTGTCATTATCAATGGGCGAAACCTTGAACGTCTCAATCAAGCAGTTGCAATTATTGAGTCAATCGGTGGTTCAATCTCTTCATTACCGTTTGATGTAACCGATGAAGTCACGGTTCAAAAGGCATTTGTTGAAATTCAAGAAAAGCATGGCTGTTTGGATATTCTCATCAATAACTTTGGGATGCGCGATCGCCGCGGGTTTTTCGAGTTTGAAATGGATGCAGTCCGTCGGCTGATTAACGCCGATTTGATTGTTGAAAAATCGAACTTCTCTCGGTCGTTGGGGAAATCCACGTTAAGGGGAGGTGCCGTAGGCGGTGGGGTTTTATGCGTCTTCATAAAGAATTGGTATTACTTCAAAAATATTACTATTACGTGCAATGGTTTAGGCAGGTTACATCAATAAACTGAGATTTTTCTCTAGTTTCTGCCGCAGTGATAGTTTTCAAAATCCGCTATTAATTCAAGTTTAATTATTAAAAATATATTTATTTTTTAAATCAAAATATTTTTAATAAATCAATTCCATTAAATATTAATAATTTAAAACAGTGTTTAAAAGTAAATTTTAAACGCAAATTAACTTCATGTTCATCTAACGTTAAACTAATTTTAACCACAAGAAATGTACCTTATTTAAGGTTGTGATTACAGCAGTTAAATATTCCTTTAATCAGAGGTAATATGATTTTTTCGGCCACCATCTTGAATCGTGTAGTTGCTAGTTCATTGGTGACAACTTCTATTGCACTAAGTCCAATGTTTGGTGCGATCGCACAAGCTCAAACCATCAACGGTGCAGGAGCAACTTTTCCGGCTCCACTTTACGAACGGTATGCTCGTGAAGTTAAGAAGAAATATCCAGACTTGAAAGTTAACTACCAAGCAATTGGTAGTGGTGGCGGTATTCGTCAAGTCACTGCTGGAACCGTTGACTTTGGTGGTAGTGATGCTGCTATGAAAGATGATGAAATCGCTAAAGTCAAGAACGGTGTAATCTTAGTACCCACAGCGGGTGGTGCAGTCTCTGTGGTTTATAACCTTCCAGGCGTTGATAATCTTAAATTGTCTCGCGCTACATTACCAGCTATTTTTGCAGGCCAAATTACTAATTGGAATGATGCGAAAATTAAAGCTGATAATCCTGGTGTAAATCTACCAAATCAACCAATTAAATTTGTTGTTCGCGCCGATGGTAGCGGTACAACTTTTATTTTTACTAACCATTTGAGTTCAATCAATGGTTATTTTAAAGGCAGAGTAGGAGCTAACACTGCACCAAAATGGACTCTGCCAAATGTCCTTAAAGGTAAAGGTAATCCTGGTGTTGCAGCTTTAGTAGCTCGCACTCCTGGTTCTATTGGTTATGTTGAATATGCCTACGCTCTCAAAAATAACCTGAAATCAGCACAGATCCAAAATAAGGCAGGAGAATTTGTTGCTCCTTCTTTACAATCTGCAAACGCAGCTTTAGCTACTGTGAAATTTCCAGATAACTACCGCGTTTTTGTAGGAGATCCAGCACAAGGTTATCCCATTGTTGGTCTTACTTGGATAATGGTTTATAAACAGTATGCTAATGCTAGCAAATCTGATGCAATCAAGAAATGGGTAAATTGGGTTTTGAAAGATGGTCAACAGTATAATGATGACCTCAACTACACCAAGATTCCATCTGATGTGGCAAATCGCGTACTTCAGACAGTGAATAGCACTGTCAAACCTTAATCGCTAATCTCTCTTAAGAATTCAGAAGTCAGAATAGTTAAAAAATCAAGATAAAAATTAATGGATGAATCTACTCATCATAATATATTCTTGATAAATAATGACTTCTGACTCTCGTGAATCTTGTTAGTAAATCTCGTTTCCAGGTTCTACCTGGAAATGCTTTTTATTATGACTATGCTGTTTGAAAGAGAGTTTTAAAATTCATCATAAGACAACATAGCTTGGTTTAGCCTAGTACAATCTCGCTGAAATAAATCTATTATGTGAAAAAAACTACAAAAATAGACTTATTTCTATTGCCTATTGCCTATTGCCTTGTTGCACTCTACTCACATCCAAAAATCTATTTTATTTGTCATGGCAAATTCATCAGAACCAGCCGACAAAAATTCATCATATCAATCGAATTTAGATGATGAAAATATCGATTTGACAGCTATCAGCGGTAAAAATTTCTGGTTCGATCAAGGATTTACGCGGCTAGTATACTTTTTTGCACTGGTTACTTTTGCTGTGTTATTTTTAATGAGTTGGGTAATTTACCAAGAAGCTCTACCAGCAATTAAACAGTTTGGAGTCGGGTTTTTATGGGGTCAAGATTGGGATACAGGTAATGGAATTTTTGGTGCATTACCTTATATTTATGGAACTCTAGTAAGTAGTGCGATCGCTATTTTATTAGCTGTACCAGTGGGAATAGCAGTCGCCTTAGTAACAAGTGAAAATTTCTTACCCACATCGGTGCGAACAACCTTAGCATTTGTTGTGGAATTAATCGCAGCAATTCCGAGTGTAATTATTGGTTTATGGGCTATTTTTAGCTTTATTCCAGTTTTAGAACCTTTTGAAAAATGGCTGGGTAGCACTTTAAAAGTGATACCACTATTTAATACACAAGACCCTGTGGGCACAAATATGTTGACTGCTGGAATTATTCTAGCCATCATGATTTTGCCAACAATGGCAGCAATTACTCGTGATGTATTACTAGCTATACCCAAAGAATTACGCAGCGCATCTATGGCTTTAGGTGGTACTCGTTGGGAAACAATTTTTCGAGTTTTGCTACCATCTGGATTTTCGGGAATAGTCAGTGCAGCAATGCTCGCCTTAGGACGTGCTTTGGGTGAAACAATGGCTGTCACTATGGTAATTGGTAATTCTGCTCAAATTAGTGCTTCTTTACTCGATCCAGCTTATACAATTCCCTCTGTATTAGCGAATGAATTTGCTGAAGCCGAGCCAGGATTACATATTGGTGCTTTAAGCTATTTAGGATTAATTTTATTTGGCTTAACTCTAGCTGTAAATATTGGCGCTGTATTATTAGTCAGGTGGTTTGGTAGAAAAAATAATTGAAGAATTCAGAATGAATTAGTTGTGATGTGTGATTGGTAATTGCTATGGGGCAAGAGTTTTATTTATTGATTAAAAACTGGTAAAAATATGAGTGATTACATCGAAGCTGAAAATGATGAATCTATCACGGCAGAATTATGCAGCCCCCTACCAAAAGAGCGAGTCATATTTACTTATTTAATGAATGCGATCGCCTTTGGTTTCACAATTATAGTACTCATTCCTTTATTATCAATTTTATGGGAAATTTTCATCCGGGGAATATCGGGAATTAAAGGAGAAGTTTTTGTTAAATCAGTAATTGATAATGGGTTTGGTAATGCTATTTTAGGAACCATAACTATGGTAGCCATTGGTGCTTTTTTAAGCATTCCCACAGGCGTAATGACAGGGATTTTTTTGGCAGAATTTGGTGAAAATCCAATTGCTAATATCGTTCGCTTTATCACTAGTATTCTTACAGGCGTACCTTCAATTGTTGTAGGAATATTCGCTTACGGTATAATCGTTTTAACAACTAAAGGATTTAGTGCGATCGCAGGTGGTTTTGCCTTAGCTGTGATTATGCTACCAGTGATTATATTAACAACAGAAGAATCCTTGAAACTTATTCCCACATCTCAACGTCTCGCCTCTGCTGCTTTAGGCGGAACTCGTTTTCAAACTACCTTTCGCATCGTTGTCACTGCGGCAATTCCTGGAATTACTACAGGCGTTTTATTAGCGGTAGCTCGTGCTGCTGGTGAAACAGCACCTTTACTTTTTACTGCTTTATTTAGTCTAGATTGGTCAGAAGGTTTGTTAAGTCCAACAGCTTCCTTACCAGTATTAATTTTTAACCTCTACAACGATCCAGACCCGGAAAAAAATCAATTAGTATGGACTACTTCGATAATTTTATTAGGCTTAATTTTATGTGTCAGTATTATTTCTCGCGTAGTTATTAGCCAAAGAAAAATTAAATAGATAAAATTCTATTTTAATAAATTTTTATTTTCCACCTGGGCAATTTATGAATAAACTAATTCCAGCTATTAAAGTAAAAAATATCAGTTTTTACTATGGCACGTTCAAAGCGATCGAAAAGATATCAATAGATATTTATCGAAACCAAGTAACAGCACTTATCGGCCCTAGTGGTTGTGGCAAATCTACCTTCATCAAAATTCTGAATCGGATTAGTGAATTAGAAGGCCCTGTAAAAGTTGAAGGTGAGGTAGAATTTTTTGGCCAAAATATTTATGCTCCTCGTGTCAACATCAATAGATTACGCCGCCAAATTGGTATGGTTTTCCAAAAACCGAATCCTTTTCCTATCAGCATTTATGAAAATGTTGCCTACGGAATGAGAATAGCAGGTAGATATCCAAAAATAGAACTAGATGAAATTGTCGAGTCTGCCCTCAAAAGTGCTGCTTTATGGGATGAAGTTAAAGATAAATTAGATAAATCAGCTTTAGGGCTTTCTGGTGGTCAACAACAGAGATTATGTATTGCCCGTGCTTTAGCAGTTAAACCAAAAGTTCTGTTGATGGATGAACCTTGCTCGGCTCTTGACCCCATCGCCACCATGAAAGTTGAGGAACTAATCCACAGTTTGCGTTCTCAGTTAACCATCGCGATCGTTACCCACAACATGCAGCAAGCTGCTCGCGTCTCTGATTTTACCGCTTTCTTCAGCACCGACGAAAGTCGAATTGGTCAAATGATTGAATTTGGCGCCACAGAGCAAATCTTTAACAACCCACTCGACCCCCGCACCCGCGACTACATTTCAGGACGTTTTGGGTAAAAAGTTATTGGGTATAGGGCATGGGGCATGGGGCATTGGTTATTAATTCTTATCCCTCACTTTCTCATCTGCTTTTAAATTTTCTCAACAATGATTTTTGCGACATAACTTAATATAAACATTTACTAACGGTATATTTGCTATACATCTACCGTATACTTACGTATTTTCCATGAAGTTCTCCTTTTAGGAGTAACATAGTGAAACAGCACTGCTGATTTGTAATACCTTACTTAGTCAAGTATTGTTTCACACGTTTTGGGAATATGAGTAAACTAATTCCAGCCATCAGAGTCAAAAACTTCAGCTTCTATTACGAGACTCAAAAGATAGTTGAAGGCGTGTCAATGGATATTTACCAAAACCAAATCACGGCAATTATTGGTTCTAGTGGTTGTGGCAAGTCTACTTTTCTTAAATCGTTAAATCGGATGAATGAATTAGAAGCAGAAGTGAATGTTGAAGGAAGAGTAGAATTTTATGGACAGAATATTTATGAGCGCCGTGTCAATTTGAGTAGATTACGTCGCCAAATTAGTATGGTTTTTCCCAAGCCAAATCTTTTCCCCATGAGCGTTTATGATAATGTTGCCTATGGTGTGAAATTAGTTGGATGGCATCCGAAAGTAGAATTAGATGCAATTGTCGAATCTGCCATTAAAGCTGCCGAACTTTGGGATGAACTAAAAAATAAGCTGCACAAATCTGCTTTAGAACTTTCTGGGGGACAACAACAAAGACTATGTATTGCCCGTGCTTTAGCAGTTAAACCAAAAGTTTTACTGATGGATGAACCTTGTTCGGGTCTCGATCCTATTGGTAGTATGCAAATTGAAAATCTGATTCATAACTTGCGTTCAGAGTTGACAATTGTGATTGTTACCCATAACTTGCAGCAAGTTACTCGCCTATCTGATTTTACGGCTTTCTTTCACAGTAATGAAAATCGCATTACTCAAATGGTTGAATTTGGTACTACAAATAAAATTTTTACTAATCCCCTTGATTCTCGTACCCGCGATTACATTTTTGCCCGCGTCGGTTAAAATCTTGCTTAAATTTTGGCTTTTGAGAAGACTGTGAGTAGGAATTATATCACTCAGTACAACACGAAAAGTCTGATTCTCTACTCCCTAGCTACGCAAATAAGTTGAAAAATCAAAACAGATTAGTGTAATTTAATTTCTACGAGCTTTGAGTTTTTCTTGTGTTGGGCAATGCTAATCTAAGTTGACACAATTTTTTATACTATAAACTTAAGAAGAGTATCTGCTTTAGACCACCTGAACAGAAAATGAAATGTCCCCGGTGCGAGTCTACTTCATATCGTAAAAATGGTCGTCGGAATGGCAAGCAGAATTACCTGTGCAAAATCTGTGGTAAACAATTCCTTGAGCCGACACCTCCTTTGCTGGAAACTGACTTAATTGCCAACAGCAACGGCCACAGTAAACAAACTATGGCTGAAGCTTCAGAAATTGCTTTAGCAGAGAAACTACCACTAGAAAAATTTACTGAAACCAGTCTTAGCTCTTTTAGTTCTATCTTAGCTGAAGAACTACGAAGAATTTTATTATCCCCTGATTCGCTAGAATCTGATACTTTAAACCAATTTATTCAAAGATTTCAGCAAAAACATAAAATTAAACATCACTTAGAAGCAAAAACTTCTCTTTTACTTTTAGATGCAGAAAATTTAAAATTAGATATTAATTGTGAATTATTTTTAGCGAGTATATGTGAATATCCTCTGCAAGTTAAATTGGCATTTGCTAACTGGAGAAATCCCAGTATTGGCAAGCAGGATATTGAACTTTATAAGCGTGGCTATCAACTTATTCATGTACCTGGAGGCAAGGATAGTGCTGATGCCAAAATGATTGGATTTGGTGCTTCTGTATTACGGTCTTATCCAACAGTTAAAGAAATTTTAGTCTGTTCTGGCGATGGAATTTTAATCCACCTCTGCAACGAACTCCAAAATCAAGGATTGATTGTCTATTGGGTGCGTAGACAAGGACAAACTTTGCATGTAGAAAACAGAAATACTGGCAACTTAACTCATTATTCCATAACAATGGCCAGAGAAATTCCATCCTTAGAACAAGTAGTTGAAGAAATCCAAGATTTAATTAAAAATGAACAAAACTCAATTAATACTAGATTACAAACCTTAGCGACTATTGCCACTTTATTTGAAGAAAGGCGCAACCTCAATACCAACATTCATCAAAATAGACCAGAAATTGAAGAAGTAATTAATTCTACAGATGAGTTATCTGCACAATCGATTAATGTTAAACAGGAAGAACAAGAAAATTTTATTCAAATTGGCGATCGCGAAACTTTAGATAAATTTTTATTAAAAATAATTCGAGATTTTCAAATCAATTCTCCTAAAACTAAATTATCTGTATCTAAACTAGGTACAGAGATACAGAAAATAACTGGAGAATCTCCTACTTCAATTGTCAAAAAATTAAAGTTAGGTTCTAGTTTGACCAAATATTTAGAATCATCTCCCACATTTATATTAAAACCAAGCGGCAATGAATATGAGGTAATGCCGCGATCGCTGGAGTAGATATTTTCTGAACATTTATAGCAGCGAACAGAGAACATGCAACAGGCAACAGGCTTAAAAGTCCTTTGCTGTCGGGGTTTGACCATAGCTTTATGTCCTAACCTGCCTGGTAACTCCTATAGCTATAACTTGAGTCCATAATTCAGTATTATGTAAAAAGATGTAAAGAAATGTAAATATAAAAATGCAGGATAAAGTCGTTGTTATTGTCGGTGCTACCGGCGGTATTGGTTCAGCCTTAACACGTAAACTTGCGCCTACCGGAGTGAAGCTTGTATTGGCTGCCAGAGATGCGGTGCGTTTAACCACACTGGCTGCTGATTTACCAGGAAAAGTTTTGACCGTTCCCACCGATATCACCGATCCTCAACAGGTAAACACATTGATCGAAAAAACTGTTGCTGAGTTTGGTCAAATCGATATTTTGGTGAATGCTGCTGGTGCTGGTATACTCAAGCCTTACAATAGCTTAGAACCCGCTGATTTAGACAAGATGTTAGATATCAACTTAAAAGGCAGCTTTTACACTACTCAGGCAGCTGCCCAAGAGATGCAAAAACGCAAGTCTGGTCACATCTGTAACGTGGTGGGAATTCTTGGCAAGCATTCGATGGGGATGGCTGCGGCTTATTCTGCTTCTAAGTTTGGTGTTGTGGGTTTCAGCAAGTGCATGGCAGAGGAACTTAAGCGCTTTGGTATCAAGTTCACGCTATTCTACTTTGGTGGGGTAGATTCTCCTTTTTGGGATAACGTCAGCTTAAAAGTAGACCGGAAAAAAATGCTCAGTGCTGAAACTGCGGCCAATGCGATTTTCTTTGCTCTTTCTGCCGAACCGCAAGCTGTACCAATGGAAATTAACATTCAACCTGATAGCCATCTGTTTTTTTAGGTCTGGGGACGTTGTAGTTCGCCTACATAATTCTTGCTTGGGAAAGACGTGAAAATTTAGCAAAAAAAGCAAAATTTAGAAATATATAAGCTCTTATGCTGGATTTTCGGTAACTATGAAAATTGATAGCGTTCATTTCTATGTAGAAAACGCCAAAACGTGGCGGGATTGGTTTGTACACCATCTTGGTTTTCAAACAGTAGCCCGCACTAGTTCATTTCATACTTGCACAGAAGTAGTCAAAAGTGGTAGCGTCTGCTTTTTGCTATCTTCACCACTGTTACCCACAAGTCCGGTGGCTGAATTTCTGCGTCAATATCCTCCTGGTGTAGCTGATGTTGCCTTTGCTGTGGAAGACGTAGAAGCAGCGATCGCCCATGCTAAAATGCACGGTGCTACAGTTCTACAACCCATACTCGAACAAAATGTAGGCGGAACATCCCTTAAGTGGAGCAAAATTGCCGCTTGGGGTGGACTAACTCATACGCTGATAGAAAGAGAAGTAAAAAAAGACGCGGAGAGTGGGAGACGCGGGGACGCGGAGAATTCTGTCACCGTGTCCCCGCGTCCTCGCGTCCCCGCGTCCTCTTTAATTACTGCCATAGACCACATCGTACTCAACGTAGAAATTGGCGATTTAGAACGTGCTGTTGCATGGTACGAAAACATCCTCGATTTTCAACCCCAACAGGTATTTAAAATTAAAACCGATCGGTCTGCTTTACATAGTCAAGTAATGGTTTCGCGTAACGGCAATGTACAATTGCCAATTAATGAGCCAGCTACCAGGAATTCCCAAATACAGGAATTTTTAGATGTTAATCGGGGGCCGGGTATTCAACATATTGCTTTGCGGACAACAAATATTGTGAGTGCGATCGCTAAATTTCGTGCTAGTGGTTTATCCTTACTTTCAGTTCCTCAAAGCTATTACACCCAGCTAAAAAAGCGTCCAGGATTTACATTATCAGATTTAGAAATTGAGGCGATCGCTCAACAAGAAATTCTCGTAGACTGGCAAGAATATACTTCTTTAGAGGAAGGAAATCCCGCGCCCTTATTACTACAAATTTTTACCCAGCCAATATTTGAACAGCCGACATTTTTCTTTGAATTTATTGAGCGCCGTTTCCAAGCTCAAGGTTTCGGCGAAGGAAACTTTCGCGCTTTATTTGAAGCCATTGAAAGCGAACAAATCAAACGCGGTACTTTGCAATAACTACTGATAAGCTGAAAAATATTTAATTTGCATAACCGAATTAAACATAACTCTTGTGGGGTGGACATCTTGCCCGCCCTAATTATGCAAGTTATACCAATTAAAAAAAAGAATGCGACAAATACACCATTTTGTAGAGACGCGATTCATCGCGTCTTCACCCAAGGATGTGTTACTCTGCTATGGTCATATTTGAAAATCTGAAATATTATCAAGATTAATATTAAAATTGTCTATGTCACTAAATTGATTTCCTGTAATTGTTACCTCTACTGAATTAGTGCTATCGTTGCCATTATTAGTTGCATGGATACCGTTTCCATCAATTACCGAAAGAACATTGTTGGAGATGGTAGCACTGCTACTAACATTATCATCAAAAAATTCTAGGTTAATAGCATCAGTCAATATCGAGTCTCCTGGGTTAAAATCTCGCACATTGGTAATTGTGTTCCCAGATATTGTAAAGATGGTCTGAGAATTATTCCTGACTTGAAAATTAATTCCATTATTATTGGTTATGGTGTTAATAGTATTCCCAGAAACAGTAATATTGTTAGCAACAACATCATCAGCAGCTTGGAAGCTAATACCATTTGAGGCTGTACTTGTGTCTACTCCAGTGATTTCATTGTTATTAATAGTTATACTGCTCAAATTAGCACTGTCTGTTAATTGAACATCCACACCGCTACCAATATTAGAAATGGTATTATTATTAATCTGTGCTGTACCGGATGCCGTACCAGACAATCTAACGCTAATATCATTCGAGTTTTCTGATAAAGTATTCTCACCAATTGTTAAATCGACATTCCCTGTAGAATTTTGGGTAAAAATACCAAAACTGTTGTTAAGACCGTTAATAATATTTTGGTTAATGGTAACTGTACCTGTTACTTCAGATAAGGCAATACTTTCTTGATTGGCATCAGTAATTGTATTGCTATCTATATTAATAGTACCGTTAGAATTTTCTACCTGTATACCTTGAGTACCTGCATTGGTGATAGCATTATCAGTAATTTTTGCTATCTGTCCACCACTCAATTTAATTCCTACAGCTTGGGTGTTTTGAATAGTGTTATTTACTACCTTTAAATTGCCTTGCAAATCATCTAAACCAATACCTTCAGCAGTGGTATTTGAGATTTGATTGTCTGTAATCTGCACATCCAAAGTAGTTGTATTGCTGAAGTTACCTGCACTAATACCGCGTCCAGCTATGTCAGAGATGTTATTACTAGTAACATTGACTGTAGAATTGCTATTATCAAAAAACTCTATATTGATACCATCAGTAAAATTAAGATCTCCAGTAATAGTATCTCTAATATCGCTAATTTTGTTATTAGAAATTGTAAGTATAGCACTACTATTTTCATTAAGTTGAAGATTAATTCCATCTCCATTGGTTATGGTGTTGATAGTATTGCCTGAGACAGTAACATTATCGGCAAGAACATTGTTAAACGCTTCTAAGTTGATCGCATTAGATGTGATATCTGCATTAACTCCATTGATTTGATTAGCGTTGATAGCTACACTGCTCAAATTAGTGCTACCTGACAATTGTACATCTACAGCAGTACCATTATTAGTGATAGTGTTGCTGTTAATTTCTAAGGTTCCCGAAGCCGTACCTGCTAAACTTACACGTATATCGTTAAAGTTTTCTGCCAAATTATTACTATTTACTGTTAAAGCTGTTGCACCTGTAGTATTGCTGATAACAATACCATTGTTACTATTAATGCCGTCAATAGTATTTTGGTTAACACTAACTGTACCTGTAACGTTAGATAAGCTAATACTTTCTTGTTGAGCATCTGTAATTGTATTGTTATTGACGTTAGTAGTAATGGTTGCAGTTTCTATCTGAATACCTTGTCCGCCTGCATTAGTAATGTTGTTATTGATAACTTGAGGATTGGTTACCTGTTGTAGTTTTATACCATCTCCAGAAGTATTGGTAATGGTGTTAGTATCAGCTATGAAGTTAACTATATTGTCTGAAGTTTCGTTGAAGATATTAATACCAGTTCCTTGAATATCAGAGATATTATTTGTGGCAATATTCACTGTGGTATTGATATTAGAAGCATCAAAATTATTCAAGAATTGCAGGTCAATACCATTACCTTCTGTGGTGATTTGGGCAATGATATTGTCAATAATAACAATTTCTTGAGCATTATCACCACCAGCGAACTGCATATAAATGCCGTTACCTATTGGGATTTGGGAAATATTGTTATTGGAGAGGATGACATTAGCCTTAGCATCGTCAAACAATTCTATATTAATGCCATCAGTAAAGTTCAAGTCTCCTAAATCAGTATCTTGGATATTGCTGATTGTGTTACTAGAAATTGTGAATGTGGCAGTGCTAGTACCATTAAGTTGTAAGTTGATGCCATCACCATTACTTATGGTATTGATAGTATTATCAGAAATGGTGATATTTGCCACAGCCGCGTTTTCAAATGCTTGGAAACTAATACCATTTGATGCGGTACTTATATCTACTCCTGTGATTTGATTATTTTTAATATCTACACTGCTTAAACTGGTATTTTCTCCTAATTGAATATCCAAAGCAGTACCATTATTCGTGATGGTGTTGTCATTAATTTGTAGTTTTCCAGTTGTGCCAGCTAAACTGACGCGAACATCATTAAAGTTTTCCGTCAACTGGTTATTGGCAATTGTTAAATTGACATCACCTGCGGTATTTGTAAAGTCAATACCAGTATTATTGTTGCTACCATTAATGTTGTTCTGATTAATAGTTGCGATGCCTGTGATTTCTGATAACTTAATGCTTTCTTGATTGGCATCAGTTAAGGTATTATTACTAACATTTGTAGTACCGCTAGCAGTTTCTATTACAATACCTTGATCGCCAGTATTACTAATATTGTTCGTAGTAACTGAAGGAGAAACAACTTGAGCTAGCTGGATACCATCTCCCGAAATATTGTTGATAGTATTACTATTAATTGTAGGACGAACGATCGCATTATCTGTTGCTTGTAATTGAATAGCGCGATCGCCACTATCACCACTGCCAATATTTTGGATAATATTATTAGCAATAGTCACAGTTACATCTGCTTTATCTGCCACTTCAAAGTCAATACCATCATTCCCAGACGTATCTAAAGTATTACCTGTAATCGTGAAACTAGTAATACTATTATTAAACAAATTGACAGCCGGAGTTGCAGCTTCTGGCTTGAGCAAATCAACCTCAATACTACTATCACCAACATTAGTAATAATGTTATTGGCAATAGTAAAATTACCTTGAGAATTGGCAACGGCATTAATTGAAATCCCTTCATCGACAATGTTAGTCAAGGTGTTACCACTAATTACAAACGTGCCTTGACCTAAGTTACCTAAATTCAAATCGATACCATCTGCACCAGAACCACCATTAACTTGACCATTGTAAATAATCTGGTTATTGAGGATATTAGCTGTAATGCTAGCGTTGCTACTACAAGTTTTATTTACAAACGCTGCATCAACATCACGACAGAGATTAACTTCAATACCATCTACTCTGTAATTACTATCAACATCAAAGTTGGTGATGATGCGGTTATCGGTAATTGTTAAATCTGTAATCCCTTGGTAATTCCAAACAAAAATCCCACTTTCTAAACTAGTGTCAATTACAGGACTGCGGGTATCAGTAATAGTATTTCTGGCAATTTCTAGTGTACCTGTAACATTTTCTAAATAAATACCTTCGCTAAAAGCATTGGTGATTTTATTATCTAAAATTCTGACATTGCTAATATTAGTTCCCTTAACACCTCTGGCGTCATCAGTCCCAGGAATTTGAATATTAAATCCAGAAATAACAGTATTATTCCCCAGTGTAATTAATCCATTCCCAGTAGGAACTGCGCCAGTAATTGTTGGATGTATCCCACTACCGGATAAAGGTAGGGTGACGACTCCCAAATTTTTGACATCAACTATTTGTAGAGGGCCACTAGAGAACACTCGAACGCCATCGGGAATAGCAAATGGTGGAAAAACAGTGGTTGGATTAGAACGAACATAAATAACATTGTCTGCTTTCGCTACCGCCAAAGCGTCAGCAATTGTGCCAAAAGGAGCTTCAAAAGTACCATTACCGGTACCACCGGGTGCTACGTGGATAATGATAGAGCGATCGCTATTATTATTAGTAGGAGTTTGAGGATTATTTGTAGGAGTATTAGGATTATTAGTAGGAGTATTAGTATTACTTGTAGAACCTTGATTGTTTGATTCAATCATTGCAGCAAAACTATCAGTTCTGTTTTCAACAGCAACTAAAATAGTAGCTTGGTTCTCTACTGTTGTTGCCATCCGTGCTAAAGCACTATCTTTCTTCGGCTTGCTTCTCCTAGCGCCACTACCAGGGAAATTTGCACCAATACTAAAAACTAGCCTAGTATCAAATAGGTCATCATTTTGTAGAGAAAGACTCAAACCCAAATAATCATTAGGACGAGCTTCGATTCTCGTTTTCCAGCCAAAAGCTTCCCTTGATTGACCGCCAGAGTAGTAGTACACACCCGCATAACCCCGCAAGTCGCCACTACCAATCCTTGCTAAACGCGTACCAACTTCTGCATCTACGCCAGACATCGCCACTTCTAAAAAGCGCGATCGCTCTATCATTAATGAATTACCTTGAAAGAATGGCAGATTCCTTTGGTCAAATTGCTTTTCTGAAGAATTCAAAGGAAGATAAGCATTAAAACGAAAATCCCAACTACCTAAAGTTTCAAAACCTAGCCCTAATTGATCGAAATTACTCCTACCTGTATCGCGATTAGAATAAGAAATATAGCCACCAATAATGCGATTATCTTTTTGGCTAAAAAATCGATGTCCGAACAATATATTGCTAGCTAAATTAGAGTCATTATCTAATAAAACCTTCCCTTGTAAGAAAGTCAAACTATTGCCAGGAGTTTGTAAAACAGGCAAAAAACCCTCAAAACTGCTAAATGATTCATATCCTGCTCCCTCAGTGGTGTAGCGTACTCCAAAGCGGGGTGAAAATATCGGTTCTGGTTCTGGTATTGTTTGAGCAATCGCTGTTGACGCACAAGCCAAAACTCCAAACAAAGTAACGCAACCCAAATATTTCAAATTATTCATTGGTAGACCTGATATATAAAATCCAAATCAATGTAGAGACGTTGCAGTGCAACGTCTCCTGTTCTCCAAAAATTAGATAAACCTGCTAGTAGAATTTTTGCGGCGAATACCAATTACACAAGGACGAGGAATACCCGTAGATTCTCCTTTTCCACCATCAGCAACTGGAATATTACTAGGCCAGCTACTACCACGCTGCACACTACGAGTCTGATTGAACGTAGTACCATCCAAATCCAGTAATTCAATACTGCGACTCAATACTGTGCCATCATTAATCGGACAATTTTCACCTGGATGTTGCACAGAAACAATTAAAGTATCACCAACAAAAGTAGGGCCTGTGATTTCACAACGCACCGGGCCGTAAGCAAAAGGTATAACTTTTCCCGCATCAACTCCACTGGTGGGAATATAGAATAACCAGTTATTCCCAAAAACACCAGTAAAGGTGGAAACATTGCCAATAAGACTGTGATTGATAGTAGTCTGTGTACCCGCAGCACCAGTGCTAAAACCATTGTGAGTGTCCGTGGACATATCCGTTACACCCCAGACATTACCTTGATTGTCAAACGTCAAGTTATCGACGCTAGCAAAACCAGCACCACTGATTGAACCAGCTTCCCCACCTTGGGCTAATTTTTGCCATGTGAAGGTTGTACCCGTACCATCAGCACTATTTTCAATAATTTTGTAGATTCCCCCTGATTGTTGGGTGGCGTTCACAGCCCCACTTAATTTGGCAACCTGGAAAATACGAGAGTCAGGATAACCATCACCACCGGGTGCGCCGTCAGTATAGGCGATAAATACTTCTTTGGTAGTGGGATGAACTTCGATGTCTTCAGGACGGGCAGTAGGAGTTCCCCCAACGAGGTTAGCCGCCAGGAAAGCATCACAAAGGATTGCTCCTTGGGAGGTGTAGAAGTTGCTTAATGTCTTATTTTGATAACCTGGAAGTGCTGTAGCTTGGTTGCTGCGCGTACAACCGAACGCGCCACCATCTTGAGTTTGCCCAGCTATACCATTACGTCTAGGTAAGGGTAAAAGGCCGTCTCTTTGGGCTGAACCTAAAGCCGCAAACTCTACAGAAGAAAGTGTAGTCGGAGAAACGGGATTAGTAGGAGTACTTAAGAGTAATGGTATCCATTGCCCTGTGCCATCTGGATTATATTTGGCAACGTATAAAGTACCACTTTCAAACAAGCTACTGTTAGATTTGCTGCTGATAGTGCTGACAGTCCCACTGCTGACAAACTTCCAGGTGTGGCCGCCACGTCTGTCATCACCCAAGTAAGCCACTAATTTCTTGCCTGCTTCTACCCGCAAGGCGATGTTTTCATGGCGGTAGCGGCCTAACCAAGTGTGTTTTCTGGGGCGGAAAACTGTGTCTGCGGGGTCAATTTCTACCATCCAACCGTATTTTTCCCCAACTAAGCCGAAGGTTGCGCCAGTAGTGCCACTGGTGTAACCAGTCTGTGTACCATCAGGTCTAACTGCTTCCGTCACACCAACGAAAAACGCACCACCGCCTTGAAAGTTTTCTTCAGCAGAGAGAATTGTTCCCCAAGGGGTTGTACCACCAGAACAGTTATAAGCAGTACCAATAATTTTGTTACCCAGTCCATCAGAACTGATATTAAATACTTCTGTAGCTGCTGGGCCAGTACCAATTAAATAATTTTGGTCGCCTATTTGATAGCTGAGGCTTCCCCAAAAAGTGATACTTTGATATCCATCATTTCTTTGACTATTAATTCCTAACCCAGAAAGTCCATGAAGACGACGATTTTTTGCGTCGGGAACAACTATAAAACGTCTGGCAATATTACGCCGAGAAATGCGAATAATTGAACCACCTAAGTTATATAGAAATTCTCCATCTAATTCTAGATTTCTATTAGTAGGTAAAGACCGCCCAATCACTGAAGCAAATGCAGTTGCCAGCCCTTGCACATCGCTGGGAGTTTCTGGAACTAAACCAGAAAAGGGAAAACTAACATATTCATGGTTTACCCACAAATAACCTTCGTCGGCAGTTCTACCAATGGGTATAAAACTTGTGTAGTCGCAGTTATAGCCGACATATTCATCAGAATTAGGAAATATTTTATCCCCCCAACGTACAATTACATAACGTTCATATTCTGGTGGTACGACAACATCATCAATGACGTTGTAGCTAGTTAATTTAATATCACCTGAAGCATTCATTATCTGCCCCTGACCAATTCCTATTGGTAAAAAACTCTTTACTTGTTGATAAATTGGTAAAGGATGGGGTAGACGCACTGGAGTAAAAGTTAGTGTAGTTTGCGCTATCGTCTGACTAGAAACACCATCTAAAATAGCGTCCCCTAATACAGCAGCACCAGCACTACCAGCAAAAAAGACTAAAAGTTGTCTCCGACTAACTGTAGACATAAAATCTTAATTTACTTTCCCGTTTTGCACATTCACGCTTAGCAACTACTCAAACTTCTACACAGCTACAAAAGATAAATTTGCACTGCAAAGTTCCTAGCGATCGCCCTCTCCTTTAGAGACGCCACCGCGAACGGCAACCACTCCAAGGTATGCCCGCTAGGTATACCATGCTTAAATATGTTGCAAAATTTTTTAAGTTAACCCTGCTACTGTGTGAAGATCCCAAAACAGTCTTCAACTTTGACAGCTGCTAGCCAACTACTCATTCGTTATATCTATGTATTTAGTCAATACCAGTTAGCTGATACAGCCGAAGATATGACCGCTTACATCTTAGTTGTATTTTTTCAAACTGTCACTATAGTTAAAGATGCTTAAAAATCGCTGCTAAAAACAAGGAAGCATCAGGGGTGTAAGGACAACACTGGATTTTATCAGCACTTGGGTTATGAAGTGTTTGGAGAGTTGGAAGATTTTCCTCCAGGTCATCGTCGATACTTTCTGAAAAAGTCTTTACAAAAAATACTTAGTTAAATTCAACAGTGCAGATTAGCGATCGCAAAATACCCACACAACTGCGATAATTTTAATAAAATTTAACATTTTCCAGCGATGCTAAGACTAATTACTGACTTCGACGGCCCAATTATTGATGTTTCCGAACGCTACTACCGAGTTTATCAATTTTGCCTAGAAAAAACCCGTCGCCCAGACCAACCAGTAAAAGAACTTCCCAAAGCAGAATTTTGGGAGTTCAAGCGCAAGCGCGTTCCCGAAAAACAAATCGCCTTAAATTCTGGCTTAGATGAAGCCCAAGCACAAGAATTCGCTCAGTTACGGCGACAAACAGTACATACACAACCTTACTTCGAGTATGACACCCTTGCACCGGGCGCTGTTGATGCACTGTTAAAGATTCAAGAAGCCGGAGTTGATTTAGCTGTTATGACCATGCGCCGAGTCAGGGAACTAGATTATGCCTTCCAAAAGTACGATTTAGCCGGATTTTTCCCCGAAAATCGTTGTTATTGCCTGAGTAACGACTACGTTAAAACTCGTGACATCGAAGATAAACCCTTGTTGATGAAAAGGGCATTAGAAGAACTACCTCTCGCCGCCGATACTTGGATGGTAGGAGATACAGAAGCCGACATCACGGCAGCGAAAAATCACGGTGTTAAAGCGATCGCTGTGGAATGTGGTATCCGCGATCGCACTCAATTAGAACTTTACCATCCCGACTTAATCGTTAAAGACTTAAGCGCGGCTGTAGATTTAATTCTAGAGCCTAAAAGTTTTACCTAGATTCGTCGTAATGGCTCCAAACCTGAGGGTGAAAGCTGAGCTAACTAAATATTTTTACTGAGGCTTTACTGTATAGTTAGGGTTAATTTGGGACGTTAATACCAAACTGACTCGGTGATTTTGTGTCCGCCAAAGCCTCAGACAGTAAGTTTATAACTTTTAATATATCCTCTCAAGATAAGTCGCAACCTAGTCAAAATGTACTTAGCTTAACTAATGTTGCGCCTGTAGGTAAAACTTGGGACAAGCACCGAGCCAATGCTGATAAAGTCTTCCAATATTACGCCAAAGCAGATGAACATTGCTTTCAGCAGTACGCTCGCCGAGTGAGAATATGTTCCGAGTTGCTGGAGTTTCAATTAATGCCAGAGGAATTGGAAGGTATTCTCAACTTAAAACTATCAGATGCCCGATTTTGTAGAGTTCGTCACTGTCCAGTTTGTCAGTGGCGGCGATCGCTCATGTGGAAAGCAAGGGCTTACAAAATTCTCCCACAGGTTGTTACTGACTACCCCAAGTACCGTTGGCTGTTTGTCACCTTGACTGTAAAGAATTGCCAAATTCAGGAACTTAGGGAAAACTTAGATTCGATAAATAAAGCTTTTAAGCGATTAACTGAATTAAAAGTATGGCCTGCAAAAGGTTGGGTGAAGTCTACAGAAGTAACTAAAGGTAAAAATGGAATATCGGCACATCCGCATTTACATATTTTGGCAATGGTGTCGCCTTCGTATTTCAGTCATGGTTATTTATCTCATGCCAAATGGGTAGCGTTATGGCAGCGATGCTTACGGATTGATTACCAGCCAGTTATTCATACTAGTGGGTCAAGTGGCATGGTCATAGCCAATGCTCAAGAAGAGTCTTAATGCGTTTAATCGGACGACGGGTATAAGCCCCCGAACCAGCCAGTCGATGTTGTTTTT